>NZ_CP100647.1:3501018-4889028 GCF_024266585.1 Xanthomonas sacchari
TGGCCGACGACCGCGGCCTGCTGCTGCTCGACCTGGACGACCTGCGCGCACTGCTGGCGCTGGTGGTGGAAGAGCGCAAGGACATCTCCACCGAGTACGGCCTGGTCAGCGCGCAATCGGTGGCCGCGATCCAGCGCGCGCTGCTGCGCCTGGCCCAGGATGGCGGCGAAGGTTTCTTCGGCGAACCGGCACTGGACCTGGCCGAACTGATGCGGGTCGACCACGACGGCCGCGGCGTGATCGGCATCCTCGCCGCCGCGCAGTTGGTGCTCAAACCGCGGCTGTACTCGACCTTCCTGCTGTGGCTGCTGTCGGAACTGTTCGAGCGGCTGCCGGAAGTGGGCGACCTGGACAAGCCCAAGCTGGTGTTCGTGTTCGACGAGGCGCACCTGCTGTTCGACGATGCGCCGCCGGCGCTGGTGCAGCGCATCGAACAGGTGGTGCGGCTGATCCGCTCCAAGGGCGTGGGCGTGTACTTCTGCTCGCAGTTCCCCGACGACGTGCCCGACAGCATCCTCGGCCAGCTCGGCAACCGCGTGCAGCACGCGCTGCGCGCCTACACCCCGCGCGACCAGAAGGCGGTGCGCACCGCCGCCGAGACCTTCGTGGCCAATCCCAAGCTGGACGTGGCCAAGGCCATCTCCCAGCTCGGCACCGGCGAGGCGCTGGTCTCCACGCTGCAGGACAAGGGCGTGCCGGCACCGGTGCAGCAGACCCTGATCGCGCCGCCGCGCTGCCGCATGGGCGCGATCTCCGCGGCCGAGCGCGCGCAGGTGCGCGCCGGCAGCCCGGTCGGCGATCGCTACGACACCCCGGTCAATCGCGAATCGGCCGCGGAACTGCTGGCGCGCCGCGTCGAACGCAGCGCCGACCGGAGCGCCGCGCCGCCGGCGCGCACCCGCGAGCAGGACGAGGCGCAGGACAGCGGCTTCGGCCAGGCGGTCAAGGACGCGGTGTTCGGCACCAAGCGCCGCCAGGGCATGCTGGAGGCGATGGCCAAGCAGACCTCGCGGACCATCGGCAACCGCATCGGCCAGCAGATCGTGCGCGGCATCTTCGGCAGCATCTTCGGCGGCAAGCGCTGAGCGCGACGCACGCCGAGATATCCCGGCCACTGGCTTCGCGCAGGAGCGGCTTCAGCCGCTCCTACGGGATCCGCGCGATCCGGCGCTATCCCAGCAACCCGTGCAGCTTGGCGTACTGCAGCAGCATGATGGTCTTGGCATCGGCGATCGCGCCGCTGTCGATCATCGCCAGCGCCGCATCCAGCGCCAGCTCCAGCACCTCGATCTCCTCGCCCTCGGCGGCCACGCCGCCGCCGGCACCGATCTTGTCGCGGTCCACGTACTCGCCCACGAAGAAGTACAGCCGCTCGGTCACCGAACCCGGGCTCATGAACGCCTCGAACACCTTGCGCACGTTTTCGATCCGGTAGCCGGTCTCCTCCTCGGTCTCCTTGCGGATGCAGGTCTCCGGATCGTCATGGTCGAGCAGCCCGGCGCAGGCTTCGATCAGCATGCCGTCGGGATTGCCGTTGAGCAGGGTCGGCATGCGGAACTGGCGGGTCAGCATCACCGTGCCCTTGGCGCGGCTGTACAGCAGGATGGCCGCGCCGTTGCCGCGGTCGTAGGCCTCGCGGGTGAGCGGCTGCCAGCGGCCGTCCTGACGCTGGAAATCGAAACTGACCTTGCGCAACACATACCAGTTGTCCGACAGCACTTCGATGTGGGTGACGCGCACGCGGGGATTGCCGGAAATGCAGGAGGGGTCCAAGCAAGGCTCCAGGACATGAGGAACACGGTGGGACGGCGGGCACGGCACCTACCGCACATCTCCCGCCGCTCGACCGCGCAGTGTAGCCAGCACGCGTGCGGGCCAGGCGGCCCCGGTTGCGCTTTGCGCAGCCGACCACACTCCCTCGGTGCGGCCATCCGCATCGCGCAGCCGCCCCGCCCGTCTCCCGATTGCGCGCGTCCCGACCGCACTGCACAATCGGTGCACTTCGTAGACAGGGGGAGTCATGGAAGATCGTCGGCGCGTGGGCGCAAGCCGCGCACATCGCAGCACACCCGAACCGTTCTGGGCGCGGACCCGCGCCATCGCGCTGTACCCGCTGCGCGGCGGCGCACTGTACGCGCTGATCGCGCTGACCCTGTGCAGCCTGCTGGGAATGCTGCCCGGCATCGGCTGGATCCTGGGCATCGTCACCACCCTGGCGATCTACAAGTACGCCTTCGAGATCCTGCGGCACACCGCCGACGGCTACCTGGACGCGCCGGAGCGCGGCTTCGACATCGGCGACGGCGTGGTGCTGCGGCTGCTGGCGATGATGATCCTGCTCGGCATGGCGGTGTTCGCCACGCTGATGCTGGCCGGGCCGGTCGGCAGCCTGCTGATGCTGCTGGCGGTGGTGCTGCTGCAGCCGGGCATCCTGATTTCCCTGGCGATGGACGGTAGCCTGCGCCGCGCGCTGAACCCGGCCGTGTCGATCGGCCTGGCGCTGCGCATCGGCTGGCCCTACCTGGCCGCGTTCGGCCTGCTGTTCGTGATCCAGGCCAGCGCGCTGAGCGCCGCCGCCTGGCTGCAGCGCGTCCTGCCGCCGGTAATCGCCGACCTGGCGGTCACCGTGGTGACGATCTGGGGCCTGTTCGCCGCCTTCCACCTGCTGGGCTATCTGGTCTACCAGTATCACGCCGTGCTGGGCTACGAACCGGCCGCCGAGGCGGCCAACGCCGTCGCCCGCCACGACCCGGACCAGCGCGTGCTCGACGAGGCCGAACAACTGGTGCGCGACGGCCACACCGACGATGCGCTGCAGGTGCTGCGCAGCGAGGTACGCAGCCGCGCGGTGAGCCTGGGCGTGCACGAGCTGTACCAGCGCCTGTTGCGCGGCAGCGCGCGCCACGACGAACGCCGCGAACATACCCGCCAGTACATGCACCGGCTGCTGCAGGAAAAGCAGGAACGGCGCGCGCTGGCCTTGCAACGCGAGGCGCTGGATGCCGATCCCGACTTCGTGCCGCTGCTGCCGGAACAGGCCACGCTGCTGGCCGAACGTGCGCAGCTGGCAGGCCAGTTCCGCCTCGCCGCCGACGGCCTGCAGGCCGCGCTGCGCGGCTGGCCGAACGCACCGGAGCGCAGCGCCTGGTCGCTGCAGGCCGCCCTGCTGCTGGCCGAACGCTTCGGCGAGGACGCGCAGGCGCGCCGCCTGCTGGAGGACGCCCTGACCCACTGCGACGACGACCAGCAGCGCGGCAAGCTGCAGGCGGCGTTGCGCGCGGTGACGATCGCGCCGGTCTAGCGCGCGTCCTGCCGTGCGCGGAGCGCGGACGCAGCCACCGCTGCCCCGCGCGCGCCAGGCAGCGCGCTCAGGCGTTGGCGAGCAGGAACCGCGCCTTGTCCGCCGGCGGCAGGTCCGGATAGCGCACGATCAGCGCCTCCAGCACGCGCCGCCACTCCGCTGCGGCCTGGCGCTCGCCGTGGCCCAGCGCGAGCCGGAACCAGGCCTGCGCCTGCTGCTCGCGCGGCGAGACCGCATCCTGCGCCAGCAGCGTCTCGGCTTCGGCCAACAAGCCCAGCGCCATCCAGCGCGCGAACAGCGCCGCATGCGTCGGCGCGTCCAGCGCGCCGGCCGCCGCCAACACCCCCGCCTGCTGCCGTGCCTCCTGCAGCGACGCTGCCGGCAGCCGCAACACGTCCAGCGCCCTGGCCCGCGCCGACGCGGCCTGGCCGGCGTTGGCGGCCACCCGGTAGCGCGCCAGCGCCACATCGAAGCGCTGCGGCGCTTCGGCGGCCAGCGCGTCCAGCAGCGCGCCGGCCTGGAAATGTTCCATCCGCCCCAGATGCCGCTGCGCACGCTCCCAGCGGTCGTCGGCCGGTGCGCCGGCGTCGTCGCGCAGGAACGCCTCGCGGGTCTGCCCGGTCGCCACCAGCGCCGCGCCGAGCAGCGCGCCGACCACCAGCCCGCCGGCATGCGCGTCGAAGCCGATGCCGGCATCGCCGTTGAACAGCAGGTTGTACAGCTCCCAGCCCAGCCACAGCGGCAGCAGCGCGATGGCCGGCGCGCGCACGTAGTCGAACAGCACCGCCGCCCAGTAGAAGAAGCGCACCGGGCGCCGCCCCCAGACCACGCAGAACGCCCCCATCAGCGCAGCGATGGCGCCGGACGCGCCGAGCCCGCCACCGGCCTCGCCCCAACGCCAGCACAGGCTGACCGCGCTGGCCCCGAACGCGCCGAGCAGGTACACCGCCAGGAACCGCCAGCCGCCGATCGCGCCTTCCAGCAGGGTGCCCAGCGCCAGCAGGAACAGCATGTTGCCGATCAGGTGCATGGCGTCGGCATGCAGGAACGCGGAACCGAGCATGCGCGCCGGCGCCCATTCGGAGCTGCGCTGCACATGGCGCAGGGTGAACACGCGCTGCAGCAACGCGTCGTAGCGCGCGCGCAGCGGCGTCCAGGCCTGCTGCGCATCGGCGTCGGCGAAGGCGCTGCCGTTGCGCAGGGCCTGCACGAACCGCACGTCGTGCAAGGTGGCGGCCCCGACGAAGGCCGTCCGCTCGGCCGCCGACACCTGCTGCAGTTTCGCCAGCGCCTCGCGCTGGCCGCTGCGCTCCAGGTAGCGCGCATAGGCCGGCGCTTCCAGCGCGCCGAGTCCGGAGTCGAGGTAGTAGCGCAGCGCCTGCCGCAGCGGCGCCGCGTCGTGGCGCTGCCAGCCCGCGTACACCGCGATGTTGAGCAGGATCAGCAACAGCGTGACCAGCGGAAAATTGTCCCGCGACAGCGGCTTGTGCAGCGGCAGGATCAGCATCGAACGAAGTCTGGGTCCGGGAGGCGGTGCCAGCTTCAGACATCGCCTGCGGGTGCGCAAGCCGCAGCCACGCGCTAGCATCGCCACCCCGCTCCACCGCAGTCGCCCCGATGAGCCGCTGGCGTCCCCCTGCCGAGAAAAGCACCGCCCTGATCACCCCGGAAGGCCACGCCCGGCTCAAGGCCGAACTGGACGAGCTGTGGCGGGTGCGCCGTCCGGAGGTGGTCAAGGCGCTGGCCGCGGCCGCCGCCGAGGGCGACCGTTCGGAGAACGCCGAGTACACCTACCGCAAGAAGCAACTGGGCGAGATCGACCGCCGCGTGCGCTACCTGAGCAAGCGCCTGGAAGCGCTGCGCGTGGTCGCCGAGGCACCGTCCGACCCGCAGGCGGTGTTCTTCGGCGCGCACATCGAGCTGGAGGATGCCGACAGCGGCGAGCTGCGCCGTTACCGCATCGTCGGCCCGGACGAGACCGACGCGGCCCGCGGCTGGATCAGCATCGATTCGCCGCTGGCGCGGGCGCTGCTGAAGAAACGCATCGACGACGAAGTGGAAGCGCAATTGCCCGGCGGCCGCCACAGCTTCGTGGTGGTGGCGGTGGACTACACCACGCCGTAAGCGCGCGGCGCCTGGGCGCCACGCCGGCCGCCGCCTGCGGCCTCAGAGCACCCACAGGTCCAGCGGCCTGGCCGGCGAGGCGGGCGCCGGCAACGCATCGCCGAACAGGTCGTGCTCGTCGCTGTCGGTGATCTCCACCTGCACCAGATCGCCCGGCTTGAGCCCGAGTTCGCCGCCGTTCTGGATATGCACCAGGCCGTCGATCTCCGGCGCATCGGCCTTGGAGCGCGCCACCGCGATGCCGTCCTCGAGCAGGTCGACCAGACACTCCTGCACGCTGCCGATCTTGGCTTCCAGGCGCGCCGCGGAAATCGCCGCCTGCCGCTCCATGAACCGCGCCAACCGCTCCTGCTTGAGTTCTTCCGGCACCGGATCCGGCAGCGCGTTGGCGCTGGCGCCTTCGACCGGCGAATAGGCGAACGCGCCGACGCGATCGAGCTGCGCCGCATCCAGGAACTCCAGCAACTGCTCGAACTCGGCGTCGGTCTCGCCGGGGAAGCCGACGATGAAGGTCGAACGCAGGGTGATCTCCGGGCACAGCGCACGCCAGCGCTGCACGCGCTCCAGGGTGCGCTCGACCGCGCCCGGGCGCTTCATCAGCTTGAGGATGCGCGGGCTGGCGTGCTGGAACGGGATGTCCAGGTACGGCAGCAGCTTGCCCTCGGCCATCAGCGGGATCACGTCGTCCACGTGCGGATACGGATACACGTAGTGCAGGCGCGCCCACGCACCCAGCTCCGACAGGCCCTCGCACAGCGCCTTCATCCGCGTCTGGTAGGCGCGGCCGCGCCATTCGCGCTCCGCGTACTTGATGTCCACACCGTAGGCCGAGGTGTCCTGCGACACCACCAGCAACTCGCGCACCCCGCCCTTGACCAGGCGTTCGGCCTCGCGCAGCACCTCGTCGACCGGGCGCGACACCAGGTCGCCGCGCATCGACGGGATGATGCAGAAGCTGCAGCGGTGATTGCAGCCTTCGGAGATCTTCAGGTAGGCGTAATGCCGCGGCGTCAGCTTGACCCCGATGTCGTCCTCGCTGCTGCCGCGCCCGCGCGGCAGCAGGTCCACGAACGGATCGTGGCGCGGCGGCAGCGCCGCGTGCACCGCTTCCATCACGCTCTGGTAGTCCTGCGGGCCGGACACCGCCAGCACGTCCGGATAGGCCGCGCGGATCTGCTCCGAGCGCTTGCCCAGACAGCCGGTGACGATGACCTTGCCGTTCTCGGCCATGGCCTCGCCGATCGCCTCCATCGACTCGGCGACCGCCGAGTCGATGAAGCCGCAGGTGTTGACCACCACCACGTCGGCCGCGTCGTAGCTGGGCACGATCGCATAGCCCTCCACGCGCAGTTGGGTGAGGATGCGTTCGGAGTCGACAAGGGCCTTCGGACAACCTAGTGACACGAAGCCAACTTTGGGCACCTGACTCTTCAAGAGATCCGCGTAATTCATTGATTTCATTTAACTTTTTACGTCCGCCATGCCGGCATCGAAGGTGGCTGATTGTATTTCTGTTGTGATACCACCCCAAGGCCACACTTATACCGACCTCGAAGATCGCGTCATCTTACCGATGAACGAGCCAACACCTGAAATAGCATGGACTCCCTCCTGTCCACGAGGGCTCGGATTGCAAAAGCTCAGGAAAACAATGGCGAAGTTCCAGCAGATGACCATCGGCGAGCGCATTCGGTGGCTACTGGTGTTCCGACGCCTCACACAGCAAGAGCTGGCGTCAAAGATCGGGATCACGCAAAGCGCAGTCTCGAACATCGTCGGGAGCGCCTCGCGCCAGCCGACCGCGCGGACGCTGCTCAAGATGGCTGATGCCCTGGAATGCTCTGCGGAATTCATCCTGCTGGGCGAAGGTAGCCCCTTCGAGCAGGTCGCGCCCCGCAATGCGCGAGAGACCGAGCTGTTGAGTCTCTACCGGAGCCTCCAATTTACCGAGCAGACCACTCTCATGGTGATCGCGCGGATTCTTGCTCGTTCGGAATAGCTGCTGCGCAGCGAGTTGGGAAAGCGTGCCGGAGCTGCGGTCACCGACGCCAGCGCCAGCGGCAGCGGACACGCCCATAGACGCGGAAACGCATCGCGCAATCAAGCTGACCTGTTCGACGTATCTAACGGGCCTAGCGAGGCCGGTTCTCGCAAACAATCTGAGCAGTCGAGAACATCAACGCCGGCCAGCGAATACTTACCAGTGGCCATTGGCCTCATCCCGGTAAAACTTGAAGTCCGCCGGCAACCTACCGCGAAAGGAACGAAGCCGGTCTAGCCCGGCCTGCAGCCCCAGCTTCTTGCGGACCTTGAAGAGTCGAGGACCGTCAACAATGACCTCGATCTCATCGCCCTCCCGCAACTCCAGTGCCTCGACCAAGCTAACCGGCAGGCGTATAGCCAAGCTGTCACCCCACTTTGCGACTCGCATAGTGAATCAGCACCATGTCTGTACGGATGTGTATTCTGACGCGTCCCCATGCCACGACACCAAGTATCTCTTTTGGCAAGAAAGCACGGTCGCTGACCTGCTATCTGACTCAGGCTACAGCGCAGTGCATGCGTCCGGGCACCCCGTCTTAACGTCACGTAGACCGCCCCGCTTAGACCGGAAAGCTGCCCACGCACAGTCATGCTAGAAATGCCCACGATCGGCGCCTGAGGGGCTGACTTAGGTCCAGCGACCCGCGAGATCGAAGAGAAACGGCCGACGATGGTCAGCCAGCGATGGACTCGTTTCAGCCATCCTCGGCATGTCGGAGCCACTTTACAAGCAGAACGCTATGCGGAAGTAGACATTTGGCTGACTCCGCTATCCCACGCGCCCGAACACCTCGGACAGGCCATGCTCGGAAATCGCAAGGGAACCGGAGCTGTGGCTACAATGCAAAAGCCGGTTCAGGGGGAAGAGTGTGGGGAAGAAAAAAGAGACAGGCAAAGTCATTAAGGTCATGTCCCGGGAAGCGCTCCTCAAGCGCAGAGTCCGGCGACACCTCCATCGTGTCGGCTTCAAGCGCGACGAGCAAGGTAACTTGTACCTACCCGCCGACAGCAAAGAGGCGATCCGCGCAGCGCACCAGTTGCAGCGGGAGGAGCGGTCCGCCAAGCAGAAGGATTTCCTGAAGGCGAAGTTTCCGAAGCTTGCTCCGTACTTCGCGACCGGGGTGGAAATCGATCCAACCCAGGTTCGACCAAGGTTGGAACGCGTGACAAGTGGCACCCTGAAGGCGGACTTATTCAAGCTCGCCTCCTTAACCTGGTCTGTACCGGTCTCGCCCGGATTTGGCCGCCGCCTTCGCTACTTGGTTTGGGACGAGGGCCACGAACGCCTGATGGGCATCCTCGCTATCGGCGATCCGGTCTTCAACCTACGGACTAGGGACGAATACATCGGCTGGACGGGCGAACAGCGCGCCACCCAGTTGATCCACACAATGGACGCGTACGTGCTGGGCGCCGTCCCGCCGTACAACCAGTTGTTGGGTGGAAAGGTCGTGGCGTCCCTGCTGCGCACCCGGGAAATCTACGATGACTTCCTGGCGACCTATGGCGCCCGCAAAGGCGTCATCTCAGGGAAGATTAACCAGGCGCGTCTAGCAGCCATCACGACCACCTCGTCGATGGGGCGTTCCTCGGTCTACAACCGGGTCAATCTCGGCAGGAAGCACTATCTCAAGCCGATCGGGTACTCAAGTGGCTACGGCCATTTCCACATCCCAGATCGGCTGTTTCTTGAACTGCGGGACTACCTGCGCACCAAGGATCACCGGTATGCCGATGGACACAAATTCGGCAAAGGACCGAACTGGAGGATGCGCGTAACCCGGGCGGCGCTCGACATGATCGGTGAGCGTACGAACCTGATGATGCACGGTGTTAAACGCGAGGTCTTCATCTGTGAAATGGCCAGCAACACGGTCGAGTTTCTGAAGGGCGAGGTCGCCGAGCTCGATCTCAGTGACCTGAAGTCAGTCAAGGAGGTGGCCGCGCTTGCCTGCCAACGTTGGCTAATCCCCCGCGCCGACCGGGAAACAGGTTACCGGCAATGGACTCGACAGGATCTGGTTGACTTGGTCTCGAACTCCTCGGGCGTACGCGTCTCGCTCGTCGAGCCGATGAAAAGGAAACAGGCCCGAACCTAACGATGCAACTGCCCGCCTTCCAACAGGAGCTAGAAGCCCGGTTCGGGCAACTTTCCGCGGAATGCACGGAGAATCGGCGCATCTTCGCGCTGGAACACGGATTGAAGATCGACATGGCGGCGCTGTCCGACGCGCTGTCGGAACAACTCGATTACGGCACACCCAACCAGGCCTTCTGGCTGGCTTGGGTCGTGTTCGCCACCGAGGTTGGATACGACTTTGCCGGCAACGAATACTGGCAGACCTTCAATGAGCGATTGCCAGCCTGGCATGCGACGGACACTAACAAGGGCAGAAGCCGAATCCGCATGTGGTTCAGGCGCTTCGCCACCACCTACAACGCCGTCCGACCGTCGGGGACCTGGGCCGAGCAATTCCGCATCATTGCTTGGCCCATCACCCACGCGATACTGCCCAAGGACCTGCAATACCAGTTCGCTCGATCGATCTACCACAACCGCTACCGGATCGCCGCGGACAGTGATCCGCTCGCCATCGGCCGCCTGATACGCCAACTAACTGTCCATCCTTCTTCGCGCTTCCGGGAGTTCTGCGAGCAGGAAGAACTGGTCGGTCGCATTGCGCTGGCCCTGCTAGGCGCGGAGACCGGGCACCTGCCACTTTCGTCCGAGGTGACCCGTCGCATAGTTGCCGACCTTGAGAGCACACAGGAAGCCCGAGAGTGGCTGGAGCAAGCCCGCACGGACATCCGACGGATCCATGGCGCCCAGCGGCAACGATTCTTCGGCCGGGCACCACAGGGTCCTCCCCGGGCAACCGCCCCACCCGGATTCAATCTGCGTCCGACGCTGCTACTAAGCCGGAAGAACGATGCTTGGCATGTTGGCATCCAGATTCCTTCATTTGCCCCGCTGGCGGCCTCCTGCCCGGACGTCGCCCAGCACCTGCAAAAGACACGGGTTCAGATCGAGGGTGGATCGGGCCAATGGCATCCAGCCCAGATCCTCAATATCCCGTCGAAACTCCATGGGCTTCAACGTTGGCCCGCCGACGGCACAGTCCTGCGGTTCAAGGATTCCCTTTCGATCTTCGCCCGCCTAGTACGCGAAGCCACGTTGAGCGAAGGGCCGCTCTGGGTCTGCCGCCTTGGCAACGATGGCTTGGCGCGGGAAGTCCGCTACCACCGCGTCCGGCCAGGCCATAAGTACGTCGTACTCGCGCGCGCCGGCCACGTTTTCCGATCTCATCCAGCCCTTCGCCCCGTCGAACTGCGATGCGAGGGCCTGATAGGTATCCAGTTATCGTTGCCCGCCCACGTGCCTGACGACCTTCGGCGCACGCTGAAGTCGCTCGGCCTGTCGTTCACTTCCACGGTCAGAATCTGGCCGGCGGGGCTACCCGCCGTCTCGTGGGACGGCGAGGGACGGAGCGAATGGCTCACGACCGATATGCCCTGCTTCGGCATCGACGTCGACCACGACGTGGTGGCGGTGGAAGTCGCACTCGATGGCCTATCCTCTCTGTTGATTTCCCGAACAGGCGTGCATGGTCCTTCCTGGGTGCAGTTGCCACCTTTGCCGCCGGGACAACACCGTCTGGCGGTCGAAGTAAAGGATGGTGCGGGACATGCCGACTCGCCCAGTGCATCGCGTGGTGAGGTAATCCTCGAAGTTCGTGATCCGGTGGGCGTCAAAGAAACAATCCAGCAACGAGGTGGCTTGATGGTGATCGCCACGCCCATCGATGCTTCGCTGGAGAGTCTCGAGCGGGGCAAGCTTCGCCTTGAGGTCTACGGCCCCGCCGGCCGCGAGGTGCAACTGTTCCTGGAGGTCGAAGGCAGCGAGACAGATCAGCACCCGTTTTGCAAAGCCATTGTGCCGTCCACGTTGACCGACCTCTGGCACCTTCTACCGCTAGATATTCAGGAGAACCTTGGCGGCAGCAACACCTGCCGCCTCGTCGTGTGCGCTGAGGAAATCGGCACTTTCACACTGCCGCTCGAACGTGAAAGCCGGCCGCTTCGGTGGGTGCTGCACCGATCGAAGCACGCGACCACTATCAGGCTGGTCGACGAAGCCGCACTGGGCACACATGCTTTGTGCCGCATGGCGCCACTGAGCGATCCCTGCACTGCTCAGGACCTGGACTATGAAGATTGTGTCGATGGCATTGAGGTTCCTGCTCCCGGAGCGCTTTTCGTCGTCGCCGGTCGCGACCGACTCGATGCCGTCGTGGTCAGCCAGCCGGGCCAGGGAACGATGACCAATTTTGCCCAATTGGTAGTGGAGCCTCGGCTAGCTGGTTTCGCGACTGCTTCCGAACGCTTGCGCGACGACATCGCTCTGTTGGGATTATGGTCGCGTGCCCGCGTCTTCGGCCCCCTGGGCGCGGCGAGAAAGGACAAGGTGGTGCGCACGATGAATGACGCACTCATCCACCAAGTCTGCGGCCCAGCGTGGATGGACGCCGAACGCCGAATAGGCGATCCGCCATGGGACGATGACGCCATCGCACTGCTGGGAGATGCGATTACCAACCATTGGGAATGGGTGAACTTCCCAGCCAAACTACGTATGTCACATCTGGAAGCCAAGGACATGACGCCGAAGCAGGTCGTGCCCTGGATGCTCAGGATCACAACAGGATTTCGGCTGTGCGCCGACGCTCACCTAGTAGAGCAAATGCTTCGATACTTGACCGATCCAAGTGGCTTCATCGCATCGTCCCGCGACATCTCCACCGATGTCAAGTCGCTCATCGAACATCGCGAGCTCGCCCGCGGCGTTCGCTATCTGCAGATTCTGCTGAAGGGCAAGTCATGGGACTGGAACTGAAATCCCTGACCCGGGAGGCATTGCTGGCCGCCATGGTCCGCCAGTTGGGGCTGGCCAGCGTGGAGTCGCACCCCGACGAGTTGCCTATCGCTCTCGTTGCGAGCGTCCTGCGCCGAATTGCCATCAATACCTGCCCCTGCCCAAGGGAGGCGCTTGTCGGCTGCGCCATCGATTCATTCACAGGATTGGGCGCAACCGAGGCGATCAAGCTGCGCATGCGAGAGACTCTCGACAGCCTCATCGTCATCGGCGATTTGCTGGAACTGGGAGGGTCGATGTCCCTGCCCGGCGTGCTGGCTGATGACTGGCTCTACTGCGCCCCGCCGTCGTTCGTCGTTCGAGATGAGTCCATCCTGCTGCTGGGCATTCAACCGGAAGACCAGGCTTCCCTGCCGACGGCGCTACGAACCCGCGTGGTTCACCAACGCGAGTTGCGCTACATCCGAACCAACGGCGATCAAGACGCTGATGGCATAGCGGCGCAGTTGCGCACGGCCGGCTATCTTGAAATCTCGAAAATCGCATGGACGCGGCCGCCACAAAAGCAGGCCGCCGGTGTATTCCTCGAAGGCACCATCCGCCGATTGCGTGAAGCCAACCACCGTGGCGTTTTGGAGGGTCTCCGGGTATATGCACCTGCCAGCCCGGGCCTGCGTTACGCGTCGCGATTGGGACCACCGACAGGACGCTCGGGCTTCCACGTTGGTCGGCGCCCGCAGGCCTTCGGGGCGCCGCTATGGGTCTTCGTCGAGCTTGAACAAGGCCGTCCAGCCCACTTCCTGGATTTGCCTTGGCGGGGTGGGAAGTTTCGTGGCTGCGATCATGGCTGGCGGATCCTGAGCGCGCTCGACGCCCTCGCCGATCAGCCGCAGACCTACCGCGTGACGCCGATCGATGGCGATCTCGACTGCTACGACTTCTTCTCGCCGTTGCCGTTGTGGATTGAACGCAAGCTCAAGCTTCATGGCGAGAAGGTGCACACCGATGGCGCCCTGTTCGCCTACTTGCTTGACCGGCATGGCGATCACGAGATCGACGATTTGGTGCAGTCCTACATGTGGTTTAAGCAAACCAATTAAAAAAAAGGGGGGGGGGAATGTCCACAACGATCCAGCAATCCGTTTCCAAGCTTCACCAGGCACTGACCGAATACATTGAAGCGACCTATCACATTGGCACCGAAGCGTTGGTCCATGCGCGCAAGCGCCTGCTCGATGAGCCGGGCAACATTCACCAAGTGCCTTTTCTGGAGTCAACGCCTCGCTACGTCTCGGATCGCACGTTCTCCCAGATCAGCGGCCTGCACCCTTCCGCCACGAGCCTACTGGAAGCACTCTCATCCGATGCGCAGGGGCATGCTCCATTACTGCACAACCCACCGTATTCCCACCAGGCCGAAGCGATTGAGGAATCAATCGTCAAGGGCAACAACCTGCTGATCATGACCGGCACCGGCTCGGGCAAGACCGAGTCCTTCCTGATGCCGGTTCTGTCGAAACTTGCGATTGAGGCGAGTTCGCGGCCCGATGCCTTCGCCGACTCAGCGGTTCGCGCCTTGCTGCTTTACCCGATGAACGCGCTGGTCAATGACCAACTCGGGCGCTTACGCTCAATGTTCAGTGACCCGCGCGTGACCCGGGCGTTCGCCGGCTGGGCTGGCCGCATTCCGCGGTTTGCCCGCTACACCAGCCGTACCCCGTACGCGGGCGTACGCGAAAAGAACAAGGACGACCGGCGGCTTAAGTCGCTCGAAGAGTTCTACGTCAGAATCGAACGCAAGGCCATGGAGACCGGCGAGGAGGCTGATCGCGCGCGCGCGCTGATGAGGCAGTTGCAGGGAAAGGGCAAATGGCCGGCCAAACCCAACCTTGCTACATGGCTCGGGGCCTCGGGTTCGCGATGGCAGGATCGCACCGGTGATTTCGTTCGTGCGATCGCACGCCCCGACGATAGCGAGTTGATCACTCGTCACGAGGTTCAGGCTGCTCCGCCGGACCTATTGGTCACCAACTACTCGATGCTCGAGTACATGCTGATGCGTCCGATCGAGCGCTCGATCTTCGATACCACTCGGGCATGGCTCGAACGCAACCCGACCGAAAGATTCCTGATCATCCTCGACGAGGCACACCTGTATCGCGGCGCCGGCGGCGCCGAGGTCGGCCTGTTGATCCGCCGGCTGACCGATCGCCTCGGCGTTTCCGCCGATCGCATCCAGACGATCTGCGCCACGGCGAGCTTCAGCGACAGTGAGTACGCTAAGAAATTCGGGGCGCAGTTGAGCGGCTGCGCCGAGGAGACGTTCAAGCCAGTCGAAGGTAACAAGCTGCTGGGCGCCGATGCCGCGACGGGAACATTGGCCGATGCCGAAGCGCTGGCAACCATCGCCGTGGCCCGCCTGCAGGAACTTGAGGATCCGAACGAACGGTCAGCGCTCATAGCCGCATTCCTGACATTTCGCGGCGTGGCATCCTCTGGGTCTATCGAGCAAGATCTGTATGCCGCTTTGCATGCATTCGGTCCATTGCAGTGGGTCATCAACAACACCATGGGCGATGCCAAGCGCCTTGCCGCCCTGCCTGCCCAGGTGTTTCCGGGAATCGACGCCGATTTGGCAGCTCATGCATTCTCCAACCTCTTGGCTTTGGGCAGCATGGCCAAGTCTGCGGGTGGCAACGGCCTGCTGCCCTGTCGCGTGCATGGGTTCTTCCGTGGCTTGCCTGGGCTGTGGGTCTGCATGGACCCCAATTGCACGGAGGTCGTGCCCGAGGAAAGGAATCCCCATTGCGGCAAGATGTACAGCCAGCCGATCAAGCACTGCGCCTGCGGCTCGACATGCCTGGAGTTTTACACCTGCCGTCACTGCGGCGCTCCTTATGCCCGCGCCTACACCGATGACGTCGAGGATCCACAATCGCTGTGGTCCGAGCCTGGCGCAAACATCGCGCTCAGCGACGGCGAGGCCGGGCAGTTGGAAGCGCTGGACCTGCTTCTGCAAGCGCCCCTAAAGGAGAACACTGTCGTTGCGGTTTCGTATGACGTGGAAACCGGCCGGCTGAACGCCTACGACAGCGGGGATCGCTCCCGGATCGTCTATCGCAGGTTGCTTAACGCCAAGGACTTGACCGACGAGGATGAGGAAGGCGGGCATGGCACGCTGGGGCAGTTCATCCCCTGCGGCATCTGCCGGGGCCGGGCTGGTGGCGGTAAGTCCTCGGTGCAGGATCACATGACCAAGGGCGACCAGCCCTTCCAGGCCCTCGTCGCTAGGCAGATCGATATTCAGCCGCCTGGGCCGAAGATCGACGACAATTTCGCGCCGCTTCGCGGCCGCAAGGTACTGGCGTTCTCGGACTCGCGCCAGGTCGCTGCTCGCCTCGCGCCAAACCTGCAGACCTATTCAATGCGCGATGCACTGCGGCCGCTTCTGGTCTGGGGCATGCAGCGTTTACAGCAGTCGCCCACACTCGCTCGTCAGGCCAGCTTGCAGGACGCCTATTTCGCAACACTGCTCGCCGCCCGCTGCCTCTCGGTTCGCTTGCGCCCTGAGTTGAAGTCCGGCGAATCCTTTGACCCCTACTTCAAAATCGGCGCGGTCATCGGCGGCAGCGGAGCAGTCGACGAAGAAACCCTAATCGAGCTCTACAACGACTACCACCCCGAACGCGCGCCAGACGCGCTTCTGGAGGAACTGCTGGGAGTCATTCAGGATCGATATATCGGACTGGACGCGATCGCACTGGGAACCTTGACGGTTCGGCCGGGCAAGAAAAAGGAGGATCTGCTGAGGAAGCTTCCTGATATCGCCGGATTCGCCACAACTGAGGCAGAGAAATTGTCGCTGGTAGGTTTTTGGCTACGGTGCTGGCGCCAGAAGAGTCGGAAAGGCCACATATGGTTCCAGGGAATGGATAACGATAAGTGGCAGACCGACGTGCTCGGGCAGAACGGCAAGTTCAAGGCTGTCGAAAAGCTGCTGTCGAACAAGGCGGCCAAGACGACCTTCAGCGAACACTGGCTGCCGGCTCTGCTGGAGGCATTTGCCGAGAGGGTCGGGCCGATGTACCGGCTGCACGCCAAGAATCTCTATCTCGAACTGGGTGGCACTTGGGTTCGCTGCGCGAATTGCGCCTCCGTTCACCGTCCGATCGCGAATACAGCGGCTTGCATCGATTGCGGCGAGAAGGAGACAGCGATCATCGATCCCTTCGTTGACCCGGTGTTCCGCGCGCGCAAGGCCTACTATCGCCGGGCTACGGAGCAAGTCCTGAGCGATGTCTCGAAGCGCCCATTGGCGCTAATCGCGGCCGAGCATACCGCACAGTTGAACTCCTCCGACCAAGAGGAAGCCTTCTCCAAGGCTGAACGCAACGAATTGCTGTTCCAGGACATCAACATCGCCTGGAAGGAACAGGGCGACTCGCCCGTCGCCATTGATATTCTGTCAAGCACGACGACGATGGAAGTTGGGATTGACATCGGCGCCCTGTCCGGCGTGGCGCTGCGCAACATGCCACCGGGCCGCGCCAACTACCAGCAGCGCGCCGGTCGTGCTGGCCGCCGCGGCACGGCCGTAGCGACAGTCGTCGCCTTCGGGAGTGTCGATAGCCACGACGAGCACTACTTCTCACACCCGGAGGAAATGATCTCGGGAAAGGTGGTCGACCCAATCCTCACTCTTGACAACCAGGACATTGCCAAGCGGCACATCCGCGCCTTCTTGCTGCAGTGCTACCACCAGGACCGCCTGCCCGAGTTTGATCCCGATCAGCCGAACGACTTATTCTCCGTGTTGGGTAAAGTGGGCGCATTCCGCGATGGCTCGGGTGTTCTCAATCGTGACGACCTAGCTTCCTGGCTTGAAGAAAATGAAGCCAAGATCAAGGAACGAGTTACCAAATGGCTTCCCGAACAGTTGACCGCGGACGGCATCGAAAGGCTCGTTGACGGCATGATCGGGGATTGCATCAAAGAGATTGACAAGGCGATCTCAAGCGGTCGCGAAATGAAGACCGACAAGAGTAAGAATGAAGGCAAAGGAGCCAGCACGCCAGAGCAGGATCCAGATGTCGAGCAAGAAAAGCCCCCCCGCGCCGACAGCGACAAGCTGCTCGACCGACTGCTCTACGAAGGCGTTCTACCCCGCTACGCTTTCCCCACTGACGTAGCGACCTTCCACATTTTCGATCGGGAGCGATCCAGCAAGTTCCAGCACCGCGACGAATATGCCCCATCCCAAGGCTTGCCGGTGGCGCTCTCCCAGTACGCGCCAGGCAAGCAGGTGTGGGTGGGTGGCAAGTGCTACGTTTCAGGCGCGATCTATTCGCGCTCCGTGCAGGAGCGCATCGCCGCGTGGGAGAACCGCGAGCGCTACTACGAGTGCTCCGTATGTCGTTTCGCCCGGACGGAAGCCAACAGCGACTCATCGGGCACGACCAGCCGATGCCCAGCGTGCGGCACCCAGGGCAGCTTCGAATTCAAGGGCGAATGGATGCGTCCGGTGGGTTTTGCCCACCCCATCGACATTGAGGAAGAAACCTCGCCTGATCGGGTGCCAGAAGTCAGCTACGCCACGCGAGCCAAGCTGACCACGAAGACACCCGGCGACGACCAGAAGTGGTTTGAGGTAAATCCACGGTTCAAGAGTGTGCCGTTCCGGGATCACCTGCTCGTATCAAATGTCGGACCAAAGGGCGATGGTTACCGGTACTGCACCCTATGCGGTCGCATCGAGGCCATGACCGAGCCACATTCGGTCGTCGGTGGCCCTCACCGCCGCCCTTTCCCAACAGATCTGGGCCAGGAAAACTGTCGAGGGCGTGGCGTGGAAAACGTCGTCCTTGGTGCAAAGTTCGTCACCGACATCGCTCTGTTTTCGCTGCGGGTCGATGCGCCGATGAATCTGAAGCCAGGCACCTACGCGAGCAACGTCGCCTTGCGGACCATAAGCGAGGCGCTTGCCCGGGCCGCGACAGAATTGCTGGGGATCGAGCCTGGCGAGATCCTCGCCGAGTTCCGGCCAGCGATGTCGGCGGACGCGAGTTCGGCTCTGTGCGCGGAGATCTTCCTGTACGACACACTCCCGGGCGGCGCCGGCTTCTCCAGCGCTATACCTACCAAGGCCGAAGAATTACTCAAGCGTGCCCGCAAGCTACTGGACAACTGCCCCGAGAAATGCGACTCGTCCTGTTATCGCTGCCTTCGTGCCTTCGGCAATCGGATCGAGCATCGCTCGCTAGACCGCCACGTCGGCATTGAACTTATCGATTATCTGCTGACTGGCGTCGTACCGGAAACCGAGACCACGCGCCTAGAAGCATCAACGGACTTGCTGTTCAAGGACCTTTCCCGGCTGCTTGGCGATAATTCAGAAATCGCATTTGAACGCGGTGCCGAAATAACGCTTGGCGATACAAAGTACATCTTACCGATCCTGTGCCACTTGAAGTCGAACGACGCCATGGTCGTGATCGGGCTAAGCAGCACCTTGAAAGATGGGTATGCGGCCGATGCGAATATACGGGCACTACATAACGCTAACAACGATATAGAAGTGATCGCCGTCAACGAACTGCTAGTGCGATCGAACCTGGCGGCGGCAACGAAATCAGTTTGCGTGCAACTCGGCTTTGACCGAAGCGGAGGTGCAGGTGAAGATGGAGTTTCCAATAGTCCTGAGGTCGCGACCTGGGGAGGAACATCGACATGGCAAGGAAGTTAGGGGCCTCCTGGAAAACTCGTTTTACTAAAATCCGGGCCCGATGCAATCAACAACTCATGGGGCATCTGCTGAGGACTTCAGGGGCTTTTCAGACCTCTTTTAAGGGGCAACCGTCTTCGTAGCTTGGCAATCAAGCCCACAACAGCTTCATGTCATCCAGCAAAATTAGCTCTGTGTACGAAAAAAACTCATGAGACGATGGAGGCTAAGCCAGTAATGCAGGGAACGGTCTAATGTAGGGCTATGCGTTGCGCCTAAGTGCCGTCAAGAATTTTTCCCAAAGGGATGGATCGAAGTCCTCTGAAAGCATTAAAGAAGCGGCAGATGGATTAATCTGCACAAGCTCCCGATACTTCTTCTGAAATGCAAATCCATCCTCCCTGTATCGCCTAAGTGAATCAGCAAGAGATCCAATTTGGTCTGTTCGGATTACCAAGCGAACAGCAGTACCTTCATATGAACATGGAAAATAAGATTTTCCGTCTTTAGCCTTGGTTAGGAGCATGCCACAGTCTCCACTTGCTATAAAGAAGTTGCCGCCATTTCTACATATTCGACTCGTCATATACAGACCGAAGCCTGAATTTGCCCATGGGCCATATTGTTTCCGGGCCCCCTTGAAAGCCCTACCGGAGACTGCCGGCATTAGTGCGTAGTTCAAAGCTGACCGATCACTGCCGACGTCCAAGTGAGGGTTTCTGGACAGAGTCTTTCGAAGGCCCACTCCTCGGTCAATAATCGCAACCTCAACTTTGTGCTTTGTTGGCCAGTACTGAGCGCATACTCCGATTTGCTTTGATTCACTATGTTCAACAACATTTCGCACTATTTCTCTCAGAGAGTAGGATAGAGTCTCAAATACGTCGCCACTATCAACCCCACACAACAATTTTGCCAGGTGCTTGCTTCTGGCTTCAACAATATTTCCAACTTCCGTATACTCATTGCTTGCTTCGTCCCGGAGCGAGTTACAGTCAATTATATTTATTGGCAAGTGTTGTGATCCGCCGTCCTTTTTCCCCGGTTTATGGGTAGACGGGTAGCCGAACGCCTCAAAGAATCCCATTCGACTCGCATAGCTCATCGACTCATGATTTACGCACTCAAACTTTTCCACCCTATTCCTAAGGGCTGCTCTTTGCAACTCGCTCGACACCATCAGTATCGCAAATGGCTCAACCAATCCGACTCCTTTGAAGTCTGCGCGTATAGAAGAGACATCCTTTACCTGCGCCAGATCAATGGACAATCTAAGAGCATTAGAAAGGTCAAGAATGCTCGGGATCTTTACTATTAGATTAGCCACTAGTAGCCCTCACAGTATTATGCTGAGACCTGTGGTTGAGAGCGAGAGTCGCGACGGAGGCTGATCGACATCAGCTTCCATGGGTGCGGAAAGTGATGGACCACCGCAATTCTGCCGTGGACGCCACAAAGTACGATCCCAACGCCTCGTAGGCCATCTTATAAATTGATCGCGGCGTCACGTCCAACTGCACGACCTTCAGTGTGACTGGATCGCCCGGAAATAGGCGGAACTCTATCGTGGCACTTCCAACCCAGCAACACACCCACGATGGTCTCGGAGTCTATCCTGCCTCATGATATAAATAGACTTGCTTTTGAGCAGCCGAGGCTGACGAAGCCGACTTTGGGGGTCGCGAGAGACATTGGGGCCTGGGTCCGGAGGGCCTGGGAGAAAAACAGCGCGCGGAGTATACCGGGCCGGGGCCGCCACCGCGGCGGCGGCCGGGTATGCGCCCGCTCACCCCGGCTTAGCCCGGGCAATGGATAATCGGCCGCTCCCCCACTCCACAGGACTCCCCGACATGGGCCATTGGACCACGCTCGACACCGCTCACGGCCAGGTTTCCGCCTGGCACGCTCTGCCCGAGGGCACGCCGCGCGGCGGCTTGGTGGTGATCCAGGAGATCTTCGGGGTGACCGACTACATCCGCCAGGTCGCCGACCGCTACGCCGCGCACGGCTACGAGGTGCTGGCGCCGGCGCTGTTCGATCCGGTGGAGAAGGACGCGCAACTGGCCTACGACCAGGACGGCGTGCGCAAGGGCCTGGAACTGGTCGGCGCGCTGGGCTTCGACCGCGCCCTGGACATCGTGCAGGCGGCCGCGCAGGCGCTGGCGCCGGCCGGCAAGGTCGGCACGCTGGGCTACTGCTGGGGCGGCAGCGTCGCGCTGCTGGCGGCGCTGCGCCTGGGCCTGCCCTCGGTGAGCTACTACGGCGGCCGCAACACCCAGTTCCTGGACGAGACGCCGAAGGCGCCGGTGCTGTTCCACTTCGGCGCGCAGGACGGCAGCATCCCGGCCGAGTCGATCCAGCAGCACCGCGAGAAGCTGCCGCAGATGCAGACCTTCGTGTACCCGGCCGGGCACGGCTTCGACCGCCACGTCGATCCGAACCACTACGACGCCGACAGCGCCGAGCTGGCCCGCGAGCGCAGCCTGGCGTTCCTGGCCGAGCACCTGGGCTGAGCCGCGGCATGGCCGAGTTCGTCCTGGACCCGCGGCTGCAGGCCGACAGCGCGTTCGTCGCCGACGGGCCGCTGTCGCAGGTGCGGCTGATGGATGACGCACGTTTCCCATGGCTGCTGCTGGTGCCGCGGGTGGCCGAGGCCAGCGAATGGATCGACCTGGACGGCGGCCAGCAGCGCCTGTTGCTGGCCGAGATCAACCAGCTCTCGCACCTGCTGCGGCAGGAACCGGGCGTGCACAAGCTCAACATCGGCGCGCTGGGCAACGTGGTGCGGCAGTTGCACGTGCACGTACTGGGGCGGCATCCCGGCGATGCCGCCTGGCCTGGCCCGGTGTGGGGCAACGGCGCGGCGCAGCGGCTGCCGGCCGCCGAACTGCAGGCGCGTGTTGCGACCTGGCGCCAGCGGCTACGATAGGCGCCCTTTTTACGGAAGCCGCGCCTCCATGAAATCCAATGTGATCGCCGCCATCGTGCTGATCCTGATCGGCCTGGTGTTCCTGGCCAACAACCTGGGCTGGACCAACCTGAGCCTGGGCCGGCTGATCGCCACCTGGTGGCCGGCGATCCTGGTCGCGGTCGGCGTCGGCATGCTGTTCGGGCGCGGCAAGTAGCGAAGGCGGGGATTGGGGATTCGGGAGTGGGGATTCGCCAAGGCGGTTCCCCACTCCAGCCGCTTGCCGCGCGAGCGGCACGGGGGACGCCCCCTCGCTTGGTGCAAGCAGGCGCTGGCGCGGGCCATCGTCGCTAGCGGCAGCAGCCGAGCTTGGCCAGTTACATCAGCGCGCCGCGGCGCGGGGCATCCGTGACACAGCCCGACTCTAGCCAATGAACGCGACCACCGGCAGAAACGTCGCCAGCCAGATCACGCCATCGAAAGGTCAGGTCCTGGGCAGGGTCACGCCGGTCTGGCCCTGGTACTTGCCGCCGCGGTCCTTGTAGCTGGTCTCGCAGATGTCGTCGGCATCGGACTGGAAGAACAGCATCTGCGCCACGCCTTCGTTGGCGTAGATGCGCGCCGGCAGCGGCGTGGTGTTGCTGAACTCCAGGGTCACGTGGCCTTCCCACTCCGGCTCCAGCGGGGTGACGTTGACGATGATGCCGCAGCGCGCGTAGGTGCTCTTGCCCAGGCACACCACCAGGGTGTCGCGCGGGATGCGGAAGAATTCCACCGTGCGCGCCAGCGCGAAGCTGTTGGGCGGGATGATGCATTCGTCGGCCTCGATGTCCACGAAGCTCTTGGGATCGAAGTGCTTGGGGTCGACGATGGTCGAGTTGATGTTGGTGAACACCTTGAACTCGCGCGAGCAGCGCACGTCGTAGCCGTAGCTGGAGGTGCCGTAGCTGACGATGCGCTGGCCGTCGACCTGCTTGACCTGGCCCGGTTCGTAGGGCGCGATCATGCCGTGCTGTTCGGACATGCGGCGGATCCAGCGGTCGCTCTTGATGCTCATGGGGGTTCCTGATGCCGGTGGCGGCGGCCGCAGCCTGCGCGCCGGGAACGCGGCCGGCGGAAGGGGCCGGCCGCAATGACCGGCGATTCTAGCCGGTCGTGGGGCGTTCGCGGCAGACGCCGCGCGCCGCTCAGCGCAGCGCGGCGGAGATCGGGATCGCCGCGCGCGGCCGCTTGCGCAGTTCCTCGGTCAGGCGCTGCGCGGTGGCCAGGTAGGCCTGCGCGGCGGCCGATTCCGGAGCGGCGGCCACGATCGGCGTGCCGGCATCGCCCTGCTCGCGGATCGCGATCGCCAGCGGCAGCGAGCCCAGCAGCGGCACGCCGTACTGCTGCGCCATGCGCTGGCCGCCGCCCTCGCCGAACAGATGCTCGACATGGCCGCACTGGCTGCAGGTATGCACCGCCATGTTCTCGACGATGCCCAGCACCGGCACCTCGACCTTCTCGAACATCTTCAGCGCCTTCTTCGCGTCCAGCGTGGCGATGTCCTGCGGGGTGGTGACGATCACCGCGCCGGCCACCGGGATCTTCTGCGCCAGGGTCAGCTGGATGTCGCCGGTGCCGGGCGGCAGGTCGATCAGCAGGTAGTCCAGGTCGTCCCACAGGGTGTCGGCGAACAACTGGGTGAGGGCCGAGGTCGCCATCGGGCCGCGCCAGATCATCGGCGTGTCCTGGTCCACCAGCAACCCGATCGACATGGCCTCGATGCCGAAGGCGCGCATCGGCTCGATGCTCTTGTCGTCCGGGCTGTCCGGGCGCCCGCTCAGGCCGAGCATGGCCGGCACGCTGGGGCCGTACACGTCGGCGTCCAGCACGCCGACGCGCGCGCCCTGGCGCTGCAGGGCCAGCGCCAGGTTCACGGCGGTGGTGGACTTGCCCACCCCGCCCTTGCCGGAGCCGACGGCGATGACGTTGCGGATGCGTGGGTGCGGGGCAAGCTTGGGCTGGACGGCGTGGGCGGGGAGACGCGGGCGTTCGGTCATCGGGAAACTCAACAGGAAGCGTCGGCAGCGCACGCCAGGCGTGCGCAGGACGAAAGGAACCATGGACCGCGACGGGGGCGCCGCCGGGAGCGGCAGCATCGCGGGCCGCACAGACACATGACTATACAAGTGTGCCGGTGCGCGGTCCCGCGCCGCCGCCGGCGCGACCGCGGGCAAAGTTGCGCAAATGGCGCCCGCGCACGGCGGCGGCGCGCCGTTCGCCCGCCTCGCGCATCGACGCCGGCGCCGTCCCGCACAGGCGCCAGGATCAACCCACGCCACGCCGTCGGCAAAACCGTCCGCGCTCCCCGCCCCACGATGACGCATTTGACTCACCGAAATGGTGCGTCGGCGATCGGGCGGAATGACTGGCAACCCCGACGCCGTCCAGTCGACGCAGGCCCTCCGGAGCGCAAGCCGAGGCGCCAGCGCCGCGTTCATAAACCTGTACAAACAATGCCCTGCGATGGTGCAAAGCAACGCGCAACTTGTCTACATCGGCGTCGGGAGCCAGCATTTGCCGACGTTCCCCGCCTGATCGCGGCACTTTTCGCCTGTAGACGAAAAAAGTGATCCCCATGTACAAACGGCGTTAAGTCCGTGTTACGTTTGGGTTGATCGCAGGATGCGATCCCACTTTCAAGGCACATGTCGCGGCACGAGGCCCCTCGCCTTATCGATTGATTTTCGGGGACACAGAAAGATGACTGCTCGTCATACTCCTAGTTTCAAGCACAGCCACCTGAGTGCCGCACTGGCCTCCGCCATGCTTGTTCCGGCCGCGTTTGCCGCCTTCGCGCAGGACGCCACGACCGACGGCAAGACCGACAAGGCGACGGATCTGGAAAAGATCACCGTCACCGGTTCGCTGATCCCCCAGACCGAGATCGAGACCGCCACCCCGGTCACCACGATCAGCGCCGAAGAGATCAAGGCGCGCGGCTTCAGCACCGTCGCCGACGTGCTGCAGAAGAGCTCGTTCGCCACCGGCGGCGTGCAGGGCGGGCAGAGCTCGGGCACCTTCACCCAGGGCGCGAAGACGGTGAGCCTGTTCGGCCTGCCGCCGGGTTACGTGAAGTACCTGATCGACGGCCGCCCGATGTCGAACTACCCGGCGCTGTACAACGGCAGCGACACCTTCAACAACATCAGCGGCATTCCGATCGACCTGGTCGACCGCATCGAAATCCTGCCGGGCGGCCAGTCGTCGCTGTACGGCTCCGACGCCATCGCCGGCGTGATCAACGTCATCCTCAAGAAGAAGATGGACGGCGCGGTGTTCAGCATCCGCGGCGGCGGCTATTCCGAGGGCGGCGGCAGCAACTTCCGCGCGACCTTCGCCGACGGCTGGACCTCGGCCGACGGCCGCACCAGCATCCTGGGCGGTCTGCAGTACGAAGAAAAGGATCCGATCTGGGCCTATCAGCGCGACCAGACCAAGCAGTTCAACACCCAGGGCTACACCCGTCAGCTGCCGAGCCGCGACTTCCTGGTCTACAGCCCGTTCACCAGCTACAAGTTCCTGGACCCGAACAACTGCAACAACCTGACCGGCCTGTTCGGCGGCACCATCGCCAAGCAGCAGCGCCCGGGCTTCGGCGACACCTACTACTGCGGCTCCAAGTACACCCCGGGCTACCGCACCCTGGACAGCGGCACCAAGTCGCTGCAGGCCTACCTGCACGGCACCCACGACCTCAACGACAACGTGCAGCTGTACGGCGACGTGCTCTACAGCCACGACGAGGTCAAGTACCACTCCGGTTCCAACTACCTGTGGTGGGGCACCGGCGCCGACTTCGGCTACTACTACGATCCGAAGCTGGACGACCTGGTCAACCTGCAGCGCTCGTTCGCGCCCGAGGAAATGGGCATCAACGGCATCAAGGACACGATGAGCCGCGACAAGAGCGACTCGGTGCGCGTGACCTTCGGCGCCCAGGGTCAGCTCGGCCAGTCGAACTGGGACTACGACGCCGGCGTCACCTACACCCAGTACAAGCTGCAGGAGCAGAACTTCGTCCGCTTCAAGAATGCCGTGGACCAGTTCTTCATCAACAAGGTGCTGGGTCCGCAGCTCGGCCTGGATCCGTACTACGACACCTACCCGGTCTACTCGCCGAACTACGCCGCGTTCTACTCGCCGATCACCCAGCAGGAGTTCGCCAGCTTCACCGGCCATGCCACCAACAAGAGCAAGACCTCCGACGGCATGATTCGCGTGCAGGCCACCAACGGCAAGCTGTTCAGCCTGCCCGGCGGCGACGCCGGCCTGGCCGTGGTCGGCGAGTACGGCAAGCAGAAGTGGGACTACGATCCGGCGCCGGCGATCCTCAACGGCGAAGTCTGGGGCCTGACCTCGGTGGCCGGCGGCGGCCAGCGTGATCGCTACGCGCTGACCTCGGAACTGCGCATGCCGGTGTTCGACCCGCTGACCATCACCCTGGCCGGCCGCTACGATGCGTTCAAGGCCAGTGGCCGCACCATCGACAAGCCGACGTACAGCATCTCGCTGGAGTACCGTCCGTTCGAGACCCTGCTGCTGCGCGGCAAGTACGGCACCGCGTTCCGCGCGCCGACCCTGTCCGACCTGTACCAGGGCAAGAGCGGCTACTACAACAGCGTCATCGACTACTACCAGTGCGCGCGGCGCGGCTACCTGCCGGGCAATACCGACAACTGCCCGGCCGCCTACTCCAGCCGCCAGTTCTTCGGTACGCAGTCTGGCAACCTGGACCTGAAGCCGATCAACGCCGATGTGTGGAGCGCGGGCTTCGTGTGGTCGCCGGTGGACCGCATGGCGCTGACCGTCGACTACCTCAACTGGGACATCAGCGATGAGGTCACCCAGCAGAGCGCCAATGGTCTGAGCCTGCAGGATTACCGCTGCCGCGCCGGCATCGACGATGCCAACTCGGCGCTGTGCCAGGCCACGTTCTCCCAGGTCACGCGCAACGCCGCAGGCCAGATCACCAGCATCTACACGCCGAAGGTCAACGTCTCCAACCAGAAGCTGGAAGCGGTCACCGCCTCGTTCCGCTATGGCTACGACTTCGGCCGCTGGGGCGACCTGAGCACCATCGCCAGCTACAGCGAGAACCTGCGCCACAAGTACGTGCGCTACACGGGCGACAAGCCGGTGGACCTGCTGAACGATCCGTACTG
Source organism: Xanthomonas sacchari (assembly GCF_024266585.1). Taxonomy (NCBI): domain Bacteria; kingdom Pseudomonadati; phylum Pseudomonadota; class Gammaproteobacteria; order Lysobacterales; family Lysobacteraceae; genus Xanthomonas; species Xanthomonas sacchari. The sequence continues at coordinate 3,528,193 of NZ_CP100647.1, forward strand.
GAGCACCGATCCGAAGCGCAAGGCCGACGCGTCGCTGACCTGGGACATCGGCAAGTTCTCGACCACCTGGTACGCGAACTGGTTCGACAAGACCCCGAACTACGCCGCCACGATCAGCGCCAATGGCTACGCGGCCCCGCGCGCCGGCAAGCTGCCGTCGCACATCACCCACAACGCCAGCGTGACCTACAAGGCGTTCGAGGGCATGGAGCTGTCGCTGATGGTGACCAACGTGTTCAACAAGATGCCGCCGTTCGACGCGTCCTACCCGGGCAGCGCGCAGTGGGCGTACAACGAATACAACTTCGATGTGTACGGCCGTGCGTACTACCTGGAAATGCGTTACTCGTTCGGCAAGTAAGAACGAACGCAGGCAGTCACGGAGCCCACCCGCAAGGGTGGGCTTTTTTTTGCCTCGCACTCGCGGCCCGCTCGCCCATGCTGGCAAGCGCGGGATCCGGCCAGCCTGCGCCCAGCCAGGCTCGCGCGATTTGCGCATGACAGCGTTCCGGCACCATGGCCACTGACGCGGGCAGCCCATGCCGTAATCGCGCTCAGCGCATCCGTCGTCGCCGAGGCGTTCATCCTCGTCGCGCATCCGCTGCCGCACTACGTCCCAGGGAGATGCCCAACATGCCGCGTCGCGACTTCGATCCCGCCACCTTCGCCGCGGATGGGCGGCCGGCGACAGCGGATGGGCGGCCGGCGACACAGGCACGGCTGTTCGACCCGGATACGCCACCGCCCTGGCACGGCGCCGTCACCGTGCTGACCTACGGCCCCGAGGCGATCGGCGACGGCCCGCCGCGCCATGTCCATCCGTACGACGAGACCTTCGTGGTACTGGTCGGGCGCGCGCGGTTCTTCGTCGGCGACAGCACGCTCGAGGCAGCGGCCGGAGACGTGGTCTTCGGTCCCGCCGGCGTGCCGCACCGGTTCGAGAACCGGGGGCCGGGCCGCCTGCAGACGATGGACACTCATCACTCGCCGACCTGGATCCAGACCGACCTGGACTAGGCGAAGCCAGTCACGCGCAGTGCGGCAACGTCGCCGCACTCGGGAACGCAACGCAAGCAAGCACGTCGCGCTCCCCGCCTCGCACCACGCCCGAAACACGCGCAAGGGCGCGCGCCGGACACGGCAGCGACCGGTAACGGATAGCGACCGGCCGCGTGGCCGGTCCGCCAGTTACGGATAGAACCCCGCCAACAACGCCTTCAGCTCGTGCAGATCCTCGCCGTAGCGCTGCCAGCGCCCCATGTAGGAACGCGTCATCGACGTACGCACCTGTACCACGCTGGCGGTGGCCACCGGCGCCTGGTTGCGCTCGAAGCTTAGGCACGCGTCGTCCCAGGGCAGGCCGCAGAAGTCGAGCAGGCGGCGCGTGGTCGGCTCCTGCGCGGTCACCAGGTCCTCGTAGTCGAGCTGCAGGATGCGCTGCGGCAGCACAGCGTTCCAGTGCGCCATCAGCCGGTCGAACAGCAGGAAGTAGCGGCCGACGTCCATCAGGTCGAAGGAATAGTCGTAGTACGGCGAGGACAACGCGAACAGCTGGCGGAAGTTGCTCAGGCAGGTGTCCATCGGATCGCGCCGCAGGCACACGATCTTCGCCTTCGGCAGGGCGCGTGCGATGTGGCCGGCATAGAGGAAATTGTGCGGCAGCTTGTCCACGAAGCGCGGCTTCAGCGCGGTGCCAGGGCGCGTGGATTCGACGTAGGCGCGGCCGAGCGCCCGCCAGTCCAGCCCCTGCACCTGGCTGAGCGTCGCCTCATCGAGGATCTCCGGCGACCGCGTGCCGGTCAGGCGCTTGAGCGCCACCGAGAAGTTCTGCAATTCCCCCGCCGAATGCACCTGCGGATGGCTGGACAGGATCCGGTCCACCAGCGTGGTGCCGCTGCGCGGCATGCCGATCACGAAGATCGGCTCCTCGCTCTCGAAGCCCGCCACCGGCGCGTCGTCGGCGCGGAAGGTGCGCTGCAGGGCATCGAACAGGCGCGCATCGCGCTCGGAGGTGTAGCCGCGCGCACGCTTGTGCACCGACTTGCCCTGCACATAGCCGCGAAAGGCCGCGCGGTAGTCGCCGAGGTCCTCGTGCTCCTTGGCCAGCGCCAGGTTCAGGTACAGCACCGCGTCCGGATCGTCGCCGGCCGACGCCAGCGCGGCGTCGAGCAGCGCCAGGTTGTTGTCCTCCGGCGTCCACTTGCGCAATTGCGACAGCGACAGATACACCTTCCAGTAACGCGGCTCCAGCGCCAGGCAGGCGCGGTATTCGGCCTCGGCCTCCTGCAGCCTTCCGGAGAACAGCAGCGAGGTGCCCAGGTTGTAGCGGAAGCCGGCCTGCTGCGGCGCCGCCTGCACCGCGCGCGCGAACGCCTGCAGCGACGCGGCATGTTCGTTGACCTGGCTGTAGACCACGCCCAGCGTGTCCAGGGTGTGCGCATCACTGGGCTGCAGCGCCATGGCATGATCGGCGAAACGGCGCGCCTCCTGCAGGAACCGGCCCATCGCCAGCACCCGCGCCAGTTGCGCCGCGTAGTCGGCGCGCTCGGGATTCAGGGTCGCGGCCTGGTGCAGGTGCATGGCCGCGGCCTGCATCTGCTGCTGCTCCAGCGCCGCCACGCCGGCGACGAAATGCACTCCCGGATGCTGCGGCAAGGCCTGCAGCAGATGCTGCGCGATCCGTTGCGCCTGCGCCCATTCGCTGCGGTTGAGCGCGGCGATGGCCTGGTTGTAGAGCTGAACCTGTTCGCTCATGGATGCGCCCGATCTCCCCTGGAAGGCTGGCCGCGGCGGCATGCGGGCACGCGCGGCGGTCTCCGATTATGACCGCAGCGCGGCATGCGCGCGCGCCGACCACGCATCCGACGAAAGCGGCCGTCCCTGAACTGCGTGGCGACAGGTTTTTTTCCCTCCCCGGTCCCGCACAGCAACGCCATCGCGCATCGTCGGCGGGCAGGCCCGGTCACGTCGCCGCCGACATGGCGTTGTACGTTCCCCACAGCGTCCCAAGGCGCCCTGTCCCCCGGCAACGCCTCGGCAGGTCGCGGGCGCCGCGAAGCATGCTGTTCAATCTGCCGCAAGTGCTTGAGGCACTATCCAAGGCGATGTCATAGAAGTGCCCGCTGGTGACGCTGCTGCTTCCCTGGCCCGCACCTGCCTGTGGCCGTCGCCGCGCTCCCAGGCCGGCATCCTGGAGACGGTGCAGGCCCCCAGCACGGCGCACCTGGCTTCGGCATTGGACATTCGCGCGTGGACCTCGCATCCCGCCGGGCAAGATGCAGGACTACGGACGTGTCGCACAGACCGGCCGTTCGGCTCCGGCATGCCTGCGCGCAAGCCTGACGATGCAGGAACCCGAGTCGGGTTGACGTCGACCAGCCCGGGGAATTCGCAGCGATGCCACCATTTTGGTCGATCGATGACGCGTCCACGACGCGACCGGCACACGACCGAACCCAGCAACCGTCTATCTGCCAAGAGCAGAATGCTGGCAAGATGAGGTCACATGGGAGAAACGACGGCATGCGACAGCCGGGACGAAACCAGGACGAGACCGTCCGCACATAGCTAAAGGTTCCTATGGTATCGATCCATGTGGGCGGCGAGGACAAGACCGCGAAGATCAGCGACTGGGCGATTTATTGGAGCAATAAGTACAATGCCCTGCACCTGACGTGTTACTACCCCTCCGGGAAGACCTACACGCGCCCGCTTGGCGACTGCCGCGTTTCTCCCACCCGCGAGCTGGGCGAGATGCTGTTGACCAAGCCAGGCAGCACGCTTGTCACTCCGATCGCCAAGGCGACCGTCTACGGCGAACGGTATGCCGTCGTGCATTATCCGGACAACGAAAAGCCTTACGTCTTCAAGATGGACGGCATTGGCTTGATCGCGCCGACGAACATGCGGGAGTTGCCTGTCTTCCGCTATTTCATCGACGTGGCGAAGGCACGGCACGAACGCGCGAAATCTGAGACCGAGCGTCATATCGCTGAAAATGTCGTGTCCCAGCTGGGGAAACTTCCCGCCAGTGCCGCCACCGCCCTGCAGGCGTACTGCACCGGGTGCAATGGCACGCAATCCCCAGGCCGGGGGCTGATCTATCCGTTCGGCCTGAACGAAAGCCAGCTCGCGGCGGTCGAGCAGGCGTTCCGAGCGCAGGTCAGCGTCATCGAAGGCCCGCCAGGGACCGGCAAGACCCAGACCATCCTCAACATCCTGGCCAATATCCTGCTGCGCGGACAGACGGTGGCGGTGCTTTCCAACAACAATGCGGCGGTGGAAAACATCTATGAGAAACTCGAGAAATGCGGCTTGAGCCATCTGGTCGCCAGACTCGGCAACCAGCACAACCGCCGTGATTTCTTCGCCGATCTGGCGCCGTGGCCATCCAGCGAACCCGAGTCCGAGTCCGAGCCAAGTCTGGAGGAGATTCAGGCCCTGCTGGCCAGCGTCCAGCGACAACTGCACGACCATAACCGTGCCGCGCAATTGCAAACCGAACTCGACGAGCTGACCATCGAGCGACACTACCTGCAGCAATGGCAGGCCGACAATGGCGTACAGGCCGGCGCTGCGCTCGACCGGTATGGACTGACTCCGCGCGAGACGACGGACCTGATGGCCTACCTGGCCCATCTCGGCGAGCGGCGCATTCGTCTGAAGGACCGCGTCGAGCTGCTGTTCAATTTCGGAATCCTCCGCACCAAACCATTCGCCCAGGGCGATGCGCGGCTGTCCGCGTTCCATGCACTACAGATGCACTACTACAACAAGGCACTGCAGGACAAAGCGGGAGAATTGCAGAGCTGCCGCGACGCGTTGGCACGGGGGAATTTCGAGGCCTTGCTGGATGAATTGAAAACCGCCTCGATGCGCCACCTTAAGCGGCATCTGCAACGGCTGCCACCGCCATCGGACAGCTTCGATGCCGGCACGTACCAACAGCATTTCGATGCCTTCTTGAAGCGTTTTCCGATCCTGGGCAGCGGCACGCACTCCATCGTAAATTCGATCGCGCCGGGAGCGATCCTCGATTTCGTGATCATCGACGAGGCGTCGCTGCAGGACATCGTGCCTGGCGTCTTGCCACTGGGCTGCGCGAAGAATCTGATTGTGGTCGGCGACAGCCGCCAGTTGGCGCACATTCCGGTGGCGCTCGGCCTGCCGGCGCCCGCCGAGGCCTACGACTGCGAGCGCTACAGCCTGCTCGATTCGTGCATCGGCGTATTCCAGGACGCACTGCCCAGGACCCTGCTGAAAGAGCATTACCGTTGCCACCCGAGGATTATCCAGTTCTGTAATCAGCAGTTCTACGACAACGCCCTGGTGCCGATGACCCAGGACACCGGCGAAGCGCCCATGCGCCTGGTGGTGACCGCCAGGGGCAACCACGCTCGCCAGAACACCAATCTGCGGGAACTGGACTCCCTGCTCAAACTGCTCGACACCGAGGGCGACCCCATCGGGATGGACGGCGACGGCCGTGGCTTCATCGCTCCGTTCCGGGCGCAGGTCGACCTTTCCGACAAGCACCTGCCTGCGGATTTCGTCAAAGACACGGTGCACAAGTTTCAGGGCCGGGAATGCGAGGAAATCGTTTTCTCGACCGTGCTGGACAAGAAGCGCTACAACCAGCAACGCGAACGGCTGAACTTCGTCGACGACCCGCGCATGATCAATGTGGCGGTGTCGCGAGCCAAGCACCGCTTCACGCTGGTGACCGGCGACGAGGTGTTCGCCGGCAATAACGGCCACATCGCCGCGCTGATGCGCTACATCGCCTATTACGTACAGGACGCGCAGATCGTGCGGGCACCGGTGGTATCGGCCTTCGACCTGCTTTACCGCGAGTACGACCAGTCGTTGGCGCGGTTGAACACCCGCTTGCGGCCTGAGGATTCGCGCTACAGATCCGAGCAGATCGTCGCACAGTTGCTGCGGGAGGCATTGTCCGCCCCGACATGCAGGGCCTTGTCGTACCACGGCCAGATCAGGCTGGATCAGGTCGCATCGCCGCGCAACCCGGATTTGACGGAACGCGAACGTGCCTTCATGACGCGCGCCAGCTGCGATTTCGTCCTCTATTTCCGGGTGGGAAAAATCCCGGCGGGGGTGATCGAGGTCGATGGCGGCTATCACGATCGTCCCGATCAGGCCGAACGGGATGCCCTGAAGAACGCCATCCTGGCCAAAAGCGGCATCCCTCTCCTGCGCCTGCGTACCGTCCAGAGCGGCATCGAAGAGAAGATCGCCACGTTCGTCGCCCGATGGGCGAGCCCGGCGCCTGAAGCGCCCCCGCAACGCGATGTCCCTGCTCCGGTCGAGCCGGAGGCCTCCGGCTGATGCACGCATTGCGCGCACCCACGCCGCTCCGCGATCTTCCTCCAGCACACCGCGCCAAGCCATGGTAAACCGAGGCAAGGAACCCAGCCGCTTGCATCCCGATTGGTTTGCGAAAAGCGGAAGCGTCGGCCTTGCAGTTCTGCCGCTACTGCGGCACGCGCATTCTTGCGCTACACATAAACGCCGGCCGAAGCGCCTGGACCACGCAGGAATTACTCTCGCACGCACAGCCGATGTTGCGCGCGGCGTCTGCAGCGCACTCGCCGTTCGGGCGACGGCTCAGCCGCGCAACAGCGCCATCGCCGCGTTGTGGCCGGGCGCGCCGGTCACGCCGCCGCCGGGGTGGGTGCCGGAGCCGCACAGGAACAGGCCCGGGATCGCGCCGCGGTACGCCGCCTGGCCGAGCATCGGCCGCGCGCTGAACAGTTGGTTGAGGCTCAGCGCGCCATGGAAGATGTCGCCGCCGATCAGCCCAAAGGTGCGTTCCAGGTCCAGCGGACTCAGCGCCTGCCGGCCCAGCACCGAGGCGGCGAAGCCCGGCGCATAGCGTTCGACGGTGGCGATCATCAGCTCGGCGACCTCGTCGCGATGCGCGTCCCAGCTGCGCCCGTCCGGCAACTGCGGCGCCACATGCTGGCAGAACAGGCTGGCCACGTGCTGGCCGGGCGGCGCCAGGCTCTCGTCCAGGGTGCTCGGGATCAGCAGTTCGACGATCGGTTCGCGCGACCAGCCGTGCGTGCGCGCATCGTGGTAGGCGCGGTCCATGTAGGCCAGGCTCGGCGCCAGCACGATGCCGGCGGTGAGGTGGTCGCCCGGCCCCGGCAGCGCGCTGAAGCTGGGCAGCCGCGACAGCGCCACGTTCATGCGGAACGTGCCCGAACCGCAGCGCCAGTGCGCCATGCGCGCGCGGGTGGCGGCCGGCACGTGCGCCGGATCGAGCAGGCGCTCGTACAGCAGCTTGGGGTTGACGTTGGCGACCACGTGCCGCGCCCGCAGCCGCTCGCCCTGCTCGGTGACCACGCCGACCGCGCGCCCGCCCTCGACCAGGATCTCGCGCACGCCCGCATCGGTGCGGATGCGCGCGCCGGCGGCGGTCGCGGCGCGGGCCATGGCCTGGGTGATCGCGCCCATGCCGCCCAGCGCGTGGCCCCAGGCGCCCTTGACCCCGTTGCTCTCGCCGAACACGTGGTGCAGCAGCACGTAGGCCGAGCCCGGCGTGTAGGGACTGGCGTAGTTGCCGACGATGCCGTCGAAGCCGAACAGCGCCTGCGCCGCGTCGCTCTCGAACCAGCGCTGCAGGTACTCGGCGGCGGAGATGGTGAACAGGTCCAGCAGGTCCTGGCGCAGTTCCGCGTCCAGCGCGTGCAGGCGGCGGCCGAGGCGGCCGGCGCGCAGCAGTTCGGGCAGCGCCTGCAGCCAGCCGCCGTCGGTGACGTTGGGCGGCGGCTGCAGCGCCAGCGCGCGCAGCACGTCGGCGATGCGCTCCAGCCGCGCTTCGTAGGCCGGCAGGCGCGCGGCATCGCGCGCGGAGAACTTGGCCAGCTCGGCCTGGGTGTGGCCGGCGCCGGTCAGCAGGTAACCCCCGTCCGGCAGCGGCAGGAAGTTGTTGCGCCGCCGCGGCACGATGCGCAGGCCGTGCCCGGCCAGGTCGAGGTCGGCGATCACCTTCGGCTGCAGCAGCGACACCGTGTAGGACGCCACCGAGTTGCGAAAGCCTGGGTGGAACGCCTCGGTCACCGCGGCGCCGCCGACCACCCCGCGCCGCTCCAGCACCGTCACCTTCCAGCCGGCCCGCGCCAGGTAGGCGGCGCAGACCAGGCCGTTGTGGCCGGCGCCCACGATCAGGGCATCGCATGGCGGTTCGCGGGTCATGGCCGCATGGTAAGCCAGCGCCGGCAGGCCTGCCGACTCCACGGCCCCGCGCCCCGCCGATGGCCCAACGCGCGGGGCCGCCCATGACCTTCGACACCCCTGAAACCTCCCGCGGCAGCGTAGAGTCTCGCCACGGCCCGCCCGGGCCATCCTGTTATACACGTTGGCCTGGAGCCTGCCTGTGACCCTTCGCAATCCCAAGATGCTGCTGTTGACCCTGGCCGTGAGCGCCGCGCTGACCGGCTGCAACAAGCCCGAGAGCGCCACGCCGGCCGCCGACGCGGCCAAGCCCGCCCCCGCGGCCACGCCGGCCGCGCCGGCCGAGCTCAAGCTCGACACCAGCAAGCTGCCGGCCTACAACGCGTTCAACATCAACGACCTGGACGCCAGCAAGAACGCCTGCGACGACTTCAACGGCTACGTCAACGGCAAGTGGCTGGCCGCCAACGAAATTCCCAAGGACCGCAGCAGCTGGGGCGCGTTCTCGATCCTGGACGAGCGCTCGGTGGCCGTGCAGCACCAGCTGGCCGAACAGGCCGCCGCCGCGGCCAACCCGCAGGGCGTGGAGAAGATCGTCGGCGACTTCTGGTCCTCGGGCATGGACGAAGCCAAGATCAACGCCCAGGGCATCGAGCCGCTGAAGGCCGACCTGGCCGCGATCGACGGCCTCAAGGACGGCCCGGCGATCGCCGAGTACCTGCGCCAGAGCGCGGCCAAGGGCGAGAACGGCCTGTTCGGCTTCGGCGCCGAGGCCGACTTCAAGAATTCGGCGATGAACATGGCCTACGCGATGCAGGGCGGCCTCGGCCTGCCCGACCGCAGCTACTACGTCGACGCCGACAAGCAGGACAAGCTCAAGGCCTACCAGGCACACGTGGCCAAGGTGCTGGAGCTGGCCGGCGTGCCGGCCGCCGACGCGGCCAAGCAGGCGCAGGACGTGGTGGCGCTGGAAACCCGCTTGGCCAAGGTGTCCAAGTCCAGCGAGGAACTCTCGCGCGACGCCGAACTGGCCTACCACCCGATCACCCCGGCCGAAGCGGACATGCTGACGCCGAACTTCTCCTGGACCAAGTTCTTCGAGGCGCAAGGCATCGCCGTGCCGGAGAAGTTCTCGCTGGCGATCCCGGCCTTCCACCAGGAAGTGAGCAAGGCGCTGGGCGACACCGACCCGGCGGTGTGGCGCGCCTACCTGCGCTTCCACACCGTGGACAGCGCCTCGCCGTACCTGAGCGATGCCTTCGCCCAGGAGAACTTCGCCTTCTACGGCAAGGAACTCAACGGCCAGGCCGAGATGAAGCCGCGCTGGAAGCGCGTGCTCGGCAGCATCGAGGACGGCGCCGGCGAGGCGATGGGCCAGATGTACGTCAAGGTCGCCTTCTCGCCCGACGACAAGGCCAAGATGCAGCAGTTGGTGGAGAACCTGAGCCAGGCGCTGAAGGCGCGCCTGGAGAAGCTGACCTGGATGAGCGACGAGACCAAGGCCAAGGCCCTGGAGAAGTGGAAGACCTTCACCCCGAAGATCGGCTACCCCGACAAGTGGCGCGACTACAGCGGCCTGACCACCAAGCGCGACAGCTACCTGGACAACGTGCGGGCGGCCACCGCGTTCAACTACAAGTACAACCTGAGCAAGATCGGCAAGCCGGTGGACAAGACCGAGTGGGGCATGACCCCGCAGACGGTCAACGCCTACTACAACCCGCTGCAGAACGAGATCGTGTTCCCGGCCGCGATCCTGCAGCCGCCGTTCTTCGACCCGAAGGCCGACGACGCGTTCAACTACGGCGGCATCGGCGCGGTGATCGGCCACGAGATGACCCACGGCTACGACGACCAGGGCGCGCGCTTCGGGCCCACCGGCAACTTCGAGAACTGGTGGACCCCGGCCGACGCCAAGAAGTTCTCCGCGCTCACCGGCAAGCTGGTCCAGCAGTTCGACGGCTACGAGGTCGACGGCAAGCACGTCAACGGCAAGCTGACCCTGGGCGAGAACATCGCCGACCTGGGCGGCATCACCACCGCCTACGACGCGATGAAGAAGGCCACCGAGGGCAAGGACGACCCGAAGGTCGGCGGCATGAGCCGCGACCAGAACTTCTTCATCAACTGGGCCACCGTGTGGCGCACCAAGTACACCCCGCAGAACGCGATGGTGCGCCTGACCACCGACCCGCACGCCCCGGCGCAGTTCCGCGCGATCGGCGCGCCGTCGAACCTGGAAGCCTTCGCCACCGCGTTCCAGTGCAAGCCGGGCGCGCCGATGGTGCGCAGCGGCGACAAGCGCGTGGTGATCTGGTAAGCGCCGGCGTCACTGCCGTCGCGCGAAAAGGCCCGGCATGTCCGGGCCTTTTCTTTGCCGCGGCGCCCGGCGCGCCGCGACGACCACGCGGCCGTGCCCCCGCGATGGCGACGCCTCCCTGCCGACAGCGGTTCCTTCACTGAACCCGATAGGTTCGCCCGCGCGGTTCATCGCCACAGTTGCACACCGCGGCTTGTTAAACTCCGCCGACTTTAATCCTGACCGGATGCGTTCCCGATGCCCAATGCCCGTCCGCTTGCCCTCGCTGTCGCCCTCGGCCTGATCGCCCTCGCCTCCGCCGCCGATGCCGCGCCCAAGAAGAAGCGCGCCGCCGCCCCCAAGGCCCCGCCGATCAGCGCCGCCTGCAGCGATTTCTACGACGACGCCAACGCCGACTGGCTGAAGCAGAATCCGGTGCCGCAGACAGGCGCGGTCACCGCGCTGGGCCAGCTCGCCGCGCGTGCCCAGCAACAGCAGCGCGACCTGCTCGACGCGAGCATGCAGTCGCCGCAGAACGCGGTGCAGAAGGCGCTGGGCGACTTCTGGGCCAGCGGCCTGGACGAGGCCGCGGTGGAGAAGGACGGATCCAACCCGATCGCGCCGCTGCTCGGCCGCATCGACGCGATCAAGAAGGCCAAGGACGTGCCGGCCTCGATCGCCGCGCTGCACCAGATCGGCATCCCGGTCGCGTTCAATTTCGGCGCCGACGTCGACCTGAAGGCGCTGGACCGCCACATCGGCTACTTCATGCAGGGCGGCATGGGGCTGCCCGACCCGGCCTTCTACACCCGCACCGACGCCGACACCCTGGCGTTGATGGGCCGCTACCGCACCTACATCAAGCAGATCCTGACCCTGACCGGCACCCCGGCCGACCGGCTCGAGGCCGACACCCAGTCGGTGCTGCAGATCGAGACCGCGCTGGCGCGCAGCGCCAAGTCGCTGGCCGGCATCAACAACCCGTTCAACAACTACGCGCCGATCTCGACCAAGGAGTTGAACAAGCAGTACCGCAACCTGCAGCTCGACGCCTTCCTCAAGGCCCAGGGCGTCAACGACGACCTGGTGTCGATGGCCGACCCGGACATGTTCAAGCAGCTCGACGGCATGATCGTCAGCATCAAGCCCGAGCAGTGGAAGGCCTACCTGCGCTGGCGCGTGGGCGATGCGATGGCGCCGTACCTGTCCAAGAGCTTCCGCGACGCCAGCTTCGAGTTCCGCGGCCGCGTGCTGCAGGGCCAGGTCGCGCCGCCGCCGCGCTGGATGCAGGTGCTGGACGCGATCAACGTCGCCGCCGGCCCGATGCTGGGCCGCGAGTACGTGGCCCGCTATCTGTCGGCCGACACCCGCCGCCAGGCCGAGACCATCGCCGACCAGGTGCGCGATGCGCAGATCGCCGCGGTCAAGCGCAGCACCTGGCTGAGCGAGCCGGCGCGCACCGAGGCGCAGGCCAAGCTGGCCGCGCTGAAGATCGAAGTCGGCGCGCCGCGCCGCGACCTGGACTACACCGTGCAGCCGATGGGCCGCGGCAGCTTCGGCGGCAACATGCTGATCGCCTCCACCTGGCGCCACCGCGAGGAGATGAAGCGCATCGGCAAGGGCAACGCCGACCGCCGCTGGGACGTGCTGCCGCAGCAGCCGGCGCTGACCTACGACATCGCCCAGAACCGCCTGATCGTCACCGCCGCGGTGCTGCAGCCGCCGGTGTACGCGGCCGGCGGCGACGCCGCGGCGCTGTACGGCGCCTACGGTGCGATGGTCGCGCACGAGCTGATCGGCGCCATCGACAACAAGGGTAGCCAGGTCGACGCGCAGGGCCAGCTGCGCAACTGGTGGACCCCGGAGGACAAGAGCGCCTGGAACGCGCTGGCCGCCCGCACCGCCGCGCAGTACGGCGCCTACGACTTCCCCGGCGTGAAGGGCGCCAAGGTCAACGGCCCGCTGACCCAGGACGAGGACCTGACCGACATCGGCAGCGTCGAACTGGCCTGGCAGGCCTACGGCGCCGCCCAGCCGAACGCCAGCGAGGCCGGCAAGCAGGCGTTCTACAAGGCCTGGGCCGGCCTGTGGGCGCAGCAGCTGTCGCCGAACGAAGCGGTGCAGCGGGTCACCGCCGACGTGCACGCGCCCGGCCGCTGGCGCACCAATGGCGCGCTGGCCAACCTGCCCGCCTTCGCCGCGACCTTCACCTGCAAGCCGGGCCAGCCGATGGTCCGCAGCGAGGCCGAGCAGATCCACCTGTGGCCGTGAGCCGGTGCCGGCGCTAGCCGCCGGCCAGGCACACAGCAAGACGGCGCGGGCAACCGCGCCGTCGTCGTATCAGCAGGTCGCGATCGGTGCCATCGCCTCCCCCCTTCTGGGCACGCACGCAGCGAGAGCGCGGTCCTCGCGCTCCCCGCCGCAGCGCGAATGCCCCGGGGCCGACTGCGCCCCCTGGCTTGCCATCGCGCCGGGCCGAGAACAGCGCCGCAATTTCCGAATTTCGGCCAGCGCAGGATCGGCGCCGGGGCGATGATTTGGCCGAGCGCTCCCCGGACGCTTGGACGGGAAACCCCGCGATCGCCTCATTCAAGGCTCAGGCGATACGCTGCGGGAGCGCTCCAGGCAATGCGGATATAGCGCCCCCGCAGCAGCCCCTGGTCGCGCAGGAATTCGAACACCTCCGCAGGGCACCATTCCTTCCCGGCCGAGAACGCCACGCCGATCACCCGCAGTTGCTCGAAAACCGCCGCCTTGGCGGTAGCGTCGACGGCGAACAGTTGCGACCGGCCACCACCGCAGTCCGAGAAACCGGGGCGTTCCAACGCAGGGCGTACGCTGTCATCCAGCACCTGGATGCGGACGACGTCACCATCGGCCTGTTGGACGTACGCCGCCACCGTTTTTTCAGTCATCGCCCAGGACCTCCGAACGACGTTCCGTGGCCCTCAAGCGGATCCAGCGCGTGCAGCGCAGCCGGCTGTGGAAGAGCGCCGCCGTCGCGCTGGGCAGCATGCCGCTGTCGTGCGCCAACGGCGGCTGGCTGCTGCAGTACCGGCACGACATCCGCGACGACCCACTGCGCGCGGAACGGCTGCGCGCCGACACCCCGGCCGACGTCACCCCGTGCCAGGGCCACCTGTGCGCCAACGTCGAAACCAACGGCCCGGCCGACGGCGATCGTCGACAATACCGGCTGCTGCGCCCACGCTGATTCCGCGCCAAGGGGCAGGAACCGGGGCGGCAGGCCGCCCCGCCGCGCTCTTAACGCACGATACGCGGGCGCGGCGGCTTGCGCTTGCCGAACGGCGGCTGGCCGCGCCAGTAGCGGATCATCAGCCAGCCGAACAGCATGCCGCCCAGATGCGCGAAATGCGCCACGCCCGGCTGCAGGCCGGTGAAGCCCATCAGCAGTTCCAGCGCGCCGAACACGATGACGAAGGTGCGCGCCTTCATCGGGATCGGCGGGAACAGCAGCATCACCCGCTGGTTCGGGAACAGCATGCCGAAGGCCAGCAGCAGGCCGAAGATGCCGCCGGAGGCGCCCAGGGTCGGATACGGCTCGTTGCCGTTGCTGAGCATCCACCAGCCGACCAGCAACTGGCACAGGCCGGCGCCGACCACGCAGACCAGGTAGTAGGTCAGGAAGCGCTTGTTGCCCCAGGTCTGCTCCAGCGGCCCGCCGAACATGTACAGCGCCAGCATGTTGAACAGCAGATGCGAGAAGCCGCCGTGCAGGAAGCCGTAGGTCAGCAGCTGCCAGAGCTGGAAGTTCTGCCCGGGCGAGAACGCATCGAAGGCGCCGATCGGCCACAGCATGAAGGGCGCGAACGTGTCCATGCCGAGCAGCATCTGCAGCAGGAACACCACGATGTTGCCGATCAGCAGCGCTTGGGTGACGGGCGGAAGTCTGGGAAACATGGTCGGGTCCGTGGCAACTGCCCCCATCATAGCCGCTCGCCCTTGCCGGCACCCCAACCAATGCAGCGGCCTTCGCCTCTGGACCTAGAGCGTGCCCTGGGAACCGCCACAGCCGTCTCGATCGCCATCCTGTGGGAGCGACTTCAGTCGCGACGAGCGGCGCCGGCCGACCCGCGGACTGCGCAAAAGGCGTCGGGACTGAAGTCCCTCCGACAAGAGCAGGCCCCCTCTTCCAAGGGAGATCACCAGTGGCAGCTTTCGTAGGAGCGGCTTCAGCCGCGACGGCGCGTTCCCGGTCAAGCCCGTCGCGGCTGAAGCCGCTCCTAGGGACGGATGATGGCCGGGCGTCGCTACGCCGGTCCCCACACCTCGGCATCGAGATCGCGCGCCGGCGCCGGCGCGCGCTTCACCCGACCGCCCTGCACTACCACGCCCTCGGCGCGCAGGCGCTGGCATTGTTCGCGATAGCCAGGCGCGCCTTCGGGAAAGGCGATGCGGCCGTCGCTGCGCAGGACCCGGTGCCAGGGCAGCGCGGGGTCGGCGTTGCCGCCGAGCAGGCGTGCCACCAGTCGCGCGCGTCCCGGCAACCCGGCCAGCATCGCCACCTCGCCATAGCCGCGCACCTGGCCCGGCGGGATCGCACGGATCGTCGCCAGGATCCGCGCATGCGCCGCGGCCGCCGTCGGCGCGGCCGGTGCCGCCGCTGCGGGCGCCCGCCGTGGACTCATGCCGGCCGCGCCCGCACCGGCCGCGACACCAGCAGCACCCCGCCCAGCACCAGCACGGTGCCGGCGATCTGCCACGGCCCCATCGCCTCGTCCAGCAACAGCACGCTGAGCACGATGGTCGACACCGGGCCGAGCATGCCGATCTGCGCCGCCAGCGCCGAGCCGATGCGCTGCACCGCCAGCATCGTCGCCAACACCGGCACTGCCGTGCACAACGTGCCGTTGAGCAGCGACAGCGCGTACACCGGCGCCGGCAGGGCCAGCGCGTGCAGCGGCCGCAGCAGCAGGAACTGGGCGATGCACAGCGCGCAGGCGACCAGGCTGGCGTAGGCGGTCAGCCGCACCGCGCCGACCCGCGCCACCAGTTGCCCGCTGCCGACCAGATAGGCCGCATAGGCCAGCGCGCTGCCGAACACCAGCAGGCTGCCCCAGGCCGTGCGCGCGCCGCCGATGCGCAGGTCGTGACCGAACGCCAGCAGCACGCCCAGGTAGCTCAACGCCAGCGCCCACAACTGCCGCCGCTGCGGCCGGCGCCGCCACAGCAGCACGCCGATCAGCAGCACCAGGGTCGGGGTGAGGTACAGGATCAGCCGCTCCAGGGTGGCGGTGATGTAGGCCAGGCCCAGGAAATCCAGGAAGCTGGCCAGGTAGTAGCCGAGCACGCCCAGCGCGACGATCCGCCAGCGGTCGCCCGGCTGCAGCGGCGGCGCGCGCCGCGCCGCCCACAGCGCCATCGCCGCGAAGCACGGCAGCGCCACCAGCATGCGCAAGGCCAGCAGGGTCACCGCATCGACGCCGTAACGGTAGCCGAGCTTGACGATGATCGCCTTGCCGGAGAACGCGATCGCGCCGCCGGCAGCGAGCAGGATGCCGCCGAGACCGGCCTGCGGGGCGGCGGGAGCGATGGCGCTGGACGTGCCGGGCGCGCTCATCGCGCACCGCCGCGGCAAGGACAAGAGGAAACGTGCATCCCGCCATTCTACGGCGCCGCGGTCGGCTGGCCGTCGCATCGCCACTGTGGCGGACGAAGATCCTGCAGAGGTCGGCGCCGCCGACCCAATTGGCCGGACCGGCGGCCAGGCAGTGCCGACCCGCCTGAGCGCGGCCGGCTCGGCGTACCTGGCGATCGTGTGCCTGTTGCCGGACGCACCGCAGGCCCAGCGCGCACTTCGGTTCATCGCCACGGCACGGGGTCTCACTCCGACGCAGCCATACAGCCGGCCCAGATCCCGGCATGGCGACGGATGCACACGCCTCCATTGTGCTCGGCTTCGGTGGACAGGCCCACCTCGCCGGCGAGCGACGGCATGCCAAGCCGCTCCGCCATCGGTTCGCCGTCCCCACCGGCGAACCGTGCCGATCGCGCGTGCAACAACGACGCGCGACGCCGCCTCAGCGCATCAGCACCACTTCCTCGGCCGAGGTCGGATGGATCGCCACGGTGTCCTCCAGTTGCTGCTTGGTCACGCCCAGCTTCAACGCCACCGCGAAGCCCTGCAGGATCTCGTCGGCGCCGTCGCCGAGCAGGTGGAAGCCGACCACGCGCTCCTCGGCACCGACGCACACCAGCTTGAACAGGCTGCGCTGCGGCGAGTCGGCCAGCGCCTGCAGCATCGGCCGGAAGTTGCTGCGGTACACGCGCACCGCGTCGGCGCCGTAGCGCTCGCGCGCCTGTTCCTCGCCCAGCCCGACCTGGCCCAGCGGCGGATGCGAGAACACCACGCTGGGCACGTTCTCGTAGTCCAGCCGCGCCTGCGGCCGGTCGCCGAACACCCGGTCCATCAGCTTGCGCCCGGCGGCGATCGCCACCGGGGTCAGGCCAACCTTGCCGGCCACGTCGCCGATCGCGTACAGCCCCGGCACGTCGGTGTTCTGGTAGGCGTCCACCACGATCTCGTGCTTGTCGCCCAGGCGCACGCCCAGCGCTTCCAGGCCCAGGTCGCGGCTGTTGGGCCGGCGCCCGATCGCGAAGAACACCTTGTCGACGCTGTCGCCCGGCTGTCCCTGCGCATCGACCACGCACAGCCCCTCACCGCTGCGGCGCAGGGCGCTGGCGCGATAACCGAAATGCAGGCGCACGCCCTGGTGGCGCAGGTTCTCGGCGAGCTGCCGCGCCAGTTCCGCGTCGAACCGCTCCAGCAGGCGCTCGCCCTGCACGTACAGCTCCACCCGGCTGCCCAGCGCCTGCAGCAGCCCGGCCAGCTCCACCGCGATGTAGCCGCCGCCGACGATCGCCACCCGCGGCGGCGCCTCGCACAGGTTGAAGAAATCGTCCGAGATCAGGCCCAGGTCGGCGCCTTCGATGTCAGGCCGCAGCGCGCGCGCGCCGGTGGCGATCACCACGTGCTTGGCGCTGACACGCACGCCGTCGTCGCATTCGACGGTGTGCGCATCGACCAGCCGCCCGCGCCGCGGGATCAGCACCACGCCATCGGCATCCAGCCGACGCCGGTAGCTGGCGTGGATGTTGCCGATGTAGCCCTGGCGATGCGCCACCAGTTCCGCCCACGACAGCGTGGCCTCGGGAATGGCGAAACCGACCGCGCGCGCCAGGTCGATGCGCTCGACCAGGTCCGCCGCCAGCCACATCGCCTTCTTCGGCACGCAGCCGACGTTGACGCAGGTGCCGCCGAGCGCGTTCGGCTCCAGGATCGCCACCCGCGCGCCGTGGCTGGCGGCGCGGAACGCGGTGGCCAGGCCGCCGGAACCGCCGCCCAGCACCAGCAGGTCGTAATCGCGGATCGGCGCGCTCATCGCGCACGCTCGGCGCGCGGCGGGGCGGCATCGCTGGCGGGCCGGTGCCCGCCTCTCACATCGTCCATCGGCTGTCCTGTCGCAGGTCTCGGTCGCCGCGGAGCATGCCATGGCCGGCCACGCGGCAGATGTGAGGACGCCACCGCCGCGCCCGCGCTCAGGCCGCGTCGCGGCGCCGCATCGGCTGCCAGTGCAGGTAGCTGGCCGACCGCCACAGCCACTCCACCGGGCCGAAGCGGAAGCGCCGCAACCACCAGTGCGACAGCACCACCTGCAGCGCAAACAGCACGACCGCGAACGGGATCTGCCAGGCGCGCGGCAAGCGTTCGAAGTAGCCGAAGCCATAGCCGTAGAACAGCGTGGTGCACACCAGCGACTGCAGCAGGTAGTTGCTCAGCGCCATGCGCCCCGCCGGCGCCAGCCACTGCAGCGCCGGCGCGGCGCGCACCAGCCACGCCGCATAGCCCAGCGCCATCAGGCCACTGGCGACGCTGGCCAGGGCGTAGGCGCAGGTCAGGCGCAGATCCAGCCGCGCCGGATCCATCCACGGCTCCAGCCGGAAGCTCAGCAGCATCAGCGCCAGGCCCAGCGGCAGCATGCCCCAGCGCAGCACCGCCAGCAGCCGCGGGAAGCGCTGCGGTTGCGCGGCCAGGCCGCTGCGCACGCACCAGGCGCCGAGCAGGAACATGCCGAAGATGGTGGGCGCGTTGAACAACAGCCCGCTCAGCGATTCGACCAGGTCGCGCGCGCGCTGCGCGGTGGCCTGGAGGTAGCTGCCGTGGCCGAACACCGCGCGCTGCTGCGCCAGCGCCGCGGCGTTGTGCTGCGCCTGTTGGGCCATGTCGCGCTGCCACTGCGCAGCACCGTGCGGATCGGCCTGCGCCGCCGAGGCGACCGCGCCGATCAACAGCCACAGCGCCGGCGCGAACAGGTAGACCACCAGCGCCATGCCGGGCAGCCAGCGCGTGGGCGCCTCGCGGAACGCCAGCAGCATGAACGCCAGCAGCGCGTAGCTGACCAGGATGTCGCCGGACCACAGCAGCAGCGCGTGCAGCAGGCCGATCAGCAGCAACCCCGCGCTGCGGCGCAGGAAGAACCCGCCGAACGGGCGCCGCGCGGTCTCGGCGCGCTGCGCCATCACCGCAAAGCCCATGCCGAACAGCAACGAGAACAAGGTGTAGAACTTGCCCTGCACCAGGATGTAGACCAGCGCATCGGCAATGCGGTCGGCGCCGCGCAGGGCAGGATCCAGGCCGGTCATCGCCGCGTCCAGCGGACCGACGAAGCCCTCGATGTTCATCAGCAGGATGCCCAGCAGCGCGAAGCCGCGCAGCACGTCCAGCGTGGCGATGCGCTCGGCGGGCGCGACGGGCTGCAACACGGGGGCGGAAGTGGCCAAGGCGGCACCAGGCGGAAGGCTGGCGATTGTCCCTCGCCGCGATCAGGAGGGCCGCCGGCGTCCGCGGCGGCGCGACGGCGCCGCTGCGCGCGGCACCAGGGCCGGCGGCACCGGCGCGACCGGTGCCGCCGCCAGGGCGATCAGTGCTGGTGGCCGCCGTCGCCGTGCACGTGGCCGTGCTCGATCTCTTCGGCGCTGGCCTCGCGCACGTCGACGATCTCCACGTCGAAGTGCAGGTCCTTGCCGGCCATCGGGTGGTTGAGATCGACGTCGACCACGCTCATGCCGACCTTCTGCACGGTCACCGCGCGCGGGCCGAAGTTGGTCTGCAGCACCACCTGGCTGCCCGGCTGCAGCTTGGCCGCGCCGAAATGCTTCTTCGGCACGCGCTGGCTCAGGCCCTCGCGGTATTCGCCGTAGGCGTCCTTGGCGGCCACGTCGACGCCGAAGCTGTCGCCGGCGGCCTTGTCCAGCATCGCGTTCTCCAGGCCCGGGATGATGTTGCCGTGGCCGATCAGGATCACCAGCGGATCGCGATCCTTGGAGCTTTCGATCGGCGCCTGACCGACTTCCGAAACGGTGTAGTGGAAACGGACGACGCGGTCTTTTTCGATCTTCATGTGCACTCTGCGCTGTGGCTGCCGGGGGCAGACGGGATGGGCGGCTTGTCGGCCGCCGGGAGCGCCGCCATGATGGCGGCCTTCTGAGGTCGCGCATTATCCCGGCTCCATGCACAACACGCCAGTTTCGCCGCGCGGCCGCCGCGCGCTCCCGTGGTGGCTTCCGCTGCTGTGCGCCGCGGCGCTGGCGGCCTGCGGACGCCATGAGGTCCGCCACACCCGCCCCGCGCCGGTGGCGGTGCGCGACTGGCCGCAGGTGGCGCCGGCCGATCCGGGCGCGGCCAACGCGGTGCTGATGCGCGCGCTGGGCTTGGTCGGCACGCCCTACCGCTACGGCGGCAACACCCCCGAGTCCGGGTTCGACTGCAGCGGCCTGGTCGCCTACGTCTACCGCGACATGCTCGACCTGCGGCTGCCGCGCACCTCGCGCGAGCTGGCCGCCGTGCAGGGGCCGCGGATCGACCCGCAACGCCTGAGCACCGGCGACCTGGTGTTCTTCGGCAGCGCAGGAAGTGTGACGCACGTCGGGATTTACGTCGGCGAAGGCCGCTTCGTGCACGCCCCCAGCACCGGCGGAACGGTCCGCCTGGATTCGCTGGACGGGGCCTACTGGCGGGACCATTACACCGGCGCGAAACGGGTTTTGCACTGAACTGTGATTTCACCCACATTCATAATTACGGAAATTTAACTTTATTTGAACTTTCTCTTGCCGCCAGCAGGGCATGATCCCCCATCGTTTTATTTTGTGATCCAAGCGTGACGACCGAAGCCAAGACCTCTCCAGGCAAGCCCGCCGCTCCCCGCCGGACCGCTTTCCGTCTTTTCTGCACCGCCTCGCTCTGTTTCACGGCCCTCCCGGCCCTGGCCCAGTCCGCTTCCACCGACACCGTCGTCCCGGAAGCGATCGCCACCGTCGCCCCCGCTCCAGCATCGGTGAGCGCCGTGGCGACCACCGCTCCGGCGCCCGCGCAGGCCGCCACCGCTACCGTCACCGCCTCGGCCAAGCCGGCCGCCGCTGTCCAAGCGTCCGCGCCGTCGCGCAGCAAGGCCGACGCCGCCGCGACCGCCACCCTGGCCGCCCTGCTGCCGCACCTGGCCGCCAACGACACCATTCCGCTGATGGACCGCTCGGCGATGTTCGCCGGCGACATCAGCCGCCTGCTGGCCAACTACGACGTGTCCCAGCCGATCCCGCGCGAAGGCGTGGTGCCGGGCGGCGACAAGGTGCAGTCGGTGCTCAAGCGCGCCATGGCGCTGCTGGGCACCCCGTACCGCTGGGGCGGCGAGGACACCGAAGGCTTCGACTGCAGCGGCCTGGTCGGCTACGTGTTCCGCACCGCGCTGGGCATCGAACTGCCGCGCGTGTCGCGCGAGATGGCCCGCGAGGCCAACGCCCAGCTGATCAAGGACCGCGACGCGCTGGCCCCGGGCGACCTGGTGTTCTTCGGCCGCAAGGGCCGCGTCGACCACGTCGGCCTGTACGTCGGCGAGGGCCGCTTCCTGCACGCCCCCAGCCGCGGCAAGGACGTGCGCGTGGACACGCTGACCTCCGGCTACTGGGGCGAGAAGTTCGTGCAGGCGCGCCGCGTGGCGATGTAAGCCCCCCCGTCTGCACGCAATGCGAAGAAAGGCCGCTGGCGACAGCGGCCTTTTTTATTCGCCGTCATTGCCGCTACGGTTCCGCGCGGCCCGCCTGGAGCGTCATCGCCGCCGTCCGCGTTGTCCGCCGGCACGCTAAGCTGGTCCGCCTCGATCGCGTCACCGGGATGTCGATGACACCACTTCCCTCGCCCGCCCTGCGCCCCTGCCGTGCCGATGATCGCCGTCGCCAGGCCACGTCCTGGCCGCACCGGCAGGCGCTGCACTGATGCCGGCCACGCCCACCCTGCCCACGCCCGCCCAGGCGCTGGCGATCGCGCAATCGCTGCTGTCCGCCCGCTATGCCGGCGCCGCCTTCGGCTTCGCCGCCGGTTCGATCCTGCGCGGTGCAGGCACGCACCTGTCCGACATCGACCTGGTGGTGGTCTACGACAGCCTGCCGGCCGCACACCGCGAGTCGTTCCTGGCCGAGGGCGTACCGGTCGAGGCCTTCGTGCACGATCCGGGCACCCTGGCCTGGTTCCTCGATGACGATGCCGCCCGCGGCCGCCCCAGCCTGCTGCACATGATCGCCGAGGGCACCATCGTCGGCACCGCGACGGACGCGGCCCGCGCGCTGCAGGGCCAGGTCGCCGCGCGGCTGCAGGCCGGGCCAACGCCGCTGACGCCGGCGCAACGGGACGCGCTGCGCTACGAAATCACCGACCTGATCGACGACCTGTGCGGCGAGCGCAGCGCCGCCGAGATCGTCGCGATCGGCGCCCTGCTACATCAGCGCCTGGCGGAGCTGGCGCTGCGCGGGCGCGGCCACTGGTACGGCAGCGGCAAGTGGGTTCCACGCCTGCTGGCACGAATGGACCCGGCCCTGGGCGCACGCTTCGACCAGGCCTTCGCCGCCCTGTTCGCCAACACCGACTGCACGCCGGTGCTGGCGTTGGCGCAGCAGGAACTGGCCATGCACGGCGGCCGCCTGTTCGACGGCGACCGCCGGACCGCGCCGGCGGACTGGCGCGTGTAAGCCCCGGCCTCAGCCGTGGTAGTGGGCGATGGTGTCCTCGATGCCCTTGCTCAGCTCCATCACCTTCTGCGCGTACTCGGCCAGGCGATGGTCTTCCGGCGTGGCCGGGTGCCAGGCCGGTACCGCGGTCGGCCGGCCTTCGACGCCGTCCAGGGCCACGAACACGATGATGCAATGGGTGCACAGGCGCGGCTCGCCGCCCATCGGATCGCGGGCGCGCACCTCGATGGCGAAATGCATGCTGCTGGTGCCGGTGTGGACCAGCTTGGCGCTGACCGTGACCATGTCGCTGATGCGGATCGGCGAAACGAAGCGGATGCCGCCCACCGCCACGGTCACGCTGTAATGGCCGCTCCAGCCCACCGCGGCGGCGTAGCCGACCTGGTCGATCCACTTCATCACCACGCCGCCGTGGACCTTGCCGCCGTAGTTGACGTCGATCGGCTCGGCCAGGAAGCGGAAAGTCAGTTCGCGTTGCGTGCCGCTCATCGGAAATCCATGCAGGGGAGGAGGCCGCAGTCTGCCATGCGCGGGCGGCGCCGGCCGCATCGATCGCAGCGAAGATTCCCCGCGCGTGCCGAGCAATGCATCACATTGCAATTGATAATTATTATCATTAATATTTCACTCAGCTATCGCCGCGATCACGCGCCGTAGCCGTCTCCCCTCCCCCTTCTATCGTCAACGCCTTGAGCGGTCGTCAGGACCCGACAGGGCGCTGCAAACACCTGCCATCGACACCATGCCCCGCACGCGTTCGCCTCGCCAACTCCCCCTGTGCGCACTGTGCCTGTTCGGCCCCGCGCTGGCCCCGCAGACCGCGTCTGCGAACAACGACAGCGCCACGGTGCTGGATACGGTCACGGTGACCGCCCCCCGTGCCACCGGACTGAACCCGCGCACCGTCGAGGCCGGCAGCTTCCGCGGCGCCGACATTCTGGATGTGCCTTCCACCGTCAACGTGGTCACCCGCGAGGCGTTGGACCTGCAGGCCGCCGGCGGTCTCTACGATGCGCTGCGCAACACCGCCGGCGTCACCCGGCAACAGAACGGCGGCGATACCTGGGACCAGTTGGTGATCCGTGGCATCGCGGTGGAGAACCGGACCAACTACCGGCTCAACGGCGCGATGCCGATCATGAACTTCTCGCAGGTGCCGCTGGAGGACAAGGAGCGCGTGGAAGTGCTCAAGGGCGCCTCGGCGCTCTACTACGGCTTCACCTCGCCGGCCGGCGTGGTCAACTTCGTCACCAAGCGCGCCGGCGCCACCCCGGTCACCCGCGTCGGCCTGACGCTGGACCAGAACGGCACGGCGGTGGGGAGCGTCGACGTGGCGCGCCGCTTCGGTGCCGAGCGCCAGGTCGGGGTGCGCGTCAATGCCGCTGGCGGCGCACTGGGCTCGTACCTGGACGGGGTCGGCGACGGCAGCCGCCGCTTCCTGTCTGCCGCGCTGGACTGGCGCATCGGCGATCGGCTGCTGCTCAAGGGCGACGTCGAATACGACCGCCGCCGGGTCACCGAACAGGCCGCGGTGAACCTGCCCACCGCCGTCGGCGGCACGATCACCTTGCCGCACCCGGTCGATCCCACCCGCCTGGTCGGCCCGGACTGGGCGGACTTCGACGCCACCACGCGCAACGCGTTGCTGCGCGCCGACTACGCGCTGGCCGACGGCTGGGCGCTGACGGTGGAAGCCGGCCACTCGGAGATGGCGCGCGATCGCCGCCTGGCGATCTTCCGCTTCTCCAACAACGCCGGCGTCGCCAGCGGCGAGGGCTCAATCCGCGGCAACCTGCAGCGCCACGCGGTGGATTCGGATCTGCTGCGCGCCGAGCTGTTCGGCACGTTCGCCAGCGGCCCGATCGCGCACGAGCTGACGCTCGGCGCCAGCCGCACCGACAAAGGCCAGGATCCGATCTACCAGAGCAACTACGTCATCGCCTCGCAAAACCTGTACGCGCCGCGCGTGATCACCAAGGTCAGCTACGGCGCCCGCCCGACCACGCCCACCACCGCGGCGCTGGACACCGAGGACACCGGCCTGTACGCGCTGGACCGCATGCGCTTCGGGAAGAACTGGCAGTTGATCGCCGGCCTGCGCTACGCGCGGTACCGCAGCGACCAGGGCAGCGCGCACTACACCGCCAGCGAGACCACGCCGATGCTCGCCGGCATCTACAAACTGGGCGACACCCTGTCGCTCTACGCCTCCTACGCCGAAGGCCTGGAGGAAGGCGAGGCCGCGCCCGCCGGGACCGCCAACGAGAACCAGCGCCTGGCGCCGGGCGTCAGCAAGCAGAAGGAACTGGGCCTGCGCTGGCAGGCGCCGGGCGGCACCCTGCTCTCGGCGGCGCTGTTCGACATCCGCCGCCCTGGCTACTACACCAACAGCGACAACGTGTTCACCGCCGACGGCGAGCAGCGCTACACCGGCATCGAGCTGTCCACCCAGGGCCAGCTGACCCGCCAGCTCGGCTGGCAGACCTCGGCGCAGTGGCTGGACCCGCGCTTCGCGCAGATCGGCCCGCGCTACGACGGCAAGTTGCCGGAAAACGCCGCGCGCCGCACCGGCAGCGCGTTCCTGACCTATGCCTTCGACGCGCTGCCCGGGCTGTCGCTCAACGGCGGCGCCTACTACACCGGTCGCCGCCCGGTGAACGACCTCAACCAGGCCTGGCTCGGCGACATCACCTTGCTGAGCGTGGGCGGCCGCTACGTCACGACGCTGTTCGCGCGGCGCACCAGTTGGCAGTTGAACGTCGACAACCTCGCCGACAAGCGCTACTGGGCCGGCGCCGGTACCCGCCTGGCCGCCGGCGCACCGCGCACGCTCAAGTTCACTCTCAAGATCGACCTGTGAGGCGTGCCGGTCTCTGGTCCATGCGCTCGCTGCTCGTGCTGCTCGCGAGCGTGGGCGCCGCCAAGGCCGCGCCGGATACCGCCCCCGCCGCACCGCCGACGCCGGATGCCGCGTTGCCGGCCTATGTCCCCCGCGTCGTGCGCGTCGACGCTGCGGCGCCGTATCTGCGCGCCGACGGTGCCGTCCGCATCGCCGGGGCCGAACACGTGCAGGCCATGGTCGAGGGCTTCAACGCGCTGTTCGCGCGCCACCATCCCGGCGTGCGGTTCGCCGACGAAGGCCAGGGCACCAGCAGCGCGGTGCCGCTGCTGATGTTCGGGCGCACCCTGTTCGCGCCGATGGGCCGGGCGATCAATCCGATCGAAAAGGTGCCGTACCGCAAGATCGTCGGCACCGAGCCGCTGGACATCCGCGTAGCGCACACCGCCGGCAGCGCCGCCGGCGGCCTGGCGACGACACTGGCGGTGTACGTCAATCGGCGCAACCCGCTGGCGCAGCTGAGCCTGGCACAGTTGGCGCAGGTGCTGGCGGTGGGCAATCCCGACGGCGACGTGTCGCACTGGAGCCAGCTGGGCCTGGACGGAGACTGGGGCAGCCGCGCGATCCAGCCCTATGCCACGCTGGAGTACAGCGGCTTCGGCGATTGGCTGCAGCGGGAGGTCCTGCACGGCCGGGCGCTGGCGCCGCGCACCCGATACGCATCCGACAGCACCAGCCTGCTGCAGCGCGTGGCGACCGATCCCGACGGCATCGCCGTGGCGGCGATCGGGCTGGAGAATGCGCAGGTGCGCCAGCTGCCGCTGCTCGGCCTGCACAGCGGGCGCGCGCTGGCCGGCACCGCGCAGGAGGTGGTGGATGGCGACTACCCGCTGGGCCGGTGGTTGCATTTCTACGTGCGCCGCGTGCCCGGGCAGCCGCTGGACCCGCTGGCGCAGGCGTATCTGCGCCTGGTGCTGTCGCGCGAGGGCCAGGCCATCATCGCCATGCAGTCGGGCGGCTACCTGCCGCTGACGGCCGAGCAAGCCCGCCGCGAACGCGAAAAACTCGACTGACCGCCATGCCCAGGCCCCACGTTCCGTTGCCGTTCCTGCTGCTGCCGTTGCTGCTGCTCGCGTGCCCCGTCGCCGCGACCGCCGGCGACCTTCCCGCCGACGTAGCGCGCCCGATCGCGATACCGGCAGACGCTTCCTACCTGAGCCATGACGGCGCGGTCACCATCGTCGGCAACGACGGCATGCAGGAGGTCATCGACCGACTCAATGCACTGTTCGTCCGTCACCACCCCAACGTGCGCTTCGCCACGGTGATGCGCGGCTCGTCCACCGGCATGCCGGCGCTGGCCGCCGGGGCCACGCTGTTCGCGCCGCTGACCCGCGACATGTGGCCCGGCGACCGCGCCGCGTTCCGCCAGTTGCACGGCTACGACGCCACGCCGGTCCGCATCGGCTACAACGGCTACGGACCGCGTCCGCCGCACAAGACCCCGCCGGCGGTCTACGTGCATGCGGACAATCCACTGCCGGGTTTGACCCTGGCGCAGGTCGCGCGGATCTTCACCGATGGCCACGCCGGCGGCGACCTCACCACCTGGTCGCAGCTCGGCCTGGGCGGCGTCTGCGCCGAGCGCCGGATCCACGCCTACGGCCTGCGCGACGATGGCGGCTTCGCCACCGGCCTGCGCATCGCGCACCTGGGTGGGCGGCCGTTCGCACTCAAGTACGAGCCCCTGCCCTCGCGCGAGGCGGTGATCCGCGCCGTGGCCACCGATCCCTGCGGCATCGGTCTGTTGGGCTGGATCGACGCCATGGCGGTGTCGTCGCAGGTGCGCGTGCTGCCGCTGGCGGACGCACCGGGCGAGGCCTTCCACGGCCCCGACCATGCCTCGGTGCGGCAGGGCCGCTACCCGCTGTCCGCCGCCGTGCAGTTCTATGTGGACCGTGCCCCCGATCGTCCGCTCGCGCCACTGGTCAAGGAGTACCTGCGGCTGGCGCTGTCGCGGGAAGGCCAGGCGATCCTGGAGGCGCAGCGCGATTCGGAAGAAGGGTACGTGCCGC
Organism: Xanthomonas sacchari; assembly: GCF_024266585.1. Taxonomy (NCBI): domain Bacteria; kingdom Pseudomonadati; phylum Pseudomonadota; class Gammaproteobacteria; order Lysobacterales; family Lysobacteraceae; genus Xanthomonas; species Xanthomonas sacchari. The sequence goes on from NZ_CP100647.1 coordinate 3,555,644, forward strand.
TCAGCGCCGAAGACCTGCAACGCGAACGGCGCAAGCTGGACGCGCTGTAGCGGCGCCGGCACGCACGTCAGCACGGCGCCGCGCCGCCGGCAGGGGCGCGCCTGTGGAGGCGCAGCAGGACGCCTTGCGACCATGCGCTGGGGCGAACCAGCCGGCCAGCGCCACAGCGCATCGGCCGTGCGCAGTGCCGCGCTGCGCCGAGCAACGACGCCGCCAGCGTGCCGCCGCCGCACGCCGGCGGTCGACGCGGTCGGCTACGCCGCGACCAACGCCGGGTTGTCGCGCTTGCGGACGCACAGCCACGGGAAATGCGGCTGGCGCCAGCGCAGCGCGCGCAGGCAACGCACCGACAGCCGGCGCGGATCGAACAGACGGCGCAGCACGATGCCGTCGAGCGCCGCGTCAGTGTGCTGGTGATAGTGCTGCGCCAGATCCGCGTGGCCCAGGCCGCTGAAGTACTGCAGGCTGCGCGCGGCGCTTGCCTGGGCCTGCGCCGCATCGGCGTAGAACGGGCTGTCGAGGATGTGCAGCTCGCCGTCGTGCCGCAGCAACTGCAGCAGGCGCGCGATCAGCGCATGCGGATCGGCGAAGTACTGGATGCAGGCCGGCACCACCACCACATCGAACCACTGCGCCGGCAGCGGCAAGCGAAAGATGTCGCCGGCAACGAAGCTCAGCCGCGGCTCGGCGGCGAACACCCGTGCCGCCTGCGCCAGTTCGGTGCGGTTGACGTCCACGCCGCAGACCTCGCGCTGCAGACCGCTGGCCAGGCGATGCGCCAGCCAGCCGTTGCCGCAGCCCAGTTCCAGCAGCGGACCATCGCCGCCGCGCGCGCGCAGGTGGCGCAGCAGGCGCCGGCAGGATTCGGCGCGCACCCGCCATTCGTGGCTGGCGCCGAGCGCGCCGGGCGGCTGCGGCAGCGTGCGCACCTGGGTGTCGCTGTAGAGCCGGCCTTCGCGGCGGCGCAGCTCCAGGTAGCGCTGCTCGAACGGGTCATCGGGCAACGCGTCGTGCACCAGCACACCCGCGTGGAGTATCAGTCCCGGCAATTGCCGCAGCTGCGCGCGCAGGCTGTCCGCAGGCGTGCGCACGGCAGCATCAACGCACCTGGCCGGCACTGTCGACCGGCGGATCTTCCAGGCCGACATTGCTCGGCGCCGCCTCGTACACGGCGCGGTCGAGCAGGCCGGTCTCCTTGGCCACCAGCACCGGCACCAGCATCTGCCCGGTCACGTTGGTCATGGTGCGCATCATGTCCAGCACGCGGTCGATGGCGTACAGGTAACCGATCACCTCCAGCGGCAGGTTGGCCGCGCTCAGCACCACCGTGGCCATCACCACCGCGGTACCGGGCACGCCGGCGGTGCCGAAGCTGCCCAGCACCGAGGCGATCAGCACCACGAAGTACTGGTTGGCGGTCAGCGGCACGCCGGTGTACTGGGCGATGAACACCGCGCACAGCGCCGGGAAGATCGCCCCGCAGCCGTCCATCTTGATGCTGGCGCCCAGCGGCACCGCGAACGCCGCATAGTCCTTGTTGACGCCCAGGTTATGGGTGATCGAACGCAGCGCCACCGGCATCGCGGCGAAGCTGGAGGAACTGACGAAGGCCACCTGCATGCCCGGCGCGGCGCCGCGGAAGAACTTCCACGGGTTCAGCCCGTGCACCAGCAGCAGGCCGCTGTACACCACCACGATATGGATCGCGCAGGCCAGGTACAGCGCCAGCACGAAATTGCCGAACGGCAGCAGCTTGCCGAAGCCGTAGCCGCCGACCAGCGCGGCGATCAGGCCGAAGGTGCCGAGCGGGGTCATCTCCAGCACGAAGCGGGTGACCTGGATCATGATCTCGCTCATCTGCTTTGTGAGCTTGCGCGCCTCGGCCACGCGCTCGCCGAGCTTGACCATGGCAAAGCCCAGCAGCGCGGCGAAGAAGATCACCGGCAGGATCGACCCGCGCCCGGCCGCCAGCACGGTCTCGCCGGCGGCATTGGTCTTGGTGCCGATGCCGGTCAGCGCATAGAACGGGTTGGACGGGACCACGTCCAGCAGCACCTGCACCGGGCTGGGCACGTCGCGCGGGGTCCAGGCGCTGTCCACGCGCAGGCTCAGGTGGCCGGCGCCGGGCTGCAGCACGGTGCCCACGGCCAGGCCGACGCCGACCGCCAGCGCCGCGGTGACGATGAACCACAGGAAGGTGCGCCCGCCCAGCTTGGCCACCGACTGCTGCCCGTGCAGGGCCGAGATCGCGTTGATGACGGCGAAGAACACCAGCGGCACCGCGATCATCTTGATCAGGGTGACGTACAGGTCGCCGAGCGGCTTGAACCAGGTTTCCGCGGTCGGGCCCAGCGCCCAGCCGGCCAGGGCGCCCAGCACGAAGCCGGCGACCACGCGCTGCCAGAACGGAATGCGTAACCAGGCCGTCACCAGTTTCATCGACGCTGTCCAGAAAGATCGGGGGCTTCGCACGATAGCGCACCCCGGCAGCAGCGGCGACGCCATGGCTGGAAAGGCGCCATGTCATCGGCGTGCCTTCTCGCAGCCGGCATAATGCGGGGGACTTCGTGTTCAGGACCCGTTCCGCGTATGCGCCTTCCCGTTTCCGCCCTCGCCGCCGCCTCCACCCTGCTGCTGGGTGCCTGCGCCAGCACGCCGCACGCACCGGCCGCCAGCGCCAACGTCGCGCCGATCGTCGTCCCCGCCGTGGCCCATCCGGCCGGCGAGACCCCGGCCTGGTGGTACCGCAGCGGCGCCGCCAAGGCCGCCAACAATGGCGCGATGCGCGGCAAGGCCAAGAACGTGATCCTGTTCCTGGGCGATGGCATGAGCCTGACCACGGTCGCCGCCGCGCGCATCCTCGACGGCCAGCGCAAGGGCGCCTCCGGCGAGGAGAATCAACTGGCGTGGGAGGCGTTCCCGGCCACCGCGCTGAGCAAGACCTACAACACCGATTCGCAGACGCCGGACTCGGCCGGCACCATGACCTCGATCACCACCGGGGTGAAGACCCACATGGGCGCGATCGGCGTGGCCGCCGGCAAGCGCGACGCCTGCGCCGACAGCCTCGGCAAGCAGTTGCTGAGCTGGCTGGAACTGGCCGACAGCGCCGGCATGGGCACCGGCATCGTCACCACCACCCGCCTCACCCATGCCACCCCGGCCGCGACCTACGCGCACGTACCCGAGCGCAACTGGGAAAGCGATGCCGACCTGCCGGAGAAGGCGGTCACCGAGGGTTGCCGCGACATCGCCCAGCAGATGGTCGGCGCGCGCTTCGGGCGCGGCCCGCAGGTGATGCTGGCCGGCGGCCGCGGCCAGTTCACCACCGTCGAGCAGCGCGACCCGGAGTACGACGACAAGGTCGGCCTGCGCCTGGACGGCCGCGACCTGGTCGGCGAATGGCGCCAGCGCCATCCGCAGGGCGCCTACGTGTGGACCCGCGGGCAACTGGAAGCGGCGCAGCACGCGCCGGCGCTGCTGGGCCTGTTCGAGCCGGACCACATGCAGTTCGACCACGACCGCGACCGCAGCACCAACGGCGACCCGAGCCTGGCCGAGATGACCCGCGCCGCGATCCGCACCCTGTCGCAGGACCAGAACGGCTACGTGCTGATGGTCGAAGGCGGTCGCATCGACCACGCGCACCACGCCGGCAACGCCTACCGCGCGCTGGACGAGACCATCGCCCTGTCGCAGGCGGTGCAGGCTGCGGCGGACGCGACCTCGGCCGAGGACACGCTGATCATCGTCACCGCCGACCACTCGCACACGCTGAACTTCGTCGGCTACCCGCAGCGCGGCAACCCGATCCTGGGCAAGGTGCGCGGCACCAGCGGCGAGGACGCCAACACCGGCGACCTGGCGCTGGACGGCAACGGCCAGCCCTACGCCACGCTCAGCTACGCCAACGGCCCCGGCTACACCGGCGCCAGCAACCAGCAGCCGGCCGGGGTCAAGACCTTCCCGCATGCGCCGAGCAACTTCGAGCCGGCCAACGGCCGCCCGGACCTGACCCACGTCGACACCGAAAGCCCGGACTTCATGCAGGAAGCCCTGGTGCCGACCAAGGCCGAGACCCACGGCGGCGACGACGTCGGCATCTGGGCGCGCGGCCCCGGCAGCGCCGCGTTCCGCGGCAGCCTGGAGGAGAACGTGATCTACCACGTGATCGTGCAAGCCACGCCGACGCTGCGCGCGCGGCTGTGCCAGGCCGGCACCTGCAACGGCGACGGCGTCCCGGTGGAACTGCCCAAGCCGACGGCGTTCATGAGCAGCGCCGCCACGGCGCAATGAGCCGGCCACCGCTGCACGTCGGCCGCCTGCGCATGGCGGCTGGCGTCCTTGCGCTGGCCGCGCTCGGCACCGTGCAGGCGGCCGCGGCCCAGCCGGCCGCCGAGGCCTGCCGGCTGGGCGACCCGAGCACCGGGCGGCCGATAGTGCCGGACTGCCGGCTCGGCGCCGACGGGCGCCTGGCGCTGACGCCGCAGGCGCTGCGGCGGCTGCACTTCGATCGCGACGGGCTGGCGCTGCTGAGCGTCGGCGCACGGTTCTATTACGTCCGCGCCGATGGCCGCAGCCTGCCGGTGATCACCTGGGACAACGCTGCGGACGGTTTCACTGAAGGCCTGACCCGCGGCATCGTCGACGGCCGCATCGGCTTCTACGACCGGCAATTGCGCGAGGTGATCGCGCCGGTCCACGACTTCGCCTGGCCGTTCGAGCACGGTGTCGCCCAGGTCTGCGACGGCTGCCGGGCCGGCACTCCCGACGCCGACGGCCATACGTCGATGCAGGGCGGCCGCTGGTACTCCATCGATCGCCACAACCGCGAAGTGCCGACGCCGACGCGCTGAGCCGATCACCGTGCGCGGCCTGGCCGCGTTGTCACGGACAACGTCGCCAAGGCTGGTCCTCTGCAACGCATCTCCTGCTGCATCTCCCGCGACGTCGCGGGAAGCGCATCGGCCGCGAAGTGAGAAATCCCCGCGTCGGGACTGAAGTCCCTCCCACAGGGGGCTAACTCACCTTGCGCTGCTTCAAGCGTCGTGGCGCGCTGGCCGCAGGCCGCGCTTCGCTTGCTGGCGACGGACAGCGAGCGGGCGCCCCGCTGAGCAAGCAGTCTGGATAGTCCCCAGCACCGAGAACGGCACTTGTGGGAGGGACTTCAGTCCCGACGCGTTGAGCTGAAAGGCGTCGGGACTGAAGTCCCTTCCACAGAACGCTAGCCAACGTTTGCGCTGTTTCAGACGGCGTCGCGCGCTGGCCGCAGGCCGCGCTTCGCGTGCTGGCGACCGACATCGAGCGGGCGCCCTGCTGAGCAAGCAGTCTGGATAGTCCCGAGCGCCGAGAACGGCTCTTGTGGGAGGGACTTCAGTCCCGACGCGTTGAGCTGAAAGGCATCGGGGCTGAAGTCCCTCCCACAACGCTGCTCAGGCTCAAAGACATCGCCCTGGTCGCGCATCGCGCTGGCAAGCGCTTGCGTCTACAGTGACGCGATGGCTCCGCGCGTCTCCACGCCCCCCTTGTCCGCCCTCGCCGCCGCACTGCCCGATCCGGCACCGGCGCCGCTGCTGCTCGGCTTCAGCGGCGGCCTGGATTCGACCGTGCTGCTGCACCTGCTCGCGCAACACCCCGCCTACCGCGACGCCGGCCTGCGCGCACTGCATGTGCACCATGGCCTGCATGCCGACGCCGACGCCTGGGCCGCGCATTGCGCGCAGGTCTGCGCGGCGCTGGCGGTGCCGCTGCAGGTGGTGCGGGTGCAGGTCCCGCGCGACAGCGGCGACGGCCTGGAAGCGGCGGCGCGGCAGGCGCGGCGCCACGCCTTCGCGCAGGCGCTGCAACCCGGCGAATGGCTGGCGCTGGCGCAGCACCGCGACGACCAGGCCGAGACCTTCCTGCTGCGCGCGCTGCGTGCCTCCGGCCCGGATGGCCTGGCGGCGATGCAGGCGCTGTCCGATTTCGCCGGCAGCCGCCTGTGGCGGCCGCTGCTGTCCCAACCGCGCAGCGCGCTGCGCGCCCATGCGCAGCGGCATGGCCTGCGGTGGATCGACGATCCCAGCAATGCCGATCCCGGCTTCGACCGCAACTTCCTGCGCCTGCAGGTGCTGCCGCTGCTGCGCCAGCGCTGGGCGCATGCCGACGCCGCCCTCGCCCGCAGCGCGCAGCTGTGCGCCGACGCCGGCGCGCTGCTGGAGGCGGACGACCGCGCGGCGCTCGACACGCTGCAGGACCGCCCCGGTGCCCCGCTCCCGCTCGCCGCGCTGCGCGCCCTGCCCGCGGCGCGGCGCGCACGCGTGCTGCGACGCTGGGTCGCGCAGGCCGGGCTGCCGCCCTTGCCGGCGGCCGGCCTGGCCGCGATCGAACGCGACCTGCTGCAACCGCGCGCCGATGCCGCGGCGCAGTTCGCCTGGCATGGCGCCTGCGTGCGCAGCTGGCGCGACACGTTGTACGCCGAACGCGAGCTCGCGCCCTGGCCTGGCGACTGGCAGGCGCAGTGGGACGGCCGCGCGCCGCTGGCGTTGCCCGATGGCCGCCGCCTGCACCTGCAGGCCGACACGACGCTGGCCTTCGACACGCCGCTGCTGGTGCGCGCACGCCTCGGCGGCGAACGCCTGCGCCTGCCGGGGCGTGCGCAGTCGCAGTCGCTCAAGCACCTGCTGCAGACGCAGGCGCTACCGCCGTGGCAGCGCCTGCGGCTGCCGCTGCTGTTCGACGCCACACAGCTGCTGGCCGCCGGCCCGGACCTGCTGGCCGCGCCGCTGCACGCCTGGCTGCAGGCGCACGCCGCGCGCCTGGTGCTGGACCCGCTGCCGGTGGCGGCACCCGCGTCGCATTGACCCTGCTGCCGCCGCCGCGCACACTTTCGCCATGCCCAAGAAGTCCCAAGACGATGCCTCCCCGGTGGCCCGCTTCGAGCAGTCGCTCGAAGAACTGGAAGTGCTGGTGGAGAAGATGGAAGCCGGCGACCTGAGCCTGGAACAGTCGCTCAGCGCCTACGAGCGCGGCGTGGGCCTGTACCGGCAATGCCAGCAGGCGCTGGAACAGGCCGAGTTGCGCGTGCGCCTGCTCAGCGATCCCGAGCAACCCGACAGCGCCGAACCCTTCGATCCCGTGCCGCCCCATGGCGGCTGAGGCGGCGTTCGCGCACTGGCGCGAGCGGGTGGAAGCCGGCCTGCAGGCGCAGTTGCCGGCGGCCACGCTGGCGCCGCAGCGCCTGCACGCGGCGATGCGCCACGCCACCCTCGGCGGCGGCAAGCGCATGCGCCCGCTGCTGGTCTACGCCAGCGGCGCGCTTTTCGGCGCCGAGGCCGCGCGGCTGGACGCGCCGGCGCTGGCGGTGGAACTGATCCACGCCTATTCGCTGGTCCACGACGACCTGCCGGCGATGGACGACGACGCCCTGCGCCGCGGCCAGCCCACCGTGCACATCGCCTTCGACGAAGCCACCGCGATCCTCGCCGGCGACGCGCTGCAGAGCCTGGCGTTCGCGCTGCTGGCCAATGCCGAGGACGCGGCGGCGACGCTGCGCGTGCAGTGGCTGCAGACCCTGGCCGAGGCCGCCGGCGCGGCCGGCATGTGCGGCGGCCAGGCATTGGACATCGACGCCACCGGCCGCGTGCAGGCGCTCGCCGACCTGCAACGCATGCATGCGCTGAAGACCGGCGCGCTGATCCGCGCCAGCGTGCGCCTGGGAGCGCTCGGCGGCGGTGCCGACGCCGCCGCGCTCGCGCAGCTGGACACCTTCGCCACCGCGCTGGGCCTGGCGTTCCAGGTGCGCGACGATATCCTCGACGTGGAAGCCAGCTCCGAACAGCTCGGCAAGACCGCCGGCAAGGACGCGGCGCAGGCCAAATCCACCTATCCCGCCCTGCTGGGCATGGACGGCGCCAAGGCCAAGCTGGCCGAACTGGCGCAGGCGATGCAGGACAGCCTGCACGGCTACGGCGCCGCCGCCGACACGCTGGCGGCGCTGGCGCGGCTGGCGGTCGATCGCGCGCACTGAGCGCAGCGCTGAAGCGTGCGGTTGCCGCACGCGTTGCCACGCAGGAGCGGCGCTGTCAGCGGCAGTGGAATTTCTTGCCGGCACTGATCGCGAGCGAGCCCGCGATGAAGAGAGCCGCTCCTACAGGATGCGTCCCGCAGTTATTAGAGGCACCCTTCGGCCGCGACACGCATCATCGGGAACGCCAGTCGCGGCTGAAGCCGCTCCTACAGGACGACGGTGCGCGTCCGGCGGCCACGGCAAAGCGTGTCATCGGGGCCATCCCGAGCCACGCACATTGCGGCGGATCGCAAGGACGCCGTTGGCGACCTGACACCTTCTTCGCCTTGGCAACCCACGTCGCCGCCATCACGCGCAACGCGCAGCATCCCCGACGCAAGCACGGACACCGCACACGGCGCAGCGCGACGCCATCCTCGAGCCAGCGCATGGCGCTGCCGCGATGCCGCTGCAGCGCGACAGTGCCTCGCTGCGCTGTGCGCCGTCGGTGCCGATACTGAGACCTGGCGCGCGCTTCTCTGGACGAAATCGAAGACAAACGCGCACGCGGCGTGCACGCGCGCAGCACCGGGCTAGTTTGCTTCGGCCCCTGTCTTGGGGCGCCCCTTTTCCACGGAGAGAGACTGCATGAAACACGCATCCCGGATCTCGGCAGCGATCGGCTTCAGCCTGGTCGGCATCATCTCGGCGGCCACCGCGCAATCGCAACTCACGCGCGCGCCCGTGCCGCTGCAGGTCGAACTGACGCCGGTCGCCGATGCCGACGGCCAGCAGCGCGGCCAGATGGCGGTGACCGTCCGCAACACCGGCGAGCAGGTTGCGCGCGTGCCCAAGTGGGAACTGCCGCTGGGCGATCTCGACGCCGCCCTGTTCCAGGTCCAGCGCGACGGCAAGCCGGTGGATTACGTCGGGCGCCTGGTCAAGCGCGCCGCGCCGCGCGCCGAGGACATGGTGGTGCTGCAGCCGGGCGAAGTGCGGCACGCGCAGATCGACCTGGGCCGCGCCTACGACCTGACCCGCAGCGGCACCTACAGCATCCGCCTCGACACGCCGCTGCAGGGCGCCGCGTTCGCCGATGGCGCGCGCATGCTGCGCGCCGACGGCGAGCCGCAGACCTTGTCCAGCACGCCGCTGACGGTGTGGCTGGACGGCGGCCGCGGCCGCGCCGTGCGCAACGACCTGATGGTCGGCCCGCAGGCGGTGGTCAACGGCGTCAACTACGCCTCGTGCAGCACCAGCCAGATCAGCACCATCGGCAACGCGGTGAACGCCGCGCGCACCTACTCGCAGAACGCCAAGACCTACCTCAACGGCGGCAGCACCGGCGCGCGCTACACCACCTGGTTCGGCGCCTACAACGCCAGCCGCTACAGCACCGCCACCTCCAACTTCGTCAACATCGACTCGGCGATCGACCAGAACAACGGGCAGATCACCATCAACTGCGGCTGCAGCGACAGCTCCTACGCCTACGTCTATCCGGACCAGCCGTACCAGATCTACGTGTGCAACGCGTTCTGGAGCGCGCCGCTGACCGGCACCGACTCCAAGGCCGGCACGCTGATCCACGAGATGAGCCACTTCAGCGTGGTCGCCGGCACCCAGGACTATGCCTACGGCCAGAGTTCGGCCAAGAGCCTGGCCACCAGCAATCCGGCGCGCGCGGTGAAGAACGCCGACAGCCACGAGTACTTCGCCGAAAACAATCCGTCGCAGAACTGAGGCTCGCCCTGACCTGATCGCCCCGGGCGCCGACCATCGGCGCCCGGGTGCTTGCGCGATCCCCCCGCACGACGTCGCCACGGCACCCGCCATTCTTCGGTCTGGGCAGTTCAGTGCTGCCGCGAAACATCTGCGCTTCCGGTCCAGTCGCGCACACGCGGATGCGCGCCGAACACCTGCTTGAACCGGCGGCGCACCTTCCCGCCGGGCACAAAAAAGGCCCGGCGCAAAGGCCGGGCCTTCTTGGATGTGTCGCGGGTGCGCTTACTTGATCAGGCGCAGCGCGAACGGGTAGCGGTAGGCGACGCCTTCGTTGGCCTTGACGCCGGCCAGGATGCAGAACACCAGGTTCACCACCCACACCACCGGCATCAGCAAGGCGCCGATGAACACGAAGCTGAGCACCACGCAGATCGCCCAGGCGATGGCGACCGTGATCTGGAAATTCAGCGCTTCCTTGGCTTGGTCGTTGAGGAACGCCTTGGCCGGGTTGTCCTTGTTGATCAGCCAGATGATCAGCGGCACGATGAAGCTGGCGATGATCCCGGACAGATGGGTGATCAGCGCGACCGTGCGGTCTTCCTGCGGCCCTGCCGAGGCCGGCGGCGGCGGCGGGGCGGTGACGTTGTCGAATTCGCTCATCGGTATTCCGTTCCTTTGGTGGTGAAGGACAAGACGTTGGCGCGTCACTCTCGGCGGCCGGCGTAGCGCTGTCAAGCGACCCGGCCGCGCCGCGCTGGGCCTCGCGAAGAGCGGAACGCCCTCGCCGCGCCGGGCGCCACGCTAGCGACCGGCCCCATACGGCAGCGGATAGCGGTAGCGCCGACCGTGCATGGCCCTGGCCGCGGCGCCCAGGGTGAGGCACATCGCCACCAGCAGCATCAGGATCAGCAGCGGTGCGAACAGCAGCGCGGCGCCGAAGATCAACAGACACGGCGCCAGCAACAGCGCGCTCAGCACCGACAGGCCGATGCCCAGCAGCATGGCCTGGCGCGCATGTTCGGCAGCGAAGGGGCGGCCGCGCCGCATCGCCAGCCATTGCGCTCCCGGCAGCAGCCACAGCCCCAGCAGCCACCACAGTGCGTAGACCAGGTGCACATTGACGGCGAGCAAGAAGCCGATCCACATCGACACGTGCGCAAGCGCCGCCAACGCGCGTTCGCGCGCGGGTACCGGTGCGTGGCCGGCGCTGGTGGCGCTGTCCGACTGAGCGGGGAGCATCGCGCGGCATCCTGGCGTGCGTGGCGGCATGGCCGCGCTCAATCGTTGCCGGCCACCGTCATCCTGCCGACCAGCACCGCGCCGATGTGCACGTGCGAACGCACGTCGATGTCGGCCCCCACCGCCTCGATGTCCTGGAAGATTTGCCGCAGGTTGCCGGCGATGGTGATCTCGTCCACCGGATAGGCGATTTCGCCGTTCTCGATCCAGAACCCGCCGGCGCCGCGCGAGTAGTCGCCGGTGACCGGATTGACGCCGTTGCCCATCAGGTCGGTGACCAGCAGGCCGCGCGGCAGGCCCTTGACGATGGACGGCAGGTCGGTCGCGTTGGCCGCCACCTGCAGGTTGTGCACGCCGCCGGCATTGGCGGTGGTCTGCAGGCCCAGCTTGCGCGCCGAGTAGCTACCCAGCACGTAGCGCTGCAGCACGCCGTCGCGCACCAGCGGCGATTCGCGGGTGGCCACGCCCTCGCCGTCGAAGGCGGCCGAGCGCAGGCCGCGGCGCAGGTGCGGCCGCTCGTCGATCGCGAACCACTCGGGGAACAGGCGGGTGCCGGCGCTGTCGAGCAGGAAGCTGGCGCGGCGGTACAGCGCGCCGCCGGACACCGCGCCGAGCAGGTGCCCGATCAGCGAGCGCGCCATCTCCGGCGCGAACAGCACCGGCACCTCGCCGGTCGGCAACGAGCGCGGCTGCAGCCGTGCCACGGTGCGCTCGGCGGCACGGCGGCCGATCGCCGCTGCCCGCTCCAGGTCCTCGCGCGCCAGCGCGCTGCTGTACCAGCCGTCGCGCTGCATGCCGTCGCCCTGCCCGGCGATCAGCGCGCAGCCGAGCGAATGCTGGGTGCTGCGCTCGCAGCCGATGAAGCCGTGCGAATTGGCGTACACCGACAGGCTCTCGCTGCTGCCCACCGAGGCACCGTCGGAATTGCTGATCCGCGCATCGGCGTCGCGGCCGGCGGCCTCGCAGGCCAGCGCCAGGTCGATCGCTTCCTCGGCCTGCAGCGGCCACGGATGCCAGCGGTCGAAATCCGGCTGATCGCGCGCCATCAGCGCCGCCTCGGCCAGGCCGGCGGCCACGTCGTCCTCGGTGTAGCGGGCGATCGCGCAGGCCTGGGCCACGGTGGCCTCCAGGCTGGACTCGTGCAGGTCGGCGGTGCTGGCGCTGCCCTTGCGCTGGCCGAAGTAGACGGTGACGCCGATACCGCGGTCGCGGGTGGACTCCACCGTCTCCACCGCGCCCAGGCGCACGTTGACGTCCAGCCCGCGGTCTTCGCTACAGCTGACCTCGGCCTGGCTGGCGCCGAGCGCGCGGGCGCGCGCCAGCAGCCGTTCGGCGATGTCGGACAGGCGCTCCAGGCGCTGCTGGCTGTCGTCGCGGTGCAAATCGGGGGTGATCGCGTTCAATGCTTTATCCTTGTTGTGCGAATCCCTTCGCCCCTGTCCGGCCGTCCTGGCCGGATCTGTTGATTTGATTTCCAGCCCGATCGAGTAGTACGAGCATGCGCGGACGCGACGAAGACACCGGTGAATTCCGCGGCGAAAGCCGCAGCCAGCAACGCCGCGAGGCGCTGGAAGTGCTGAGCCTGGGCGAGAAGCTGGTGGCGCTGACCCCGGCGCAGCTGGCCAAGCTGCCGGTGCCCGAGTCGCTGCTGCCGCACATCGCCGAGACCAAGCGCATCACCTCGCACATCGCGCACAAGCGGCAGCTGGCGTTCCTGGCCAAGCAGATGCGGCGCGAGGACGAGGCGGTGCTGGAGGCGATCCGCGAGGCCATGGACGTCAACAGCGACAGCGCGCGCCGCGAAGTGGCGGCCATGCACCGGGTCGAGGACTGGCGCGAGCGGCTGCTCGCCGAAGGCGACGCCGCGCTGGCCGAACTGCTGGCCGAGCATCCCGACGCCGACCGCCAGCACCTGCGCCAACTGGTCCGCAACGCCAAGGACGAGCGGCTGAAGAACAAGCCGCCGCATGCCTATCGGGAACTGTTTCGGGAACTGCGCGAGCTGATGCTGGCTGGTGCGTCGGGAATGGGGAATGAAGAATCGGGAATCGAACACGCCGACGACGACGAGGCGTTCGACGACACGCGCGACTGAGGTACGGCCGCGTCGGCTGCGGCGCACGGCCGCCGCCGCACTCCCAGCCCAGCAACGAGCGCGGCACGCTATGAACCTGTCCGCCAGGCCGGCAACGCCGCAGCACACCGCGGCTGTGGCTTTGCCGATTCCCGTTTCCCGATTCCCGATTCCCGGCCTACCCACTCCCGGCTCCTAGGCCGTCCCGCCCACGGTCAGCCCGTCGATCAGCAGCGACGGCTGGCCCACGCCCACCGGCACGCTCTGCCCGTCCTTGCCGCAGACGCCGACGCCTTCGTCCAGCGCCAGGTCGTGGCCGATCATGCGCACCTTCTGCATGGTCTCCGGGCCGTTGCCGATCAGGGTGGCGCCCTTCACCGGCGCGGTGACCTTGCCGTCCTCGATCAGATAGGCCTCGGTGGCCGAGAACACATACTTGCCGCTGGTGATGTCGACCTGGCCGCCGCCGAAGTTGACCGCGTACAGGCCCTTCTTCACCGAGCGGATCATCTCCTGCGGGTCGTGCTGGCCGGCGCGCATGTAGGTGTTGGTCATGCGCGGCATCGGCAGGTGCGCGAACGATTCGCGGCGGCCGTTGCCGGTCGGCGCCACGCCCATCAGCCGCGCGTTGAGCGTGTCCTGCATGTAGCCGACCAGCACGCCGTCCTCGATCAGGGTGGTGCAGTGCGTGCGGGTGCCCTCGTCGTCGACGTTGAGCGAACCGCGCAGGCCGTCCAGGGTGCCGTCGTCGACGATGGTGACGCCGGGCGAGGCCACGCGCTGGCCGATGCGGCCGGCGTAGACGCTGGTGCCCTTGCGGTTGAAGTCGCCTTCCAGGCCGTGGCCGACCGCCTCGTGCAGCAGCACGCCGGGCCAGCCCGGCCCCAGCACCACCTGCATCACCCCGGCCGGGGCCGGCACCGCCTCCAGGTTCACCAGCGCCTGGCGCAAGGCCTCGCGGGCGAAGCCTTCCGGCCGCCCGTCGGCGAACAGCGTGGCGTAATCGTAGCGGCCGCCGCCGCCGGCATAGCCGGATTCGCGGCGGCCCTGCTGTTCGACGATGACCTGCACGTTCAGCCGCACCAGCGGGCGTACGTCGGCGGCGAGCACACCGTCGCTGCGCGCCACCAGCACCGTGTCCACGCCACCGGACAGGCTCACCATCACCTGCTGCACGCGCGGATCGGCGGCGCGCAGGTACTGGTCCAGGCGCCGCAGCAGCTCCACCTTGTGCGCGTTGTCCATCGCGTCCACCGGGTCCAGCGCCGGGTACAGCGCGCGGCCGCCGCCGCGCTGCAGCGCCTGCGCCGGCTGCGCGCCGCCGTCGCGGGAGATGGCCCGTGCCGACTGCGCGGCGGCCAGCAGCGCGTCGCGGTGGATGTCGTCGGAATAGGCGAAACCGGTCTTCTCCCCGGAAATCGCGCGGACCCCCACGCCCTGCTCGATGGAGTGGGCACCGTCCTTGACGATGCCGTCCTCCACGCTCCAGCTCTCGCGCCGCGAATGCTGGAAGTACAGGTCGCCGAAGTCGATGCCGGGGCCGAGCAGCGTGCCGAAGGCGCGCTCCAGGCTGGCGGCATCCAGGCCGGCGGGAAGCAACAGGCGGGTTTCGGCAAGACTCAGGGCGTGATCGTTCATGGGCTCAACATGGGGGACGAAGGCGCGCAGCGCAAGCGGCGGGCGGCACCGAACGCGCATGGCCAGCGCCCCGCGGGTATCTGTGCCGTCGCCACGTCCCTTCCGTAGGAGCGGCTTCAGCCGCGACGGGCGTTACAGCCGCTGCAGCCGCTCCTACGGACGGCACGGGCTCTAGGGCGTACCCGCCGGTGCCGGTGGCGGTGCCGGCGGCCGCGCCGATTCGCGCTCGATCACGTCCACCTTGGGATCCTTCCATGGCCCGGTGACCCGATAGGTGCGCGCGCCGATGTTGCCCAGCGGCTTGCCCAGCACCGCATTGGCGGCGGCGCCGACCGCCGCGCCGACCGGCCCGCCGGCCACCGCGCCGACCACGGTCAGCAGGTTGCCGGACTTGGGATTGACGTCGATGGTCTGGTCGAACTGCTGGGTGCGCAGATCGGCCTCGCCGCGCACCTTGATCTCCGCGGCCGGGCCATCGATGACCAGGTTGTCGCTGCGCGCGATGCCGTCGCCGAAGCGGATCTGGCCGTCGATGCGGTTGAAGGCGAAACCCTTGGAGAAGAAGTCGCGGAAATCGAACATCAGCCGCCGCGGCAGCTGCGCCACGCTGAGCAGGCCGAGCACGCGCCCGGCGCCCGGGTTCAGCTCCAGCAGCTGGCCGTTGCGCGCGGCCACGTCGAGCTGGCCCTGCACCGTGGCCAGTTGCAGGCCGGCCGGGGTGCCCGGCCAGGCCGCGCTGAGCTTCAGCTGGCCTTCGCCGCCGCGCACCTGGCCGCCGAAATCCAGGTTCTGCATCAACTCGCCGAGGTCGCGGCTGTCGACATTGGCGTCGAGCTGGGTATGCGCGGTGGCCCCCTTGCCGCGCCAGTCGCCGCTGATGTCGATCTTCTGCTTGTCCGAGCGCAGGTGCAGTTGGTCCACCTGCATGCCGTCGGCGAGCTTGCGCGTGCGCAGCGAGGCGGCGCCGAGGATGACCGGGCCGAAGCGCAGGTCGTCCACGTCCAGCGCCAGCGCCGGGATCGTGGCCGGGTCCAGGGTGTCGGCGAACGGGCCGGCCGGGACCGGGCCGGCGCTGCCGGCCACGCCGCGGGCCGGGGTGGCGACCACCGCGGTGGCCGCGCCGTCGGCCACCGGCAGCGCCGCGGTGGCCGAGCGCCAGTGCACCCGCGCCAGGCGTCCGCCGAGCACGCCGCCGTCCTTGGTCGGCACGCTGAGGTCGCCGGCCAGGGCCGGGCCGTCCAGGTGCACGTCGATGCTGTCGGCCTGCGGCAGCAGGCGCAGGCGGGTGTTGTCGAACACCCCGCCCAGCAACAGCAGGTGGTCGGCGAGGATGTCGATGCGGCGTAGCGGCATCGGGTCTTCGCCGCCGTTGGCCGCGGCGGCGTTCGGATCGGGCCGGCTGACCACGCCGATCCAGTCGATGGCGTTCAGCGCCGCGGTACGACCGGTCACGACCAGGCCGCTGGCGGGCGGATCGTCGGCGACGTGGTCGCTGCCCATCACCACGCGCACGCCGGTCTTGCCGCCCTGGCTGCGCGCGGCCAGCGCCATCAGCTTGCCGAAGACCACCTCGATGCGGCCGCTGCCGACCGGCAGCGGCACGTTGACCGAGGTCGCCAACGGCGTCGCCGGCGCCTTGTCCATCGGCGCCGGCATCAACAGCTCGGTGCCGACCAGGTCCGAGCGCAGCTGCAGCCGGGTCGGCGGCTGCGCGCCGCCGTCGGGCGTCTTGGGCAGGCCGACGCCGATGTTCCAGCGCGAGCGGCCCTGCACGTAGGGCTTGAGCCAGGCCAGGTCCGGCCCCCGGTCGAGCAGTTCGTTGGCGTCCAGCGACGCGCTCAGCGCCGCCTCGAAGGCCTGCTGCGGATCCTGCACGCCGTCGCCGGCGCGCAGCGCCAGCTCGCCCTGGTGGCCCTGGTAGGTCACGCTCAGCTTCTGCGCGGCGAACCCGGTATCGCTGTAGGTGGCGCTGCCGCGCATGTCGTCGAAGGCCAGGTCCCAGCGCTTGTCGGCGATGTGCGCGCCGAGCAGGTCGACCGTGCCGCGCAGGTGGTGGGTGCCGATATCGGCACGCAACGGCTGCAGCAGGTCGAAGGTGACATCGGCCGGCCCCGAGGCGCTGAGCGCATCCAGGGTGTCGCCGTAATGGGCATGCAGGGGACTCTGCCGCAGCATCGCCAGCAGCTTGCCGGTCTCGGCGCGGGTGCTGGCCAGCACGCTGAGCTGGCCTTCCTTGTAGTCGGGCAGCGTCGCCGACAATTGCTCCACCGGCACCCCGCCCATGCTGCCGCGGCCGCGCACCTCGAAGCCGTTGCCGATGAAGGCGACGCTGGCATCCACGTTCTCCACCGCCGGCCAGTCGCGCTGGAAGCGCACCTTGGCGTCCTCCAGCCGCGCGGTCGCCTCGAAGCGGCCGTTTTGGTCGGCGAACGGCCAGTCGTCCAGGTCGCCGGAGACCAGCGCATGGCCATCGCGCAGGCGCCCGCCCTGCAGCGCGGCGTCGAGCCAGTCGGTGGCGGCCTTGCTCATCTTGGAATGGACCCAGAATGTCTTCGCTGCCACCACCGGCGCGTCCTGCAGGTCGGCGGCCAGGTCGATCCACGGCCGCGAGCCGTCGCCCTGGAAGCGCAGCCCGCCGCGCACGTCGGCGCCGTAGTCGCTGCCCTGCACGCGCAGGCCCGGGGTCGCCACGCGCAGGCCATCGCCGTCGCGGAACGCCACGATGCGCCCGGCCAGTTGCACCTGGTGGACCACGCCGAAGCCGCTGGGCCAGTCGACGCGGACCGGACTGCCAGCGTCCAGCGCCAGCTCGCCGGCCTGCGCATCGCCGTCGAAGCGGCCGCGCAGCCCGCTCACGCCCGGTGCGCCGCCGGCCGGCGCGAACGCCAGCTCGGTCAGCCGGCCCTGGCCGTACAGCGGGCCGCCGGGCACCCCGCTCACCGCCACCTGGGTCAGTTGCAGGCGCGGCCGCGCCACCGTCAGCCAACTGCGCAGACCGGGCGAGAGGCGGTCGCTGAGCCCGGCCACCGCGATCAGCGGCGTCGCGTCGAGGTGGTCGCCGAACAGGGCGAAGCGGCGCCCGCCGGCCACGGTCAGGCCGTCCAGGCGCTGCAACGGCAGCCCGGCCTGGCCGAACTGCAGCTGCGGCGCATCCAGCCGCCAGCCGCCCTCGATCTGGCGCCAGCGCGCCTTCGCCCGGAAGGTGGTGAAGGTGAGCGAAGGCCGGGTACGGCCGTCGGCCAGTGGCGCGCCGCGCAGGCGCAACTCGCGCAACGTGGCATCCACGGTGACCCCGGCGACCCGGTGCTGCTGCAGGTCCAGCCAGGCCTGGACTTCGCCGACGCCGCCCTGCAGTTCGATGCCGCCGGCATGCAGCAGGCCGGCCCAGCCGGCCAGCTCCGCCGGGCGCACCGCCAGATAGGCCTGGCCGTCGCCATGGCGGCGGTCCAGGTCCAGCACCGCGGTCAGCGGCGCCTGCTGCAGATCGCTCCAGCCCTGCACGCCCACCTGCAGGCGCTCGCCGTTCACGCGCATCCGCAGGTCGATCTTCGGCACCTGCGCTTCCAGCCCCAGCGACGGAGCGTGCACGCGCAGGCGGCCGTCGATGACCTGCAGTTCGCCCAGCCCCTGCAGCGCATCCAGCGGATCGCCGCCCTGCCCCGAGGTCGGCAGGCCCTGCACGCTCCAGTTGCCGTCGTCGCCACGCAGCAGGGTCAGCGCCAGGCCACGCAGGCGCAGTTCGGTGAACGAGCGCCCAGGCAGCAGTCCCGCGTACATCGACACCAACACCTCGGCCTGGCCGATGCGCACACCGTCGCCGGCGCCGATGCGCAGCCCGTCCAGGCGCAGCAGCGGCCCGCGCCGGGTCCACGCGGTCTCCAGCCGGTCGAAACGGATCGGCCGCCCGGCGCGCTCGCTCAGCCACGCCGCCACCTGCTGCGGGTGCCGCTCGACGAACGGCAGCGCCTGGCTCAGCGCGCCCACCGCCAGGGCAACGCACACCAGCCCGATCGCCGCCGCGTAGAACGCGAAACGGCGAGCCAGGCGCAGGCGGCGGCGCAGGGGGGTGTGCATCAGGCGCGGGGAGTGGGGAATCGGGAATGGGGAATCGCAAAAGCAGCACACGAACCGCTCATTGCCACGTGAAATTCGGCAAAGGAATCCGGGAATGCATCAGCGCCGATAACGCGCTCTTCCCCCATTCCCCATTCCCGATTCCCCACTCCCGGCCTCACAACAACACCACGTCGAACTGCTCCTGCAGGTACTGTTCGTCGGCCTGGAAACGGATGGTCTTGCCGAGGAATTCCTCCAGCTCGGCCACGGCCGCCGATTCCTCGTCGGTGATGCGCGCCACCACCTTGGTCGAGGCGATCACCAGCAGCCGCGCCGCGTCGAACTGGCGCACGGCGCGGGTGATCTCGCGGAAGATCTCGTAGGTCACCGTCTCGGCGGTCTTGATCGAGCCGCGCCCGCCGCATTCCGGGCACGGTTCGGACAGCTGCCGCTCCAGGCTCTCCACAGTGCGCTTGCGGGTCATCTCCACCAGGCCCAGCGGCGAGAACTCGTACACCGTGGTCTTGGCGTGGTCGCGCGCCAGCGCCTTCTCCAGCGTGCGCAGCACCTGGCGGCGGTGCTCGGCGTCGTCCATGTCGATGAAGTCGATGATGATGATGCCGCCGAGGTTGCGCAGGCGCAGTTGCCGCGCCACCGCCTGCGCCGCCTCCAGGTTGGTGCGGAACACCGTCTCCTCGAGGTTGCGCTGGCCCAGGAACGAGCCGGTGTTGACGTCGATGGTGGTCATCGCCTCGGTCTGGTCGATGACCAGGTAGCCGCCGGACTTCAGCGGCACCTGCTTGTCCAGCGCGCGCGCGATCTCGTCCTCGACCCCGTACAGGTCGAAGATCGGGCGGTCGCCGGTGTACAGCTCCAGGCGCTCGGCCAGCACCGGCATGTACTTGGCGACGAAGGCCTGCAGGCGCTCGAAGGTCTCGTGCGAATCGACCTTGACCTTCTCCACGTCCTTGCGGATCAGGTCGCGCACCGCGCGCAGCGGCAGGCTCAGGTCCTCGTAGATGATGCTCGCCGGCGACCCGTCGCGGCCGCGCCGCTCGACCACGTTCCAGACCCGCGACAGGTAGGCGATGTCCTCGGCCAGGGCCTCGGCCGGCTGGCCCTCGGCGTTGGTGCGGATGATGTAGCCGAAGCCGCCGTGGCTGGCGGCCAGGTCGGCGACCAGGGTCTTCAGGCGCTGCCGTTCGGCCTCGTCCTCGATCCGCGCCGACACCCCGATCACCCGCGACTGCGGCAGCAGCACCAGGTAGCGCGAAGGAATGCTGATCTGGGTGGTCAGCCGCGCGCCCTTGCTGCCGATCGGGTCCTTGACCACCTGCACCACGATGTCCTGGCCGTCGCGCAGCAGTTCCACGATCGGCACCGCCGCCGACACCGGCAGCGGCGTCGCCTCCTCGGTGTCGCCGTTGCCGACCGGCGCCGGCCGCACCACGTCGTTGGCGTGCAGGAACGCGGCGCGCTCCAGCCCGACCTCGACGAAGGCCGCCTGCATGCCCGGCATCACCCGCTGCACGCGGCCCTTGTAGATGTTGCCGACCACGCCGCGGCGCCAGCCGCGCTCGATGTGCAGCTCCTGCAGCATGCCATTCTCGATGACCGCCACCCGGGTCTCGCGTGGTGTGACGTTGACCAGGATCTCTTGCGACATCACAGCACTCCGAAGGTGCGCAGCAGGTGGAAGGTCTGGTGCAGGGGCAGGCCCATCACCCCGGAATAGCTGCCGTCGAGACGGCTGACGAAGCGTTCGGCGCCGCCCTGGATCGCGTACGCGCCGGCCCGCCCCATCGGCTCGCCGCTGGCCACGTAGTCGGCGATGTCGCGCGCGGACAGGGCGGCGAAGGTCACCGCGGTGGACACCAGCACCAGCTCCTCGCGGTCGGCGGCGACCAGCGCCACCGCAGTCATCGCCTGGTGGGTGCGCCCGGACAGGGCCGCCAGCATCGCCGCGGCGTCCCCGGCGTCGGCCGGCTTGCCGAACACGCGGTCCTCCAGCACCACTTCGGTGTCGGCGCCGAGCACCACCGCGTCGGCGGTAGCGGCCAGTTGCGCCAATCCGGCGCGGGCCTTGTCCAGCGCCACCCGGCGCACGTAGGCCTGCGCCGATTCGTCGGCCGCGCGCACTTCCGGCACCTCGAGATCGAGGATCCGGAACGGCACGCCGAGGCGGGTCAGCAGTTCGTTTCTGCGAGGGGAACGGGACGCGAGATACAGCATGCTCGAAGGATAACCCGACCGGACTGACTGAACGATCGCTAATTGCGGGACGATCGCTTCGACCCCAGCGAAGATCACGACGCGTTCATCGTCGCGGCAACACCCTCGCCAACGTCTTCACAAGGAGAACCACGATGCGCGCATTGTCCGTCCGTCCCCTGCTGCTGGCCCTTTCCCTCGCCCTAGGAGGCACGATGACCGCCCACGCCCAATCCGCCGCGCCCGGCTATGCCGTGCCCGCCGACGGCACCCTGCTCAACATCACCGCGCAGGCCGAGGCCAAGCGCGCGCCCGACGTGGCCGCCATCTCCGCCGGCGTGGTCACCCAGGCCACCGACAGCGCCGCGGCGATGCGCCAGAACGCCGAGCAGATGACCAAGG
This sequence comes from Xanthomonas sacchari, assembly GCF_024266585.1. NCBI lineage: Bacteria > Pseudomonadati > Pseudomonadota > Gammaproteobacteria > Lysobacterales > Lysobacteraceae > Xanthomonas > Xanthomonas sacchari. Next base: position 3,576,976 of record NZ_CP100647.1, read on the forward strand.
TCCTGGCCGCGATCCGCGCCGCCGGCATCGCCGACAAGGACGTGCAGACCAGCGGCGTCAGCCTCAACCCGCAGTACAAGTACGTCGAGAACCAGGCCCCGCAGATCGTCGGCTACCAGGCCAGCAACTCGGTGAACCTCAAGGTGCGCGACATCGGCAAGCTCGGCAAGGTGCTCGACGCGCTGGCCGCGCAGGGCGCCAACCAGATCAACGGGCCCACCTTCGAGATCGACGACCCGGAACCGCTGTACGACCAGGCCCGGGTCGACGCGCTGAAGAAGGCGCAGGCGCGCGCGCAGAGCTACGCCAAGGCGCTGAACCTGCGCGTGCGGCGCATCGTCAGCATTTCCGAGGGCGGTGGCGGCGGGGTGCGTCCGCCGATGCCGATGATGCGCGCGATGGCGATGAAGGCCGAGGCCGACACGCCGGTCGCACCGGGCGAAAGCAGTGTCTCGGTCAACCTGGACGTGGTGTTCGAACTGGGCAAGTAAGTCCTGGTCCCGCAACACCTCACGACGGCGCCTGCGGGCGCCGTCGTCGTTTCCGGCTCAGGAAGCGGCGCCCGCTCGCCACTGTCGCATCCGGCGCCGTTCCCCGCCACCGCTTGCCAAAGCGCCCGCGCCCGGCGCACTGTCCAAGCGCGACGGGCGCGACAACCCCATCCGCCGCGCCCGTGCGTTTCCCCGTACCGCAGTCCACGACACTCCTATCGCAGAGGTGGATCCATGGTTCGCACGCAACTCCCCGCCCCGTCCTTCCGCATCGACCTGTCCCGGGTCCTGGCCTACAGCACCGCGATCGCCCTGCACCTGCTGGCCGCCCTGTTGCTGCTGCTTCCGCTCTCGCACGTGACCGCGCCCCCGGAACCGGCGCAGCCGCGCTGGCAGCAACCCGTCGTGGTCCAGGTCACGCCGCCGCCGCCGACCCTGCCGACAACCGAGAAACAGACGCCGCCGCAGCCGCGCACGCCCGTGGCGGTGCCGGCACCGACCCCGGCGCCGGCGCCGCTGGCCGACAGCAGCCCGGTGGCGCTGGACGCGGCGCCCGTGGTCGATCCCACGCCCAGCATTGCGGCCCCGAGCCAGCCTCCAGCCAGCGTCAGCGCACCACTGGAAGGCATGCAGCTGCAGTACCTGCGCGCGCCGGCCCCGGCCTATCCGCGCGACGCCCTGCGCGAGCATCTGCAGGGCAGCGTGCTGCTGCGGGTGCTGGTCGGCACCGACGGGCAACCGCTGCAGGTCAGCATCGAGAAGAGCAGCGGCCACCGGGCACTCGACCTGGCCGCGCGCGACCAGGTGCTCAAGCGTTGGGCGTTCAAGCCGGCGCTGCAGAACGGCACGCCGGTGCAGGCGTACGGGCTGGTGCCGATCGATTTCTCGCTCGATCGCTAAGCATCGGCGCACCGATGGCCGACGCCCGAGCGCGTCGGCCATTGCCCGGATAAGCGGCTCCGGCCGCGCCCATCGACCTGGCTGCGCGCCTGGGTCCCGGCCGCACCCCACCGGCATGGGACATGCGTGCACAGGATCGGCCATCGAAGACAGGGCGCGGCCACCACGCGCCATCGGCATCGGCTACGCGACAAGCCCCCCTCGCGTCCGGCCAACGCTGTGCGTCTGCGGTCTTTGCCGCCATCCCCGCCTCGCCGCCATCGCAAACAGTCCGCACCTTCGGCGCGCGCCGGCCCTGGCTTTGCGCGTTTCCGCCATTGCAGCCTCCAACTCCCAGGAAGGACCCTGCACACAAAGAAAAAGCCCGCCCCCGTTTCCGGAGGCGGGCCTGGCAGTGAAACTCACGCCGCGCGCGGCGCCAGTCCCGGATCAGTAGTCGTAGGACACCGACAACTGCAGGTAACGCGGGGTCTGGAAGTAGTTGCCCATGCCATAGGTGTTGAGCACCGTGTACGGGCTGGATTCCCAGGTCGCGTACTGCTGGACCGGCTTGCGCTCGTTCAGCAGGTTGAACACCTGCAACCCGAACGCCAGCTTCTGATCCGCGAACGCCGGGCGATAGATCGCGCCCAGGTCGATCTGCTTGGTCCACGGGGTCCGACCCGCATCGCCCGGCCGCGACGCGCTACCGGCACAGGTGTGATAGGCGGAGCGGTAACCGACCGGGTCGCCAGCCACAGAGCTTTCATCCACGCCGTTGGCGCTGAAGTAACCCAGGCAATCGCGCGGCGTCCCCGACTGGATGCGCAGGTTGGCCGAGACCATCCATTCCGGCGCGATCTGGTACGCACCGTAGATCTTCAGCTGGTGGCGGCGATCGTTGGCCAGGTAGCCGCCGGCCCAGGCCATCAGCGCCGCGGCGTCCCAATCCTGGGTCTTGGACACGTCGGTCTGGCCGATGTTGGACTTCAACTGGCCTTCGGTATTGCCGAAGTTGCGCGACCAGGTGTAGTCGACACGGGTGCTCCACTTGCCGTCGAACGGATGCTCCAGATACAGGTTGAGCGCGGCGTAGTCACGCTTGGCCGAGCTGTCGAAGCCCCAGTCCGCCTTGCTCATGGTGAAGTTGGTACGGCCACCGCTGCTGTTGGCCAGGCTGAAGCTGTTGGTCTCGCCGGGGTTGAGCAGGATGCATCCCGGGATGGTGACCGTGCTCGGGTCCACCCCCAGCGACCTCAGCTTGGTGCGCATGCGGCCCGGATCGCACACGTCGTCGATGGCGGACTGCAGCTTGCGGTAGGTACCCTTCGCGCCGAAGGTCCACTTCTCGGCGAACGCCTGGTCGAAGCCCACGATCAGTTCGTCCTGATACATCGACTTCAGGTCGCTCGGCGTGAAGGTACGCGGATCCGGGGCGATGCCGTACTCGCCGTTGGAGGACACCGGGCCCGGGCCGAGCGGACGCAGGCCGGTCGGGTTGCCCTTGGCGTCGATGCCGGTATAGGCGAAGTACTCGCTGGTGAAGGTCGAGGCCGAGGCGCCGCGGATCGCGACGCTGTTGGGAAGCGCCAGGAAGTAACGGCCCAGGTTGGCATAGACCTTCAGCGTCGAATCGCCGTGCACGTCCCAGGTCGCGCCCAGTCGCGGCGCCCACTGGTTGCCGCTGTCCACGTACGGCTGGGCGTTGCTGTTGCTGTTGATGAACTTGTCGTTGCGCAGACCCAGCGACAGCAGCACCTTGTCGCTGACCTGCCAGCGATCCTCGAGGAAGTAGGCCTTCTGCTTGACCGTCATCGAGGTCGCGGTGCTGAAGATCAGCTTGCGCACGTAATACCCCTGGCCACCCGGCGCGCCGACGCCCAGCGCCGAGCTGATCGGCGCGTTCGGCCTGGACGACTTGGCGTAGTACCAGGCATAGCCCGGGCCGGTCATCGACTGGCCTTCGTTCTCGGCCTGGTAGTAGATGTTGTCGATACCGAAGGCGAGATCGTGGTTGCCCAGGCGGTAGTCGAAGTCCAGGCGCAGGCCGCGGGTGTTGTCCTTGCCATCGAGCAGGTTGCGCGCGCCCTGGCCGTTGCGGATCGGCGTGCCGCCGTTGGCCGCCGGATTCTGGAAGACCACGCCGCTGAGGTACGGATCCGGACTGACGATGCCCGGGTAGTTCTTGTTGTCGAAGGTGCTCTTACCGTAGGTGGCGCTGAACGTCAGGTCCTCGGTGAGATAGCTGGTGTACTTGCCGATGTAGTAGGTGCTGTTCTGCTTGACGATGTTCGGTTCGACGGCAGTGTTGCGCGCGCCCTCGGACAGCGTGGCGTAGTCGAACGCGTTGTAGTAGCCGCCGGTGCGGTCGTTGCTCTTGATGCCGGTCAGTTCGAGCAGGTTGCTGTCGTTGATGTTCCAGTCGACCTTGGCGTAGACCTTGGGCTTGTTCTGGTTCCAATGGTTGCGCGCCACGGTGCTGCTGTCGGACGCGGTGGTCGACACGCCGTCGATCTTTTCCTGCTCGGCCGAGACGAACACGAACAGGCGATCCTCGATCAACGGGCCGCCGGCATAGGCGCTGTACACGTTGCTCCAGGTCGGGTTGTCCTTGCGCGAGCGATACAGCTTGCCGGTCAGCGTCGGATCCTGATAGCCATAGCCACTCGGCAGGGACGCGTCGGGGTAGTACACGTCCTTGGGCGACTCGGAAGTGGCGCGCGGGCGCCACAGCACCTGGCCGCCGAAATGCCACTCGTTGGTGCCGCGCTTGCCAATCTGGCTGATCACGCCGCCGTCGGAGCGGCCATAGCGCGCGCTGTAGCCGCCGGTATAGACCTCCTGCTGGTCGATCGCGCCATACGGCAGGCTCACGCCACCGATGTTGTTGATCGGGTTGCCGGTAGAGAAACCATTGACGTAGTACGCGTTCTCCGACACGCCGGCGCCGCCGAAGGACACCGCGTTGCCGAAGTAGCCGCTGCCGGCCACGGCGCCCGGCGCCAGCAGCGCGATCGCCTCGGCGGAGCGGGCCAGCGGCAGGCGCTGCAACTGCTCGGCGGTGATGACCGTGCGCGAGTCGACGGTGGTGACGTCCACCGGCGCCACGTTGCTGGCGCTGACGGTCACCGTATCGAGCGTGGCGGTGGAGTCGGACTTGGCGAAGGAGACCTCGGTGCCCGAGCTGACGCGCAGGCCGATGCCCTTGCGGCTATCGACGGCCTGGCCGTCCTTGTTCAGGGTGACTGTGTAGGTGCCGACCGGCAGCGAGCCGATGTTGAAGCGTCCGGCGCTATCGACCGGCACAGTGCGCGTCAGACCGGTGTCGCTCTGCACGGTGATGGTCGCGCCTGCCGGCGCGACGCCATAGATGGAACCTGTGGTGCTCTGCGCATGGACCACGCCCTGCGTGAGGGCTGCTCCCAGGAGCACGGCCAATACGCTACGACGCATGACACGGCTCGGATAGTGCTTCGACATCTGTCCTCTCTCTCCTGACGACACGTGAAGGGCCTGGCTGCGCGATGCAGTGCGACCCAGGAATTAAGAAATTCGTAACGAAAAATTGCTTCGTCTAAAACAAATTTCTTAACGCGAGATTAACTTAAAACAAAATTTTCACGAGAATGCAACTCTTGGCCCATGACTTTGTCGCCGGAAGCGTTTAGAGATCTCTCGCTGCCGCCGCCCCATTCTGGGATAAGTGTCTGTTTTTAGAAGGATGGAGCGCGCGTTGGGCGACTCTCCAGCGTGGCGCCGTGCGCCGCAGCGCGCTCATATCTGCCCTGGACCCCGGCATCGTCGGGACGCCGAACTGCGCGCCAGGCAGGGCACAGCACCGCCACAAGGACCACTGGATGAGCCGGCGGCCTCAGCGCCCCACTGCCGCGAACACATGCGCCATCTGGGGCGTCCCCTCCCCAGTCCCGCCAAGACAGCCCGTGCTGGCTGTCCACCGCCGATCGGGCGTCGGCGTGGCCAGCTCGATGCACGCGTTCAGTGATTCCTGCCATGGACACGCACGCGGCGCCGCCGGATTCGAGCACCTGCAGAGCGCCCCACCCGCGCGAACTGGATCACGGAGCAAACTGGGATGAACGGCATAAAGCCTTCATCGACCAAGGGTTTTTACTGAATCTTTGACATTTTCTTCACGGCGCATCGACCCTGATGCGACCAGGCCGGCGCCGATGCCAGCCACTCCGTGGTTCAGAAATCCCAAACGTACGTTTCCAGTTAGGAGAGAAACTGTGAACACCTCGATGCAACGGCGTGCAACCCGCCGTTCCCTGCTGTGCGCCTCCGTCACCGGCATTCTCGCTGCGCTCGCCGGCCCGGCCGCCTTCGCCCAGGAAGCGGCCACCAACCTCGACCGCATCACCGTCACCGGCTCCAACATCCCGCGCACCGACACCGAGACCCCGTCGCCGGTGCAGGTGGTGACCCGCCAGGAAATCGACCGCACCGGCAAGACCTCGCTGGCCGAATACCTGCAGACGCTGACCGCCGACGGCGCCGGCTCGATTCCGAAGAGCTTCGGCAACGGCTTCGCCGGCGGCGGCGCCGGCATCTCGCTGCGCGGCCTGGGTGCCGGGTCCACTCTGGTGCTGTTGAACGGCCGGCGCATGGCCACCTACGGCCTGGCCGACGACGGCCAGAAGGTCTTCACCGACCTGAGCACCATCCCGCTGGACGCGGTCGAGCGGGTCGAAGTGCTGAAGGACGGCGCCTCGGCGATCTACGGCTCCGACGCCATCGCCGGCGTGGTCAACATCATCCTGCGCAGCGACTTCCAGGGCGCGATCCTGCGCGGCTCCTACGGCATTTCCGGCGACGGCGACGGCGATGCGCGCAAGGCGACCCTGACCGCCGGCACCGGCGACCTCGCCAGCGACGGCTGGAACGCGTTCTTCAGCCTGGACGTGGGCAAGACCGACGCGATCAGGATCAGCGACCGCAAGGACCGCAAGTGGATCGGCACCGGCGACATCCGGCGCTGGGGCTACGCGGCGCAGGACGCGCAGTTCCTCGGCGGCGCCTACCTCAGCGGCGGCACCGCCGGCGGCACCGGCCCCAATGGTTCGGTGTTCGACACCAACGGACAACTGGTGGCGCTGCCCGGCTGCGCAGGCCTGACCACCATCCCCGGCCAGAGCGACGCCACCGCGCAGGCGCAGGGTTGCCTGTGGGATCCGGCGCAGCAGTTCCGCGATCTGGCGCCGGAAGAGAAGTACGTCAACGTGTTCGGGCGCGCCAGCTTCGCCTTCGGCGAGGGCGGCGAGATCTACACCGAGATCGGCTACTCGAAGAAGAACACCGTGTTCTCCAACACCCCGTCGGCCGTGTCCGGCGGCTGGGGCTACCCGGGCGGTCCGGTCAACGCCAACAGCGGCGCTGGCGCCACCGTGCTCTACGCCGGCCACCCCGACAACCCGCTGCCCTACGCCGCGCGCCTGCGCTACAGCGCCTGGGACGTGGGCCCGCGCGTCACCGACAACACCAACGAGTTCAACCGCTTCCTGGTCGGCGTGAAGGGCAACTGGGGCGAGTGGAGCTACGACACCGGCTACCTGCACTCGGGTACCAACCTGATCAACAAGCGCACCGGCTTCCTGCGCTACAGCGCGGTGCGCTGCGTGCTCGGCAACCCGGCCTGCCCCGCCGGCACCTGGCGCATCGGCGACAACGCCAGCCTGAACTCGCAGGCGCTGTACGACTACATCTCGCCGACCATCAGCGCGCGCGCCAAGTCCGAACTGGACATGTTCGACTTCAACGTCTCGCGCAGCCTGGCCGACCTCAAGGGCGGTCCGCTGGGCCTGGCGTTCGGCGCCGAATGGCGCAAGACCAGCAACAGCCTGACCCCGCAGACCTACACCGATGTGGGCGACATCATCGGCCTGGGCTATTCGGCCTACGACGGCACCCAGAACGTCTACGCCGCGCACGTCGAGCTGTCCGCGCCGGTGCTGGAGCAGCTGGAACTGTCGGCGGCGCTGCGCTACGACAAGTACGACGGCGGCGACGGCAAGGCCACGCCGAAGTTCGGCGTGAAGTGGACCCCGGCCGACTGGATCGCGCTGCGCGCCAGCTATGCCGAGGGCTTCCGCGCGCCGAACCCGGCCGAGAACGGCGACGGCGGCCTGGCCGCGTTCTCCAACGCGCGCGATCCGGTGCGCTGCGCGATCGACCCGGCCAACGAGTGCACCGCGCGCTCGGTCGCGATCATCACCCGCCCGAACCCGGCGCTGCGGCCCGAGGAGTCCAAGAGCTATTCGGTGGGCTTCGTGCTGCAACCGACGGCGACCACCTCGCTGACCGTGGACGGCTGGGAGATCAAGCGCACCAACGAGATCGCCCAGGGCAGCACCGCCGATGCGATCGCCGCCGGCAACGTCCTGCGCGACAGCAACAACATCGGCGGCGTGCCGAACAGCGGCACCATCCTGGCGGTCAACACCGGCTACGTGAACGCGAACTCCTCGCGCGTGCGCGGCATCGACACCGACATCCGCCAGACCTTCGCGATCGGCCCCGGCCAACTGGAGCTGGACGCGCAGTGGAGCCACCTGCTCAAGTTCGAGCGCACCGAAGGCGACACCACCGTCGACTACGTCGGCACGCACGGCAACTGCGACGTGACCAACTGCATCGGCACGCCGCAGGACCGCATCAACTTCGGCACCACCTGGAAACAGGGCACATGGAGCGTGAGCGGCGTGGTCAACTACATCGACAGCATCGAGAACAAGGATCGCCGCGGCGGCGACTACCAGGCGTTCTACGCCGACGGTACGCCGGTCAAGAAGATCGCCTCGTTCACCACCTTCGATCTGTCGGGCCGCTGGAACATCACCGAGGCCTTCGAGCTCAACGCCTCGGTGCAGAACGTGTTCGACCGGATCGCCCCGCTGGATCCGACCACCTACGGCGCGGTCAACTACAACCCGCTGCACTTCAGCGGCGCGGTCGGCCGCTACTTCACGGTGGGCGCCAAGTACACGTTCAACTGATCGCGAACGTCGCAATGCGGTAAAGAAAAAGCCCGGGCGCAAGCCCGGGCTTTTTTCTGCCGGCCTGGCATGCGAACACGCAGGCGTCCACGCGCGCATCGCCCCACGCGACCGCCACCAGGACACGATCAGGGCCAGGAACTCAGGCGCTCAGGCGCGATGATAGGGATGATTGGCCAGCATCGCCGCGGCGCGGTACAGCTGCTCGGCCACCACCAGCCGCACCAGCATGTGCGGCAGGGTCAGCGGCCCCAGCGACCAGGATTCGTTGGCCACCGCCAGCACCTCCGGCGAATGGCCCTCTGGCCCGCCGATCAGGAACGCCAGGTCGCGCCCCTGTCCGCGCCAGTGCTCCATACGCTGCGCCAGTTGCTCGGAGCTGTGCTGCTTGCCGGGCACGTCCAGCGCCACCACCAGCGCGTTCTTCGGCAGTGCCGCCAGCACCCGGCGGCCTTCGTCCTCGATCGCGCGCTGCGCGTCGCGGCCCTTGCCGCGCAGGCCGGGTTCGATCTCGACCAGGTCCAGCGGCAGCCAGTGCGAGAGCCGCTTGCGGTACTCGGCGAAGCCCTGCGCCACCCAGGCCGGGGCGCGCTCGCCGGTGGCGATGAGGCGTGCCTTCATGGCGTCGATCGCCGCACGCGCATCACCCGCGCTCGGCCACGAACGCCGCCGACGCCGGCGCCTCGGCGGCGTCCTGCGTCTCCAGGGCCGCACGCTGCTGGCGCAGCCACTGCTTGAGGGTGGCGGGCTGCTGCAGTGCGCGCCGGTCCTCGTCGAAATAGGCGATCTCGTCCTGCAACTGGCGCTTGATCTGCGCCATCAAGGCATCCATACGCCGCGGCTGCGGGCGACGCTCCAGGGCCAGGCCGTAGTCGGCCACGAACGCATCGACCACCTGCGCCAGCTCCCGCTCGACCTGCTGCAGTTGCGTGGCGAACATCGCGGCGTAGTCGCCGATCCGCTCCTCGGCCATCGCCGCGATCCCGGCGTGATCCAACTGGCCGATCTCCAACTGCAACTCCAGCAGGCCCAGCAGATCGTCCTGGCGGTAGACGCGGTTGAGTTCCTGCATCAGCGCGGTCTTGCGTTCGCGTTGCCGCGCATCGGGTTCGCGGTCCGGGTGCAGCGCCGCGACCAGGGTGCGGTACAGCGTGCGCCGCGCCTGCTGCGGATCGAACCCGGTCGCGCTTGCGGGACCGGCGCCGGCGCGACGGCGCCGGGCATGCCGCTGCGCGCGTCCGTCCGCGTGCGCACGCTGCTGGCGCTGGCGCTGCTGCAACTGCGCGTACAGCGCTTCCGGGCACGGCAGGTGCTGCAGTTCCTCGACGGTGAGGCCGAACTCGGCGGCGAGCGCGGCCTGCATCGCCGCGTCCAGGACGAGCGCATCGCCCTCGCCCTGGGTACCGCAGTGGCGCGCATGGAGCGGCTTCAGCGCGTCGAATCCCGGCTGTTCCAGCAGCGGCGCGGCCAGCGCGCAGAGCGTCTCGGACAGGTCGGCGCGCTCGCGCTTGCCCAGCTTGTGCGCGGCATGCGCCGCGTCCAGGTCCTGCACCAGTTGCGCCTGCGCCGCATCGCGCGCCTGCAGCAGCGGCTCGACCTGCTCATGGAAACGCTGTTCCCACCTCGGCAACGCCTCGCGCCAATCGCGCAACTCGGCGCGAGTCCGCTCCAGGCGTTCGATCAGCGCATCGAAGCGCTTGCGTGCCGGCGTGGCCAGCGGCTGCGCGGCGGCGCTGGTACCGGCGCGAACCCGCGCGGACTGCGCAAGGCCGGACACGGCCTCCGGCAGCCCGGCCTGGCGCTTAGGCATCGCGTGCCGTGTCGTCGCCGTCGTCGTCGCTCGGCGGCTGGTCGCCGACCGTCCACAGCCGCTCCAGCGCGTAGAACTCGCGCACCCGCGGCAGCATCACGTGCACCACCACGTCGCCGAGGTCGACCAGCACCCACTCGGCCTCGCGCTCGCCTTCCACGCCCAGCGGCATCACGTCCAGGCGCTTGGCGTACTTGATGACTTCGTCGGCGATCGACTTGACGTGACGGGTGGAGGTGCCGGAGACGATGACCAGGTAGTCGGTGACGCTGGACTTGCCGCGCACGTCGATTTCCGCAACGTCCTTGGCCTTGAGTTCCTCCACTGCCTCGCGGACGTGGGCGAGCAGGACCGGCAGCGGCGGCGGCGGATTGGGGACTTGGGTCTTGATGACGTGGGCTTGACTGGACAAAGCGGCGAACTCGATGGAATGGGGCGAATTATAGGCGACCCCGGCACGGCGCGTATTCAGCCGCCGGCGGCGGCGCCGGGTGCATACAGGCGGTGGTCGCGGATGTAGGCGGCCACCGCCGGCGGCAGCAGTGCCGCCCAGTCCTCGCCGGCGGCGATGCGCGCCCGCACCAGGCTGGCCGATTCGCTGCGCAGCGGTTGCCGCAGGCACCACAGCCGGCCGCCCGGCGCGGCGGTCAGCGCCTGCGGCGTGTCGGCCCAGCGCCCGGCCACCGCCTGCGCCAGTTCCGCCGGCACCGCCCGCTCCCAGCCGCTGCCGGCGCGGTCGGCGACGATCAGGTGCGCGGCCTCCAGCAACGCCCGCCAATCGCGCCAGCCGTTGAAGCCGACGAAGCTGTCGCTGCCGATCAGCAGCGCCAGCGGCGCGTCGGCGCCGAGTTCGCCGCGCAGCTCGCGCACCGTGTCGATGCTGTAGGACGCCACCCCGGGCCGGGCCTGCGCGCGGCGCAGCTCGTGCAGGTCCAGCACCAGCCCCGGCGTGTCGTCGATCGCCAGCGCCAGCATCGCGCAGCGCTGCGGCGCATCGGCGCCTGGCGCCGCGCGATGCGGCGGATCGGCCGCCGGCATCAGCCGCACCGGCACCCCGAAGGCATCGCGCGCCGCCCGCGCGATCGCCAGGTGGCCGTTGTGGATGGGGTCGAAGGTGCCGCCGTAGATGAGGTGCAGTGGTGGGGAATCGGGAATGGGGAATGGGGGAGAAGCAACAGCCGCGGGCTGCGGGGTCTCTGGCGGAACCGCAGCGCCGCTGTTCCCATTCCCGATTCCCGATCCCCGACTCCCGGCGTTCATACCACCAACAACCGCACCGCCCGCGCCTCGGCGATCGCCAGCAGCAGGCGCTCCAGGGCGATCCAGGCGTCGCCGTCGGCGCGGCCCTTGGCGATGCGGTCGATGCGCCCGGCCTCGGCGGCGAAACGTTCCCAGCGGCGCGGCTCGGGATGCCGCTGCAGGGCGCGCTTGAACGGCGCCTGCCGCGATTCCCAGATGCCCTGCCCCTTCATCTCCGCCGCCAGGTTGCCGCCGGCGGCCTGCACCTTGGCCAGCGCCGCGGTGCGCAGCAGTTCCTTGATCAGGATCGGCAGCAGCGCGGCCACCGCCTCGCCCTCGGCGCGCAGGCCGGCGAGCATGCGCCGCACCGCCGGCGCCTGCCCGGCGAGCGTGGCCTCGGCCAGGCGGAACACGTCGTAGCGCGCGGCATCGGCGACCAGCGACTCCATCGCCGCCACGTCCAGGCCCTGGCCGTCGGCCAGCAGGGCCAGCTTGTCGATCTCCTGCGCCGCCGCCAGCAGGTTGCCTTCGACCCGCTCGGCCAGGCGCTGCACCGCGCCGGCGTCGGCACGCAGGCCCTTGCTGCGCAGGCGCCGCTCGATCCAGTCGCCCAGTTCGTGCGGTTTGATCGCCCAGGCCACCGCGATGGTGCCGATGCGCCCGACCGCATCGGCCCACTTGCCGTGATGGGCCTTGCTCCATTCGTTGCAGGTGATCAGCAGCACCACGTCCGGCGGCGGGTCGGCGCAGAACGCGGCGATCACCTCGCCGCCTTCCTTGCCGGGCTTGCCGCTGGGCAGGCGCAGTTCGATCAGCCGCTGCGCGCTGAACAGGCTGGGCGCGTTGAAGCTGGAATACAGCTGGCCCCAATCGAAGTCGCGGCCGTCGGCATCGAACACTTCGCGCTCGCTGATGCCGGCGGCACGCGCGCGGGCGCGCACCGCGTCGGCGGCCTCGAGCACGCGCAGGGTTTCCGGACCGGCGATCAGGTAGACCGGCTGCAGCGGCTGCGACGCCGGCTGGGTGGCGAGTTGTTCGGGACGCAGTTCCATGACGACAGCCTACGCTGCTGCAGGCGCATGCGGCGAACGCCGCGCGCCTGCTGAAAACGGCATGGCCGCCGCGCGCGGCGGCGAAGGCGGCAGGGCGAGGCTCAAGGCTGCGGCGTGGTCGCCGGCTTGCCTGCGGCCGGCGTGGCGTCGGCCGGCTTGCCTTCCACCGGCGTGCCGTCGGTCGACGGCGGCGCGGCGTTGACGTCCTTGCCGTCGCGCACCTGTGCGCGCACCACGCTGTCGATCCGGCGCAGCATCGAGGCCGACATCTCGCGGCGCAGTTCGTCGGCCAGGATCTCGCGCTCGGTGGAGGTACCGGTGGCGTCGGTCGGCGGCGACACGTAGTCGCGCGACAGCTCGATCACCTGCTGCGGCACCAGCACGCTGCCGTCGGCGCGGCGGAACACGAAGATCGCCGCGTAGCGCAGGCTGTATTCCTGGGCGCGGCCTTCGGCGTCGAGCGCGATCGGCAGGTCGCCCCAGCGCTCGGACAGCACTTCCAGGCGGGCCACGCCGGTGTTGACGTCCTTCGGCGCGATCTGCGCGCCGGCCGCGCGCAGGCCGCGCTCGAGCAGCTTGGCCAGCTCGCTGTACGGCGCCGAGGACACCACCTTCACCGACGGCGTGTCGGCCGGCAGGGTCAGCTTGTTGCGCAGGTGGAAACCGCAGGCGGTCAGGGACGCCGCGAGGACGAAAGCGAGCAGGAGTCGGGTCATGGACACAGTCTGGAGGAGCCGGCTGAGCGCGGCAACAGGCCGCTAGCCTGCCGCACGCTGCGTGAACGCGGGTTGAGACCTGCCGCGCCGCGCGGCCGCGCGGCGGCCGGAGCGGCGCGCCGGCTCACGCCGCCACCAGGTTCACGATCTTGCCCGGCACGATGATGATCTTGCGGATGCTCAGCCCTTCCAGGAACTTGGCCGCGTTCGGCTCGGCCTGGGCCAGCGCCTCGATCTGCTCGCGCGGGGTGTCGGCGCCGACCTCGATGGTGCCGCGCAGCTTGCCGTTGACCTGCACCGCCAGGGTCACCGCGTCGCGCACCAGCGCGGCCGGGTCCGGCTGCGGGAACGGCACGTCCTCCAGCAGCGTCGGCGCATGGCCCAGCGCCTGCCACAGCGCGTGGCTGGCGTGCGGGGTGATCGGATTGAGCAGCAGCACCGCGGCCTCCAGCGCTTCCTGGCGCACCGCGCGGCCCTGCGCGCTGGTGTCGTCGAACTTGGCCAGCGCGTTGCTCAGTTCCATCACCGCGGCGATGGCGGTGTTGAAGCTGTGGCGGCGGCCGTAGTCGTCGGCGACCTTGCCGATGGTCTCGTGGGTCTTGCGCCGCAGCGCCTTGTGCTCGGCGTCCAACGCGGCCGGGTCCAGCGCCGGGGCGGCGCCGTCGGCGGCGTGCTTGTGCACCTGCGCCCACAACCGGCGCAGGAACCGCGCCATGCCGTCGACGCCGGCCTCGTTCCACTCCAGCGACTGCTCCGGCGGCGCGGCGAACATCGAGAACAGGCGCACCGTGTCGGCGCCGTACTTGCCGACCATGGCCTGCGGATCGACGCCGTTGTTCTTGGACTTGGACATCTTCTCGGTGCCGCCGATCAGCACCGGCTGGCCGTCGCCGCGGTGCACCGCGCCGATCACCCGCGCCTTGTCGTCGCGCTGCACGTCCACGTCGGCGGGATTGATCCAGTCCTTGGAGCCGTCCGGGTTCTGCCGGTAGAAGGTCTCGGCGATCACCATGCCCTGGGTCAGCAGGTTGGTCGCCGGCTCGTCGCTGTCCACCAGGCGCGCGTCGCGCAGCAGCTTGTGGAAGAAGCGGAAGTACATCAGGTGCAGGATCGCGTGCTCGATGCCGCCGATGTACTGGTCCACCGGCAGCCAGTAGTTGCCGCGCTTGTCGACCATGTCCTTGGCGCCGGGCGAGGTGTAGCGCGCGTAGTACCAGCTCGACTCCATGAAGGTGTCGAAGGTGTCGGTCTCGCGCTCGGCCGCCGCGCCGCACTGCGGGCAGGTGGTCTTGCGCCATTCCGGGTCGGTCTTCAGCGGCGAGCCGGTGCCGCTCAGGGCCACGTTCTCCGGCAGCAGCACCGGCAACTGGTCTTCCGGCACCGGCACCGCGCCGCAGCTGGGGCAGTAGATCACCGGGATCGGGCAGCCCCAGTAGCGCTGGCGGCTGACGCCCCAGTCGCGCAGCCGGTAGTTGACCCGGCGCTGGCCCTGGCCCTTGCGCTCGAAACGCTCGGCCAGCGCCTCGAACGCGCCCTGGAAGTCCAGCCCGTCGAACTCGGCCGAATTGACCAGTTCCAGTTCGCGGGTCTTGTCGCCGTACCAGTCCTGCCAGCGGCTCGGATCGTAGTGACGCTCGTCGTCGTTCTTCGGCGCCTTCAGCGCGATCACCTGGCGGATCGGCAGGGCGTACTTGCTGGCGAATTCGAAATCGCGCTGGTCGTGGCCGGGCACCGCCATCACCGCGCCGGTGCCGTAGCCCATCAACACGAAGTTGGCGACCCACACCGGCACCTGCTCGCCGCTGATCGGATGCACCGCGGTCAGGCCGGTGTCCATGCCGCGCTTTTCCTGGGTCTCCAATTCCGCCTCGGAGACGCCGCCCTGCTTCAGCTCGGCCAGCAGCGCGGCCAGCTGCGGATTGGACTTGGCCGCATGCAGCGCCAGCGGATGCTCGCTGGCGATGGACACGAAGGTCACGCCCATCAGCGTGTCCGGGCGCGTGGTGAACACCCGCAGCGGATCCAGCGCGCTGCCGTCGGCGTCGCGTACGTCGAACTGGATTTCCAGGCCCTCGGAGCGGCCGATCCAGTTGCGCTGCATGGTCTTGACCGACTCCGGCCAGCCCGGCAGCTGGTCCAGGCCGTCCAGCAGCTCCTGCGCGTAGTCGGTGATGCGCAGGAACCACTGCGGAATCTCGCGCTTCTCCACCAGCGCGCCGGAGCGCCAGCCGCGGCCGTCGATGACCTGCTCGTTGGCCAGCACGGTCTGGTCGATCGGGTCCCAGTTCACCACCGCGTTGCGGCGGTAGGCCAGGCCCTTGCGCATCAGCCGGGTGAACATGCGCTGCTCGTGCACGTAGTACTCGGGCCGGCAGGTGGCGAACTCGCGCGACCAGTCGATGGCGTAGCCCAGCGACTTGAGCTGGCTGCGCATGTGGTCGATGTTGGCGTAGGTCCACTTCGCCGGCGCGGTCTTGTTCTTGATCGCGGCGTTCTCGGCCGGCAGGCCGAACGCGTCCCAGCCCATCGGCTGCAGCACGTTCTTGCCGATCATGCGCTGGTAGCGGCTGATCACGTCGCCGATGGTGTAGTTGCGCACGTGGCCCATGTGCAGCGCCCCGGACGGGTACGGCAGCATCGACAGGCAGTAGAACTTGGGCTTGTCGGAGGTCTCGTCGACCTCGAAGGCGCGGGTGGCGTCCCAGAACTGCTGGGCGGACGATTCGACCTGCTGCGGGTCGTAGGCGGTGGGCTCGACGGCGGACATGGAAACGGGCAAGGGCCAGGCGGCAACAAAGCGGCCAAGGGTACCGTAGCGCGGCAAGCCGCTCCAATCCCGGCGACGGACGGCAGCGGCGCGGAACGCCGCGGCGGCGCCCGGCAGGGGCCGGAACCGCGGCCGCGGCGCCATCGGCGCCGTGTGCGCCCCCAGCGGGCGGCGGCCATGGCACGGCCGCCCGCGGCGGCCAACTGCGCAAGGCCGGCCGGGTCAGCCGCGGCGCGGCCCCGCCTGCGGTCCCGGCCAGCAGGCCAGCAGCGCCAGCCAGCCCCACCACAGCAGGAACACCAGCCGCTGCGCCAGCGCCGGCGACAGCAGCCGGTCCAGCGCGAACGCGCCCAGCGCCGCCAGCAGCGCCATGCTCAGCGCCACCGCCGCCCAGCCGCGCGCGGCCGGATCGCGGCGCGCGCCCAGCCCCAGCAGGGCGGCGGCCGCCACCAGGGCCACCACCCACAGCAACCAGGCGCTGGCATGCAACTGGGTCGCACGCGCCTGCAGGTCGCTCGGGTCCAGCGGCAGCAGGCCCATGCCGGCGAAGGCCAGTCCCGCCAACAGCAGCAGTTGCCCGCCGACCCGCAACGCCCAGGGCGCCTGGCGCCCGGCCCGGCGCAACAGCCGCAGCGCCAGCGCCAGCGCCAGGCACCCGGGCAGCACGAACGCCAGCAGGTTGAAGGCCCAGGCATGCGGGATGCCACGCGCGCCGAGCAGGGCCAGCGGATGCGACCACGGCAGATAGCCGGGCAGGACCGCGCCGAACCCCAGCATCGCCGCCACGGCGGCCACCGCCAGCAGCGGCCCGATCCAACGCACCACCCGTTCGCTCACTTCGCCCATCCGCTGCCGTCCTTTCGCGCCGCCATGGCGCCTCCAGCCGGGCATTGTCGCCGCTGCGGCCGCGGCCGGCACGCGCGGCACGGCGGCGGCGCCCTTGCATCGGCGCGGCGTCGCCTCCATACAGAGCGTCCTCTCGCCTGCGATGAAGCCGCCCATGTCCGACACGCCCCACGTTTTCGACGCCAAGACCGAGACCTTCGAAGCCGAGGTGCTGCAGCGCTCGCTGCAGACGCCGGTGCTGGTGGACTTCTGGGCGCCCTGGTGCGGCCCGTGCAAGACCCTGAGCCCGATCCTGGAAAAGCTGGCGGCCGAATACAACGGCGGTTTCGTCCTGGCCAAGGTCGACGTGGACCAGGAGCAGCAGATCGCCGCGGCGTTCCAGATCCGCTCGGTGCCGACGGTGTTCCTGGTCAAGGGCGGGCAGCTGGTCGACGGCTTCCCCGGCGCGCTGCCCGAAGGCCAGTTGCGCGAATTCCTGACCCAGCACGGGATCGTGCCGCTGGCGGCGCAGGAACCGGCCGAAGACGTGCCGGCGGCGCCGCTGGATCCGCACGCCGAAGTGCAGCGCCTGCGCGAGGCGGTGGCGGCCGAGCCGGACAAGGACGAGCTGAAGCTGGACCTGGCCCTGGCCCTGGTCAAGATCGGCGCCGCCGCCGAGGCGGAGACGCTGATCGACGCGCTGCCGGCCAACCTGGCCACCGACGAGCGCGCGGTGCGGGCGCGGGCGCGCCTGGGCTTCGTCGGCGCGCTGCAGGCGGCACCGCCGCTGGAGACGCTGCAGGCCACGCTGGCGCAGGATCCGAGCGACCTCAAGGCGCGCTACCTGCTAGGCGTGCACCACCTGGTCGGCGGCGACGACGCGGCCGCGCTGGAGCAGTTCCTGGAGATGCTGCGCCAGGATCGCGGTTTCGAGGACGGCCTGCCGAAGAAGGCCTTGATCGATGCGTTCCGGGTGATCGAGGACGAGGACCTGGTGGGGCAGTACCGCCGCAAGATGTCCGCCCTGCTGTTCTGAGACTACAATCGCATTTCCGGCAGCTGGCAACGGCGTCTCCAGCCGCCGCGAGAGTCGGACACCCCGGCCTGCCTCATGGATGCCGTGATCAGGGACGAACGCTGCCTGCCGACCCGCCGGCAGCGCCGCCCCGGTCTTTTGCCGGACAGATGATGTGAATCAGTACGACCGCCGCATGCCCCTGCCCGTCCATCGTTCCCGGGCAAGCATGCGCCGGCGCGCCGGCCTGCTGTGCTGGATCGCCCTGCTGCTCGCTCCTGCCGCGATGGCGCAGGACTGGCACTACCGGGTGCGCCCCGGCGACACGCTGTGGGACCTGGGCCAGCGCTATCTGCGCCCGGGCATGGACTGGATGCGGCTGGGCCAGCACAACCAGGTGGCCGATCCGCACCGGCTGACGCCGGGGGCGCGGCTGCGCTTTCCGATCGCCTGGCTGCGGGTGCAGCCGGTACCGGCACGGCTGGTCGCGCTGCGCGGCCAGATCAGCGTGCAGACCGCCGACAGCGCGACGCTGTCGGCGCAGGAGGGCATGCCGCTGCCGATCGGCAGCGCGCTGCAGACCGGCGCCGACGCCAGCGCCACCGTGCAGTTCGCCGACGGCTCGCGCATGCAGGTGCGCGAGAACAGCCTGGTCCGCTTCGACCAGTTGCTCCGCTACGGCGCCACCGGCATGGTCGATACGCGGGTGCGGCTGGAGAAGGGCCGCACCAGCAACGACGTGATCCCCGCCAGCGGGCCTGCCTCGCGCTACATCATCCAGACCCCGAGCAGCACCAGCAGCGTGCGCGGCACCCGCTTCCGCGTCGGCGCCGGCGACGGTCACCAGCTCGCCGCCACCGAGGTGCTGCAGGGCGCGGTGCGGGTCGCCGGCGGCGGCGGCCAGCGCCTGCTGCAGCCGGGCGATGCGGCGCGGGTGGGCACCGGGACGGCGCCGCTGCCGGAACCGCTGCTGCCGGCACCGGTGCTGGACCTGGCGCGCAGCCGCTTGCAACACCCGCCCTACCTGCTGGCGTGGACGCCGCTGGCCGGCGCCAGCCGCTACCGCATCGAAGCGCTGGATGCGCAGCAGCGCGAGATCCTGCGCTACGCCCGCGAGACCGAGGCAAGCGCACTGGTGCTGGACGACCTGCCGCCCGGGGACCTGCGGCTCCTGCTGCGCGGCATCGCCGCCACCGGCGTGGAAGGCGAAGACGCCGAGCAGGCGCTGCGGGTGTGGGCCACGCCGCTGCCGCCGCTGACCGTGCAACCGCTGCAGGATCAGCACCTGCGCATCGCGCGGCCGCGCTTCGAATGGACCCGCAATCCGCAGGCCAGCAGCAGCGTGCTGCAACTGGCGCGCGACGCGCAGTTCCAGGACCTGCTGCTCGACCAGGAGACCACGGCCACGCGCCTGCGCGCGCCGCAGCCGTTGCCGCCCGGCCGCTACTTCTGGCGCGTCGCCTCGCGCGACGCGCAGGGCCGCCAGGGTCCGTTCGGGCAGGCGTTGCGGCTGCAGCTCAGCGACGAGCCGGTCGATCCCGGCCTGGCGCCGGCGCAGGCCGAGCGCGGCACCCTCACCCTGCGCTGGCAGGCCGATCCCGCCGCGCAGCACTACCGGGTGCAGGTCGCGCGCGATCCCGACTTCACCCACCGCCTGCTCGAGCGCACGGTCGCCCAGCCGCAGGTCGCGCTGCCGCGGCCGCGGCGCGGCACCTGGTACGTGCGCGTGCAGACGCTGGATGCCGACGGCGAGGCCGCGCCGTTCTCGGCGCCGCAGACCATCACCCTGCCCTGCCGCTACTGCAAGCTCGGTGCGGGCGGCGCGGCGGTCCTGCTGTGGCTGGCCCTGTGAGCGCCGCGCGGCCGCGCCGCGCCGCCGCCGTGGCCGCGGCGGCGGCAGCGGGGCTGGCCGCGGCGCTGAGCCTGAGCAATGCCACCTGGCGGCTGGACCAGGCGCTGTACGACGCCCTGATCAAGCACTCGCCACGCCCGGCCGATCCGCGCCTGCTGCTGATCGCCATCGACGACCGCAGCCTGCAGGCGCTGGGCCAATGGCCGTGGCGGCGCGAGGTGCATGCGCGCCTGCTCGATCGGCTGACCGCGGCCGGAAGCGAGCGGGTGGCGCTGGACCTGCTGTTCAGCGAGCCCGAGCAGCTACACCCGGACGACGATGCGCGCCTGGCCGCGGCGCTGCGCCGCAACGGCCGTACCGTGCTGCCGGTGATCGGCAGCGCCAGCGACGCCGAGATGACCCAGGAACTGCTGCCGATCCCCGCCATCACCGCCGCCGCGGCGCAGCTGGCGCATACCGAGATCGCGGTCGATGCCGACGGCGTGTCGCGCGGCGTGTATCTGCGCGCCGGGCTCGGCAGCGCGCATTGGCCGGCGTTGGGCGCCGCGCTGGTCGGGCAGGCGCGGCCGCCGGCGCCGGCCAGCACCCGCACGCCCTATGCCTGGCACCGCGCCGACTACGCCGGTCTGCACTTCGCCGCGCCCTCGGCGCCGTTCGCCCAGGTGTCCTACGTCGACGTCCTGCAGGGCCGCATTCCGGCGCAGGCGCTGCGCCAGCGCCTGGTGATCGTCGGCGTGAGCGCCACCGGCCTGGGCCCGCGGGTGACGACGCCGATGTCCGCCGACGGCGGCATGAGCGCGCCCGAGTACCAGGCCAACGTCGCCGCGACGCTGCTGCGCGCCGATCCGATCCTGCCGCTGTCGCGCAGCACGCAAGTGGCGGTGTCGGCGTTGCTGACCCTGCTGGTCTGCCTGGGCACGTCCTGCGCGCAGCGCGCGCGCCGCTGGCACTGGCTGGCGCCGCTGACGGGCATGGCCGCGGTCGCCATCGGCAGCCTGCTGTGGGTGCTGGCCAGCGGCCGCTGGTTCGCCCCCGGCGCGGCCCTGCTGGCACTGGCCATCGTCGCCGGCTTCCGCCTGTGCCTGCATGCCGCCCGCTGGCGCCAGCAGGCGCAACGCGATGCCCTGACCGGGCTGCTCAACCGCCACGGCTTCGAGCAAGCCTTCGGCCACGAACTGGACGAGGCGCGCCGCAGCGGCAAGCCGCTGACCCTGATCATCGTCGATGTCGACCATTTCAAGCGCTACAACGACACCCTCGGCCACCGCGCCGGCGACCGCGCGCTGACCCTGGTCGCCAATGCGGTAGCGCGGCACGCGCGGCGCCCGCACGAGGTCGCGGCGCGCTTCGGCGGCGACGAATTCGTCATGATCCTGCCCGCCACCGACACGGCCGACGCCTGCCGGATCGCCGCGGCGCTGGTCGAGCACATCCGCGGGCTGTCGCTGCGCGCGGCCAACGGCAGCGTCGCCATCACCGCCAGCCTCGGCGTGCACAGCGCCAGCGTCGCCGCAGACACCCGCGAGCGCGACTTCTTCGAACTGGCCGACACCGCGCTGTACCGCGCCAAGCGCGCTGGACGCGATGGCTACGCGCTGAGCGACGACCTGCCGGACCACCATACGCATGCGTCTGGTACCCTGCCGACTCCTGATCCGCCCACCGCCGCGCAATGAAGCCAACGCTGTTCCGCCTGGGCCTGAACCTGTGGCCGCCGTTCCTGTTCGCCGGCATCCATGTGACCGAGTTGAGCGCCGACTACCGCCACGCGCGGGTCGAACTGCGCATGCGCCCCTGGAACCGCAACTACGTCGGCACCCATTTCGGCGGCAGCCTGTTCGCCATGACCGACCCGTTCTGGATGCTGCTGACCCTGCAGAACCTGGGGCGCGACTACTACGTCTGGGACAAGGCCGGCAGCATCGAGTTCGTGCGCCCGGGCCGCGGCACGGTCAGCGCACGGTTCGACCTGGACCAGACGGTGCTGGACGACCTGCGCGCGGCCACCGCCGGCGGCGACAAGCATCTGCGCTGGTTCGAGACCGACATCGTCGACGCGCAGGGCGAGGTGGTGGCACGGGTGCGCAAGCAGCTGTACGTCAAGCGCAAGCCGCAACGCTAGCGCGCCCACTGCAGCCCGCAGGCGCGCCAGGCCCGGACCTCCAGCGCAGGCCGGCGGCGCACACCGCGCGCCAATACGCGGCCTGGCCGCGAACGCGTCGTGCACCGCGCATCGGCTCGGGCAGCACGCGCACCTCCCAGCCCAATCGCAGCTGCACGGTGTGGACGCAAGACTGTGCGGCGCCGCAGCAACGGTCATCGCGCTCCACTACACTACGCGGATGTCGCCCGATCTCCCCGCCCCCGCTCCGCGCCCGTCCCTGCAACGGCTGTTCTTCACCGGCCTGCTGACTCTGTTGCCGATCTGGCTGACCTGGGTCGTGGTCAAGTTCGTGTTCGTGCTGCTCTCGGGCATCAGCAGCCCCTGGGTGGTGCCGCTGTCGGCACGCATCGCCGCCTCGTTCCCGCGCGAGCTGGGCTGGGCCACCGCGCAATGGGTGCAGAACACCATCGCCCTGATCGCCACCCTGGCGGTGATCCTGCTGGTCGGCTTCCTCAGCCGGCGCGTGATCGGCCAGCGCCTGCTGCGCTGGTTCGAGGCGGTGATGCGCCGCATCCCGCTGGCCAGCGTGGTCTACGACAGCGTGCGCAAGCTGGTGGACATCCTGCAGACCCAGCCCGGCAGCACCCAGCGCGTGGTGCTGATCGACTTCCCGCACCGCGACATGAAGTCGGTGGGCCTGGTGACGCGGGTGATCAAGGAACATGGCACCGGCCGCGAACTGGCCGCGGTGTACGTGCCGACCACCCCCAACCCGACCTCCGGCTACCTCGAGATCGTGCCGGTGGAGCTGCTCACGCCCACCGACTGGAGCGTGGACCAGGCGATGAGCTTCATCATCTCCGGCGGCGCGGTGGCGCCGGAAAGCGTGCCATTCACCCGGACCGTGGACCGCTGACGCCGATGCGCCGCGGCACGCTCGACGATCGCGCGGTCCGTCTGTTCATCGCCCTGGCGGCGTTCTTCTGCGTCAACGCCGCGCTGGCCGAGTTCATCGGGGTCAAGATCTTCGCCCTGGAAGACACCCTGGGCATCGCGCCGCTGAACTGGAACCTGTTCGGGCAGACCGGCTCGATGAATTTCACGGCGGGCACCCTGCTATGGCCGCTGGTGTTCATCCTCACCGACACCATCAACGAATTCTTCGGACGCCGCGGCGTGCGCTTCATCTCCTGGCTGGCGGTGGCGCTGATCGGCTACGGCTTCCTGTTCGCGTTCGCCGCGATCGGGCTGGCCCCGGCCGGCTTCTGGGTCACCGCCGCGCAACACCAGGGCGTGCCCGACTACCAGGCCGCGTTCGCCGCGGTGTTCGGCCAGGGCATGTGGACCATCGCCGGCTCGCTGGTCGCGTTCATGGCCGGCCAGCTGATCGACGTGGCGGTGTTCCACCGCATCCGCAGCGTGACCGGCGAGAAACACGTGTGGCTGCGCGCCACCGGCTCCACCGCGGTCTCGCAACTGATAGACAGCTTCGTGGTGATCTACATCGCCTTCGTGCTCGGCCCGCAGCACTGGTCGCTGCAGCTGTTCCTGGCGGTAAGCACGCTGAACTACATCTGCAAGATGCTGCTGGCGGTGCTGCTGATCCCGCTGCTGTACCTGATGCGGCGGCTGATCACCGACTACCTGACCCCCGAGCGCGCCGAGCAACTGCGCGAGGAAGCCGCCGCCGACTGAACGCCGGCATACGCGCGCGCGCGCCGCACGCGCTTGCGCGCGGCCGTCGTGCAGCGCCGCAGAGGCCGGCGCCGCCTGGCCCGCCACGGCCCTGGCGGCGGCCCACGCCGGGGGTCGCAGGCGCCCGCGGGGACCGGCCACGGGTGGCCTCCGCGGTGCGGATCGGGCAAGCTCCCCGCTCGCTTGTCGTTGGAGCCCGCAATGCCGCCCCGCTTTTCCCGCCTGCTGTCCCTCGCCATCGCCACCGCCCTGAGCCTGTCGCTGGCGGCCCCGGCGGACGCGGCCAAGAAGAAGACCACCAAGCAGACCACCGCGCAGACCCGCGCCAAGGCCAGCAAGGCGCGCAAGGCGCGGCCGGCGCCGGCCCCGGTGGTGTTGACCAAGGCGCAGCAGCTGAACCGGCTGTACGACGACTACTGGGAGGCCTCGCTGAAGCTCAATCCGCTGCAGGCCACCTTCCAGGGCGACAGCCGCTACAACGACCAGTTGCCGAACTTCCTCTCGGCCGCGTTCCGCCAGCAGTCGCACGACTTCACCGTGGAGTGGCTGACCAAGGCCGAGGCGATCGGCAAGGACGGCCTGACCGGGCAGGATCTGCTGAGCTACGAGATCTTCGTCGGCGATGCGCGCAACGCGCTGGAGGCGGAGAAGTACCCGAGCTGGATGCAGCCGGTGAACCAGTTCTACAACGTCGGCAGCATCATGGTGATGCTCGGTTCGGGCACCGGCGCGCAGCCGTTCCGCACGGTCAAGGACTACGACAACTGGTCGCGGCGCGCGCTCGGCATTCCGGCGCTGTTCGACCAGGCCATCGCCAACATGCGCGAGGGCATGAAGGCCGGCGTGGTGCAGCCGCGCGCGCTGATGGAGAAGGTGCTGCCGCAGCTGGATGCGATCATCAAGCCCACCGCCGAGGAGAGCCTGTTCTGGGGCCCGGTGCGCAATCTGCCGGCGGACATCCCCGAGGCCGAGAAGCAGCGCATCACCGCCGAATACAAGCGCATGATCGAATACCGCATCATGCCCGCCTACCGCGCCCTGCGCGGCTTCATCGCCACCGAGTACCTGCCGGCCACGCGCAACACCGCCGGCATCGGCGCCCTGCCCGGCGGCGACGCCTGGTACGCCTGGAACGTGCGCCAGAGCACCACCACCGACCTGACCCCGGCCCAGATCCACCAGATCGGCCTGGACGAGGTGGCGCGCATCCAGAGCCAGATCCAGGCGGTGATGAAGCAGGTGCGCTTCCGCGGCTCGATGCAGAAGTTCTTCAAGTTCATGCAGACCGACAAGCGTTTCACCTTCAAGAGCGAGGACGAGCTGCTGACCTACTACCGCGGTCTGGAAGGCCGGGTCGACGCGGCGGTGCCGCGCATGTTCTCGCTCAAGCCCAAGGCCGCGTTCGAGATCCGCCCGGTCGAGCCGTACCGCGCGCAGTCGGCCGCCAGCGGCTCGTACATGCGCCCCAGCGAGGACGGCCGCCCCGGCATCTTCTACGTCAACACCTACGACCTGCCCAGCCGCAAGACCTGGGATGCGGAAGACCTGTACCTGCACGAGGCCATTCCCGGCCACCACTTCCAGCTCGGCCTGCAGCAGGAGCTGACCAACCTGCCCAAGTTCCGCCGCTTCGGCGGCGAGACCGCCTTCATCGAAGGCTGGGGCCTGTACGCCGAATCGCTGGGCAAGGAGCTGGGCCTGTACCAGGACCCGTACAACTATTTCGGCTACCTGCAGAACGAGCTGTGGCGTGCGATCCGGCTGGTGGTGGACACCGGCCTGCACAGCAAGGGCTGGACCCGCGAGCAGGTGATCGACTACATGCTGCAGAACTCGGCCACCAGCCGCACCGATGCCGAGGCCGAAGCCGAGCGCTACATGGCCATCCCCGGGCAGGCACTGTCCTACAAGATCGGCGAGATGAAGATCATGCAACTGCGCGATTACGCCCGCGCGCAACTGGGCGACAAGTTCGACATCCGCGAATTCCATGCCGAAGTGCTGAAGGACGGCTCGGTGCCGCTGAACGTGCTGCAGGAAAAGATCGAGCGCTGGGTGGCGAGCAAGAAGGGCTGAGCAAGCGATGCCGTGGCCCGCGGCATCGCCGGAGGTCGCGTAGGAGCGGCTTCAGCCACGACGGGGCGTTCCTGGTGAAGCCCGGTCGCGGCTGAAGCCGCTCCTACGGAAAAAACCGCAGTGGCGGCACGGAGACAGATCGCGGCTGTGGCCCCATTGTGGAAGCTGTGTCCCCTCTGTGGGAGGGGCTTCAGCCCCGACGTCGTCGACCCGGACGCGTCGGGACTGAAGTCCCTCCCACAACAGCCCGAAGCGGCTCACCAGCCCGGGCACCCGTTGGACAACCGCCGGCGAGGACATCGTGCGGCCGAGTGCAAACGATCGACCTCGTCGCTACGACGATGCCAACCGCCGCGCCAGCTGCGCGATGTCCTGCGGCGTAGTGCGGCAGCAGCCGCCGATCAGGCGCGCGCCGGCCGCACGCCAGGCGGCGAGGTGATCGGCCAGGGTGCCGGCGTCGGCGCCGTCGGCCTGCCAGCATTTGCGGTCGGCGTCGTAGCGCTCACCAGCGTTCGGATACACCACCAAAGGCAACCGGGTCAGCGTCGCGAGGTGGCGCAACGCCGCGGTGACGAGCGACGGGGCGACGCAGTTGACGCCCAGCGCCACCACCTGCGGGTGGCCGTCGAGCAAGGCCACCACGTCGCGCAACGGCGTGCCGTCGCTGAGGTGCATCGGATCGCGCAGCGTGCAGGCGAACCAGGCGACGGTCTGCGGGAACGCCTCTATCACTTCCAGCAACGCCGCCATTTCCGCCAGCGACGGCTGCGTTTCGCAGGCCAGCAGGTCCACGCCCGCCGCCACCAACGCGGCGATGCGCGGATGGTGGAACGCGCGCATCCGTGCCGGCGCCAGCACGTAGTCGCCGCGATACTCCGCGCCATTGGCCAGGAAGGCGCCGTACGGACCGACCGAGCCGGCCACCAGCAAGGTCCCCGCCTGCGGATGCAGCGCGAGATGGTCCTGCCGCGCCTGCTGCGCCAGTTCGACGCTGCGCGCGATCAAACGCTGCGCTTGCGCAAGGTCGATGCCGCGCGCGGCAAAGCCCTGCGGCGTGGCCTGGTAGCTGGCGGTGATCGCGCACTGCGCACCGGCGGCGAAATAGTCCTGGTGCACCTGGCGGATCAGCTGCGGCTGTTCCAGCAGAATCTTCGCCGACCAGAGCGGATCGGCGAGATCGCAGCCGCGCCGTTCCAGTTCGGTGGCCAGCGCGCCGTCGAGCACCAGGCAGCGGTCCTCGGCCAGCAGGGCGGCGAGCGGGTTGTGCGGCATGGCGCGGCCTCGCAGCGGTGGAACGCGCAGTGTCGCAGATGGCACCGGCACCACGGCACCAGCACCAGCACCAGCACCGGCACGGGCGCGCCGCTGCGCTATGCTGCACGCATGGATCGCCCGATGTCGCTCGCGCCGGATCAGCCCATGACCTTCACTGCACTGACCCCGATGTTGCGCAGTGCCGACCTGGCCACGGCGCTGGCGTTCTACACCGAAACGCTGGGGTTTCGCCGCGACGGCGGCACGCTGGCGACGGGCTGGGTATCGCTGCGGCACGGCCCGCTGGCCCTGATGCTGGCCGTGCAACAGACAGCGGCCGACGCGCCCGCTGCCAACCTCGCCTGCACGCTGTACTTCCGCACCGACGAGGTCGATGCCTGGTGGCAGCGGCTGCAGCCGCACGGACGCATCGTCTATCCATTGGAAGACTTCGCCTACGGCATGCGCGAGTTCGCGATCCGCGATCCGGACGGCCATGTCCTGCAGTTCGGCCAGGCGCTGTGCCGATGAGCCTGACCCTGGACGGCCTGCACCACGTGGCGATCATCGCATCCGACTACGCGCGCTCCAAGGATTTCTATTGCCGCATCCTGGGCCTGCCGGTGATCGCCGAGGTCTACCGCGACACCCGCGACTCCTGGAAGCTGGACCTGGCCCTGCCCGACGGCAGCCAGCTCGAACTGTTCTCGTTCCCCGCACCGCCGCCGCGGCCGAGCCGCCCGGAAGCCTGCGGGCTGCGCCACCTGGCGCTGCGCGTGCGCGACCTGGACGCGGCCGTCGCGCACCTGCAGGCGCACGGCGTGGAGGTCGAACCGATCCGCGTGGACGAATACACCGGCCGCCGCTTCACCTTCTTCGCCGACCCCGACGCACTGCCGCTGGAACTGTACGAGAACGGCTGAACGCCGGCCGCCGGCCACGCTGAACCGCATGCCGCAGTGCAGATTCCCAGCACCATACGCTTGGGTATACAGTCGAATCAGGCCGGCATCGCGCCGGCCGCACCGGACATCCCTCGGGAGGGGAACATGCGCACGACCTTCAAGACCCTGATGCTGGCCCTGCCGCTGAGCGCGGCGGCATTCATGGCGCACGCCGCCGACACCTCGCCGGTCGGCCGCTGGCAGACCATCGACGACGAAACCGGCAAGCCCAAGTCGATCGTGCAGATCGAACAGGCCGCCAACGGCACGCTGACCGGCAAGGTGGTCGAGATCCTGCAGTCCAACCACGGCCCCAACCCGATGTGCGACAAGTGCGACGGCGAGCGCAAGGGCAAGCCGATCAAGGGCATGACCATCCTGTGGGGCCTCAAGCCCGACGGCACGGCGGTATGGGACGGCGGCTCGGTGCTGGACCCGGCCAAGGGCAAGACCTACAAGGCCAAGGTCACCCTGACCGACGGCGGCAAGAAGCTGCAGATGCGCGGCTACATCGGGATCGAGGCCCTTGGCCGGACGCAGACCTGGATCAGGGAGTAGGAGCTGGGAATCGGGAGTGGAGAATCGGGAATCGTAAAAGCGGCATCTGCCGGCCTGATGGCCCCACTGTGACAAGGCGCCTGCAAAGGCGCCTTTTTCTTGGACCATCAGGTCGCCGGCCGCCGCTCTTGCGATTCCCCATTCCCAATTCCCCAATCCGGCTCCATGCATTAGAAGCCGGGAATGGGGAGTGGAGAATTGGGAATCGTCCACAGCGGCACATGCCGGGCCTGATGTACCCCATTTCCGGCGAGCACCTGTAAAGGCGCCTTTTTCCTGGCCCATCAGATCGCAGACCACCGCTCTTGCGATTCCCCATTCCCAACTCCCCAATCCGGCTCCATGCATTAGAAGCCGGGAATGGGGAGTGGAGAATTGGGAATCGTCCACAGCGGCACATGCCGGGCCTGATGTACCCCATTTCCGGCGAGGCACCCGTAAAGGCGCCCTTTTCCTGGCCCATCAGATCGCAGACCACCGCTCTTGCGATTCCCCATTCCCAATTCCCCAATCCCAGCTCCATGCAATAATCCCCGGCCCCCAGCATCGCCGGCCGCCATGACCACCGCTCTCGTCACCACCGCCCTGCCCTATGCCAACGGACCGCTGCACCTGGGGCATCTGGTCGGCTACATCCAGGCCGACATCTGGGTGCGCGCGCGGCGGCTGCGCGGCGACCGCACCTGGTTCGTATGCGCCGACGACACCCACGGCACGCCGATCATGCTCGCCGCGGAGAAGGCCGGGGTCACCCCGGAAAACTTCATCGCCGCCGTCCAGGCCAGCCACGAGCGCGATTTCGCCGCGTTCGGCGTGGCCTTCGACCACTACGACTCGACCAACTCGGCCGCCAACCGCGCCCTGACCGAGGCGTTCTACGCCAAGCTCGACGCCGGCGGCCACATCGCGCGGCGTTCGGTGGCGCAGTTCTACGACCCGGCCAAGGGCATGTTCCTGCCCGACCGCTACATCAAGGGCATCTGCCCGAACTGCGGCAGCGCCGACCAGTACGGCGACAACTGCGAGGTCTGCGGCGCCACCTATTCCCCGACCGAACTGAAGGAGCCCAAGTCGGTGATCTCCGGCGCCACGCCGGAGCTGCGCGATTCGGAGCACTTCTTCTTCGAGGTCGGCCGCTTCGACGGCTTCCTGCGCGAGTGGCTGGCCGGCGACGTCGCCCTGCCCGGGGTCAAGGCCAAGCTGATGGAATGGCTGGACAGCGAGGGCGGGCTGCGCGCCTGGGACATCTCCCGCGACGCGCCCTACTTCGGCTTCCAGATCCCCGGCCAGCCGGGCAAGTACTTCTACGTGTGGCTGGACGCGCCGATCGGCTACCTGAGCAGCTTCCAGACCCTGTGCGCGAGCCTGGGCGAAGCATTCGAGCCGCACCTGGCGGCCGGCACCGCCACCGAGCTGCACCACTTCATCGGCAAGGACATCGTCAATTTCCACGGCCTGTTCTGGCCGGCGGTGCTGCACGGCACCGGCCACCGCGCGCCGACCCGGCTGCACGTCAACGGCTACCTGACCGTGGACGGCGCCAAGATGTCCAAGTCGCGCGGCACCTTCGTCATGGCCCGCACCTACCTGGACGTGGGCCTGGAGCCGGAGGCGCTGCGCTACTACTTCGCGGCCAAGTCCTCCGGCGGCGTCGACGATCTGGACCTGAACCTGGGCGACTTCGTGGCGCGGGTCAATGCCGACCTGGTCGGCAAGTTCGTCAACCTGGCCAGCCGCTGCGCCGGCTTCATCGACAAGCGCTTCGGCGGCACGCTCGCCGACGCGCTGCCGGACCCGGCGCAGTACGCGCGCTTCGTTGCCGCCCTGGCGCCGATCCGCGAGGCCTACGAGCGTAACGACCCGGCCAGCGCGATCCGCCAGACCATGGCCCTGGCCGACGAGGCCAACAAGTACATCGACGAACACAAGCCCTGGGTGCTGGCCAAGCAGGACGGCGCCGAGGCGCAACTGCAGGCGGTGTGCACGCAGGGCCTGAACCTGTTCCGGGTGCTGGCCGCCGCGCTCAAGCCGGTGCTGCCGCGCACCTGCGCCGAAGCCGAGGCGTTCCTGTCGGCCCCGCTGGGCGCCTGGGACGACCTGCAGGCGCCGCTGCTGGCGCACGTGATCCAGCCCTACGCCCCCTTGTTCACCCGTATCGACCCAAAGCTGCTCGACGCCATGACCGACGCCTCCAAGGACACCCTCGCCCCCGCTCCCGCCGCCGCGGCCCCCGCTGCCAAGCAGGAGGCGAAGGCAGTGACGAATCCCCACTCCCCACTCCCCACTCCCAGCGTCATCGGCATCGACGACTTCGCCAAGCTCGACCTGCGCATCGGCAAGGTGCTGGCCTGCGAGTTCGTCGAAGGATCGGACAAGCTGCTGCGCTTCGAACTGGACGCCGGCGGGCTGGGCAAGCGGCAGATCTTCTCCGGCATCCGCGGCAGCTACGGCGAACCGGACAAGCTGGTCGGCCGCAACGTGGTGTTCATCGCCAACCTGGCCCCGCGCAAGATGCGCTTCGGCCTCAGCGAGGGCATGATCCTGTCGGCCGGTTTCGACGGCGGCAGTCTGGCCCTGCTCGACGCGGACAGCGGCGCGCAGCCGGGCATGCCGGTGCGGTGAGGCCGGGAAAGGAGAATCGGGAATCGGGAATCGCAAAGCTGCCAGCGCGCCGCCAGACCCGCTTTCACGATTCCCGTTTCTCCATTCCCCATTCCCATGGACTTGGCCCTCTTCGACTTCGACCACACCCTCACCACCGCCGATACCTATTCGGGGTTCCTGCGCCGTGTGGCCACGCCGGCACAGCAGGCACGGGCGCGCTGGACGGTCGGCCCCTGGCTGGCCGGCTATCGGCTGGGCCTGGTGTCGGCGGCAGCGTTGCGCACGCGGGTCACCCGGCTGGTGTTCGCCGGACGCGACGCAGACGAGATCGCCCGCCACGCCGAGCACTATGCGCAGGAGGCGCTGCCGTTGGCGCTGCGACCGGACATGCTGCAGCGGATCGCCTGGCATCAGGAACAGGGGCACACCGTGGCGGTGGTCTCCGGCTCGCTGGACCTGTATCTGCGGCCCTGGTGCACGCAGCATGGGCTGCACATGATCTGCAACCGCCTGGAAGTGCAGGACGGACGTCTGACCGGCCGCTATCGCCACGGCGACTGCGGGCCGCGCAAGGCCGCGCTGATCCGCGTGCAGTACGACCTGAGCGCCTATCGGCGCATCTACGCCTACGGCGACAGCCGCGAGGATCGGCCGATGCTGGCGCTGGCGCACGAGCGCTGGTACCGCGGGCGCCGGATCGCCTGAGCCGATGACGCTGCGCGCCGCGGCGCCGTCAGGCCGACGCGGACGCCGCGTTACACTGTGCAGGCCGGCCCCGCCGGCGCTCTGCTTCGCTCTGTAGTCCCCAAGGCGCCACCGCGCGCCGCCTCCGCCATGACGCCCGCCCACGACGCCCTGCTCGAACGCCTCGATCGCCTGCTGCCGCAGACCCAATGCGGCCAGTGCGGGTTCGACGGCTGTCGTCCCTATGCCGAGGCGATGGCCGCCGGCACGGTGCAGGTGGACCGCTGCCCGCCCGGCGGCGACGCCGGTGCGCGCGCCCTGGCGCGGGTGCTCGGGGTCCCCGCCCTGCCCTACGACCGCCGCCGCGGCACGCACGCGCCGCCGCAGGTGGCATGGGTGGTCGAGGCCGACTGCATCGGCTGCACCAAGTGCATCCAGGCCTGCCCGGTGGACGCCATCGTCGGTGGCGCCAAGCACATGCACACGGTGCTGGCGCCCTTGTGCACCGGCTGTGCGCTGTGCCTGCCGGCCTGCCCGGTGGACTGCATCGTCCTGCGCTGAGACAGCCGCTGCGAGGCGGCCGCCACGGCGGGCGCATCCGGATCGGCGCCGGCCGCGTATGTGCTGGTGTCATCCCACCGGAGCGCCGTGCATGCCGACGTCGACCGCCGCCTTCCCGTTCATCCGCGCGTCCTTGCCGCTGACGCTGGCCCTGGGCACCGCCGCCCTGGTCGCCGCCGCGCCGGCGCGGGCGATGCTGCACTACGAGGGCATCGCCTACGCCGCCGACGGCAAGCAGGTGCTGTACCGCGAAAGCCACTGGGTACGCGAGGATGGCGCGCGTCTGGTGCTGTACCAGTGCGCCGACGGCGCCGCGTTCGCGCGCAAGCGCGTGGACGACGGCAGCGCCGCGCCGGACTTCGAACTGGTCGATGCGCGCAGCGGCTACCGCGAGGGCGTGCGCCGCAGCGGCAGCGGACGCGAGATGTTCAGCCAGGCCAAGGGCCAGGCCGAACGCCGCGCGCCGCTGCCGAAGAGCGACCAGGCGCAGGTGATCGACGCCGGTTTCGACGCCTACCTGCGCCAGCGCTGGGACAGCCTGGGCAGCGGCGGGCCGCAGCGCATCGCCTTCGTGCTGCCCAGCGAACTGCGCACGCTCGACTTCCGCATCAGCCCCGGCCCGGCCGATGCCGAAGTGCAGCGCTACACGCTGAGCCTGGCCGCCTGGTACGGCACGCTGCTGCCCGACCTCAGCGTCGCCTATGCGCGCAAGGACCGGCGTCTGCTCGAATTTCGCGGTGTCGGCAATATCCGCGACGCGCGTGGCCGCTACCCGAACGTGCGCATCGACTTTCCCGAACGCCTGCGCGGCCAGGCCGACGCCGGCGCCTGGGAGCAGGCGCTGCAGCACCCCCTGGTCGCGCAATGCAGCGCGCGCTGAGCCGCGCCGCCAGCGCATTCACGCCGGCCCCCGCCGCACCCGCTACAACCATGCCTGCGCATCGCCCGCGCCTCGACGAGGACACCCCATGGCCAAGGCCTACCTGTGGTTCAACGCTGCGCTGTACGCGCTGCTCGCAGTCTGGTGCACGCTGCTGCCGGCGCAGACCGCGGCGGCGGTGGGCTATATCGGCCTGGACCGCTCCGGCCAGTCCGAATACCTGGTCATCTACGGCGGCCTGCAGTTGGGCATGGCCTTCCTGTTCGGCTACTTCGCCCGCACCGGGCAACTGCGCACCGGCCTGCTCCTGGCGCTGGCGTTCTACGTGCCCATCGTGCTCTACCGCAGCGCCAGCCTGCTGCGGCTGTGGCCGGTGGGCCCGACCACGACCGGTCTTGCCGCATTCGAGATCGTCCTGCTGCTCGCCGCACTCGTGCTGTGGCGACGCCAGCGCGCATGAGCGACGGCCACGGCGAAAGCCTGTAGCATCGCGCCGACCTTCGCCACCGTCTCCCGGCATGACCGAGTCGCCCGATCACGACGAAGCAGGACAATTGCTGGTCGCCACCGCCACCGGCGACAGCGCCGCGTTCGAACGCCTGTACCGCACCACCTCCTCGCGCCTGTTCGGCGTGTGCCTGCGCATCGTGCCGCAGCGCGGCGAAGCCGAGGACGTGCTGCAGGAAGTGTTCTCCTCGGTCTGGCGCAAGGCCGCGCAGTTCGACCCGCAGCGCGCGCGCGGCCTCACCTGGCTGACCATGATCGCCCGCAACAAGGCCATCGACTACCTCCGCGCACGCGCGCCGGCACGGCAGTCGGTGGCGCTGGACGACGCCGGCGAGCTGCAGGACGAAGGTAGCGATCCGCTCGCCGACACCGAGTGGCGGGTGGCCGGACGGCGCCTGGACGTGTGCATGGGCGAACTGGAGCCGCCGCGCGGCGAGCTGATCCGCACCGCGTTCTTCGAAGGCATCACCTACGAGGAACTGGCCCAGCGCAGCGGCACGCCGCTGGGCACGGTCAAGAGCTGGATCCGCCGCGGCCTGGCCAAACTCAAAGCGTGCCTGGAACGATGAACGCCTCCGTGCCCGATCCGCAGGAAACCCCGCCGCCGCGCGACGTGCTGGCCGGCGAATACGTGCTGGGCGTGCTCGACGCGCAGGAGCGCCGCGCCGCCGAAGCGCGCATCGACAGCGACCGCGAATTCGCCGCGGCGGTGCTGCAATGGCAGCAGCACCTGATGCCGCTGGCCGACGAGATCGCCCCGGTGGCGGTGCCCGAACGCGTGTGGGTGCGCATCCGCGCCTCGCTGGGCCTGGATGCGCCGGCGCCGCGTGCGCGGCCGGCCGCACCCGGATTCTGGGACAGCGTGCGGACCTGGCGCTGGCTCAGCGCCGGCGGCTTCGCCACCGCCACCGCCTGCCTGCTGGCGCTGCTGCTGGCGCGCGCGCCGGTGCCGCCGCCGGCCACGCAGCCGCCGCCGGTCGCCACCACCACGCCCAAGCCCAGCGGCATCGCGATGACCTCCACGCTGATGCAGGACGACGGCAAGCCCGGCTACGTGGCGCTGATGGACGCCGACAAGCGCAGCATCACCCTCACCCCGCTGGGCGGCAGCCACGACGACGCACGTGTGCCCGAACTGTGGCTGATCCCGGCCGACGGCAAGGCGCGCTCGATGGGCGTGTTCGACGAGGCCAAGGCGCGCGTGGCGCGCATTCCCGATGCGCTGATGCCCTTGCTCCACGACGGCGCGGTGCTGGCGGTGACCATGGAGCCGCCCGGCGGCGCGCCCGGCGGCGTCGCCACCGGCCCGGTCGTGGCCAAGGGCGGCATCAGCACGCTGCAGCTGGCGCCGTAGACAAATCGCGATCGCGGCGGCCCTGCGCCGCCGCAGCGCTGGCGCGCGGCCGCGTCTCGTCGCCGTCGCCGGCCAACGCGTATTCACTTGCCCGCCACCGCGCCGCGGGCAGGATACGCGCGCTGTCATGCATGCGCGGTTTCGTGCGGTGTCGCGACACGATCGTTCCTGCGCCGCGCCGCCTCGGCGTGCGTGCAGGACGCGTGCGCCACGCGCGAAGGGCATGCACCACGCGCAGGGGACGGCGCGCGACGCGGGTGCATCCGTCTTCCGGTTTCGTCCGTATCGCTCCCCAAGTCCCCCAATGAGACGCGCTTGTGTCGAGTCCCGTTCCGGAACGCCCCCATTCCACGACGCCGCCCGCACAGCGCGGCCGCATCCTGCGCACCCTGCGTCGCTGGTTCGACACCAGCGCCGACGTGGAGCTCGACCCAGCGCGCGCCGACCGCATCGACTGGCTGCGCGCCGCGCCCTACATCGGCCTGCACCTGGCCTGCCTGGGCGTGTTCTGGGTCGGCGTGTCGTGGTTCGCCGTCGGCATGGCGGTGGCGATGTACGCGGTGCGCATGTTCGCGCTCACCGGCTTCTATCACCGCTATTTCGCCCACCGCGCGTTCAAGACCTCGCGCCCGGTGCAGTTCCTGTTCGCCGCCGTCGGCGCCACCTGCGTGCAGCGCGGGCCGCTGTGGTGGGCCGCGCACCACCGCAACCACCATCGCCACACCGACACGCCGGCCGATCCGCATTCGCCGCGCCAGCACGGCTTCTGGTGGAGCCATAGCGGCTGGTTCCTGACCCCGCGCGGCTTCCGCACCGACTGGGAGGCGATCCCGGACCTGCGCCGCTTCCCCGAACTGCGCTTCCTCGACCGCTTCGACCTGCTGCTGCCGGTGCTGCTGGCGCTGGCGCTGTTCCTGCTCGGCGGCTGGCTGCACCGCCACGTGCCGCAACTCGGCACCGACGGCCCGCAGTTGCTGGTGTGGGGCTTCTTCGTCTCCACCGTGGCGCTGTTCCATGCCACCTTCACCATCAACTCGCTGGCGCATCGCTTCGGCAGCCGCCGCTTCGACACCCGCGACGACAGCCGCAACAACCTGTGGCTGGCGCTGCTGACCTTCGGCGAAGGCTGGCACAACAACCACCATTTCTTTCCCGGCGCCGCGCGCCAGGGCTTCCGCTGGTGGGAACTGGACCTGACCTGGTACGGACTGACGGTGCTGTCGTGGACCGGCGTGATCCGCGAGCTCAAGCCGGTACCGGCCGGGCTGGTGCGCGCGCAGGCGCGTGCCCGATGAGCCGGATCGCGGTGGTGGGCTCGGGGATCGCCGGCCTCGGCGCGGCGTGGCTGCTGTCGCAGCGCCACGAGGTGACGCTGTACGAAGCGGCCGACTATCTCGGCGGCCATACCCACACCCACGCGATCGAGCTGGACGGCGTGGAGTACGCGGTGGACAGCGGCTTCATCGTGTTCAATCCGCAGCACTACCCGCTGCTGAGCGCGCTGTTCGCGCGACTCGGGGTGGAGTCGCAGCCGACCACGATGAGCTTCTCGGTGCACGAGCAGCGCACCGGGCTGGAATACAACGCGGGCACCCTCGGCGGGCTGTTCTGCCAGCGCCGCAACCTGCTGTCGCCGCGCTTCTGGCGCATGCTGCGCGACCTGCGGAGGTTCTACCGGGAGGCGCCGCAGGTGCTGCACGACGCCACGCTGGCGTCGCTCACGCTCGGCGAATTCCTGCAGCGCCACGGCTATTCCGAGGTGTTCCGCGACGCGCACCTGGTGCCGATGGCCTCGGCGTTGTGGTCCTCGCCCTCGCGGCAGATCCTCGACTTCCCGATGCGCCAGCTGATCGGCTTCATGGCCAACCACCACATGCTGCAGGTCAGCGGCCGCCCGCAGTGGCGGGTGGTGCACGGCGGCTCCAACAGCTACGTGCGCGCGCTGCGCGGCCGCTGGCGGGTGCGCGAACGGCTGGGCACGCCGGTGCGCGCGGTGCAGCGGACCGCACACGGCAGCGTCGCCGTCGCCTGCGACGCCGACACCCAGCAATACGACCATGCGGTGCTGGCCTGCCATGCCGACGACGCGCTGCGCCTGCTGGCCGATCCCAGCGACGCGGAAACCGCGATCCTCGGCGCGATCGGCTACCAGGACAACGAGACCGTGCTGCACACCGACGCGCGCGTGTTGCCGCGCGACCGCCGCGCCTGGGCCGCCTGGAACGCGCACGTGCCGGCCGATCCGGACGCGCCATGCACGGTCAGCTACTGGATGAACGCGCTGCAGTCGCTGCAGGCGCCGCAGCCGTTCATCGTCAGCCTCAACCGCAGCGATGCGATCGACCCGGCCAAGGTGCTGCGGCGCATGCGCTACCGGCACCCGCTGCAGACCCAGGCGTCGGTGGCGGCGCAGGCGCGCAGGGGCGAGATCCAGGGCCAGCGCAACACCTGGTTCGCCGGCGCCGGCTGGGGCTTCGGCTTCCACGAGGACGGCCTGCGCAGCGCGGTCGACGTGGCCGCGGCGCTGGGGGTACCCTGGCCATGAACCTGATGCGCCGCACTGCCGTGTCCGCCCCGCCGGCTGGCGCCGTCTCGACAACGCCGGCGGCGGCGGGTACGACCCGGCAGGCCCTGCACAGCGCGGTCTACACCGGCTGGGTGCGCCATCGCCGCTACGCGCCCAAGGCGCTGGCGTTCCGCTATCCGCTGTTCCTGCTGTACCTGGACCTGGACGAACTGCAGCAGGTGTTCGCGCGGCGCTGGCTGTGGTCGGTGAACCGGCGCAACCTGGCCGAGTTCCGCCGCAGCGACTACCTGGGCGACCCCGCGCAGCCGCTGGACGAGGCGGTGCGCGACCGCGTGCAGCAGCACACCGGCGAACGCCCGCTCGGCCCGGTGCGCATGCTCACCCACCTGCGCTACTTCGGCCACTGCTTCAATCCGGTCACGTTCTACTACTGCCACGATGCGCAGCAGCGCCTGCACAGCATCGTCGCCGAGATCACCAACACGCCGTGGCGGCAGCGCCATGCCTACGTGCTGCCACTGGCCGAGGCGCGCAGCCACGGCGCCACGCACGCCTGGCGCTTCGCCAAGCGCTTCCACGTCTCGCCGTTCATGGCGATGGCGCATACCTACGCCTGGCGCTTCAGCGAACCCGGCGCGCAGCTGCGCGTGCACATGGACGTGCTCGATCCCGCGCCGGCCACGCCCCGGCGGCGCTTCGACGCCACCCTGGTGCTGCAGCGCCGCGCCCTCGGCGGCGCCAGCCTGGCGCAGGCGCTGCTGCGCTATCCGGCGATGACCCTGCAAGTGATGGCCAAGATCCACTGGCAGGCGTTGCGGCTGTGGCTGCGCGGCAACCCGGTCCACGACCACCCCGACCCTCCCCTTCCGCGAGAACGCCGATGAACGCTCCGCATGCG
This sequence comes from Xanthomonas sacchari, assembly GCF_024266585.1. NCBI lineage: Bacteria > Pseudomonadati > Pseudomonadota > Gammaproteobacteria > Lysobacterales > Lysobacteraceae > Xanthomonas > Xanthomonas sacchari. The sequence continues at coordinate 3,615,281 of NZ_CP100647.1, forward strand.
CCCTCTTCCGCCGCCGCGCTGGCCCCGGCCGCACCGCCGTTGCGCGGGCTCGACCGCCTGCTGCGGCAGCGCCTGCTCGCCACGCTGGACGGCCTGCGCGAAGGCCAGTTGCGCCTTGAGGAGGCCGGCACGCTGACCACGCTGGGCGAAGCCGCGGCCGGCGCCGACGCGCTGCAGGCGCATCTGCGCATCCATGATCCGCGCTTCTACCGCCAGGCCGCGCTCAACGGCAGCGTCGGCGTCGGCGAGGCCTACATGGACGGGCTGTGGGACTGCGACGACCTGGTCGCGTTGGTGCGCCTGCTGGTGCGCAACCGCGACCGCCTGGACGCGATGGAGACCGGCCTGGCCCGGCTCGGCGGCCTGGCGATGCGCGGCCTGCACGCGTTCGCGCGCAACACCCGCGCCGGCAGCCGCCGCAACATCGCCGCGCACTACGACCTGGGCAACCCGCTGTTCGAATTGTTCCTGGACCGCAACCTGATGTACTCCTCGGCGATCTTCCGCGATGCCGACAGCGCATTGGGCGAGGCCGCACTGGAGCGCGCCGCCGAACGCAAGCTGCAGCGCATCTGCGCCAAGCTCGACCTGCAGCCGCACCACCACCTGGTCGAGATCGGCACCGGCTGGGGCGGTTTCGCCCTGCACGCGGCCAGGCACCACGGCTGCCGCGTCACCACCACCACGATCTCGCGCGAGCAGTACGAGCTGGCGCGGCAGCGCATCGCCGCCGCCGGCCTGTCCGACCGGGTCGAAGTGCTGCTGCGCGACTACCGCGACCTCGACGGCCGCTACGACCGCCTGGTCTCGATCGAGATGATCGAGGCGATCGGCCACCAGTACCTGGACACCTACTTCGGCAAGGTCGGCAGCCTGCTCAAGGACGACGGCCAGGCGCTGATCCAGGCCATCACCATCGAGGACCACCGCTACGCGCAGGCGCTGAAGTCGGTGGACTTCATCAAGCGCCACATCTTCCCGGGCAGCTTCATTCCCTCGGTGGCGGCGATGACCGGCGCGATCGCCCGCGCCAGCGACCTGCGCCTGTTCAACCTCGAAGACATCGGCCCCAGCTACGCGCTGACCCTGCGCGCCTGGCGCGAGCGCTTCATGGCCAGGCTGCCGCAGGTGCGCGCGCTCGGCTACGACGAACGCTTCATCCGCATGTGGGAGTTCTACCTGGCCTACTGCGAAGGCGGCTTCCTGGAGCGCTCGATCGGCGACGTGCACCTGTGGCTGAGCAAGCCGCGCGCGCGGCCGGCGCAGTTCGCCCCGGCGCTGGCGGGCGACGCATGAGCAACCTGCTCAACTATCTCGCCCTGCAGGGGCTGTGGCTGGCCGCGGTGGTCGGTGCCGCGCACGGGCTGGCCTGGGCCGGCCCGGCGGCGCTGGCGCTGTTCGCGCTGTACCAGTTGCGGCCGCGCCGCCGCGCCCGCGGCGATGCCACGTTGATGGCGCTGGCGCTGCCGTTGGGCGCCGGCGTGGATGCCGCGCTGCGCGCCGGCGACTGGGTGCGCTACGCCGCCGCGCCGCCGGCGCCGTGGCCGCCGCTGTGGATCCTGGCGCTGTGGGCCGGCTTCGCGCTGACCTTCCAGCATTCGCTGGCCTGGGTGATGCGCCATCCCTGGCGCGCGGCGCTGTTCGGCGCCAGCGCCGGCCCGCTGGGCTATGTGCTGGCCGCGCGCGGCTGGCAGGCGGTGACACTGACCGAACCGTTGCCGCAGGCGCTGATGGCGTTGGCGCTGGGCTGGGCCGCGGCGCTGACCCTGCTGAGCCTGGCGACGCGGCGCCTGATCGTCGCCACGCCGGCGCTGCCGGCAAGCGGAGCGGCGCGATGAACGCCTGGCCGCTGCTGCATGTGGGGGTGTTCACCGTGCTGGTCATGCTCGCCGGCTGGGCCTGGCAGCGGCACACCCGCAACGCCGGCGTGGTCGACGTGCTGTGGTCGGCGTGCATGGCGCTGACCGCGGTGTACTGCGCCTGGCGCGCCGACGGCGCGCTGTTGCCGCGCGTGCTGACCGCGGTGCTGGGCGGGCTGTGGGGCGCGCGCCTGGCCTGGCACCTGGGCGTGCGCGTGTTCGGCGATGCGCACGAGGACGGCCGCTATCGCGCCCTGCGCGAGCACTGGCACGGCGACCAGCGCAAGTTCCTGGCGTTCTTCCTCGGCCAGGCGCTGGTGGTGCTGGCGTTCGCGGTGCCGCTGTCGGTGGCCGCGCACAACCCGCAGCCGCAGTGGAGCGTGTGGACCACCCTGGCGGTGGCGACCTGGCTGGTCGCGGTCGGCGGGGAAAGCCTGGCCGACCAGCAACTGGCCGCGTTCCGCGCCGACCCGGCGAACAAGGGCACCACCTGCCGCCGCGGCCTGTGGCGCTATTCGCGGCACCCGAACTACTTCTTCGAATTCGTGCATTGGTTCGCCTACGTGTTCCTGGCGGTGGGCAGCGGCGCGCTGTGGGTCGGCGTGGCCGCGCTGGGACCGCTGCTGATGTTCGCCTTCCTGTACCGGGTCACCGGCATTCCCTACACCGAACAGCAGGCCCTGCGCTCGCGCGGCCGCGACTATGCCGACTACCAGCGCAGCACCAGCGCCTTCTTCCCCATGCCGCCGCGGCACTGAACCCGCGCCAGGAGATCCGCCATGTCCAGCACCTTCGCCACCTCTTCCCCGCCCGCCGTTCTGGCCGAGCCGCTGGCCACGCGCCTGGCCGAATCCGGCCTGCTGCCCGACGCCGTGCTGCGCGCGGCGATGCGCCGGCTGTGCGCGCAGCGCCTGCGCGACGCGCGCGCCGGCGGCGCCGACGCGGCCTGGGAGCGCCAGCGCCTGCTGATCGAATCGCTGCGCGAAAGCGCCATCGCCATCGAGACCGATGCGGCCAACCGCCAGCACTACGAAGTGCCGCCGCGCTTCTTCGAGCTGTGCCTGGGCAAGCGCCTGAAGTACAGCAGCTGCTACTGGGACGCGACCACGCCCGACCTGGACGCGGCCGAAGAGCGCATGCTGCAGCTGTACGCCGAACGCGCGCAGCTGCGCGACCGCCAGCGCATCCTAGAACTGGGCTGCGGCTGGGGCTCGCTGACCCTGTGGATGGCCGAACGGTTCCCCGGCGCGCGCATCACCGCGGTGTCCAACTCGCGGCCGCAGCGCGAGCACATCGAAGCGCAGTGCCGCGCGCGCGGGCTGAGCAACGTCAAGGTGATCACCCACGACGCCAACACCCTGACCCTGCCGACCGAAAGCTACGACCGCGTGGTCTCGATCGAGATGTTCGAGCACATGCGCAACTACCGCGAACTGCTCAAGCGGGTCAGCCATTGGCTGGTGCCGGGCGGGCGGCTGTTCGTGCACATCTTCTGCCACCGCGACCTGGCCTATCCGTTCGAGGTGCAGGGCGAGGACAACTGGATGGGCCGGCACTTCTTCACCGGCGGGCTGATGCCGGCGGCCGACACCTTGCTCCAGTTCCAGGACGACCTGGCGATCGAACGCCGCTGGCTGCTGTCCGGCCAGCATTACGAGAAGACCGCCAACGCCTGGCTGCACAACCAGGACCGCCACCGCGACACGCTGATGCCGGTGCTGCAGGCCACTTACGGCGCCGACGCCAAGATCTGGTGGCAACGCTGGCGCATGTTCTGGATGGCCTGCGCGGAACTGTTCGGCTACGAACAGGGCCAGCAGTGGGGCGTGGCGCATTACCGGTTCGTCAGGCGCTGAGGCGCTGGGGCGCCGAGAATGGGGAATGGGGAATGGGGAATGGGGAATGGGGAAACGGGAATGGGCGTCCCGCGAGTCCCGGCATTGCCTGCGCATCCTGAGGATGCTTGCAGTCAGCCACGACAAGCTTTACCGGAGACGCCCGTCGCGGCGAAAGAAACTGCTCTACGCGGTCGCTCAGGCGACGGCACTGCCGCCTTTCCCATTCCCCATTCCCGACTCCCCAATCCCGGCCTTTACGCGGCCGCGGTAATGACGATCTCGATCTTCCAGGCCGGATCGGCCAGCTTGGCCTGCACGGTGGCGCGGGCCGGGGTGTTGCCCGGGCTGACCCATTCTTCCCAGACCTTGTTCATCTCGGCGAACTCGGCCAGGTCGGTCATGTAGATCTCCGCGCGCAGGATCCGGCTCTTGTCGGTGGCGGCCAGCGCCAGCAGCCGGTCGATCGCCGCCAGCACCTCGCGGGTCTGGCCGGCGATGTCGGCGCTGGTGTCGTCGGCGATCTGGCCGGCCAGGTAGGCCACGCCGTTGTACACGGTCATTTCCGACATCCGCGGGCCGGTATCGAAACGCTGGATCATGATGCGCTGTCCTGTAGTGGGAAACCGGTGCCATTGTCGCGCGATTGCGCAGCGGCTGCAGGCGCCGGCCGCCACAGCCGATACGCCACCGGCAACAGCCAGGCCAGGATCAGCGCGATCGCCAGTTTCTGGGTCAGCCCGCGCGGCGGCGCGCGCCACAGTACATGCACCCACAGCGCCGCGAACGCCAGCACCGCCAGCATCAGCGGTGCTCCAGCGCGGCGCTGCCACGCCTGCTGCCGGCGCAACCAGGCGCTCTGCAGCAGCATCGCCGTGGTCGCGCACAGGAACGCGGTCTGCGCGGACACCCCGTGCACCAGCGGCGCCAGCAGCGGCGCGCGCTGCGGCAGATAGCTGTCGCCGATCGCCACCCCGCACAGGCCGAGCGCGGCGCCCATGAACAACAGCGTCGGCGCGCCGCTGCGCGCGGACGGCGGCGCCTGCGCGTACAGGCCCGCCCCCAGCGCGGCCACGCCGGCGGCCAGCAGGACATACACGGTGCGCAGCAACAGGCCACCGCGGCCGTGCAGGTACTGGCTCAACGTGGCCTGCTGCCAGTGCAGGTCGGCACGCGCAAACTGCAGCGCCACGGCCACGCCGAGGAACAGCAGGGCCAGCGCCAGCGCCACGGCGCCGGCCGCGCGAGGCCAGCGCGACACGGACGGGGCGGGCATGCACACGGGCATTGCAGACGCGGGCATCGCAGGCTCCTGAGCGATCGGGGACCGCCGTCGCGGCCGTGGACGACGGCCTGCGCCGCGGTCCCGACGCCGTGCCGACGTACGATTCCACTATCATGCGCGTCGCCGGCGCTGCCGGCACACCACCCAACCGGTATCGCGATGGACCGTCTTCGTTCCGCCTGCAGCTTCGCCCTGACCCCGTCGCGCGCCGCGTGGCGCCTTTCCGCGCGCGCCCGTCCGCAATGACCGACGCCGCGCCCTCCACTCCCGCGTCCGTCCCCGGCTGGCGCCGTGCGCTGCCGGTGCTGGCCAGCCTGGCGATCCTGGCCCTGGCGCTGCATGCGCTGGCCACGGAGTTCAGCACCCACGGCTACAGCGCGATCCGTCACGCCTTCAACCAGCTGAGCCTCAGCCAGATCGTGCTGACCCTGTTGCTGGGGCTGAGCAGCTACGCCTGCCTGATCGGCTTCGACGCCATCGGCCTGCGCCGCAGCGGGCGCAAGCTGCACCCGATGCGGATCAGCATCACCGCGTTCCTGGCGCATGCGGTCGGACAGACCCTGGGCTTCGCCGCGCTGACCGGCGGCGCGGTGCGCCTGCGCGGCTACGGCCGGGTCGGCCTGAGCCTGGCCGAGATCGGCCAGGTGGTGTTGATGAGCACGCTCGGCTTCGTGTTCGGCGCCTGGCTGCTGCTGGCGCTGGCCCTGACCCTGGAGCCGGCGGCGGCGGCGCTGGCGCTGCCGGTCGGCGCCAGCGCGGTGCGCGCCATCGGCATCGCGCTGCTGGTGGGCTTCGCCACGATGCTGCTGCTCGCCGGCCGCGACGGCCGCACCCTGCGCTGGCGCAGCCATGAGCTGTGGCTGCCGGACCGGCGCACCACCCTCGGCGTGACCGCGCTGAGCGTGGTCGAGCTGGGCCTGGCCAGCGCCGCGTTCTACGTGTTGCTGCCCAACGAATCGGGAATCGAGTACATCGGCTTCGTCGGCCTGTATCTGGTCGCGGTGGTGGCCGGCCTGGTCTCGACCGTGCCGGCCGGCCTGGGCGTGTTCGAATGGAGCCTGCTCAAGCTGCTGCCCGGGGTGGCGCCGGCGGCGGTGCTGGCGGCGGCGCTGATCTACCGCATCACCTACTACGTGGTGCCGCTGCTGCTGTCGGTGCTGATGGCGTCGCTGTCCGGCCTGCGCCGGCCATTGGTCGCCAGTGCCGGCGGCGTGCGCGTGGCCTGGCGCACGCTGCGCCCGTGGCTGCCGCAGATCATCGCCCTGGCGGTGTTCGCGGTCGGCGCGGCGCTGGTCATCGACGGCACCCTGCCCACGCCCAAGCGCCGCCAGGACATGGCGCCGCTGTCGATCATGGAGACCTCGCACCTGCTGGCCAGCCTGGGCGGCGTGGTGCTGCTGCTGATCGGCCAGGGCCTGCAGCGGCGCAGCCATGCAGCCTGGGTGATGGCGATCGGCATCTGCGTGCTGCTGCCGCTGCCGGCCTGGCTGCGCGGCGGCCACGTCTCGGTGGCGCTGTCCTCGCTGGTGGTGGCGGTGGGCCTGTGGGGCGCGCGCCGCGAGTTCTACCGCGAGGGCGCGCTGCTCGACGAGGCCTGGTCGTGGCCGTGGCTGCGCAACCTCGGCCTGGTGCTGATCGCCACGATCTGGCTGCTGTTCTTCGTCTACAGCCACGTGGAATACCAGAACGAGCTGTGGTGGGAGTTCGCCACCTCGGCCAATGCGCCGCGCGCGCTGCGCGCGGTGCTGCTGGTCAGCGTGGCGGTGGTGGTGTTCGGGCTGGCGCGGCTGCTGCACAGCACCCGCTCGCCGCTGGCGCCGGCCGATGGCGTGCAACTGGACGCGCTGGCGCCGGTGCTGGCCGAGGCCACCGACACCCAGGCCTGCCTGGTGCTGACCGGCGACAAGGCCCTGCTGCAGGCCGAGGAGGGCCCCGGCTTCGTGATGATGCAGCGCTACGGCGGCTCGCTGGTGGCGATGGGCGACCCGGTCGGCGCGCCGGAGGTGGCCCGCGCGCTGATCTGGCGCTTCCGCGAGGAAGCCGACCGCATGGGCCTGCGCCCGGTGTTCTACCAGGTCGGCGAGCAGCACTGGCAGACCTACCTGGACCTGGGCCTGACCCTGGTCAAGCTCGGCGAGGAAGCGATGGTGTCGCTGGAGGGCTTCCATCTGGAGGGCCGCGACCGCGCCGACCTGCGCCAGGCCTGGAACCGCGGCAAGCGCAGCGGGCTGAGTTTCCGCATCGTCGAAGCCGACGCGGTGGACGCGCTGATGCCGGTGCTGGCCGAGGTCTCGCAGCAATGGCTGGAGGACAAGGCCGGCGCCGAAAAGGGCTTCTCGCTGGGCAGCTTCGACCCGGCCTACCTGCGCCGCTTCCCGATCGCGCTGGTGGAGTTCGAGGGCAAGGTCGTGGCTTTCGCCAACCTGTGGCAGGCCCCGGCCGGCCACGAGCTGTCGGTGGACCTGATGCGGCACATCGCCGACGCCCCGAAGGGCACCATGGATTTCCTGTTCATCGAGCTGTTCCTGTGGGGCCGCGACCAGGGCTACAAGCGCTTCTCGCTGGGCATGGCGCCGCTGTCGGGCCTGGCCCAGCACCGCCTGGCCGGGCGCTGGAACCGTTTCGGCAACCTGATCGTGCGCCACGGCGAACGCTTCTACGGCTTCACCGGCCTGCGCCGCTTCAAGTCCAAGTTCGCCCCCACCTGGCGCACCCGCTACCTCGCCGCCCCCGGCGGCATGCACCTGCCGGCGGCCCTGCTGGATGTGACCCGGCTGATCTCGCTGGATCCGCGCAAGCCGGAGTGAGGCCGGGATGGGGGAGTCGCTGGGGCGCGCTCCAGCGTTTGCGGGCATTTCGAGGCGTCGCTCCGCACCCTCATCCGCCCCTTCGGGGCACCTTCTCCCACAGGGAGAAGGAAAAGCGCTAGCCCCTCTCCCATCGGGAGAGGGGTTGGGGTGAGGGTACGGCCGCCATGCAGCGCCCGGTGAGAGCGCACGACGCTTGTCGCCGTGCGGGATCGAGATTTCAGCAGTCCGCGTCGCGGCTGAAGCCGCTCCTACGGCGGCAACCGCAGCCCCGTCCTGGTCCGTTGGTCTGACACGCTCCCCAGCGGAAGCAACGGCACCGCTGCTTGGGGTTTTTGTAGGAGCGGCTTCAGCCGCGGCGCGTTCCCGACAAGGCCTCGTCGCTGAGCCGCCCCCCCCCCCCCCTGCGCCGGCGCGAGCGGACAAGCCGGCACACACGACCAGCCCGCCAATCCCCAATCCCGACTCCCCAATCCCGGCGTCTACTGAATCCGCTGCAGGATCTGCTTGGCCAGCGTCGCGTAATCGCCCTGGAAATGATGGTCGCCGGGCAGCTTGACCAACTGCACCGCGCCCTTGGGCAGGTCCGGGCACAGTGCGTCGTCGTCGTCCTCGCCGTAGATGCACAGGGTCTGCGCCGGCGGCATCTTCGCCACTTCCGGGGCGATCGGCAGGCCGTCGTCGCCGGAGCTGATCCAGTTGGACACGTGGAACTCGTAGTCGGCGGTCTTGCCCACCGACAGCAACGCGGTGAGCTGCACCTGGTCGCGCATCGCGTCCGGCAACTGGTTGTAGGCCGCCGGCAGCACGTCGGCGCCCTGCGAGAAGCCGATCAGCACCACCCGCCCGCGCTGCCACAGGTGGCTGTAGTGGCGGTAGATCCGGTCCAGGTCGGTGGCGAAGCCCTGCGGCGTGCGCTCGCTCCAGAAGTAGCGCAGCGAATCCACGCCCACCACCGGGATGCCGGCCTTGGCCAGGGCACCGGCGACCTGCTGGTCGAGCCCGGCCCAGCCGCCGTCGCCGGAGACGAAGATGGCGAACACGTTGCCGTTGTCGGCGTCGGCCGTACCGGCGGCTGCCGGTACTTCGACCACCGGCAGCCCGGCCAGGTCGGCCGGGGTCGGCGGCAGGCTGATCCCGGGGCGGTCGCCCAGCGAACGCACCGCCGCGCGCAGCCCGGGGAGCGCATCGCCGCTGGCGCTGCGGCGGAACTGCCGCGCCTGCGCCACCTTCTGCACGAAGGCATCGCTCTGCTTGGTGCAGCGGTCGCGCCGGGACTTGGCGTCCAGCGCCGCCAACCACGGCACCGGCAGCGCGGTCGGCTGCAGCGCGCGCGCCGGCGCGGTGATGCCGGGGCCGCAGATCTGGTCGTCGAGCACCTGCACCGGGCAGAAATCCTCGGTCAGCAGGCCCGCCAGCAGGTGCTTGGGCGCCTGAGCGGCGACCGCATAGGCCAGCGCGGCGCCGTCGCCGTCGCCGACCAGCAGCGGCAGGTGATAGGTCGGCACGTGGAAATAGGCCTGCACGTAGCGCGAGAAATTCTCCACGTCGCCGGCGGAGAAACCGCAGGTGCCGTCGATCTTGGCCAGCACCGCCTGCAGGTGCGCGCTGTCGATCACTGCGACCATCGCACCGTCGGCGCGCAGCGCCTCGACCTGGCGCATGCGCTCGGCGTCGGCGTGCTTGCCGCCGGCGAACCACAGCACCACGCGCTGCGCGTTGCCCTTGGGCAACAGCACCGGCACCTGCTCGAAGCGGCCGTGGCTGAGTTTTTCCGGCGCCGCCGGTGCGCCGGCCCGCGGTGCGGCGGGCGCGGCGGCGCCCGGTGCCGCGCCGGCGGTTGCGGTGGCCAGCAGGCCGCCAAGTGCACATCCCCACATCCAACCGCCACGCTTCTGCATCATCCGGCCATCCTGAAAAGGCGTGTAAAGATAATCCCGAACGGCGGCGGCGCGAAGCGCAGCGGGCACGGCGGTTCATGCCGGGTACGCCGGACACCGCCGATCGCGTGCGCCGCCAGGCCCGTCAGCCGTCCGCGTCGGCGCCGGGATGGCGCAGCCGCCAGGCCGCCAGCGCCTGCCGGTAGCGCTCCAGTTCCTCGTGGTAGAGGTCATAGACGCACAACGGGCAGCCGCTGTCGCAGCAGTCGCTGGGGGCCGGCGGCAGCGGTGCCTGCGGGCGGGGATCGGCGTCGGCGGCAGGGTCGGACATGGGGCTCGGTGGTGGCGGCCGGGGCGGACCGGCGCGGCAGTGTAGAAGAAGGCGGTGCCAGCCGCGGTCGCCGCCCGGTCAGCAGATGGCCTGGCGCAGGTTGGCGCGCGCGGCCGCGTCGTAGCGCGCATGGAACCGCTCACTGAGGAAGATCCGCGGCTGCGCCAGCACGGTGCGCAGGAAGGCGCGGCGCTTGCGCCGGTACAGCCAGCCCGGCACCACCGCGCGGTACTCCTCGGCGATGGCGCGGTCGTAGGCGGCGAAGGCCTCCGGCGCGGCGCCGAGGATCGCCATGTCGCAATCCAGGAACAGCGCCGCCTCCGCATCCACCGACGCGGCAGTCAATTGCCCGTGGCGTGCGGTGAGTTCGATCAGCGCGGCCACCCGCGCCGCATCGACGCCAGCCTCCGGCAGCCACTGCGCGATCGCCGCCTCGGCCAGGCGCGCCGACTGCGCTTCGTTGTCGCCGCGGCCGGCGCGGTACACCGCATCGTGATAGAGCACGGCCAGGTAGACCTCGCGCGGTTGCCGCCAGCCGGTGTCGGCGGCGACCTCGGCGTAGTGCGCCAGCACCGCCTCGACGTGGCCGAAATGGTGATAGGCGCGCGGCGGCTCGGCGTAGGCCGCGCGCAGTTGCGCCCATTGCGCATCGGGCAAAAGCAGCGGCGCCGCGTTCATGCGTCGCTCCGCGCAGCATCGGCATGCAACGGCCAGCGCGCCTCATGCAGGTAACGGCCCTGCCCCTGCACGCTGCGGATCAGGCTCAGCGACGCTGCCTGCCAGCGCAGCGCAGGCACGCGCTGCGGCGCCAGCGCCCGATCGACGTAGGCCAGGGTCATGTGCGGCAGGTAGGCGCCGTCGGCGCGTGCGGCCACGCCGTGCCGGGCCAGTTGCTGCTGCAGCGCCTGGCGCAAGGCCTGCAACGGCGCCGGTTCGGCATCGCCGCGCAAGATCAGCGGGCGACTGCGCGCGCGGCTGTCGAAGGTCGCCGCCTGGTCGAACGCCAATGTGAACGGGGCGGCCGCCAGCGTCTGTCCGGCCGCGCAGGCCTGTCGCAGCAGTCGCGGCGGGATCCCGGCGTACTCGCCGAGATAGTGCAGGGTCACATGCAGCCGCTCCGGCGGCAGCGCGCGGCCGTGCAGGCCATGCGCCTCGCACAGCTGCCGACCGAGGCGATGCACCGCCTGCGCGGTCTGCGCATCGGGCAACAGGGCGAAGAACAGGCTTTCGCGCGCGGCGGGCGCGTCGAAGCCGAGCGAGAACTGGGCGCCGTCTGGCGCGGCATCGGGACACATGGCGGGAGCGGCAAGCGCCGCGATCGGGTCGGGCAGCGGTCGAGGGCGCATGGTAGCAAGCGCGCCGCACCGTGGCAGACACCGGCACGTCGGCCCGGCGCGCGCCGCGAAGGCGGCGTGCCGGGCCGGCGGCGGACGGCGATCAGGCCGCGTTCTTCATCGCGTGCTTGCGGGTGCGCATCACGTCGTGGCAGGAGCGCACTTCCGGCAACAGGCGGGTGGCGGCGTCGCGCGCGGCCACCGGGGTGTCGGCGTCGGCGATGGTCTCGTTGAAGGCCTTCAGCAGGCGGTCTTCGGACTCTTCCAGCTCGGCGACGTAGCCGTACTTGGTGTCGCCCAGCGTCGCACGGACCTTGCCGTACATCTGCTGCATGCTGCCGACCAGGGTGCCGTGCTCTTCCGGCTTGCCGCCGACCGACTGCACCACCGCGCTCAGGCTGCTGACGATGTCCGACTTGACGCCGGCGATGCGCAGGAACAGCGCCGACAGTTCGGCGTCGCCCACCTTCTTCGCGGCTTCTTCGTAGAAGTCCTTGCCGTCGCGGGAAATGGCGATGAGGTCGTTGAGGCTGTGGGTGGTCTTGCTCTGGATGCTCATAGGGAACTCCTGTGGCGAGGCCGGCGATATCGCGCAACGGGCACACGGGGGTGAACCTGGATATCGCACGGCGCGGTCGAAAGGATTGCCGCGTTGCGTGGTGATGGCGATGCTGGACAGACCGGCATAAAGCGCACGTGAGCCATCTGCGCTCGCTCGTCACACCGCATTGCCCCGGGTGAACACGCGTTCATCGGCGGCAATGCGCAGACAGGCATGTGGTGAAGTTTTCACCATCCTGTCTGCGCGCATTGCAACACCTGCTTGGCAGCGACTTATCCACATCGTTGCCCCATGCTCGTCCACAGCGCCTGTGGATGAAGACCACCGCCGATCGCGGGCGCCGGATGCCGCTTGTCGGCACCGCCGCTGCCGCCTCCCCGCGCCGGCGGCAGGGGCCTATAGTGCGAGCGAGCCCTAGCCCTGCAGGGCACCGCGAGGTGCGTGATGTTCGCCTGGACCGCGTTCGCCCTGCTCGCCGCCGCCGCGGTCGCCGCGCCGCCGATGCCGCCATCGCGCCCTGCGCAGGCGCTGCAGGCGACGCCACCAACCGCCGTGCCGACCACCGCGTCGACGCCGATTCCGACGCCGGAACAGATCATGCAGCTGCCGCCGGCGCTGCACGCGCTGCTGCGGCAGCGCATCGACCCGCGCGCCGACGCCGAGCAGCGCCTGCAGCAACTGGTGGCGCTGGCCTTCGACACCAACGGCCTGAACCTGCGGTACGACCCCAAGGCGACCCACAGCGTCGCCGAGAGCTACGCCAGCGGCCGCGTCAACTGCCTGTCCTTCACCCTGCTGTTCGTGGCGATGGCGCGCGACGTCGGGCTGCCGGCGCAGGTCCAGGAAGTACGCCGCGTGCTGAGCTGGTACGAGGACGGCAACGCGCTGTACAACGTCGGCCACGTCAACGTCGGCGTGCGCGTGGACAGCGGCCGCGGCAGCATCGACCTGGACCGTAGCGTGCTGATGGACCGGCGTGGGCCGCACCCCATTTCCGACCGCCGCGCCCTCGCCCACTACTACAACAACCGCGGCGCCGAACTGATGGTCGACGGCGACCTGGACGGCGCGCGCGCGCATCTGGCGATGGCCATGCAGATGGATCCGCGCTTCGCCGGTGCATGGAACAACCAGGGCGTGCTGGCGGTACGCGATGGCGACAGCGCCGCGGCCGCACGCCACTACGCCAAGGCGCTGGAGATCGATCCGGAGCACCTGCCGGCGCTATCCAATGCCCTCGCCCTGGCCCGGCGCCTGGGCGACGGCGCGCGCGAGGCCGCGCTGCAGACGCAGATGGGACGCGTGCGCCAGCGCGATCCGTTCCAGCAATACCTGCTCGGCACCGAAGCGGAGCAACGCCAGGACTACGCCGCGGCGATCGCCTACTACCGGCATGCGCTGCACCTGTACGACGGCGCCCACCTGCTGTACTTCGCCCTGGCCCGCGCCTACCTGCACAGCGGCGATACCCGCCGCGCCACCGCGGCATTGCGCGAGGCCATGGCGCACGCCGACCCGGCCACGCAACCGCGCTACCAGGGCAAGCTGGACGCGCTGCGGCGGCTGTCCTCGACCGCGCGGCCGCCGCGTTAGCGCACGCTAGCCGGCGGCGGGCGCGCAGGCGCCGCGCCGTGCCGCCTGGCGCGCCCACAGGTAGATCAGCAGGCCGCCCACCGCCATCGCCGCGCCGACGTAGCCGGTGGACGTCCAGCCCAGGCCGGCGCCGATCGCGATCCCGCCCAGCCACGGCCCCAGCGCGTTGGCCAGGTTGAACGCGGCATGGTTGGAGGCCGCGGCCAGGGTCTGCGCGTCGCTGGCCACGTCCATCAAGCGGGTCTGCAGCACCGGCGCCAGCGCGCCCATGCTGCCGACCGCGATCACCGCCGGCAGCACCGCCCACTGCGAGGTCGCCGCCAGCGGGAACGCCAGCAGCACCGCCAGCGACCACAGCAGCACCAGCGGCACCGCGCGGAACTGCAGGCGGTCGAACAGCCAGCCGCCGGCCAGATTGCCGAGCAAGCCACCCAGCCCGAACGCGCCCATCGCCACCGGGATCCAATGCTCGGAAACGCCAGTGACGTCGATCAAGGTCGGCGCCAGATAGCTGAAGACGCAGAACATGCCGGCGAAGCCGATCGCGCCGATGCCCAGCGCCAGCCACACCTGGGTGCGGTTGAACGCGCGCAGTTCGCGCAACGGCGAGGGCCGCGCTTCCTGCGGATCGGTCGGCAGCAGGCGCGCCACCAGCACCACCGTCAGCACCGCGATCACCGCCACCAGGGCGTAGGCATAGCGCCACTGCGCCACCTGGCCGAGCCAGGTCGCCAGCGGGTTGCCGACCAGCACCGCCAGGTTCAGGCCCAGCAGCACCCGGCTGACCGCCGCACCACGCTGGTCGGACGGCCCGATCGACGCCGCCACCAGGGTCGCCACGCCGAAGTAGGCGCCATGCGGCAGGCCGGCGACGAACCGCGCCAGCAGCATGCTCGGATAGTCCGGAGCCAGCGCGCTGGCGAGATTGCCGAGCGCATAGAAGCCCATCAGCGCCAGCAGCAGGCGCCGGCGCGGCCAGCGCGCGCCGAGGATCGCCAGCAGCGGCGCGCCGACCACCACGCCCAGCGCGTAGGCGCTGATCAGGTGCCCGACGTGCGGCGCATCGATGCCCAGGCCACGGCCGATGTACGGCATCAGGCCCATGGTGGAGAACTCGCTGGTACCGATCGCGAAACCGCCCATCGCCAGCGCGAACAGGATCAGCACGTAGCCGCGCCGCGACAGCGGCGCCGTGGCGGATGAGGTCATGCGCACGTCCCGAGAGAAGGGCTGCGCATTATTGTGCATTGCAGCAAGCCCTGCATCCCCTCGTACGCAACGCCGCGTTGCATTGCGCCTGACACGGCGGCACGCCGACCAGCGTGCAGCCGCAGCAACGCACTGTCCCATCGCGCCGCCGCGAAAGCGCCGGATGCGTCCCCATCTCCTGTACGCACAGCGCCTTGCAGCGTCCCGCTGTAGGGTCCGCGCTACCCCCACCACCGAGAGACACCAATGACCGATACCGCTTCCCCGCTGTTCACGCCACTGCGCCTGGGCGCGATCGCACTGGCCAACCGCATCGTGATGGCGCCGCTGACCCGCAATCGCGCCGAAGGCGAAGGCCGCATCCCCTCGCCGCTGGCCGCCGAGTACTACGGCCAGCGCGCGAGTGCCGGCCTGATCGTCGCCGAGGCGACCCAGATCAGCCCGATGGGCCAGGGCTACAAGGACACCCCGGGGATCTACAGCGACGCGCAGGTCGCGGCCTGGAAGACGATCACCGACGAAGTGCATCGCCGCGGCGGCAAGATCGTGCTGCAGCTGTGGCACGTGGGCCGCATTTCCCACGTCAGCCTGTTGCCGGACGGCGCCGCGCCGGTGGCGCCCAGCGCGCTGCGCGCCGACGCCAAGACCTTCACCGCCGAGGGCTTCACCGCAGTGTCGGCGCCGCGCGCGCTGCGCCTGGATGAGATTCCCGGCGTGATCGAGGACTACCGCCGCGCCGCCCGCAACGCCATCGCCGCCGGTTTCGACGGCGTGGAAGTGCATGCCGCCAACGGCTACCTGATCGACCAGTTCCTGCGCGACGGCAGCAACCACCGCGACGACGCCTACGGCGGCAGCATCGAGAACCGCACCCGCCTGCTGTTCGAGGTGGTGCAGGCGGTGGCGCAGGAGATCGGCGCCGACCGCACCGGCGTGCGCCTGTCGCCGGTGACCCCGGCCAACGATGCGCGCGACAGCGACCCGCAGCCGCTGTTCGAGCGCGCGGTGGAACGCCTGGATCCGCTGGGCCTGGCCTTCCTGCACGTGATCGAGGGCGCCACCGGCGGCCCGCGCGACAACATCGCCTTCGACTATGCCGCGCTGCGCGCCAAGTTCCATGGCCCGTGGCTGGTCAACAACGGCTACGACAAGGCGCTGGCCGAAGACGCCGTGGCCTCCGGCCGCGCCGACGCGGTGGCGTTCGGCCGCCCGTTCATCGCCAACCCGGACCTGGTGGAACGGCTGCGTCGCGACGCCCCCTTGAATCCGCTCGACACCGACACGCTGTACGGTGGCGGCGCCAAGGGCTACATCGACTACCCGACGCTGGATTGATGTCCGCTGCGTGGCTGCGGCAAGTATGCCGCAGCCCGCGGTAGCAAGGCCGCGGGCATCGGCTATGCGTGCCGCAACCGGCCATGCCGCTGCCCAACGCCATTGTCCGCTTCCGGCACACCTAGAACATCAACCGCTCGCCGAGGAAATCGACGAACACGCGCAGCTTCGGCAGCATGTGCCGGCTCGACGGCCACAACAGATGGAAGGTGCCGGTGGAATCGACATAGTCGTCGAGCAGCGTGCGCAGCGTGCCGGCTTCCAGTTCGGCGCGCACCGAATGCTCCGGCAGGAAGGCGATACCGCAGCCGCGCAGGGCGAAGTTCAGCCGCGTCTCGATGTTGTTGCAGACCATCGACACGGGTAACGGCAGGCCAGCCGCCGCCGCACCCAGCGGCCAGGCTTCCAGGCGCCCGCTGCTGCGGAAGCGGTAGTGCAGGCACTGATGCGTCAGCAGATCGGCCGGCTGCAATGGCGTGCCGCAGCGCTGCAGGTAATCCGGTGCGGCCACCAGGCAGCGGCGGAAACTGCCCAGGCGGCGCGAGGCCAGCCGCGAATCGTCCGGCTCGGCCACGCGCAGCACGGCATCGAACCCCTCTTCGATCACGTCCACCAGGCGGTCGTCGAAATCCAGGTCCAGCTGGACCTGCGGATAGGCGCGCATGAAGTCGCCCAGCACCGGCAGCAGCACGTTGTTGTTCATCGGCAGACTGATCCGCAGCCGCCCCTTCGGCGTCGCCGCCAGGCTGCCCAGCTCGCCGCGTGCCGCTTCGACCTCGGCCAGGATGCGCCGGCAGCGCGGCAGGAACAGCTGGCCTTCGGCGGTCAGGGTCAGGCTGCGGGTGCTGCGATGGAACAGGCGCACACCCAGCGACTGTTCCAGCCGCGCCACGCTCTTGGCCATCGCCGAGGCAGACAGGCCCAGCACCCGCCCGGCCTCGGCGAAGCCGCCGTTCTCCACCACCTGCACGAAGCCACGCAGGCTCCCCAGACTGTCCATCGCAGCGCCCCCATTGCGGACATTCGTGTCCTTGCAGCCAGGAACTCTACCCGTCTTTTTCCGCAATCGGCAGGCGTCCACGCTGCAGCTCCCTTCACCGAGCGCTGCGCCCATGCCCGCCTCTTCTACCACTGCCTCCGCGTTTCCCTCCCCTGCGCAGCCACCGCTGTCGCCCCACCAGGCCGCGCCGCTGGATGCCGCGATCGACGCCGCCCTGCAGCAACAGCGGCTGGTCGGTGCGGTGGTGCTGGTCGCCCATCGCGGCGCCTGCGTCTACCGCCGCGCAGCCGGCTGGGCCGACCGCGAGGCGCAGCGGCCGATGCATGAGGAGACCCGCTTCCGCCTGGCCTCGGTCAGCAAACTGATCGTCGCCACTGCGGCGTTGGCGCTGGTGGCGCAGGGCCGCCTGAGCCTGGACGCGCCGATCGCACGCTGGCTGCCGTGGTTCCGCCCCGCCCTAGCCGACGGCCAGGTGCCGGACATCAGCCTGCGCCAACTGCTCAGCCACAGCGCCGGATTCGGCTACCGCTTCCTCGAACCCGAAGGCGGCCCGCTTGCGCGCGCCGGCGTCTCGGACGGGATGGACAACAGCGGCCTGAGCCTGGAAGAGAACCTGCGGCGGCTGGCGCAGGTCCCGCTGCAGTACGCGCCGGGCAGCGGCTGGGGCTATTCGCTGTCGATCGACGTCGCCGGTGCGTTGCTGCAGGCGGCCAGCGGCCAGCCGCTGGCGCAGCTGGTCCATGCGTTGGTCACCGCCCCGCTGGAGATGCGGGCCACTGCCTTCCATGCCGAGGACGCCGCCACCCTGGCGGTGCCTTACGTCAACGGCCGGCCTGCGCCGCATCGGCTGGGCGAAGGCGAAGTGGTCGCGCCGTTTGCCGACGGCGCCGGCATCGTCTTCCATCCCTCGCGCGCGCTGGACCGCAACGCGTTCGCGTCGGCTGGCGCCGGCATGGTCGGCACTGCCGGCGACGTGCTGCGACTGCTGGAGACGCTGCGGGGCGGCGGCGCGCCGCTGCTGCCGGCTGCGCTGGTCGCAGAGATGGGCCGCGCCCAGGTCGGCGAACTCGGTCCGCCGGACGCACCGGGCTGGGGCTACGGCCTGGGCTTTTCGGTGCTGCGCGACCCACGGCCGACCGCGACCCCGGAAGCGCCCGGTAGCTGGCGCTGGGGCGGCGCCTACGGGCATAGCTGGTTCGTCGACCCGGCCCGGGAGTTGAGCGTGGTGGCGCTGACCAACACGCTCTACGAGGGCATGTCCGGCGCGTTCGTCGGGCAGCTGCGCGATGCGGCGTATGCCGCGCTGCGCGGCGCGGGCGCATGAACGGCGTGGCGCCGGCACCGCGTCGGGACGCCGCGCTGCCGCAGGCCGCGCCGCGCCTGCCCTGGAGCGGCCTGCTCGCGCTGGCCTGCGCCGGGTTCGTGACCATCCTCACCGAGACGCTGCCGGCCGGCCTGCTGCCGGCGATGGCGGTGGGGCTGCAGGTCGAGGCGGCATGGATCGGGCAACTGGTCAGCGTCTACGCGTTGGGCTCGCTGCTGGCCGCGATCCCGCTGACCAGCGCGACCCGGCGCTGGCGCCGGCGGCCGTTGCTGCTGCTGGCCATCGCCGGCTTCGCCGTCGCCAACACGGTCACCGCGCTATCCGGCGACTACGCGTTGATCCTGGCCGCACGCCTGCTCGCCGGCGTCAGCGCCGGCCTGCTGTGGGCCTTGCTTGCCGGCCACGCCAGCCGCATGGCGGCGCCGGCACAGCAGGGCCGCGCGATCGCGGTGGCGATGATCGGCACGCCGCTGGCACTGGCCTTGGGCATTCCGGCCGGGACCCTGCTCGGGCAGCATCTGGGCTGGCGCTGGGCGTTCGGCGCGATGTCGCTGCTGAGCCTGACGCTGCTCGCCTGGGTGCGCGCCGCGGTACCGGACTTCGCCGGCCAGGCGCCGCAGGCGCAACTGCCGCTGCGCCGGGTCATGGCGCTGCCCGGGGTCGGCCAGGTGCTGGCGACGCTGCTGCCGTTCGTATTGGCGCACAACCTGCTCTACACCTACGTGGCGCCGCTGCTGGCGCGGATCGAGCCCGAGCCCGCGCTGGACCGTTACCTGCTGCTGTTCGGGCTGAGCGCGCTGCTCGGCATCGTCGGAGTCGGGGTGTGGATCGACCGCTGGCTGCGGCCGCTGCTGCTGGCGAGCATCACGCTGTTCGCGCTGGCGGCACTCGCGCTGGCGCTGTGGCCACGGGCGCCGACGCTGGTGGCGACGGCGCTGGCGCTGTGGGGATTGGCCTTCGGCGGCTGCGCCACGCTGTTCCAGACCGCGATGGCGCGCCGCGCCGGCGCTGCCGCCGATCTGGCGCAATCGCTGATCGTCACCACCTGGAACCTGGCGATCGCCGTCGGCGGCGGACTCGGCGGCGCGCTGTTGCAGCGCTACGGGGTCGCTGCGCTGCCATGGAGCGCCTTGGCGCTGTTGTGCGCGGCCTGGATCCTCGCGCTGCCGGCGCGCGCCTGGGCGCGCAGCGGCTGAGCCGGCGCGCCGCCGCCGCGCGTCTTGCATGGCGCGCGGCGCGGCGCCCCGCCGCGTCGGCGACTCACGCCTTGCGCAGGAAGCAGGTCTTCAGCACCAGGCCCTTGATCTTGTCCGAATTGCCTTCGATGTGCTCGGCATCGTCCTCGACCAGGCGGATACCGCGGATCACCGTGCCCTGCTTGAGCGGGATCGACGCGCCCTTGACCTTCAGGTCCTTGATCACCACCACCGTGTCGCCGGCCTGCAGCACGTTGCCGTTGCTGTCGCGCACCACCGTCGCCGCGTCGTTGGCGGCCTCGGCCGCGACCGACCACTCGTGGCCGCAGTCCGCGCAGACCCAGTTGGCGCCGTCGACATAGGTGTTTTCCAGGGTGCATTGCGGGCAGGCGGGTGCGGCGGGCATGGGGAGTCCTTGATACGGTGACAACGGGAAGCCGCCTATTGTAGTCGCCCGCCCCGTGCCGCCGTGCGGCCGCGCCAGCCGCAGGAACGCCATGTCCGCCTCATCCGGGTCCCGTCTCGCCATCTACGCCGCGCTCGCCGGCAATCTGGCCATCGCCATCGCCAAGTTCGTCGCCGCGGCGATCTCGGGCAGTTCGGCGATGCTCAGCGAAGGCGTGCATTCGCTGGTGGACACGGTCAACGAGCTGTTGCTGCTGTACGGCCTGCGCCGCGCCGCGCGCCCGGCCGACGCCACCCACCCGTTCGGCCACGGGCGCGAACTGTACTTCTGGAGTTTCATCGTCGCCCTGCTGGTGTTCGCGCTGGGCGCCGGCGTGTCGCTGTACGAGGGCATCGCCCACATCCGCGATCCGCAGCCGGCCAGCGACCACACCCTCAACTACATCGTGCTGGGGCTGTCGCTGCTGTTCGAAGGCGGCTCGTGGTGGGTGTCGCTGCGCGAGTTCCGGGCGCGCAAAGGCCGCCTGAGCTATGTGCAGGCATTCCGCGAGAGCAAGGACCCGAGCCTGTTCACCGTGCTGGTGGAGGACAGCGCGGCGCTGATCGGCCTGCTGATCGCGCTGGCCGGCCTGCTCGCCGCGCAGTGGCTGGACATGCCGGCACTGGATGGCGTGGCCTCGATCGGCATCGCCGCGGTGCTGGCCTGCTCGGCGTTCGTGCTGGCGCGCGAGACCAAGGGCCTGTTGATCGGCGAGCCGGCGGCGCGCCCGCTCGGCGACGCGTTGCGCCGGATCGCCGCGGCCGATCCGGACGTGTGCGCGGTCAACGGCGTGCTCAGCGTGCAGATGGGGCCGGACCAGGTGGTGGCCGCGCTCAGCGCCGAGTTCGAGGACCAGCGCAGCACCGCGCAGATCGAAGCCTGCATCGAGCGCATCGAGGCCGCCGCGCGCGCCGAGCATCCGGAACTGCAGGCCCTGTTCGTCAAGCCGCAGACCCCGGAGACCTGGCTGGCGCGGCGCACCGCGCTGCGCCGGCCGCCGCCGGGCTGAATGCGCCGCACCAGCGGCGACTTGCGGCGCCACGGCGCTTTTCGTTAGGGTAGCCGGGTAGCACCCTCTCATCGCGCTGTGACTGTGCCGGCGTATCCCCCCTTACTCACTGAACGAGGTTTCCCATGGAGATCGCCAACGGGCTTGTCGCCACCATCCACTACACCCTGACCGACGATGCGGGCGAGGTGATCGACCAGTCCTCGCCGGACAATCCGCTGAGCTACCTGCACGGCGCCGGCAACATAGTGCCGGGCCTGGAGAAGGCGCTGACCGGCAAGCGCACCGGCGAATCGGTCACCGCCGACGTGATCCCGGCCGAAGGCTACGGCCCGCGCCACGAACAACTGGTGCAGCAGGTGCCGCGCGGTTCGTTCCCGGATGCCGAGTCGCTGGCGCCGGGCATGCAGTTCCAGGCGCAGACCGACCAGGGCCCGCTGCTGGTTACCGTCACCGAGGTCGGCGACGAACTGGTGACCATCGACGGCAACCACCCGCTGGCCGGGCAGGTGCTGCATTTCGCGGTGGAAGTGGCCGGCGTGCGCGAGGCCACCGAGCAGGAAAAGAACCAGGGCCACGCCGGCGCCGCGCTGTAAGCGACCCGGTTCCGCCTTTCCCCACGAGGCCCGCCGATGCGGGCCTCGTGCGTTTTTCGGCCGCGCTTGCGTCGCGCCGCGGCTTGCCCCACAGTGCGCGGCCCCTCCCGCCCCCGGCACCGTCATGCGCCTCGGTATCGACTTCGGCACCAGCAATTCCGCCGCCGCCGCGGTGATCGACGGCCGCGTGGTGCCGATCGACTTCGGCGCGCAACAGCAGTTCCGCACCACGGTGTACTTCCCCGAGGTGATGCGCGACCCGGCCGAGTTCGACCTGACCCCGGCGCTAGAACGGCAGGTGGACGAGCTGATCGAGGCCGGCCGCCGCGATGCGCTCGCGGCCGGGCGCGAACGCAGCCCCGAGGCGCTGCGCCGCGACGCGATCCGGGTGGTGCGCCGGCAGTGGATGGAAGCGCAGATGCGCGAGCCGCGCAGTTCCGCGGCGCTGCTGCAGAACGCGGTCTACGGCGATGCCGCGCTGGACGCGTACTTCGTCGAGGGCGAAGGCAACCTGGTGCAGAGCCCCAAGTCGATGCTGGGCTACAACCTGCATCCGCGCGCGCGCCAGACCATCGCCGGCATCGCCGCGCACATTCTCGAACACATCCGCCTGACCGCCTCGCAGCAACTGGGCGTGCAGGTGCGCCGCGCCCTGCTCGGGCGCCCGGTGCAGTTCCGCAGCTCGATCGGCGAGGCCGGCAACGCGCAGGCGCTGGAGATCCTGCACGGCGCGGCGATCACCGCGGGATTCGACGAGGTCGCCTTCCTGGAGGAGCCGGCCGCCGCGGCGATGCACTACCACGCGGTCAGCCGCGAACGCCACGCCGCGGTGGTGGTGGACATCGGCGGCGGCACCACCGACATCGCCTACGCCAGCGTCGGCGGCGACGCTCCGCCGCAGGTGCACCGTGCCTGGGGCATCCCGCGCGGCGGTACCGACATCGACCTGGCGCTGAGCCTGGCCGGGTTCATGCCACAGTTCGGCCGCGGCCTCACCCGCGTGCCCTCGCACCACTACGTCGAAGCGGCGATGGTGCAGGACACCACCCGCCAGCGCGATTTCCGCCAGCACCGCTACGACGCCGTGCCGGCGCCGTACGACACGCGCCTGCGGGCGTTGCAGGAACCGGGCAACACCGCCCGCCTGTACCGCGCGGTGGAGCGCAGCAAGATCCGCCTCAGCGACGCCGAGCGGCACGAGGAAACGCTGGACTACATCGAAACGGGGCTGCAGGTGCAGGTGCAGGCCGAGGAACTGGTGCAGGCCGCACGCAGCTACCTGGAGGCGCTGCAGGAACTGCTGGCGCAGGTGCGCCAGGACATCGGCGGCGAGCCGGCCGCGGTGTTCCTGACCGGCGGCATGTCGCGCGCCGGGTATCTGCAGCGCCTGGTCGCCGCCGCCTTCCCGCAGGCGCGCCTGGTCCACGGCGACCCCTCGTTCGGCGTGGTGCAGGGCCTGGCGCTGGCCGCGGCGCAGGCCTAGCGCCGCGCAGGCGGGCCACGCGCCCCGGCGCCTGCGACCGGCCTGCCGCACCGCCGGCGCCGCCGCGCGGCTGGCACCGTTCACACTGCGCCGCAGCAACTGGCGTAGCATGGCCCCACGCTTCAGCGTCCTATCGCCACGCGCGTCTCGTCCGGCCGTTTCTGTCGCCCGACTCGCCTCCTCCTCGCGCCAACCTCCGTCCCGCTGCGGGCCGGATCCATCCGGAGCGCCATGTCCTTCGCCCCTGCCACGCTCCACGCCGAGCGTCTGGCCCTGCCGCCCCCGCCTCCATGCCGCCCCATGGCACCCGATCGCGGTGGTCACGCATGAGCGCGGCCGCGCGGGACGCGACCGACACCGGCATCGCCTGCGACCGCTGCGACGCGATCTGCTGCCGCCTGACCGTGCTGGTGATGCCGGACGACCGCGTCCCCGAGCATCTCACCGAGCATACCCGCGAAGGCCTGCATGTGATGGCGCGCGACGAGGACGGCTGGTGCGTGGCGGTGGACGGCGCACGCATGTGCTGTTCGATCTACGAACTGCGCCCGGCGATCTGCCGCAAGTTCGCGATGGCCGGCCCGTACTGCCGCGACATCCGCCGCACCCACCACGAGCAGTTGACCCGCGGCATTCCCCTGACGATGTACTGACTGCAGGAGTTCCAGCATGGCACGCCCCACCAGCAACACCGCTTCGCCCAGCGCCAGAAACGCACGCGGCGCCAGCACCGCCGACAAGGCGCAGAAGGGCCTCAGCCGCGAGCGCATCGAGGCCGACCTGGCCGCGTTCCACCGCGCCGGCGGCCGGGTCGAGGTACTCGGCACCACCCGCGTGCTGAAGAAGGTCGACGTCGCCGACGCCGGCTAGGCGCGCCCTCGTCCCCCGGGCACGCCACGCTGCATTGCGCGTGCCAAGGAGACCAGGAACAACGCGGCAACGGACGCTTGCGCATGCCCGAGGGATCCACACCGCCACGGGCGCGCACCGCGACGGCGCGTCGGGGCGGGCCTGGCAGGCGCCAGGCCAGGCCAGGAAAGCACGGCGCCGTCTTCACGAGGCAGGCGCATACTGCGATCTCTCCCCTCGTCTCGGTTCGGCATGCTCCTGCGCTCCCTGTCCGCGGAACTCGGCCAGCCCGCCTGCGGCAACTGCCGCGATGGCGAGCCGCTGGATTTCGCCGTGCGCATGGCGTTCCAGCCGATCGTCGATGCCGCCACCCGCTCGCTCTACGCCTACGAGGCGCTGGTGCGCGGCGAGGACGGCAGCGGCGCGGCGGAGGTGCTGGCGCGGGTGCGCCCCGAGCAGCTGTACCGCTTCGACCAGACCTGCCGGGTGCAGGCGATCGCCACCGCCGCACGCCTGGGCCTGCGCACGCGCCTGTCGATCAACTTCATTCCCAATGCGGTGTACGAGCCGGCGACCTGCATCCGCCTGACCCTGAAGGCGGCCGAGCACTTCGGCGTGCCGACCGGCGACCTGATCTTCGAGTTGAGCGAGTCCGAACGCATCGCCGACCTGCCCAAGGTCGTGCGCATCCTGCGTGACTACGCGCAGCGCGGCTTTCTCACCGCGATCGACGATTTCGGCGCCGGCCACTCCGGCCTGACCCTGCTCGCCGATTTCCAGCCGCACCTGATCAAGCTGGACATGGCGCTGATCCGCGGCATCGACGCCAGTGCCGCGCGCCGCCACATCGTCGGCGGCATCGTCGCGATGGCCGCGCCGCTGGGTTGCCGCGTGCTCGCCGAGGGCGTGGAGACGCCCGCCGAGTACCACGCGCTGCGCGCGCTGGGCATCGATCTCTACCAGGGCTATCTGTTCGCCAAACCTGCGCTGGAGGCGTTGCCGGACGTCACCGACGCCCAGTGGGACGCACTGGAGCGTGCCACCTGACTGCCGCATCGCGGTGCCGCGCGCGGCCCGCTCCCGCACTTGCCCGCAACGGCCACGCTTGCGACCATCGCGGCTCCCCTGCGTTCTCCGATGTGCGATGCCCTCGCTGCATACCCTGCTGCCGCCCTGGACCCACCGCTGGCTCGACGTGATCGTGCCCGGCGCGCAGATCGTGCTGATCGTGCTTGGCGCCTGGCTGCTGCGCACCGTGCTGCGGCGGCTGATCCGACGCCTGGGCGAACACTACGCGCTGCCGCCGGAGCTGGTGATGATGGCCCGCCGCGGCAGCGGCTTCGTCATCTACGCCGCGGCGCTGCTGCTGATCCTGGACCGCTTCGGCGTCTCCGGCACCGTGCTGTGGACCGCCTTCACCGGGTTCGCCGCGGTCGCGGCCGTGGCGTTCTTCGCCGCCTGGAGCGTGCTGTCCAACATCTTCTGCGCGCTGCTGATCTTCACCACGCGGCCGTTCCGCCTGCACGACCACATCGAGTTGCTGGAGAACGGCGAGAAGCCGGGCCTGAAGGGCCAGGTGATCGACATCAACCTGATCTACACCACGCTGCGCGAGGAACGCGACGGCGACGGCGAGAGCGTGCTGCAGATCCCCAACAGCCTGTTCTTCCAGCGCAGCACGCGCCGCTGGCGCGGCCATCCGGTTCCGTCCGGACTGGGCTGAGCGCCGCGACGGCCCCACGCTGACGCCACGCACATGGCGCAGCGGGTATGGTCCACGCCAGTCGCCTCGCGCGGCCCTCTCCTCTTTCCGACCAGGTACCGCATGGAACCCGCCATTCACCCGTTCGCCGACCTCTTCGCCCAGCTCGGCCTGCCCAACAGCGAGCCGGAGATCCGCCGGTTCATCGCCCAGCACGCACCGCTGCCCGATGCCATGCGTCTGGAAGAGGCGCCGTTCTGGACGCCGGCGCAGGCGCAACTGCTGCGCGAGGAGCGCCTGGAAGACGCCGACTGGGCAATCGTGGTCGATCAGCTCAACATCGCGCTGCATGCGCAGCCGACGCCGGGCGCCGACCGCGCCCACTGAGCGTCAACGCAGCTGGCTGTCCTTGCTGCCGCGGCGGTTGTAGCCGCTGTGCTCGTGCTGCGCGCGGTCCTGCGCGTCCTGGCAGGCCACGCACAGGCGCACGCCCGGCACCGCCTTGCGCCGCGCCTCGGGGATCGGCGCGGCGCAGTCCTCGCAATGGCTCAGTCCCGGGCCCTGCGGCAATTGGCTGCGCGCCCGCTTGATCGCATCCTCGACGGTCGCATCGATCTGGTCCTGCACCGCGCCGTCGCCTGCCCACCCAGTGGCCATGGTCGTCTCCGCACTGTTGCCTTGCCTGGATGATGCGGCCGGCGCCGGCGAATGCAATGCACGCCGGCTTCACCTTCCCAGGACGTTCATGGGGCGCCGCGCGGCGCCCGCCTCACCAGATCAGGTCGTCCGGCACCTGGAAGCGGGCGTAGTAGGGATCGTCCTCGCCGCTGGCCGGCGGTGCCGCCAGCGCGTCGAACGCGATGGTCGCCGGGTCGCGGCCCACGATCTTCTCCACCACCGCGCGCGGAATCGGCACGTAGCCGGCATCCAGCCGCGCGATCACCACGCTGCCGGCGATCAGCTGCGCGCGCAAGGCCGCATCCACCCGCAGCCGCTGGATCTTGCCGGCATCGGTGAAGTGGTAGTCGATCTCGCCGTCGGCCTTGAGCTTGTGGCTCTCGACCAGTTGCCGCGCCTGCGCGCGCTGCTCCTGCACGCGGGCCTGGGCATTGCGCTCGGCCGACAGCGCCCGGTCGCGCTCCACCCGCTCCTGCCGCAGCCGCTCGCTCTCGCGCTGCTCGGCGCTGGGCGGCGGCGGGGTCTTGCCCTGGCGCGCCTTGGCCTGCTCGCGCGCGACCTGCGCCACCTGGCTCTTCTTCACCAGGCCGGCCTTGAGCAGTTGCTCCTGCAGGGGATTGCGCATCGGAAGCGTCCACGGACTCGGATTCGGAAAGCGCATGATACCCGCAGCGCCGGCACCCGCCCGCGAAGCCGCAGGACCGCGGCGGTTACGCGTGCAACGCGCGGCACGCTAAGGTGGCGGCATGGACACACTGCGCTATCTCGTCGGCTACCCACCCCAGGTCCTGGACCAGGTGCGCGAGCTGATCGCGCGCCAGCGCCTGGGCGACTGGTTGCGCAGCCGCTACCCCGAGGCCAACGCGGTACGCACCGACCGCCAGCTGTACGACTACACCCAGGCGCTGAAGGACCGCTGCATGCGCAGCGCCGAGCCGTTGCACAAGGTGAGCTACGACAATCGCCTGCAGGCGGTGAAGCACGCGCTGGGCACCCACACCACGGTGTCGCGGGTGCAGGGCGGCAAGCTCAAGGCCAGCCGCGAGATCCGCATCGCCGGCGTGTTCCGCGATGCGCCGGCGTCCTTCCTGCCGATGATCGTCGCCCACGAACTGGCGCACCTGAAGGAAAGCGCGCACAACAAGGCCTTATATCAGCTGTGCCTGCACATGGTGCCGGACTACCACCGGCTGGAATTCGACCTGCGCCTGTACCTGACCCAGCTGGAACTGGACGCGCGCTGAGACGCCGCCGCGTGGCGGCGCCCGCTCGCGGCCCGTACACTGCGCCCCCGACCGATCGTTGCAGTGCCGATGTCCAGCCCCGTCCGTCTCGACAAGCATCTCGCCGCCCTGCTGCCGTGTTCGCGCGGCGAGGCGCAGCAGTACATCGAGGGCGGCTGG
This sequence comes from Xanthomonas sacchari, assembly GCF_024266585.1. NCBI lineage: Bacteria > Pseudomonadati > Pseudomonadota > Gammaproteobacteria > Lysobacterales > Lysobacteraceae > Xanthomonas > Xanthomonas sacchari. The sequence goes on from NZ_CP100647.1 coordinate 3,642,996, forward strand.
GTCAGCGTCGACGGCGTGGTGGTCGAGGAGCCGCAGACCCCGATCACCACCCAGCGGGTGACGCTGGCGGCGGACGCGCAACTCGGCCCGGCGCAGGCGGTCACGCTGCTGCTGCACAAACCGGCCGGACTGCGTGCCGAAGACGCGCTCGCGCTGGCCACGCCCGGCCACCGCAGCGCGCTGGATGCCGGCGAGGTGCGCATGCTCAAGCGCCATTTCCTGCGCCTGAGCGTGCCATTGCCGCTGGAGACCGAGGCCAGCGGGCTGCTGGTGCTGAGCCAGGACCGCCGCGTGCTGCGGCGGCTGAGCGAGGACGCGGCCACGCTGGAGCAGGAATTCGTGGTGGAGGTGAGCGGCACGTTGCAGCCCTACGGCCTGCACCGGCTCGCGCACGGGCTGCGCCATGGCTCGCGCACGCTGCCGCCGTGCAAGGTCAGCTGGCAGAGCGAACAGCGCCTGCGGTTTGCGATCAAGCACGTGCAACCGGGCCAGTTGCGCGACATGTGCGCGCAGGTCGGACTGCAGGTGAGCGGGCTGCGCCGCCTGCGCATCGGCCGCATTCCGTTGGGCAAGCTGGCGCCGGGCGAATGGCGCTATCTGCCGGATGGCGAGCGGTTCTGAGCGATTGCGGTTGCGGCCTCGCCGATCATTGTTGCCCGCGCCCCGACCCTCACCCCCTCTCCCGGGGGGGGGGGGGAGAGGGGCCAAGGCGGCTCAGGGCTGCGCCAGCGCGCGCTGGATCGCCTGCTCGGCCAGCGGCGCCATCACCGCATAGCCGGCGGTGTTGGGGTGCACGCCGTCGATCGCCACGGTCTTGTCCATACCGCCGTCGCGGTTGCTCAGCTTGCTGTAGTAGTCCAGGTACACCGCGCCCTGCTGCTGCGCGTAGCGCTGCATCCAGGCATTGAGCGCACGCACCTTCTGCGCCGGCTGCAGGCCCGGCCGCCACGGATAGTCGGTGACCGGCAGCACCGAGGCCAGCACCACCTTGATGTGGTGGGCCTGGGCCAGTTCGGTCATCGAACGCAGGTTGTCCTCGATCATCTCCAGCGTGGACAGTCCGGTATTGCCGGCCAGATCGTTGGTGCCGGCCAGGATCACCACCACCGCCGGCTTCAGGTCGATCACGTCCTGGCGGAAGCGCACCAGCATCTGCGCGGTGGTCTGCCCGGAAATGCCGCGGTTGACGTAGGCGGACGTGCCGGGGAAGAACGTGGTGCCTTCGCGGCGGCCCCAGGCGTCGGTGATGGAGTCGCCGTAGAACACCACGCGCGGCGCGTTCGCGGCTGGCGCCGGCAGCGCGGCATTGTCGGCGCGATAGCGCTGCAGTTGCGCCCAGTCCAGCAGACGCTGCTGCATCGCCTTCACTTCGTCGGGCTTGAGCGTGTCCGGCGCCCGCGTGTACAGCGCATCGACCTTGCCCTCCAGCGCCGCGGTGGACGCGGGCGTCGCCGCCTGTACGGCACCGGCGGCAGTGGCGCACAGCGCGATGGCGATGGACAACAGCGAGGGGCATTTCATCGAGGCGTTCCTTGTGCGGACAACGGTGATCGCGCAGTGTAACCAAGCGCTCGCATCGCCCATGCCGCATTGCCGCAGTGGCAGCGCACACACGTCGGACGACACCGCGATTCAGCCCGCGCTCACGCTGCGAATCCCGCACTGAAGATCGACGGCGCTTATCGCCACGCGCCACGGCTGCGCGCGTCGCCGCGCCGTGTCGATGCCCGGCAAGACGCGGCCGCGACGGCCATCGCAGCCGGCACCGGCGTGCGTCACGCGTGTGCCGGCACGATGACAGCGCGATGCTGCCGCCATCGTTTCTCGCTATCGCCGCAACCTTTTGCGCAGTCCCTAACTTTTTCGTAAGTACATGACACGCAAGGATTTCCACTTTTAGGATGGCCGCGGACGTGACGGGGGGATCCTCACTCCCAAGCCCGAAGGACATCCATGAAAACGCGTGATGCACACCAGAACCACTCCCGCCTGCGGCTGGCGCTGATTCCCGGCTTGATGTTCAGCGCAATGGCGATGGCACAGTCCGCAGGCACCGCAGCGGCGAGCGCCGACACCACCGCCGCCAGCGTGCAATGGCGCAGCACGTTCTCCGGCGGCACGCCGTTCGCGACGCACAGCCTTTGGGACAGCGCCGGCGGCGGCTTCCTCAACACCCGCTTCGCGCCCGGCGAATGGCAGATCACGCCGTCCAACGCGGCGCGCCTGAAGACCGCATGGACCTTCACCACCCAGGGCGACGTGTCGGCCACGCCGACCGTGCAGGGCACGGCGCTGTACGTGCCGGACTGGGGCGGCCAGCTGTATCGCATCGACACCGACCTGGGCACGGCGGTGTGGCAGGTGAAGCTGGCCGACTACACCGGCATCGCCGGCTCGCTGTCGCGCAACAGCCCGGCGATCGCGCGCGACAGCGTCCTGGTCGGCGACCAGGCCAGCGGCACCGTGCTGGCGATCGACAAGAGCACCGGCAAGCTGCTGTGGAAGACCCTGGTCGAATCCAACCCGCAGGCACGCATCACCGCCTCGCCGGTGATCTACGGCGACCGCGTGTACGTCGGCGTCTCCTCCGGCGACTGGGGCGGGCTGAGCGCCGGCTACAAGTACTCCTTCCGCGGCAGCGTCGCCGCCCTGGACCTGAAGACCGGCAAGCTGCTGTGGAGCTTCCGCACCACGCCGGAAGGCTATACCGGCGCGTCGGTGTGGGGCACGCTGGCGATCGACCCGCTGCGCCAGCGCGTCTACGCCACCACCGGCAACAACTACTCGGTGCCGACCGACGTGGCCAGCTGCGTCAAGAACGCCAACGGCGACAAGACCGCGCAGCTGGCGTGCATGGCGCCGGACAACTACGTCGATTCGGTACTGGCGCTGGACATGCGCAGCGGCAAGCCGGTGTGGACGCGCCGCCTGCAGGGCGCCGATGCGTGGTCGCTGTCGTGCCTGGTCGCGCCGACCAATGGCCTGTGCCAGGACCCGCAAGGGCCCGACTACGACTTCAGCGGCGGCGGCGCCAACCTGTTCACGGTGATCCGCAACGGCAAGCCGCAGGCGCTGGTCGGCGCCGGGCAGAAGAGCGGCGTGTACTGGGCCTTCGATGCCGACAGCGGACAGACCGTATGGTCGACCCAGGTCGGCCCCGGCGGCACCGCCGGCGGCATCGAATGGGGCTCGTCGGTGGATCCGTTCGCCTCACGCGTGTACGTGGCCATCAACAACAACGGGCACACGCCGTACACGCTGGCGCCGGGCAATACCGAGACCTGGAACGCCGGCTCCTGGGCCGCGCTGGATGCGAGCAGCGGCAAGATCCTGTGGCAGGTCAAGGTGCCGGGCACCGATCCGGTGCAGACCGCGTTCGGCGCCGGCGGCCGCGGCCCGCTGGCGTCGTCGCCGGGCCTGGTCTATGCCGGTTCGATGTCCGGCGCGATGACCGTCCTCGACGCGAAGACCGGCACCACCCTGTGGAGCTTCGATGCCGGCGGCTCGGTGTCCAGCGCACCGGCGATCGTCGATGGCGCGGTGTACTGGGGGGCCGGCTACAGCCGCTTCAACTTCGGCACCGGGGTCAACAAGCTGTACAAGTTCGTGCCGTCGAACCGGCGCCGCTGAGCGCGCGCTGCTTCGCGTCACGGCGTTCGCATCGCCTCTCCCGCGCACGCGGGAGGGGCTTTTTTATGCCTCACGCATAACCCGCCGTCACACGCAATGTGTGCAGCTGTCTACGAAACCGGCCTCCCGAGCGTGACGTCGGGCACGCATTGGTCGTGGCGTCGCCCGTAGCCTCGGCAGGCACCCTGAACTCGGGTGCAACGGCATCCGGTCCCCTGCCGGATGGTCTCGTCCCTCTTCGCAGAAGGAAGATCGATGAATCGCAAGCATGCGTTGTACATGGCGTTGCTGGCCGGCATTGCCGGCCTGTCCCCCGTCGCCATGGCTGCCACTCCCCCAGCAGCCGAGATGGATTCCGCCCCGGTCCAAGCGCGTCCGGATGCCGCCGCGCTCGGCGGCGCGGAACTGCGCAGCCTCACCTCGGGCAGCGCGCACGCGCCGCGCCTGATCGAACTGGCCGCACCCGACAGCACCAAGGCCGCCGCGATGAAGCAGGCGCGCGGGCAGCAGGTCAAGAACGGCCAGCCGCTGCAGATCGGCTTTTCCCGCGACATCGCCAAGCCCGAGATCAACCTGCGCCGCCTGCGCTGGCAGACCCTGCCCAATGGCGCCCAGGTCACCAGTTTCGAAATCGTCTCGACCAACGCGCAGGCGCTGCGCGCGGCGCTGCAGCTCAGCGGCAGCGGCGCCCAGCCCGGCGATCCGGGCAAGGCGACACTGCGCTTCGCCGGCGAAGACGGCCGCGTGTTCCAGCAGAGCGGCGCCGATTTCGCCGGCAGCCAGCCCGGCTGGTCGGCGGTGATCGCCGGCGCGCGCATGGTGGTGGAGATCGAGCTGCCCGTCGGCCAGTATCCGCAGGGCTTCGCGCTGAAGATCCCGCAGCTGTCGCACCTGGACATCAGCCCGGTCGCCAGCGACACGATGATGCGGCCGATGATCGGCGAGAGCGATTCGTGCGAGCGCGACATCGTCTGCCGCGCCAATCCGACCTCCGGCTTCACCTCGGCGGCCAAGTCGGTGGCGCGGATGACCTTCACCAGCGGCGGCAGCACCTATCTGTGCACCGGCACCCTGCTCAACAACAGCAATTCGCCGAAGAAGCCGCTGTTCTGGACCGCGGCGCACTGCATCAGCACCCAGGCCGTGGCCAACACGCTGCAGACCTACTGGTTCTACGACGCCACCACCTGCGGTGGCTCCACGGTCAACTCCAACTACACCACGCTCGGCGGCGGCGCCTACCTGCGCCACGCCAACACCACCCGCGACACCTCGCTGCTGGAGCTGAAGAGCACCCCGCCCAGCGGCGCGTTCTACGCGGGCTGGAGCAGTTCGGCGATCGGCTCGACCGGCACCGCGATCGAAGGCATCCACCACCCCGCCGGCGACGTCAAGAAGTATTCGCTGGGCACGGTCACCGCACTGTCCACCTCGGCCGGCGGCAGGTCGCCTCTGTACCGCGTGCAGTGGAACACCGGCGTCACCGAAGGCGGCTCGTCCGGCTCCGGCCTGTTCACCGTCAACAGCAGCGGCGCCTATCAGTTGCGCGGCGGCCTGTATGGCGGCAGCTCGTACTGCAGCGCCCCGAACGATCCCGACTACTACTCGCGCTTCGCCGACGTGTATTCGTCCATCCAGCAGTACCTGAGCCCGTAAGCCAAGGTCCGGGAGGGCCGTACTCCCGCACCTGCGCCTAGGACAGGCCGTCCCGACGACGGCCTGTCCGTTTCGCACGCCAGCGCCGCGCAGCGCAGCGCGCTACACTCATGCCATTCCCCAGACGGCAGAAACGCATTGGCCAAGCCCAACTATTCCTTCGAAAAGCGTCAGCGCGAGCTGGCCAAGAAGAAACAGCAGGAAGAGAAGGACGCGCGCAAGCGCGAAGCACGCGCAGCGGCCAAGCCCGCGTCCGACGACAGCACCACGTCGGACAACGCTGACACTCCGAACGACGCCTAGACGTCCACCGGCCCACGCCGGGCACGCGGGCGCCGACGCGATGCGTCGCGTCCGTCGATGCTGCAGCACGGCGTCCGCGCTGCAGTCCAAGGCGGGGCGCCCTGCCCGCCGCGCGGTCGAGCCCCCTTGTTCAACGGATCTTCTCGGCTCAACTGACCTTCTTGGCCAGCATCGTGCCGAGCACGAACAGCACCAGGGCGATGACGATACCGGCCCAGAACAGGAACTTGGCGACGCCCATCGCCGCGCCCGCCACGCCGCTGAAGCCGAGCGCGCCGGCGATGAGTCCGATGATGGCGATGATGATGGCCCACTTGATCATGATGCGGTCTTCCCGGTAACGAGGACATGCGCACGCCGTGACAGCGTGCGCGGGCGCCGGCACGCGGCCGACGCTCGTCGCGGAGACTAGCCAGCACGGCATGCGCACGCGGTGAAACACGGATGCACGCGCCGTGCACGGTGCGGCGCGCCGTGAACCATTCCGCGCGGCGCAGCCAGCCCGCCAGAAACTCGGCGCTCGAACCACAACAGCTGTGGGAGATACAGATCGCACGATGCCCTGGCGACCTCCTTGCGAACGATGGGCGCCCCCGACAGGGTCGCACCGCCGGCGATGCTGTGCAGTGCCGCGCAGCGCTCCAGGCACACCGCACCACAGCCCGTGCCTACGGCGCCGTGCGCGCACTGACTCTCCACATCGCCTGCACCCTCCCATCACGGACCGCGCGCGCCCACCCCGGCACAGTGCAGGCGGGCACTGTCGCCCGCTCGGAGATCCACATGGCCAGCCCGCAGGAACTGGAAGAGAAATTCTGGAAGGCACTGAAGTCCGACCGCACCGTGATGCTGGGCCTGGACGGCGTCGAGGACGGCCACGCGCGGCCGATGACCGCGCAGTTCGAGGGCGATCACGGCGGCCCGATCTGGTTCTTCACCTCCAAGGACAACGCGCTGGTGCAGAAGCTCACGCAGAGCCAGCGGGTGATCGCGGCGTTCAGCGCCAAGAACCACGACCTGTTCGCCAGCATCAGCGGCACGCTCAGCGTGGACAACGACCAGGCGGTGATCGAGCGCCTGTGGAACGGCTTCATCGACGCCTGGTACGAACAGGGCAAGGACGATCCCAAGCTAGCGCTGCTGCGCCTGGATCCGGATCACGCGCAGATCTGGCTCAACGGCTCCAGCCTGGTGGCCGGCATCAAGGTGCTGTTCGGCATCGACCCCAAGCGCGACTACCAGGACAAGGTCGCCGACGTGCCGCTGCGCTGAGGCAGACGCGCTCGCCACGCCACCGGCGCGCCGGCTGCATGCGTGCAGCCGGAACGCGCCGCGACGCAGGCCGCCTCCGGCCTGCTTGGCGCATGACTCCTACATAAGGGGGCAAAATCGCGCCGCGCTTCGTGCAGGCAGCGCACGGTGGCGGCCATGCTGGAGCACGGGTCATTCGGCCTGCGGACATGCCTGCCGACGGATCTCATCGCGCAGCACCGCTTCGGTGGTCCGCAGGGCGCGATCGACCTGATCGTCGGCCGCCGCCTCCGCCAGGCGCAACCACGCCTGCGCGGCCGCATCGTCGCCGCGCCGCACGGCCATCAACGCCTGGCAGCGCGGGCGCAGCGCAGGGGCGATCCATTCGGCGTCCGCCGTCAGTCCCGCATCCAGCAGCTCGACCTCGGCGCTTCCCGCCATTGCGCGCGAAAACGCGAATTCGCACCGCAGCAGCATGACCAGCGTGTCCCAGTGCGCGGCCGCAGGTCCCGCCTCGGCGAGGCGCTGTTCCATCTGCGGTTGCAGGTCCGCCGCCTCCCGCCACTGGCCACGCTGTTGCGCCGCCTTCAACGCGAACCAGCTGTGACACAGGGCCAGATCGCTGCGTGCCAGCACGTCCAGGCGGGACGGCGGCAGCTTGTCCGCGGTGACGCCCTTGCACGTCCACCCATTGAGTTCGGCGAGCACGTATGCCGGCGCATCCGCGTCGCGCCACTGCGCGACATTCACCCACTGCAAGCCGTCGGTCGCTCCCGAGCGGCCCTGCACCGGCAACAGATTGATCAGCGCGACCGCCAGGTTGAACACGCCGACGCCAACGCAGAATGCGCCCAGGTTGCTGTCCACCCCGGCGCCTCGCGCGGCGAGCCATGCGATCGCGGCCACCAGCAGATTGGCCGCCGGCCCACCGGCGATCGTCAATCGATACTGCCTGCACAGCGGCAGGGCGGGATCCGGCACAGGCAACACGAAGCCCATCGGTTGGCCGGGGCGAGCGCGCCGCCAGCGCATTCTCCAGCCACGGCGGCGCGCATGCAGTTGCAGCGGACCGAGATGGATCAGGTAGACGATCATGCCCGCGGCCCGCGCAGCCAACGCATGGCCGCACTCGTGCAGCGCGACCGTCGCCATGGTCGCGAGCGGAAGACTGAGCACTATCACCGGCAGCTCGACCATGCCCGGCGCCCAGACGCCGTGGACCAGGGCGATGGCGCCGACCGCCATCGCCGAGACGCCGATCAACAGCAACACACCCTGCACGCCGGTCAGCAGCCGATTGAGCCAAGGCGCTGGCATCCACGCACCGCGTTTCGTCCCGGCCAAGCTCATGGCCGGCTCCACGCGGCGCCGAGCGGCCACCTGGCAGCGACGCACGCACGCGCCGCGAACAGGGGACCGCCTGCATGGACGGCGATCGGCGCCAACAACGCCAGCAAGCAAAGCGGCATCGATGCCAGCGCCGGCGCGACGTCGTGCGCCAAGACGCCGCCCGCGGCCAGCGCCAGGCTGCCGACGCGCAGCACGACCCCGCGAATACGCCTCGGCACGCGCGAGCGCCGGGCAAACGCAGTCCACGGCACGGGCGCCGCGTCCCCGACGCTGATCCGCGCCCGCGTCGCCGCACGCGGTGTCGCGTCGCCGTCCACGACCATGTCCTGTCGCCTCGCCCAATGGCCAAGCGCCGCTGCCGCACGGTTCGGCCAATCGCGGGATGCACCAGCCAACGGCGCCACCTAGCGGCGGTAGCGCGCCGCCAGCTGCGCGGCGGCAGTGGCGCGATGGCGGCGCAGCGCCAGCCCGAGCGGACTCATGCTCGCCACCTCGGCATCGCCTGCCTGTTCCTCCAGCGCCCGCTGCACCCGCGGCGACAGGCCCCAGTCGGTGGAAATCGCCTTGGCGCAATGCGACGACCAGGTCTCCAGCATCTCGGTCATCGCCGCCGGCGTGGGCGCCACCTCGCCGTGGCGTGCGTGGGCATCGCGCAACACCTGCACCACCGCGACCGCCCCTAGTCCGCACAGCAGGGCCAGCAATTGCGCCGCGTTGGCATCCTCGCGGTCCGGCACGTGGGCGGCGGCGTGCGCCGACAGCAGGGTGTGTTCCCACAGGATCGCCGCACAGCGGCCGAAGACGCTGCCGTCGTCGACGATCACCGGCTGCAACAGGGCCGCCAGCACGATCTGGCGCAGGCCCTCGGTGCCGAGCAGGGCCACCGCCCGTTCCAGGTTCTCGATCGGCTCGGGATGGCGGCGGTAGACCACGCTGTTGGCGATGCGCAGCAGGTTGCCGGCCAATGCCGGGTCCTGGCCCAGGATCGTGGCGATGGCGTGGGCGCCGGCGGCCGGATCGTTGATCGCGCGGGTGAGCTGCGGCAGCAGGTGCGGGCGCCGCGGCGTATAGCGCGGATGCGCGTCGATGCGCGCCAGCACCGCGGCGGCATCGGCCATGACCGTCGGGGCGGCCGCTCCCGCCGCAGTCGCGGGCCGGTCGGCGAACGCCAGCTCGCACAGGCGCGCGAGGATCGCCGCGTCCGCTACCGGATCCAGGTCGAGCAGGGCCGGGTCGGCGAATGGGTCGACGCCCGACTCCGCCTCGGCAACAGGCGCGGCCGCTGCGGCGCGTGCGGGTGCCGCCAGCGCATCGGGCAAATCGGCCTGCTCGGAGGCGGCGCGCGCCTGCGCGGCATCGCCACCACGGCGCAGCCACCACCAGATTCCGGCCCCCAGCCCCAGCACCAGCGCACTGATGGCAATCCACATGATTGGCACGATCGTCGTCATCCGCAAAACATCGCCAGGTCCCCGCGCCCGGCCACCGGTGCGCGCCCCCCGGCGCGCCGTGTCATTCAAGCACGCCGCACAGGCTTCTGCGCAACGCCGACGTGATGCGGTGGCCCACCGCTATCAGGCGGTGATGGACAACGCGCGATCGCGCCGCCCAGTCACAAGCAAGCGGCGTGCCGCAGCGCCGGCCATTCTCCCGCCTGTTGTGCGGATACTGGCCGTCCACTGCATCACTGTCTGGTTAATCTGGCCAAGACTCTGGATCTTGACCGCTTCCATCTCCATCTGGGCGGCGAGTGCGCCGCGCAGGCTCAGTGCGGCACCAGCTCGGGCGCCGCGCGATCGCCGTAGCAGAGCACCCGCGCCAGCCTCCAGCCGCCCGGGTCCTGCCGCCACACCTACATGTTGCGCCGATACTCGCCGCCCACCTCGTACAGCGCGTGGCTGATCTGGCCCAGGCTATGGGTCTTGACCGCCTCCATCAGCGCCGCGAACACGTTGCGGCGCTCGCGCGCGGTACGCTGCAGCGCGCCCAGGCCGGCGCCGTCGGCGGCCAGCGCCAGCGCGTTGCGGCGCCGCTGCCAATCCTGCACGTTGCCGATCTGCTGATCCTTCTCCTGCTCGGTGGAACGGATCAGCTCGATCTCGGTCGCGGTCTCGCCGGCGTGCTCCTTGGGCAGGAAGGTATTGACCCCGACCAGCGGCAGGCTGCCGTCGTGCTTCTTGTGTTCGTAGTACAGGCTCTCTTCCTGGATCTTGCCGCGCTGGTACATGGTGTCCATCGCGCCGAGCACGCCGCCGCGCTCACTGATCGCCTCGAACTCCTTGTACACCGCCTCCTCGACCAGGTCGGTGAGCTGCTCGACGATGAAACTGCCCTGCCAGGGGTTCTCGCAGAAGTTCAGCCCCAGCTCCTTGTTGATGATCATCTGGATCGCCACCGCGCGGCGCACGCTCTCCTCGGTCGGCGTGGTGATCGCCTCGTCGTAGGCGTTGGTGTGCAGGCTGTTGCAGTTGTCGAACAGCGCATACAGCGCCTGCAGCGTGGTGCGGATGTCGTTGAACTGGATCTCCTGCGCGTGCAGCGAGCGGCCCGAGGTCTGGATGTGGTACTTCATCATCTGGCTGCGCTCGTTGCCGCCGTAGCGCTCGCGCATCGCCCGCGCCCAGATGCGCCGCGCCACCCGGCCGATCACCGTGTACTCCGGGTCCATGCCGTTGCTGAAGAAGAAGCTCAGGTTCGGCGCGAAGTCGTCGATGTGCATGCCGCGCGCCAGGTAGTACTCGACGATGGTGAAGCCGTTGCTGAGGGTGAAGGCGAGCTGGCTGATCGGGTTCGCCCCGGCCTCGGCGATGTGATAGCCGGAGATCGACACCGAGTAGAAGTTGCGCACCTTCTGCTCGACGAAATACTGCTGGATGTCGCCCATCATGCGCAGCGCGAACTCGGTGCTGAAGATGCAGGTGTTCTGCGCCTGATCCTCCTTGAGGATGTCGGCCTGCACCGTGCCGCGCACGCTGGACAGGGTCTGCGCCTTGATCTGCGCATAGGTCGGCGCGTCCACCAGCTGGTCGCCGCTGACCCCGAGCAGGGCCAGGCCCAGGCCGTCGTTGCCCGGCGGCAACGCGCCGTGATAGCGCGGGCGTTCGCGGCCTTCGAACAACTGCGCCAGGGTGCGCTCGGCCTGCGCCCAGCGCTGCGCGTCGCCCTTGAGGTACTTCTCCACCTGCTGGTCGATGGCGGTGTTCATGAACATCGCCAGGATCATCGGCGCCGGGCCGTTGATGGTCATCGACACGCTGGTGGTCGGCGCGCACAGGTCGAAGCCGGAGTACAGCTTCTTCATGTCGTCCAGGGTCGGGATGTTGACCCCGGAGTTGCCGATCTTGCCGTAGATGTCCGGGCGCGGCGCCGGGTCCTCGCCGTACAGGGTGACGCTGTCGAAGGCGGTGGACAGGCGCGCCGCCGGCTGGCCGACGCTCAGGTAGTGGAAGCGCCGATTGGTGCGCTCGGGCGTGCCCTCGCCGGCGAACATGCGGATCGGGTCCTCGCCGCTGCGACGGTACGGATACACGCCGCCGGTGTACGGATAGCTGCCGGGCAGGTTCTCCTTGCCGAGGAAGGTCAGCAGTTCGCCCCAGCTCTTGTAGCGCGGCGCGGCGATCTTCGGAATGGACTGATGGCTCAGCGACTGCCGGTAGTTCTCCACCCGGATCGACTTGCCGCGCACCGCGTATTCGGTGACCGGGTCGGTGATCGACTTCAGCCGTTGCGGCCACTCGCGCAGCAGCCTCAGCGACGCATTGGAGAGCGACTGCAGTGCATCGTTGTAGCGCTGGCGCAGCAACAGCAGGCTCGTGTCCACGGCGTCAGCGGATGCATCGGCGGCCGTGCGCGGCGCCGGCAGCAGGTCGTGCGCCGCATACAGTTCCAGTTGCGCCGGCAGCTGCGGATCCTGCAGTGCGTGCAGCGCCTGCCAGAACGCCTGCGCCCGGTCGGCGGCCTCGGCCTGGCGCTGCACCCCGGCATTGAGCGCCCGCCCCTGCTCGGCGATCTCGGCCAGGTAGCGCACGCGCGCCCCGGGAATCAACACGGTGGCGCGCGGCTCCTTCAGCGTCGTGTCCAACTGCGGGCGGAAATCGCAGTGCACCGGCGCACCTGCCACGGCCTCCGGCTGCGTCGCCAGCTTCTCGCGCAGCAGGCGGCACAGATTGACGAACATCCAACTCACGCCGGGGTCGTTGAACTGGCTGGCGATGGTCGGATACACCGGCACCGCTTCATCGTCCAACTGGAATGCCGCACGGTTGCGCCGCCACTGCTTGCGCACGTCGCGCAGCGCGTCCTCGGCGCCGCGCCGGTCGTACTTGTTCAGCACCACCAGCTCGGCGAAGTCGAGCATGTCGATCTTCTCCAGCTGGCTCGGCGCACCGTAGTCGCTGGTCATCACGTACACCGGGAAATCGACCAGGTCGACGATCTCCGAATCGCTCTGGCCGATGCCGGCGGTCTCCACGATCACCAGGTCGTAGCCGATGCCCTTCAGCAGCGCGATGCAGTCCTTCAGCACGCGGTTGGTGGCGGCGTGCTGGCGCCGCGTGGCCATCGAGCGCATGTACACGCGCGGGCTGCGCAGCGCGTTCATGCGGATGCGGTCGCCGAGCAGCGCACCACCGGTGCGGCGCCGGCTGGGGTCCACCGACACCACCGCGATGCGCATCTGCGGGAAGCTGGCCAGGAAGCGGTTGAGCAATTCGTCGGTGACCGAGGACTTGCCGGCGCCGCCGGTGCCGGTCAGGCCGAGCACGGGCGCGGCACGCCCGCTGCGAGCCCCGGGGCCCGGGATCCGGGACTCGGCAGGGCGAGGCAGACCGGATTGCCATTGCTTGCGCAGCAGGGCCAGTTCGGCCTCGGAGAACGCGCCGTCTTCGATGGCCGACAGCATCCTGCCGATGCCGATCTCGTCGTCGATGCCGGGAATCGAGGTGCCGGCTTGCTCCGGGTCCCGGGTCGCGGCTCCCGCGTCCCGTGCGCGCCCTGCACGCGCCACCACGTCCTCGATCATCTCCACCAGGCCCATCTTCATGCCGTCGTTCGGGTGGTAGATGCGCTCCACGCCATAGGCCTGCAGCTCGGCGATCTCTTCCGGTGTGATGGTGCCGCCACCGCCACCGAACACCCGCACGTGGCCGGCGCCGCGCGCGCGCAGCATGTCCACCATGTACTTGAAGTACTCCACGTGGCCGCCCTGGTAGGACGACAGCGCGATCGCGTCGGCGTCCTCCTGCAGCGCGGCGCGGACCACGTCCTCGACGCTGCGGTTGTGGCCGAGGTGGATCACTTCGGCGCCCTGCGCCTGGATCAGGCGGCGCATGATGTTGATCGCCGCATCGTGGCCGTCGAACAGGCTGGCGGCGGTGACGAAACGCAAGGGGCTGGCGTCCGTCTGCGGCAACGGAACGCGGGACGCGGGAATGCTCATCGGACGGACATCGAAAAGAGAATGTCCCGATTCTAGGCGCGCGGCGCAGCGCGGGCAGGTTGCGCTGCAGCATGCACGCCCGCGGCGGCGGTCCCGCCGCTCGGCGTCAGCGCCTGGCTATCCGCTGCATGAATGCGTGCCGGCGACGCGGTCAACAGCCGCGCCGGCCGCGGCGTTTCCTCCCGCATCGGCACCCCGCCGATGCCTTCGGAGAATCGTATGCTCGCTCGTCCCTTGTTGCTGGCCTCCCTGCTCGGCGGCGCGCTCGCCGGTGGCATGGCCGTCGCGCCCGCGCAGGCGCGCGAGGTGGTGGAACTGGCGGTCCGCACCGCGCCGCCACCGCCGCGCGTGGAACGGGTGGTGGTGCGGCCGGGCTACGTGTGGCTGCCGGGCTATTGGCAGTGGGACGGACACCACCACGTCTGGGTCGCCGGCCGCTACGTGGTGGAACGGCCGGGCTACGTCTACGTCGGCCCGCGCTGGGAGCATTACGGCCCCGCCTATCGCTTCCACGCCGGCTATTGGGTCCGCCGCTAGTCCATCGCCCGCCCCATGGTCGCGCGATCGCCGTGCCGGCGGCGCGCGCGACCCGCGGCGCGGTGGCATGCGGGGCCACCGCCACGGCAGCGGCCACCGTCGCGCCGGCATTCGGCCGATCCCGCCCCGCCAGTGTCCATCGCCGCCAACACAGGACCGGCCCGGGCCGCCGCCGCGTCTGCCCATCTCCGCCAACACCACCTCACGCCGATGCCACCCGCAGGCAGGCGCCATCAGGCGATCGAAGCGATCGCCCGCACCGCTTGCCGCCTGGCGTCGCACAGCGCGGCGAGATGCCCGTGCCCGCGGACCGCAGCGTCATCGCGCGGGCGGCCGGCAATTGCTTTAAAATGCCGCCATCGCGACGCTCAGGGCCAGTTCCGGAACCGTCGCGTTTTTGTTTTGCGCCACCCACCAGGCACGTTCCTGGACCCATGGTGTCCGACACCTGCAACGCCAGCGGAGCCCCCATGCTTTTCGAAACGCTAGCCAACACCGGCCACGAACAGGTCGTCTTCTGCCACAACCGCGACGTGGGACTGCAGGCGATCATCGCCATCCACAACACCGTGCTCGGCCCTGCGCTGGGCGGCGTGCGCATGCGCCCCTACGCCAACACCGAATCGGCGCTGCAGGACGCGCTGCGGCTCAGCCGCACCATGACCTACAAGAACGCGCTGGCCGGGCTCAACATCGGCGGCGGCAAGGCGGTGATCATCGGCGACCCGAAAAGCGACAAGTCCGAAGCGCTGTTCCGCGCCTTCGGCCGCTACGTCGATTCGCTGGGCGGCCGCTACATCACCGCCGAGGACGTCGGCACCGACGTCAACGACATGGAGCAGATCTACCTGGAGACCGAGTACGTCACCGGCGTGCACCAGGTGCATGGCGGCTCCGGCGATCCGGCCCCGTTCACCGCCTACGGCGCGCTGCAGGCGCTGATGGCCTCGCTGCAACGCAAGTTCGGCCACGAGGAGATCGGCAAGATCAGCATCGCCGTGCAGGGCCTGGGCCACATCGGCATGGAGCTGGTGAAGCTGCTCAAGGAACGCGGCGCCAAGCTGTACGTGACCGACCTGGACCCGGCGCTGGTCGCGCGCGCGGTGGCCGAATACGGTGCCGAAGCGGTGGCCCCGGACGAGATCTACGACGTCGCCGCCGACGTGCTGGCGCCGTGCGCCCTGGAAAGCGCACTCGACGAGGCCAAGCTGCCGCGACTGAAGGTCAAGATCGTCTGCGGCACCGCCAACAACCAGTTGGCCAACCCCGCGGTCGGCGAGGAACTGCACCGCCGCGGCATCCTCTACGCGCCGGACTACGCGGTCAACGCCGGCGGCGTGATGAACGTGTCGCTGGAGATCGACGGCTACAACCGCGAACGCGCGATGCGGCTGATCCGCAGCATGTACCACAACCTCGGCAAGATCTTCGACCTGTCCGAGCGCGAGAACATTCCGCCGCAACAGGCCGCCGACCGCATCGCCGAGGCGCGCATGCAGGCGATCGGCAAGCTCAAGCTGCCGCTGGGCCGCACCGCACCGCGCTCGATGGGCCATCTGCGCGGCGAGTGACGCCGCGCGCCGCCTGCACCGCAGGTAGCGTGGTCTCAGATCGCAAGGCCGGGACGTCCCGACCGTACATGACCGCCCACGATCCGGCGCAGCACGCGCCGGACCGCGTGTCCGGGCTCAGAAGCCCAGGCGATAGCGCAGCGACACCGCACGGTCGTCGCCGCGCGGGCCGAACCGCTGGTCGTAGCCCAGCCCCAACAGCCCCCCATTCCAGCGCGTCTGCAGGCTGGCGCCGAACAGGCCGCCCGAACGCGCCGGCTGCAGGTCCACCAGCGGCGCCCAGGCGTTGACGCCGACGAAGCTGGCCTGCCGGTCCAGCCCCTGCGCGGCCAGCGTCTGCTGCCATTCGGCATAGCCCTGCAGCGACCAGCCGCGCCCGCCGAATCCGCCGCGCAGGCCGGCCAGCGCCTGGCTGCGCGAGGAACTGGCGGCACCGGCCATCAGCCCGAAGCCGTCGCCGCCCTGCTCGCGGAAGCCGTCGCTGTCGATGCGGCTGTAGTCGGCGCCGGCATACGGGGTCAGCCACGCCGGGCCGCGCCCGACGCGATAGCCGACCTCGACGCTGGAGGACAGGAAGCGGCCGGCGTAGCGGCTGGACGCGTCGGCGACGGTATCGCCGAGCAGCAGGCTGCGATCGAGCTGGCGCTGGTACTGGCCGGTGCCCAGTTGCGCCAGCGCGTAGGCATTGCCGGCCACCGCGCCGAGGTAGGCCTGGCCCTGCACCTGGCGGTTGCGGCTGCGGTCCAGGCTGCCGGCGTCGCTGGCGCGGCTCTCGCCGAAGGCGAAGCCGGCCACCGCGTGCTCGCCCAGGCGCAGGTCCTGGCCCATCAGCCAGCCATCGAGCTGGAACTGGCTGCCGGCGAAGCTGCCCTGCCCGGTCTCGCCCAGGCGCTGGCTCCAGGCGCCGACCGCGCGCGGTTGCTCGACCAGCGTGTCGAAGCGGCTGGACAGCGCGCGCCGCTGCAGGTCCATGGTGTCGAAGGTCATCGCAGTGGCCGCGGCATGCGCCTCGCCGGACAGGCTGCGCAGGGTCGCCGACGCCGCCGCCACGCTCGGCGACTGCTGCACCGCGCCGGCCGCCTTGAGCAGCGCACCGTCGACCGTGGCCGGGGCCTGGGTCAGCTGCGTATTGAGTTGCGCGAACGCCGCGTCCACGCGGGTCGCCGACGCCAGCGTGGCGGCGGTGATGTTGCCGAAGCTGGCCGCGGCGGCGGTGACGCTCAGCGACTGCACGGTGATCGAGGCGCTGGTGGCGTCGTAGGACAGCGACGAGGTCAGGAACACGTTCGACGGCGTGGTCACCGAGGCGAACGTGCCGGTGAGTCCGCCATTGGCCTCCAGCACCTTGTACGCGGTGTTGTTGACCACGTAGTCGCGCTTGCCCAGCACGTACAGCGAGCCGCCCTGCAGGGTGGCGCTGCCGCCGACCGAGAGCTTGTCGCCGACCAGCAGGGCCAGGCGGCCATTGTTGCTCTGCACGTAGTTGCCGCTCAGGCTCAGCGTGGCCGCGCCGACCTGGAAGGTACCGGCATTGGCGACGCTGCCGCCGAGCGCGCCGGTGCCGACGAAGGTGGCGCCATTGCTGATCGCCACGTTCGAACTGCCGAGGCTGGCCGCGCTGAGCGTGCCGCCCTGCACCTGGGTGTCGCCGCTGTAGCTGTTCTGGGTGCCGCTGAGGATCAGCGTGCCGCTGTCCTGCTTGATCAGGCCGCCACTGCCGGCGATGTCGTTGGCCCAGGTCGAGCTGCCGGTGAACGCCACCGTGACGTCGCCCCAGTCGAAGCGGCCCGGTCCCTGCACCGCCTTGCCGACGTTGAGCAGGCCGTAGCCGAAGGTCGCGTCCACGCCGGGCGTGCCCAGGTCGGTGGCGGTGCCCAGCAGGGTCTGCCGGACCAGGTCGTTGCTGAAGTACGGGAAGGCCTGCCAGACCAGCGCCGCCGCGCCGGACACCAGCGGCGCCGCGTACGAGGTGCCGCTGCCGTAGTAGTAACCGGGATTGCTGGTGGAGGTGGTCGCCTTGGGATCGACGAACACCTCGGTGCCGGGCGCGACCAGGCAGTAGCGCATCGCCGCGCCGCAGGCGTTGGAGTACGAGGCCAGTTGCGTGCCGGTGCTGGAATCGACCGCGGCCACCACCAGCCAGCCGCGCTCCAGGTCCGCCGCCGGCAGCGTGCCGTTGGGGCCGGCCTTGCTGGGCAGCGAGGCGATGTCCGAGGGCGTGGACTTGGATTCGTTGCCGGCGGCGAACACCACCAGGCCACCGTTGCCGAGCACGAACGGGCGGTACTCGGCGGCGATGGCGTTGGTCGAATTCAGGTCGGTCCAGTAGATGCCGCCCCAGGAATTGTTCATCACCTTGACCCCGGCGTTGATCAGGTCCTGGTGCACCTGGGTCAGGCCCAGTCCGCCACTGACCTGGTTGCCGCTGCCGCTGCCGTCGTCCTTGGGCGGGGTATCGGCAATGATGCGCGCGGACACGATCTGCGCGCCCGGGGCGATGCCGCCCGGCCACTGCCCGACCGACTTGCCCGCCGCCAGCTGCGCCACGGTGGTGCCGTGGCCGTCGACGTCGTCGACTGCGGTGTTGTTCTGGCTCGGATCGACGTAGATCAGGTTCGACACCACTCGCCCGGCCAGGGCCGGATGGTTGCGGTTGACGCCGGTGTCGACCACGCCGATGCGGAAGCCGCTGCCGTCGTAGCCGGCGGAGTGCGCGGCCAGCGTATTGGTCAGGGTCAGGTGCGCGTCGAAGGCCGGCTGGGGCGGCGGCGGCGAGGTCGGAGGCGACGTCGGCGGCGGCGGCGGCGGAGGCGGCGGAGGCGGCGGTGGTGGGGGAGGCGGAGGCGGCGAGGTCGGCGGCGGACTGCCGTGGACCAGATTGCCGCCACCGCCACCGCCGCCTCCGCAGGACGTCAGCGCAACCGCCACAGCGGCCGCCAGCAGCGACCGCGCCATCAATGTCCGCATGGTGTTCCCCTCTCAATGCTGTCTTCCGGCCATACACGCCGGTACTGCCCCCGTTAGCGGCCGCCGACGACGGCGCTGAACTTGGGCAAATTTACACCGGAATGCAGACCACAGGACCGCCCCGGCGGTTGACGCGATTGGCAGAACCGGCGCTGCGGCCGATAATCGACGCACATCTTCCGTAAAGGTTTGCCATGACCGAGATCGTCATCGCCGCGGCCAAGCGCACCGCCATGGGCGCGTTCCTGGGCCAGTTCAACGGCGTGCCCACGCCAACGCTCGGCGCTGCGGCCATCCGCGCCGCGCTGGAGCAGTCCGGCATCCCCGCCGCCGACGTTTCCGAAGTCATCATGGGCTGCGTGCTGCCGGCCAACCTCGGCCAGGCCCCGGCGCGCCAGGCCGCGCGCGCGGCCGGCGTGCCCGACGCCACCGGCGCCACCACCATCAACAAGGTCTGCGGTTCGGGCATGAAGGCCGTAATGCTGGGCCACGACCTGATCAAGGCCGGTTCGGCCAGCATCGTCGTCGCCGGCGGCATGGAATCGATGAGCAACGCGCCGCACCTGCTGCCTAACTCGCGCACCGGCAACCGCTACGGCAATTTCCAGGCGGTCGACCACATGGCCTGGGACGGCCTGACCAATCCCGACGACGGCCAGGCGATGGGCGTGTTCGGCGAGGCCACCGCGGAGAAGTTCGGCTTCAGCCGCCAGGACCAGGATGCGTTCGCGATCGAATCGGTGAACCGCGCGCAGGCCGCACAGCGCGATGGCGCCTTCGCTGCGGAAATCGTCCCGGTCGCCGTGGCCACCCGCAAGGGCGAAGTGCAGGTCGATAGCGACGAGCAGCCGGGCAAGTCCGACGTGACCAAGATCCCGACGCTGAAGCCGGCGTTCAAGAAGGACGGCACGGTCACCGCGGCCAGCTCCTCGAGCATCTCCGACGGCGCCGCCGCGCTGGTACTGCTGGGCGCCGACGAGGCCGCACGCCGCGGCGTCGCGCCGCTGGCGCGGATCGTCGGCCACGCGACGTTCTCGCAGGCGCCGGAATGGTTCACCACCGCGCCGGTCGGCGCGATCCGCAAGCTGCTCGACCAGGTCGGTTGGAGCCTGGACCAGGTCGACCTGTTCGAGATCAACGAAGCCTTCGCCGTGGTGGCGATGGTTCCGATCAAGGAACTGGGCCTGGACCACGCCAAGGTCAACGTCCACGGCGGCGCCTGCGCGCTCGGCCATCCGATCGGCGCCTCCGGTGCGCGACTGCTGGTGACATTGCTAAATGCGTTGCGCAGCCGTGGCGGCCGCCGCGGAATCGCCACCCTGTGCATCGGCGGTGGTGAAGCGACAGCGGTCGCCATCGAATTGATTTGATTGGCATTAACCCCTGAAACACAAAAATGAATGCGCGTGCGCTTGACAGCCGACTTTGGCTTGTCATCATGTTGAGGGCGCGCATTCGCGCGTTGCCTAACTAAACGACGAGGATAGACACAATGAGCATCAACAAGCTGCTGATCGCAATGGCCCTGGGCCTGGCCCTGGCCGCGTGCTCGAAGCAGGAGCAGGCCCAGGACGCCGCCGCTTCGGCTAACGAAGCCGCCACCGACGCGCAGGCTGCTGCCGACCAGTCGGCTGCCGCCGGCGCCCAGACCGCCGACGCCGCTCAGGCCGCTGCCGACACCGCCGCGACCGCCGCCAACACCGCTGCCGACGCTTCGGCCGCTGCTGCCGCTGCCCCGACCGATGCCGCTGCCGACAAGGCTGCCGACACCGCCAAGGCTGCGGAAGACACCGCCGACAAGGCGAAGGACGCCGCCCAGGAAGCCAAGAAGTAATCACTTCTCGCTTCAGGCAGTCCCGAAAGAGCCGCTGGTCCGCCAGCGGCTTTTTCTTTGCCTGATGTTTGCCGATGAGCGCCGCGACCGCACCACCGTCTTGAGTTTCCGAGCGTGGACAATGAAGTCCACGCATGGCCCCCGCGGCGCTGCCACGGCAGGCATCCGCCCACGGCATGGCACCGCAAGCGCGCCTGCCCGGCATGACGACGCGCCATGCCATTGCCTCGCTTCCGCGCTCGCCGCATGCAGACCTTCACGCATGACCTGGACGACGCATCGCCACTGCCGGCAGCGACCACGCAACCGGCCAAACGCCAGCCGCGCACGCCGCGCCCGGAGACGCATCGCCGCCGCACGCCGCGCAGACGCGGACGCGCCGAAGCGCGCACGCTGCGCACCGCCCGCGTGCGCAGCGCAGTGGCAAGCTTGCCAACACGGGCGCCTCCTCCCCGCCCGGCCTGTAACGCCTTCCTGAACACTGCCCCGCGTCCAGGCCCCGCCTTGACGCGGGCTGCATGCGCGCCCGCCTAGGCTGCGCCGCGTCACCCACCCGTGCATGGAGAAGCCGCATGAACAAGACCCCCATCGTGGCCCTGCTGGGCGCCCTCGCACTGGCCGGCTGCCAGGGTCCCGAAGCGCAGCAGGCGCAGCGCGATGCCAAGGTCGCCGCCGAGCAGACCGGCGAGGCCGCCAAGGAAGCCGCCGGCCAGGTCGCCCAGGCCGGGCGCGAAGTGGCCGCCGATGCCCGCGACGCCGCGCACCGTGCCGCCAACTCCGACGCCGTGCAGGACGCCTCGGCCGCCGCCAAGGAAATGGCGGCCGACGCCAGCGAGGCCACCGCCCAGGCGGCACAGAAGGTCGCCGACAAGGCCCGCGAGAACGCCAACGACGATCCGCACAACGGCGACCGCGAAGGCCATTGAGTCACCGCCGCCCCCGCCTGCGCGGGGGCGGCGCCTGCGGCGCGGCGCGCGCCGTGCGCCGCACCGGTTCGGAAGGTCTTTTTTGTGACGCCGGCCCAAGGCGTTTGCACCGTCACAGTAGACTTTTGCGATGCCGATTCTTCATCGTGTACGGGCCAGGACCCGTCTAGCCCTATTGTTCTCCGCCGCGGTCTTCGTGCTGATCGGCTTCGGCGTCTTCTCCGGCGCACAACGCGCGATCTACGACGCCGAGCGCGTCGCCCACACCCACGAAGTCCTGCGCAACATCGACGAGGTGCAAGCCACCTTGCTGATGACCGAGTCCTCGTTGCGCGGCTACGAACTGACCAACAACCAGGCCTATCTGGCCCTTTACTACGACAGTGCCGAGCGCGTGCCGCGGCAACTGGCGCAACTGCGCAAGCTGGTTTCCGACAATCCGGTGCAGAGCGCCAACGTACAGGTGCTGCAGCAATTGACCAACACGCGCCTGACGCAGATGCGGCAGATGCTCGCGGTGTACCAGCGCGAGGGGCTGCAAGCGCTGCAGCGGGCGATGGCGCGGAACGTGTACCAGAGTTCCAGCGCGCTCCGCGACCAGGTGCAGCAGATGATCGACGTGGAGCTGCAGTTGCTGCAGCGCCGCGACCTGTCCAACCAGCGCAGCGCCGACATGCTGCTGGCGCTGGCCCTGGCCGGCATCCCGTTCGGGCTGGGCAGCGTCGGCGTGGTCTACGCGCTGCTGTTCCGCGAGCTGCGCAACCGCAGCAGCGCCGAGCAGGCCGCCTCGGTGGCCAACGAACGGATGGAAGCCAGCATCCGCGAGTTGGAGCGCACCAGTGCGGACCTCAACGCGCTCAGCCGCTACACCGGCCTGTTGCAGAGCTGCGTGGAGCCGGCCGAGGCGCTGACGGTGACCGCGCGCCTGCTCGCCGCGCTGATGCCCGACACCGGCGGCAGCGTCTACCTGCTGCGCGCCTCGCGTGACCGCGCCGAGGAGATCGTCAGTTGGGGTGAGCCGCCGGTCGGCAGCGAGCCGGCCGTGGCGCCGCAGGACTGCTGGGCCTTGCGCCGGGACAAGAGCCATTTCGTGCACGCGCAGGGCCACGACTCGGCCTGCGCGCACCTGCGCGAGGATCCGTATGCCGCCGGCGCCAGCACCGCCTGCATCCCCCTGTCCGCGCAGGGCACGCAGTTGGGCTTCGTGTTCCTGGCCGGGCGCGGCACCGGCCCGCTGCCGCGCATCGCCATTGCCGAGGCCGCCGCCGAGCAGCTGTCGCTGGCGTTGAGCAACCTGCGCCTGCGCCAGTCGCTGCGCCTGCAATCGATCCGCGACCCGCTCACCGGCCTGTTCAACCGGCGCTACCTGGAAGAATCGCTCAACCACGAACTGGCCCGCTGCGGGCGTCGGCAGACGCCGATGTCGCTGCTGATGCTGGACGTGGACCACTTCAAGCAGTTCAACGACCTGCACGGCCATGGCGGCGGCGACAGCCTGCTGGCCGCGGTCGGGCAGATGCTGTCGACACGGTTGCGCGGCGAGGACATCGCCTGCCGCTACGGTGGCGAGGAGTTCACGGTGATCCTGCCGGAGACCGGCCCGGAGCAGGCGCAGGCGATCGCCGAACAGATCCGCAGCGCGGCCCAGCAACTGAGCGCGACCGTGGACGGCAAGGCGCTGCCGGCGGTGACCATGTCGATCGGCGTGGCCAGCTACCCGCGCGACGGCATGGTCGCCGGCATCCTGCTGCGCAAGGCCGACGCGGCGCTGTACCGGGCCAAGCGCTGCGGCCGCAACCAGGTGCAGGCCTACGACCCCGAACTGGACGGCATGGGCTGAACGGCGGCGGCCACGGCCGGGCCGCCGTTTTGAAGAAAGCGTCACAAAACCGACGCGATAGAGCGGCGATAGTCGCGCTTCCCCCGACTGGAGACGACAGCCCATGTCCATCTGGAAAGATCAGGGTCCCGCGCGCAAGGACGGCCTGCCGCCGGTTCCCGGCAACGGCGCGTTGCCGCCGGAACCGCGCCCGCCGGGCGACGCCGCGCCGGGCGAACCGCTTGCCGCGGTCGCTGCCGCCGCACCTGCCGCCCGCACCGCCGCCCCGGCCCCGGCCCCGGCCCCGGCCGCGAAGGAATCGCTGATCGCCGCAGACATCAGCATCGAAGGCAAGATCGAGGGCACCGGCCATATCCGCATCGCCGGCAAGTTCAAGGGCGACGTCAACGTGCAGGGCGATCTCACCATCGAGACCGGCGCCAAGCTCAGCGGCGGCGTGCGCGCCGACAAGGTGATCATCGCCGGCGAGCTGGAAGGCAACATCGAATCGGCCTCGCGGGTGGAACTGCTGGCCTCCGGCGCGCTGATCGGCGACGTCAAGGCCGGCTCGCTGACCGTGGCCGCCGGCTCGCGCATGCGCGGCCAGGCCGACTTCGGCTGGGACGACGACAAGCACGCCCGCAAGGGCGGCAAGCCCGCGGAGTCCGACGCCGGCGCATGAGCAGCCCGCGTCCCGGCAGTCCGGGGGCGACCCGGACCTGCCCGCACTGCAAGGCCACCATTCTCGAAAGCGCCAGCGTCTGCCCGGCGTGCAAGCACCACCTGCGCTTCGATTCAGCGGTGCTGCAGCAGACGGCGCCGTCGGCGCTGGTGCCGCTGCGGGTGGAGGGCAGCATCCGTCACCCGGCCGACGGCAGCGCCTGGGAATACACCGTGCTGGTGAGCATCCGCAACGGCCGCGGCGAGGAGATCAAGCGCCAGCTCGTCGGCGTCGGCGCGATGCTCGACGGCGAGGAGCGCAGCTTCACGCTTTCCGTCGAGGCGACGCCGCTGCGCGGGGGGCGGCGCGGCAAGCACTAGCGCCTGTGGCGCGGGGATTGGGGATTGGGGATGCGTAAGCGCCTAGCCCCTCTCCCGCCGGGAGAGGGGTTGGGGTGAGGGTACGGCCGCACGATGCCGGTGGTCGCTGCACGTGCTGCCTGGCGGCGCTGGCTGTCGTGCCCTCATCCGCCCCTTCGGGGCACCTTCTCCCGACCGGAGAAGGAAGCGCTGGCCAGCCCACTTTCCCAGCAAATGGCCGCGCGATGGGTAGCTTTCCGCACGCCTACGGCAAGGCCCGCGCCAACAACTCCTCGACCGGCACACCCGCCTGCAGTGTGCCGAACGCCAGTCCATGCACGCCGGCCAGGCGGCTGCGCACGAACGCGGCGGCGGCCGGGCTGGCGCTGCGCAGCAGGAGCGCGGCCTGCAAGGCCAGCGCGATGCGTTCGGCCAGGTGCCGTGCGCTGAACTCGTCGACCTCGGCGTTGCCGGCCAACGGCGCACGCAGTGCGTCCAGCGCCGCGTCGTAGGCCGGGTCGCTGCCGGCCGCCGTCTGCAGCTCCGCCAGCACCGCGGCGGCGCTGGCCGGTTCGCGCGCCAGCGCGCGCAGCACGTCCAGGCACTGGATGTTGCCGCTGCCCTCCCAGATCGAATTCAGCGGCGCCTGCCGGTACAGCCGCGGCAGGATCGATTCCTCGACGTAGCCGGCGCCGCCCAGGCATTCCTGCGCCTCGTTGACGAAGGCCGGCGCGCGCTTGCACAGCCAGTACTTGCCCAGCGCGGTGGCGATGCGCGCGAACGCCGCTTCCGACGCATCGGCATCGGCCGCGTCCACCGCGCGCGCCACGCGCAGCGCGAACGCGGTGGCGGCTTCCGATTCCAGGGCCAGATCGGCCAGCACGTTGCGCATCAGCGGCTGCTCGACCAGACGCCTGCCGAAGGCGACGCGATGCCGCGCGTGGTGCAGCGCCTGCGCCAGCGCCATGCGCATCTGCGCGGCCGCGGCGAGCATGCAGTCGAGCCGGGTCAGCATCACCATGCCGATGATCCGCGCCACCCCGCGCCCTTCCTCGCCGACGCGCTGCGCCCAGGCGCCGGCGAACTCCACTTCGCTGGAGGCGTTGGACCAGTCGCCCAGCTTGTCCTTCAGCCGCATCAGCCGCAGCGCGTTGAGTCGGCCGTCGGGCAGGCGCCGCGGCAGCAGGAAGCAGGTCAATCCGCCCGGGGCCTGCGCCAGCACCAGGAAGCCGTCGGACATCGGCGCGGAAAAGAACCACTTGTGCCCGACCAGGGTGTACGCGCCGTTGCCGTCCAGCGGCGTGGCGACGGTGGCGTTGCTGCGCACGTCCGAGCCGCCCTGCTTCTCGGTCATGCCCATGCCCAGGGTGATGCCGGCCTTGTCGGCGATCGGCACATCGCGCGGGTCGTAGTGCGGGGCGGCGGCCTTGTCGGCCCAGTCGCGCAAGGCCGGGTCCTGGCGCAGCACCGCGACCGCGGCGTGGGTCATGGTCAGCGGGCAACTGGTGCCGGCCTCGGCCTGATGGTGCAGGTAACTCAGCGCAGCGCGTGCCACGTGCGCACCCGGCTGCGGGGTGTGCCAGGACAGCCCGGCCACGCCATGGCGCTTGGCCGCGTCCAGCAACTGGTGGTAGGCCGGATGGAACTCGACCGTATCGATGCGGTGGCCGTAGCGGTCGTGGGTGCGCAGCCGCGGGCGGTCGCGGTTGGCGTCGAAGCCGAGCCGGTACAGCGCATCGCCGGCCAGTGCGCCGTACTGCGCGAGCGCCGCGGCGAAGGCGGCGCCGCCCTCGCGCGCGATGGCCGCGCGCAGCACCGCGTCGTCGGCCCACAGATCGCGCGGTTCGAACGGCGGCGGCTGGTTGTCGACCGTATGCGTGGCGAACGCCGGCAGGTCCGTGTGCATGCATCTCCCTCCCAGAAGCGCTGGGCGCATTGTGGCCGATCCGCCGCGCGGCCGCGAACGCGCGCGGCGGATTCTCATCTCCTGCACACCGGCTTGGACACAGTGGCGCCCATGCCGACTGCCGCTTCCCAGGACCTGGTGGTGCTGCGCCCGGAAGGGCTGTACTGCCCCGCCGGCGACTTCCACATCGATCCCTGGCGGCCGGTGCCGCGCGCGGTCATCACCCACGGCCACGGCGACCACGCGCGCTCGGGCATGGGCGAGTACCACTGCGCCGCCGCCGGCCTGCCGATCCTGCGCTGGCGACTGGGCGAGCAGGCCTACCGCGCCTACGCCTACGGCACCCGCTTCACCCTCGGCCGGGCGCAGGTCTCGCTGCATCCGGCCGGGCACGTGCTCGGCTCGGCGCAGGTGCGCATCGAGGTCGACGGCGAGGTCTGGGTGGCCTCGGGCGACTACAAGCGCCAGCCCGACCCGACCTGCGCGGCGTTCGAGGTGGTGCGCTGCGATACCTTCATCACCGAGGCCACCTTCGCCCTGCCGGTGTACCGCTGGCCGGACACCAGCACGGTGGCGCGCGAGATCGTCGCCTGGCGCCGCGAGTGCGCCGCGCGCGGCGAGGCCGCCGTGCTTTTCTGCTACGCGCTGGGCAAGGCGCAACGCGTGCTCGCCGAACTGCAGCCGTGGGACGATCAACCGGCACTGCTGCACGGCGCGGTGGCGGCCGGCGTGGCGGTGTACCGCGAGGCCGGCGTGGCGATGCTGGAGACGCGTACCGTGGCCGAACTGGACAAGCGCGCCGACTATGCCGGGCAATTGGTGCTGGCGCCGCCGTCGGCGGCCGGCAGCCCGTGGCTGCGCCGCTTCCGCCACGCGCAGCTCGGCTTCGCCTCGGGCTGGATGCGGCTGCGCGGCAACCGCCGCCGGCGCAACTACGATCGCGGCTTCGTGGTCTCCGACCATGCCGACTGGCCGGACCTGCTGCGCACCATCGACGAGACCGGCGCACGCCGGGTGATCGCCACCCACGGCAACACCGACGCGATCATCCGCGCGCTCAACGAACGCGGCGTCGCCGCCGAAGCGTTCCGCACCGACTACGGTGGCGAGGAATGAATCGCTTCGCCGCGCTGTACCGGCAACTGGACCAGAGCACCGCGACGCTGGACAAGCGCGCCGCGCTGGTCGCGTATTTCGAGCAGGCGCCGCCGGCGGACGCGGCCTGGGCGATCTGGCTGCTCAGCGGCGGCAAGCTGCGGCGCATCGCCAACACCCGCGAGCTGCGCGAGTGGATCGCGCAGGAAAGCGGCCTGCCCGGCTGGCTGGTGGACGACAGCTACGACCACGTCGGCGATCTGGCCGAAACCCTGACTCTGCTGCTCGACGACCCGGCGGACATCTCCGACCCGGTGCCGCTGCGCGACTGGATCGAGGAGCGCCTGCTGCCGGTGGCCGCGCAGGACGATGCCGCGCGCCGCGCCGCGGTGGTCGCCGGCTGGCGCAGCCTGGCCTTCGACGAGCGCCTGCTGTTCAACAAGCTGCTGACCGGCGCGCTGCGCGTGGGCGTGTCGCAGCGGCTGGTGCAGCAGGCGCTGGCGGCGATGTCGGGAATCGACATCGCGCGCATCGCCCAGCGCATGCTCGGCACCTGGTCGCCGACGCCGCAGGCGCTGGAGCAGTTGCTGTCCGACGAGGTGCTGCCCAGCGACCGCCAGCAGCCCTACCCGTTCTTCCTCGCCTCGCCGCTGGAGGCGGAAGCGGCCACGCTCGGCGCCATCGACGACTGG
Organism: Xanthomonas sacchari; assembly: GCF_024266585.1. Taxonomy (NCBI): domain Bacteria; kingdom Pseudomonadati; phylum Pseudomonadota; class Gammaproteobacteria; order Lysobacterales; family Lysobacteraceae; genus Xanthomonas; species Xanthomonas sacchari. The sequence continues at coordinate 3,670,990 of NZ_CP100647.1, forward strand.
CTGCTGGAATGGAAGTGGGATGGCATCCGCCTGCAACTGATCCGCCGCGACGGCGAGGTGGCGCTGTGGTCGCGTGGCGAGGAACGCCTGGACGGGCGCTTCCCGGAGATCGAAGCGGCGGCGGCGACACTGCCGCGCGATGCGGTGATCGATGGCGAACTGCTGGTCTGGCGCGAGGGCGACGCCGCGCCGCTGCCGTTCACCGCACTGCAGACCCGCATCCAGCGGCGCAAGCCCGGCGCCAAGACCCTGGCCGACACGCCGGCGCGCGTGCTCGCCTACGACCTGCTGGAACTGGAGGGCCAGGACCTGCGCGAGCAGCCGCTGCAACAGCGCCGCGCGCAACTGCAGGCGTTGCTGGAGGCGCATGCCGATCCGCGCCTGACGCTGTCGCCACAGGTGCAGGCGGCGACATGGGAGCAGGCGGCGACGCTGCGCGAGGACGCGCGCACGCGCGGCGTGGAAGGGCTGATGCTCAAGCGCGCCACCTCGCCCTACCAGTCCGGCCGCCGCCGCGGCGATTGGTGGAAATGGAAGGTCGCACCGCTGACCATCGACGCGGTGCTGCTGTACGCGCAGGCTGGCCATGGCCGGCGCAGCACGCTGTACACCGACTACACCTTCGGCCTGTGGGACGGCGAGCAGTTGGTGCCGGTGGCCAAGGCCTACTCCGGCCTGGACGACAGCGAGATCCTGGCGCTGGACCGCTGGATCCGCGCGCATACCACCGAGCGCTTCGGCCCGGTGCGTGCGGTGACGCCGTATCACGTATTCGAACTCGGTTTCGAGGCGGTGAACAAGAGCGGGCGGCACAAGTCCGGCATCGCCGTGCGCTTCCCGCGCATCCTGCGCTGGCGCCACGACAAGCCGTTCGCCGAGGCCGACCGGCTGACCACGCTGCAGGCGCTGGCGCGATGAGCGCGTCCGCGGCACGCCGGCGCCCGGCCGATGCGCCGCTGTACGCCTGGTTCGCGCAGCAGGGCTGGCAACCGCTGCCGTTCCAGCGCGCGTTGTGGCGGCATTATCTTGACGGCGGCTCGGGGCTGCTGCACACGCCCACCGGCAGCGGCAAGACCCTGGCCGCATTCGGCGGCCCCTTGCTGGAAGGCCTGCGCGCGCAGGCCGCTACGCAGGCGGCCGCCACGAGGAAGAAGACGGCACGCGGCGCCCACACGGCCGCCGCCCCCGCCAGGGCCGCAACGCCGCCGCGCGCGCGCCGGCAGGCGCAACGCGATCTCAAGGTGCTGTGGATCACGCCCTTGCGCGCGCTCGCCGCCGACACCGTGCGCGCGCTGCGCGAACCGGCGCAGGCGCTGGGCCTGGACTGGCAAATCGGCCTGCGCACCGGCGACGCCAGCGCGCGCGACAAGCGCCTGGCGCGCAGCGGCAAGCTCGACGTGCTGGTGACCACGCCCGAATCGCTGGCACTGCTGCTGTCCTATCCCGACACCGCGCCGCAACTGGCGACGCTGCGCTGCGTGATCGTCGACGAGTGGCACGAACTGCTCGGCAACAAGCGCGGCGTGCTGCTGCAGCTGTGCCTGGCGCGGCTGCGCGGCTGGGCGCCGGCGCTGCGTACCTGGGGCCTGTCGGCCACGCTCGGCAACCTGGACGAAGCGCGCGACGTGCTGCTGCCGCACCTGCCGCAGGCGCGGATCGTGGCCGGGGTCAAGCCACGCACGCTGACCCTGGAGACGCTGGCGCCGGCGGTCGGCGAGCGCTTCCCCTGGGCCGGCCACCTGGGCCTGGCGCAGTTGCCGCGGGTGCTGGAAAAGCTGTTCGCGGTGCGCACCAGCCTGCTGTTCACCAACACTCGCGCGCAGGCCGAACTGTGGCACCAGGCGTTGACCTCGGTGTGGCCGGAAGAGCCGCACACGCTGGCCCTGCACCACGGCTCGCTGGACCCGGCGCTGCGCAGCGCCGCCGAGCAGGGGCTGCGCGATGGCAGCCTGCGCTGTGTGGTGGCGACTTCGAGCCTGGACCTGGGCGTGGACTTCCCTGCGGTCGACCAGGTGCTGCAGATCGGCAGCCCCAAGGGCGTGGCGCGGCTGCTGCAGCGCGCCGGCCGCGCCAAGCATCGCCCCGGCGAGGCCGGCCACGTGCTGTGCGTGCCCTCGCACGCGCTGGAACTGGTCGAATACGCCGCCGCGCGGCGCGCCATCGCCCATGGCCGCATCGAATCGCGGCCCTCGCCGCGGCTGTCGCTGGACGTGCTGGCGCAGCACTGCATCACCTGCGCACTGGGTGGCGGCTTCGATGCCGAAGCGCTGTACGCCGAAGTGCGCGGAACCGCCGCCTTCGCCCTGCTGGATGCGCCGACCTGGCAGGCGGTACTGGAATTCGTGGTGCAGGGCGGGCGCCCACTGGCGCAATACCCGGACTACCGCAAGGTGGTGCTGGACGAAGACGGCCTGTACCGCGTGCACGACCGCCGCATCGCCCTGCGCCATCGCCTGTCGATCGGCACCATCACCAGCGACGGCAGCGTCGCGGTGCGCTTCCTGCGCGGCGGCCGGCTCGGCGCGGTGGAGGAACAGTTCGTCGGCCGCCTGCGTCGCGGCGACCGCTTCCAGTTCGCCGGGCGCCTGCTGGAACTGGTGCGGCTGGAGGACATGACCGCCTACGTGCGCCTGGCCAAGGGCGGCGACGGCAGCGTGCCGAAATGGATGGGTGGGCGCATGCCGCTGTCCTCGGAACTGGGCCGCGAAGTGGAAGCGGTGTTCGCCGATCCGCGCGGCGAGGCCGAACTGCGCGCGCTGGCGCCGCTGCTCGGCTTGCAGCGCGCGCTGTCGGACCTGCCGGCGCCACAGCGGCTGCTGGCCGAGCGCGTGCGCGCCCGCGACGGCCAGCACCTGTTCGTGTATCCGTTCGCCGGTCGCCAGGTGCACGAAGGCCTGGCTGCGCTGCTGGCGCTGCGCTGGGGCCGACGGCAGCGCAATACCTTCAGCTTCGCCGCCAACGACTACGGCCTGGTGCTGTCGCCGGCGGAGGATGCGCCGATCGACGCAGTGCTGCTGCGCGCGCTGCTGAGCCCGGCGCAGTTGTTCGAGGATCTGCGCGAGAGCCTCAACCTGGGCGAACTGGCGCGGCGCCAGTTCCGCGAGATCGCCCGCGTCGCCGGCCTGCTGCCGCCGAGCCTGCCCGGCCGCCTGCCGCGCAGCCTGCGCCAGCTGCAGGCTTCCAGCGGCCTGCTGTACGACGTGCTGAGCCGCTTCGATCCCGGTCACTTGCTGCTGGCGCAGGCCGAGCGCGAGGTGCTGCAGGGCGAGATGGAACTGACCCGGCTCGCCGCCACCCTGGACGATTGCGCCGCGCGCGAGCTGGCGCTGCACACCCCGCGCAGCCTCACGCCGCTGGCGTTCCCGCTGTGGGCCGAAAGCATCCGTGGCCAGCTCAGCACCGAGGACTGGAAGGCGCGGGTGATGCGTGCGGCGGCGCAACTGGAGCAGCGCCATGCGCGCTGAACTGGACTGGACCCTGGCGGGCGAGCCGATGCGCCTGCTCGGCGACCGCGCGCTGTGCTGGCCGGCGCGGCGGCGGCTGCTGATCGCCGACCTGCACCTGGGCAAGGCCGACGTCTTTCGCCGCGCCGGCATCGGCCTGCCGCGCGGGGGGACCGCACACGACCTTGCACGGCTCTCGGCGCTGCTGCAGGCGCAGGACGCACTGGAACTGTGGATCCTCGGCGACGTACTGCACGGCGCCGCGCCCGACGCCGACTGGCAGCGGCAATGGCATGCCTGGCGCGCGCAACATCCGCAGCTGCGGGTGGCGGCGATCGCCGGCAACCACGACCGCGCCCTCGCCAACGCCGGGCTGGACATCGCGCTGCTCGGCGCGCAGGTGGAGGACGGCCCGTTCGTGCTGCGCCACGACCCGGTGCCGGAGACGCGGCGCCACGTGCTGTGCGGACACCTGCACCCGCTGGCCAAATTGCCTGGCGTGCGCCCGCGCTGGCCGGCATTCTGGCTGCGCGACGGCATGACCGTGCTGCCGGCGTTCTCGCACTTCACCGCCGGCGTCGCCCCGGTCCTGGCGCCGGGCGAGCGCCTGGTCGCCTGCGTCGAAGGCGCGGCCTTCGCCCTGCCGGTGGCTGCGGCATAGGTCGGGCGCGGGTGCGTCTGGTCGATCGTCAACAGACACCGCGAGGACGCATCACCTTGTGGGAGGGACTCAGTCCTGACGCCTCCACCAACAAGGCGTCGGGGCTGAAGCCCCTCCCACAGTGCAACCGCAATGCGTTGCGCGAGAGCGTAGCGACACTGCCGCAGGAAACTTCGGCATCGTGCCAGGCAGCCCATGACCGCAACCGAAGCGGCAGGTGCGCTGCCGTGTTGTGGGAGGGACTTCAGTCCCGACGCGACCAACTGAGGGGCGTCGAGGCTGAAGCCTCTCCCACAGTGCAGTCCCAACGCGTTGCGCGAGTACGTGGCGACACTGCTGCAGAAAACTTCGGCATCGCGCCGGGCATCCCGTCACTGCGACCGAAGCAGCAACTGCGCTGCCCTATTGTGGGAGGGACTTCAGTCCCGACGCGACCAACTGAGGGGCGTCGGGCTGAATCCCTCCCACAGTGCGGTCGCAACGCGTTGCGCGAGTACGTGGCGACACTGCTGCAGAAAGCTTCGGCATCGCGCCGGGCAGCCCGTCACTGCGACCGAAGCAGCAACTGCGCTGCCCTATTGTGGGAGAGACTTCAGTCCCGACGCGACCAACTGAGGGGCGTTGGGCTGAATCCCTCCCACAGTGCGGTCGCAACGCGTTGCGCGAGTACGTGGCGACACTGCTGCAGAAAGCTTCGGCATCGCGCAGGGCAGCCCGTCACTGCGAGCGAAGCAGCAAGTGCGCTGCCGTGTTGTGGGAGGGACTTCAGTCCCGACGCGACCAACTGAGGGGCGTCGGGCTGAATCCCTCCCACAGTGCAGTCGCAACGCGTTGCGCGAGAGCGTAGCGACACTGCTGCAGAAAGCTTCGGCATCGCGCCGGGCAACCCGTCACTGCGAGCGAAGCAGCAAGTGCGCTGCCGTGTTGTGGGAGGGACTTCAGTCCCGACGCGACCAACTGAGGGGCGTCGGGCTGAATCCCTCCCACAGTGCAGTCGCAACGCGTTGCGCGAGAGCGTAGCGACACTGCTGCAGAAAGCTTCGGCATCGCGCCGGGCAACCCGTCACTGCGACCGAAGCAGCAACTGCGCTGCCCTATTGTGGGAGGGACTTCAGTCCCGACGCGACCAACTGAGGGGCGTCGCGGCTGAAGCCCCTCCCACAGTGCAGTCCCAACGCGTTGCGCGAGTACGTGGCGACACTGCTGCAGAAAGCTTCGGCATCGCGCCGGGCAGCCCGTCACTGCGACCGAAGCAGCAAGTGCACTGCCGTGTTGTGGGAGGGACTTCAGTCCCGACGCGACCAACTGAGGGGCGTCGCGGCTGAAGCCGCTCCTACGACACCACGGCACCATCGCCGTCGGACCGCGCTCGCTGCGTTGCGCTCTGCACGCGCCGTCGCCGCGACGAATCACCGAAGCTTGCGTCCACCCGCGTCCGCGATCTCGCCGCCTACGGCAGCGCCACGCGTCGCGCCATCGCGTCCTGCAATGCCTGCAGGAACTCCGGCGCCAACGGCAGCTTGCCGAACCAGCCATGCTGGGTGCCGCTGAGCACGCGCAGCATGTGCCCGCGGCCGCCGGGCATGCGCCCGGCCGGGCGCATGCCGACATCGCGCAGCCGCGCCGGCAGGGCGCGCTCGGACTGGAACAGCGGGGTCAGCCAGCGGCTCCAGAACTGGTACACCGCCACGTGCACCTGGCGCTGCGCCTGGTAGCGCGCCAGCGCCGCGTCGAGGTCCGGCACGGTGCGCAGGCTCTCGCGCAGCGCCCAGGCATCCATCAGCGCCATGTTGACGCCCTGCCCCAGCTGCGGACTCATCGCATGCGCGGCATCGCCGGCCAGGACCAGGCGGCCGCGGTACCAGTGCCGTTGCACCGCATCGCGGTAACTGGCCCGCGCCAGTTGCGCCGGCGCGTCGACTTGGACAAGGCGCTCGCGCGCCTGCGGCCACAACTGCGCGATTTCGTCCAGCCACGGCTGCATGCCGCGCGCCTGCCAGGCGTCGAAGTCGGCGGTCGGCAGGCTCCAGAAGAAACTCACCCGCGGCTCGGCATCGCCGGGACGCGTGCCCACCGGCAGCAGGCCGATCATCTTGCGCGCGGCCACGTAGCGCTGGCGCAGCTCGTCGGCGAAGGCCCAGTCGCCGCGCGGCAGCAGGCACCACAGCGCCCCCCACGGATAGACCCGGTCCAGCCGCGTCGCCTGCACCTGCGCGCGCAGCGCCGAGGCCGAGCCGTCGCAGGCGATCACCAGGTCGAACGGACCATGCCAGCGGCCGTGCTGGTCCTGCACCCGGCGCAGCGTGTCGTCGATGGCGACGATGCGTGTGTCGCGCTGCAGCGTGGCGTAGCCGTCCCAGGCCTGCGCCAGCAGGGCAAACAAGGCGCCGCGCTGCATGCCCAGCCCGAACAGGCGCGCGTCCAGGTCGCGGTAGCGCATGTCCATCACCGCGCGCCCGCACGGGGTCTCGCCGTACAGGCGGTGCACCGGGGCGCCGTAGGCCAACGCCTGCTCGAGCAGGCCGATCCGCCACAGCACCTGCAGGCCGGTCGGCTGCAGCAGGAAGCCGGCGCCGACCGGTCCCGGCTGCGCCGCGCGCTCGAACACCTGCACGCGATGCCCGTCGCGTGCCAGCAGTAGCGCCAGCGCCTGGCCCGCGGTGCCGTAACCGACGATCCCGATCTGCAGTCCTTGCGTCATTGCGTCCATTGCCTGTCCACGCCGCCACCGCGGCGTCTCCCACAAAAAACCCCGCCGAAGCGGGGTTCAAGGCACAACCGAGTCAACGCGCTCGCTTACTCGACCGGCGTGATATTGGAGGCCTGCGCGCCCTTCGGACCCTGGGTCACGTCGTAGCTGACACGCTGTCCTTCCTGCAGGCTGCGGAAGCCCTTGGAATTGATCGCGGAGAAGTGCGCGAACACATCGGCGCTACCGTCTTCCGGAGAAATAAAACCAAATCCCTTAGCGTCGTTGAACCACTTGACGGTACCGTTCGGCATGGTGATGCGAGACCTTTTGCAGTGAATGGGTGGTGGTTGTGCGGCAGCCGCACCGGCGGAGTATGCAAAGCTTGCGCAGCGAAGACAATCACCCGCGCGCCAGTTCCCCCACCAGCTCCGGCAGGCCGACCGAGGCCGCCTCGACGTTGGCCAGCACCTCGGCCAGGGTGATCTCCTCGGCGTCGCCGCAGCCGGCCGCCCAGTTCGCCACGATCGCCAGGCAGGCGTAGTCCAGGCCCAGTTCGCGCGCCAGCCCGGCCTCGGGCATGCCGGTCATGCCGACCAGGTCGCAGCCGTCGCGGCGCAGCCGCGCGATCTCGGCGATGGTTTCCAGGCGCGGCCCCTGGGTGGCGGCGTAGCAGCCGCCGTCGACCAGGGCGGTGCCGGTGACGCGCGCGGCGGCCAGGATCTTGCTGCGCAGCAGCGGCGAATACGGATGGCCGAAATCCACGTGCAGCACCTCGCTGCCCGGCTCCTCGCACAGCGTGGAGATGCGCCCCCAGGTGTAGTCGATCAACTGGTCCGGACAGGCCAGCACGCGCGGACCGAAGCGCTCGGTGATGCCGCCGACGGTGTTCAGCGCCAGCACCCGCGTGGCGCCGATCTGCTGCAACGCAGCAAGGTTGGCGCGGTAGTTGATCTTGTGCGGCGGCAGCGAATGGCCCTCCCCGTGGCGGGCCAGGAAGGCGACGCGGTGGCCGAGCAGCGTGCCGACCCGCACCGGGCCGGAAGGCGCGCCGTAGCGCGTCTGCACCTGGTGGGTCTGCACGTCGTCGAGCTGTGCGAGCTTGTAGACGCCGGTGCCGCCGATGACGGCCAGTGCGATGTTGTCCATGCGGATCCTCCAACGAAAGGGAACGCCGGCACCGGCGAGAGGCGCAGGCACCGGGGAGCGGGCGCGCGACTGCGCGCGCGGCGCCCTACTCCTTCATCGCGTAGATCGCCGGCAGGTTGCGCAGCGCCTCGTTGACGTCCATGCCGAAACCGAACACGTAACGGTCCGGCACCTCGACGCCGATGTAGTCGGCGCTGACCCCGGGCACGCAGCGGTCGTGGCGCTTGACCGTCAGCGCGGCGATGCGCACGTCGGTGGCGCCCTGCTCCAGGCACCACGCGCGCACCGCCTTCAGGGTCAGGCCTTCGTCGAGGATGTCGTCGAGCAGCAGCACGCGGCGGCCGTACAGCGCGGTGGCCGGGCGGTGCTTCCACACCAGTTCGCCGCCGACGGTCTCGCCGCGGTAGCGGGTGGCGTGCAGGTAGTCCAGCTGCAGGTCCTGGCCGCGGCTGCCCAGTTCCAGCGCCAGCTGGCCGGCGAACGGCAGCGCGCCGTGCATGATGGTCAGGTAGACCGGGGTTTCGCCGCGGTAGTCGGCGGCGATGGCGTCGGCCATGTGGGCGATGGCCTGGTCGATGCGCGGGCGATCGATCAGCAGGTCGGCCTGGGCCAGGGCCTGGGCGATGGTGAGAGTGGACATCAGGCGGTTTTTCCGAAGGTGAAGAGCAGATGGGATTGGGTGTGGCCGTAGCGGGCGTCGGCCAGCAGGCCGTCCCAGCCGAGGCCGCCGCGGCCGATCAGGCCGAGCAGCGCGGCGGTGTTGAGCGGGCGATCGCGCACGGCATGCAGCGCATCGTCGACCAGTTCCGGATGGCAGACCAGGACCACGTCGCAGCCGGCGTCCAGGTGCGCGGTCACCCGCGCCGCGACGCCGCCGGCGGCGAACGCCGCGGCCATGCCGATGTCGTCGGAGAACACCACGCCGCGGAAGCCCAGTTCCTGGCGCAGGATCTCCTGGATCCAGCGCGGCGAATAGCCGGCCGGTTCCGGCGCCACCTGCGGGTAGGCCACGTGCGCCATCATCACCGCGTCGGCGCCGGCGGCGATGCCGGCGGCGAACGGCACCAGGTCTTCCTGGCGCAGGGTCTCCAGCGAACGCGGGTCCTCGGCGTTGTCGACGTGGGTGTCCTCGAGCACGCTGCCGTGGCCGGGGAAATGCTTGAGGGTGGCGCCCATGCCGACGCTGTGCATGCCGCGCACATAGGCTGCGGCGAAGGCCGCGACCACCTGCGGATCGTCGCTGAAGGCGCGGTCGCCGATGGCGCGGTTGCCGCGGGCCAGGTCCAGCACCGGGGCGAAGCTCAGGTCGACGCCGCTGGCGCGCACTTCGCTGGCCATCAGCCAGGCGTGCTGCTCGGCCATCTCCAGCGCCGCGGCCGGATCGCGCGCGTACAGCGCGCCGAAGCCCTGCAGCGGCGGCAGCGCGCTGTAGCCCTCGCGGAAGCGCTGCACGCGGCCGCCTTCCTGGTCCACGCAGATCAGCAGCGGCCGCGGCGTCGCGGCGCGGATCGCCGCGCTCAGGTCGGTCACCTGCGCGCGCGAGGCGAAATTGCGTTTGAACAGGACCACGCCGGCCACCGCAGCGTGCTGCAGCCAGTCGCGCTCCTGGGCGGTGAGTTCGGTACCGGCAACGCCGATCGCGAGCATGCGGGGGGTCTCCTGCCGGCGCGGTGCAGGCGCCTGTGGGCCGGCATTGTCGCAGATGCCGGCGTCGGCGGCAGGTCGGCGCATGGCGTGCCGGTGCAGGCCAGGCAAGGTGGCGATGAAAGCGGCGCAGCGCAGAGGCGGCGGGATCGCCGTCGCGCTGCCCGAGACGTGCGGCGCGGCGCCGGCGTCGCGCCCCCGCGGGTCAACCCCGGCAGGACGCGGCGCGACGCCCCTGGCGCGAGGCGGGCGACGCCCGCTGGTCCGGTTCGCGCTAGGCGCATCGGCGTCTTCGCCTAGCGTCGCCGAGACGCCCTGCTGCCTCGCGGCCGACACAGCTCGGCCATGGAACGCCTGCGGCGCGCTGGACAGGCGGTGCCGGCCTCCCGACGGCCTGCCTGCACGGCACGTCGGCCGTCCGACGCCCGTCAGAAGGGATCTGTGCCGGTCGCCGCGACCGCGTCGCGGCGGAGAGCACGCTGCGCCGCAGCCGCGATGGCGTGGACCGCGGCCAGTCGCTGCGCGGCGCCGGCGGTCATCGCCTGGCGCCGCGGCGGCGCACTAGACCGCGCACCCGTCCGGGCCGCAGTCGCGGCCCGCCTGGGCGTCGGCCAGCAGGCCGCGCACGGTGGCGGCGAACACCTCCGGCGGCTGCGCGCCCTGCAGCGCCTGGCGGCCGTCGATGACATAGGTGGGCACCGCGCGGATGCCCATCGCCTGCGCCTGCTGCAACTCCGCCTGCACCTCGTCCAGGCCCTCCTCGCCCTCCAGCAGCGCCTGCACCCGCTCCGCCGGCAGCCCGCCCGCGGCGCCGGCATCGCGCAGCGTCTGCGCATCGGCCAGGTTGCGGCCCTCGGCGAAGTGCGCGTGGAACAGCGCCTCGGCGACCGCGTCGACATCGCCCTCGCGCGCGGCCAGCCACAGCAGACGGTGCGCCGGCAGCGTGCTCACCCGCACCTGGCCGCGGCCGAAGTCGAACGGCAGGCCTTCGGCACGCGCGGTGGCCTGGGTCTGCGCCAGGATCTGCTCGGTGCGCGCCGCACCGCCGAACTTGGCGGCATAGGCCTCGCGCAACGGCACCGGCTCGGTGCCGGCGTCCGGGTCCAGCAGATACGGATGCCAGTGGATCTCCAGCGCCAGCGCGTCCGCGCCGAGCGACGCAAGACCTTGCTGCAACCGGCGCTTGCCGATCCAGCACCAGGGGCAGACCACGTCGGACCAGATGTCGATGCGCATGAGCGGGGATTGGGGAGTGGTGATTGGGGATTCGCAAAAGCATAAGCCCGATTGCCGCGTGAAGCGGGGATTCGGGATTGGGGAGTGGGGATTCGCAAAAGCGGGCCGCGTGCGGCGTTTGGCTTTACGCTTTTACCAATCCCTAATCCCGACTCCCCAATCCCTGCCACTCGCAGAATGGACAGCTAGCCAGCGCCACGTTGTAGTACCGCGGGTCGTCGGTGACTTCGGCGCCGAGCCAGTCCGGTTTGGCGAAGGCTTCGTCGGCGCTGTCCAGCTCGATTTCGGCGACCACCAGCCCGGCGTTGTCGCCGAGGAACTCGTCGACCTCCCACAGGTGGCCCTGGTGCTGCACCAGGTGCCGGCGCTTGTCGATCAGCCCGCCGACGCACAGAGCCAGCAGCGCGCGCGCATCGTCCACCGGAACCGGATACTCGAACTCCTGGCGGGTATGTCCGAGCTCGCGCGACTTGAGGTTGAGGAACGCCTGCTCGCCCTGCACCCGCACCCGCACCGAGGCCTTCTGCGCCCCGCTGGCCAGCGCCGCCTGGTCGTTGAGATAACCCTGCGCCATCGGGATCACCGCATGCGCCGCCGCACGCCAGCCATCGCCGGTCACCAGGAATTTGCGTTCGATTTCGATGGCCATGGGAATCGGGAATGGAGAAAGGAGAATGGAAAAAGCATAAACCGCGCGCGCAGCCGCCGTGACGATTCCCTACTCCCGATTCCCCATTCCCGGCTTCTCAAACACCGCAATGCTCTCCACATGCGCGGTATGCGGGAACATGTCCATCGCGCCGGCGGCCTTGAGCACGAAGCCCTGTTCGTTGACCAGGTAGCCGGCGTCGCGCGCCAGCGAGCCGGGGTGGCAGCTGACGTAGACGATGCGCTGGAACTGCTTCAGCGGCAGTTGCTGCAGGACCTCCAGCGCGCCGGAGCGCGGCGGGTCCAGCAGCAGCTTGTCGAAGCCCTGGCGCATCCACGGCGCCTGGCGCTGGTCCTGGGTCAGGTCGGCGGCGAAGAACTGGGCATTGTCCAGGCCGTTGCGCTGCGCGTTCTCCCGCGCGCGCGCCACCAGCCCGGCGTCGCCTTCCACGCCGACCACCTCGCGCACGGTGCGCGCCAGCGGCAGGGTGAAGTTGCCCAGGCCGCAGAACAGGTCCAGCACCCGGTCGCCGGGCTGCGCGTCGAGCAGCGCCAGCGCATGCGCGATCATCTTTTCGTTGAGCGCGGCGTTGACCTGGATGAAGTCCAGCGGCCGGAACGCCAGTTCCACGTCCCACTGCGGCAGCCGGAACGACAGCGGCACCGCCTGCGGATACAGCGGATGCACGCTGTCCACGCCGCCGGGCTGCAGGAAGATGGCGAAGTCGTGTTGCTGGGCGAAGGCGATCAGCGCGGCCTGGTCGCGCGCGCTCAGCGGCTGCATGTGGCGGAAGGTCAGCGCCACCGCGGCGTCGCCGGCGATGAACTCGATCTGCGGGATGTCGCGCTTGCCGTCGAGGCTTTCGACCAGCTCCGCCAGCGCGGTCACCTTGAAGCCGATCTGCGGAATCACCGTGTGGCAGACCGACAGGTCGGCGACGAAGCGCGGGTCCTGCTCGCGGAAACCGACCAGGGTCTTGTCCTTCTTTTCCACCCGCCGCACCGAGAAGCGGCCCTTGCGCCGGTAGCCCCAGGGCGCGCCGGTCAGCGCCGGCAGCACCGCCTGCGGGGTCACGTGGCCGATGCGCTCCAGGTTTTCGGTCAGCACCCGCTGCTTGGCGACGATCTGCTGGTCCTCGGCCAGGTGCTGCAGCACGCAGCCGGCGCAGACCCCGAAATGCGGACAGCGCGGCGTCACCCGCTGCGGCGAGGCCTGCAGCACCTGCAGCGTGCGCGCCTCGTCGAAGTGGCGGTTGCGCGCGGTGGGTTCGGCCAGCACGGTCTCGCCGGGCAGCGCGCCAGCGACGAAGGCGACCTTGTCGCCCTCGCGGCGGGCGACGCCGCGGCCGTCGTGGCTGAGGTCGGCGATGTCGGTCTGGAAGGGCGTGCGGTCGAGACGGTTTCGGGATCGGGCCACGTGGCAACAGGCTGCGGGCGAAAAAGGGCGGCCATTGTCGCAGATGGACCGGGCCGGGACCGGCTTGCGATTGCCGCGCCGGCGAGGCAAAGTGGCGCGACGCACGCGCGCAGCCGCGCGGGAGGCGACCACGCCGCATGGAGGCATCAGCATGGCATCGACCCAGGACCCGGTAACGCGACTGCTGCTCGTCGAAGACGACCCGATCAGCCGCGCCTTCTTCGACGCGACGCTGCAGTCGCTGCCGGCACAGGTGGACCTGGCCGACTCCGTCGCCAGCGCCCTCGCCCGCGCGCAGGCGCAGACGCACGACCTGTGGCTGATCGACGCCAACCTGCCCGACGGCCGCGGCAGCGACCTGCTGCGCCAGTTGCAGCGGGAACACCCGGACACCCTGGGGTTGGCGCATACCGCCGACGCCAGCGCCACCGTCCGCACGCAGTTGCTCGACGCGGGGTTCGCCGACGTGCTGCTCAAGCCGCTCACTACCGAGCGGCTGCTGCAGTCGGTACGCCGGCTGCTCGCGCGCGGCCGTGTCGGCGCCGCAGCCGGGACCGCCGAGCCGACCCTGGACTGGGACGAGACCACCGCGCTGGCCGCGCTCAACGGCGAGCGCGCGCATCTGATCGCCCTGCGCGAGCTGTTCCTGGCCGAGCTGCCCGGCACCCGCGACGCGGTCGCCTCGGCCCTGCAGCTCAGCGACGACCAGGCCGTGCGCACCCATCTGCACCGGCTGCAGGCCAGCTGCGGCTTCGTCGGCGCCGCGCGTCTGGCGCGTGCCGTGCGCCAGTTGCATGGCGATCCGGCCTCCTCGCATGCCCGGCACCAGTTCAGCGAGGCGGTGGCAGCGTTGTTGCACTGAAATCCCGGATTGGGGATTGGGGATAACACCCCGGCTTCTTGTAGGAGCGGCTTCAGCCGCGACCAGCGCACCAGGGCGTTGCCAGGCGGATCCCGAACGCGGCCGCCCTCGCCCACAGCCCGCCCTCACCGATCCTGTCGTGAAACGTCGACGAAAACGGCGGCGCCGCGAACGCGCCCGCGCCCGCGCCGCCGAGATTTGCAAATGAGATTTGTTATCATATAAATTAACGATTCAACAACATCTCCGGACCAGCCATCGCCCCGTCCGGTCACAACCGCAACAGGGGCTTCTCATGTTTCAAAATGCATTCCACCGGCCAGCGCCGGCCATGGGCGTGCTCGCCCGCGCCTTGCTGGCCGCCCTCGTGGCCGCCGCGTCCACCTCGGCCAACGCCCAGGACACCGCCACCGCCGACGACACCCGCGATGCCCAGCCATCGGCCGACGCCACGCAGCTGGACACGGTCATGGTCAAAGGCCAGCGGCTCAGCCTGGACCTGCAGCAGGATGCGGCGGTCGGCGCGCTGGGCACGTCCCGCCTGCTGGATACGCCGTTCTCGGTGACGCTGGTCGAAGCGCCGGAGATCGCGCGGCGCCAGGCCACCACGCTGGGACAGATCTTCATCAACGATCCGTCGGTGTTCGCCGCCGAACCGCCGGCCACCACCAATTGGTGGGGCACGCAGATCCGTGGCATCGGCGTGCGCAATTTCTACGTGGACGGCGTGCCGATGCTGATGGAATGGGGCGGCGAGTTTCCGCTGGAAGCGGTGCAATCGGTGCAGGCGCTGAAGGGCCTGGGCGGCTTCATGTACGGCTTCGGCGCACCGGGCGGCATCGTCAGCTACCAGACCAAGCGCCCGACCGACAGCCCGCTGCTGGCCACCACGCTCGGCTACCGTAACGACAGCGCGTTCTCGGCGCAGGTGGATGCGGGCGGGCGCGCCAACGGCCCGGATTCCTTCGGCTATCGGCTCAATGCCGGTCTCGAACGCGGCGACGCGTACAACGGCGCGGGGATCGACCGCAAGACGATCGCGCTGGCCGTCGAGCAACCGATCGTCGAGGGCCTGACCTGGCATGCGGAGCTGGTGCACGAGCGCAACACGCTCGAACACGAGCCGCTGTACTTCTACTGGGATGCCTACCAGGGCGCGCGCCTGCCCAGGCCGACCGACGACTACGCCAAGCTCCGCGTCGACGGCGCCTACTACAAGACCGCACTGCTGCACGCGACCACCGGCCTGAACTGGCGCATCGACGAGCGCTGGAGCGCGGCGCTGAGCCTGGGCGGCAGCCGCCGCCGGCACACATCGCACAAGATGTTCGCCAACCTGCTCGACGAAGCGGGCGACTACGCCGGCTACGCCTACGACTTCGGTGCGGTGCTGCGCAACAGCGTGGCGCAACTGCTGGTCACCGGCCGCGTCGAGACCGGCCCGGTGGCGCACGAGCTGGTGTTTGGCGCCTCGGTGCAGCGCAGTTGGGACCAGTGGAGCAAGGCGTTCTACTGGAGCCACGACTTCGACGGCAATCTGTATCGCCAGCAGACCTTCCGCCCCACCCGCCGCCCGGACTACAGCCTGGCGCCGGTCAGCGCGGACCTGCGCCAGAAGGCGGTGTTCGTCAGCGACACCATGCAGTTCGGCGAGCACTGGCGCGCCATCCTCGGCGCGCGCCACGTCGATTACCAGCAACGCGATCTGGACGGCAATGCGGCGGTGGACAGCGGCTACCGCACCTCGGTGACGACCCCGACCGTGGCGCTGATCTACAAGCCCATCGAGGACGTGTCGCTCTATGCCAGCTACGTCGAGTCGCTGGAACCGGGCAGCCGCGTCGGCACCGATGCGCTGCCCGCTTACGCCAACGCCGGCAGCGTGCTGAAGCCGACCGTAAGCAAGCAGTACGAGCTGGGCGCCAAGCTGCAGAGCGGGCGCTTCGCCCTGACCACCGCCGCGTTCCGCATCGAGCGTGGCGCGGAGATCGACGCCTACCGCGACGGCCAGCGCTACCTGACCCAGGACGGCCTGACCCTGTATCGCGGGCTGGAAGTGATCGGCAGCGTCGGCGTGACCGAGAACCTGGAACTGGGCGTCGGCGGCCTGTGGATGGACCCGCGCCTGGAGGATCTGTCGCCGGACAACGCGGCCCTGCGCGGCAACCGGCCGGCCGGCGCCGCCCGCCGGCAACTGCTGGCCAATGCCACCTGGCGGGTGCCGGGGGTGCGCGGCCTGAGCCTGCACGGCAACGTGCGCTACTCCGGCGACGCCTATTACGAGGACCAGAACCGTGTCCTCATTCCCGGGCACACCCTCGCCGCGGCCGGCTTCCAGTACGCCACCACGCTGGGTGGCTACGACGCGCTGCTGACCGGCAACATCAACAATCTGTTCAATCGCACCTACTGGAACCAGCACACGCTCGGCGAGGCGCGCAACGCGGCGCTGAGCCTGCGGATCGACTGGCGCTGAGTGCCGCCTGCCGCGGCCGCCGCCCCGCGCGGCGGCCGCGGTGGACTGCACCGCGGCCGGGGGCTGCGATCAGGCCGGAAAGCGCCCTGCAGGCGCGTCTCTTGCCCCCTCTGCGAGATCGGCCGCAACGGGGTGACCGGGAAAGCCCGTCGCGGCTGAAGCCGCTCCTACGGGAAACCTGCATCCGGTTGAGGTGTGACGAGCGCAGGTCGCTCGGTTACCCGCGTGCCGGCTCCGTGGCGCCGCCGGTGCGGCGCGCTCACTCGGCCGCGGACGGCGGCGGCTTCGCCCCTTCGCCGGTGAACTCCGACGTCGCATTGGAGGTCGCATCCGGGGCGGATTCCGAACCGCGCGGTGCCGACTCCGGCGCCGCGGCGGCCGCGCTGCGTTGCCGCGCCAGGTCCTCGACCATCTCCCAGGATTTCAGGCCGCGCCCGCCGAGGTGATGCAGCAGCACCACGCGCATGCCGCGGCGCAGGCCGGGCAGATCGTCGGCGGCCGGTTCGGCGTCGTCGGCCAGGGCCAGCAGCGCGCGACCGGTGGCCATGCCGCTGCGCTGGTCGTGGCCGCGGTCGCTCAACAGCCGGCGCGGCCCGTGCTCGGCGTCGAGCACGTAGCGCGCGGCCGGGTCGATCGGCTCGCCGTCGCCGTCGTGGCGCAGGTCGAAGCCCACGCCCAGCGCCTCCAGCAGGTCGCGCTCGAAGCAGCGCAACGACCAGGCCAACGGCGCCTCGGCGGCCAGCCGCGCCCGCACCCGCGCATAGGCCAGATACAGGTCCGGCGCCGGATCGTCGCGCGGGGCCAGGCGCAGGGTCAGTTCGTTGATGTAGAAGCCGGCCAGCATCGCCTCGCCGCTCAACCGCGGCGCCGCATCCACCGCCTCGGCCGCGCGCAGTTGCGCCAGTTCGCCGCGGCGCTGCGCGCTGAAGCGGATCGACTGCAGCGGCTGCAGCGCCGCGCGCAAGGCCTGCTTCTTCGGCCCATGCACGCCGCGCGCCAGCACGCCGAGCCGGCCGTGGTGCACGCTCAGCACCTCCACCAGCAGGCTGGTCTCGCGCCAGGGCCGCGCATGCAGGACGAAGCCGGGTTCGTGCTCGATCAAGGCGGTGGGAGCTGGGAATGGGGAATGGAGAATCGGGAATGGAGACTATCCCGAGCCGAATCATTGCCAAGCGCGTCGATGAAAAATCGGCTTCTGCCGTAGGAGCGGTTTCTGCCGCGACGGGCGTTACCGGGAAAGCCTGGCGTGGCTGAAGCCGCTCCTACACACGCCATGATTGCCTGGGACGCACGGAAATCCGATTCCGGATTCCCGATTCACCATTCCCGGCTTCACTCCCCGTACCCGAACGCCTTCAGCGCCGCTTCGTCGTCGGACCAGCCCTCGCGCACGCGTACCCAGGTCTCCAGGAACACCTTGGCGCCGAACAGGCGCTCCATCTGCTGGCGGGCCTTGGCGCCGATGTCCTTCAGGCGGGTGCCGCCCTTGCCGATCACGATCGCCTTCTGGCCTTCGCGCTCGACCCAGATCACCGCGCCGATGCGCAGCAGCGCGCCGTCCTCGGCGAAGCGCTCGATCTCCACGGTGGTCGCGTACGGCAGTTCCTCGCCGAGCTGGCGCATCAACTGCTCGCGCACCAGCTCGCCGGCCAGGAAGCGCTGGCTGCGGTCGGTGATCTCGTCCTCGCCGAACATCGGCGGCGCTTCCGGCACCAGGGCCAGCAGGTCGCGCACCAGCGCTTCCAGGCCCTTGCGCTTGAGCGCGGAGATCGGATGCACCGCGGCGAAGCTGCGGCCCTCGCTGACCTGCTGCAGGAACGGCAGCAGCGCGGTCTTGTCCTTGAGCCGGTCGACCTTGTTGACCACCAGCACCACCGGGATGCCGGCGTCGCTGAGCACGTTGAACGCCAGCGTGTCCTCCTCATCCCAGCGCCCGGCCTCGATCACCAGCAGGCCGGCGTCCACGCCTTCCAGCGAGCCGCGCGCGGCGCGGTTCATCACCCGGTTCATCGCGCGCTTCTGCTCGCGGTGCAGGCCGGGGGTGTCGACCAGCAGCAACTGGCCGGCCGGGAAGCTGGCGATGCCCAGCAGCCGGTGCCGGGTGGTCTGCGGCCGATTGGAGACGATGCTGACCTTGGCGCCTACCAGGGCGTTGGTCAGGGTGGACTTGCCCACGTTGGGGCGGCCGATCACGGCCACGCTGCCGCTGCGGTAAGGAGGGGTGGCTTGCTCGTTCACTTGCTCGAATCCAGTTGCTCGATGGCGGCGGCGGCGGCCTGCTGCTCGGCCAGGCGCCGCGAGGTGCCCTCGCCCTCGGTGACCAGGGCGGGCTCGGCGAGGACACAGCGTACTCGGAATAGCTTGGCGTGGTCGTCGCCGGTCTCGCTGATCAGTTCGTAGGCCGGCAAGGTGCGCTGCCGGGCCTGCAGCCATTCCTGCAGGCGGGTCTTGGCGTCCTTCTCCGGCTTGCCGACCGGCAGCGCCGCCAGCGCGGCCTCGAACCAGGGCAGGATCGTGGCGCGGCAGGCCTCGAAGCCGGCGTCCAGGTAGATCGCCGCGACCACGGCCTCCACCGCATCGGCCAGGATCGAGTCGCGGCGATGGCCGCCGGACTTCATCTCGCCCGGCCCCAGGGTCAGGCGCTCGCCCAGCTCCAGCTGCCGGCCGATCGCGGCCAGCGAGGCCTCGCGCACCAACTCGGCGCGGGCGCGGGTCAGCGCGCCCTCGTCGGCCTTGGGCCAGCGCTGGTACAGCGCCTCGGCGATCAGCAGGTTGACGATGCCGTCGCCGAGGAATTCCAGGCGTTCGTTGTGCGGGGCGCCGGCGCTGCGATGGGTCAGCGCCTGCGCCAGCAGCTGCGGCTCGGCGAAGCGATGACCGATGCGGTCACCGCGCAGGAAGGTCTTACTGGCCACCACGCGTCGTCAGGTCCTGGGTGGCGTCGAACTTGCCGACCACGTCCAGATTGGCGATCAGCGGACGGCGCACTTCGTAGGCCACGTGCATCTTCACGCCGGTGTCGGTGCGCTCGAAGGTGACGTCGCTCGGCTTCACGTTGTCCGAATTGTTGATGTCCAGGCGCCGGAACAGCGAGGCCTTGACCTGCGCCGGGTCGATCTCGGCGCTGCCGGTTTCCGTCGCCAGACCCTTCATCGCCGAGCGCACGGCATAGAACTCCATGTACATCGGGAACAGCTTCATGCCGATGTAGACGAAGAACCCGACCACCGCCAGCACGATCACGAACGAGGTCAAGGTCATGCCACTTTGCTTGTGCTTCATCGCGCTTCCCCTCACGCAGGTCACTGAATGGTCGTTCCGATCCGCGACGGATCGAAACTGCCGCTGCAGAACCATCCTTCGCAATTGAGCCAGATCAGGAACGCCTTGCCGCGCAGGTTCTCCTCGGGCAGGAAATGGGTCTGGGTCCAGAACCGGCTGTCCTCGCTGTTGTCGCGATTATCGCCCATCACAAAATACTTGCCCGGCGGCACCACCCAGTCGCCCTGGCCGGCCGGGTTGTTGCGGCCCAGCCATTCCAGTTCGGTGTGGGGGTGGCCCGGCAGGTACTCGGTGAGGAGCGTGGCGCCGGTCATTTCCGCGCCCTTGCCCTTGCCCACGTACTCGCCCATGACCTTGTACTTCATCGGCGTGCCGTTGATGTACAGGGTGTCGCCGTGGAAGCCGATGCGGTCGCCCGGCAGGCCGATCACGCGCTTGATCCAGTTCTCGTCCGGCTTGTGCGGCGGCTTGAACACCACCACGTCGCCGCGCTTGGGCTCGCCGACCGGAATGATCTTCTGGTTGGTGATCGGCAGGCGGAAGCCGTAGGCGAACTTGTTGACCAGGATGAAATCGCCGACCAGCAGGTTCGGCATCATCGAGCTGGACGGGATCTTGTACGGCTCGGCGATGAAGCTGCGCAGGATCAGCACCACTGCCAGCACCGGAAAGAACGCCCGCGAGTAGTCCACCAGCACCGGCTCGGCGTCCAGCAATCCGGCCCGGGCGGCGCGGCGCTTGGCGAAGAACAGCTTGTCCAGCAGGGTGATGATGCCGGTGGCGAAAGTCAGCACCACCAGCGCGATTTCAAACCATTTCATTCTTGTTCCTTCGGAATGGGAATCGGGAATGGAGAATGGGGAATCGGGAAGGCAAGAGCATGCGCCCTTTCCATTCCCCATTCCCTATTCACGACTCTCAGCTACTTGTCCATCTGCAGCACAGCCAGGAAGGCTTCCTGCGGAATCTCCACGCGGCCGACCTGCTTCATGCGCTTCTTGCCTTCCTTCTGTTTTTCCAGCAGCTTCTTCTTGCGCGAAACGTCGCCACCATAGCACTTGGCCAGCACGTTCTTGCGCATCGCCTTGACCGTGGTGCGGGCGATGATCTGCGAGCCGATCGCGGCCTGGATCGCCACGTCGAACATCTGCCGCGGGATCAGGTCCTTCATCTTCTCGCACAGTTCGCGGCCGCGGCGGTCGGCGTGGCTGCGGTGGGCGATCAGCGACAGCGCATCGACCTTGTCGCCGTTGATCAGCACGTCCACGCGCACGAACGGGCCGGCGTCGAAGCGCACGAAGTGGTAGTCCAGCGAGGCGTAGCCGCGGCTGACCGACTTGAGCTTGTCGAAGAAGTCCAGCACCACCTCGGCCATCGGCAGCTCGTAGCTGATCTGCACCTGGCTGCCCAGGTAGTTGATGCCGATCTGGCTGCCGCGCTTTTCCTCGCACAGCTTGATGATGTTGCCGATGTATTCCTCGGGGGTGAGGATGTTGGCGCGGATGATCGGCTCGCGGATCTCCTCGACCATGTTCACCGGCGGCAGCTTGGCCGGGTTGTCCATGCTGATGATGCTGCCGTCGGTCTTCAGCACTTCGTAGACCACGGTCGGCGCGGTGCTGATCAGGTCCAGGTTGTACTCGCGCTCCAGCCGCTCCTGCACGATCTCCATGTGCAGCATGCCCAGGAAGCCGCAGCGGAAGCCGAAGCCCATCGCTTCGGAGCTTTCCGGCTCGAAGCGCAGCGCCGCGTCGTTCAGGCGCAGCTTGTCCAGCGCCTCGCGCAGGTTGGTGTAGTCCTCGGCGTCGACCGGGAACAGGCCGGCGAACACGCGCGGCTGCATCTCCTGGAAACCCGGCAGCGGCTTGGCCGCCGGGTCGCCGGCCAGGGTCAGGGTGTCGCCGACCGGCGCGCCGTGCACGTCCTTGATGCTGGCGGTGACCCAGCCGACCTCGCCCGCGCGCAGCGCCGGCAGCACCTTGCGCTTGGGCGTGAACACGCCGACGCTGTCGACCTGGTGGGTGCGGCCGGTGGACATCACCAGCAGCTTGTCGCCGGCCTTGATCTCGCCCTGCATCACCCGCACCAGCGAGACCACGCCCAGGTAGTTGTCGAACCAGGAGTCGATGATCAGCGCCTGCAACTTGTCGGTGTCGCGCGGCACCGGCGGCGGGATGCGCTGCACGATCGCCTCCAGCACGTCGCGCACGTTCAGCCCGGTCTTGGCGCTGACCGCCACCGCGTCGGTGGCGTCGATGCCGATCACCGCCTCGATCTCGGCCTTGGCGCGGTCGATGTCGGCGGTGGGCAGGTCGATCTTGTTCAGCACCGGCACCACTTCCAGGCCCTGCTCCACCGCGGTGTAGCAGTTGGCCACCGACTGCGCTTCCACGCCCTGCGCCGCGTCCACCACCAGCAGCGCGCCCTCGCAGGCGGCCAGCGAGCGGCTGACCTCGTAGGAGAAGTCGACGTGGCCGGGGGTGTCGATGAAGTTCAGGTGGTAGACCTGCCCGTCCTGCGCGGTGTACGGCAGCGACACGGACTGGGCCTTGATGGTGATGCCGCGCTCGCGCTCGATCGGGTTGGAGTCGAGCACCTGCGCCTCCATCTCGCGCGCCTGCAGGCCGCCGCAGAGTTGGATGATGCGATCGGCCAGGGTCGATTTGCCGTGGTCGACGTGGGCGATGATGGAGAAGTTGCGGATGTTCCGCATCGAATCAGAGGACATGAGGTGGGCGGCGGCCAGGACCGTCGTCAGGATAACGGGCCATTATCGCATGGCCGGCGGCCGCTGGTGACGGCCGCCGGTTTCGCCCCCGTCCCTGGCACCGATCCGTCCGGATCGGCGCCAGGGACGGCGCCCGGCCACGGCCGGGCGCACGGATCAGCCGCCGGCGCGCACCGCGACGAAGCTGGTGGCGTCGCGGACGCGGATCAGCAGCATCACCA
This sequence comes from Xanthomonas sacchari, assembly GCF_024266585.1. Taxonomy (NCBI): domain Bacteria; kingdom Pseudomonadati; phylum Pseudomonadota; class Gammaproteobacteria; order Lysobacterales; family Lysobacteraceae; genus Xanthomonas; species Xanthomonas sacchari. The sequence continues at coordinate 3,693,446 of NZ_CP100647.1, forward strand.
CGTCGCCCTTCTTGTAGGCACCCAGTTGCTGGTTCAGCGCGGCCACGCTGCCGACCGGGGTGCGCCCGACCTGCAGGATCACCATGCCCGGCACCAACTGCGCCTCGCGCGCCGCGCGCCCGGTCACCGCGGTGATGCGCACGCCCTTGCCCGGCTCCACGCCCAGTTGCTGGCGGGTGGCGGCATCCAGGTCGGCCACCTCGATGCCGAGCAGGGCGTTGGCGCCGGTGGCCGGGGCGGCGTTGTCGCCGACCACCGGGCCGGCACTGGCCTGGGTGTCGTCGGCCAGCGCGGTCAACTGCACGGTCAGCTCGCGCGGCTTGCCGTCGCGCAGGATGCCCAGGCGCACCTTGGTGCCAGGCTGCATCGCGCCGATCATCGGCGGCAGGTCGCTGGAGGCGCCGATCTCGGTGCCGTTGACCGTGCGGATCACATCGCCCACTTCCAGCCCGGCCTTGGCCGCCGGGCTGCCCTGGACCAACTGGTTGACCAGGGCGCCGCGGGTATCCGGCAGGCCCAGGCCCTGCGCCTTCAGCGAATCGATGGCGCCGACCATGACCCCGAGCTGGGCGCGGGTGACCTTGCCGGTCTTCTTGATCTGTTCGACCGCGCTCATCGCCAGGTCGATCGGGATCGCGAAGCTGATGCCCATGTAGCCGCCGGAGGCGGAGAAGATCTGCGAGTTGATGCCGACCACCTCGCCGCGGGTGTTGAGCAGCGGGCCGCCGGAGTTGCCCTGGTTGATCGCCACGTCGGTCTGGATGAACGGCACGTAGCGCTGGTCGGCGTAGGGATTGCTGCGACCGGTGGCGCTGACGATGCCGGCGGTGACCGAGTGGTCCAGGCCGAACGGCGAGCCGATCGCCACCACCCACTGGCCGGGCTTGAGCAGGTTGGAGTCGCCGATGCGCACCGTCGGCAGGTTCTTGCCGTCGATCTTCAGCAGCGCCACGTCGTACTGCTGGTCGCTGCCGACCACCTTGGCGGTGAATTCGCGGCGGTCGGTGAGCTTGACCTTGACCTCGCTGGCGCCGTCGACCACGTGGTGGTTGGTCAGCACGTAGCCGTCGGGCGAGATGATGAAGCCCGAGCCCATCGAGCGACCGGCCGGCGCGCCATCGTCGTCGTCCGGCCCGCGGCCGCCGCGCGGCTGCCCGGGCATGCCCGGCATGCCGTCCGGGCCGAAGAAGCGCCGGAAGAACTCGGGGATCTGGTCGTCGTCGGGCATGCCGCCGCCGGAGCGCGCGGCCGCGGCACGACGGCTGATGATGGTCTCGACGTTGACCACGCCCGGGCCGACCTGCTCGACCAGCCGGGTGAAATCGGGAAGGTTGCCGACCAACTGCGGCGCCGGCGCGGACTGCGCGGCCGGCGGCGTGGCGCTGGCGGCGCTGGGGCTGGGCTGCTGCGCACAGGCGACCAGCGGCACGGTCAGCGCCAGCAGGCCCAGCAAATGGTGGCGGATACGGTGAGTCATCGGACGCGAGCCTCCGGTTCGGGAAGGGGAACAACGAGGGGACGAAGCAACGGGGACCACGCGCCGGAGGAGACGCACCGCCTCCGGCCGGCGCGTGGGGTCAAGGCTGCTGTTGCGGCGGCGGGTTGGCCGCGGCGTCGGCAGGCAGCCGGGGTTCGAACGGATAGAACGCCGCCGGGTCCGCGCCGCTGTACGGGAAGCTGGCGGTGAATGCGCTGTCGGCGGCGGCCGCCGGCAGCGTCGAGCGCGGCCACGGCCGGGCCTGCAACGGCGTTGCCGGATGTCCGAACGGATCGCTGGCGCGTTGCGCGACCAGCGTCGGCGCGGCGACCGGCGCCAAGAACGGAGCCTGCGCCGGCGCCTGGGCTTGCGGCCTGGCCGGTGCCGCCGCGGCGTAGGCGCGCTCGGACGGCGCGCTGCGGGGACGCGCGGCTTGCTCGCTGCGCGCGGCCTCGCGGCGCGCCGCCGCTTCCTGGCGACGGTTGGCGGCGATCGCCACCGCCGGCGCCGCAGCGACGGCCGCCGCGAGGTCACCCTGCGGATCGGCCGGTGCCGGTGCCGGCATCTGGCCCTGCGGCGTGGCGGCAGCGGGCGTCGGGGTCGGCGTGGTGGCATCGGCGACCTGTGCCGGCGGCAGCGCCTCGGGGGTCTGCGGCAGGCGCTGGGTCACGAACAGGGCCAGCAAGGCGACCGAGGCGGCCAGGGCCGCACTGCCGCCCCAACGCCAGGTCCGGCGCTTGCCGGCCGCGCTGGTAGCCTCGGCACGCGCGGCGTGCTGCGCTTCGGCGGCTACCGCCTGGCGCACGCGCGCACTGAAATCGGTGGGCGCCGGCACGCTGACGCGGCCGCGCAGGATGTCGCCGCACAGCTGCCAGCGCTCGTGGCAGCCGGACAGTTCCTCGTCGTGTTGCAGCCGGCGCAGCACGAAACGCGCTTCGTCGGCCGGCAGTTCGCCGTCGATCAAGGCGGACAGTTGCTGCCGGTAGTGCAGCTCGAACTTGTCCGGCGCTACGCTGCCGGGGGCCGGCGCGGGCTTGGGAAAGGGCGTGCTATCGGTCATACGCGGTGTCGCTCACGGGTGGCGCTGTCGGTATCCAGCAGGGGACGGAGTTCGGCGTCGATGGCCTCGCGGGCGCGGAAGATCCGCGACCGCACGGTGCCGATCGGGCAGCCCATCTTCTGCGCGATGTCCTCGTAGCTCATGCCCTCCACCTCGCGCAGGGTGATGGCGGTGCGCAATTCCTCCGGCAAGGCGTCGACCGCCTTCATCACCGTGCGTTCCAGCTCCTGGCGCATCAGCTCGCGCTCGGGCGTATCGGTGTCGCGCAGCCGGGTGCCGCTGTCGAACTGCTCGGCATCGAGCACGTCGACGTCGTCGGTGGGCGGCCTGCGGTTGTGCGCGACCAGGTAATTCTTGGCGGTATTCACGGCGATCCGGTGCAACCATGTGGAGAACTGGGCGTCGCCGCGGAAACTCCCTATCGCGCGGTAGGCGCGGATAAAGGTGTCCTGGGCCACGTCCTGACATTCGCTCCAGTCGGCGATGTAGCGCCCGATCAAGCCGACGATCCGATGCTGGTACTTGCGCACCAGCACATCGAACGCCGCGCTCTCGCCGCGCTGCACACGCCGGACCAGTTCCAGGTCCAGCTCCTGAGGTGTTTCGACATCGGCCATAGCGGGCCGCACTCCTGTCAGCCCAACCTACGTCGGACCCTCTGACCGCCAATTCGGAAAAAAGTTCAGCGTCCCTCAGCGGATCGCCGCCCCACGACGTTAACCGGCGTTCCGTTAGGCTGGCGCAAGGCCAGCGGTCACGGGACCCGCCTCAATTCCCTGCATTGGGATTTGACGCGACGGAAACAACCTCTGGATGATAACGATCTTCTCCATACACAAGCGGATGGTCCTCCCCATGCTTTCAGGCTTCGACGGGCTCCGATTCAGTCACTGGCAAGCGGACTTCCGCGGCGACGGCATCGTCGTGCTCAGCCTCGACCGCCAGGACGCGCCCGTCAACGCGCTGTCGCAGGACGTGCTGCTGGAGCTGGGCGACCTGCTCGAGCGCATCGCCATCGATCCGCCCAAAGGCGTGGTGATCCGCTCAGCCAAGGACAACGGCTTCATCGCCGGCGCCGACCTCAAGGAGTTCCAGGAGTTCGACCGCCGCGGCACCGTCAACGACGCCATCCGCCGCGGCCAGGCCACCTTCCAGAAACTGGCCGAGCTGCCCTGCCCCACGGTCGCGGCGATCCACGGCTTCTGCATGGGCGGCGGCACCGAGATCGCCCTGGCCTGCCGCTACCGCGTCGCCTCCAGCGATGCGGCCACCCGCATCGGCCTGCCCGAGACCAAGCTCGGCATCTTCCCCGGCTGGGGCGGCAGCGCGCGCCTGCCGCGGCTGATCGGCGCGCCGGCGGCGATGGACCTGATGCTGACCGGCCGCACCGTGTCGGCGTCGGCGGCACGCGCGATGGGGCTGGTCGACAAGGTCGCCGCCCCGGCCGTGCTCACCGATACCGCGGTGGCGCTGGCGCTGTCCGGCAGCGCCCGCCCCTTCAAGCAGCGCGCCACCGCCTGGGCCACCAATACCTGGCCGGCGCGCAAGCTGCTGGCGCCGCAGATGCGCAAGCAGGTGGCGCGCAAGGCGCGCAAGGAGCACTACCCGGCGCCCTACGCCCTGATCGGGGTATGGGAGCGCAGCGGCGGCGGCGGCATCCAGGCGCGCCTGGACGCCGAGCGCAAGGCGGTGGTCAAGCTGGCCAGCACGCCGACCGCGCGCAACCTGATCCGCATCTTCTTCCTCACCGAGCGGCTCAAGGCGCTGGGCGGCAAGGACCACGGCATCCGCCACGTGCACGTGGTCGGCGCCGGGGTGATGGGCGGCGACATCGCCGCCTGGTCGGCCTACAAGGGCTTCGAGGTGACCCTGCAGGATCGCGAGCAGCGCTTCATCGACGGTGCGCTGAGCCGCGCCGGCGAGCTGTTCGCCAAGCGGGTCAAGGACGACAGCAAGCGCCCGGCGGTGGCGGCGCGGCTGAAGGGCGACCTGGCCGGCGACGGCGTGCCGACCGCCGACCTGGTGATCGAGGCGGTCATCGAGAACCCGCAGGCCAAGCGCGAGCTGTACCAGGCGCTGGAGCCGCGCATGCAGCCGACCGCGCTGCTCAGCACCAACACCTCCTCGATCCCGCTGACCGAGCTGCGCGAGCACATCCAGCGCCCGGCGCAGTTCGGCGGCCTGCACTACTTCAACCCGGTGGCGCAGATGCCGCTGGTGGAAATCGTCTGCCACGACGGCCTGGCGCCGGAGAACCAGAAGCGCCTGGCCGCCTTCTGCAAGGCGATCGACAAGCTGCCGGTACCGGTCGCCGGCACGCCCGGCTTCCTGGTCAACCGCGTACTGTTCCCGTACATGCTGGAAGCGGCGACCGCCTATGCCGAAGGCATTCCCGGCCCGGCGATCGACAAGGCCGCGGTCAAGTTCGGCATGCCGATGGGCCCGATCGAACTGATCGACACGGTGGGCCTGGACGTGGCCGCCGGCGTCGGCGCCGAGTTGGCGCCGTTCCTGGGCCTGCCGATCCCCGCGGCGCTGCAGACGGTGGAGCCGGGCAAGCGCGGCAAGAAGGACGGCCAAGGCCTGTACGCCTGGGAGAACGGCCGCGCCAAGAAGCCGGAGCTGCCGAAGGACTACCACGCCCCGGACGACCTGGAAGACCGCCTGATCCTGCCGCTGCTCAACGAGGCGGTGGCCTGCCTGCACGAAGGCGTGGTCGCCGATGCCGACCTGCTCGATGCCGGCGTGATCTTCGGTACCGGCTTCGCCCCGTTCCGCGGCGGCCCGATCCAGCACATCCGCGCTGCCGGCGCCGACGTGCTGCTGGCGCGCCTGCGCGCCCTGCAGGCGCGCTACGGCGAGCGCTTCGCGCCGCGCCCGGGCTGGGATGCGCCGGCATTGCGCGAACCGGTGGTCTGAGCGTCGCACCGGCGTCCCGTAGGAGCGGCTTCAGCCGCGACAGGCGTTCCAGGGAACGCCCGTCGCGGCTGAAGCCGCTCCTACGCCACCCACGCATGCGCCTGACCTGGCAACCCGCCAGGCGTACAGACCAGAAGATCTTGTAGCAGCGGTATCAACCGCGACCGGCATTCCCGCCAAACCCTGGCAGCCACTCCCGAACAGGGCGCCGTGCCCGCACGGGCATCATCCCGCGGCGGTACGGCTTACGGATGCGAATGCCCATGCGCATGGCCATGCCGATGCGGGGGATGGCCGTGATCGTGCCCGTGGTGCGCGTCGTGGCCAGGCTCGCCATGATGATCGTGACCACCGCCCTCGCCCGCCGCAGCCGGCGTGCCGCACGGCGTGGCGCCGCAATGGCCGGCTTCCATCTGCAGGGTGATGTGGTCGATGCCGAAGCGCCCATGCAGCCCGTCGCACAGCACCGCGCGCAGCGCGTCGGCGTCGCCGCCGTCGACCACCACCACGTGCGCGGTCAGCGCCGGGGTGCTGGAGGCCAGCGCCCACACGTGCAGGTCGTGCACGCTGGCCACGCCGGGCGCCGCCTGCAGATACCCCCGCACCGCATCCAGGTCCACGCCCTTGGGCACGCCTTCCAGCAGCACGTTGACCGCCTCGCGCAGCAGCACCCAGGTCCGCGGCAGCACCCACAGGCCGATCAACACCGCCAGGATCGGATCGATCAGCTTCCAACCGGTGAGGCGGATCACCAGTGCGCCGACGATCACCGCGACCGAGCCCAGCATGTCGCTCCATACTTCCAGGTAGGCGCCCTTCATGTTGAGGCTCTCGCCGCTGCCGGCCTTGAGCAGGCGCATCGAGATCAGATTGATCAGCAGGCCGAACGCGGCGATGCCGAGCATGCCGACGGTGGCGATCTCCTGCGGCTGGCGGAAACGCTGCACCGCCTCCCACAGAATGTAGCCGGCGACCACGAACAGCAGCGCGCCGTTGACCAGCGCACCCAGCGCTTCCAGCCGGGCGTAGCCGTAGCTGCGCTTGGCGTCGGGCGGGCGCCGGCTCAGCCGCACCGCGATCAGCGCGATCATCAGCGCCAGCGTGTCGGTGGCCATGTGCGCGGCATCGGACAGCAGCGCCAGGCTGTTGGTCACGAACGCGCCGGCCACCTCCACCACCAGGAACAGCGCGGTGAGGCCGAGCGCCCACCACAGGGGTTGCTCGTGGCGGATCTCGGTAGGGGCGTGGCTGTGATCGTGTCCCATGGGGCAACCGGGCGGCGATGCGGAGGAAGATGGCCGCTACCTTAGGCCGCCGCCAGCGCGGAGACTATTACACCGTGCGTCGGCGGCACCGCGCGCCATTGCAGGCGACCTGTCGCCCATGGGCGCAGAAGGCGCACCGGGGAGATGCAGGGACGTACGCTCGCGCCGACGCTCGCCAGGAGCGAACCCGACTCCACCGAGGATAGCGCGCGGGAAACATCACCGCGAACGCACCGTTGCCGTGCGGGTCCCGGCACTGCTGCACCGCCCTCTGCATGACAGGTGTCGCCATGCTCCACGGCGCTTGGTGAGCGCATGATCGAACGCGGGTGCAGGCGATGCGAAATGCCCACTCGCCTGATCGCAGGCATGCACGGCAGCGCCCGCGCCTACGGCAACCAGCGCAGCAGCAGCACGCTGAGGCTGCCCAGCGCCAGCAGCGACAGCGTCCCGGCGGCCAGCACGCGACCACCGGATGCGAGCACCGTGCGCAGGTTCACCGACAGGCCCAGCGCGGCCATCGCCACCAGGGTGAACAGCAGCGACAGCGCCTGCGCCGCCTCGATGGCCGGCGCCGGCAGCGCGCCCAGCGCACGCAGGCCCATCATGCCGACGAAGCCGAACACGAACCACGGCACCAGCGCGTGCGCCGGGCGCCGCGGCGCCGGCGAGCCGCCGCGGAGCAGGCCCAGCAGCAGCATCACCGGCCCCAGCATCAGCACCCGCATCAACTTGACCAGTGCGCCCACCTGCGCGCTCACCGCGCCCACCGGCACGGTCGCCGCCAGCACCTGCGGCACGGCGTACACGGTCATGCCGGCGAGGATGCCGTAGTGGCGCTGGTCCAGGCCCAGCACGGGCACCGCCAACGGCAGCAGCAACACCACCAGCACGCCCAGGGCGGCGGTGAACGCGATCGAGGCGGCGACGTCGTCGGAGTCGGCCTCGATCACCGGCGCCGCGGCGACGATCGCCGAATTGCCGCAGATCGCGTTGCCGCAGGCGACCAGGGTGGCCAGCCGCGACGGCAGCCCCAGCGCGCGGCCGATGCCGTAGCCGAGCGCGATCGCCAGCAGCACCACCACGGCGATGGCGCCCAGCAACACGCCCCCTGCCGCGCCGATGGCGCCGAGGCCGACCGAGGCGCCGAGCAGCACGATCGCCAGTTCCAGCGGCAGCTTGGCGGCAAAGGCGATGCCCGCGTGGGTGGACGGCGGCAGCCGCCAGGCCGTGCGCAACAGGGTGCCGAGCACGATCGCGAACACCAGCGCGTCGATCCAGCGCCGGCCCAGCCACTGCAGTTGCGCGCGTTCGGCCAGCCAGGCCAACGCCGCCACCCCGAGGGCCAGGGCCAGCCCGGGCAGCAAGGCCGACGGTCTCTGCAACTGCGTACGCATGGGAGCGATCCGGATCGAAGTGGCGGCAGGGTGCGCCCGCGAACCGTTTCGATCCATCGCATAATTGCGCACACTTCATTCGCCTCATCCGAATGGTTTCCCCATGACGCTGGAACAACTCGCACTGTTCGTGGCGGTGGCCGAGCGCCAGCACCTGACCCTGGGCGCGCAGGCCGCGCACCGCACGCCCTCGGCCGCCAGCGCCGCGATCAAGGCACTGGAACGCCAGTACGGGGTGGCGCTGTTCGACCGGGTCGGCCGCGGCCTGGCGCTGACCGCGGCCGGCGCGGCGTTCTGCGAGGACGCCAAGGCGATCCTGGCGCGCAGTCGCGCCGCCGAACTGGCGCTGAGCGAATGGCGCGGCGTGCTGCGCGGCACCCTCGACCTGCATGCCAGCCAGACCGTGGCCAGCTACTGGTTGCCGACCCGGCTGATGGCGTTCCATGCGCGCTATCCGCAGATCGAGATCCGCCTGAGCGTGGGCAACACCGACAGCGTGGCGCGCGCGGTGCGCGCGGGACGCGCCGAACTGGGCTTCGTCGAGGGCCGGGTGCAGGCCGCGGAGCTGCTGAGTTCGCCGCTGGACCACGACCGGCTGAGCGTGGTGGCCGCACCGGGCCACCCGCTGGCCGGACGCCGCCGCCCCGGGCTGGCGCGGCTGGTCGCCGACAGCACCTGGATCATGCGCGAACCCGGCTCGGGCACGCGCTCGGCGTTCGAGGCGGCGTTGCGCGCCGCCGGCATCGCCCCCGAGCGCCTGCGCGTGGCCCTGTCCCTGCCCTCCAACGAAGCGGTGCTGTCGGCGGTGCAGGCCGGGCCCAGCCTGGCGGCGATCTCGCAGCTGGCCGCGGCGCCGTGGCTGGAGAGCGGCCGGCTGCAGCGCCTCGCCGTGACGCTGGGCGAACGCAGCTTCCATGCGCTGCGCCACCGCGAACGCAGCCTGGGCGCGGCGGCGGTCGCCCTGCTCGGCTTGCAGGCCCCATCCGCGGCGGCCTGAACGCCGGGCGTGCCGGCACGCGGCGCCGCGCGCGACATCCATTCCAAAACAAGATAGCCCTCGGCAAATGCTTCATTGGAATGGAATGCCTGGCGCTTCTATCCTCGCTCCCGGTCTCTCGCGCGCCAAGGCAGCGGAAGGGGATGTCCACGGCGCCGCCGCCGGACATGCCACGCACGCCCGGCCGCGCCGCCAGATACGTCATCGAGGACAACGATCGGGACAGCCTGCAGACATGGTTGGCGCCCCGCCGCTGTTCCCAGGGCCGGACTGTTCCGGCCCACGCCAATTTGCTCGGTCACTTTTTGTCCTGGGAGGGAACAAAAATGCCTTTGGAACAGTCCCGTCGCCTGGTCGGCGGGCGTGCGCATCGCCCTGCCGCCCGCACCCTGCTGGGCGCGGCCATCGTCCTGGCCCTGTCCGGCAGCTTCGCCGCGCATGCGCAGAGCGCCACCGCCGATCCGGCGGCCACGGCCACGCCCCCCACCACGCCCGAGGCCAAGAACGGCCAGCAACCGGTCACCCTGGACAACGTGATGGTGGTCGGCCAGCGCGCCAGCCTGGAACAGGCGGTGCAGGCCAAGCAACTCGACGACCACGTGGTCGAGGTGATCTCCGCCGACAACATGGGGCAGATGCCCAACGTCACCGTGGCCGAGGCGCTGGTGCGCCTGCCCGGCGTCAACGGCACCCGCGACCGTGGCAACGAAAGCCTGGCCACGGTGCGCGGCCTCGGCCCGCGCATGACCATGGGCACGGTCAACGGCCGCGAGATCGCCTCCTCCGAACCCAACCGCGCGGTGCGCTGGGAGGTGTTCCCCACCGAGATCGTCTCCACCGTCAAGGTCTACAAGACCCCGTCGGCGGACCTGATCGCCGGCGGCATCGCCGCCACCGTGGACATCTCCACCATCAACCCGCTCGACCACACCGGCCCGACCTTCGTCGCCACCGCCGGCCCGGTCTACTACGACGAGGCCAAGGACGCGCGCGACTATTCGCCGTGGGGCCAGCGCCTGGGCGCGAGCTGGATCCACCGCATCAACGACAACCTGGCGGTCGCGCTCGGCGCCACCTACCAGAAGCAGAAGAACGCCGGCGTCTCGATCGGCACCTGGGGCTACACCGACGCCAGCAACGCGCGCGACGTCGATGGCGACGGCAAGGTCGACTACACCCCGTGGGGCGCGGCCGACCAGCTCAAGCTGACCGAGCAGACCCGCACCGGCGCCATGGGCACCGTGCAGTGGCGCTCGGGCAACCTGGAACTCAAGCTCGACGGCCTGTACTCGCGCATCCGCATCGACGAGGACCAGCGCCAGAACTGGTTCAACAACCTCGGCTACAGCATCTACTCGGCCAGCAATCCGTACACCACGCCCGGCTCGTCCTACACCATCGTCGACGGCGACGTGGTCGCCGGCACCCTGGCCAATTCCAACCTGCAGGTGGACCACGTCGTCGCCCGCTACGACGAGGTCAAGACGCTGGCGGCCGGCGGCCTCAACGCCAAGTGGCGCGGCGACGTGTGGACGCTGGGCGGCGACCTGTCGTTCTCGCAGGCCAAGCGCGACAACGACTGGCGCGCGGTGCGCTTCGGCAGCAACCCGGACACGGTCTCGTTCGACTTCCGCCACGGCGTCCCCCCCACCATCAGCACCAGCTCCGACGCGCCGGAATGGGGCATCAGCGGCCAGACCGAACCGCAGGCGCTGCGCGACCGCATCGCCGCCTTGGCGCTGAGCGCCAGCCGCGCGATCGAGGATTCGCCGGTCACCGCGCTGGAGTTCGGCGCGCGCGTCGCGCGCCGCGAGAAGCAGAACCGCCACTTCACCAGCTCCCAGTCCGGCTACGGCCAGCCGATCTCCGCCTACCAGGACCTGATCTACCCGGAGACGATGCCGGATCTGAACGTGCCGCCCCTGACCGGCGGCGACCTGGACGCGATCGCCAGGCTCGGCTTCGGCGGCTTCGATCCCAGCCTGGCCGTCGAACAGCGCCTGGACCACTGGAACGTCGAGGAGAACGTGCGCGAGGCCTTCGCCAAGGCGGTGTTCAGTTCGCAGTGGTTCGGCGTGGACGTCACCGGCAACGCCGGCGTGCGCGTGGTCCACACCGATACCGACAGCCACGGCTACGACACCGTCGGCGGCGTGCTGCAGCCGAGCAGCGCCGGCAAGACCTACACCGACGTGCTGCCCAGCGCCACGGTCAACTTCCTGATCGATCCAGAGCGCATTCTGCGCGTGTCGGTAGCCAAGGTGATGGCGCGGCCGCCGCTGGACGAACTGCGCACCGGGCGCGCGCTCGACGATCCCAACACCACCGTCGGCCAGCTCACCGGCAGCGGCGGCAACCCGCAGCTCAACCCGTTCCGCGCCACCCAGCTCGACCTGTCCTACGAGTGGTACTTCCACAAGGAGGCGCTGGCGGCGCTGGCGCTGTACCGCAAGTGGGTGGATTCGAGCATCGGCTACAAGACCCAGCACGAGACCATCGACGGCCGCGACTACCTGATCAGCGGCCCGTTCAACGGTGGCGGCGGCTACATCAACGGTGCCGAGCTGACTTTCCAGACGCCGTTCTTCTTCATCCCGCACCTGGAGAACTTCGGCATCTACTCCAACTACTCGTACGTGGAATCCAACCTGCACGAGTTCTCGCCGGCGGACAATCCGCTGCCGCTCAGCGGCCTGGCGCGCAACACCGGCACGCTGGACCTCTGGTACAACAACGGCAGCTTCGAAGCGCGGATCGGCTACAAGTACCACAGCCCCTACACCGTGGTGTACGGCTGGAACGCGGCGCGGCTGGCGCGGCTGGAGAGCGAAGGCACGGTGGACCTGAGCCTGGCCTGGCGCTACAGCGAACACCTGGGCTTCAAGTTCCAGGTCGGCAACCTGACCAACGAGCCGCTGCGCGCGTACAGCGACAACAAGCGCAATCGCCTGGCCAACCAGGACGACGGCGGCTACCAGTTGTTCGGCCGCCGCTTCGCCCTGGAAGCGACCTACACGTTCTGAGTCGGTGGAGACCCGCATGCGATCCAGACGCACCTGGCTGCCGGCGCTCGCGCTGGCCCTCGCCGCCGCCCTCGCCACGCCCATGGCCGGCGCCGGCACGCTGTACCTCGGCGCCGACCTGTCCTACGTCAACGAGATGGAGGATTGCGGCGTGCAGTACCGCGAACACGGCACGGTGCGCGACCCGTTCGAACTGTTCCACGCGCACGGCGCCAACCTGGTGCGCGTGCGCCTGTGGAACGATGCGCGCTGGACCCGCTACAGCGACCTGAGCGACGTCAAGAAGACCATCCGCCGCGCGCGCGCGCAGGGCATGCAGGTGCTGCTGGACTTCCACTACTCCGACGACTGGGCCGACGGCGACAAGCAACTGATCCCCAAGGCCTGGGCCAGCATCACCGACCAGGACGAACTGGCGCGCACGCTGTACGGCTTCACCTACGACACGCTGAGCGCGCTGGACCGCGCCGGGCTGATGCCGGAACTGGTGCAGGTGGGCAACGAGAGCAATTCCGACCTGATGGACAGCCAGCCCTGGGACAAGCGCCGGCCGATCGACTGGCGCCGCAACGCCAAGCTGTTCAACGCCGGCATCCAGGCGGTGCGCGACGCCGGCGCACGCTCGTCGATCAAGCCGAAGGTGATGCTGCACATCGCCCAGCCGGAGAACGTGGAGCCGTGGTTCGCCGCCGCGGCCAAGGCCGGCGTGCGCGACTTCGACTTCATCGGCATCAGCTACTACCGCAAGTGGTCGCGCGAGACCATGGACCAGCTCGGCGCCACCATCAAGCGCCTGCGCCAGCACTACCCGGCCGAGGTGACGGTGGTGGAGACCGCCTACCCGTGGACGCTGGAAAGCGGCGACCCCTCGCCCAACCTGCTCGGCGCCGATTCGCTGATTCCGGGCTACCCGGCCACGCCGCAGGGCCAGTTGAAATATCTGGTGGACCTCACCCAACTGGTGGTCGACAACGGCGGCAGCGGCGTCGTGTACTGGGAACCGGCCTGGACCAGCAACACCTGCAAGACCCGCTGGGGCGTCGGCTCCTCATGGGAGAACGCCAGCTTCTTCGATTTCCGCCACGGCAACGAACTGCTGCCCGGCATCGGCTTCATGCAGCACGCCTACAGGCCGGCCCCGGCTACGGCCGCGGGCACCTCTGCCGCGCCCGCGCAGGACCCGCGGCCATGATCGAACTGAGCCGACGCGACCTGCTGCGCTCGCTGGTCGCCGGCGGCGTGCAGGTGGCGGTACCCGGTGCCGCTGCGGCCCTGGCGCCGGCCGCGCCCGCGGCTGCGCCTGCCAGCGACAACGCCATGCCGCCACTGCCGCTGGACCTGGACGACGACGCACCGCGCCAGCGCCTGCTGTGCGATGGCGGCTGGCGTTTCCACCTCGGCCACGCCGACGACCCGGCGCGCGACTTCCATTTCGGCACCTTCCAGCGCACCTACGCCAAGGCCGGCAAGGACACCGCCGACGCCGCCCTGCTCGCCTTCGACGACAGCGACTGGGAGCGCATCGACCTGCCGCACGACTGGGCGGTGGCGCTGCCGCCGCGCCAGGACCCGACCTCCACCCTGGTCAACGGCGAAGACCCGGCCGCCGCGCACGGCTACACGCCGCTGGGCCGCACCGATCCGCAGACCAGCATCGGCTGGTACCGGCGCGTGCTGGAGATCCCGGCCGAGGACCTGGGCAAGCGGATCAGCCTGGAATTCGACGGCGTGTTCCGCGACTGCCTGGTGTTCTGCAACGGCCACATCGTCGGCCGCAACGGCAGCGGCTACTGCGGCTTCGAGGTCGACCTCAGCGACGTACTCGACTACGGCGCCAGGAACATCATCGCGGTGCGCGTGGACGCCACGCTCGGCGAAGGCTGGTTCTACGAAGGCGCCGGCATCTACCGCCACGTCTGGCTGCGCACCACCGACGCGCTGCACGTGCCGATGGACGGCGTCTACGTGCGCAGCGTCTGGGACGGCGGCGACGCGCAGGCGCTGGTGGAGACCGAACTCGGCAACAGCGGCGCCGAACCGCGCCAATGCAGCGTGGTGTCGGTGATCCGCGCGCCGGACGGGCGCATCGTCGCCCAGGCCAGCTCCGCACCGGTCACGGTCGAAGCGGGCGTGGTGCAGCGTGTGCAGCAGACCCTGGACCTGGGCACGCCGCTGCCGTGGTCGCCAGAGAACCCGCAGCGCTACACACTGTCCACGCGCGTGCTCGGCGATGGCCGCACCTGCGACGCGACCACCACGCACTTCGGCGTGCGCCGCCTGCAGTTCGACCCGCAGCGCGGCCTGCTGCTCAACGGTGCGGCCTACAAGCTGCACGGCACCAACAACCACCAGGACCATGCCGGCGTCGGCACCGCCATTCCCGACCGCCTGCACGAATGGCGCCTGCGCCAGCTCAAGTCGATGGGCTGCAACGCCTACCGCAGCGCGCACAACCCGGCCTCGCCGGCAGTGCTGGAGCTGTGCGACCGGCTGGGCCTGCTGCTGATCGACGAGAGCCGGCGCATGTCCTCCGACGACGAGGCCATGGCCGAACTGACGTCGATGGTGCGGCGCGGCCGCAACCATCCCTGCGTGATGCTGTGGTCGCTGGGCAACGAGGAGCCGCAGATGGTCACCGCGCGCGGCGCGCGCATCGTTGCGCGCATGCAGCGCCTGGTCCGACGCCTGGACCCGACCCGCCCCACCACCTTCGCCATGGACAAGGGTTTCGACGACGGCGTCGGCCAGGTCGTGGACGTGGTCGGCTTCAACTACCGCACCACGCAGATGGACGCCTTCCATGCGCGCCATCCGCAGATCCCGGTCTACGGCAGCGAGACCGGCAGCACCGTCGGCGTGCGCGGCAACTACCGCACCGACGACGTGCGCGGCTACGCCCGCGCCTACGACCTCGACTACCCGTGGTGGGCGAGCAGCGCCGAGGCCTGGTGGAGCTATGTCGCGCAGCGCCCGTACATCGCCGGCGGCTTCGTCTGGACCGGCTTCGACTACCGCGGCGAGCCGACCCCGTACAACCGCTGGCCGAACGTGGCCTCGCAGTTCGGCATCCTCGACAGTTGCGGCTTCCCCAAGGACAACTACTGGTACTACCGGGCGCAATGGACCCGCGAACCGTTGCTGCACCTGTTCCCGCACTGGAACTGGGACGGCCTGCTGGAGGCGCGCGACAACGGCATGATCGACGTGTGGTGCCACAGCAACCTGGACGCGGTGGAACTGCTGGTCAACGGCGTCAGCCAGGGCCTGCAGCAGGTGCCGGCCTACGGCCACGTCGAGTGGCGCGTGCGCTACGCGCCCGGCCACATCGAAGCGCGCGGCTACCGCGGCGGCAAGCAGGTGCTGACGCAACGCCGCGAGACCGTCGGCGCCCCGGCCGCGGTACGCCTGCGCTGCGACCGCCCCACCCTGTTGGCCGATGCGGAGGACGTGGCCGTGGTCGCGGTGGAGATCGTCGACGCGCAGGGCCGCGTCGTCCCCACCGCCAGCGACACCGTGCACTTCGCCGTCCGCGGCCCCGGCCGCCTGATCGGCGTCGGCAACGGCGACCCGTCCAGCCACGAACGCGACAAGGCCGACCAGCGCCGTGCCTTCAACAGCCTGTGCATGGCGCTGCTGCAGACCACGCGCGCGGCGGGGACGCTGACGTTGGAGGCCACAGCGCCCGGGTTGGCACCGGCGCGGCTGGCGCTGCCGGTGGAACGCGCGCGGTCGCGGCCGTTCGTGGCGTAAGCGTAGATGTGCCAGCGACGCGTCAGTCCTGAGGTCGAGGCTGATGCCAGGCGGTCCGAACAGCAACAGCCTCCTCCGATCCCAGCCTCCCCCATCTGGCATCCGTAAGCGATGGGGGCCTCTGCGCGCTCTTGGGATTCGACAAGGCGGCGTTCGCAGCCTTGTCAGGGTCCGGTGGCAGTCGGGTTGCGGCAACCGGCATTGAGTCGCGTCACGAGCTGCATGCGCGCATCGCCGACCGCTGCGCCCAGAATCCCCAACGCATCGGACGTGGATGAGTTCCAGTTGACCCTGGCCGACTGCCCGCGCACGACGAACGCCGCCGCCCCCTGAGGCCGAATCTCGAATGCCGCCACCCCCGTTACGGTTGCGGGCAAGGCATTCAGATAGAGCTTCTGAACGGCGATTGTCACCGATGGCGCATCGGCAACGCGCGACCAGCCCAGCGAACCCAGTGCCTCACGGACGCTGGCAGCGATGTCGGGAAATACATACGTGTGGTTTCCAAGCATTCCCACCTCTGTGGTCGATCGCGCATCGACGATTTGTCCCAGTCGGTAAGGACAGCGCAGACCGGAATCGACCTTCGTTGGCAGATGCAGCACCTGCGTGCGTTCGATGCGGGCGGCACACCCACATAACGACAGCAGCAGGCTGAGCGAAACGGCGATGCGGACCATCAGGGATGGGTCGCTTGGCCTTGGGGAGTCGGTGGATCCTTGGGCCTGTATGTTTCCCAGAAGGTCTTGCGGTGGCTCGGCACCGTGGGCACCGACGTCTCTGCAGGCGCCTGCGCTGGGCGGGCAGATGTGTCGACCGCGGCGGACGCGACCACGCTCGGAGTCGGATCGTTGGGCGACACGGCGGCGACTTGTACGATGGACGCTTCAGCGCTCGGAGTCGGCGCGATTGCGTGTGATGCCGCTGCTTCGGCGGCAAGCGACGGATTCGGAATGGCCGCCGTCAACGCTGCCGGCTGATAGTCGGAACGCAATGACTGGTATCCGGTGATGGCCTGGAAGCGCGGGTTGCCAGCACGCACCCACACCACGCCCCCGTAGCGCCGCTCGATGCGGCCAGACACGCTATGCCCGGCAATGTCCGACTTTCCCTTGATCTTCTGGCCCCATTGCTGGCGACCTTCTGCAGAAAAATCGTAGACCATCATGGCAACGGCCTGGTCGATCGATTGATCGATCAGCCCGCCCATCCGGGCTGCCCCCAACTCGAGCCAAGGCTTGCTTTCGCCAGGGGTGGGAAACTGGAAACTGGAGCGAACGGCATAAGGGCGCGAGAACAGGAACCTGGTCTTGACCTTTCCGTTCTTTATCTCGCGATCTTCGATCGCCACGTTGAGTAGAACATAGGCCGTACCCATCGCATCGCCCATGGCGTAACGCGGCCTGATGACCAACACATGCTTCGGCATGGCGTCCAGATCCTGCCGTGCCTGCCAAGGTGCGTGAACGATAGTGAGCACAGGGCGATCGGCGATTCCCGAGCCCGGCAGCCGGCGTTGCAGGGATCCCATCAACGGCGTTTCGAAGTCGTATCCAACCATCATGTTGCGCAACGGCAGCACGGCGGCTTCGGCGTTCTTGTTCTGCGAGTTCTGCACGGCAGTCCCGATGAGCGCACCGACCAGCCCGAACTGCATTCCCATCTGCATCGCCGTCGACGAGACATCGATCGCCAGTTCCTGCTGGGTGAGTTCCACCTCGACCGGCATGTCGGGCGCCAATGGCAACGGCAACGCATTGTCGCGGGCCATCGAAGACGCACAGAACACACTCAGCCCTAAGGCCAAGCACAGTCGCTTGAACATCGTTATCCCGCTGAGTCGACACCCACCGGCCAGCGGCTTGCCCGCCGACCTCCCCGATTCGGCAGTCTAGCCACGCCACATGGGTGAGTAAAGGCGAGCAACGGCGCGCTTCGATTGCCGAGCACGTTCCGAACGGATAGCAAAATGGAATCAGGTAAAGAAGCTCCCACACTTCGCACGTCACCCACTGAACAAACGCGAGAAACGCCTGACCGCCCTTCGTCCAGCGATCACGTCCGCGAGCCGCGCCCAGCCGCCACATCGCCGTACCCGACCAGGCGCAACCCCAATCCACTAAACTTGCCTCCCCCACGGGCGGCCCGCCGCCCATGCCCTGTCGCACCGGCGGCGCGCGCCAGGCGCCGTCGCCCCCGCACGTCCGCACGAAGGCGCCATGACCTCAGAGAAAGTCCCCGAACACACCCCGCTGATGAAGCAGTTCTTCGCCGCCAAGTCCGAGTACCCGGACCTGCTGCTGTTCTTCCGCATGGGCGATTTCTACGAACTGTTCTACGACGACGCGCGCAAGGCCGCGCGGCTGCTGGACATCACCCTGACCCAGCGCGGCAGTTCCGGCGGCGCGCCGATCCCGATGGCCGGGGTGCCGGTGCACGCCTACGAGGGCTATCTGGCGCGGCTGGTGGCGCTGGGCGAGTCGGTGGCGATCTGCGAGCAGATCGGCGATCCGGCGCTGGCCAAGGGCCTGGTCGAGCGCAAGGTGGTGCGCATCGTCACCCCCGGCACGGTCACCGACGAGGCCTTGCTGGACGAGCGCCGCGACACCCTGCTGATGGCCATCGCGCGCACCAAGCAGGGCTACGGCCTGGCCTGGGCCGACCTGGCCGGCGGCCGCTTCCTGGTCAACGAGGTGGACAACGAGGACGCGCTGGAAGCCGAACTGGCGCGGCTGGAGCCGGCCGAGCTGCTGGTGCCCGACGAGGACCAGTGGCCGGAGTTCCTGCGCGAGCGCCGTGGCGTGCGCCGTCGGCCGCCGTGGCTGTTCGACGCCGACAGCGGCCGCCGCCAGTTGCTGGCGTTCTTCCAATTGCACGATCTGACCGGCTTCGGCATCGACGACAAGCCGCGCGCCACCGCCGCCGCCGGCGCCCTGCTCGGCTACGTGGAGGAAACCCAGAAGCAGCGCCTGCCGCACCTGACCGCGATCGCGATGGAAACCGCCGGCGAGGCGATCGCGATGAACGCGGCCACCCGCCGCCATTTGGAACTGGACACGCGCGTCGACGGCGACACCCGCAACACCCTGCTCGGCGTGCTCGACAGCACGGTCACGCCGATGGGCGGGCGCCTGCTGCGGCGCTGGCTGCACCGTCCGCTGCGCCTGCGCGAGGTGCTGGTGCAGCGCCACCACGCGGTCGGCACCCTGATCGACCGCGGCGCCGACGCCGACCTGCGCGAGGCGTTCCGCGCGCTCGGCGACGTCGAACGCATCCTCACCCGCGTCGCCCTGCGTTCGGCGCGCCCGCGCGACTTCTCCACCCTGCGCGACGGCCTGGGCCTGCTGCCGAAGGTGCGCGCGGTCCTGGCGCCGCTGGATTCGCCGCGGCTGGCGGCGCTGGCCGCGGAGCTGGGCCAGCATGACGAGATCGCGCACCTGTTGGCGGCGGCGATCGCCGAACAGCCGCCGCTCAAGCTCAGCGACGGCGGCGTCATCGCCACCGACTACGACGCCGAGCTGGACGAACTGCGCCGGCTCAGCACCAACGCCGACCAGTTCCTGATCGACCTGGAAGCGCGCGAGCGCGCCAGCAGCGGCATCGCCACGCTGAAGGTCGGCTACAACCGTGTGCACGGTTACTACATCGAGATCAGCAAGGGCCAGGCCGACAAGGCGCCGGTGCACTACAGCCGGCGCCAGACCCTGACCAACGCCGAGCGCTACATCACCGAGGAACTGAAGAACTTCGAGGACAAGGTGCTGTCGGCGCGCGAGCGTGCGCTGTCGCGCGAGAAGCTGCTCTACGAAGGCCTGCTGGACACGCTGGGCGAATGCCTGGAACCGCTCAAGCGCGCCGCCGCCGCGCTCAGCGAACTGGACGTGCTGGCCGGCTTCGCCGAACGCGCGCAGGCGCTGGACTGGACCCAGCCGGAACTGGAGACCGGTGCGTGCCTGCGCATCGAGCGCGGCCGTCACCCGGTGGTGGAAGCGGTGCGCGAGCAACCGTTCGAGCCCAACGACCTGGACCTGCACCCCGACCGACGCATGCTGGTGATCACCGGCCCGAACATGGGCGGTAAGTCGACCTACATGCGCCAGAACGCGCTGATCGTGCTGCTCGCGCACATCGGCAGCTACGTGCCGGCGCGGCGCGCGGTGATCGGCCCGATCGACCGCATCCTCACCCGCATCGGCGCCGGCGACGACCTGGCCCGCGGCCAGTCGACCTTCATGGTCGAGATGGCCGAGACCAGCTACATCCTGCACCACGCCACCGCGCAGTCGCTGGTGCTGATGGACGAGATCGGCCGCGGCACCTCCACCTACGACGGCCTGGCCCTGGCCGACGCGGTGGCGCGCCACCTGGCCCACCACAACCGCTGCTACACGCTGTTCGCCACGCACTATTTCGAGCTGACCGCGCTGGCCGACGCATCGGTCGAAGGCGGCCCCAGCGGCATCGCCAACGTGCACCTGGACGCGGTCGAGCACGGCGACCGCCTGGTGTTCATGCACGCGGTCAAGGACGGCCCGGCCAACCGCAGCTTCGGCCTGCAGGTGGCGGCGCTGGCCGGCCTGCCCAAGGCCACCGTGGCGCAGGCGCGGCGGCGCCTGGCGGAACTGGAACAGCGCGGCGGCGAAAGCCACGCCTCGCAGATGGCGCCGCAGGCGCTGGACGCGCCGCAGCAGTTCGGCCTGTTCGCGGCCGCGCCTTCCGCCGCGCAGGAAGCGCTGGCCGCGTTGGATCCGGACGAACTGACACCCAAGCAGGCGTTGGAGGCGCTGTACCGGCTCAAGTCGCTGCTGTAACGCAATGTGCGGCTTAGCACCTCTCCCACCGGGAGAGGGGTTGGGGGTGAGGGTCCGGCGCGCAGCATCTCGCAATGTCAGGGCGCACGAGGCTGCGCCCGTACCCTCATCCGCCCCTGCGGGGCACCTTCTCCCGAGGGGAGAAGGGAAAGCGCTAGCCCCTCTCCCACCGGGAGAGGGGTTGGGGTGAGGGTCCGGCGCGCAGCGTCTCGTGGTGTTTGGATGTACGAGGCTTCGCCCGCACCCTCATCCGCCCCTGCGGGGCACCTTCTCCCGACGGGAGAAGGAACCGCTGCTAGCCCCTCTCCCCCCGGGAGAGGGGTTGGGGTGAGGGTCCGGCGCGTAGCGTCTCGTGGTGTTTGGATGTACGAGGCTGCGCCTGTACCCTCATCCGCCCCTTCGGGGCACCTTCTCCCGATGGGAGAAGGAACCGCTGCTAGCCCCTTTCCCCTCGGGAGAAGGGCTGGGGTGAGGGTCCATCCACACGGCACACCCAGCCGCCGGTGGTCCACATCCCGCTAGGCGTTCGCCGGCACGGCGTTCGGGCGCGGCATGAACGGATTCGGATGGGCGGGCAGCAACGCATCGTCGATGGCCGCGGCACGCTGCGCCGCCGGGCGCACCAGGTGCCGCTGCACGAACGCGACGAACGCCGACCGCGCCTCCAGCACGCCGATGCGCGTGTAGAAGCCGAGGAACGCGGCGGCATAGAGGTCGGCTGCACTGAAGCGGTCGCCGGCCAGATGCTCGCGACCGGCCACGCCCTGCTCCAGCATGTCCAGCAGATCCTCGCCATGGCCGTAGCCGGCGCTGTGCGCCGGCGCCAGCGTGCCGTACTGTTTGGCGGTCAGGAAGGCTTCGGCCGGCCCCGCCAGCAGGAACAGCCAACGGTAGTAATCGGCCCGCGCCGGCGATCCCGGCGGCGGCGCCAGTTGCCGCTCCGGCACCAGATCGGCCAGGTAGGCGCAGATCGCGGCGTTCTCGGTGACGATCGTGGTGCCGTGGACCAGCGCCGGCACCTTGCCCATCGGGTTGATCGCCAGGTACGCCGGCGCCTTCATGCCGGTGCCGTAGTCGAGGATCTGCGCGCGGTACGGCAGGCCGGTTTCTTCGAGCATCCAGCGTGCGATGCGGCCGCGCGACATGGGGTGGGTGTAGAGCACAAGATCGTGGGACATGGTCGGACTCCGTGGTGGACGCCGCGCAGTCTGCGCCGCCCCTGCTGACAACCGCTGTCAGGAGGCCACACGGTGGCCGGTGGCGGCGCGCCAGCGCCGGATCAGCAGATGCCGACGGTCCGGGTAGCGTTCGCCGTCGTCGCGCAGCGCCAGCACCCGGTCGGCGCGAAAATGGCGGAAGTCGCCGCGCAGTTCGCACCAGGCCGCGATCATCCCGTAGCCATCGAGGAAGGCCATCGCGAACGGCCAGATGCGCCGCTGCGAGGCGGTGCCGCCGGCATCGGCGTACTCCATGTGCAACACGTGCTCCAGGCGAATGCCCCGGCGCAGGACCGGCAGCCACGGCGCCGCCGGCTGCGCCAGCGCGGCCGCGGGCACCAGCAACCCGCTGGTCTCCAGCGCCAGCCGCAACGGCGCCGGCAGCGTCGCGCCGATCCGGGTGATCGCCCGCTGCGCGGCCTGCGCCAGTTCCGGATCGGCCTGGCTCGCCACCCAGCGCGCGCCCAGGGTCAGCGCCTCCAGTTCGTCCTCGCTGAAATGCAGCTCCGGTAGCAGGAACCCCGGGCGCAGCACATACCCCACGCCCGGGTCGCCGAGGATGTCGGCGCCCTGCCCGCGCAGGCTGGCGATGTCGCGGTACAGCGTGCGCAGGCTCACCCCCAGGTCGGCGGCGAGTCGCGCCCCGGCCACGGGCCGGCGGCGTCCACGCAGGGCATCGAGCAGGCGCAGCAACCGGGTGGCGCGTTGGGTCATCCGCACAGGATAGCGAGCGCCGCCGCCGGCCGGCATGGCATGCCCGCGTCCAACCGGATCGCCATGCGTGCCCGGCATGCCTGCAGCCCCGGGCCTTGCAGCGCCATCGAACGATGCGATAGCTATTACCTATCGATTGATTAGAAGAATTCGAATTCTATAAATAGCCGCTTCCGCCTATCGTGTGCCCAGTTCCACCGTATCGCCGCCGCATGATCGCGGCGCTGAGCCACCCCATATCGTCCCTCCAGATCAAGGCAGCCTCCCATGACCAGCGAATCGAAATGCCCGTTCCACCAGGCTGCCAGCGGCAGCGGTACCAGCAACCGCGACTGGTGGCCCAAGCAGTTGCGCGTGGACCTGCTCAACCAGCATTCGGCCCGCTCCAATCCGCTGGACCCGCAGTTCGATTACGCCAAGGCGTTCAAGCAACTCGATCTGGAAGCGCTCAAGCGCGATCTGCACGCGCTGATGACCGATTCGCAGGACTGGTGGCCGGCCGACTTCGGCCACTACGGCCCGTTGTTCGTGCGCATGGCCTGGCATAGCGCCGGCACCTACCGCACCGGCGACGGCCGCGGCGGCGGCGGCCGCGGCCAGCAGCGCTTCGCTCCGCTCAACAGCTGGCCGGACAACGTCAGCCTGGACAAGGCGCGGCGCCTGCTGTGGCCGATCAAGCAGAAGTACGGCCAGGCCATCTCGTGGGCCGACCTGCTGATCCTCACCGGCAACGTCGCGCTGGAATCGATGGGCTTCAAGACCTTCGGTTTCGCCGGCGGCCGCGCCGACACCTGGGAGCCGGACCAGGACGTGTACTGGGGCCGCGAGACCAAGTGGCTGGGCGGCGACGAGCGCTATTCGCACGGTTCGCCGGGCGTGGACGAAGCGCACGGCGTGCTGGTGAAGGACGACGACAGCGAAGTGCAGCACACCCGCGACCTGGAGAACCCGCTGGCCGCGGTGCAGATGGGCCTGATCTACGTGAACCCGGAAGGCCCGGACGGCAATCCCGACCCGCTGCTGGCGGCCAAGGACATCCGCGACACCTTCGGCCGCATGGCGATGAACGACGAAGAGACCGTGGCGCTGATCGCCGGCGGCCACACCTTCGGCAAGACCCACGGCGCCGGCCCGGCCGACCACGTCGGCGCCGAGCCGGAAGCGGCCGACCTGGAAAGCCAGGGCCTGGGCTGGTCCAACAGCTTCGGCAGCGGCAAGGGCGGCGACACCATCACCAGCGGCCTGGAAGTCACCTGGACCACCAAGCCGGCGCAGTGGACCAACGAGTTCTTCGAGCACCTGTTCAAGTTCGACTGGGAGCTGAGCAAGAGCCCGGCCGGCGCGCACCAGTGGGTGGCCAAGAACGCCGAGGCGGTCATTCCGGACGCGCACGATCCGTCGAAGAAGCACCGGCCGACCATGCTCACCACCGACCTGGCGCTGCGCTTCGATCCGGCCTACGAGAAGATCTCGCGCCGCTTCCTGGAGAATCCGCAGCAGTTCGCCGATGCCTTCGCCCGCGCCTGGTTCAAGCTGACCCACCGCGACATGGGCCCGCGTGCGCGCTACCTCGGCCCGGACGTGCCGGCCGAAGAACTGCTGTGGCAGGACCCGATCCCGGCCGTGGACCACCCGCTGGTCGACGCGCAGGACATCGCCGCGCTGAAGCAGACCCTGCTCGATTCCGGGCTGAGCGTGGCCCAGCTGGTGTCCACCGCCTGGGCCGCGGCCTCCACCTTCCGCGGTTCGGACATGCGCGGCGGCGCCAACGGTGCGCGCATCCGCCTGGCCCCGCAGAAGGACTGGGAGGTCAACCAGCCGGCGCAACTGGCGCAGGTGCTGGCCACGCTCGAGCGCATCCGGGCGCAGTTCAACGGCGCCCAGAGCGGCGGCAAGAAGATCTCGCTGGCCGACCTGATCGTGCTCGGTGGCGTCGCCGCGGTGGAACGTGCGGCCAAGCTCGCCGGTCAGACCGTCGAAGTGCCGTTCGTGCCTGGCCGCATGGATGCGTCGCAAGAGCAGACCGACGTGGAATCGTTCGCGGTGCTGGAACCCATCGCCGATGGCTTCCGCAACTACGCCAGGCGCCGCTATGCGCTGTCGGCCGAGGCGCTGCTGATCGACAAGGCGCAGTTGCTGACCCTGACCGCGCCGGAGATGACCGTCCTGGTCGGCGGCCTGCGCGTGCTCGGCGCCAACAGCGGCCAGTCCGCGCATGGCGTATTCACCGATCGCCCGGGCGTGCTCAGCAACGACTTCTTCGCCAATTTGCTGGACATGGGAACCGAGTGGAAGGCGACCTCGCAGATGAAGGACGTCTACGAAGGCCGCGACCGCAGCAGCGGCGCCGTGAAGTGGACCGGCACCCGTGCCGACCTGGTATTCGGCTCCAACTCGGTGCTGCGCGCCGTGGCCGAGGTCTACGCCAGCGCCGATGCGCAGGAGAAGTTCGTGCGCGACTTCGTCGCCGCCTGGACCAAGGTGATGCAACTGGACCGCTTCGACCTGGCCGCCTGAGGCCGGCAGCGCACGCCACGACAGCGCCCCGCTCGCCGGGGCGTTGTCGTGCGCGTGGGTGGCAATCGCCATGCTCCGAGGTGTGGCGGAGACGACACCATCGCCGCGCGACGCCGCCGCGCGTCGCGGCTGAAGCCGCTCCTGCAGCAACGTCCCACCACGCTCCGCGCAGCCACTCCCCGTAGGAACGGCTTCAGCCGCGACCGCGTGTCTGCCCGGAACGCATACCGCATGCGGCGTACCTCGACACGTCGCTCCTCTGGCAGTACCGGCAAAGACGAGTGCCTGGTGTGGCGGAACGAATCCGCGTGTCGCGGCTGAAGCCGCTCCTGCGCAAAGCCGCGACCACACCGAGCGCAGCCGCTCGTGGTGGGAGGGGACTTCGTCCCGACCTCGGATACCAGAAGGCGGGACCACGCCGATGCCGCCGGCTACAGCGCGTCGAGGTCGCCCAGCGCGCGAATCAGGCGGCGCGCGCGCTTGTCCGGCTTGGTGTCGGGAGCCTGGTAACCGTTGCGCTCGGCGCTGCGCTGCGCGCGCAGTTGCGCGCGGCGTTCGCGCGAGGCCTCGCTCTCCTGGTACAGCGTCTGCGCCACGCTGGCCGGGCCACGGGTGTCGCTGAGGCCCAGCACCTGGATCTCGAACACCTCCTCGCCGCGCTGCACGCGCAACTGCTCGCCCACGCGCACCGCGCGCGAGGACTTGGGCCGCTGCCCGGCCACGTCCACCTTGCCGGTTTCCACCGCCTGCTTGGACAGGCTGCGGGTCTTGAAGAAGCGCGCGGCCCACAGCCACACGTCCAGTCGCACCGCCACCGCTTGTTCAACGGGTTCGTTCATCGCGTTCAGGCCATCCACCTGCATGTTTGTTCGCCCGGTCGCGGCGCATCGCCTGCGCGGGTGCCGCGCTTGGCGCCGGGTACCGCGGCCTGCGGCACTGTACGCCCCTGCCGGCCCCGGACCGTATTGCCCGGCGCACGACCGCGGCACCGCGCCGCGCCCGTTCCAGTGCAGGTGGCGGCACGGTCGCCGCATTGCAAGTCTTCACCATTGGCCGCACCACCCGCCGCGTACGCGGCGGCCCGGTGGCGCGAGGCGCCCGGTTCGCATCGACGCCTCCATTCCAGGGCGTGAGCGGTCGCGCCACATCCGCCGTCCGTTGTCTCCCGGCGGCCGGGCGCCGGTGCTAGTGTGCACGCCTTCCCCGCCCCTCCACAGGCAACCGATGCAAAAGCCCGCCACGCTGACCGAAGGCCCGATCGGCCGCCAGTTGCTGCTGTTCTCGCTGCCGATCCTGGCCGGCAACATCGCGCAGTCGCTCAACGGCTCGGTCAATGCGGTGTGGATCGGCCGTTATCTGGGCGAAGCGGCGCTCACCGCCGCGGCCAACGCCAACAGCATCATGTTCTTCCTGATCGGCTCGGTGTTCGGCATCGGCATGGCCGCCACCATCCTGATCGGCCAGGCGATGGGCCGCGGCGACGTGGCCCAGGCGCGGCGGGTGATGGGCACCAGCGCCACCTTCTTCATCGGCATCTCGGTGCTGATCGCCGCCAGCGGCTGGTGGCTGGCGCGACACCTGCTGGCGGCGATGGGCACGCCGGCGGCCTCGCTGCCGCTGGCCGAGGCCTACCTGCGGGTGATCTTCCTGGCGATGCCGCTGCTGTACACCTTCGCGTTCCTGTCGGCGGCGCTGCGCGGTACGGGCGATTCGCGCACGCCGTTCCGCTTCCTGCTGCTGTCGGTGGCGCTGGACATCGGCTTCAACCCGCTGCTGCTGTTCGGGCTGGGCCCGTTCCCCAAGCTGGGCATCGCAGGTGCGGCCTGGGCCACCTTGATCGCGCAGGCGGTGTCGCTGGCCGGGTTGCTGCTGTTCCTGCGGCACAAGCGCCATGTGCTGTGGCTGGGCCGCGGCGACGCGCGGCTGTTCCGGCTCGACCTGCCGATCCTGCGCGCGCTGATCGTCAAGGGCGTGCCGATGGGCCTGCAGATGGTGCTGATCTCGCTGGCGATGATCGTGATGATCGCGCTGGTCAACGGCTACGGCACCGCCACCTCCGCGGCCTACGGCGCGGCGCTGCAGTTGTGGGCCTACCTGCAGATGCCGGCGATGGCGATCGGCGCGGCCTGTTCGTCGATGGCCGCGCAGAACGTTGGCGCGCAGCGCTGGGACCGGGTCGCGGCGACCGCGCGCAAGGGCGTGCTGTTCAACTTCCTGCTGACCGGCGCGCTGATCGCGCCGCTGATCCTGTTCGACCGCTGGACCCTGGCGCTGTTCCTGCCGCCGCACAGTGCGGCGCTGGAGATCGCGCGCCACCTCAACCACATCGCGGTGTGGTCGTTCCTGTTCTTCGGCGTCACCTTCGTGATCTCCGGCGTGGTCCGCGCCACCGGCGCGGTGATCCCGCCGCTGCTGATCCTGGCGCTGTCGCTGTGGGGCGTACGCGTGCCGTTCGCGCAATTGCTGCAACCGCAACTGGGCGCCGATGCGGTGTGGTGGAGCTTCCCGACCAGCGCCACCTGCGCGATGCTGCTGTCGCTGGCGTACTACCGCTGGGGCAACTGGCGCAAGGCGCGGATGCTGGCGCCGTCGCGTCCGGACACGCTGGCGCATCCGGCCGAAGTGCCGGCGCAGCCGCCGGCACCGGTCGCCGACGTGGCGGTGGCGCCGGATCCGGCGCGCTGAGCGCCCGGGGCAACGATGCCTTGCCGCTGAATCCCGCTCGCGCAGGAGCGGCTTCAGCCGCGACCAGCCCGCCGGCAGAGCGCGAGATACAGGGCGCGTTCGGTCGCGCGGCAGGATCCGGTCGCAGCTGAAGCCGCTCCTGCGGGCGTGCCGTGCGCGGCCATGGGCTGAAGCATGGCACCGACGCATTCCCCAAACGCAAACGGCCGCCCGAAGGCGGCCGTTGCGGCAGCGACCGAGGGTCGCTGGGAATTACTCGGCCTTGGCGGCAGCGGCAGCGGCCTGGCGCGCGACCTTGGCCTGCGCAGCGGCGGCCAGGTCTTCCTTGATGCGGGCAGCCTTGCCTTCCAGGCCACGCAGGTAGTACAGCTTGCCGGCGCGGACCTTGCCGCGGCGCTTCACTTCGACCGAGTCGATGGTGGCGCTGTGGGTCTGGAACACGCGCTCGACGCCGTAGCCGTGCGAGATCTTGCGCACGGTGAACGAGGAGTTCAGGCCGGCGTTCTTGGTGCCGATCACCACGCCTTCGTAGGCCTGCACGCGCTCGCGGTTGCCTTCCTTCACCTTGACGTTGACGACAACGGTGTCGCCCTGGTTGAACTCCGGCAGCTTGCGCTGGATCTGGGCGGCTTCGAAGTCGGCCAGGATGGTCTTGTTGAGCTTGCTCATGGTGGGCACCGCTTGTGTCTGGTGAGGTGGTCCGGCAGTCGCCGCACGGCGATTGCGCGATATCGGATGGGCCAAGCACGGAACGCACTGGCCGGAAAGCCGGGCATTTTAACCCAGCTCGGCAGCCATGGCTAGGGCTTGGGTGGATTTTCCTGTTCGGCGGCCGGCGCCGCCTCCCGCTCCTGGCGGAATTCCTGCAGCAGGCGCCGGTCGGCCGCGCTCAGCGCCGCCTCGTCCAGCAGCTCCGGGCGCCGCAGCCAGGTCCGCCCCAGCGCCTGCATGCGCCGCCAGCGGGCGATCGCGGCGTGGTTGCCGGACCGCAGCACCGCCGGCACCTCGCCCAGCGCGTGCTCGCGCGGGTGGGTGTAGTGCGGGCAGTCGAGCAGGCCGTCCGGCCCCTCGAAACTGTCCTGGGCGGCGGATTCGGCATCGTTCAGCGCCCCCTCCTGCAGCCGGGTCACCGCGTCCACCAGCACCGCCGCGGCCAGTTCGCCGCCGGACAGCACGTAGTCGCCGATCGAGATTTCCTCGTCCACGGCCGCGGCGACGAAACGCTCGTCCACGCCCTCGTAGCGCCCGCACAGCAGCAGCAGCCGCGGCAGCGCAGCGAGTTCGCGGGCCTTGGCCTGGGTCAGCGGCCGCCCTTGCGGGCTCAGATAGATCAACGGCGCCGGCTGCGGATCGGCCGCGCGCACCGCCTGCAGGCAGGCCTGCAGCGGCTCGATCATCATCACCATGCCCGGGCCGCCGCCGAACGGGCGGTCGTCGACCTTGCGGTAGCCGCCAGTGGCGTAATCGCGCGGGTTCCACCCGTGCAGGTCCAGCAGCGCGCGCTCCTGCGCACGCCCGACCACGCCGAACGCGGCGCACTGGGCGACGAAGTCGGGGAACAGGCTGATGACGTCGATGCGCATGAGGCGGGGAATGGGGAGTCGGGAATGGGGAATGGGAAAGGCAAAAGCTAAAGCGGCCGCATGGCCGCTTTGCTCAGAACTCGGGGTCCCAGTCGACCACGACCAGGTTGGCCTCGAAATCCACCGACTTGATGTAGTCCGGCTGCACGAACGGCACCAGCCGCTCGCGGTCGCCACGCACCACCAGCACGTCGTTGGCGCCGGTGGAGAACAGGTGCGAGACCTGCCCCAGCGCCACGCCGTCGACGGTGCGCACGTCCAGGCCTTCCAGGTCCACCCAGTAATATTCGTCCGGCCGCGGCGGCGGCAGGCTGCTGCGCGCCACGTAGATCTCGGTGCCGCGCAGGGCCTCGACCGCGTCGCGGTCGGTGATCTCGGGCAGCGTGGCGATCAGGTACTTGCCGGATTCGCGGCCGCGCACGCCACCCAGGCTGCTCTCGCTGCCGTCGGGCTTGCGCACGATCCAGGGCTGATAACGGAAAATGGCGAGGCGCGGCTCGGTCCAGGACTCGAGCTTGGCCTCGCCACGGATGCCGAACGCGCCGAGGACCCGACCGAGCAGGATGCGGCGCTGGCTGTCTTTCATCGGGGCAAACGCAAGGGCCGCGCGCCAGGCGCGGCCCGCAAGGATCAGGCCGCGGCGGCCTGGGCCTTGGTGGCTTCCTTGTACAGGTTGCGCACCTTGTCGGTCAGCTGCGCGCCATTGGACAGCCAATGGTCGACGCGGGCCAGATCCAGCACCACGCGCGGCTCGGCGCCCTGGGCGACCGGGTTGTAGTAACCGACGCGTTCGATGTTGCGGCCGTCGCGCGCGCTGCGCACGTCGGTGACGATGATGTGGTAGAAGGGGCGCTTCTTGGCGCCGCCACGGGTAAGGCGGATCTTGACCATGGTGAGTTTCCGGTGTTGCCCAGTCGCCAGGATGGCGCGGTGAACCGACGATTATAGCCACCGCTCCTGCTGCTGCCAAGTCGTTGCCGCGGCAAGGGGATTGGGGATTGGGGGATTCGCGGGAAGCGGCAGCACTGTCCTCGGGGCGCTCAGATCGCCTGCCAGGGCTGGGTGCGCAGCGCTTGCTCCAGCAACTCCAGCAGTTCTCCGGCCGGGCGCAGCGCACGCCCGTCCACCGCCGCCACCGCCTGCTGCCCGCGGGCGTTGCAGGTGAAGGCGGCCACGCCCGCCCCCAGCTCCTCGACCGATAGCGGCCGTACCTGCTGCGCCACGCCCAGCGCGGCCAGCCCGGCCTGCAACAGCCGCTGCTGGGTGCCACGCAGCGCCGGCGCCTGCGGCCAGTGCAGGCAGGCCCCGTCCCACACGCCCAGGTTCCAGGTCGGCCCCTCGGCCACCTGCCCCTGAGCGTCGACGAACAGCGCATCGTCGCTGCCGGCCTGCAGCGCCAGGCGGCGCTGCTGGAACGCGCCGAAGGTGCCGACATGCTTGAGCTGCGGCGCCTCGCGCGCGAACGCGCCGCTGCGCAGGCGCAGCGGTGCCGGGTCGGCCTGCGCCGGTTCCGCCAGCGACACCAACAGCTCCACCGCGCAGTCGTCGGCGGCCCGGCGCAGGGTGAAGGCAGGCGAGAACACGGTGACGCGCAGCGACGCATCGGCACGCCCAGATGCGGCCAACGCCGCACGCAGTTCGCCGCGCAGGCGCGCCTCCGCCAAGGCACTGCCGAACAGGGCCGCGGTGGCCTGCTGCAGCCGCTGCAGGTGCAGGTCGAAACCGCGCACGGCGCCGTCGCGCACCTGCATGGTGCTGAAGTGGCCGTAGTTGACCAGCGCCGCCGCGGCCAGCACGTCGGCCGTGGCCGGCTGGCCGCCATGGAAGACCTGCGCGCTCACAGCAGGGCCTGCGCCTGCGCCCACCAGCGCGCCAGCAGTTCCGCCGCCGGCTGCGCCGGTGCCATCCATGCCGACTGCCCCGCCCAGGCCTGCATCGCCGCCAAGCGGTCCTCGCGCTGCGCGGCCTGGCGCATCGGCGCGGTCAGCCCGCGCTGCACCGGGTACGGCCGCGGCGGCGGCGCCTCCGGCGCGGCGGCGGCGCGCACGTAGTCGGTGGCCAGCGCCCGGCCCAGGCGGCCGGAGAAGGCACGGGTCAACGTGGTCTGCTCGGGTTCGGCCTGAGCCAGCCCGTCCGCCCAGGCCGGCGCCAGCGCCGCCTCGGGGGTGCGCAGCAAGGCGGTGCCGATCTGCACCGCGCTCGCGCCCAGGGTCAGCGCGGCGGCGATGCCGCGTCCGTCGCCGATGCCGCCGGCGGCGATCACCGGCACCTGCAGGTGGTCGGCCAGCCGCGGCAGCAAGGCGAACAGGCCGCTCAGTTGCCGCTCGGCGCTGCCGGCCTCGAAGGCACCGCGGTGGCCGCCGGCCTCGGCGCCCTGGGCGACCACCGCATCGGCACCGGCAGCCTGCGCAGCCAGCGCCTCCTCCAGGGTCGTGGCGCAGGCGAACCAGGCGATCCCGGCCTGTTGCAGGCGCTGCACCTGGTCCGGCCGGAACAGGCCCATGATCGACGAGGCCACCGTCGGACGCGCCGCAAGCAGGGCCTCGAACTGGGCGTCGAAATCGGCCGGCGCCGCATCGCCGGCGGCGGCGTCGACCGGCGGCCCCCAGCCGCCGAGGAAGCTGCGCACCTCGGCTTCGGCCGTGGCATCGCGCGCGGGCGGCGGGTCCGGCACCCACAGGTTGACCTGCGTCGGGCCGCCACCGGCGGCGCGGAACGCATCCATCCACGCCGCGATGTCCTGCGGCGCGGACAACACCGCCCCCATCGCGCCCATGCCGCCGGCAGCGGCGACCGCGGCCGACAGCGGCACCGGGCAGGCGCCGGCCATCGGGCTGAGCAGGATCGGCAGGCGCAGGCCGAAGCGAGCGCAAAATGTGGTGGCGCGAGCCTGAAGCGAAGGATGCATTGCCCTCTCACCGTGCACAGAAGGCATCAGTATGCGCGACACGCCCAGCCATCTGCCGGCAGCTGAGCATGAATGGAAAGGCGCGCCGCCTATCGTCGTGGCGGCGCGTCCAACGCCAATGCCGTGGACTGTTGCGCTCGCCATGGCACGCATTGACGGGACTTCCGGCACCCTTCCCACAAATCCGCGGAGGTCACCAGCGCAACCCCAGAAGCGGGTCCGTGCATCCGGACCCGCCAGCGCCGTCAGGCGCCGAAGTGGATGCTGCCACGCAAAGGCGTGGAATTCGCGTCGCAGTACTGCTCGAAGTCCGCATAGAGCCGAACGACATTTCCCTGAGCATCCTGCTCGATCTTGCGCACATTCAAGGTGCCACGGGTCGCGTTGCACCCGCGCCCGTTGCCATCGAAATCGAAACCGGCGTTGACGCTATCGGCGAACCGACTGAAGGTGTACCGCCCGGGCACCAAGGTCTTGCCAGCGGGCGCGGCGATGGTCGCAGTCCAATCGTCGCGCAGGCCAGAGGCGGCATACTGAAGCCGTGAGGGCGTCCCGCTCAGCGCAAACACGCTCGTATCGTTGTAATAGGTCTTGTCCACGCCACCCGCGACATAATCGTCGTCGCCGCTGTTCAACTTTAGGAACAGCGGCGCGGCGTTGTAGCTGACCACGCCCGCAAGCGCCGGCGCCTTGTTGGTCTCGCATTGCTGAACGAACGACGCCTCCAGCTGATCCACGTTCCCGGCGGCATCGAACGAGACCTGCCTGATCGACACCTTTCCCCAGATGTCGTTGCAGCCTCGTCCGGTGCTGGAGACGTCGAGCCCGGGCGAGCGGCCGGTCCTGAACGACGAACGCTCTGCATTGGCGTAGACGCTGGGAGCGAGCCCGGTCCCGACCGGGGGAGTGATCGTGATCGACCAGTACTCGCCGGTCGTACTGGTGATGGATAACGAGACCCGATCCTTGTTGCCGCGCACACCGAATGTCGCGTTCGCGTCGGTCAGGACGGCCTTCTTGCCCTGGCCGATGTAGTCGCCTGCGTTGCTGGAATACGAAAAGATCGAGGCGGCGTCACACGCGAACGCCAATCCGGCACCCGCCACCACCGCCGCGAACCTGCACACGTGTCCATTGAGTCCTTGCATACATCCTCCGATGATTAGGTTTGCCCGGTCCGGAGCAAGCCGCGTCCGTCCACGGACGCGTCATCCTAAGCATCGGCAGTGTCATGCGCTGCGACAGGCACCGCCACCGCGGTTCAGCGGAACGGCAGGCCGCCGCGCCCCCCCATGCCGCCCATCATGCCCTTCATGCCGCGCATCAGGCCCTTCATGCCGCCGCCGGCCATCTTGCTCATCATCTTTTCCATCTGCTGATACTGCTTCATCAGCTTGTTGACGTCGGCCGGCTGGGTGCCGGAGCCGCGGGCGATGCGCGCGCGGCGCGAGCCGTTGAGCAGGCCCGGGTTGCGCCGCTCCTTCTTGGTCATCGAGCCGATGATGGCGATCATCCGCGGCACGTCCTTGTTGCCGGCGACCTGCTGCTTGAGGTGCTCGGGGATCTGGCCCATGCCCGGCAGCTTGTCCATCAACCCGGACAGGCCGCCCATGTTCTGCATCTGCTCGAGCTGGTCGCGCATGTCGTTGAGGTCGAACTTCTTGCCCTTGGCGACCTTCTCGGCGAGCTTCTGCGCCTTGTCCTTGTCGACCTGGTGCTCGACCTGCTCGACCAGCGACAGCACGTCGCCCATGTCCAGGATGCGGCTGGCCAGGCGGTCGGGGTGGAACACGTCCAGGCCGTCGGGCTTCTCGCCGATGCCGATGAACTTGATCGGCTTGCCGGTGATGTAGCGCACGCTCAACGCCGCGCCGCCGCGGGCGTCGCCGTCGGTCTTGGTCAGCACCACGCCGGTCAGCGGCAAGGCCTCGCTGAACGCCTTGGCGGTGTTGGCCGCGTCCTGGCCGGTCATCGCGTCGACCACGAACAGGGTTTCGGCCGGGGTGATCGCCGCGTGCAGCGCCTTGATCTCCTCCATCATCGCCGCGTCGATGGCCAGGCGGCCGGCGGTATCGACCAGCAGCACGTCGACGAAGGACTTGCGCGCATCGGCGATGGCGGCGCGGACGATGTCCACCGGCTTCTGCGAGGCCTCGGACGGGAAGAACAGCCCCCCGACCTGCTCGGCCAGGGTCTTGAGCTGCTCGATCGCGGCCGGGCGGTACACGTCGGCCGACACCACCATCACCTTCTTCTTGCGCTTTTCCTTCAGGTGCTTGGCCAGCTTGCCGACCGTGGTGGTCTTGCCCGCGCCCTGCAGGCCGGCCATCAGCACGATCGCCGGCGCCGGCACGTTGAGGTTGAGGTCGCTGGCGGCCGAGCCCATCACCGTGGTCAGCTCGTCGCGCACGACCTTGATCAGCGCCTGGCCCGGGGTCAGGCTCTTGAGCACCTCCTGGCCGACCGCGCGCACCTTGATGCGCTCGATCAGCGCCTGCACCACCGGCAGGGCGACGTCGGCCTCGAGCAGCGCGATGCGCACTTCGCGGGTGGCTTCGCGGATGTTCTCCTCGGTCAGGCGACCGCGGCCGCGCAGGCGCTGCATGGTGCCGGAGAGGCGTTGGGTGAGGGATTCGAACATGCGGGCGGGTCGCGGACGGGAAACGGCCGTCGATTATAGCCGGGCGCGCCGGCGATCCCGGCCGCCGCCGTCACAGGCGCCGGCGCGATATGCGAAACTGACCCGATGCTCATCACCGTCCTCGCCACCGTGCTGTACCTGGCCGCAACCGGCCTGCTGATCGCCGCGGTGGTGCGCGACCGGGTGGACCGCAGCCGCGCCTGGCTGTGGCCGGCGCTGCCGGCGGTGGCCCTGCATGCGGGCTATCACGTGCAGGTCGCCCTGCACACCGCCGGCGGCCCGGACATGCACTTCTTCGCCGCGCTGTCGCTGGTCAGCCTGGGCATGGCGCTGATGACCACGCTGGTCGGCGCCAGCGGGCGCATGGCCGCGCTGGGCGTGGTGGTGTTCCCGCTGTCGGCGGCGCTGCTGCTGGCCTACCACGGCTACGGCCACGCGCCGGCGCCGGTGCTGGACTGGCGACTGCAGTTGCACGCCTGGCTGGCGCTGCTGGCCTACGCCACGCTGGGCATCGCCGCCCTGCTGGCGGTGATGCTGTGGCTGCAGGAACGCGCGCTGCGACGTCGCGACTTCCATCCCTGGCTGCGCGCGCTGCCGCCGCTGACCGCGCTGGAGACGCTGCTGTTCCGCACCATCGTGGTCGGCTTCATCCTGCTGACCCTGACCCTGCTGACCGGGGTGCTGTTCGTGCAGGATTTCCTGGCGCAGCGGCTGGTGCAGAAGACCGTGCTCAGCGTGCTGTCGTGGATCGTGTTCGGCGCGCTGCTGTTCGGCCGCTGGCGCTACGGCTGGCGCGGGGTCAAGGCGGTGCACTGGACCCTGGCGGCGATGGTGTTGCTGCTGCTGTCGTTCTTCGGCAGCAAGTTCGTGATCGAACTGGTGTTGGGGCACGCACAGTAGCCTGCGCAGCCGGTCGCAGCACATCGGTTCGCAGGAGCGGCTTCAGCCGCGACCGGGCGTTCCCGGGAATGCCCGGTCGCGGCTGAAGCCGCTCCTGCGACGCCCCTCCATCAACCGCCGCCCGGCTCCGCCAGCGCCGCTTCCACCGCGGCCCAGTCGGCGCCGCGGCCGACCTCGGCGAAGCGGTAGGCGATGCGGTGCCGGTAGACCTGGCCCGGACGCAGGATGCTGTCGGGGAAATCCGGCTGGTTCGGTGCATCCGGGTAGCCCTGCGGCTCCAGGCAGATGCCGCGGCCCAGCGTCGGATGCTGCCGGTCCAGGCCCTGGCCCTCGTACAGCTGCACGGCCGGCATCGGGCTGGCGACGCGCATGGCCACGCCGCTGTGCGGCGAATACAGCAGCGCGGTGCAGTCGTGGCCCGCGGCCAGCACCAGGCAGTGGTCGTAGCCGGCGCTGAGCGACAATTGCGGATCGGCGGCGATGTCCTTGTCGGCGATCGCGCGCGCCTGGCGGAAATCGAACGGCGTGCCGGCGACGGCGGCGACCTCGCCGCGCGGCAGCAGCGCCGCGTCGCGCACCGGCAGGTAGCGGTCGGCCGGCACCCGCAGCCACTGCGCCGCGGCGGGCGGCACCGCGGCATCGCCGGCCAGGTTGAAATAGGGGTGATGGGTGAGATTGAGCGGGGTCGGCGCATCGGTCCGCGCGACGAACTCGACGCTCAGGCAGCGGCCTTCGACGCGATAGGTCGCCTCCACCGACAGGTTGCCCGGGTAGCCCTCCTCGCCGGCCGGCGAGTCGTAGCGCAACTGCAGCGTGCGCTCGGTCTGCGCCAGCAGCGTCCACACCCGGCGGCCGAAGCCCAGCGCCCCGCCGTGCAGGTGGTTGGCGCCCTCGTTGGCGGTGACCGCGTAGCGCCGGCCATCGACGGTGAAGGCCGACCCGGCGATGCGGTTGCCGAAGCGCCCGACCAGCACGCCCAGGTAGGCCGGGTCCTGCAGGTAGTCCTGCAGCGTCGGCAGCCCCAGCACCAGTTCGGTCGCGC
Source organism: Xanthomonas sacchari (assembly GCF_024266585.1). Lineage (NCBI taxonomy): Bacteria > Pseudomonadati > Pseudomonadota > Gammaproteobacteria > Lysobacterales > Lysobacteraceae > Xanthomonas > Xanthomonas sacchari. The sequence goes on from NZ_CP100647.1 coordinate 3,730,352, forward strand.
CGTGCGTGCCCTGCAGGCGCAGGCTGCGCAACAGGCCGCCATAGGTCAGCAGTTCGGCGCGCAGGCCGTCGCCGCTGTCCAGGACCACGCACTGGATGGCGGTACCGTCGGGAAGATGACCGAAGAGCGAGGACATGCAGGAGCCTGGGGCGGTGACGCGCATGCGCGGGCCCCGCAGCATAACCAGCGCTGGCGCGACACGGCCATCGCCGCGCGGGCATCGGCGCTGCGCTGTGCGATGGCGCGCACACTCGAGCAACGCACCGCCTGCGGTGCCACGCCGCGCATTCCAATTCCGATATAGCGGCAACGCATTTGGGCATTGGTCCGCCCTTCGCGTGTCTTTTATGCTCGGGCTGGGGAATGGACAGGGGCGACCGGGGACAGCGCACCACGGCGGCGCGGACGCGATCGCACCTGGGCTGCGTTCCCCGATGCGGCACCGGCCCGGCGCCACGCCAAGGCCGCGTGCCGGCTGCCATTTCCAAGCGGCGCTGGCGACGGCGCCGCCCTACCCGACAAGGAGCTCCCGATGCGTTCGCCCCGTTTCCTGAAGCAGCGCGCGGTGCGTTGGCGGCGGCTGCCGCTGATCGCCGCGACGCTCGGCCTGGCACTGGCCGCCCCGCTGGCGCAGGCCGCCGACGTCGAGGTCCGCGGCAGCCTGCATGCCGACCGCCCTGGCGCCGCGGTGTCGCGCCACCTGTTCGGGCAGTTCGCCGAGCACCTGGGCACCGGCATCTACGGCGGCGTCTGGGTCGGCCCGGACTCGAAGATCCCCAACACCCGCGGCTACCGCAACGACGTGGTCGCGGCGCTGAAGGCGCTGGACGTGCCGGACATCCGCTGGCCCGGCGGCTGCTTCGCCGACGAGTACCACTGGCGCGACGGCATCGGCCCGCGCAACCAGCGCCCGACCAGCGTCAACACCCACTGGGGCGGCGTGGAGGAACCCAACAGCTTCGGCACCCACGAGTTCATGGACTTCACCGAACTGCTCGGCACGCAGGCCTACGTGGCCGGCAACGTCGGCGACGCGGTGCCGGACGAGATGGCGCAGTGGGTGGAGTACATGACCGCGCCCACGCGCTCGACCCTGGCCGAACAGCGCCGCCGCAACGGCCGCCAGGCGCCGTGGAAGGTGCCGTTCTTCGGCGTCGGCAACGAGCTGTGGGGCTGCGGCGGCAACATGCGCGCCGAGTACGCCGCCGACGTGTTCCGCCGCTACCAGACCTTCGTCAAGGCGCCGGCCGACCAGAAGATCCTCAAGATCGCGCCCGGCCCGAACGAAGACGACTACCACTGGACCGAGGTGATGATGCGCGAGGCCGGCAAATTCATGGACGGCCTGAGCCTGCACTACTACACCGTTCCCGGCGGCTGGCCGCCGCGCGCCTCCTCCACCACCTTCGACGAGGCGGCCTGGATCGAAACGCTGTCGCGCACGCTGCGGATGGACGAGCTGATCGCCAAGCACAGCGCGATCATGGACAAGTACGACCCGGACAAGAAGGTCGCGCTGGTGGTCGACGAATGGGGCACCTGGTACAAGGGCCTGCCCGACGCGAATCCGGGCTTCCTGCACCAGCAGAACACCTTGCGCGATGCGCTGGTGGCCTCGCTCAACCTGGACATCTTCGTCCAGCATGCCGACCGCGTGCGCATGGCCAACATCGCGCAGATGGTCAACGTGCTGCAGGCGATGATCCTTACCGACGGCGACAGGATGCTGCTCACGCCGACCTACCATGTCTTCATGCTGTACAAGCCGTACCAGGACGCGACCGCGCTGCCGCTGCAGATCGACACGCCGGACTACCGGCATGCCGGCTACACGGTACCGGCGGTGCACGGCTCGGCGGTCCGGGCCAAGGACGGGCACGTGTACGTGGCGCTGACCAACCTGGACCCCAACCGCAGCGCGGACGTCGCGGTCCGGGTCGACGGCGTGCAGGCGCGCGGCGTCGGCGGCCAGATCCTGACCGCGCCGACCATCGACGCGCTCAACACCTTCGCACAGCCGCAGGCGGTGCGCCCGGCCGCGTTCGCGGGCGCGCGCCTGCAGGGCGACACGCTGCAGGTGGCGCTGCCGGCCAAGGCGATCGTGATGCTGAAGCTGCAGTAGCCACAGGCCACTGCCGCGCCCTCCCCAGCTGCGGCGCGCAGCAGACTCTGGATACCTGCCAGGCCGCACACGCGGTGCCGCGCTCCTAGTCCCTCTCCTGCCGGGAGAGGGGTTGGGGTGAGGGTCGATCCGCGCCGCACATCCACCTATCCCCAATCCCCAAGCCGCCGCTAGACACAGAGTGCACGTGCGCGAAGGAGACCTTGCCTGCCCGCGCATCCCTCACATCCCGCCCAGTGAGGGCGGATGCGGCCATGCGCACGGCGCCGTCTTCCCCCTCTTCCGTAAAGGGGTTTGGATTCCTGGGCAGCGCGATCTTCTGCGCGCTAGTCATGCGGGTCGGTCAGCAGCGCGAACAGCGATTGCCCATCCGGCGCGATCAGGTCGCTGACCGCCCAGCAGCCGTTGCCGCGGCGCTGCAGTTCGATCTTGACCGAACGCGCCCGCGCGGCGCGGCCGCCGAGCGCGAGCCGGTAGTCCATCCGCACCTCCACCACCGTGGCCTGCGAGCCGCCCGAAACCAGGGTGAAGCTCGGCGCGCCCTGGATCTCGCCATCCTGCGCGCTGGTCCACGGATCGAAGTCCAGGCGGCACGCGCCCTCGCGCGCGGCGCAGCGCTGGTCGGTCTGCAGCGCATGCGCGAGGGCCGGCGTCAGCAAGCCGTCCAGGTCCTGCGGCTTCCAGTAGAAATCGCGCGCCTTGTACAGGCGCTCGGCCATCTGCAGCGGCGTCGCGCAGGCCGGCGGCTGCGCCGCGGCGAGCGCAGGCGCCAGGGCAAGCAGAGTCAGGACGGCAAGACGGCGATGCATGGGCGGCTCCGGCGATCGAGGCCGGCTATGAAGCCCGGATCGCGACGCCAACGCAAGCGCGAGGGGCGTGGCGAACGCAACGGCGCGCGCCGTCGCCACGCAGGTGCGACCGCGCACAGGCTGCGCGGTGGACAGCGGAAGCCGAGCAACCGACCTGACGGCCGCGCCGCAATCGCACTGGCCGCTCCAAAAAAAAAGAGGAGCCGGCGAACCGGCTCCTCGTTCTCCTAGTGCATTACCGGACGGCGATCCGGCTCACGCGGCCTTGACCGGCGCATAGCCGTCGAAGGTCATGCTCGCCGATGCCCGTCCCTGGGTCAGCGACCGCAACGCGGTGGCATAGGCCTGCAGCTGCGCCAACGGCGCCTGCGCGATGACCTCGGCACGGGATCCGCGCTCTTCGATCGCCAGGACGCGTCCTCCGCGCCGCTGCAGATCGCCGAGCACGTCGCCGACGCTGCTCGCCGGCGCCTCGATCGCCACCGCCATCACCGGCTCCAGCAGCAGCGTGCCGGCCTGCGCCAGCGCCGCCTTCACCGCCTCGGAGGCCGCGCGCTGGAACGCCAGGTCCGACGAATCCACCGCATGCGCCTGGCCATCGACCAGCACCACCTCCACGCCGACCACCGGATGGCCGAGCGGGCCTTGCGCCAGCGCCGCCCGCACACCCTTCTCGGTGGCGGCGACGAAGGCCTTCGGCACCACGCCGCCGCGGCTGCGGTCGGCGAAGGTCACCGCGCCGTCCGCGCGCGGCAGCACATCCAGCACCACCTGCGCGAACTGGCCCTGGCCGCCGTTCTGCTTGGACAGCCGAACGGCCACGCCCAGCGCAGCCGCACGCGGCGTTTCCTGGTAGGCCACGCGCGGCGCACCGGTGCGCACGTCCACCTGCCACTCGCTGCGCAACCGCTCCACCATCACCTCCAGGTGCAGCTCGCCCATGCCCCAGATCACCGCTTCGCCGGTCTCCGGATCGCTGTCGACGCGGAAGGACGGATCCTCCTGCACCAGCCGCGCCAGGCCCTGGCCCAGCCGCACCAGTTCGGCCGCGTTGGCCGCGCCAAGCCGCCATGCCAACACCGGCGGCTGCGTGCGGATGCGTTCCAGCACCCACCGCGCCTGCACGCCGCTGAGCGTCTCGCCGCTGACCGCGTCCTTCCAGCCGAGCACGGCGACGATCTCGCCGGCCTCGGCCTGCGCCACGTCGCGAGTGCGCTGCGCCTGCACCACCGCCAGCCGGCCGACCCGGCGCGGACGCCGCGCATGCGACGTCCACACCGTGTCGCCGACGCGCAAGGTGCCCGAATACACGCGCACGAACGCCAGCGGCCCCTGCGCGGTATGCGCGAACTTGAACACCAGCGCCGCCAACGGACCGGATGGATCCGGCGCCAGCAACGTCGTGTGTCCGTCCTCGGCATCGGCGTCGGTGTCCGCATCGGCGCGGGCGGCGACCGGCGGGCGGTCCAGCGGCGACGGCAGCCAGTCGACGATCGCGTCCAGCAACGGCTCGATGCCCTTGCGCTTGAACGCCGAGCCGGCCAGCACCGGCACGCCGGCGCCGGCCAGGGTGGCCCGGCGCAAGGCGGCGCGCAGCAGCTCGACGTCGATCGCACGCTCCTCGAGATAGGCCTGCGCCAGCGCGTCGTCGTGGTCGGCCACCGCGGCGATCAACTGCTCGCGCGCGTCCGCGAACGCGGCCGCTTCGTCGGCCTGCCAGGCGCGCGTGTGCAGTTGCCCGTCGGCGTCCCAGGTCAACACGCGGCCGCCGACCAGGTCGCTCCAGCCGTCGAAGCCGGAGTCGCCGGGCAGCGGCACGCCGACCGCCCAGACCGTCGCGTCGAGCTTGCTGCGCAACTGCGCCAGCACGCCGTCGAACGACGCGCCCGCGCGGTCCATCTTGTTGACGAACGCGAGCATCGGCACGCCGTGGCGGCGCGCCTGCCGCCACACGGTTTCCGACTGCGGCTGCACGCCGTCGACCGCGGAGAACACCGCGACGGCGCCATCGAGCACGCGCAGCGAGCGCTCCACCTCGATCGCGAAATCGATGTGTCCGGGCGTGTCGATCAGGGTCAGGCGATGCGCCGGCTGCCCGGCCTGCGCCCACTGCACCTGCACCGCGGCCGCGCCGATGCTGATGCCGCGCGCGCGTTCGATGTCCGAGAAGTCGGTGGTGGCGGCGCCGTCGTGGACTTCGCCGAGACGATGGATCGCGCCGGCAGCCCACAACAGGCGTTCGGTGAGGGTGGTCTTGCCGGCGTCGATGTGGGCGATGATGCCGAGATTGCGCCAGCGGGAAAGGGTGTGCGTGTTCATGGGATGGGTTCCGCAATTGCCAACACGGGGGAAGCCGCATGCCCCGGTTGGCGAGGCGGGCATGCGGCTAGGTTTCGGGTTCGGCGGCGTAGTGCATGGCACGTTCTCCTTGGCGTGTCGGAACGGTGGAACAGCGAAAAACAGGCAATAAAAAAGCACCCATCGGGTGCTTGTCTGCGGCGGATCGGCGATGGCCGGCGTTAGCGCACGGCGTCGACCACTCCTTCAGGCAGGCGCACCCGGCCTGCGCTGACGCGCAGGGCGTTGGGCAATATCAGCAGCGGTGCATACGGCATGGCGGCGTGACGATGGGTGCGAATGAGGGCGGGAAGTCTGCGCCCGTGTCAGGTCGAGGTCAATGGATGTGCCGCAACGCCGCTGGAACGGTCGGAGGCGTTGCGTGGAACGACAGCGTGCCGGCCCCCGACACGGCCGTCAGCCGCGCCATCGGGCAGCGTCAGTCGGCCCAGATCTGCGCGAACACCCGCTCGAAATTCGCCCCCAGCACCTTCTCGGCCACCCGTGCGCTGTAGCCCTGGCGCAGCAGCGCGTCGGCGACGCGTTCGAGCTTGCGCGGGGTGTTGGCGTCGGGCAGATAGGGCAGACGGTTCTCGCCCGGGGCACCGATGCCGTCGCGGCGGCGCTGCACCAGGTCGGCCTCGAACGCGCGCCGGTCCTGCTCGGTGATCGGGAAGAAAAACGAGTCGGTCCCGATGCCGACATGGTCCTCGCCGCACACATCCAGCGCGTGCTGCATGTGATGCATGTAGTCGGCCAGCTGCGGCTGGCGGCTGTCCTCGGTCAGGAACGGCAGCATGTAGATGCCCACCACCCCGCCCTTGTCGGCCAGCGCGCGCAGCTCGGCGTCCTGCTTGTTGCGCGGATGCGCGAACACCGCCGCGCAGCCGGCATGGGTGATGACCGGCGGGCGCTGCGACAGGGCGATGCCGTCGCGGGTGGTCTGCTGGTTGCAGTGGCTCAGGTCCAGCGCCACCCCGAGCCGGTTCATGCGCGCGATCGCCTCGCGGCCGAGCGCGGTGACGCCGCCCGCGTCGCCATCCAGGCAGCCCACGCCGAACGGCGTGGTGCGGTTGTAGGTCAGTTGCATGACCCGCACCCCGAACTGGCGGAACAGGTCGATGCGCGCGGGCTTGTCCTCCAGCATCGCCGCCGACTCGAAGGAAAAGATCAAGGCGACGCGGCCGTCGCGCTTGGCGCGACGCAGGTCGGCCGCCTGCAGCACCTTGAGGAAGTGCTGCGGATAGCGCTCGACCAGCGCCTGCGCGGCGGCGATGTCCTGCACGGCGGTCTCGAAGTCGCCGGCCGCACCGCCCAGCGTGGTCTTCAACGCCGATACGCCGGAATCGCGCAGTTGCTGCAGCAGCTGCGGCACATCCGGGCCATCGACCATCTGCCCGATCGAGGCCAGGGTGTTGGCATCGAGCACCAGCGCGCGCCGGTACAGCGCATCGGCATCGCTCGCATCGGCAGCGGCGGCGCCCGCGATGGCGGCCCCGGGCAGCAGGCCGCCCACTGCGCCCGCGGCAGCGGCGCCCAGGCATTGCCGCCGTGTCCATCCCTTGCTCATCGCGTCGCTCTCCTGGTGCGTCCTGCGGTGTCGGCCCGCACAGGTGCCGGGCATGCGCGATGCGCGCGCGAGGCACCATACCGCATACGCGCCCCACCTCACCACGTGGCACCGCGCCCGCATGGATTTCGCGGCGCCGGCCTCCTATCATCCGCCGACACTTCCAGGACGGCCGCCCATGACCACCCCGCAGATGTCGGTGTACTTCTTCCTGCAGGCGGCGGTGATCCTGTTGGCCTGCCGCCTGGTCGGCCTGCTGGCGAAACGCGTGGGCCAGCCGCAGGTGGTCGGGGAGATGATCGCCGGCGTCGCGCTGGGCCCGTCGCTGTTCGGCGCGCTGCTGCCGGACCTGCAGCAGGCGCTGTTTCCCAAGCCGACTCTGGACATGCTGTACGTGGCCGCGCAGTTCGGCGTGGGCCTGTACATGTTCCTGGTCGGCACCGATTTCCGCGGCGAGCATTTCCGCACGCGCTATCGCAGCGCGATGGGCGTGTCGCTGGCCGGCATCGCCGTGCCGTTCGTGCTGGCGTTGGTGCTGGCGCCGTGGCTGCTGCACGTACCGGGGCTGTTCTCGGCCAAGGCCAAGCTGCTGGAGGCCTCGCTGTTCCTGGGCGCGGCCATCGCCATCACCGCGTTCCCGATGCTGGCGCGGATCATCCACGAACGCGGCCTCACCGACAGCCCGTTGGGCACCCTGGCGCTGACCGCCGGCGCGGTCGACGACGCCGCGGCCTGGTGCATCCTCGCGGTGGTGCTGGCCAGCTTCGGCGGCAGCTGGGGCAGCGCCTATCTGGCGATCGGCGGCGGCGTGGGCTACGCGCTGTTCATGCTGCTGGTCGGCCGCCACTGGCTGCGCCGCCTGGCCGCCCACGTGCGCCCCGACCAGCCGCTGAGCGCCGGCGTGCTGGCGGTGGTGCTGATGCTGTTCTGCACCAGCGCCTGGGCGATGGACGCGATCGGCATCCACGCGGTGTTCGGCGGCTTCCTGCTCGGCGCCTGCCTGCCCAAGGGCGCGCTGACCGAAAAGCTGCGCGAGCAGTTGCAACCGTTCGTGGTGGTGTTCCTGCTGCCGATGTTCTTCACCTTCTCCGGGCTCAAGACCGAACTGAGCGTGCTGCTGGACCCGCAGATCCTGCTGGCCGCCGGCGCGGTCCTGCTGGCCTCGTTCCTGGGCAAGGGCATCGCCTGCTGGGCCGCGGCGCGGATCAGCGGCGAAAACAACCGCGATGCGATGGCGATCGGCGCGCTGATGAACGCGCGCGGCCTGATGGAGCTGATCATCATCAACATCGGCCTGCAGGCCGGGGTGATCGAACAGGGCCTGTTCTCGATCCTGGTGCTGATGGCGATCGTCTCCACGCTGATGGCCACGCCGCTGTTCAACTGGGTGATGCGTCGCGCGACCGGCGACGAAAACACCACGGCGGTGGCGGGCGGCCGGCTATAGCGATGGCATCGAAGCGTGCAGGAGCGGCTTCAGCCGCGACGGGGCCGGTCGGTGAAGCCTGTCGCGGCTGAAGCCGCTCCTACGGAAGCGAAGAGCACGTCGTCGCGGTGGTTCTGCCACGCGTGGGGCCAATGCCGGTCGCCTCACGTCAGCGCGGTCATTACGCCCTTGCGATACGCCGGGCGCTGCTGCAGGCGCTGGTACCAGGCGTGCAGGTGCGGCAGCGCCGGGCGTTCGATCGGCATCTCGAACCAGGCATAGGCGAAGCTGCCGAGCGGGATGTCGCCCATCGCGAAGTGCTCGCCCGACAGCCAGGGCTGCTGCGCCAGCGCGGCGTCGGCGGTGCGCAGCAGCTTGGCCGATTGCTCCAGCGCGGCGGCGATCCTGGCGGCGTCGCGCTGCTCGGGCGCGGTGCGCAGCACGCCCCAGAACAGGTCGCGGAAGGCGCCGGCGAAGCACGAGGTGGTCCAGTCCATCCACTTGTCGCCGCGCGCGCGCAGCGCCGGGTCCTGCGGGTACAGCGTACCCGGGGCGTAGCGCGCGGCCAGGTAGCGGACGATGGCGTTGGATTCCCACAACGCCAGGCCATCGTCCTCGATCGCCGGCACCAGGCCGTTGGGATTGAGCGCGCGATAGGCCGGTGCATCGTTGCCGCCGAACGCGCCGCCGACCTCGATGGCGGTATAGGCCAGGCCGATCTCCTCGGCGCACCACAGCACCTTGCGCACGTTGCTCGAATTATGCCGGCCCCAGATCTTCACCATGTCGACGCTCCCGTTGCGTACCGGAATTCTACGCCGCCGCGCCGCTCAATCGCCCATCGCCGCCTCCGGCAGGCGCCGTGCCAGCAGCCGTTGCAGCAGGCAGAACAGCAGCAGCAGGCCACCGATCACGATGCGCGTCCACCACGAGCTGAGCGTGCCGTCGAACACGATCAGGGTCTGGATCGCGCCCAGGATCAGCACGCCGAACAGGGTGCCGATCACGTAGCCGCTGCCGCCGGCGAGCAGGGTGCCGCCGATCACCACCGCGGCGATGGCGTCCAGTTCCAGGCCCTGCGCGTGCAGGCTGTAGCCGGACAGCATGTAGAACGTGCATACCACCCCGGCCAGCGCCGAGCAGAAGCCGCTGAAGGCGTAGACGCGCACCTGGGTCGCCTCCACCGGCAGGCCCATCAGCCGCGCCGAGGCCTCGCTGCCGCCGAGCGCGTACACGCAGCGGCCGAAGCGGGTGCACTGGGTCAGCCACATGCCCAGCGCCACCATCGCCAGCGCGATCAGCGCGCCGACCGACAGCGACGCGCCGCCGCCCAGCGGCAGCCGCGACTGCGCGATCGCGGTGTACAGCGGGTCGGTGATCGGGATCGAATCGACGCTGATCAAGTAGCTGGCGCCGCGCGCCAGGAACATGCCGGCCAGGGTCACCACGAACGGCTGCAGGCGGTAGCGCTGGATCAGCAAGCCCATACCGGCGCCGAACACGCTACCGAGCAGCAGCACCAGCGGGATCGCCGCCAGCGGCGACCAGCCATGGCGCTCGACCAAGGATGCAGACAGCACGGTGGCGAAGGCCAGCACCGCGCCCACCGACAGGTCGATGCCGCCGCTGAGGATCACCAGGCTCATGCCGACCGCGGCGATGCACAGGAAGGCGTTGTCGATCAGCAGATTGGCCAGCACCTGCGGCGCCAGGAAGCCGTCGTAGAGCACGCCGCCGGCAGCGAGCATGACCACGAACAGCGCCACCGTGATCGCCAGCGGCAGGCGCGCGCCCTGCAGCACGCCCGCGGCCTTGCGCAGGCCGGACGTGGCCAGACGCGGCGCGGTCGCGCTCATGGCCGCGCCTCCGGCGGCGGCCGCCGGATCCAGCCGCGCAGGTTGGCGCGGAAGGTCGGCGATTGCAGCAGCATCACCGCGAACACCAGCAGCGCCTTGATCAGCATGGTGACCTGCGCCGGCACGCCGAAGGCGTAGATGGTCGCGGTCAGGGTCTGGATGATCAGCGCGCCGATCACGCTGCCGGCCAGGCTGAAGCGGCCGCCATCGAGCAGCGTGCCGCCGAGGGTGACCGCGAGGATCGCGTCCAGTTCCATCAGCTGCCCGGCGTTGTTGGCGTCGGCGCTCTTGACGTTGGAACTGATCAGCAACCCGGCCAGGCCGGCGCTGAACGCGCAGAACACGTACAGCAGCACCGCGATCAACCGCGCGCGCACGCCGGCGAGCCGCGCCGCACGCGGATTGTGGCCGATGGCGCGCACGAACAGGCCCAGTGCGGTGCGCCCCAGCAGCAGCTGCAATGCCACGAACACCGCGGCGACCACGAACAAGGCGAACGGCAGGCCGAGCAGGAAGCCGTTGCCGAGGTAGAAGTAAGGCGGGTAGTAGATGGTCAGGATCTGCCCGTCGCCGATCAGCTGCGCGATGCCGCGCCCGGCCACCATCAGGATCAGCGTGGCGATGATCGGCTGCATGCCGACCTTGACCACCAGCAGCCCGTTCCACAGCCCGCACAGCGCCGCCACCAGCAGCGGCGTCAGCAGCACCGCCCACAGCGGGAAACGGCTGTGCTCGCCGCCGCCGATCATCCACGCCGCCACCGTGGCGGCGATCGCCACCACCGCACCGACCGAGATGTCTAGGCCGCGCACCGCGATCACCAGGGTCATGCCCATCGCCACCAGCGCCAGCGGCGCGGCGCGGTTGCCGATGTCGACCAGGCTGCCGTACAGGTGGCCGTCGCGCCATTGCAGGCTCAGGAAGCCGGGATCGAACAGGCCGTTGCCGAGCAGCAGCACCGCCAGCGTCGCCAGCGGCCAGAACAGCGGGTGCGCGCGCAGCCGCGCCGGCCAGCGCGGCACAGTCGTGTCCGGCGTGGCGGCGGCGCTCATGCCGCGCTCCCGGCGATCAGGTCGAAGATCGCGCGCTCGCCGCAGCCGCCGGGCAGCTCGCCGACCAGGCGGCGTTCGCGCAGCACCGCGATGCGGTCGGCAATGCGCGCGATCTCGGCGACCTCGGCAGAGATGAACAGCACCGCCATGCCCTCGCGGGCCAGGGCCAGGATCCGGGTCATGATCTCCTGCTTGGCGGCGATGTCGATGCCGCGGGTAGGTTCGTCGAGGATCAGCAGCCGCGGCCGCGTCGCCAGCCAGCGCGCCAGCACCACCTTCTGCTGGTTGCCGCCGGACAGCAGCCCCACCGGCGTCTCCACGCTGGCGGTCTTGATGCCCAACGCGTCCACATAGCCCTGCGCGATGCGCACCTGCTCGGCCGGCGCCAGGAAACGGCGCAGGCCCAGGCGCGCCTGCAGGGCCAGCACGATGTTCTCGCGCACCGACAGCGCGGCGACGATGCCCTCGGTCTTGCGCTCTTCCGGGCACAGCGCCAGGCCGTGGGCGATCGCATCGGGCGGGCCGCGCAACGCCACGTCGCGCCCATCGATCAAGACGCGACCGCGGTCGGCACGGTCCAGCCCGAACAGCAGCCGCGCCAGTTCGGTGCGGCCGGCGCCGAGCAGGCCGGCCAGGCCCAGCACCTGGCCGCGGCACACGTGCAGGTCGGTCGGCTGCAACTGGCCGCGCCGGCCCAGGCCCTGCGCCTGCAGCAGCGGCACCGCGTCCTCGGGCGCCGCTGCGCGCACCGTGGCGGCCGCGGCGCTGGCCGGGTCGAGCGCGCGCCCGACCATCGCCGCGACCAGTTGCGGCGCGGGCAACGCGTCGGGCGTGTATTCGCCGACCAGGCGCCCGTTGCGCAATACGCTGATGCGGTCGGCCACCGCGTACACCTGGTCCAGGAAGTGGGTGACGAACAGGATCGCCATGCCGGCCTCGCGCAGCGCGCGCATCACCCGGAACAGCTCGGCCACCTCGCCCTCGTCGAGGCTGGAGGTGGGTTCGTCGAGGATCAGCACCCGCGCCGACACGCCGACCGCGCGCGCGATCGCCACCATCTGCTGCACCGCCACCGGATAGCTGCCCAGCGCGCGCCGCACGTCGACGGCGATGCCCAGGCGCTGCAGGCCGGCCTCGGCCTCGCGCTCGACCCGCCGCCAGTCGATGCGCCGCGGCCAGCCGCGCAGCGGATAGCGGCCGGCGAACAGGTTCTCGGCCACCGACAGGTTCGGGCACAGGTTCACTTCCTGGTACACGGTGCTGATGCCGAGCCGTTGCGCCTGCTGTGGCGACGCCGGCGCGACGACCGCACCGTCCAGCACGATGCGCCCGGCGTCGGCGGGCGTCACCCCGGTCAGCAGCTTGATCAGGGTCGACTTGCCGGCGCCGTTCTGGCCCATCAGCGCATGGATCTCGCCGCCGCGCAGGCGCAGCGCCACGTCCTCCAGCGCGGCCACGCTGGCGTAGGCCTTGCGCAGCCCCTGTGCCTCCAGTACCGGCGGATGCATGCGCGCGCCCTCAGTACTTGCGCTTGGGCAATTCGGCCGCGGCCTGGTCCTGGGTGTACACCGATTCCTCCACCACGATGCGCTTGGGCAGCGGCTTGCCGGCCTTGAGGTCGCCAATGGCCTGCACCAGTTGCGGGCCGAGCAGCGGATTGCATTCGACGGTGACGTTGAGCTTGCCGGCCTGCATCGCCTCGAACGCGCCCTTCACCCCGTCCACCGAGATCACCAGGATGTCCTTACCCGGCCGCAGCCCGGCTTCCTCGATCGCCTGGATCGCGCCGATCGCCATGTCGTCGTTGTGCGCATAGAGCACGTCGATGTTGCGTCCCTCCGATTTCAGGAACGCTTCCATCACTTCCTTGCCCTTGGCGCGGGTGAAGTCGCCGCTCTGCGAGCGCACGATCTGGAAGCGCGGATGCGCCGCCAGGATCTCCTTGAAGCCGCGCATGCGGTCGAGCGCCGGCGCCGAGCCGACGGTGCCCTGCAGTTCGACGATGCGCACCGGTTTGTCGCCGTCCTTCAGCGGCGAACGCTCGACCAGCCAGCGCGCCGCCTTGCGCCCTTCCTCGACGAAATCCGAGCCGATCAGGGTGACGTACAGGCTGTCGTCGGACACCTTCACCGCGCGGTCGGTGAGCACCACCGGGATCTGCGCGGCCTTGGCCTCGCGCAACACCGTCTCCCAGCCCGACTCCACCACCGGCGAAAACGCGATCACGTCCACGCGCTGGGCGATGAACGAGCGCAGCGCCTTGATCTGGTTCTCCTGCTTCTGCTGCGCATCGGAGAACTTCAGTTTCATGCCGGCATCGGCGACGGCCTGCTTGATCGAGGCGGTGTTGGCGGTGCGCCATTCGCTCTCGGCGCCGACCTGGCTGAAGCCGACGGTCAGTTGCCCGGGCGCCTTGCCCGCCTCCTTGCCGCCGCCGGAACAGGCGGCCAGCACCACACCCAGCACCGCCGCGATTCCCAGCGCACGCATTCCCGACTGCTGCTTCTGCATAGCCCCTCCTCATTGATGGCACGCTGGCAGCGGACGGGCCCGGGGGCCACGACGCGCCACCCACCCTCCCAGGCCGGCGTGCGCTGGTTCGATCAGTTCATGGCGCGGACGTATAGGCGGTCTTGACCGTGGTGTAGAACTCCACCGCATAGCGGCCCTGCTCGCGCGGGCCGTAGCTGGACGCCTTGCGCCCGCCGAACGGCACATGCGGGTCGACGCCGGCGGTGGGCAGATTGACCATCACCATGCCCGCCTGCGCATGCCGCTTGAAATGCGTGGCGTGTTTGAGCGAGCGCGTGGCGATGCCGGCGCACAGGCCGAATTCGGTGTCGTTGGCCAGGGCCAGCGCGTGTTCGTAGTCGTCGGCCACCAATACCGCGGCGACCGGGCCGAACACTTCCTCGCGGGCGATGCGGTGCTGCGGCTGCGCCGCGACCAGCGCCGGGCGCAGGTAGTAGCCGCGGTGCGGGCACTCCAGCGCCTCGCCGCCGTACAGCAGCTCGGCGCCTTCCTCGCGGGCGATGCGCAGGTAGTCGCGGTCCTGTTCGAACTGGCTGGCGCTGGCGACCGGGCCGATGTCCACGCCCGGCTCCAGCGCGTGGCCGATCTTCAGCGCACTCAGGCGCGTGCGCAGCCGCGTGACGAAGTCGTCGTGCACCGCGCGCTCGACGATCAGCCGGCTCGACGCGGTGCAGCGCTGGCCGGTGGAGAAGTAGGCGCCGTTGACCGCGAGTTCCACCGCCAGGTCCAGGTCGGCATCGGCCAGCACCACCAGCGGGTTCTTGCCGCCCATCTCCAGCTGGATCTTCAGCCCGCGCTCGGCGGCCTGGCGCAGCAAGCGCGTGCCGGTCGGCACCGAGCCGGTGAAGCTCAGCGCATCGATGCCGTGCTCGGCGACCAGCGCCTGGCCGACCGTGCCGCCGCTGCCGAGCACCAGGTTGAACGCGCCGTTGGGCAGGCCGGCGCGGCTGAGGATTTCGGCCAGCGCCCAGGCGCAGCCGGGCACGCTTTCCGCCGGCTTGAACACCACGGTGTTGCCATAGGCCAGCGCCGGCGCGATCTTCCACGCCGGGATCGCCAGCGGAAAATTCCACGGCGCGATGAGGCCGACCGTGCCCACCGGCTCGCGGGTGATCTCGACGTTGACCCCGGGCCGGGTGGAGGCCAGCGTCTCGCCGGGAATGCGCAGGGCCTCGCCGGCGAAGAATTTGAAGATCTGCCCGGCGCGTGCCGCTTCGGCGATGCTCTCGGGCAGGGTCTTGCCCTCTTCCGAAGCCAGCAGCGTGCCCAGTTCCTGCCTGCGCGCCAGGATCTCGCTGCCGACCGCGTCCAGCGCGTCGGCGCGCTGCTGCGGGGTGCTCGCGGCCCACGCCGCCTGCGCCGCGTTGGCCGCGGCGATCGCCTCGCGCACCGTGGCCGCGTCGACACTGCCGGCTTCGCCGACCGGGGCCGACAGGTCGGACGGATTCTCGTCGGGGGCGAGGTCGTCGCCGGCCACCCAGCGGCCGTCGATGTAGCTCTGGAAACGTCGGGTCATGCCTACCTCCATGCGGTTCTACAGCGCGCGCACGCCGCCCAGGGCGAATCCGCTCTCAACGCGCTGCAAGGGATTGACCAGCGCCGCGCCGAACTCGGGCAGTTCGATCTCGAAGCGGTCGCCGGGCTGCGCCTGCACGCCGTCGGCGAAGCTCAACGTGGCGGTGCCGAAGAAATGCAGGTGCACGTCGCCGGGCACGCGGTGCGCGGCGTACTTGAAATGGTGGTATTCGAGATTGGCCAGCGAGTGGCACATGTTGGCTTCGCCGGTGACGAACGGCTTCTCCCAGATCACCGCATCGCCGCGGCGGATGCGGCTGTGGCCGCGCAGGTCGCGCGGCAGCGCGCCGCAGCGCAGCTCCGGGCCGACCGCGCAGGCGCGCAGCTTGGAATGGGCCAGGTACAGGTAGTTCTGGCGCTCGGTGACGTGGTCGGAGAACTCGTTGCCCAGCGCGAAGCCGAGCCGGTACGGCACGCCGTCGGCGCCGATCACGTACAGCCCGACCAGTTCCGGCTCCTCGCCGCCGTCCAGGGCGAAGTCCGGCGACGGCAGCGGTGCGCCCGGCGCGACCAGACTGCTGCCGTCGCCCTTGTAGAACCATTCCGGCTGCGCACCGGGCTGGCCGTCGCGCGGGATGCCGCCGTCCACGCCAAGCTGGAAGATCTTCATCGAATCGGTGAGCGTGCCCTGCGCCGCCTGCTGCTGCAGGTTCTGGTGCATGGCATCGCGGGTGGCGGCGCTGCCCAGATGGGTCAGGCCGGTGCCGGTGACGCGGCAATGCGCCGGGTCCGGATGGGTCAGCGGCGGCAGCACGCGGCCGGCGGCGAGCAGAGCGGCGTAGTCGAGCACGCGCTCGCCGCGCAACTGCTGCGCTTGGGCGTCCAGGCGGTTGCCGGCGGCCAGCGCGGCGTTGGCCAGCGCGTAGGTCGACGCCACCTCGCGCAACAGCCGCACCTGGCGGCCCTCGTCCTCCACCACGCCTACGCCGGGAATGCCTGCGTCATCGAGCAACTGGATCAATCGCATGAATCGGTCGCCTGTCGGAATGCGGACGCGCGGCGCGCGGCACGGAACACGCGCAACGCGATGCGCCCGTCCTATTCTGGCCGGACGACCTATATGCAACAAATATCTGTTTTGGCTTAATGTATACGAACATTCGTATCTTTCTGAGCGCCATGCCCGCTGCCCCGCCCTGGTTCGTCCGCGCCCGCCTGAAGACCCGGCAATTGATGCTGCTGCTGGCGATCGAGGAGGAAGGCAACATCCACCGCGCCGCCGAGACCTTGAACATGTCGCAGCCGGCCGCGTCCAAGCTGCTCAAGGACCTGGAGGACATGCTGGCGGTGCCGCTGTTCGAGCGCCTGCCGCGCGGCATGCGCGCGACCTGGTACGGCGAGGCGATGATCCGCCACGCGCGCATCGCTCTGGCCAGCCTCGGCGAGGCCGGCGCCGAGATCGAGGCGCTGAAGGCCGGCTATGCCGGCAGCGTCGCCGTCGGCGCGATCGCCGGCCCGGCGATGAGCCTGCTGCCGGCGGCCCTGGCCCAGGTCGGCGCGCAGCATCCGCTGCTGCGGGTGAGCCTGCGCGTGGACGGCAGCGACGTGCTGCTGGAGCAGCTGGCGCAGAACAAGCTGGACATCGTGGTGGCGCGGCTGTTCGCGCGGCACGACAAGCGCCACCTGCACTACCAGGCGCTGGCCGAGGAAAAGGTCTGCGCCATCGCCCGCCCTGGCCATCCTCTGCTGGCGGCGCCGGCGCCGACGCTGGCGGTGCTGGCCGAGGCGCCGTGGATCGTGCCGCCGGACGGCAGCGTGCTGCGCCACCGTTTCGAACTGATGTTCCAGAACGCCGGGCTGGAGGCGCCCAAGCGGGTGATCGAGACCTCGGCGCTGGTGGTGCTGCCGCAACTGTTGCGCCATGGCGACGCGCTGGCGGTGGTGCCGGAGGACGTGGCCCGGCATTTCGCCGACCACGGCAGCGTGGCGATCGTGCCGGTGGCGCTGTCCTGCCGCATGGACGCCTTCGGCCTGATCACCCGCCGCGACTGGCTGCTGTCGCCGGGCGCGCGGATCGTGCTGCAGGCGCTGCAGGAGGCCGCGGCCGCGGTCTACGGCGTCGCCGCAGCAGGGGGAGCGCAGTCGCTACCCACGGACAGTGAATCGCGTCGGGACTGAAGTCCCTCCCACAGAGCCTCCGCCCGTACCGCCGCGCGGCTTCTTGTGGGAGCGACATTAAGCCGCGACGCGCAGTGGGGGGCTCACCTGCCACTGTCCAAGGGCAGCCGATCGCGTCGGCACTGAAGTCCCTCCCACAATGCCTCTGCCCATGCCGGCGCGCAGCTTTTGTTGGAGCGGCTTCAGCCGCGACGCGCAGTGCGGGGCTCACCTGCCACTGTCGAAGGACAGCCGATCGCGTCGGCACTGAAGTCCCTCCCACAATGCCTCCGCCCGTGCCGGCGCGCAGTTTTTGTGGGAGCGGCTTCAGCCGCGACGCGATGCGCGGGAATCACCCGCACTGCCAAGGACCGCCGATCGCGTCGGGCCTGAAATCCCTCCCACACCGCCTCCACCCGTACCGGTGCGCAGCTTCTTGTGGGAGCGGCTTCAGCCGCGACGCGGGAAGCTGGCATCCTGCGCGGCTTCAGGTCCAGCCGCCGTCCACCACGAACTCCTGCGCGGTGATCGCGCGCGCCTCGTCCGAGGCCAGGAACAGCGCCATGCGCGCGATGTCCTCCGGCATCACCTTGTCCGGCAGGCACTGGTTGCGCGCCAGTTCGCGTTCGCCGGCCTCGTCCAGCCACAGGGTGACCTGGCGCTCGGTCATCACCCAGCCCGGGGTCAGCACGTTGATGCGGATCCGCGCCGCGCCCAGGTCGCGCGCCAGGCCACGGGTCAGGCCGTTCACCGAGGACTTGGCGGTGGCGTACACCGGGTAGCCGCCGGTCTTGCTCTGCCAGCCGGTGGAGCCGAGGTTGACGATGGAACCGCCGCCCAGCCGCTGCATGCCCGGCACCACCGCCTGGATGGCGAAGAACGCTGCGCGCTGGTTGATCGACACGCAGCGCTCCCAGTAGTCCGGGGTCACCGCCTCCAACGCATGGCGGTCGTCGCTGCCGACGTTGTTGAGCAGCACGTGGAAATCGCCCAATTCGGCCGCCGCCGCGCCGATCGCCGCCTGCAGCGCGGCCACGTCGGTGACGTCGCAGCGGCGCCACCACGGCGCGGTCAGGCCGGCCGCGGCCAGGCGCTCGGCCAGCGCGGCGCTGGCCTCGGCCGCGACATCGACGAAGGCCACCTGCGCCCCCTGCGCGGCGAAGGCCTCGACCAACGCGGCGCCGATGCCGGAGCCGCCGCCGGTGATGAAGACGCGGCGCCCGCGCAGGCTGCCGTAGGTTGCGTTGCCGAGGGAGGAAGGCGCCGCGCTTGCCGAGTTGTCCATGCCGTTTCGCTCTAGGTGGATAGGATTTCGATATATGAAAACAAATATCCATTCGAAGATATTTGCTATTTTTCACGTATCAATATGCCCGCTAGCATCCCCGGCGTAAAGCATCCGGGGGCGGCTTGCGCACAAGGCGGATCCCGGCGACCTGGACACGAGGAATCCGCCGACATGGGCTCACCCAGCAAACCGCCGCGCCGCAGCCAGGCGTGGTTCGGGCGCGAAGGCAAGCAGGGCTTCTACTACCGCAGCTGGCTCAAGAGCGCCGGCCATCCGCACGACATGTTTGACGGCCGCCCGGTGATCGGCATCTGCAACACCTGGTCGGAGCTGACCCCGTGCAACGGCCACCTGCGCGAACTGGCCGAGCACGTGAAGCGCGGCGTGTACGAGGCCGGCGGGTTTCCGCTGGAGTTCCCGGTGATGTCGCTGGGCGAAACGCAGATGCGCCCGACCGCGATGCTGTTCCGCAACCTGGCCAGCATGGACGTGGAGGAATCGATCCGCGCCAATCCGCTGGACGGCGTGGTGCTGCTGATGGGCTGCGACAAGACCACCCCGGCGCTGCTGATGGGCGCGGCCAGCGTCGACCTGCCGACCATCGGCGTGTCCGGCGGGCCGTCGCTGTCGGGCAACTGGCGCGGGCAGCCGCTGGGCTCGGGCACCGGCGTGATCGAAATGTCGGAGATGGTTCGCGCCGGCACCTTGAGCCAGGACGATTTCGTCGAGGCCGAAGCCTGCATGCAGCGCTCCAAGGGCAGTTGCATGACCATGGGCACCGCCTCGACCATGGCCAGCATGGTCGAGGCGCTGGGCATGTCGCTGCCGGAAAACGCGGCGATCCCGGCGGTGGACGCGCGCCGCGCGCGGCTGGCGCGGCTCAGCGGACGGCGCATCGTGCAGATGGTGGAAGAGGACCTGCGCATGTCGCAGGTGCTGACCGCCGATGCCTTCGCCAACGCGATCAAGGTCAATGCGGCGATCGGCGGCTCCACCAATGCGGTGCTGCATCTGCTGGCCCTGGCCGGCCGCGTGGGCGTGCCGCTGCAGTTGGACGACTGGGACCGGCTCGGCTCGCGGCTGCCGTGCCTGGTGAACCTCAAACCGTCCGGACAGTACCTGATGGAAGACTTCTACTACGCCGGCGGGCTGCCGGCGGTGATGCGCGAACTCGGCGCCGAACTGGCGCTGGACGCGCGCACCGTCAACGGCCGCACCGTCGGCGAGAACGTGGCGCAGGCGCCGTGCTGGAACCGTGAGGTGATCCATCCGCTGGATGCGCCGGTGCGCGCGGAGGCCGGCATCGCCGTGCTGCGCGGCAACCTGGCGCCGGACGGGGCGGTGATCAAGCCCTCGGCCGCCTCGCCGCACCTGTTGCGGCATCGCGGGCGCGCGGTGGTGTTCGAGAGCATCGAGGACTTCAAGGCGCGTATCGACGACGAGGCGCTGGACATCGACGCCGACTGCATCATGGTACTCAAGCACTGCGGCCCGCGCGGCTACCCGGGCATGGCCGAGGTCGGCAACATGCCGCTGCCGCCGAAACTGCTGCGCGCCGGCATCACCGACATGGTGCGCATCTCCGACGCGCGCATGAGCGGCACCGCCTACGGCACCGTGGTGCTGCACGCCTCGCCTGAGGCCGCCGCCGGCGGCACCCTGGCGCTGGTACGCGACGGCGACATCATCGAACTCGACGTCCCCGGCCGCGCCCTGCACCTGGAGGTCAGCGACGAGGAACTGCTGCGCCGGCGCAGCGAATGGACCCCGCCGCCGGCCCCGACCCGCGGCTGGAGCAAGCTCTACGTGGAGCACGTGCAGCAGGCGCACCTGGGCGCGGACCTGGACTTCCTGGTCGGCGGCAGCGGCGACGCCGTGGCGCGTGATTCGCACTAGCGCCGGCACCCCCGCGCAACGCCGCTGTTGGTGCGACTTCGGTCGCGACCGGGCCTTGCCGGGAAAGCCCGTCGCGACCGAAGTCGCTCCCACATCGGCTTGCGGCGAACCCGCCAGGTGCACTGTGGGAGGGACTTCAGTCCCGACGCATTGCGCCATCGGAAAGCACACCACTTCGTGCCTCGCGACTGCATGACAGTCGACTCCAATAGCAAGTGGCCAGCGCCGCCTTCTTCCACGCGCATCGCCCCCACGTCACCGCACCGTCATCTGCAGCTTCTAGCCTGCGCCGCACCCCAGGGACAAGGCAGGCTCGGTGGCGGCTCACCCCAAACGCGCATGGGCGCGCATGTTCGCGGAACACGGCCCGGTGCTGCGCGGCTTCTTCGTGCGCCGCGGCGCGCGCGAGGATGCCGAGGACATGGTGCAGGAGACCTATCTGCGGCTGCTGCGCGCGCATCGGCAGCAGGGCGAGGCCATCGCCAATCCGGAAGCCTACCTGTACACCGTCGCGCAGAACCTGGCGCGCGAACAGGCCGCGCGGCGCCGCCAGGCGCCGCTGCGCATCGAGGAGATGGAGCAGTTCTCGCAATTGCTGGCGGCGGGAGACGACGTGGAAGACAGCGCACAGCGGCGGCAGCGCCAGCAGCACCTGCAGGCCCTGCTCGCCGACCTGCCCGCGCGCACCCGCGCGGTGCTGGTGATGCAGTACCGCGACGGGCTGAGCTACAAGCAGATCGCCGAACGCATGGGCGTGTCGCCGCACATGGTCAAGAAGCACGTGGTGCGCGGCCTGTCGGCGTGCCGGCGCGCGCTCGCCGACCGCGGAGAGCACTGGTGAACGACAGCGGCTTCCCCTCGCGCAGCGCCACCGCCGATGCCGCACACTGGCACGCGCTGCAGCGCATGCACCCCTTGGACGCGAAACAGGAACAGCAGTTGCTGGACTGGCTGACCGCCTCGCCGCAGCACCTGCGCGAGTATCTGGCGCTGCAGCGCGTGGCCGGCGAACTCGGCGAGGCGCTGCGCGGCATGGACCTGGACGTGGATGCCCTGCTGGCCAGCGACGACACCGCCGACGGCGCCGCGGCCGGCAACGTGATCGCCCTGCCCTTGTCGCCGCGCGCGACAGCGCCAGCGACGGCTGCATCCGCGCGCGCCAAGCGTGCCAGCCCCACGCCGCGCTGGCGCCTGGCCGCGGCCGCCGCCGTGTGCGCGGTGGCGGTGCTGGTCGGCTGGGCCTGGCCGAGCAGCCAGACCTACCGCACCGCGCTCGGCGAACAACGCAGCGTGCGACTGGCCGACGGCAGCAGGGTGCGGCTCAACGCACAGACCCAGGTGCGTGCCACGCTGACGCCCTGGAGCCGGAGGCTGCAGTTGCTGCAGGGCCAGGCCAGCTTCGTGGTCGCCGCCGACCGCCGCCCGCTGCAGGTGCAGGCCGGCGGCCTGCGCGTGGAGGACATCGGCACCACCTTCGACATCGCCCTGCACCAGGACCAGGCGCGCATCGAGGTCTCGTCCGGGCGCGTGCACGTGTGGCGCCAGGACCGGCCGCAGCAGCCGATGCTGGCCGATCTCGGCGCCGGCCAGAGCGCACGCATCGACACCGCCGATGGCCGGGTCGAACTGGGCAACGAGGACGTCGCCGCGATGCATGCCTGGTGGCAACGGCGCATCGTCTTCCGCGACGAACCGCTGGTCAACGTCGCCGAGGACTTCAACCGGCTCAATCGCACCCGCCTGCGGATCGACGACGCCGACGCCGGCGCGATGCGGCTGACCGGCAACCTGCGCGGCGACGATGTCGCCGCATTGCGCGCCTTCCTCGATGCGCAGCCGACCCTACAGGTACGCACCAGCGCCGACGGCATCCACGTGCGCAGCCGCGCACAGGCGCAGGCACACAGGCAGTAGCTGCAGCCAGCACAGCGCGCGACGCGCGGCGGCTGCGCGGCGCCGCAGCGTACGCATACGCGCCTTGCCCGAGAACACGCCGCCGCGGCACACCCAGCCAATATGGGCGCAAACGCTGCTCGCGCTGATGAAGGGGGCGATCGACTCTTCGCGCACGCGGCGAACCCAGCGCACGCTCCGCGCACGTGTCACAGAAAATTCATCGAAAAAACGGTGCCCGATCGTCGCCGTCGCGCCTCGTAGTCCGGGGACAGCGCAGGCAATCGCCCTCTCGCGGCGATGCCTCGCGCATCACCACCCCCGCTGCCACTGGACCTCGACGATGCGCCGCACCCTGTTCCTTTCCATCGCCCTCGCCCTGCATGCCGGCGCCGCCGGCGCACAGACCGCCCCCGTCGCGGTCGATGCGATTCCCGCTCAGCCGCTGGCGCGTGCACTCAATGCCCTGTCGCGGCAGACCGGCCTGCAGTTCGTCTACGCCGCCGGCAGCACCGGCAATCCGCAGACCCACGGCAGCCGCGCCGGCGCGGCGCCGGAACAGGCGCTGCAGCAACTGCTCGACGGCACCGGCCTGCGCTACCGTTTCCTGACCCCGACCACGGTGACCATCGAGGCCGCGAGCGCGCCGGCCGAAACCGCCAGCACCACGCCGGCCGCGATGACCGCCGCACCAGCACCGGTGCCGGCACCGCCCGCGGACGCGCCGGTCAAGCAACTGGACGGCATCCAGGTACTCGGCAGCTACGCCGGCAGCCTCAGCGCCGCGCTGCGCGAGAAGCGCTACGCCGACAGCGTGGTCGACGTGATCGCTGCCGAGGACATCGGCAAGCTGCCGGCGCAGAACGTGGCCGAAGCGCTGCAGCGCGTGCCCGGCGTGTCGATCGTGCGCGACCGCGGCGAAGGCGTGTACGTGCGCGTGCGCGGCCTGGGCCCCAACTTCCAGGTGACCACGCTCAACGGCCAGACCATGGCGGTCAACGAAAACGTGCGCACCTCCGGCCAGACCGGCCGCCAGTTCCGCTACGACACCCTGCCGGCGGAACTGGTCGCCGGCCTGGAGGTGATCAAGAGTCCCACCGCCGACCTGGACGAAGGCGCGATCGGCGGCATCGTCAACGTGCGCACCTTCCGCCCGCTGGAACTGGGCAAGCCCCTGACCAACGTGTCGCTGGAATCGAGCCAGGCGCAGCGCACCCACGCCAACGACCCGCGCGTGTCCGGCCTGTTCAACTGGGTCAACGCCGACGGCACCTTCGGCGTGCTGCTCTCCGGCGCCTATGCGCAGCGCAGCCTGCGCCAGGACCGGGTCAACGAAGTGAGTTGGGACTACTACCGCAACGGCGTGCCGGGCGTACCGGGCGCCCACTACGTGGCCACCGGCCTGCGCCCGACACTGGAACTGGAGCAGCGCGAACGCACCGGCATCGCCGCCTCCCTGCAATGGAAGCCGAGCGCGGCGTGGGAAACCAATCTGGACCTGCTGTACGCCAGGCAGACCGTGCACTACGACGAATACAGCCTGGGCGTCGGCTTCGACAGCCTCGCCAAGCTCGGCAACCTACGCGTGGCGCACGACGGCATTGCCGGTTTCGATTACCGCAACGGCCAGGTGCAGATCTCGCGCGAGACTTCCGGCATCACCGACGACAACCGCAGCGCGCGTCTGTCCAGCACCTGGAGCGGCGATGCGTGGACGCTGGGCGCGGTGGCGTTCCACTCGCAGGCGCACAGCTACGACTCCGATCCGATCCGGCGCACGCGCCTGCGCAGCGGCACCACCTTGTCGATGCGCGTGGACATGCCGCAGGCCGATGGCGACGACGTGCCCGACTGGCGCTTCACCAACGGCTTCGACCCGACCAACCCGGCCAGCGTGGCCGGGCGCCGCCTGGAGTGGCGCGAGATCGACGCGCGCGACAAGGAAGACGCGCTGCAGCTCGACGCCAAGCGCGCGCTCGGCGACGGCTTCTTCCGCGACCTCAAGTTCGGCGCCAAGTACCGGCAACGCTCGCGCACCTACGATCGCGCCGACCTGCTGCTGACCAGCATCGCCGGCGTGCGCTTCCCGGCCGGCAACTTCACCGCGCTGCCGGTGGACGACATGCTCGCCGACGCCCACGGCAACCTGCCGCGACAGTGGCTGGCGCCGATCGAATCGACCTTCTTCGGCACCTGGCCGACCGCCGCGGACCTGGTCAACACGCCGAACAGCGCCGACCTGCAGAACTCCTACGAAGTGAAGGAGAAGATCGGCTCGGCCTATGCGATGGCCGACTTCGGCAGCGAACTGGCCGGCCGCGAACTGCGCGGCAACCTCGGCGTGCGCCTGGTCCGCACCGAGCAGACCACCGACGGCCACGCCGACGTCAAAGGCAGCGCGCAACCGGTGCATTTCGCGCGCAGCTACAGCAACGCACTGCCCTCGTTCAACGCCGCCTGGGACGTGCGCGAGGACATCGTGCTGCGCAGCTCCGCGGCCAAGGTCATCACCCGCCCCGACCTCACCGACCTGTCGTCCAAGCTCACCTTCAATTCCAGCGGCGAAATCCTCACCGCCAGCGGCGGCAATCCATCGCTGCGCCCATTCGAGGCCTGGCAGTACGACCTGACCTTCGAGTGGTACATCGACGGCACCTCGGCGCTGACCGGCGGCGTGTTCTACAAGGACATCTCCCGCTTCATCCAGACCCAGCTGTCGAACCTGCAGTACCAGGGCCAGACCTACCTGCTCTCGTCCAAGACCAACGGCAGCCAGGCCAGCGTCAAGGGCGTGGAAGTGGCCTACCAGCAGGTCTTCGCCGGCCTGCCGGCGCCGCTGGACGGGCTGGGCATGCAGCTCAACTACACCTGGACCGACAGCGAGGCCACCTACCGCGACGGCAGCCGCAGCTTCACCGACAGCCTCGAAGGCGTGGCCAAGAACACCTACAACGCGGTGCTGTTCTACGAGAAGGGCCCGCTGATGGCGCGGGTGAGCTACAGCTGGAGCGACGACATCGTCAACGCGGTCGGCACCGCCAACGTCGCCACGCTCAACAGCGACACGTTCGGCAGCCTCGATGCGAACGTGGCCTGGAAGGTCAACGACACCCTGTCGCTGTTCGTCAACGCGATCAACCTCACCGGCGCCGTGCAGCGCCAGTACGTCGGCGACCGCCTGTTCGGCGGCTACACCGATTACGGGCGCACCTGGTCGGTGGGCCTGCGCGCGCGTTTCTGATCCGCCGCGCTGCCGCCCGCGCGCGGCAGCAAGCCTGCGCCGCTGCCTGCACGGCAGCGACCGCAGCCAGCGCACCGTGCGCCGCCGCGCACGGCGCCCCCGCCCCTGCCTGGAGCTTGCCGATGCCACCGCTGTCGTACCTCGCCGCCCTCGCCGTGTTCGCCCTCGCGCCGCTGGCCTGCACCGCGGCACGCGCGCAAGCGGCCGCGACCGACACCCTGGAGAAAGTGCTGATCCTCAAGCGCCACGGCGTGCGCGCGGCGATGTCCAGCACCGCGCAACTGGAGCGCTACTCGGCGCGCCCATGGCCACGCTTCGCGGTTCCCGCCGGGCATCTCACCGCGAACGGCGCGGCGCTGGAACGGCTGTTCGGCGCCTATTACCGCGCCCGCTACGCACCGCTGGGGCTGTTCGCCGGCGACGGCTGCGCGGCCGCGTACTACTGGGCCAACCGCACCCAGCGCACCATTGCCTCGGCGCAGGCACTGGCCAGCACACTGACCCCGGGCTGCGCGAATCCGGTGCACAGCGTCGCCGACGGCGCCTCTGATCCGCTGTTCGACGGCGCGCCCGCCCTGCGCGATCCCGCCGCGGTGGCGCAGATGCGCGCGGCCATCGCCGGCCGCATCGGCGGCGATGCACCCGCCTGGAACGCGGCGCAGGCCGACGCCATCGACAGCCTGCAGCAACTACTGCTGCAGTGCGCGCAGCGGCCCTGCCCGGCCGACGCCGGCAGCGGCAAATTGCGCCTGGATGCGGTGCCGGCACGGCTGGGCGACGCCGGCGAGGCGATCCCCGGCATCGAAGGCCCGGCCGCGGCCGCCTCCGGCCTCAGCGAAAGCCTGTTGATGGGCTGGGCCGACGGCCAGGACTTCGCCGCGCTGGGCTGGCGCGGCGTCGACGAGGCCAGCCTGTTGCGCGCCTTCGCCCCGCACCAGGCCGAGTTCGCGCTGCGCCTGCGCGCACCGGCGGTGGCGCGCATGGCCGCCTCGCCGCTGGCGGCGCGGCTGCTGGCGACGCTGCTGGACGGCAGCGGCCAGGCCATGCACGCCGCGCCGATCGGCGGCGCGGCGCGGCTAGTGGTGCTGTCCGGCCACGACGGCACCCTGACCCTGCTCGCCGGCATGCTCGACCTGCACTGGCAACTGCCCGGCTACCAGCCCGACCAGACCGTGCCCGGCGGCGCGCTGGTGTTCGAGCGCTGGCGCCGCGCCGACGGCGAGCGGGTGATCCGCCTGCGCTACACCGCGCAGAGCCTGGCGCAGTTGCGCGAACGCCGTGCGCTGACCGTGCAGGCGCCGCCGCTGGCGTCGGCGGTGTTCATCCCGCGCTGCAGCCGCGCCGATGGCGAGTACGACTGCCCACTGGCCGCTTTCGCGACCGCGGTCGAGGCCGCGATCGACCCGCAGTTCCTGACCCCATGACGCCACGCGCGCCGGCCCCGGCCGGTCGCGCGGCGGCATCGGTGCTTCCGGCACCGTCCCCTGGCCCTCGCGCCACCCGCTGTTCCTCCCAACCCGCAAAGAGGCGATTCATGATCCAGCATCTACGCACCCTCGTGAGCTACGGCATCGGATTGAGCCTGGCCTGCGCCGGCGTGGTCCACGCGCAATCGGACGTCGGCGTGCTCGACGTGCTCACCTACAACGTCGCCGGCCTGCCGCAGGGCATTTCCAGCAGCAACCCGGCCGCCAACACCGCCCAGATCGCACCGAAGCTGGCGCCCTACGGCCTGATCAACGTGCAGGAAGACTTCAACTACCACGCCACCCTGTACGCGGGCGACAACCATCCCTACCGCACCCCCACCAGTGGCGGCGCGGCGATCGGCGACGGCCTCAACACGCTGAGCAACTACCGCTTCGACGACTTCACCCGCGTCAAGTGGGACAAGTGCAACGGCACCGACTGCCTCACTCCCAAGGGCTTCAGCTACATGCGCGTGCGCCTGGACGACGGCGTGCTGCTGGACGTGTACAACGCGCACCCCAACGCCGGCACCGAGAGCGCCGACCTGGCCGCGCGGCGCGCCAACATCAGCCAGCTCTCGCAGTTCATCCAGACCTGGTCGGCCGGCAACGCGGTGCTGGTGATGATGGACTCCAACACCCGCTACACCCGCGCCGACGACAACATCCGCGAGCTGATCGCCGCCAACGGCCTGACCGATACCTGGGTCGAGCTGGTCAAGGGCAACGCCCCGGCCGCCGGCGCGGCGCCGCTGCTGTGCGGCACCCCGCCGACCAATGAGTGCGAGGTGGTGGACAAGATCCTGTACCGCGACGCGCCGCAACTGACCCTGGTCGCCAACCGCTACAAGCTCGACGACGGCAACTTCTACGACAGCGACGGCAAGCCGCTGTCCGACCACTACCCGCTGGCCGCGCAGTTCGGCTGGGCGGTCGGTGCCACCGTGCGCACCAGCGACCAGTTCGGCGGCCCGCACGGCACCCCGTTCAACGACATCGCCAAGGGCGCCGAGCAACGCACCATCGCCAGCGTGACCCTGCGTGGCGCCTCGCGCCTGGACGGCATCGCGCTGGGCCTGGACAACGGCAGCACCCTGGCCCACGGCGGCAGCGGCGGCGATCCGGTCACGCTGCGCCTGGGCAGCAACGAACGGCTGACCTCGGCCACGCTGAGCGTGGGCCAGTACAACGGCCACACCCGGCTGTTCTCGCTGAGCCTGCGCACCAACCAGGGTCGCAGCCTCAGCGCCGGCACGCCGACCGCCGAGACCTACACGCTCACCGCGCCCAGCGGCTGGCACATCGCCGGCTTCACCGGCCGCGACGGCGACGAGATCGACAAGCTCGGCGCGATCTATCGCAAGGACTGACGGAAACGCGGGTGCGATCGCGCCCGCGGCAACGCAACGGCAACGGCGCGCGTGGCGACGCGCGCCGTTCGCCATGCTGGACCGCCATACGCAGGCGGGGCCCATCGCCGGGTGTGCGCATCGGTGTGCAGCGAACGGCTGCGTCGCAGCCGACGACGCGCGCGGCAAACCTCATGCCAGGCCCCTCGATGCGGCGGCGCAGCTACGCCGATCGCCGCATCACCCGCACCACTGCGCCGCGCTTCGCAGGGACACAGCCTGCACGAACAACGAAGACGCAGCCTGCCGGCGGCGCGGCCTATTCGCTCGCCGCTTCCAGCGCCTGCGCCAGGCGCTCCACTGCGATCACCTCCATGCCCTTGACCGTGCCGGTCTTGGGCGCATTGGCCTTGGGCACGATGGCGCGCTTGAAGCCATGCGTGGCGGCCTCGCGCAGCCGGTCCTCGCCGTTGGGCACCGGGCGGATCTCGCCGGACAGGCCGACCTCGCCGAAGGCGATGGTCTTCTCCGCCAGCGGCCGGTCGCGCAGCGACGACAGCACCGCCAGCAGCACCGGCAGGTCGGCCGCGGTCTCCTGCACGCGGATGCCGCCGACCACGTTGACGAACACGTCCTGGTCGCCGACCACGATGCCGCCATGGCGGTGCAGCACAGCCAGCAGCATCGCCAGCCGGTTCTGTTCCAGGCCCACCGCCACGCGTCGCGGATTGGACAGCGGCGAGGCATCGACCAGCGCCTGCACTTCCACCATCAGCGGCCGCGTGCCTTCGCGGGTGACCATCACGCAACTGCCGGGCTGGTGCGCACTGCCGCCGGAGAGGAAGATCGCCGACGGATTGGAGACTTCCTTCAGGCCCTTCTCGCCCATCGCGAACACGCCCAGCTCGTTGACCGCGCCGAAGCGGTTCTTGAAGGCGCGCAGCAGGCGGAAACGGCTGCCGCTCTCGCCCTCGAAGTACAACACCGCATCGACCATGTGCTCGAGCACGCGCGGGCCGGCGATGCCGCCCTCCTTGGTGACGTGGCCGACCAGGAACACCGCGGTGCCGGTCTCCTTGGCATAGCGCACCAGCCGCGCCGCGCTCTCGCGCACCTGGCTGACCGAGCCGGGCGCGGCGGTCAGCGCCTCGGTCCACAGGGTCTGCACCGAGTCGGCGACGATCAGCTTGGGCCGCGCCGCGCTGGCGTGCTGCAGGATGTGTTCGATGCCGGTCTCGGCCAGCGCATTGAGGCCGTCCAGCGGCAGGTCCAGGCGCACCGCGCGCCCGGCGACCTGGCCCAGCGATTCCTCGCCTGTCACGTACAGCACCGGCAGGGTGCCGGCCATCTTCGCCAGCGCCTGCAGCAGCAGGGTCGACTTGCCGATGCCCGGATCGCCGCCGATCAGCACCACCGCGCCCTCGACCAGGCCGCCGCCGAGCACCCGGTCGAACTCGCCGATGCCGGTGGACACGCGCGCCTGGTCGCGATGCTCCACGTCCTTGAGCGCGGTGATCTTCGGCGTCTCGGCCTTGCCGGCCCAGCCGCTGCGCCGCGCCGCGGCCGGCGCCTTGGCCGTGGCCGCGCTTTCCAGCACGATCTCGCTCAGCGTGTTCCAGGCGCCGCATTCGGTGCACTGGCCCTGCCACTTGGTGTACTCGGCGCCGCATTCGCCGCAGACATAGGCCGTTTTCGCTTTCGCCATCTGCTTCTGGTCCGCTCAGACAATGCGCCAGCATAGTGGCTGGCGGTCTCAAGGTCCGCGACGGCAAGGCGCCACGCTCCTCCAGCAGCCTCGGCGGGCCGGCAAACCACGCATTTCGTAGGAGCGGCTTCAGCCGCGAACGGGCTTTACCGGTCATGCCCCGTCGCGGCTGAAGCCGCTCCTACGACAGACGCAGCGCCCGCCTCCTCGACGCAGCGGCGGCGATCGATCACTCGCCGTACAGCGCGACGCGGGCGCCGTTCCCCGCCACCCGGCAGACGACGCCGGGCGGGGGGCATTCGCCGACTCAGCGCGCCTTGTATAACTCGCTCAGGCGATCCGGCGTGCCGGCGATGCGCTCCAGGTGCGGATACTGCAGGCCGCCGGCGTAGGCGATGCGCAAGGTGTCGTAGCGGTCGCCGCGCTTGACCAGCAGTTCGATCGGGGCGCTGCCGCCCTTGGCCGCGGTGATCGCGTCCTTGAGCGCTTCGGCGCTGTACTCGCGGCCGCCGACCGCGACCACGCGGTTGCCGGCGATGAGGCCGGCGTTGAACGCCGGGCTGTCCCACAGCACGGACTGCACCTGGCCCTGCTGGTCCAGGCTCAGGCCCAGCGAATAGGTCAGGTCCAGGCTCTTGTTGCGCGCCTCGCTGGTCTTGTTGGCCGCGTTCGGCTGGTCGGTATAGACCAGCTTCCAGCCGCTGGCCTCGATGCCGCCGACCAGCGAACCGTGGTCGTCGAGACGGCTGCGCAGCAGGGTCGCCCAGTCGTACTTGGCGATCCCGTCGAGCGTGGCGACGATGTCGTCGAAGGTATAGGTGTTCACGTCCCAGGCGCCGTCGTGCATGCCGAAGAAGGCCTTGGCGAAGTCGTCCAGCGAGCGCTTGCCGCCGCTGAGTTCGCGCAGCTTGGCGTTGACCTCCAGCCACAGCATCTGCCCGCCGGAATAGTAGTCCTCGCTCAGCTGGTAGCTGCGGTAGGCGCGCGGACGGCGCATCGACATGGTGGGATCGTTGGTGGTGTCCTGCAGCGCGCGCCAGGCCAGGCCGGGCCGGCCGCGCTGGTAGGTCGCGGCGACATTGGCCAGCATGTCGCGGGCCTGGTCCTGCGTCCACAGCCCGGCGCGCGCGGCGATCACCTCGCCCCAGAACTGGGTCTGGCCCTCGTACAGCCACAGCAGGCTGTCGCCCATCGGCACGTTGAAGTTGGGCGTGGCCAGGTCGGCGCCGCGGCGGTACTTGCCGTTCCAGGAGTGGTTGAACTCGTGCGCGAGCAGGTCGCGCATCTCCCAGCTCTTGTCCCATTCGGTGAAGTAGTCGAGCGGGCCGCTGTTCTCGCTGGAGCGATGATGCTCCAGGCCGATGCCGCCGAGCTTGTCGGTCAGCGCCAGCAGGAACTCGTAGTGGTCGAAGTGGCGCGCGCCGTACAGCTTGTCCATCTGCTGCACCAGGGCCACGTGCGCCTTGACCTGCTCGGGCTTGGCCTCCAGCGACTTGGGCTTGTCGGCGAACACGTTCAGCGCCACCGGCGCCTTGTCCTTGGCGTCCAGCACGATGCGCTTGTAGTACTTGCCGGCGAACATCGGCGAATCGACCAGGTCGTCGAAATCGATCGGCTTGAACGTCACCGTGTCGCCGGTCCGCGTGGCGGTCTCCAGCGCGGTGGCGTAGTCCCAGCCGGCCGGCAGGGTCACGCTGGCCTGCGCCTTGATGTTGCGCGCATACACCCCGGCCGGATACAGCGCGGTGGTGTTCCACTGCAGGTTGAGCATCTCCGGGGTCATCATCACCCGGCCCTGGCCGTCGCCCTGCGAGGACAGGAACTGGTACTCGGCGACGATCTCGCTGGCGCCGGCGGGCACGTCGATCTTGAACGCATAGACGTCGTACTGGTCGCGCGTCCACGGCAGCACCTTGCCGTTGGCCTTGATCACCAGCCCGGCCAGCTTGTCGATCGGGCCGGTCGGCGAATGGTTGCCGGGGATCCACTGCGGATACAGCAGGGTCATCGGCCCCGGCGTGGCCGGGATGGTGGTGCGCACGCGGAAGATGCGGTGGGCCAGGTCGGTGGCGTCGACAGCGATCTTCAGCGTGCCGGCGAAGGGCACGTCGCGCGGCGGCGCGGTCTGCGCCGAAGCCTGGAACGCGACAGTGGCGGCCAGCAGCAACGGCGCCATCCAGGCGGTGGACTTTCTCATGGGGTCTCCAGGGGGCGAACGACAGCGGACAAGCAAACCCCCATGCTATGCCTGCGCCGCCGCCGCGTGCCATGCCATAGGTCATGCCCGCGGCGATCGCGGCGCACTGCGCAAGCGGCATGGGCGGGCGCCGTTGCGCCGCCCCTCCGCTCAACGCCCGGCCAACTGGCTGCGCCGCTCGACGATGCGCGACACCAGGCCGTAGTCCATCGCCTCCTGCGCCGACATCCAGCAATCGCGCTCGATGTCGGCTTCCACGCGTTGCAGCGGCTGGCCGGTCTCGCGGGCGATGACCCGGGCGATGCGGGCGCGCGCCTTGAGGATCTCGCTGGCCTGGATGGCGATGTCGCTGGCCGGGCCGCCGGCGCCACCGCTGGGCTGATGGATCAGGAACCGGGTCTGCGGCAGGCACACCCGGCGTTCGCGCGGCACGCCCAGGAACACGTGCGTGGCCGCGCTGCCGACCCAGCCCGAGCCGATCATGTCGACCGGCGCGGAAATGAAGCGCAGCGCATCGTGGATGGCGTCGCCGGATTCGAGATGGCCGCCCGGCGAGGACACGATCATGGCGATCGGCGCGTCGGATTCGGCATCCAGCGCCAGCAGGTGGCGCACCGCCTGATAGGCGCTGGCGTCGGTGATGGTGCCGAACAGCAGCAGGGTCCGCGCACGGAACGCCTTCTCCTCCAGGAAGGCGCCGGACGGCGCGAGCGCGGCGGGCGCGGCGGGAGAGGTTTCGTCGGAACGCAGCATCGGCCTGTCTCCATGTATGGTGGGTTTCCCTCCCAACGAACGACGGGGCCGCGACGTGACATTCCCGACCGACGCGCAGGCTGCCAGCGGCGACGACGCGCTGCGCCCCCAGTTGCTGGCCCTGGCGCGACGCTGGGTCGGCCAGGGCGAGGACGCCGAGGATCTGGTGCAGGAGACCTATCTGCGGGCGGCCCAGGGGCCGCTGCCGGGGGGCGGCCGCGACGCCTGGCTGACCACCGTGCTGCGCCATCTGTGCATCGACCGCCAGCGTCGCCGCGGCCGCTACCGGGCCTTGTTGGAGCGCATGGCGCAGGAACACGCACCGCCCGTAGCCGACGACGCGGACGGGCCGCTGCGGTACGCCCTCCACAGCGCGGCGGTCGCGCAGGCCCTCGCCACGCTGGTGCGCACACTGCCGGCCGGCGACGTGGCGATGCTGCTGCTCGCCGAGGCCTTCGACTTCAGCCATGCCGAGTTGGCGGCGCTGGCGGCGCGCAGCGAAAGCGCCTCGCGCCAGCATCTGCGGCGCCTGTTGCAGCGCGCGCGTGCGGCGATGGCGGACGCCCCCGCGCCGACGACCGCCGACCCGCACGACGACGCCTGCCTGCTGGCGCTGTGCCGCCATGCCTTGCGGCACGGCGATCCGGCCGGGCTGGTCGCCACCTTGCGCGCGGCGCGGCCGCAGGCCCTGCTGGCCAGCGCCTGGTCGGTGTCGGCCTCGGCGCACGCCGCGCCCAGCCCCGCGCCGGTCTATGCGCAGCCGCTGCAGCAGCACGGGCAACTGGGCCTGCTGATCCGCAACGGCGACGGCGTGCTGACTTGGCTGCCGTTGTGCGAACTCGCCGAGGCGCCCTGCCTGGCGTGAGCACGGCACACGCCGGCGCGCCAGTCGCACCGGCGTCCCTCGCATCAGTACCTGCGCACGGGAAAGCGCTCGGAGAACCCATCGAACACGGCACGCTCGACGTCGAGGCGATGCCGAAACTCCGCCGAAGCGGTCATCCCGAAGCCGAGTTCATCGGCCTGCCCCGCCGCGAGCCCGGCGAAGACGGCGTCGCAGAAGTCCTCCACGTCCGCGCCATGGGCCACGCCAGAGCCCGCCAACCCGGTGCGGACGGCGGGCGGAATGATTTCCACGACCCTGACCGACGTCGCGGCGAGCGCGAACCGGAGGTTGGCCGTATAGCTGTGGATCGCGGCCTTGCAGGCGCTGTAGACCGGGGCGAACGGCTGCGGAACGAGGGCGCCGCCGGAGGAGACATTGGCGATGAGCGCGGGCTTGCCATGCTGCAGCAACAGCGGGACCAGCAAATGGTTCAGATGCACGACGGCAGAAAACAGAATATCGATCTCGCGTTGGCGCTCGGCCCAGGGCGCCTGGTCGTCGGCGAGCGCGACGCGTCGCTGGATCCCGGCATTGTTGACGACCACGCGCAGCCCGGGATGCCGCACGTGCAGGTACTGCGCGAGTCGCTCGCGTTCTTCGGCGACCCCGATGTCGTTGACCAGGGTCTGCAGGCCGGGCGCCGTCGCGGCCGCGCGGTCGAGCCTGCCTGCATCGCGGCCGGTGACCAGCACGTTTGCGCCCGCGGCCAGGAAGCGCCGCGCGAGGCCGAACCCGATGCCGTCGCTGCCGCCGGTCATCAACACCTCCACGCCTGCGAACGTCGTTGCGGACATCGTCATCGTCTCCATTGGATGCGGGCACCCTGGGCCGGCATCGCATGCCTGCCGGCGGTCGCGCACAAGTTGTCATGTCAACCCAGAAGTACGCCGATCGGGTTGTCATGTCAACCTTAGCGGTCTATGGTGACCGCATGAAACAAGCGCGACTTTCCACCCGCGAGCTGGCGATCTGGCACGCCTTCAAGCAGATGGGCCAGACGGTGATGGCGGCCGTCGAAAAGGACCTGGCCGCCGGTGTCGGCCTGACCGGCAGCGACTTCGGCGTGTTGTCGCGGCTGGTGGATCTGGGCAAGGGCGAGCTGCGCCAACAGGCGCTCGCCGATTCCATGGGCTGGCACAAGAGCCGGCTGTCGCATCAGCTCACGCGCATGCAGGCGCGCGGCCTGATCCGCCGCAGCGATGCCGAACCGCGCGTGGTGACGGTCGCCATCACCGCCCTGGGCCGGGAAAAGATCGCCGCGGCGCGACCGGTCCATGCCGCGGCGGTAAGAACCCGGCTGCTCGATCGCCTCAGCACGGAAGACGCGCAGGTCCTCCTGAAACTCTCCGCGACGCTCGGGGCAGACCAGAGCTGACCTCGGTGCGCCGCGTCGCCACGGCAGATCGCACTGCGTCGATGCATGCGAGCGTCGCCTTGCCACACCGATCGCGGGTCGCGCACGTGCCGGTCAGCCACACCGATGTCGGGGCGATGGGCCTGCGCTTGCCGCGCTGCCGGGCAGGCGGCCCGTAGAACGCAAAAGGCCGCCCGGAGGCGGCCTTCGCGAACCTGCGGCGGTGCGCGCCTCAATGCATCATGTTGACGTTGAGGTTGTGCATGACCCACAGCGAGCCGACCACCACGATGCCGATGATCAGCAGCGAGAACAGGCCCACGTGCACGTTGGAGCGCTGCTCGGCCGAGCGGTCCATGTGCAGGAAGTAGATCAGGTGCACCAGCATCTGCACCGCGGCCAGCACCGCGATGACGATGACGGTGACGCCGCGCGGGAACGCCCCGCTCATCACCATGCCGAACGGGATCACGGTCAGGATCACCGCCAGCACGAAACCGACCAGGTAGGACTTCAGGCCGCCGCCATGGCCGTGCTCGGCGTGCGCGTCGGAGGAATGATGGTTGGCCATTACAGCGCTCCCAGCAGGTAGACGATGGTGAACACGCCGATCCAGATCACGTCCAGGAAGTGCCAGAACAGGCTCAGGCACGCCAGGCGGGTCATGTTGCGCGGGGTCAGGCCGTTCTTGGCGATCTGGATCACCAGCACCGCCATCCACAGCAGGCCCGAGGTCACGTGCAGACCGTGGGTGCCGACCAGGGTGAAGAAGGCCGACAGGAACGCGCTGCGACCGGGGCCGGCGCCTTCCTCGATCAGGTGGTGGAACTCGTAGAGTTCCATGCCCAGAAAGCCCAGGCCCAGCGCCGCGGTGACCGCCAGCCAGCCGTACAGGCCGCCCATGCTGCGCTTGTTCGCCGCGATGATCGCCAGGCCGAAGCCCAGGCTGCTGAACAGCAGCAGGAAGGTTTCCACCAGCACGAACTTCAGGTCGAACAGTTCCTTGGCGGTCGGGCCGTCCACCGTGGCGCCGGCCAGCACCGCATAGGTGGCGAACAGGCCGGCGAAGATGAGGCAGTCGCTCATCAGGTAGACCCAGAACCCGAAGACGGTGTTGCCGCCCGCGTCGTGATGTTCGTGGTCGTGGTCGTGGCCGCCCGCGTGGGCGGCGTGGGAATCGAGCGTCGTGGAAGCCATGGTTCAGACCGCCTTTGCGGCGTTGGCCGCGTGTTGCTGTTCCAGCAGGGCGAAACGCGCGTTCTCGATGCGTTCCACTTCCTCCGCCGGGACCCAGTAATCGATGTCGTCATCGAAGGTGCGCGCGATGAAGCTGCCGATCATGCCGACCAGGCCGATCACCGCCATCCACCAGATGTGCCAGATCAGGCCGAACCCCAGCACGATGCTGAAGGCGCCGATCCAGAACCCCGCCGCCGTGTTGCGCGGCATGTGGATCGGTTCGTACTTGGCCGGACGCGCCCAGCCCTTGCCCTTGAGCTTGTCTTCCCAGAACTGGTCGCGGTCGTCGATGTGCGGCAGCACCGCGAAGTTGTAGAACGGCGGCGGCGAGGAGGTCGCCCACTCCAGGGTCCGGCCGTCCCACGGGTCGCCGGTCAGGTCCATGTTTTCCTTACGCTTCCAGATGCTGTAGCCGATCTGCACCAGGTTCAGGAAGATGCCGGTGCCGATGATCGCCGCACCCACCGCGGCCACCATCAGCCACGGCGCCCACTCCGGGTGGTTGTAGCTGTTCATGCGCCGGGTCATGCCCATGAAGCCGAGCACGTACAGCGGCATGAAGGCGATGAAGAAGCCGATGATCCAGCACCAGAACGAGGCCTTGCCCAACGTCTCGTTGAGCTTGAAGCCGAACGCCTTCGGGAACCAGTAGGTCAGGCCCGCCAGGTAGCCGAACACCACGCCGCCGATGATCACGTTGTGGAAGTGCGCGATCAGGAACAGGCTGTTGTGCAGCACGAAGTCCACCGCCGGGATCGCCAGCATCACGCCGGTCATGCCGCCGATGGTGAAGGTGATCATGAAGCCGATGGTCCACAGCACCGGCGCGGTCATGTGCACGCGGCCACGGAACATGGTGAACAGCCAGTTGAAGATCTTCACGCCGGTGGGGATCGAGATGATCATCGTCGTGATGCCGAAGAAGGCATTGACGTTGGCGCCCGAGCCCATCGTGAAGAAGTGGTGCAACCACACGATGAACGACAGCACGCCGATGCACGAGGTGGCGTACACCATCGAGGTGTAGCCGAACAGGCGCTTGCGGCTGAAGGTGGCGATCAGCTCGGAGAAGATGCCGAACGCCGGCAGGATCAGGATGTAGACCTCCGGGTGGCCCCAGATCCAGATCAGGTTGACGTACATCATGGCGTTGCCGCCACCGTCATTGGTGAAGAAGTGCGTGCCCAGGTAGCGGTCGGCGCCCAGCAGCGCCAGCGCCACGGTCAGGATCGGGAACGCGGCGATGATCAGGATGTTGGTGATCAGCGCGGTCCAGGTGAAGATCGGCATGCGCATCAGGGTCATGCCCGGCGCGCGCATGCGCATGATCGTCACGAAGAAGTTGATGCCGGTGAGCAAT
Organism: Xanthomonas sacchari; assembly: GCF_024266585.1. Taxonomy (NCBI): domain Bacteria; kingdom Pseudomonadati; phylum Pseudomonadota; class Gammaproteobacteria; order Lysobacterales; family Lysobacteraceae; genus Xanthomonas; species Xanthomonas sacchari. Next base: position 3,768,358 of record NZ_CP100647.1, read on the forward strand.
GTGCCCAGGCCCGAGATCTGCAATGCCCAGATGTAGTAGTCGACACCGACGCCTGGACTGTATTCCAGCCCGGACAGCGGCGGATAGGCCAGCCAGCCGGTCTGCGCGAACTCGCCCACGCCCAGCGACAGCATGATCAGCGTCGCGCCGGCCACGAACAGCCAGAAGCTCAGCGAGTTCAGGAACGGGAACGCCACGTCGCGCGCGCCGATCTGCAGCGGCACGATCAGGTTCAGCAGGCCGGTCATGAACGGCATGGCCATGAAGAAGATCATGATCACGCCATGCGCGGTGAAGATCTGATCGTAGTGATGCGGCGGCAGGAAGCCCTCGTTGCCGCCATGCGCGATCGCCTGCTGGGCGCGCATCAGCGCCGCATCGCTGAAGCCGCGCAGCAGCATCACCAGCGCCACCACGATGTACATGACGCCGATGCGCTTGTGGTCGACCGAGGTCAGCCATTCGCGCCACAGGTAGCCCCACAACTTGAACTTGGTGACCAATGCCAGCACCAGCAGGCCGGCCAGGACGGTGCCGATGACGGCCACCATGGCGATCGGCTCGTGATACGGAATCGCCTCGAGCGTGAGTTTACCTAGCATCACTTGTCTCCAGAAGTGCACATGGCGACCGGCTCAGCAGCCGATGCCGGATGAGCGTCGTGGCCTTCCATCTTGTGGCCCTTGCCCATCATGTATTTGTCGATCAACGACTTGAACAGGCCGTCCTGCACCGAGGCGTAGTACGTCACCGGGTAGGCCGCCTTGTCGTTACGGTTGGCCGCCAGCACCTGGTACTCGGTCTGGCCCAGGGTCTTCTGCGAGGCCTTGACCTTGGCCACCCAGGCATCGAAGCCGGCGCGGTCGGTGGCGTGCGCGGCAAAGCCCATCTTGGCGAAGCCGTGGCCGCTGTAGTTCGCCGACAGGCCGAACATCTCGCCCGGCTCGTTGGCGATCAGGTGCAGCTTGGTCTGCATGCCGGCCATCGCATAGATCTGCGTGCCCAGTTGCGGGATGAAGAACGAGTTCATCACCGTGTCGGAGGTGATCTTGAAGTTCAGCGGCGTGTCGACCGGGAACGCGATCTCGTTGACCGTGGCGATGCCCTGCTCCGGATAGATGAACAGCCACTTCCAGTCCAGCGCCACCGCCTCGATGGTGATCGGCTTGATCTTGGAGTCCAGCGGCTTGTACGGATCCAGCGCATGCGAGGAGCGCCAGGTCAGCACCGCCAGGACCAGGATGATCATGCACGGGATCGACCACACCACCACCTCGATCGCGGTGGAGTGCGACCAGTTCGGCTCGTAGCGGGCCTTGGTGTTGGAGGCGCGGTAGCGCCAGGCGAAGGCCAGGGTCATCACGATGACTGGGATCACCACCAGCAGCATCAGCACCACCGAGGTGATCAGCAGCGTCTTCTCGTCGTGGCCGATCTGACCCTTGGGGTTGAGGATGGCCGAGTTGCAGCCGGCCAGCAGCAGCGCGGCAAGCAGCAACAGACCGGAGCGCAGCGAGCGCCGGAGTTGTTTCAACGGAATCATCGAACGATCCAATTGCGTAGGGGATGCGGACCGCGCGGGAGCGGGAGGCGGGGCGCCGCTAGGGGCCGTCCCGCCTCCGCCGCGGCATCCGGGCCGGCATGCGCGATCAACGACGCATTTTATGCTGCCGTGCGGCAACTCCGGAAGTCATTGACAAGCCCGGGCGGGCGCCAGGCCACGTTTTTACCTGCGACACATTGCCGCACCCGGCTGCACCGCGGCGCCGCAGGCGACCGCGCACACGGACCTGGGTCGCAGAAACCGGTGCCGCAGATACCACGAAGGCAGCCTCGCGGCTGCCTTCTGGTGCAACTGGTGCCGGAAACAGGAGTCGAACCTGCGACCTACGCATTACGAATGCGCCGCTCTACCGACTGAGCTATTCCGGCGGAACTGGCAATTCTAGGCGTCGACTCGGGCTGCGGTCAATCGCGCCCGGGCGCCTTGGCGGGGCCGCCGCGGACGATGCGCTACCCTTGCCGACCCGTTGTTCGCATGCCCCGCACTCGTGAAGTCGTTCGCCTGGTTCTGGCTGGCCTTTCTGCTGTTCTTCGCCCTTCCCTTCCCCTGCATCCTCTACGTCGGCAGCGCATGGCCGCTGCCGCTGACCCAGCGCAACCCGCCCGGATGGGCGCTGACCCTGCTGGCGCTGTCGCTGGGGCTGTGGCTGCACCTGCTCTATGCCTACCTGGACAGCTTGCTGCTGATGCCCGGACGCGCACTGCGGCGCGTGCGCCACATCCTCGCCCACGGCGTGCGCCGCGAGGCGCTGATCGAACGCGCCGCGCCGACCGGCGTCGAGGTGCAGGGATGGCCACAGTGGTCGCTGACCCTGGCCTTCGACAACCTGTCCGGCACGCGCATCCGCGACACCCTGACGATCGTGGACCGCAAGCCGGCGCAACGCCGCTTCGAGAGCAGGCGAACCGTGCCGCTGCGGCTAAGCACCACGCCGGGCGCCGCCCCGAACCTGGTGCTGGAGGACGCCGAGCCGGCCCTGGACCGCGCCAGCCTGTGGCGCCGTGCGGCCGGCGCGGTGCTGCTGGTGGTCCTGGTCGGCGCCGCCTATGGCGTGGCCTGGCGCCTGCAGAACCAGGGCCTGGGCTGGACCTTCCTGACCTTCAACCACCCGCTGCTGATGTGCGCGCTGGTGCTCAACGGCTACCTGCTGGCCTTGCGCGTGATCCTGCGCGTGATCCGCAGCAACACGACTGACCAGACCTTGACCTACCGCGGCCTGCGCGCCCGCGCGCGGGTGCTGGACGTGCGCCAGACCGGCACCACCCTCAACGAGCAGCCGCAGGTCGAGTTCCGCGTGGCGTTCGAGGACGCGTCCGGCAACAGCCACGAGGCGACGGTACGGCGGTTCGTGCCGCTGCTCGACATCGGCCGGCTGCCGCGCGAGACGGTGTCGGTGCTGTACGACCCGCAACACCCCTCCCGCGCCGACCTGGAGCTGCCATGAAGACGCCGCCCACCCCACTGGTCTTCGCCGGTGTCGTCCTGCTGCTCGGCGGCATCGCCTGCGCCGGGGGCGCTTGGGACACCATCCGCGCCACCCTGCAGGCGGGACCGCGTCTGCAGGCGGCGGACTCGGCGGCCGCCCTGCAGGCCACCGCCAAGCCGCAGTCGCTGGCGGTCCCCCCGGCCGCTCCTGCCACCGCCGTCCCCGAACCGGAGCCGCCAGCACCGCATGGCAACCTGCTGTTCGACCCGGCGCGGCTACGCGCCGCGCGGCAGGCGCTGGCGGCTCTGCCCGGGCTGCAGGGCCACGACCTGCGCGTGTTCCATGCCGTGCACTTCTACGACGACCGGATCGGACTCGAACTGCTGGATCCCGCACAGCCGGACCACGTGGACGAATACAGCTTCGACCACGCTGGCTGGCACAAGGAAAAGCCCGTGAATCCGCGCATGTTCGGGCCATTCCTGAAGCCGGCCACCGACACCGCCGCGTTGCAGGACATCGCCTTCGAGGGCGCCTACCGGGTGGCCACGGCCCTGAAGGAACAGGACGAGGCACTGCAGGCCGCCCCCAAGGAAGTGGATCACGTGTACGTGCTGGTGGGTCGTCGCGGGCACCTGCGCTGGATGCCGGACGGCGTGCAAGGCGATCGCGTCACCGTGGGCATCGACTTCGATGCGCAGGGGCGGCCGCACGGCGTGCAGCGCCACTGAGCCGCGGCGGCGGCGCGGCCAAAGCGCTGGACGCCAGGACCGTCGATGCCGGCACCGCCGCCAGGACGCTTGGGTTCATGTGCAGATCCGGCTTCGGGGCACCTCCGATACCCGGCGGTTGCCGCGCACCGCACCGCCTCGGCTGTCCCGTAGGAGCGGCTTCAGCCGCGACGGGCTTTCCCGGGAACGCCTCGTCGCGGCTGCAACCGCACCTACGATCGCGACGCAAACGCCCGCCAATCCTGCAAAAACCCGCGAGTGGATATGCCCGCTAGTCGACCAAGCGCAGGCGCAGTTCCTTGGGCAGGGCGAACACCATCGACTCCGGCTCGCCCGCCAGTTCGGACACGCCGTCGGCGCCGAGTTCGCGCAGCCGCGCGATCACCCCGTCCACCAGCACCTGCGGCGCCGAGGCGCCGGCGGTGAGGCCGACCCGGCGCTTGCCGGCGACCCAGGCCGGATCGATCTCGTCGGCGCCGTCGATCAGGTAGGACTCCACCCCGTCGCGCCGCGCCAGCTCGCTGAGCCGGTTGGAATTGGAGCTGTTCGGCGAGCCGACCACCAGCACCAGGTCGCACTCCCTGGCCAGGTCGCGCACCGCGTCCTGGCGGTTCTGGGTGGCGTAGCAGATGTCGTCGTTCTTCGGTCCCTGCATCGCCGGGTAGCGCGCGCGCAGCGCCTCGATGATGCCGCGGGTATCGTCCACCGACAGCGTGGTCTGGGTGGTGTAGGCCAGGTTCTCCGGCTGCTGCACGTCCAGCGTGGCGACCTGCTCGATGTCCTCGACCAGGTAGATGCGGCCGGTGCCGCATTCGCGGTCCCACTGCCCCATCGTGCCTTCCACCTCCGGATGGCCGGCGTGGCCGATCAGCACCACGTCGCGGCCGGCGCGGCAGTGCCGGGCCACCTCGAAATGCACCTTGGTGACCAGCGGGCAGGTCGCGTCGAACACCTTCAGGCCGCGCCGCTCGGCCTCCTGGCGCACCGCCTGAGCCACGCCGTGGGCGCTGAAGATCACCGTGTTGCCGTCGGGCACCTCGTCCAGTTCCTCGACGAAGATGGCGCCGCGCTGCTTGAGGTCGTCGACCACGAAGCGGTTGTGCACCACCTCGTGGCGCACGTAGATCGGCGCGCCCAGGGTCTCGATGGCGCGCTTGACGATCTCGATCGCGCGATCGACGCCGGCGCAGAAGCCGCGGGGGTTGGCGAGCAGGACATCCATAGCTAGATCCGCCGGCCGCAGAGGGCCAAGCGCTTCGACAGGGAGAGTGGCACCGATTATCCCGCTTTTCGCTTCGCCTTGCCGTCGAACACGCCGAACAGGGCGATGCCGATGGCGCCGGCGACGATCGCCGAGTCGGCGATGTTGAACGAGGGCCAGTAGTGCTCGCCCACGTACCACTGGATGAAATCGACCACGTGGCCGTGCATCAGCCGGTCGATCACGTTGCCGATCGCCCCGCCGATCACCAGAGCGTACGGCAGCGCGCTGCGCCACTCGCCGCGCGGGGTGCGCGCCAGCCACCAGGCCAGCAGGCCGCTGATGCCCACCGCCAGCGCGGTGAACAGCCACAGCTGCCAGCCGCCGGCCTGGCTCAGGAAACTGAACGCCGCGCCGGTGTTGTAGGTCCGGTACCAGTTCCAGAAACCGGGAATCACCGGCACCGCGGTGAACTCGGGCAGGCTGGACAGCACCCAGGCCTTGCTCCACTGGTCCAGGCCGATCACCACGGCCGACAGCAGCAGCCAGATCAGGGCGGAGGGGTTGGGTCGTGCGGTCATGCGGGAAGTCCGCCTTGGGCGAATGAAGAAAGGAAGGACGGCCGGCGCCGCAGCCACGGCGCCGCCGCCGGCCCCGGCGGCGCGCAGGCCGCGCGGCCGGGGACGGGACTCAGAACCAGCGGCGCTCCTCGCCCGGTCCTTCGATGTTGCTGACGCAGCGGCCGCACAGCTCCGGGTGCGCCGGGTCGGCGCCGACGTCGGCGCGGTAGTGCCAGCACCGCACGCACTTGGGCTTGCCGGTGGCCTGGGCGCTGACGAAGATCTCGTCGGTGCTGGCCTCGCGCACCACCACGTCGCCGCTGATGAACAGGAAGCGCAGTTCCTCCTGCAGCGGCTGCAGCTTGGCCGCCGTGGCCGCGGCGGCGGCGACGGTGATCTCCGCCTCCAGCGCCGCGCCGATCACGCCGTTGCCGCGCATCGGCTCCAGCACCTTGGCCACCTGCTCGCGCAGCGCCAGCAACTGTTCGAAGTCGGCCGCGCTCAGCGCCGCGTCTTCCGGCAACGGCGCCAGGCCTTCGTACCAGGTCGCGAACAGCACGTTGCCCAGGTGCGCGCCCGGCAGGTAGCCCCACAGTTCGTCGGCGGTGAAGCTCAGGATCGGCGCGATCCAGCGCACGAAGGCCTCGGCCACATGGAACATCGCGGTCTGCGCCGAGCGCCGGCCGTGCGAGTCCTCGGCCATCGTGTACAGCCGGTCCTTGGTCACGTCCAGGTACAGCGACCCCAGGTCCACGCTGCAGAAGTTGAGCAGCGCCTGCACGATGGCGGCGAAGTCGTAGCGCGCATAGGCGGCCTTGATCTGCTCCTGCACCTCGTAGGCGCGGTGCACGATCCAGCGGTCCAGCGCCACCAGCTCCGGCAGCGGCCGCAGGTGCATGGCCGGATTGAAGCCGTGCAGGTTGCCGAGCAGGAAGCGCGCGGTATTGCGCAGGCGCCGGTAGGCGTCGGCGTTGCGCTTGAGGATCTCCTGCGACAGCGACATCTCGTTGCTGTAGTCGGCCGAGGCGATCCACAGGCGCAGGATGTCCGCGCCCAGCGTCTTCATGATGTCCTGCGGCTCGATGCCGTTGCCCAGCGACTTGGACATCTTGCGGCCGTGCTCGTCCACGGTGAAGCCGTGGGTCAGGCACTGCCGGTACGGGGCGGCGTGGTCCAGCGCCACGCCGGTCAGCAGCGAGGACTGGAACCAGCCGCGGTGCTGGTCGGAGCCCTCCAGGTACAGGTCGGCCGGCTTGGGCAGGCCGCGCTCGGTCAGCACCGCCTCGTGGGTGACGCCGGAATCGAACCAGACGTCGAGGATGTCGGTGATCTTCTCGTAGTCGGCGGCCTCGTCGCCGAGCAGCTCGGCGGCGTCGAGCGCGTACCACACGTCCACCCCGCCCTCCTCGACCCGGTCGGCGACCTGGCGCATCAGCTCGGTGCTGCGCGGATGCGGCTCGCCGGTCTCGCGGTGCACGAACAGCGCGATCGGCACGCCCCAGGTGCGCTGGCGCGAGATCGTCCAGTCCGGGCGCCCGGCGACCATCCCGGCGATGCGCGCCTGGCCCCAGGCCGGGTACCAGTGCACGCCCTCGATCGCCTGCAGCGCCTCGGCGCGCAGGTTGGCCTGCTCCATCGAGATGAACCACTGCGGCGTGGCGCGGAACGCGATCGGGGTCTTGTGCCGCCAGCAATGCGGGTAGCTGTGGACCATGCTGGCGCGCGCCAGCAGCAGCCCGCGCCCGGCCAGCAGGTCGGCGATGATGTCGCTGGCCTTCCAGATGTGCAGCCCGGCCAGTTCCACGCCGTCGGCCGCCGGCGTCGACGGCAGGTACACGCCGCGCGCGTCGACCGGGTTGATCTGCGCGGCGCTGTAGCGCTCCAGCAGCCCGTACGGCTTGACCGCCGCGTAATCCTCCTGGCCGTGGCCGGGCGCGGTGTGCACCGCGCCGGTGCCGTCGGTGTCGGACACGTGCGTGCCGAGGATCACCGGCACGTCGCGCTCGTCGTAGAACGGGTGCGCCAGCACCTGGTGTTCCAGCGCCGCGCCGGCGACGCGGCCGTGCACCACGACCTCATCCACCCCGTAGCGCTGCAGCGCGCGCTCGGCCAGCGCGTCGGCCAGCACCAGCCAGCGGCGGCGGCCGTCGCGGGCCGGGCCTTCGACCAGCGCATAGACCAGCTCCGGCCCCAACGACACCGCCAGCGAGGCCGGCAGCGTCCACGGCGTGGTGGTCCAGATCGGCACGGCCACTTCGGTGCCCTCGGGCAGGGTCGCGCCGAACGCGGCGGCCAGCGCCGCGCCGTCGCGGGCCGTGTAGGCCACGTCCACCGTCGGCGACTGCTTGTCGGCGTATTCGATCTCGGCCTCGGCCAGCGCCGAGCCGCAGTCGAAGCACCAGTGCACCGGCTTCACGCCGCGGGTCAGGTGGCCGTTGTCGACGATCCGGGCCAGCGCACGGATCTCGTTGGCCTCGAAATGGAAGTCCAGCGTGCGGTAGGGATTGTCCCAGTCGCCGATCACGCCCAGGCGCTTGAAGTCGCGGCGCTGGATGTTGATCTGCTCGTTGGCGTACTCGCGGCACTTCTGCCGGAACTGCTCGGCATCCAGCTTGACCCCGACCTTGCCGAACTTCTTCTCGATCGCGATCTCGATCGGCAGACCATGGCAGTCCCAGCCCGGGATGTACGGCGCATCAAAGCCGGACAGGTACTTGGACTTGACGATGATGTCCTTGAGGATCTTGTTGACCGCATGCCCGAGGTGGATCGCGCCGTTGGCGTAGGGCGGGCCGTCGTGCAGCACGAACAGCGGCCGCCCCTGGGCGTTGTCGCGCAGCCGCGTGTACAGGCCCTCGCTCTCCCAGCGCGCCAGGATGTCCGGCTCGCGCTTGGGCAGGTCGCCGCGCATCGGGAACTCGGTCGCCGGCAGATGGAGGGTGGCTTTGTAGTCCTGGGTCACGGGCAGTTACCGGTCGGTGGTCTTCAGGGGGAGGTCCGCGCGCGGGGCGGCGGACACGGGCGACAGGCCCGCGGCGGCCGGCGCGGCGAGCAGTTGCCGCGCCAGCGCGGCGTCGCGGTGCATCTGCGCGGTCAGCGCCGGCAGATCGGCGAAGGTTTCTTCGTCGCGCAACTTGGCGACGAACTCCACCTCGATGTGGCGACCGTACAGGTCGCCCTGGAAATCGAACAGATGCGCTTCCAGCAACGGCTCCACGCCCTGCACGGTCGGGCGGGTGCCGAAACTGGACACCGACGGCCACGGCTGCGCCGCCACCCCGTGCACCCAGGTGGCGTAGATGCCGGACAGCGCCGGGGTGCGGGGGAAACGCAGGTTGGCGGTGGGATAGCCGAGCGTGCGCCCGAGCTGCTTGCCGCGGACCACGCGCCCGCCGATCGCGTACGGGCGGCCGAGCAGTTCGGTGGCGTGGGCGAACTCCCCGGCCACCAGCAGCTCGCGGATGCGGGTGCTGGAAATGCGCTCCTCGCGCAGGTGCACCGGCGCGATCTCGTCGGCGGCGAAGCCATGCTGGGCGCCCAGGGCGCGCAACAGCGCGATGTCGCCGCCGCGCTTGTGGCCGAAGCGGAACGCCGGCCCGATCCAGACCTCGCGCGCGCGCAGGCGCTCGACCAGCACGCGCTGCACGAAATCTTCGGCGCTCATCGACGCCATGCGCCGGTCGAAGCGCAGCAGGCCGACGCTGTCGATGCCGAGCCGGTGCAGGCCCTGCACCTTGGCCCGGGCCAGGGTCAGCCGCGGCGGCGGCGCGGCCGGGGCGAAGAACTCCCGCGGCAGCGGCTCGAAGCTTAGCGCCACCGCCGGCACGCCCGCCGCGCGCGCGCGCGCAATCGCCTGCCGCACCAGCGCGCGGTGGCCCAGGTGCAGGCCATCGAAGGCGCCGATGCAGACCACGCTTCCCTGCGGGAACAGGGTCCCGCCCTCGACGTCTCTAAACAGCCTGCTCATTCCTCGGTCCGAAGCGCCGGCGCAGGAGGCGCCGGTCGATGATGCGTAACCGTCGAGTATAGCGGTTGGAGCCATGGCTCGGGACCCGGGACGGCAGTGCATGGCGTCCGGAGTCGCCCCATTGCCGGGAGATCCGGCAAGGCAAGCGGTCTTTTTTGCCCAATCCGTTCGGCCCGACTCATCCCCATCAGCAACGACACCCAGCGGAGCTCGCCCCCCCCACTGACGTGAATTCGACATGAAGAAATCAGGCGCATCATTTGACCTTAAAGAACCGAACGCACACGCCGATGTTGATGGCGACACAAAATCGTCTACGCGCCTGAAGAATCAGTGTCATAAAGCAACTGAAGCAAAAATTGAAGTCGCAAAATATCGCGTGCGTGTTTTCGATTCACAGCACAAATAGATAGGGCACAGCCCAGCGCCTTGGCGGACATCGACTCAGGCATGGAGCACGCCATCCCCAACGTTTTTAGCCTTCCCTCCAGGACCACATGGCGATGACGCTCAAGAATCTCAGTCTTTCCACCAGGCTCGCGCTCAGCTTTGCCTTCATCGTACTGATCACGCTGATCATCGGCTCGATCAGCCTGAGCAGCCTGTCCTCGCTCAACAAAGCCGCCGATATGAATGACCGCACATTCAGGATGTTGGCTGCATCCGACAGGATGCAACTGGACACGGTCACCATCGAAACGGGCGCGCGCGGCTATTTGCTCTCGGGCGCAAAGGACCATCTGGAACCATTCAGGAACGGTCAGGCCGCATTCGAGAAGGACTTCGCCGAGGCCAAGCAGTTGACCGCGGACAACCCGAAACAACAGGAACGGCTGGAGCGGCTACGCCACTTCTACATCCAATTCATCGATTCTCAAAAGCGGCTCATGTCCATACGCGATCAGTCCGGCGATCTCAGCCAGATCTATTCGGCGTTCAGCGACTCTCGTGACATGGCAATGCGCGACATCCGCGCGCTGATCATCGCGATCGCCGGGGAGGAGCGCAGCATGCTGGCCAAGCGCAGCGAAACCCTGACGACCGTACGCGCGCAGAACAAGTGGGCCGTGCTGCTCGGCAACCTGCTGGTGATCGTGGCAGCGATCGGCATGGCGATCCTGATCCGTCGGCAGCTACTCAAGCGCCTGGGGAGCGCGATCGGCGTGGCCGACGCCATCTCCCGAGGCAAGCTCGATAATGCGATCGACCTGCGTAGCAAGGACGAGGCCGGCGCGCTACTGCTAAGCATGGACAAGATGCAGAGCCAGTTGCAGGCGGTGCTCGCCGCGCAGGCCGAGATGGCGCAGCGCCATGACGCTGGCCAGATCGGCTACCGCATGGATGAAGGCGCCTTCCCCGGCGACTACGGACGCATGGTCAGCGACACCAATGCGCTGGCGTCGTCGCAGGTCGCGGTGACGCTGCGCCTGGCGCACATCATGGGCCGCTATGCGATCGGCGACCTGTCCGAGGACATGGAGCGCCTGCCCGGCGAAAAGGCCCAATTCACCCAGACCATGGACACGGTCAAGCAGAACCTGACCGCGATGAACCATGAGATCCAGCACCTGGCCGGCGCGGCCGCCGCCGGCAACTTCGGCGTGCGCGGCGATACCGAGCGCTTCCAGTACGAGTTCCGTGCCATGGTCGAGCGCCTCAATGAACTGATGGCCACCGCCGACGGCAACCTGCAATCGCTGTCCTCGCTGCTGCGATCCATCGCCGCCGGCGACCTCACCGCGCGCATGCACGGCGACTTCCAGGGCGTGTTCGCGACCATGCGCGACGATGCAAACACCACAGCCGAGCAGTTGACCACCATCGTCGGCGGCATTCAGAACGCGGCCACCAGCATCAACGCCGCCGCCAGCGAAATCGCCAGCGGCAACGACGACCTCGCGCGCCGTACCGAACAGCAGGCCGCCAGCCTGGAAGAGACCGCTGCCTCGATGGAGGAACTGACCTCCACGGTCAAGCAGAACGCCGAGCATGCGCGCCAGGCCAACCAGTTGGCCGGCGGCGCCGCCACCGTTGCCTCACAGGGCGGCAGCGTGGTCGGCAAGGTAGTGGAGACCATGAGCGGCATCGAAGCCTCCTCGAAGAAGATCGCCGACATCATCAGCGTCATCGACGGCATCGCCTTCCAGACCAACATCCTGGCGCTCAATGCGGCGGTGGAAGCGGCGCGTGCCGGCGAGCAGGGTCGTGGCTTCGCGGTGGTCGCCAGCGAAGTGCGCACCCTCGCCCAGCGTTCGGCCAACGCCGCCAAGGAGATCAAGGACCTGATCGCCGACTCGGTGAGCCGCGTCACTGAGGGTTCGGTGCTGGTGGATCAAGCCGGCAAGACCATGCAGGAGATCGTTTCGTCGGTGCAGCGCGTCACCGACATCATGGGCGAAATCTCCGCCGCCTCGCAGGAGCAGTCGTCCGGTATCGAACAGGTCAACCACACTATCACCCAGATGGACGAGGTCACCCAGCAGAACGCCGCACTGGTGGAAGAAGCCACCGCCGCGGCGCGCTCGATGGAAGAGCAGGCCGGCCAGCTGAGCCAGGCCGTGGCCGTGTTCAAGATCGACGCGGGCAGCGCGGCGCATGGCCAGTCGGCGGCCACGGTGGCGCCGGCCCGCCCGGTGGCCCGGCCCGCGGCCAAGGCGACCGTCAAGCGCGCCACACACACCGCGCGGCAGCCGACGCGGCCACTGGCGGTGGCCGCTGGCAACGACAGCTGGCAGGAGTTCTGAGCGCACGCGTCTCGCATTCGCGCTGTCCACCAGCCCCGGGGAGCGATCCGCTCCCCGGGGCTTTTTTGTGGGAGGGGCTTCGCCCCCCCACCTACGCTGGCCTTACCGCTCCCGCAAATCCCGCAACCGGAACCCCAACGCCAGCAACGCCAGCAGATACACCGCGCCGCCGCCGCCGACCAGCAACAGCAGGCTGCCGATGCGGTGCCACTTGTCCATGGTGGTGAACGCCGGCAGCCAGTGCAGGCCCAGCGCCAGCACCGCGGCCATCGCCGCGCAGGCCACGCCCAGGCGCAGCAGGTAGCCGCTCCAACCCGGCTTGGGCTGGTAGACCTGGTCGCGGCGCAGCCAGCGCCACAGCAGCGACAGGTTGAGATAGCTGGCCACCGCGCTGGCCAGGCCCAGCGCCAGGTGCAGGCCCGGCACCGCGGCCAGCGCCGCGCGCACGCCCTGCGCGCGCAGCTCCGCCGGCACCCACAGCTGGTACAGGATCGCCAGGAACAGCAGGTTCAGCACCATGTTGGCAACCAGCGCGGCGACGCCGGCGCGCACCGGCGTGCGCGTGTCCTGGCGCGAATAGAACGCCGGCAGCAGCACCTTGAGCAGGGCGAACGCCGGCAGGCCGAAGCTCAGCCCGAACACCGACATCGCCGCCATGCGCGTGTCGAAGGCGGTGAACTTGCCGTACTGGAACAGGGTCGCCACCAGCGGCTGGCTCAGCAGCATCAGCCCCAGCATCGCCGGCACCGCGATCAGCAAGGTGGTGCGCAGCCCCCAGTCCAGCGCGCTGGAGAAGCCGGCGCGGTCGGTCTTGACGTGGTGCCGCGACAGCGCCGGCAGGATCACCGTGCCCAGGGCCACGCCGAACACGCCCAGCGGCAGCTCCAGGAAGCGGTCGGCCTGCGACAGCCAGCTCTGCGAGCCGGCATACAGGAACGAGGCGATCACCGTGTCCAGCAGCAGGTTGATCTGCGCGATCGAGGAGCCGAACAGGGTCGGCACCATCAGGGTCAGCACCCGGCGCACGTCCGGATGCCGCCAGCCCCAGCGCGGCAGGGTCAGCAGGTCGATGCCGCGCAAGGCCGGCAACTGGAACAGCAACTGCAGCACGCCGGCCACCAGCACCGCCCAGCCCATCGCCAGGATCGGCACCTGCAGCCGCGGCGCCAGCCACAGCGCACCGGCGATCATGCACAGGTTGAGGATCACCGGGGTCAGCGCCGGCAGGCCGAAGCGGTGGAAGCTGTTGAGCGCGCCGCCGGCCAGCGCGGTCAGCGACACGAACAGCAGGAACGGAAAGGTTAGCCGCAGCAGGTCGACGATCAGCCCGAACTTGGCCGGATCGTCCGTGGCGCCCGGGTTGAACAGCATCGCCACCTGCGGGGTGAAGATCAGGCCCAGCGCGGTGACCAGCAGCAGCACCCCGCCCAGGGTGCCGGACACCCGCGACATCAGCGCGCGCAGGTCGGCGTGCGGGCGGGTCTCCTTCACTTCGGTGAACACCGGAACGAAGGCGGTGGCGAACGAGCCTTCGGCAAACAGCCGGCGCAGGAAGTTGGGAATGCGGAACGCCACCCAGAACGCATCGGTGGTCGCGTTGGCGCCGAAGGAAATGGTGATGGCCTGGTCGCGCACCAGCCCCAGCACGCGCGAGACCATGGTCATGCTACTGAACGAGAGCAGCCCGCGGAGCATGCGCGGCGTGCTCATGCGACGGCCCTCTTGACAATTGGCTTGACGCGAATGTTTGGACGCTTCATACTCTCCCGCTTGTTTTTATCCACCACACAGCTTTCCAGGAAACCACCACCGTGGCCAATATCAAGTCCGCCAAGAAGCGCGCCAAGCAGACCGTCGTGCGCAACGCGCGCAACACGGCTCAGCGTTCGATGCTGCGCACCGCCGTCAAGAAGGTCATCAAGGCCCTGGACGCCAACGACGCAGCCGGCGCCGAAGCCGCTTTCGCCATCGCCCAGCCGATCCTCGACCGTTTCAGTTCGCGCGGCCTGATCCACAAGAACAAGGCGGCCCGTCACAAGAGCCGCCTGAGCGCCCGCATCAAGGCGATCAAGACCGCCGCCTGATCGGCTGCCGTCGACGCCGGAAGCGCCCACGCTTCCGGCAGCACCACGAAAAAGCCCGGCCTCGGCCGGGTTTTTCGTGTGCGCACCACCCCACTCTGCACGCCGTCGCACGACGCGGGACTCAGGAAGCATCGGCAGCCGCATCCAGCGCGTCCTCGCGCTGGCGGTCGAAGAACGCCATCACGTCCTTCATGATCGGCCAGGTGCCTTCGCGGCCCAGGGCCGACACCAGATACCAGGGCTGGGTCCAGCCCAGCTCGGCGACCACCTGTTCGGCCAGCGCGCGCGCCTCGTCCTCGAACATCAGGTCGGCCTTGTTCAGCACCAGCCAGCGCGGCTTGGCCAGCAGCTCCGGGTCGTGCTTCTGCAGCTCGCGCTCGATCGCCCGCACCTGCTCGGTCGGCGACACGCCATCCACACCGCCCTCCATCGGCGCCAGATCCACCAGGTGCAGCAGCAGACGGGTGCGCTGCAGGTGGCGCAGGAACTGCGCACCGAGGCCGGCGCCGTCGGCGGCGCCCTCGATCAGCCCGGGAATGTCGGCGATCACGAAACTGCGGTAGGCCTCGACGCTGACCACGCCCAGGTTCGGGTACAGCGTGGTGAACGGGTAGTCGGCGACCTTCGGCGTGGCCGCGGAGACCGCGCGGATGAAGGTGCTCTTGCCGGCATTGGGGAAGCCGAGCAGGCCGACGTCGGCCAGCAGCTTCAGCTCCAGCTTGAGCGTTCGCTCCTCGCCCTCCTCGCCCGGCGTCGCCTTGCGCGGCGCGCGCGTCACCGAACTCTTGAAATGCATGTTGCCTAGGCCGCCCTTGCCGCCCTGCGCGACCAGCAGGCGGTCGCCGTGCGCGACCAGGTCGCCGATGACCTCGTCGGTCTCGACGTTGACCACCACGGTACCGACCGGCACGGTGATGGTCAGGTCCTCGCCGGCCTTGCCGTACATCTGCCGGCCCATGCCGTTCTCGCCGCGCTGCGCGCGGAACGCGCGCTGGTGACGGAAGTCGACCAGGGTGTTGAGATTTTCGTCGGCGACCAGCCACACGCTGCCGCCGTTGCCGCCATCGCCGCCATCGGGCCCGCCCAGCGGGATGAACTTCTCGCGGCGAAAGCCGACGCAGCCATTGCCGCCATTGCCGGCAGTGACCTGGATTTCCGCTTCGTCTACGAGTTTCATGGATAACAACCGGGAATGGGGAATGGTGAATCGGGAATGGAAAAAGCGAGCCGTCGCCGCGACGTCGATTCTAAGTCGCAGCTACAGATCGGCAAAATCCATCACTGCATTATCTAGCGCAGCCAGGACAGGGCGAGTTCACGGGAGGCGCCTTTGCCATTCCCGATTCCCTACTCCCCATTCCCAGCCACAAAACAAAAACCCCGCCGAAGCGGGGCTTTCGTCAGCAAGCCCGCGCCATGGCGCAGGCCCTGGACACCGGCGACTTACGCCTCGGTGACCACGCTCACGGTGCGGCGCTTCTTGGCGCCCTTCACCGAGAACTCGACCTTGCCGTCGACCAGCGCGAACAGGGTGTGGTCGCGACCCAGGCCGACGCCGGCGCCCGGGTGGAACTGGGTGCCGCGCTGACGCACGATGATGTTGCCAGCTTCGATGGCCTGGCCGCCGAACATCTTCACGCCCAGGTACTTCGGGTTGGAGTCGCGGCCGTTGCGCGAGGAACCTACGCCTTTTTTGTGTGCCATGACTGCTGCTCCTTACTTCTTGTCGCCACCGGCAATGCCGGTGATCTCGATTTCGGTGTAGTGCTGCCGATGACCCTGACGCTTCATGTGGTGCTTGCGGCGGCGGAACTTGATGATGCGCACCTTGTCGGCGCGGCCGTGAGCCACGACCTTGGCGGTGACGGCGGCGCCCTTCAGCGCGTCGCCGATCTTGATGCCGTCGCTGTCGCCCAGCATCAGGATGTTGTCGAACGTGATCTCGTTGCCGGCTTCGACTTCGAGCTTTTCCACGCGGAGCGTTTCGCCCTGCGCGACGCGGTATTGCTTACCGCCGGTGACCAGTACTGCGTACATGACCAGACTTCCTCTGTAGTTATTGTGGTCGTTCCCGTCGTGCCGTTTCGGGCAGACAGGAGCGGGATTGTAAGCCGCCGCGCGCGGCAGGGTCAAGCCCACCCAGGCCCGGACTGTCAAGCCCCGCGGGCCGGCACGGCTGCCTGAACCAGCCAGCCGCCGCTGCCCGGCGGTGCTGGGATCTGCGGCAATTGCCCCCACCTGACAAGCTGGGTACGCTGATCGATTGCCGTCCCCTTTCCGCCCCCACACTGGCCAGCGGCACCGCCGCGGCCGGCACACTCCGGAATCTCTTCATGGCGATGGATTACATCCGCATCCGCGGCGCGCGGACGCATAACCTCAAGAACCTCGACCTCGACCTGCCGCGCGACAAGCTGATCGTGATCACCGGCCTGTCCGGGTCCGGCAAGTCCTCGCTGGCGTTCGACACCATCTACGCCGAAGGCCAGCGCCGCTACGTGGAGTCGCTGTCGGCGTACGCGCGGCAGTTCCTCAGCGTGATGGAGAAGCCCGACATCGATCACATCGAAGGCCTGTCGCCGGCGATCGCGATCGAGCAGAAGTCGACCTCGCACAACCCGCGCTCCACCGTGGGCACCATCACCGAAATCTACGACTACCTGCGCCTGCTGTACGCGCGGGTGGGCCAGCCGCGCTGCCCCGACCACGGCTACCCGCTGGAGGCGCAGACGGTCAGCCAGATGGTCGACCAGGTGCTGACCCTGGACCCGGAACAGCGCTACATGCTGCTGGCACCGGTGATCCGCGAGCGCAAGGGCGAGCACGCGCAGGTGTTCGAGCAACTGCGCGCGCAGGGCTTCGTGCGCGTGCGCGTGGACGGCGAGCTGTACGAGATCGACGCGGTGCCGGCGCTGGCGCTGCGCCAGAAGCACACCATCGAGGCGGTGATCGACCGCTTCCGCCCGCGCGAGGACATCAAGCAGCGCCTGGCCGAGAGCTTCGAAACCGCGCTGAAGCTGGCCGACGGCATGGTGTCGGTGCAGTCGCTGGACGACGCCGCAGCCGCGCCGCACCTGTTCTCCTCCAAGTACAGCTGCCCGGTCTGCGACTACTCGCTGCCGGAGCTGGAGCCGCGCCTGTTCTCGTTCAACGCGCCGATGGGCGCCTGCCCGAGCTGCGACGGCCTGGGCGTGGCCGAGTTCTTCGATCCGGAGCGGGTGGTGGTGCATCCGGAGCTGTCGCTGTCGGCCGGCGCGGTGCGCGGCTGGGACCGGCGCAACGCGTATTACTTCCAGCTGATCGCCTCGCTGGCCAAGCACTACAAGTTCGACGTCGACGCGCCCTGGCAGTCGCTGCCGGCGAGCGTGCGCCAGGCGGTGCTGTACGGCAGCGGCGACGAGACCATCACCTTCACCTACTTCACCGACGCCGGCGGCCGCACCCAGCGCAAGCATCGCTTCGAAGGCATCATCCCCAACCTGGAACGCCGCTACCGCGAGACCGAATCGCCAGCGGTGCGCGAGGAACTGGCCAAGTACATCAGCGAACGGCCGTGCCCGGACTGCAAGGGCGCGCGCCTGAACAAGGCCGCGCGCAACGTGTTCGTCGCCGACCGTCCGCTGCCGGACCTGGTGGTGCTGCCGATCGACGACGCGCTGAGCTTCTTCCGCCAGCTCGACCTGCCCGGCTGGCGCGGCGAGATCGCCAGCAAGATCGTCAAGGAGATCGCCGAGCGGCTGGGCTTCCTGGTCGACGTCGGCCTGGATTACCTGACCCTCGAGCGCAAGGCCGACACCCTGTCCGGCGGCGAGGCGCAGCGCATCCGCCTGGCCAGCCAGATCGGCGCCGGCCTGGTCGGGGTGATGTACGTGCTCGACGAGCCGTCGATCGGCCTGCACCAGCGCGACAACGAGCGCCTGCTCGGCACCCTCACCCGCCTGCGCGACCTCGGCAACACGGTGATCGTGGTCGAGCACGACGAGGACGCGATCCGCCTGGCCGACTACGTGCTGGACATCGGCCCCGGCGCCGGCGTCCACGGCGGCGAGGTGGTCGGCCAGGGCAGCGTGCAGGACCTGCTGAAGGCGCCGCGCTCGCTGACCGGCCAGTACCTGTCGGGCAAGCGCCGCATCGAGATCCCGGCCAAGCGCCACAAGGCCAATCCGAAGATGACCCTGCACCTGCGCGGGGCCACCGGCAACAACCTCAAGAACGTCGACCTGGACATCCCGGCCGGGCTGCTGACCTGCATCACCGGCGTGTCCGGCTCGGGCAAGTCGACGCTGATCAACGACACCTTGTTCACCCTGGCGGCCAACGAGATCAACGGCGCCTCGCACAGCGTGGCGCCGTACCGCGAGATCGAGCACCTGGACCTGTTCGACAAGGTCGTGGACATCGACCAGTCGCCGATCGGACGCACCCCGCGCTCCAATCCGGCCACCTACACCGGCCTGTTCACGCCGCTGCGCGAACTGTTCGCGCAGGTGCCGGAAGCGCGCTCGCGCGGCTACTCGCCGGGCCGCTTCAGCTTCAACGTGCGCGGCGGCCGCTGCGAGGCCTGCCAGGGCGATGGCCTGATCAAGGTGGAGATGCACTTCCTGCCGGACGTGTACGTGCCCTGCGACGTCTGCCACGGCAAGCGCTACAACCGCGAGACGCTGGAGATCCTGTACAAGGGCTTCAACATCAACGACGTGCTGGAAATGACCGTCGAGGATGCGCTGAAGCTGTTCGAGCCGGTGCCGTCGATCGCGCGCAAGCTGGAGACCCTGGTCGACGTGGGCCTGAGCTACATCAAGCTCGGGCAGAGCGCGACCACCCTGTCCGGCGGCGAGGCGCAGCGCGTGAAGCTGTCCAAGGAACTGTCGCGGCGCGATACCGGCCGCACCCTGTACATCCTCGACGAGCCGACCACCGGCCTGCACTTCCACGACATCGAGGCGCTGCTGGGGGTGCTGCACAAGCTGCGCGACGAGGGCAACACCGTGGTGGTGATCGAACACAACCTGGACGTGATCAAGACCGCGGACTGGATCGTCGACCTGGGCCCGGAAGGCGGCCACCGCGGCGGCACCATCCTGGTCACCGGCACGCCGGAAGACGTGGCCGCCTGCCCGCAGTCGTACACCGGCCAGTTCCTGGCGCGGATGCTGCCCTCCACCAGCGCGCGCCCGGAGCAGCCGGCGGCGATGGCCAACAAGCCCGATGCGCGCCCGCCGCGCAAGGTCAAGCCGGAAAAGCCGGCGAAGAAGGCCGTGGCGGCGAAGAGCGACAAGGCCAGCAAGCGCACCGCCAGCACGGACACCAAGAAGAAGAAGAAGGACGCCTGATGAGCAGCGAACACAAGACCCTGGCGCGCATCCCGATCAGCGTGCGCTGGCGCGACATGGACAGCATGGGCCACGTCAACAACGCCAAGTACATCTCCTACCTGGAAGAGGCGCGGGTGCGCTGGATGCTCGGCGTGGACGGCGTGTCCATGCGCGACCGCATCGCGCCGGTGGTGGCGGCGACCAACGTCAACTACCGCGCGCCGATCGTGTGGCCCAACGACATCCTGGTCGAACTGTTCGTCGAGCGCCTGGGCACCAGCAGCATCACCATCGGCCACCGCATCGTCGACCAGCAGGACGAGGGCAAGCTGTACTCCGACGGCAACGTGGTGGTGGTGTGGATGGATACCCAGACCGGCAAGAGCGCGCCGCTGCCGGACGCCGTGCGCAAGGCGTCGAGCTGACGCCTGCGGGCAAGGGCCAGGGGCGAGGGCGCCCGCCGCGCCGGCGTACCCGCCACTGGCCGGCCCCCACGCCAACGGACGCCGGCCACGGCCGGCACCCTGCCAAGGACCGCCATGCTCCATCGCACCGAACTGCGCGACCTGCTGCCCGGCATGGTCGCGTTTCCCCGCGACGTCTTCCCCGTCGACCAGGACTGGCTCGGCCAGCACCTGCTGCCGCTGCTGCAGATCGACCTGGGCGTGCTGCGGCCGGAACTGGCCGGCTGCGCGCCGACCCTGCTGTGCCCGATCGAACCCTACGAGGGCTGCATCGGCGACGAGACCAGCGCGCACCACAACGCGTTCACCGGCAGCAACTGGATCGCCTTCGAACTGAGCGCCGACAACCGCATGCGTTTTCTCGGCAATCCCGGCTACTTCCTCGGCGACCAGACCGAGGACGCCGACGCGCGGGAGCACATCGCACAGATGCGCGAGCGCTATGCGAAGGCGCGCGACGACCATGCCGCGCATGGCCGGCTGGCCAGCGGCTCGGCCTACGCCCCGGGCACCGTCATCGAACACGCCTACCTGGATACGCTGGGCGGCCAGATCGGGTACGGCAACTGGGTGGTAACGGCACCGATCCCGTCGGCCTTCGCGCTGACGTTCACCGATGCGGCGCAGGATCGGCACGCAGCGGACGATGCGGAGCGAGTGGTCATCACGCGCGACGGCAACCCGTTCCTCGCCGTGGCCGAGGTCGCCGGCTACAACTGGTGCGCCGCTGGCGCCGACGCGATCGTGATGCTGTACGAGCCGCACAGCCGCACCGTGCTGTTCTCGTACGACTGGACCTAAGCGCGCGGCGCCACCGCAGAGCACGCTGCGGCGGAGACACCCGATTTCGCCGTGGCGCCTGACCGCCCCATCGCTGGCGTTTGCCGCGGCCCGGCGCGACAGGTCGTGCGCCGCTCCTGCGGCAGGCTCGCCTCGTGACGCGAGGCTGCCTTACATCGCCTGCTTGCGCACGGTCAGCGTCGCATCGACCTTGCCGCCACCGTCCAGCTGCAGTTGCAGCGGCAAGGCCTGGCCTTCGGTCAGCGCGCCTTTGCCCTGCATCAGCATCAGGTGCATGCCGCCGGGCTTGAGTTCGACGCGCGCGCCGGGAGCCAGCGGCACACGCTCGACCGCGCGCATCCGGCTGACGCCGGCCACCAGCGTGGTCTCGTGCAGCGACACATCGCCGAAGCGGGGGCTGCTGGCACCGATGACCGCCACCGCCTTGCCGCACCCGTTATGGAGCGTGCCGTAGCCGGCGGTCATCGGCATCGCCGGATTCGGCGGCAGCCGCGCCCAGCCCTGCTCCAGGGTCACGCAGGCCGGTTCGGCGGCCGACGCCGAGGCGGCGGCCGCGCACATTACGCACAGTACGCCAGCGAATGGTTTGGTTATCATCGCCGAGATTCCTTCTTCCAGAGCAGACCGCAGCATGACGACGCTCATCGACGTGATCAACCACGGCCCCATCCGCGAACTGCGCCTGGCGCGCCCGCCGGTCAACGCGCTGGACACCGCCCTGTGCGGACAGCTGATCCAGGCCGTCGAACAGGCCAGCGCCGAGGGCGCGCACGGCATCGTGCTGTCGGGCAATGAACGCCTCTTCTCCGCCGGCATGGACGTGCCGCACCTGCTCGGCCACGGCGACGACCGCGCCAAGCTGCTCGGCAGCTGGCAGCAGTTCTTCGGCGCGGCGCGCGCGCTGGCCGCCAGCCCGATCCCGGTGGTGGCGGCGCTGACCGGCCACGCCCCGGCCGGCGGCTGCGTGCTGGCGCTGTGCTGCGACTACCGGGTGATGGCGCGCAGCCCCGAGCCGGCGCGCCCGGTCACCATCGGACTCAACGAGACCCAGGTCGGCCTGGTCGCCCCGGAGGGCATCCAGCGCCTGCTGCGGCGGGTGGTCGGTGCGCACCGCGCCGAGCGCCTGCTGATCGGCGGCGACCTGGTCAGTGCCGAGCGCGCGCTGGAGATCGGCCTGGTCGACGAACTGGTCGACGCCGACCTGGTGGTGGCGCGCGCGCTGGCCTGGCTGCTGGACCTGCTGAAGCGGCCGCGGCAGCCGATGCTGCAGACCCGCGCCATCGCCCGCACCGACCTGCGCGCGGCGCTGGCCGACGAGCACATCGGGCTGGAGCGGCTGATCGACGACTGGCAGGCGCCGGACACCCAGGCCGCGTTGCGCGCGCTGGCGGCGCGGCTGGGCAAGGGCTGAGCGGCGCGGACGGCCCGGTATACTGGGCACACGTCCGTCGCCAGGCCTCGCCTCTTGTCCGCCAAGCCCGCCCCCGTCGTGTCCGAACTGATCGAACTGCTGTCGCTGGAGCGGCTGGAGGACAACCTGTTTCGCGGCCAGAGCCGCGATATCGGCACCAAGTACGTGTTCGGCGGCCAGGTGCTGGGCCAGGCGCTGTCGGCGGCGCAGGCCACGGTGGAGAACGCGCGCCGCGTGCACTCGCTGCACGCCTACTTCCTGCGCGCCGGCAACATCGACCACCCCATCGTCTACGACGTGGACCGCACCCGCGACGGCGGCAGCTTCTCGGTGCGGCGGGTCACCGCGATCCAGCACGGCAAGGTGATCTTCTTCTGCGCGGCCTCGTTCCAGGAACAGGAAGACGGCGCCACCCACCAGCTGAAGATGCCGGAAGTGCCGCAGCCGGAAGACATCGAGCCGACCCCGGCGGCACGCCCGGAAGTGCTGGCGACGCTGCCGACCAAGGTGCAGCGCTGGCTCTCGCGCGGCGGCCCGTTCGAGTTCCGCCACGTGTATCCGCGCGACGAGCTGAACCCGCCCAAGCGCCCGCCGTTCCAGCAGATGTGGCTGCGCCTGAGCGAGCCGGTCGGCGATGCGCCGGAACTGCACCAGGCACTGCTCGCCTACGCCTCGGACTTCCACCTGCTCGGCACCGCCACCTTCCCGCACGGCATCAGCTACTACACGCCGAACGTGCAGATGGCCTCGCTCGACCATGCGCTGTGGTTCCACCGCCCGTTCCGCGCCGACGACTGGCTGCTGTATTCGCTGGACAGCCCCAGCGCGCAGGGTGCGCGCGGCCTGGCGCGCGGGCAGTTCTTCACCCGTGACGGCACCCTGGTCGCCAGTACCGCGCAGGAAGGCCTGATCCGCGTGGTCCCCGACGCCGGCGCCGCGGCGCAGGTTCCGGCGAAAAGCTGAGGGCACCCCGCATGCGTCAGATCTTCAGCAGCCAGCGCGTGGAAACCGCCGAAGGCGTGGCCGCACTGCTGCGCGCAGCCGGCATCGCGGTGCGGCTGAGCAACGGCCGCTCCTACCGCAGCCGCCGCAGCGGCCAGTTCAGCTATCTCGATCCGGTGGCGGCAAAGGCGCAGCCCACGGTGTGGGTGGTGCACGCCAACGACCAGCCACGCGCGCGCGAACTGCTGCGCGAAGCCGGGCTGCTCGACAGTACCCGGCGCGATCCGGAACAGGGCCGCGCGCCGTACTTGAACGAGTTCCGCTCGCAGGTGGAAGCGGACAGCGGCAAGCGCTGGGCCTGGCGCATCCGCATCGCCCTGCTGCTGGCGATCGCTGCGGTGGCGCTGGTCACGGTGCTGCGCCATCGCGACAACCGCGGACCGAACGCCGCCCCCGCCGCGGCGCCCGCGACGCAGCCGGCCTCGCCTCCGGCGCAAGACACCGGCAGCGACGAAGTGCGCGTGCGCGTGCAACCGGCGCCGCGCGGCAACTGAGGACATTGCGCGCGGCGCCCTGTCGCGTGCATCGGCTGTGGCATTGCGCTTGCTGCTGCAGGTTTCCTGCATGTCTGCGCCACACAGCGCGCGACACCTCACTGCTGTGCTGTCGCGACGCCACGTCGCGACAGCACGTACCTCCCGCGTCTCCCACGGCAAAACGCCCCTGCACCTTGCGGTACAGGGGCGCGGTCGATCGGCGCCTTGATGCAGTGAAGCGGTGCTGCGGCGGCTGACTCAGTTGCTGTCCGGCGCCGGCATCGGCGGCGGCGCGTCGCCGCCGCGCGGACCGCCCGGGCGATGCGCCCAGCGCTTGACCTGCGCCGCATCGAACTCGGCGCGACTGAGCATGCCGTCCTTGTTGGTATCGGCCGCGGCGAACCAGGCATCGCGATGCTGCTTGGCGCGCAGCTCGAAGTCGGCACGGTCGATGTAGCCGTCCTTGTTCACGTCCATCTTGTCGAAGCGCGCGGCGAGCCTGGGATCGGCCTGCGCTTCGGCGCGGCTGATGCGGCCGTCCTTGTTGGTGTCCAGCTTGGCCATCATCGCGCCGGGCACGCCGTGTTCGCCCGGGCCGCCGTGGCGGCCGTGCCGCGGCCACTCGTCGCGGCTGAGCTTGCCGTCGTGGTTCTTGTCCAGCGCATCGAAATGCGCGGCCAGGCGCGGATCGGCGGCGGCTTCGCTGCGGTCAATGACGCCATCGCCGTTCTTGTCGAGCGCGGCGATGCCGCCGGCAGCGGCTGGCGCGGCGGGATCGGCCGGCGGCGGCGGAACGGCGTAGGCGGCACCGGACAGCACGGCCAGGGCGAGCAGCGGGTTGCGATACTTCATGGGTCACTCCCTGAGGATGATGAGGAACCTGCCGCAACGGCAGGCGTCGGCGCGATGGGCGGCCCGAACAGCGGACCGGCGCAGCGCGCCTTCCCTGCAGACAACGCCTCGTCGCCGCCACGGTTGACCCGCGACCTGACCTGTTCATGGAGGGGACAGTCGCGGCCCCTGCGATGGCGAAGCGCTATGCTCGGCGCATGGCCATCCATTCCGACGCCAGCGACGACCTGCGGCTGTTCCAGACCGGCCAGCACGCGTGCGGCTATTGGCCGGAGCGGCAGGCCCGCGACCTGGTGCTGGACCCGCACGATCCGCGCCTGGGCGCACTGTATCCGCTGGCGTTGAGCTGGGGCTTCCGCCGTTCCGGCGACCTGGTCTATCGCCCGCACTGCGACCACTGCCGCGCCTGCGTGGCGGTGCGCATTCCGGTCGAGGACTTCGTGCCCGATCGCAGCCAGCGCCGCTGCCTGGCGCGCAATGCCGACATCGAGGTGCGCATCGTCGCCGCCGAGCGCAACGAGGAACAGTTGGCGCTGTACCAGCGCTACCTGCGCCATCGCCATCCCGGCGGCGGCATGGACGATCACGGCGCGCACGAGTTCGACCAGTTCCTGATCGGCCGCTGGTCGCATGGGCGTTTCCTGGAACTGCGCCAGCGCATGCCGGACGGACGCCGCGGGCCGCTGCTGGCGGTGGCGGTCACCGACATCACCGCGCAGGCGCTGTCGGCGGTCTATACCTTCTACGATCCGGAGGCCAGCGCGCGCGGCCTGGGCACGCTGGCGATCCTGCAGCAGCTCGCCTGGGCCCGGCGCGAGGGTCTGCGCCACCTGTACCTGGGCTACTGGATCCGCGGCCACCAGAAGATGGACTACAAGCGCCGCTTCCGGCCGCTGCAGGCCTACGACGGCCGCCACTGGCGCGACTTCGACGCCCATCCCGAACACGGCGATCGCGATTGACCCAGTAGCGTGCACGACCTTCGCAAAGCGCGAGGCGTCCACAAAACCCGGCCACAGGGCCGCGGGATTCGCGACCGCCGGAAGACCGCAATACAGATGCGGCGGCATTGCCCTGCAAGGCGATGGAGTGCCACGGCCGCGCCTTCAGTACGCCACCGGACCGCGACGTCGCGATTGTTCGATCGGCGCGCGCTATGTCGCAGCGAGCTCGACGTCTACGCAATGCGGTCGCCGCCCACGTTCGCGACCGCCTGAAGATCGAGCGCAGGCGGCGTCTCTGGCGAATCAAGGCGAATTGCCACCGCGGTTTCGGCATACGGCCCAAGCACTGCGACCGCGATTAACCCACTAATGTGCAGCATGTCCGGAATCTCCCGGACGTCTACAAAATACGCTAACCCCACGATTTACCCGGTGATATAAAGTGCGCAACACGCGGAATCATTATGTCCATCTCCCGCCAATCGCCCTCATTCACCGCACCGCTTTCGCCGCCAATCATGATCGGTGGCGAAAATCGCTCAGGAACGACGCTACTCAGCATCCTGCTCGACTCGCACCCCGACCTGGTGGTCGGACCGGAGATCGACTTCATCGAACCCGAAAACCTCGGCCCCCATATTCTCGCAGTGTGCGAATTAATGGATTGCGGCGACCGGCGAGTGGCCGGCAACAGCAAGGACACCATCGATCCGGAATGGTACGACGGCATGCACTTCGTCATACAGTGCGAGCGTTTCGGCCTGCGCCGCGAAGATGTACGCGCTTTGATCGGCGGACTGATGGCTGAACATGACAGCACGCTTTCCACGCTGGAAGAACGCTGCCTGGTCATCGAATCCATTGGCGAATTTCGCCGCAAGAACACCCAAAAGAAGCGCTGGGGATTAAAACTGCAACGCAAGATAAAGGATATCGAAACGTATTCAAGAATCTGGCCGAACGCGCACTTCATCCAGATTATCCGCGACGGTCGCGACCTGGCAGCCTCGCATCTCGGAACGGTCCCGGACTGGGGTTACCGAACGATTGCCGACGCGGCCCACGGTTGGCTCGAAGTCGTCACCGGGCCGCGCCATGGCGCGCCGCCAGGACGCTATCTGGAAATTCGCTACGAAGATCTCGTCACCCAGCCACGCGCGACCCTTGAACGGGTACTGCACTACCTTGGCGTCGCCTGGGACGAGGCGATGCTTCACCACAGCGAGCAGGCGCATTCGCTGTTCGAGACGCCCTGGGGTCACCCCGCGGCAGCCGCGACGCGCAAACCCTTGTCCGCCTCGCGTCGCGGGCGCTATCTGCAGGATCTGACGCCTGACCAGATCGCAGCATTCGAACGTATCGCCGGGAAGGAACTGCTGAATCTCGGTTACGGCTTGAGCGCGCCGGAACCCGGCCGTACGCCATGACGCGGCCGCTGCCGCCATGTCGCGCATCCCGGCAGCGGCTGCCGCGCAGTTTCCGCCTCCTCGTCGCCGGCCAAGCGCTGTCCTTGATCGGGTCGCAGGTGACCCTCCTGGCCTTGCCGTTGATCGCAATCCAATTGAACAACGCGCAGTCATTCGAAACCGGCGTTCTGCTTGCCTGCGGACGTGCGCCCTATCTGCTGCTGGGCCTGCTTGCCGGTGTAGCGGCAGATCGGGTCGCGCACTGGATGCTGCTGGTCGTCGCCAACGCGGCCATGGCGCTCACGCTTGCCACGCTGCCGCTGACCGCATTGCTCGATGGGCATATCGGCATGGCGCATCTTTACCTCGTCGCGACCCTGGTGGGAGCGGCCGCGGTCGTCGCCGATATCGCCTTCCTGGCTTGCGTGCCGACGGTCGTCGGTCCGCAGCAACTGGTGCAGGCGCAAAGCAGGATGGAACTGGCGCAGTCGGCAGCCTTGGTGGTTGGGCTGCCATTGGCAGGCTGGCTGGTCGCCACGTTCTCCGCGCCCGTCGCGATCCTGGCCGACTCGGCGTCCTTCCTATTGGCGGTTGCCCTGCTCCCACACGCGGCGCTGCGTTCGGCGCGCAACGCGCCGGCGTTGGCCGATCGCCACGCGCGCCAGGCAGGCGGCGCGATCTGGCGCCTGCTGGGAGAGGCCGCCGACGGCGTGCTGTTCACGCTGCGCAGCCCCTCGTTACGCGCCGTGACGCTTGCCACGGGCACGTTCGTTTTCTGCTACAGCGCCTATTCCGCGGTGTTCCTGCTGTACCTGTCCCGGGATCTGGGATTGAGCGCCGGCATGATCGGCACCGTCACCGGCATCGCCGCGACAGGCAGCGTGCTTGGTGCCCTGATCGCCCGCCGAGTGGCGCAGGCGCTGGGGCTGGGCCGCACGCTGACCGCGGCATTGCTGACCAGCGCGATCGGCGCGGTACTGGGCCCAAGCCTGCATGGGGCGGGCTGGCTCGCGTTGGGATTGTCGCAGGTGCTGATCTGGGCAGGACAGCAGGTCTACAACGTCCACCAGGTACCGATCCGCTACGCCCTGGCGCCCGTGCACCTGCATGGACGGGTGAACGCGAGCATCCGCACCGTGGTCTGGAGCCTGGCGCCGCTCGGCGCCCTGCTCGGTGGTGCATGCGGCATGTGGTCGACGCCCAGAACCACCTTGCTGCTCAGCGGCGCGCTGATGGCGGCGGCGGCCGGCTGGATCGTCGCCTCCCCCCTCTGGGCGGTGCGCGTTCCCCAACTCGGTCAGGGGCATGCCGCCGTCCCGTCCACCGCCGCTTCCCGCAGATAGACAACCATCCGATCGCCATGCGGATCATCGACCTGCCCTCCATGCGACTCCCTGCGGGCCACCTCACCGTCTGGCGGGTGTGCGACGGCACGGCGCCTCGAAACGCATGGACGCACGACCCGCGCCGCGCTTCGCACGCGCAGGAAGCGGCCATCAGGTACATGCGCGAGGAAGCCAGCCAGGGCAGGCGACCGCCGTCATGGCTGGGCTGCCTCTTCGATCTTCCCGCCGCACTCGATCTGCGCGCCTTCGCGGCGGCGCTGCGCGCATGGATCGACCGCCACGAAGTCCTCCGCAGCCAGCTCAGCCCGCGTTCCCGCACTGCCGCGGGCTGCGACCTGCAGCGCACCACGCTGCCGGTCGGGAACGCCCGCGTGCACGCCAGCGAGGCCGGCATGTTCGCGGACGCCGCGGCACTGGGGCAGTACCTGGAGCAGTTGTTCGACAGCGAGGTCGGTCCGCTCGCGTGGCCCGGCTACCTCGCCACCAGCATCGCGCACGCGGCGGCCACCACCGTCTGCATCGCCCTGGACCACACCCTGGTGGATGGCTACTCACTTTTGCAGATTCCCCAGGAAATCCACACGCTTTATGCCGCAGCCTGCGCTACCCGCGAAGCCTCCCCCGTCGCTGCAGGCGCACCCTTGCCGAGCTACCTGGATTTCGCCGAGGCCGAACGGACGGCGGCCGACGCCTTGACCGTCGACCATCCCCACATCCTGCGCTGGCGGCGGTTCGTGACCGACGGCAAAGGGGCGCTGCCCGCGTTCCCGCTGCCCGTGCGCAATCCGGACGGCTGCGCCGCCGCACAGCCCAGCGGATACGCCGACCTGCTGGACGCCGCATCCACGCGCGCATTCGAATGCGCTTGCCGAACAGCAGGAGGCGATTCCTTCTCCGGCGTGCTCGCCTGTCTGGCGCTAGCCAACCTGGGAATCGCCGGCTCGCCCGAATTCAGCACCATGCTGCCCTTCAACACGCAGCCGCCGCCGCGGCGTCCGTCCCTGGGCTGGTATGTGGGCATGGGCCCGGTGACGTTCGCCCTGGAGCCGGCCGGCGGCTTCGAGCAGGCCGTGCGCTGCGCGGCGGCGGCCCTCGACGGCATCAAGGCGCTGGCGCAGATTCCGATCCCGCGCGTGATGGAACTGCTGGGCCAACCGTTGCGCGATCCCTTCATGGTGTCCTACATGGATCTGCGCCTGATCGGCGGCGCCCGTCACTGGAACGCGTGGAACGCCGTCGCGCTGCGCAGCCGCATCACGGACCCCGAGGAGGTCTGCCTGTGGATCATGCGCACCCACGACGGCCTCAACATCAGCTACCGCCATCCGGCCAACGCAGCGGCGGACGCCATCGTCGCCGACTACGTAGCCCGCAGCAAACGCATTCTCGCCTGCGTGGCCGATACCACGCACTAACCCAGCATCACCATCCCGGCAGGAGAGCTTGCCCGTGGTCGACATCAGACACATCGCTGCAGCGCGCACCCAGTACTCGAGTTTCGACGCGGTGATCGTCGGTTCGGGCCCATCCGGCTCGATCGTGGCCAGAACGCTGGCGGAACGAGGCTGGCGGGTGGCGATCCTGGAATATGGCGGCCTGGTGTCCCCGGGCACCATGCTCAGGCCGTATCAGGCCGCCTACAGCAAGGCGTTGACCTCCGACGACTGCGCCGACGGCAATCCCTGGACCGCCTGCTGCGTCGGCGGCGGGATGCAGTTCTATGACGCGATCATGCTCCGCTACCGACCGTCGGACCTGGCCGCCTCGCAGTATCTGACGACGGACATGCAGGTCGATTGGCCCATCACGATCCAGGATCTGGAGCCCCACTATCGCGAGATCGAGAGGCTGCTGGGCATCTGCGGCACCGACGGGTTCTCGCCCTACCCCGCCAGCCCGCGCGGGCTGATGCTGAGCCAGGCGATGCAGGATCTCGGCATCCGCTCGAAGAGCGTACCGCTGGCGATCCGCCCACCGGGGACCAGCAGAGGATGCGTCGAATGCTCGGCATGCGACGAGTTGACCTGCCCGACGGATGCCAGGGCATCCGTGCTGGCGCGAGACATCCTCGACGACACCGGGCTGCCGGGAAGCATCTCGGTCCTGTACGGATGTTTCGCCAACCGGATCGAGGTCCTCGGCGATGGCCGCGCCAACGCCATCGAATGCTATGTTCCGCTGTCGTCCGAGCTGATCCGCATCCCCGTCGCCCGGGTCATCGTCTGCGCCAACGCGATCCAGACCACGGCGCTGCTGCTGCGCTCGAGGAGCCGGCACTCGCCGGAGGGAATCGGCAACGACGCAGGACTCGCCGGCCGCGGACTCTCGTTCAAGGTCAGCGGCTATTCCGTGGGATTCATGCGCGAGAGCACGGCGCCCTGCGCGTTCGCGCCCCACCGCGGGCCGCATGCGACCGTCTATACCGATGCGTTCTACGAGCACGACGCCGCGCCCTGCGGATTCGGCGGCATCATTTACGAATCGAACTATTCGCCCCCGAACAAGAACGTCGGCCTCATCCGCCTGCACTACATCGCCGGAGACGAGCCGTGGTCGTACAACCGGGTCTTGCTCGACGACACCGTCGACGCCGACGGCATCCCGTACATCCGTTTCAGCTACGAGAATTCCGAGAACGACTGCGCACGCATCATGTTCCTGGCTGAACGCGCGGAAGACATCCTGCGGCGCAGCGGCGCCGCCCGTATCGAGCGCGAGCTGTTTCTCAACAGGAAAGGGCGCGCGCATTTGCACGGCACCCTGCGCGCTGGCCACGACGCGCGGACTTCCGTCGTGGACAGCAACGGCAAGGTCCATGGATTCACCAATATCCACGTGATGGACGGTTCGGTCATGAACTTCCCCGGCAACAGCAACCCGACCCACACCATCATGGCCAACGCCAGGCGCATGGCGCAGTCGCTCTGCTAAGGAGAAACATCGCATGTCCACTCGCAGCACTGCCGCGCATCTTGCCGAATGGGAGCGCGAAACCCGATCGTCCATCGTGTTCCGCTCCGCGACCGGGGCGATGGCGGAGGACATCAACGGCAAGATCTACCTGGACATGACCTCCTGCAGCGGCGCATCGCCGTTGGGGAGTAACCATGCAACGTTCAGGACCAGGTTCGCCCGCGCGATGGAGCGGCACACCGACATCCTGCCGTCGCCGGTGAGCGAGCAACGGCAGCTGCTCGCCCGCAGGATCTCCGCCATGTTTCCCGACACGCCCAGGGCGTTCTTCCTCAGGACCGGGTCCTGCGCGACCGAGGCCGCAATCCGGATCGCCCGGCATCGCACCGGCAAGCCGCTGATCCTCAGCGCCGGCTTCCACGGCTGGCACGACAGCTTCCAGCAACGCCCGTGGGCAGACGAAACGCCGGTCGTCGATCCGCACATCCACGACTTCCAGTACGACCTCGACCTGCTGGCGCGGCAGCTTGCCGACAACGCGGGCACTGTCGCGGGCGTCTTCTTCACCCCCGAACCGTCGGCGTTCCCTCCGCAACTGCTCCAGGACCTCGCCGCGATGGCGCGGTCGCACGGGGCATTGCTAATGGTCGACGAAGTGCTGTGCGGACTGCGCTACGCCAACGGCGGGTATTGTCGCCGGCATGCGGTGAACGCCGATCTCATCACCATCGCCAAGGGACTCGCGCAAGGCATGGGTCTTTCCGCCGTGGTCGGCACCGAGGATGCGATGCAGGGCGCGGACCGGGCCTATCTCGGCAACACGTTCCTGCGCGAGAACCGGGCCTTCGTGGCGGGCAACCTGACCCAGGACATCTTCGAGGAGGCGGACGTCATCGCCCGCATCGCCGACAATGGCGCAACCCTCAAGAGACACGTGCAGGCTGGCTTCGACAGTTGCGGCGTGGCCGCTCGGGTGCTGGGCAACGAGGCCATGTTCGATGTCGTGCTGCCGTCGCGCGCGCACGGCAGGCTGTTCGCCCACGCGTGCCTGAAGCACGGCATCTATGCCGGCTACCCGGGAAAGTACATGAGCAATGCGGCCATGGACGATGCGTTCTTCGCCGCATTGCGGCCGGCGCTGCAGCGGACGCTGGAGGACTATCGCCAGCACGCGGACCTAGACGCGCAGGTCACCGATGCCGCCATCGTCGATTACTGCGCGCAGGCATTCCGCGCCACCGCCGGCGCCTGCCTCTGCCACCGGCGTCACTGGGCATGACGCGGGAAGTGCGGCGCGCGCGGCGGCGCCCCCCGGGGCGCCGATCCGGCCCGGGCCGCCATCGTGCGGACATGGCGCACGTGCGAAACTGGGCGGATGAAACCCCACCTGCTCCTGCTCGCCCTGACCCTGCTGTGCGGCGCCTGCGCGCACACTGCTCCTAACGCTCACCCGATGACCGACACCGCCGCGCCAGCCGCCACGACGCTGCGGCTGGCCACCTACAACACCTCGCTCAATTCCGACGAACCCGGCGGCCTGATCGCCGCGCTGCAGGGTGACAGCGCACAGGCGCGCAAGATCGCCGCGGTGCTGCAACAGGTGCGCCCGGACCTGGTGCTACTCAACGAGTTCGACTACGACGAGGCGCACCGCGCCGCCGACCTGTTCGAGCAGCGCTACCTCGCGGTGCCGCAACCGCACGGCGGCGCGGCGCTGCGCTACCCCTACCGCTACCTGGCGCCGGTCAACACCGGCGTGCCCAGCGGCCTGGACCTGGACAACGACGGCCATGTCGGCGGCGAAGGCCGCGCGCGCGGCAACGACGCCTGGGGCTACGGCCTGCATCCCGGCCAGTACGGCATGTTGCTGCTGTCCAGGTATCCGATCGACACCGCGGCGGTGCGCAGCTTCCGCCTGCTGAAGTGGAGCGCGATGCCCGACGCGCTGCGCCCGGTCGATCCGGCCACCGGCCGCTTCTTCCACAGCGACGCGGTGTGGGCGCAGCTGCGGTTGTCGTCGAAGTCGCACTGGGACGTGCCGGTGCGCACCCCGCTGGGCGTGCTGCATGCGCTGGTGGCGCACCCGACCCCGCCGGTGTTCGACGGCGCGGAGAAGCGCAATGCGGCGCGCAACCACGACGAACTGCGCGTGTGGCGCGAGTATCTGGACGACGCCGGCAGCGGCACGGCGCGCTGGCTGTGCGACGACGCCGGCCGCTGCGGCGGGCTGGCCGCCGATGCGCAGTTCGTGATCCTCGGCGACCTCAACAACGACGTCATCGACGGCGACGGCCGCCACGATGCGATCCGCGCCCTGGTGACGCACCCGCGCGTGCTGCAGTCCCCCGCCCCGCGCAGTACCGGCGGCGAGGAGACCACGCGCGCCTATGCGGCCAACGGCATCGCCCACCGCGGCCCGCCGCAGCAGGTCACCGGCGATTTCGGTCCCAAGTCCGGCACCATGCGCCTGGATTACGTGTTGCCGTCGCGCAACTTCCGCTACCTGGACAGCGGCGTGTTCTGGCCGGCGTCCAGCGATCCCGCCGCGGCCATCGCCGACGGCAGCGACCATCACCTGGTCTGGGTCGACGTCGCCGCAGGGCCGTAAGCGCAGGCAAAAAAATCGCCGCGCGCATCGCGCCGCGGCCAGTGCAGCACACCAGCGGCGGCCCATCGGCCGCCGCGTTTTTTCGACCGGCCGGTACGCACCGCACCCGTCGCCCGCTACCGCGCACGGCGCGACAGCACGCGCAGGTGCTTGCTCCCATCACGGCAGGGGCTTCACCCCGGCACGCAGTGCCTCGGCCATCCTCGGAACCGAAGCGCCTGCCCACCGCTGACCTCCGCCGAACGCCCGCAGCCGGGCCAGCGCCGGCCACGGCCTTGATCCAGATCAAGGGCAAGCCCGCGCCGACGCGGTCCAATGCCTCCCGCACCCACTGGGGATGCGCAAGCGGAAGGCGAGCATGCGAACGCAACAGTTGCAACAGGCGCTGGAGGGACTCAACGGCGCCACTGCCGATATCGAGGCCTCGGCGCTGATCTCCCTGGACGGGCTTATGATCGCCTCGGCGATGCCGCAGGGCATGGACGAGGACCGGGTCGGCGCGATGTCCGCGGCACTGCTCGCGCTGGGCGAGCGCAGCGCGCGCGAACTGGCGCGCGGCGCGCTGGAACGGGTGCTGGTGCAGGGCGAACTCGGCTACGTGATCATGAGCGCGGCCGGCCGCGAGGCGGTGCTCACCGTACTCGCCAAGCCCAGCGCCAAGCTCGGCCTGGTGTTCCTGGACATCAAGCGCGCCGCGCAGGCGCTGCAGCAGATCCTGTAGGGGGCCGCCATGCCGCTGCCGCCGATGGATCCACCGCACGAGCCGCACCGCAGCGCCGAGCTGCGCTACCACGACGGCAGCCGCCGCACGGTGTACTGGAGCGAGCGCGAGGTGGCCTACCCGGACGGGCGCCTGATCGTCTCGCGCACCGACCTGGACGGCGTCATCACCCACGCCAACGACGCCTTCGTCGAACTCAGCGGCTGGCCGCGGGAGGTGCTGATCGGCGCGCCGCACTGCATCCTGCGCCACCCGGACATGCCGCGGCGCGCGTTCCGCACGCTGTGGGACACCGTGCTGGCCGGCGAGAAGTGGCACGGCTACGTCAAGAACCTGCGCCGCGACGGCGCCTGCTACTGGGTCTACGCCACCGCCTTGCCGAACGTGCGCGACGGCCGCGTGGTCGGCTTCACCTCGGTGCGGCGCAAGCCCTCGCGGCGGCGCATCGACGCGCTGCAGCCGCTGTACGCGCAATGGCTGCAGGACGAGCGTGCGGAGCCGCCGGCATGAGCTGCACGTTCCTGATCGCGCCGGACTTCGCGCCCGAATATTTCGGCGGCTGGTACCTGCTCAGCACGGTGTTGCAACGCCGCGCCGGCATCGGCCTGCGCCTGCTGATGCCGGCCGACGCCGCCGAACAGCGGCAGTTGCTGGACGACAGCGTCGTCGACTTGGTGTACGCCAGCCCGTTCGATGCCAGCGCCTTGATCCGCGACCGCGGCTACCTGCCGCTGGTGCGGCCGCGCGGGCACGCCGACGAGGTGGTGATCGCGACAGCGGCCGAGGCGCCGATGCGTTGCGTGGAAGACCTGCCCTACGGCTGCCGCATCGCCGTCACCGCCAACCACGACGTGCGCCTGATCGGCCTGCGTCTGCTGGAACCGGCCGACCTGGAGCCGGAGCGCATCGCCTGGCGCCCGGCCAGCAGCTACGCCGCGGTGGCGCGCCTGCTGCTGGAAGGCGAAGCCGACGCCGGCCTGTTCCTGGCCACCGCCTACCACGGCCTGTCGCGGCTGAGCCGCGCGCGGCTGCGCCCGCTGGTGGAAAGCGCGCTGTGCGACATCGGCCACGTGCTGCTGGCGCATCCGCGCCTGGGCCCGCAACTGCCGGCGCTGCGCGACGCCCTGCTGACGCTGGGCGATGCCGCGCACCGCGACGACCAGGCGGTGCTGGACGCGCTGGGCCTGGAACACGGCTTCGAGGCGATGGCCACCGAGGACGCCGAATTCATGATCGACCTGATCGACACCTTGCTGGACTGAGGCGCCCATGCCCACGCCTCCCGCCTGCGATCCCGCCCGCCTGGTGATGCGCACCCATGCCCGCGCCCTGCTGCGCGACCCGCGCGACGCCGCCGCGCACCTGGCGCGGCTGCACGCGGCACTGCAGCTGCACGACAACGAGCCGACCCAGGGCGTGCTCGCCGACCTGTTCGTGGCCCTGCCGCGGCACGACACCGCCCTGCGCCAGTTGGCGTTGCAGATGGCCGCAGCGCACCTGGCGCCGCACGTGGCCGAAGCCTTCCAGCGCCACAGCCAGGGCCACGCGCTGCTGCCGATCAACGCCCTGGCCACGCGCTGGAGCGTGCTGGCGCGGCCGTCCGCCGACGTGCCGGCGCGGGTGCGCCGGGCCAGCCCGGACCATTCGCGGCGGATGGTGCGCGAGGTGGTGGACGCGCTGTGCGACGGCACGCCGCTCGCCGCGGCACGCTGCGAACGCGAATTCCTCGACTACTGCATCAGTTGCCAGGACAAACTCGCCTTCATGCTCGCCACCCGCGAACTGCGCCGCCATGCGCTGGCCCTGGGCGACCGCTGGGACCGCACCGCGCGCTGGCTGCAGCAGCGCGAGCCGCTGGGCGGCCGCAGCGTCGACGCCCTGTGCTTTTCCAGCGCGAGCGCACCGCGATGACCGCCCCCGACCCGACCGCCGAACCGACCTGGCTGATGCCGACCCCGCACGGCGTGCTGCATGGCTTCGCCAGCGCCACCCCCGACCGCATGCAGCGCGCGCTGCAACTGCTGCTCGGCGCGCACGGCGCGCTGTCGCTGCAGGAATGGCGCCAGCGCGTGGGCGGCGACGCGCCGCGACTGCTGCAGGAAGCGCGCGAACAGCAGTGGGTGCAACTGCTGCGGCGCGCCGTCCCCGGCCCGGAGATCCGCCTGGACGATTTCGCCCAGCACGTGATCGCCCCGCTCTCGGCCGAACGCCGCGCGGTGCTGGCCTCCGACAGCGGCTTCTGCCTGGGCCATGCCGGCCTGGACCAGGAACAGGCCGAGACGCTGAGCGTGGCCGCCGCCGACTTTTCCGGTTTCGCCCAGCGCCAGGCCGTGCGCGGCTGGCACGGCGCGCAGCGCTACGTGGCGTTCTACAGCGAGCCGCAGCTGCTGCTGCCGGACTGGTCGTTCGTGCCGTTCTGGGTCGACGGCGCCGGCTACTGGCTGGTGCTGGGCGGCGAGGCGCTGCTCAACAACCTGGCGATGGTGGAACTGGTGTGGAGCATCCGCCTGGCGGCGGCACGGTTTGCGCCGCCGGCCTAGAAGCTGGGAATGGGGAAACGGGAATGGGGAATGGGAAGCGGGTCCGCGCTTGGACCCGCGTTCCCGATGCCCGACCTTCTAGGCGTCCAGGTCGATGGTGAGCGCCGCGGCGGCGTCGCGGGCGGTCTGGCGTGCCTGTTCGATGTCGGCGCCGCGGGCCAGGGTCACGCCGACGCGGCGGTGGCCGTGCACGCTGGGCTTGCCGAACAGGCGCAAGGCGGTGTCCGGGGCCTGCAGCGCGGCGTCGACGTTGCCGAAGCGCGGCACGCCCTCGCCGTGCGCCAGCAGCGCGCACGAGGCCGACGGGCCGTTCTGGCGGATCGCCGGAATCGGCAGGCCGAGGATCGCGCGCGCATGCAGGGCGAACTCGCTCAGTTCCTGCGACACCAGGGTGACCAGGCCGGTGTCGTGCGGCCGCGGCGACACTTCGCTGAACCAGACCTCGTCGCCCTTGACGAACAGTTCCACGCCGAACAGGCCCCAGCCGCCGAGGTCGTCGGTGACCGCGCGGGCGATGTCCTGCGCGCGCTGCAGGGCCAGCGCCGACATCGGCTGCGGCTGCCAGCTCTCGCGGTAGTCGCCGTCCTTCTGCCAATGCCCGATCGGATCGCAGAACGCGGTGCCACCGGCATGGCGCACGGTCAGCAAGGTGATCTCGTAGTCGAAGTCGATGAAGCCCTCGACGATGCAGCGGCCGGCGCCGGCGCGGCCGCCGGTCTGCGCGTATTCCCAGGCCGCATCGATGTCGGCGGCGCTGCGCAGCGTGCTCTGGCCCTTGCCGGAGGAGGACATCACCGGCTTGACCACGCACGGCAGGCCCACCGCGGCGATCGCCTCGCGGTACTGCTCGGGCGTGTCGACGAAACGGTACGGCGAGGTCGGCAGGCCCAGGGTCTCGGCGGCCAGGCGGCGGATGCCTTCGCGGTCCATGGTCAGCCGCGCCGCGCGCGCGGTCGGGATCACCCGCTGGCCGAGGTCGCGCTCCAGCGCCACCAGCGTCTCGGTGTGGATCGCCTCGATCTCCGGCACGATCAGGTGCGGCTGTTCGCGCGCGATCAGCTCGCGCAGCGCCATCGCGTCGAGCATGTCGACCACGTGGCTGCGGTGCGCGACCTGCATCGCCGGCGCGTCGGCATAGCGGTCCACCGCGATCACCTCCACGCCGAAGCGCTGCAGTTCGATCGCCACTTCCTTGCCCAGCTCGCCGGAGCCGAGCAGCAGCACGCGGGTGGCGGAAGCGGACAACGGAGTTCCCAGAGTGACCATGGCGGCGGCGCCTGCGCGAAGAGGGGAGCGTATTCTAGCGGCCGCCGCCCCGCGCCGGCATCGGGGCGGCCGTGCCATCGCCGGCGCGCAGCGAGGTGCTATCTTCTGCGGCGACCCTGGGGATGTCGCCATGCACCGACACACTGCCAAACACCGCCACGACGCCTGCCGCCAGCCAGAGGCGCCTGCATGCACTCGCTGATGCCGGCCGAGGCCTATATCGACGAAACCTGGTTCGCCCGCGAGCGCGAGCAGTTGCTGCGCCCGCTATGGCAGTTCGTGGCGCCGCGCATGCTGTTGGACAAGCCCAATGCCTTCGTGCGGCGCTCGGTATGCGGGGTGGACGTGGTGGTGCAGAACATCGACGGCGAACTGCGCGCCTTCGACAACCTGTGCCTGCACCGGCAGAACCCGCTGCAGCAACAACCGCAGGGCGTGCGCCCGCTGGTCTGCAGCTACCACGGCTGGCGCTACGGCGCCGACGGCGGCGTGGACAACATCCCGTTCCATGACGACGCCTACCGCCTGGCCCCGGAGGCGCGCGCCTGCCTGCGGCTGCGCCGCTTCGCGGTGGCCTGCATCGGCAAGCTGGTGTTCGTGAACCTGTCGGACGCGCCGATGCCGCTGGAGGCGCAGTTCTCGCTGGAGGCGCTGGAGATGCTGCGCGCCGCCTCCGAGCAGTTCGACGACGAAGTGCTGGTGGCGACCTTCGAGGCCGACTTCAACTGGAAGCTGGCCTACGAGAACCTGCGCGACGCGCTGCACCCGCGCTTCGTGCATGCACGCACCTTGGCGCAGCAGGTCAAGTTCCAGGTGCAGATGGACGATGCCGGCATCGCCGAGGCGCGCCGCTACCACGCCGAGGGCAGCGTCTCGCGCGAGGCGCATCTGGCGCGCCTGCGCGATTTCAGCAGCGGCGGCCTCAACGAGCCGCTGCTGGCGATGGCGCACTACCCCTGGCATGCGCACGTGGAGCGTTTCGGCAACGACGACTGGTATCTGAACTGGCTGCTGTACCCGAACCTGCACATCGCCTCGGGCTCGGGCGGCTACTCCTTCATCATCGAGCACCACCAGCCGGTGTCGGCGCAGCGCACCGACCTGCTGGTCTACTACGTCACCGCACGCAAGAAGCACCGCTATCCCGGCTCCGACGCGGTGTTGCTGGGACACCTCCACGGCGCCGAGAAGGTGCTGCGCGAGGACATCGAGATCATGGAGCAAGTGCAGTCGGGCCTGCGCGCCGGTGCCCCACGCGCGGTCCTCGGCGACTACGAGCACGCCAACATGCAGATCGAACGCTGGTACATGGACGTCATGGAGGGCCGCCATGTCCTCTGAGAAGTATGTGGTCGGCAGCGGTGCGCTGCTGCGCTGGGCGCTGGCGGCCTGGGCCGAGGCGGCGCCGGAGTGCGTGCTGCATCCGGTGGACGTGGCCCAGGGCAAGGACTACCGCTTCGACCTGGACGCGCTGCACGCGCTGGCCGACAGCGGCGCCACCGCCTTCGTCGCCTGGGGCGCGCAGTTCCTCAACTTCCGCCGCCAGGAACTGATGGGCGAACTCAAGGCGCGCGGCTTCAAGATGCCGCCGCTGATCTGCCGCGGCGCGCAGGTCGCGGCCAGCGCGCGCGTCGGCGAGAACTGTGCGATCGGCGCCGGCGCCCTCGTCGATGCGCACTGCGAGATCGGCTTCAACGCCTGGATCGGCGCGGCGGCGGTGCTGGAATCGGCGGTCAAGGTCGGCGCGTCGGCGTGGATCGAGGCCGGCGTGACGATCGGCGCGGAGGCGCAGATCGGCGCCCAGGCCACGCTCGGCCGGCAGGTGGACATCGGCCCCGGCGTGCGCATCGGCAAACGCTGCCAGATCGAGATCCCCGGCCGCTACCGCAGCGACATCGCCACCGGCACCCACCATCTCAGCGGCTTCCGCACGCCGGTGCTCATCGTCAACGGCTGATGGGTCGCCGCTTTGCGGCGACGGGATTCGGGAATCGGGATTGGGGAATCGCAAAAGCGCTGGATCGGCGCCGGCGTGACAGCGCGCGGCCGACGCCCGCAAGCCGACATCCCGGCCGCAGCCGCATGACTTTCCCATCTCTCGCGACTTCCACCCCCTCCTCCTCGACAGCGGTTGCCGCGCGCAGCCACCGGAGTGGAAGCACGGATTCACAAAGCTCTCCTTGAACCCATCCGCCCCATGGACCCGCCTCCACGATTCCCCATTCCCGATTCCCCACTCCCCACCCCTTGCAACCTGATATCAATTTGATATCGTTTCGTCCAACCACCCAAGGACGTCCCGCCATGAAAGAGCAGCCCCGCCCCTCCCTGCCCGGCATTCCGATGATCGTGGGCCTGGTCCTGGTGTTCGTGGCCGGCGCCGGCGCGATCATCGCCACCGGCGCGCTGCAGCCGTCGGCGATGCCGTGGACCCTGCTGGTCGCGATCCCGGTGCTGGCCGTCGCGCTGTTCCTGGTGGTCGGCCTGTACGCGCTGGAACCGAACCAGGCCGCGGTGCTGAGCCTGTTCGGCCGCTACGTCGGCACGGTCAAGGACCCGGGCCTGCGCTGGAACAACCCCTTCTACGCCAAGCGCAAGGTCAGCCAGCGCGTGCGCAACTTCGAGAGCGGCCGGCTCAAGGTCAACGAGCTGGACGGCAGCCCGATCGAGATCGCCGCGGTGATCGTGTGGCAGGTGATGGATGCGTCGGAGGCGGTCTACAACGTCGACGACTACGAGAGTTTCGTGCACATCCAGTCCGAGGCGGCGCTGCGCGCGATGGCCACCAGCTATCCCTACGATCAGCACGAGGACGGGCAGATCTCGCTGCGCAGCCATCCCAACGAGATCAGCGAACAGCTCAAGCGCCACCTCGACGAGCGCCTGACCCAGGCCGGCGTGGACGTCATCGAGGCGCGCATCAGCCACCTCGCCTACGCCCCGGAAATCGCCCAGGCGATGCTGCAGCGGCAGCAGGCCAACGCGGTGATCGCCGCGCGCACCCGCATCGTCGCCGGCGCGGTGGGCATGGTCGAGATGGCCCTGGCCGAACTGCAGAAGAACGGCGTGGTCGCGCTGGACGAGGAGCGCAAGGCGCACATGGTCAGCAACCTGCTGACCGTGCTGTGCTCGGACCGCGGCACCCAGCCGATCGTCAACGCCGGCTCGCTGTACTGAGGTGTCGATGAGCCTGCATGCCGCCATCGCGCCGCTGGCGCTCGCCCTCTCCGGCCTGCCGGCCCTGGTCATCGCCGCCTGGGTCGGCGGCAAGGACGACGCGCGCGCGCGCGGGCTGGGCCTGCGCTGGGCGCTGATCGGCCTGGCGATCCTGCTCGGCGCGGCGGCGCTGTACTGGACCGGCGGCCAGCGCGCCGGCGTCTATGCGGTGGCGATCGCACTGCTGCTGACGGTGAACGCGCTGATCGTGTCGATGCTGCTGCACCTGCGGCGCAGCGACGCCGCGCGGCGGGAGCGGCCATGAGCGAGAAGAAGGCCTATCCGCTGCGCATCAACGCCGACGTACTGGCGGCGGCGCAGCGCTGGGCCGACGACGAGCTGCGCAGCCTCAACGCGCAGATCGAATACGTGCTGCGCGACGCGCTGCGCAAGGCCGGGCGGCTGCCCAAGCCGCGTGACGACAAGGAGCCCGAATCATGAGCAAGCGCTGGGAATACCTCACCCTTGAAGCGAAGACCACGCTGATGCTCGGCCTGAAACTGGACGAGCTGCAGGCCGACTTGAACAAGCACGGGAAGCTCGGCTGGGAGCTGGTCAACGTCCTCGCGCTGCCGGGCACCAAGCCGCTGCTGATGTTCAAGCGCGAGCTCTGAGATGCGTCCGCATCGGTGCCTCGCACCTGCACTGGCGGCGCTGCTGGCTCCGCTCTCGGCGCTGACCGCGGCGCCACAACAGACCGCCAGCGCACTGCTGGATCGCCTGCAGGCCGGCGACCTCGCCGCTGTCGAAGCCGAGTTCACGCCGGCGATGGCCAAGGCGCTGCCGCCCGAAACGCTGGCCGCGGCCTGGCGCACGCTGTCAGCGCAACTGGGCCCGCTGCAGCAGCGCGGCCCGGTCAGCGAACGCCAGCAGCAAGGGCTGCGCGTGATCGAACAGCGCCTGCAGTTCGAGCGCGGCGCGCTGCTGGCGCATGTCTCGATCGATGCGGACGGCAAGATCGCGGGCCTGCTGTTCACCCCCGCGCCACCGCCGGCCGCGCCAGCGCCTCCCGCCGACGCCGGCTTCACCGAACAGGCATTCGCGGTCGGGCCACTGCCGGGCACGCTGGCACGACCGGCGGGCAAGGGCCCGTTCCCGGCCGTGGTGCTGGTGCACGGCTCGGGCCCGCAGGATCGCGACGAGACCATCGGCCCGAACCGGCCGTTCCTGGACATCGCCCGTGGCCTGGCCGCCCAGGGCATCGCGGTGCTGCGTTACGACAAACGCACCTTCGCACTGCCGCAGAGCGTTGCCGGACGCATGGACGATGGTTTCACCATGGACGACGAGACCACCGACGACGCCGTCGCCGCGGTGGCGGCGCTGGCACGCACGCCTGGCATCGACCCTGCGCGCATCGTGGTGATGGGCCACAGCCAGGGCGGAATGCTCGCGGCCCGCATCGCACGCCGCTCCGGCAAGACCGCCGGCATCGTCCTGTGGGCGGCCCCGGCGCGGCCGCTGCTGGACCTGCTGATCGAGCAGAACCGCTACCTGCTGCGCCAGGAGCATCCGCCGTCGCCGCAGCGGCAGGCCGCGCTGGCCGAGATCGAGCGCCGCGTGGCCAAGGTGCGCGGCGATGGCGAGGTCGCGCGCAGCGATTCGCCGTTGGACGTGCCCGCCGCCTACTGGCGCGCGTTCGACCGGATCGATCCGGTCGCCGACGTCAGCGCGCTCGCGCAGCCGGTGCTGTGGCTGCAGGGCGAGCGCGATTTCCAGGTCACCGCGCCGGACTGGCAGCGGTGGCAACAGGCGTTGGCGCACGATCCGCATGCCACCCTGCACCGCTACCCCGCACTGAACCACCTGGGCATCGCCGGCAGCGGTGCGCCGGGACCGGCCGAGTACGCGACGCCCGGCCACGTCGACCCGGCCTTGATCGCCGATGTCGTCGCCTGGGTCCGCGCCTTGCCCGCCAGCCGGGGCGCCGCGCCATGAGCCGGCGGCGAGCCACATCGCGCTGCCCGGCACGACAGTATCCGGTGTCGCCGGCGCATCGGCTGGGCCTGGCGCTATGGCTGTGGCTGCCACTGCTGCTCGTGGCCGTGGTGATCGGCGCCTTCACACTGCATTCGGCGCGGCCCGGCGCGCTCTGGTGGCATGTCGGGCTGCTGGCGTCGATCGGCGTGGCCGGCACCGCCACCTTCGCGCGGCAGCGCGTGCTGCTGCACGACGGCCTGCTGGAGGTGCGCGCCACCTTCCTGACCCGCCGCGTGCCGCTGGCCGCACTGCGCCTGGAGGCCGCGCGCGTACTCGCGCTGTCCGAGCACACCGGCTTCAAGCCGGCGTTGAAGCTGCTCGGCTTCGGCTATCCCGGCTTCCACGCCGGCGACTACCGGACCCGCGACGGGCACAAGGCGTTCTGCCTGATCACCGGCGATCGCGTCCTGGCCGTTCCGCTGGACGACGGCGGCTGGCTGCTGCTCAGCGTCGAACATCCCCGGCAGGTGCTGCAGGAATGGCAAACGCGCGCGCAGGAGCATGGCGACGCAGACACGCGCAGCGCGGCCCGCCGCAGGGCGTGAGTCCGGCGTGCGCCGCCGCGTCGGTCGCCGTCGCGACCGGCCATCGCACAGGGCACGACACGCTGCGCGCGGTGCGGTACGTTCTGTCGGTCGGCACGAGCCCGTGCCCCGAGACCGCAAGGCCGCGCGCTCCGGCATGCACAGGCGATGGGCCGAACAGCAGCGCCCCCTGCCGTCGCCGTCAGTGACAGGTACAGCGACGACGAGGGCGGCGACCTCGCCCGCTCCACCATGCGACCTCCAGGAAGATCCGATGGACGACACGACGCCACGCGAGATTCCCACCAGCGCACCGGCGCTGCCGCCGACGCTGGCGGCGCGGCTGCACGGCCTGCACTGGCACCGCAATCTGGTCGGCGAAGCCGGCGCCCAGGTCTACCGGCTCGGCGGCGTCGGCACGCCGGATCTGTATCTCAAGCGCGGCACCGGCGCCGCGCACGACGAGGTGGTCGACGAATTCGCCCGGCTGCACTGGCTACGCGCGACGGGCGACGTGCCGCGCGTGCTGCATTTCGAGGCCGACGCCGCCGGCGCCTGGCTGCTGAGCGAAGCGCTGCCGGGCAAGACCGCCTACCAGTGGTTGCAGGAGGCGCCCGCACAAGCGGAGCGCATCGTGCAGGCGCTGGGCGGTTTCCTGCGCCGCTTCCACGCCCCCCCGATCGATACCTGTCCGTTCGACACCCGCCACCCGCTGCGCCTGTCCGCGGCGCATCGCCGGCTGCGGGCGGGCCTGGTCGACACCGAGGACTTCGACGCGGCGCGTGCCGGCTGGTCGGCGGAGGCGGTCTGGCAGGCGATGAACGCGCTGTTGCCGCTGGCCAGCGAACGCGTGCTGTGCCACGGC
This sequence comes from Xanthomonas sacchari, assembly GCF_024266585.1. NCBI lineage: Bacteria > Pseudomonadati > Pseudomonadota > Gammaproteobacteria > Lysobacterales > Lysobacteraceae > Xanthomonas > Xanthomonas sacchari. Next base: position 3,813,285 of record NZ_CP100647.1, read on the forward strand.
GACTATTCGCTGGACAACATCCTGCTCGACGCGCCGGACCGCGTCGTCAGGGTGATCGATCTCGGCCGCGCCGGGGTCGCCGATCCGTACCAGGACCTGGCGATCCTGGCCCACTGCCTGGACGAGTTCGGCCCGGAACTCAACGCCCCCTTCTTCGCCGCGTACGGCATCGCCACGCCGGACCCGCAGCGGCTGCAGTTCCACCAGTTGCTCGACGAGTTCTTCTGAATCGCGTCCGCCCCGGCGTGTCGTGTGCGGCACGGCCGACGCCGGCGCCGGCCGGATCGCCCACGCGACTGGCCGCGCGCGCGGCTTGGCTCTACCCTGTGCCGATGCGCACCGTTCCCCGCCTGCTGCTCAACACCGAGACCATCGAACTGCTGCCGGCCGCGCGGCTGCGCGCGCGCAGCAACGCCGACGCGCGCCAGCTCGCGCAGGCCACCTGGCTGCTGCGGCGCAAGCACGACGGGCGCTACCTGGCGACCGCGAACGCACGCGGGCTGCACGCACTGGTGCCACGGCTGATGCACGAATCGGGCATCGACGCCGCACTGGATCGGCTCGACGCGCTGCCCGCACGCGGCACACCGGACGGCGCCGCGGCCTGGTTGCCGCTGCACGCGCTGCATGAGCGGTTGGCGCTGCTGGGCCTGGCCGCCGACAGCTACGCACAGCGCACCGGGCTGCCGCTGCAGCCGGAACCGGCCACCCTGCACGCGGCCGGCGACGACCGCTACCGGCGCCCGCTGTGGCTGAGCGCCGGCGCCGCACGCGCCTGGCACACGCTGCGCCATGCCGCCGCGCGCGATGGCGTGGTGCTGGAGGCGATTTCCGGCTATCGCAGCCACGCGTATCAACTGGGCATCTTTGCGCGCAAGTCCGCCCGCGGCCAGGCCCTGGAGCAGATCCTTGCGGTCAACGCCGCGCCGGGCTTCAGCGAGCACCACAGCGGGCACGCGCTGGACATCGGCACGCCCGGCGAGCCGCCGGCCGAGGAAAGCTTCGAGCGCACGCCCGCCTTCGCCTGGCTGCGCGAGCACGCCGCCGGCTTCGGTTACCGGATGAGCTATCCGCGCGACAACCCGCATGGCATCGTCTACGAACCCTGGCACTGGTGCTGGCAGGAGGCCGCTCGCGCATGATCCGTTCCGACATACCCCGGCCGCGCGCCGGCATCGCCGCCTGGCGGGCACTGGCCGTGCTGGCGCTGGCGCTGCCGGCCTGCGCCGCCGCGCAATGGCACGATCCGCAGGGCCAGGCCTGGCCCGACAGCGCCGAACGCGGGCACGACAAGGCCTTCGCCGCCGCACTGCAGATCGCCGACGATGCCGACTTCGCCGCGTTCGCGCAGGAATGGGGGCAGACCGAACCGGCGCATGCGCCCACCCTGCGCACGATCGCGCGCGCGCGTCGCGGCCAGATACTGCGGGTGGCACTGCTGTATTCCGGCTGCGCGCCCAGCCCCAACAACGGCGGCGCCTGCGATGCGCAGATGAGCCTGCGCGTGCTGGGTCCCGATGGCGGCACCACCCTGCAGGATCCGATGCGACCGCTGGGCATGGGCGGCCCACCGGCCGCCGCTGGCCTGCTGGAACTGGCGCCGCTGTCGGTGCAGCTGCGCTTCGAGGACAGCGACCCGCTCGGCACCTACACCGTGCAGGTCACGGTCAACGATCCCAGCCAGGACGCCTGGGTGCGCCTGCGGACGCAGGTGGAGCTGGTCGACAGCGACTGAGCCGCCTGCGGATGTCCGGGTGGGCGTTGGCCGCGGCCACACCCGGCCGCCCTCGCTGCGCGCCACGACGTTTCGGCAGCACACGCCGTCAGGGATGTTTCACCGACACATGGAGGCTGCAATGTCCGAAAACCCCTATGCCACGCCGCAGGCGCAGAGCGCACAGACCGCACCGCGTCCCGCGCAGGCGCCCTCTCCCATCCTGCGCAAGATCGCCGCCGGCTGGATCGTCGGCGGCCTGATGACCACGTTCAACCTCCTGCTGAGCATCCGCGCCGTTGCCGCCGGCGATTCCGTCAAAGCCCTGATCCACTGCACCAGCATGCTGATGATAGGGGCGCTCGCGTACGGCACCTACCGCAAGAGCCGCATCGCCGCATGCCTGCTGCTCGCCTCCTACGTTCTCGCACGCATCGTCCATCTCGTTGCCGGCAACGCCGATGGCCTGGGCATCGCCGCGCTGGTCGCCTTGGCCTATCTGAGCGCAGCGTGGGGCACCTTCCAGTACCACCGCTGGCTGCAGCAGAAGCAGCGCTTCCCGGCGGCGCACCGCCCCGACTGAGCGACGGCCCGCTGTTCCGCGCGGCCTCAGGGACGTCCGCGCGCCCCGCCCCCACCACCGCGGACACGACCCCGCCGGCCCCCGGCGCCACGCGCTAGGGCAGGTGCGCACCGCAGCGCATGGCGACACCGCCGCCTACGCGCGCTCGCCGCTACGCTTCGCCCACTGTTGTGCTGCGCTGACGCGACCGGGACTCAGCGTCGCAGCGCATCCATCGCCCACAGCAGCCAGCCCAGCATCAGCGTGGTGCCGCCGATCGGCGCCAGCCGGGTCGGCCACTGCGCCAGCGCATTGCCGGCCAGGCTGCCGGAGAACAGCAGCGTGCCCAGCAGCAACAGCCACAGCCCGCTGCGCCCCAGCAGGCGCTCGCTGCGGCGGCCCAGCGCCGCCAGCGCCACGCCGTGGCCGAAGGCGTACAGCGCCGCGGTCTGCAGGTGCGATTGCGCCAAGGGCTCGGCTACGCCGTGCGCGGCATAGGCGGACAGGCCGATGGACACGGCCGCGAGCAGTGCCCCGGCGCTGCACAGCCAGAACGGCCCGCGCGTACGGCGATCGAAGGTCAGCATGTGCGTTTCCTCCAGGACGCGGCAAGGTTTGCCGCCCCCATAAACAGAACGCGCCGCAAGATGCGGCGCGTTCCGGTTTACACGTCCACCACGGGGCAGGACTTACTTGATCGCCCAGTAGATGTCGTAGGTGCCTTCCGGCGTGAACGCCTTGTCCACCCCGCCCTTCCAGGCTTCGTACGGACGGTCGGTCACGTCGTAGCCGCTGGTGGCGGCCCAGGCACGCAGCGCGTTGCGCGCCGCATCCAGGCCCGCCATGTGGCCGGTGTAGCTGGCGAAGGCGGAGCGGTGCGCCTGGGTGCGCACGTAGGTCACCGGGGCGCCCTGCGGGATGGTCACCTTCAGCGGCTCGCCAGCGGCGGCAACCGGGGTGGCATCGGCCGGCGCGGCGGCCGCGGCGTCGTCCTTCTTCTCATCCTTCTTGGTGTCGTCCTTCGCGCCGCCGGCACGCTTGCGCACCGGCTGGGCGACGTCGAACGCATACTTGTCGGCGCCGAAGTCGGTGGTGACGATGCGCACCGGACCGGCCGCTTCCAGGCCGTTGGCGTCCATCACCCGCTTGATCCACTCCTGGTTGTCCTTGATGGACTTCTTGATGGAGTCGTTGTCGCGGTCGATGTTGCCGGCGTTGACCACCAGCAGGTCCTCGGCCGGGACCTCGACGACCTTCAGGTCCTTCAGCGGGGTATCGTCGGAGCGGTAGTCCACGTTCGGCACGGTGGCCAGCACGTTGGCCAGGCGCGACAGGCCCAGCTTGATGTCGTCGCCGACATGGCGGCTGACGTACAGGCCGGCGTAACGACCCAGCAGGTCCCAACCGTACTTGACGGAGTAGTCCTGGGTGATCTTCACGTTGCGGCCGTTCTTGCCGGTCGGCTCCAGCTTGAAGGTGGTGGTCTTGTCCTTGCCCTTGGTCTCGTCCTCGATGGCGATGACCACGTCCTTGTTCTTCTCGGTCGAAGTGATGGTCCAGCTACCCTTGCCGATGTAGCCCTCCTTGGAGCTGTAGTCCAGGCGCGCGCCGACGCCGGATTCCGGGCCGGAGAGCTTCAGCTCGATGCGCGGGTCGCGCAGCACCAGGGGGTTCCAGTCCTTGAACCGACGCAGGCTGTTGACCGTGTCATAGACGATGGTCATGCGCCGATTGGTCTCGACGCTTTCGGACATGTGACGCTCCGAGGGCAGCACCAGGCCAACAATGACGAACAGGCCAACCACGATCCCCAGGGCGATCAGGAACTCGATAATACGGGTCATTCAGGAGGTCTCCGGGGCCGATCCCACGGCCGGGTTGATGAAGCGAAGCGCCCATCCTAGCAGGCTTCGCCGTCCGTGGTCAGCACATCACGGAATGCCGCATCGCCCCGTGCCGCAACGGCCTGGCGCCATGCCGGCAACGGCGGTGCGCACCGGGCCAGGGGCGACCAGACCATTGTCCTGGCGACGGCACCGGACAGGCGCACGCATGGCGCCCTTCACCGCATCGGAGCCAGCTCCGGCGGCCCCGCGGCGGGCACAGGCACGACCTGCCGACCCGCGCCCCGGGCCAGACCATTGCATTGCGGTGCGCGGGCTCGGCGCGCTCACGCCGCCCCTCGCCCGAGCCGCGCCGTCGTCCAGGACCCGGCCGGGCCGCGCGCGATCGCTCCCGTCAGACCGGTCAACCTGTCCCGTTCAGACCACCCGCGCGCAAACGCCCGGCGCGCTGCGCCGGGCCGGGCATCCTGTCCCGTCAGACCAGTTGCAGCTCGAACGCCTTCAGCACCGCGCGGGTGCGGTCGCGTACGCCGAGCTTGGACAGGATGTTGGAAACGTGGTTCTTGATCGTGCCCTCGGCCACGCCCAGCGAGTTGGCGATCTCCTTGTTGGAGAAGCCGCTGGCCATCAGCCGCAGGATCTCGGTCTCGCGGTCGGTCAGCGGATCGGGCCGGTCCAGGCTGACGAAGTCGTTGCGCATGTGCTCCAGCCCGGAGAGCAGGCGCTGGGTCACCGCCGGCTGCACCAGCGAGCCGCCGCCGGCCACGGTGCGGATCGCGCCGACCAGTTGTTCCAGCGACACGTCCTTGAGCAGATAGCCCTTGGCCCCGGCCTTGAGCCCGGCCAGCACCAGCTGGTCGTCGTCGAAGGTGGTCAGGATGATGGTCGGCGGCAGCGCCGCGGCACGCGACAGCACCTGCAGCGCCTCCAGCCCGGACATCGACGGCATGCGCATGTCCATCAGCACCACGTCGGGGACCACCTGCGGGATCAGCTCCACCGCCTGGCGGCCGTCGCTGGCCTCGGCCACCACCTCGATGCCGCCGTCCAGCGCCAACAGCGAGCGGATGCCCTGCCGCACCAGGGTTTGATCGTCGACCAGACACACACGGATCATCACAACACTCCTTGGGAAACGGCGGGCGACAGCAGGGTGGCGGCGCCGGGAACCGCGGCGCGCAGGCGGAAGCCCGCGCCGGGCGCGGCGGCCACGTCCAGGCTGCCGCCGTACTGGCTCAGGCGCTCGCGCATGCCGCGCAGGCCGTTGCCGGGGGCCAGGGTCTCGCAACCGCGGCCATCGTCGCGCGCCTGGATCACCACCTGCGGACCGTCGCGGCGCACCTCGATCCACAGATTGTCGGCCTGGGCGTGGCGTACCGCGTTGGTGATGATTTCCTGGGTGCAGCGCAGCAACACGTGCGCGCGCTCGGGATCCTCAACGGTCAGCGGCTCCTCCACCTGCAGGTGGATCTGCAGCGACGGCACGCGCTCGGCCAGCGGCCGCAGCGCCGCCGCCAGGTCGATCGCGCCGCTGTCGCGCAACTGGCTAACCGCCTCGCGCACGTCGGTCAGCAGCAGCTTGGCCAGGGTATGCGCCTGCTGCACGTGCTCCTGCGCGCGGCCCTCGGTGATGTGGCCGGCCACCTCCAGGTTCAGGCTCAGCGCGGTCAGGTGGTGGCCGAGCAGGTCGTGCAGTTCGCGCGAGATGCGCGTGCGCTCGTTGATCCGGGCGCTCTCGGCCAGCAGCGCGCGGGTAGCGCGCAGCTCGGCGTTGAGCTGGCGCTGTTCCTCGCGGGCCTGGGTCTGCTGCCGCGCGACCAGGCTGGTGACGAAGATGAACATGGAGAAGCCGCCGTACAGCAGCGACTGCATCAGCGCCTCGAACGGCGGGAAGCCGATGGTCAGGTAGACCGGCAGCACCGCCAGTTGGCTCAGCAGCAGCCAGGCCACCCCGGCGCGCACCGGCAGCAGCCAGGGGATCACCCCGGCCGCCACCATCATCAGGATGCTGCCCAGCCCGGAGCGATGCAGGTAGCCGACCGCCAGCGCGCAGATGGTCAGCAGCACCAGCATGCCGCGGTCGTACCAGCGCACGCCGTCGCCGCTGTGCAGGCGCCGGGTCAGCAGGAAATAGACCACGCCGAAGCCCAGGTAGCTGGCCAGCAGCAGCCACACCTCGCCGCTGGGCATCCGTCCCGATTCCTCGACCGGCTCCCAGTACAGGTACAGCAACGGCATGCAGATGACCGCCCAGGTGAACAGGCCGGCATAGCGCAGGACGCGGGTATGGCTGAGATATCCCAACATGCCCGCATCTTAGGATGAACGGCGCGCATTGCACTCCCACGGAAGTCATGCCGGCGCGGCTCGCCGCCCCGGGTCGCGCGTGCGATAATCCGGCCTGGCGGCCCGCACGGGGCCGCGCGCGCATCAGCAATGGAGTCTCAATGTCGATCGTCATCCGCGACGTGCGCGAGCACGAGCTCGATTCGGTCCTGGCCCTGAACAACAACGCCGGACTGGCGATCCTGCCGCTGGATTCGGCCAAGCTGCACCGCTTCTACGAAACCGCAGAGTACTTCCGCGTCGCCGAGCGCGACGGCAACCTGGCCGGCTTCCTGGTCGGCTTCGGCAGCGACAGCGACCACGACAGCAGCAATTTCGCCTGGTTCCGCGAGCGCTACCCGCAGTTTTTCTACATCGACCGCATCGTGGTGGCCAGCCGCCGCCGCGGCGGCGGCGTCGGCCGGGCGTTCTACGCCGACGTGCAGAGCTACGCCGAGTTGCGCTACCCGCAACTGGCGTGCGAGGTTTTTCTGGATCACGGCGCCGATGCGGCGCTGCTGTTCCATGGCAGCTTCGGTTTTCGCGAAGTGGGCCAGAACACGATGAACGAAGTGGAGGTGCGTGCGAGCATGCTGTTGAAGGATCTGTGCAGTTACGCCTGGGTGCGCGAAACCTATGGCGACACCCTGCCCGACCTGCCCTGGGCCGGCCACGCCCATCGCCTGCAGCGGGCGCAGCGCCCGACCGGGACCTGAGCGTGTCGTCGGTGAATCTGGATTTCGAGCAGGCCGGCGAACTGAAGATCGGCCAGGTCGGCATCGCCAACCTGCGCGTGCGCACGCTGGACGTGGCGCGGCTGAGCCAGGAGATGCGCGAGCGCGTGCAGCGCGCGCCCAAGCTGTTCGGCCGTGCCGCGGTGATCATCGATTTCGGCGGCCTGGCGCAGACCCCGGACGTGGCCACCGCGCAGGCGTTGCTGAACGGCCTGCGCGACGCCGGCGTGCTGCCGGTGGCGCTGGCCTACGGCACCCGCGAGATCGAGGAGCTGTCGGTGGCGCTGGGGCTGCCGCTGCTGGCCAAGTTCCGCGCGCAGTACGAGCGTTTCGATGGCGGCGCACCCGCTGCGGCGCCGGCGCCGGTCTCGCCCCCGCCTCCGCCGCCGCCCGCTCCGGCGGCACGCCCGCAACCCGGGCGCATGCAGAAGAACGCGGTACGCTCCGGACAACAGCTGTATGCGGAGAACTGCGACCTGACCGTGGTGGCCACCGTTGGCGCTGGCGCCGAGGTGATCTCCGACGGCAGCATCCACATCTACGGCAGCCTCCGCGGCCGCGCCCTGGCCGGCGCGCAGGGCAACACCGAGGCGCGGATCTTCTGCCGCGACTTCCACGCCGAACTGGTCGCCATTGCCGGCCACTACAAGGTGCTGGACGATATTCCCAAGGAACTGCGTGGCAAGGCCGTCCAGGTCTGGCTGGAGCAGGACCAGATCATGATCGCCGCGCAAGACTGACGCGGCCCTACCACGAACGTATCAGGAGATAGTCCTTTGGCTGAAATTATCGTTGTCACCTCCGGCAAGGGCGGCGTCGGCAAGACCACCACCAGCGCGAGCCTGGCCTGCGGGCTGGCGCGACGCGGCAAGAAGGTCGCCGTGATCGACTTCGACGTGGGCCTGCGCAACCTCGACCTGATCATGGGCTGCGAGCGCCGCGTGGTGTACGACTTCGTCAACGTGGTGCACAACGAAGCCACGCTGAAGCAGGCCCTGATCAAGGACAAGCGCTTCGACAACCTGTTCGTGCTGGCCGCCTCGCAGACCCGCGACAAGGACGCGCTGACCCAGGAAGGCGTGGAGAAGGTGCTCAAGGACCTGGCCGCCGACGGCTTCGACTACATCGTCTGCGATTCGCCGGCCGGCATCGAGAAGGGCGCGTTCCTGGCGATGTACTTCGCCGACCGCGCGGTGGTGGTGGTCAATCCGGAAGTGTCCTCGGTGCGCGACTCCGACCGCATCCTCGGCCTGCTCGACTCCAAGACCCACAAAGCCGAGAACGGCAAGAGCCTGCCCGCATTCCTGCTGCTGACCCGCTACAGCCCGGCGCGCGTGGAAACCGGCGAGATGCTCAGCATCGCCGATGTGGAGGAAGTGCTCGGCCTGAAGGCGATCGGCGTGATCCCCGAATCCGGCGACGTGCTCAACGCCTCCAACAAGGGCGAACCGGTGATCCTGGATGCCGAATCCCCGGCCGGCCAGGCCTACGAGGACGCCGTGGCGCGCATCCTCGGCGAGGAACGTCCGATGCGCTTCATCTCCGTGGAGAAGAAGGGCTTCTTCACCAAGTTGTTCGGAGGGTGAGCATGGGACTATTCGATTTCCTCAAGACCAAGAAGAACACCGCCGAGACCGCGAAGAACCGCCTGCAGATCATCATCGCGCAGGAACGCAGCCAGCGCGGCGGCCCGGACTACCTGCCGCTGCTGCAGCGCGAGCTGCTGGAAGTGATCAAGAAGTACGTCAACATCGACGCCGACGCGGTCAAGGTGGACCTGGTCAAGGACGGCGAGCACGACGTGCTCGACATCTCCGTGGCCCTGCCGGAAGGGCCGACGCCCTGAGGCCGCGCGTCGGCCGTGGCCGGCGCCGCGGCTGACGCAGCGGTCGCGCCGGCGCGGCGACGGGCCGTGCCCGCCGTTTATCGGGTGCGGCTGCCGCGCCCTCTTCGCCCAAGCGAACTTCACACGATGCCGACCGACGCCGCCCTTCCCGCTGCCGCCGCCCAGGTGCTGACCGTAGGCGCCATCGGCCTGGACGCGCCGCGCGCGCTGCTGGCCGGCTACGGGCTGGCCCTGCACCGCGTCGCCGACGGCGCCGCCATTCCCGGCAGCTACTGGGGCGAGCCGGAAGCCGGGGTGATCGCCAGCGACGTCTACGTGCGCGACGACACGCCGGTGCATTCGCTGCTGCACGAGGCCTGCCACCTGATCGTGCTGCCGCCGCAGCGGCGCGCGCAGGTGCATACCGACGCCACCGACTCGGTGGAAGAGGAAGACGCCACCTGCTACCTGCAGATCGTGCTGGCCGATGCCCTGCCCGGCGTGGGCCGCGCACGGCTGATGGCGGACATGGACGCCTGGGGCTACACCTACCGGCTCGGCTCCACCCGCGCCTGGTTCGAACAGGACGCCGACGACGCACGCGCCTGGCTGGCGCAACGCGGCCTGCTGCCGGCGCAGGCCTAGGGCATTCCTACGGCGCGGGCGACGGCGTCGCAGGGCGCTTCAAGGCGCTGCTCAGGTCCAACGTCGCGCGGGTGCCCCTGCCGGCCAGCGAATCCAGGTGCAGCGCCCAGCCCAGGTGCTCGCACAGCCGCGCGATCAGGTCCAGGCCGATGCCGCTGCCCTCGCGGCTGCCGCCGCCGCGCGCCATGCGCATGTAGATCGCGCTGATCTCTTCCGGGCTCATGCCGTGGCCGGGATCGTCGATGCAGACCACGCCCGGCGCCGGCATGGTGATCTCGATCCGGCCCTTGTCGCTGCTCTCGATGGCATTGCGCAGCAGGTTGCCGATCGCCACCTGCACGATCGCCAGCGGGGCGAGCACCTCGCACGGCGGCAGCGGCGCCAGCACCAGTTCCAGGCGCTTGTCCGCGCACAGGTGGCGGTGGTCCTCGACGATCTCCGGCAGCAACTGGTCCAGCCGCACCAGGTCGCTGCCGCGCGCCAGCCGCGCCGGATCCTTGGCCAGCACCAGCAGCAGCGAGATCAACTGGCCGACGCCGCTGGCGGTACGGCGGATGCGCAGCAACTGGTTGCGCACGCTGGGCGGCACGTCGTGCTGCTCCAGCGCCAGTTCGGCGGCGCCGCCGATCACCGCCACCGGCGTGCGCAACTCGTGGCTGGTGCTGTCGATGAAGGCGCGCTCGCGCTCCACGAACAGGTCGTTGCGCGCCAGGTAGTCGTTCAGCGCCTCGGCGATCACCACCTGCTCGGCGCTGGCGCGCGGATGCACCTCGATGCGCTGCCCGGGCCGGTCCGGACGCAGGCTGCCGATGCGCTGGGCCATGTCGATCAGCGGCTGCACCACCCGGCCCATGCCCCAGGCCACCAGGGCGCCGAGCAGCAGCACCGCCACCGCGTTGGACACCAGCATCCACAGCGCCAGGTTGTCCTCGTGGTCGTGCAGTTCGGTGATGTCCAGCGCCAGCGCCAGGCGGCGCCCGCGCACGTCCTGCACCAGCACCACCTTCTCGCTGCCTTCCAGCTGCACCTCGTCGTGCAGCCCTGGGCCCAGTGCCGCCACCGCCGGCGGCAGCGGCGCACCGCCCTCGTCGCCGTACAGGCTCACGGTGCGGGTGTCGATCCAGCGATAGTCCGGGTCGGCGGCACTGCGCGCCAGGAAGTGGTCCAGTTCGGAGGTCAGCAGCGACCGCCAGGTGAGCTGCTCGGCCTGGTCGTTGACGATGTAGCCGTGCACGAACACCGCCAGCGACAGCAGCGCCGCGTAGCCCACCAGCCACAGGGTCAGCCGCTGCCGCAGCCCGGCCCTAGTCGGCATGCTCGCCCTCGTGGGGGCCGACCACCGCCAGGCGGTAGCCGATGCGCGGCAGGGTGTGGATCAGCTTGGCCGCGAACGGGCCGTCGACGCTGCGGCGCAGGTCGTAGATGTGCGAGCGCAGCATGTCCCCGTCCGGCGGCTCGTCGCCCCACAGCGCCTGCTCCAGGCGGTCGCGGGTGACCGCGGCCGGGCTGGCCTGCATCAGCACCTCCAGCAGCTTGCGGCAGGCCGGGTACAGGTGCAGGGTGCGCCCGCCGCGGGTCACTTCCAGCGTGGACAGGTCCAGCTGCAGGTCGCCCACGCGCAGCAGCTTGCTGCGGCCGCGGCCGCTGGCGCGCACCAGCAACGCTTCCAGCCGCACTTCCAGTTCCGGCAGCGCGAACGGCTTGGTCAGATAGTCGTCGGCACCGGCGCGGAAGCCGGCGATCTTGTCCGGCAGTTCGTCGCGCGCGGTCAGCATGATCACCGGCACGTCGGCATGGTGCTCCTCGCGCAACGCGCGCAGCACCTGCTGCCCGTCCAGGCGCGGCAGCATCCAGTCCAGGATCAGCGCGTCGTAGCGCTGGGTGGTGGCCAGGTGCAGCCCGGTGACGCCATCCGGCGCCGCGTCCAGGGTGTGGCCGCGCACCTCGAAGTAGTCGAACAGGTTGGCGACCAGGTTCCGGTTGTCTTCTATGACCAGCAGCCGCATGGGGGCGCTCGAATTCGTGGGACGGACCCGCCCATGCTAGCGGAAGCGTGTCGGAACGCCGTCAGAACGGCCGCGCGTCTTGATCGAATCTCGATAAAACCTAGAAACGTTCCCAACACAGTGGCATCAGGCTGCCCGTCCCGCCCGCCGCCGCCCAGTGCTAACCGCCCCTCCCCTCGTGCCCCCCTCTCTCTCTGCAACGCCGTGGCCCGCCGCTTGCATGCCAGCGGCGGTGCGCAACCTGCGCTGAAGCCTCGGCCCGCTCATCCCGAAGTTCCGACAGCTATCCGACACCCGCAACCCGACCATGCCCCCACTTTCCCGCCGCCCCTGGCCGCCTTCGTCGACCATGCTCAGTACGCCCCTGCGATTGTCCGCTGCGGCGGCGCCCCACCTCGGCGCACGCCGGCACTTCTATCTCTCCCATCTGTGGGTGCCGCTGGCGCTGGTGCTGCTGGCCAGCACCGTGTTGATGGGCCTGGGCGGCGATTTCTGGATCGCCGACCTGCTGTATCGCTGGGAAGGCGGGCAATGGGCGCTGAAGGATGCGGCGCTGACCCGTAGCCTGATCCACCACGACGGCAAGCTGCTGAGCGCTGCGGCGTGGGCGGTCACCGCCACGCTGACGGTGTGGGTCTGGCGCCGTCCCGACGGCCGCCACTACCGGCAGCCGCTGCTGTACCTGCTGCTGGCGGTGGCGCTGAGCACCGGCGCGGTGTCGTTGCTGAAGTCGGTGACCCATATGGACTGTCCCTGGGACCTGACCCGCTACGGCGGCGAGCGGATCTTCGTGGGCCTGTTCGAAACCCGCCCAGCCGACATGCCGCGCGGGGTATGCTTCCCCGCCGGTCATTCCAGTGCCGGCTACGCCTGGGTGGCGCTGTACTTCGTCGCGTTGGCGCTCAAGCCTGCTTGGCGCTGGCCGGCGCTGGCGATCGGCCTCGGGGGAGGCCTGTTGTTCGGGGTTGGTCAGCAGTTGCGCGGCGCGCATTTCCTGTCGCACGACCTGTGGACGCTGGCCTTGTGCTGGGGCGTGGCACTGGGCCTGTACCGGGCGATGTTGTGGCCGCGCGCGATGTCGCTGCAGGCCGACCACCACCCGTCCACCTTCAACGATGCCGCCGCATGAGCCGTTCCGACGCCCCGCCCTCGCCGTCCATCGCGTCCCGTGCCCGCTGGTGGGCCTGGCGCCCGCAACTGAGCAACGAGACGCTGGCGCTGGCGGCCAGCGCATTCTTCGCCCTGGCCTGCAACGGCATGTTCTGGCGCAGCGCGATGAGCGGCCACGCCGGCGACGTGAAGCTGGCGCTGTCGCTGTTCCTGCTGCTGCTGGCGGTGCACGGCCTGCTGCTGGGCCTGCTGCTGTGGCGCGGCATCGCCAAGCCGGTGCTGACCGTGCTGCTGATCACCACTGCGTTCGCCGCGCACTACATGAACAGCTACAGCGTCTACCTGGACGCGGACATGCTGCGCAACGTGCTGGCCACCGACCACAAGGAATCGCGTGAGCTGATGACCCCGGCGCTGATCGCGCCGCTGCTGTTCTACGCGGCGCTGCCGATCCTGGTGCTGTGGCGGGTGCGGCTGATCCGGCGTTCGCCGCTGAAGGCGCTGGCGATCCGCGCCGGCTTCCTGGTCGGCATGCTGGCGCTGGGCGGCATCGGCGCGATGCTGTCGTTCCAGGACCTGTCGGCGATGATGCGCAACCATCGCGAGATCCGCTACCTGGCCACGCCGATCAACTACCTGGTCGCGCTGCGGCAGAACTTCAAGTCCGACAGCCCCACGCGCAAGGCGCCGAAGCTGCCGCTGGAACACGACGCCAAGGCCACCGCGCGCGCGCCGGGCAGCAAGCCGCGGCTGCTGGTGGTGGTGCTGGGCGAGACCGCGCGCGCGCAGAACTGGGGCCTCAACGGCTACGCCCGGCAGACCACGCCGGAACTGGCCAAGCGCGACGTGATCAACTTCCCCGACATGCATTCCTGCGGTACCAGCACCGAGGTCTCGGTGCCGTGCATGTTCTCGCCGTTCGGCCGCCACGACTACAACGAGAGCAACATCCGCAAGCACCAGTCGCTGCTGCATGTGCTCGAACATGCCGGCATCAGCACGCTGTGGCGCGACAACCAGTCCGGCTGCAAGGGCGTGTGCGACGGCCTGCAGATCCAGCACCTGGACGATGCCAAGGATCCGCAGTTGTGCAAGGACGGGCGCTGCATGGACGAGATCCTGCTGCAGGACCTGGCCGCGCAGGTGCGCGCCAAGCCCGGCGACCGCGTGGTGGTGCTGCACCAGCTCGGCAGCCACGGTCCCAGCTATTTCGAGCGCTATCCGGCCGCGTTCCGCCGCTTCACCCCGACCTGCGACACCGCCGACCTGGGCAACTGCAGCCGCGAACTGATCACCAACGCCTACGACAATTCGCTGCTGTACACCGACCACCTGCTGGCGCGCACCATCGACGCGCTGCAGGCCATGCCCGACTACGACACGGCGATGATCTACCTCTCCGACCACGGCGAGTCGCTGGGCGAAAAGGGCCTGTACCTGCATGGCGTGCCCTACGCGATCGCGCCGCAGGAGCAGACCCACGTGCCGATGGTGATGTGGTTCTCGCCGGGTTTCGCCAGCGCGCGCGGCCTGGACCTGGCCTGCCTGCAGGCGCGTTCGCGCCGCTATGCCAACCAGGACAACCTGTTCCCGTCGGTGCTGGGGCTGATGCAGGTGCGGACCGGCGTCTACGACCACGCGCGCGACCTGTTCGCGCAGTGCGCCAAGCCGCAGTGACCGCCCGCCCACGCGCGGCCGTCGCCTGATCGGCCACGGCGGCGCGGCCAACGGCGCGCCGCCCGAACTTGCGGCGGTGCGGGCGGGCCACTAGCCTTCCGGGCAATCGCCCTGCAAGGATTCGCCGTGAACCACCGCTCTCCGCTGCTCGCGCTGTGTCTCGGCGCGAGCCTGCTGACGCTGTCTTCCTGCCGCAAGGAACCCGCGGCCGAGACCGCCGCCCCCGCCGCGGCCCAGCCCCAGGGCGAGAGCGCCGACCAGTTCGTGGCCCGCATCAACGAGGAGTACCGCGCGCTGCTGCCGGAACTGACCGCGGCGCAATGGCTGTCGGCGACCTACATCAACGGCGACAGCGAGCGGCTGGCGGCCAGGGCCAACGCACGCTGGCTGACCACCCTCAACGGCTGGATCGCGCAGGCGCGGCGCTACGACGGCACGCCGATGTCGGCCGACAGCGCCCGCGCGCTGCGCCTGCTGCAGCAGATGACCGCGATGCCGGCACCGCGCGATCCGGCGCGGCTGACCGAACTGGCCGCGCTGGCGACGAAGATGGAAGGCGCCTACGGCGCCGCCTCCTATTGCACCGGCGAGGGCGATGCGCGCCGCTGCCGACAGTTGGGCGAACTGGAGGACGTGCTGCGCCGCAGCCGCGACTACGACCAGCAACTGGACGCCTGGCAGGGCTGGCACGCCGCCGTGCAGCCGATGCGCAAGGACTACCAGCGCTTCGTCGAACTAGTCAACGAAGGCGCGCGCGACATGGGCTACGCCGACACCGGCGCGCTGTGGCGCAGCGGCTACGACATGCCGCCGGCGCAACTGGCCGCCGAGACCGACCGGCTGTGGACCCAGGTCAAGCCGCTCTACGAACAGCTGCACTGCTACGCGCGCGGCAAGCTCGACGCCGAGTACGGCAAGGACAAGGGCGAGCTCGCCGGCGGCCTGCTGCCGGCGCACCTGCTCGGCAACATGTGGCAGCAGGACTGGAGCAACCTGTGGGACCTGCTGCAGCCCTATCCCGGCGCCGGCAGCCTGGACATCACCGACGCGCTGGAACGGCAGTACCAGGGCGACCTGAGCGCGGCGCTGGCGCGGCGCAACGGCGATACCTCGGCGGAAGCGCGGTTCATGGCCCAGCGCGAGGCGCAACTGCTCAGCGCGCGGCAGATGACCGAGCGCGCACAGGACTTCTACACCTCGCTGGCGATGCCCAAGCTGCCGGACAGCTACTGGACGCGCAGCCAGTTCATCAAGCCGCTGGACCGCGACGTGGTCTGCCACGCCAGCGCCTGGGACATGGACATGGCCGGCGACGTGCGCACAAAGATGTGCGTGAAGCCGAACGAAGCGGACTTCACCACCATCTACCACGAGCTCGGCCACCTCTATTACGACCTCGCCTACAACCCGTTGCCGCCGCTGTTCCAGGCCGGCGCCAACGACGGCTTCCACGAAGCCATCGGCGACACCGTGGTGCTGGCGATGACCCCGCAGTACCTGCATTCGATCGGCCTGGTCGACGCACCGCAGGTCGGACGCGAGGCGTTGATCAACGCGCAGATGCGCATGGCCCTGAGCAAGGTCGCGTTCCTGCCGTTCGGCCTGATGATCGACCGCTGGCGCTGGGGCGTGTTCGACGGCTCGATCGCCCCGGACCGCTATAACCAGGCCTGGTGGGAACTGAAGGCCAAGTACCAGGGCGTGGCGCCGGCGACGCCGCGCGGCGAGGCGTTCTTCGACCCCGGCGCCAAGTACCACGTGCCGGCCAACACCCCCTACACCCGTTACTTCCTCTCGCACATCCTGCAGTTCCAGTTCTACAAGAGCCTGTGCGACGCCGCCGGCTACAAGGGGCCGCTGTACGAGTGCACCTTCTACGGCAACAAGGAAGCCGGACAGAAGTTCTGGTCGATGCTGCAGCGCGGCGCCAGCCAGCCGTGGCAGGCCACGCTCAAGGAGCTGACCGGCAGCGAGCGCATCGACGCCGGCCCACTGCTGGAGTACTTCGCACCGATGCAGGAGTGGCTCAAGCAGCAGAACCAGGGGCGGATGTGCGGGTGGGATCCCGCGGCGCAGGCGTCGGCGCAAGCCAGTGCGGCCACCCCCGCTGCATCCGCGCCCACGCCAGCGCCGACGACGCCACCGCGCCAGCGCTAAGCAGCCACGCGCCCACTACCGGATCAGTCGTCCGCCAGCCGCGCCCAGCGCTCGTGGTCGCGCCACACCCCGCCGATGCGCAGGTAGCGCGGCGAGTAGCCTTCACGGCGAAAGCCGGCACGCTGCGCCAGGGCCAGCGAGCGGGTGTTGTCCGGCTGGATGTTGGCTTCCACCCGGTGCAGGCCCAGCTCGGCGAAGGCGTAGCCCACGCACAGGCGCAGCGCATGCGTCATCAGCCCGCGGCCTTCGCAGCCGGCCATGGCGTGGTAGCCCAGGTAGGCGCTCTGGAAGCAGCCGCCGACCACCTGGCTGAAGGTGAACAGGCCGGCCAGCGCGCCGCTGCTGCGTTCGCGCGCCAGCAGCGCGATGTTGCTGCCGTCCAGGGTCTGCTTGTACCACGCCTCGAACCCGGGCACGTCGGTGAACGGATAGCTCCAGGGATGATGCAGGGCGACGCTGGCGCGGTGCGCCTGGATCAGCGCGACGCCGTCGCGGCGCCGCACCCGTGCCAGCGACACCGCCTCCTGCGCAGCCTGGCCGGCGCTCTGGCCCATGGTCTCAGGCCGGGGCCGCCGCGCCGCCGTCGTCGCGGCGCATGGCCTGGGCGTGGCGTGTCTTGAACTCCTCGAAGCTCAGGCCCTGCGCCTGCGCGTCGGCCTGCGCGGCATCCTTCAACGCGTCCGAGTACATCAGCCGCACCGGCGTACCGGCGCGCTCGTGCAGCTCTGCCGCCTGCATGATCAGCGACAGCACCTGCGCGGCGCTCTCGCTCTGCCCGGCGATGCGCCCGTCCATGCCCAGCACCCACTCGCCGTCGCGGCGCACGATGCCGGCCAGCAGCGTGCGCTGCTGGTCGCGCAGTTCCGCATGCGGTTCGATGGGCGCGGCCGGTGCGACGCCCTCGGCGCGGTGACGCAGGCGCTCGGCCAGCTTCTTGCGCAGGTCGCGGCGCGGCTTGGACTGGATGGACATGCGGTTTCCTCAACGATGACCCGACGACGATAGCCCAACCGCGGCGCGGCTCACAGCGGGTCGGCCGGTTCCAGCCGCGGCACCTGCGCATCCGGCCGCGGCAAGCGCTTGCCGCTGCGCCGTTCCCAGCGCCAGAACCCCCAGCCGAGCAGGAAGAACCCGCCCGAGCCCAGCGCCAGGTGCAGGGCATGGCCGCTGAGCAGCGGCGACAGCACCCCGGCCACCAGCACGGTGACCATCAACTGGGTGAAGGCCTGCAGCGACGAGGCCAGCCCGCGTTGGCGCGGATACATGTCCAGCACCGCCAGCGCCAGGATCGGGAAGATCAGCGCCGTGCCCAGGCCGGCGAAGAAGATCGGCAGCACCGCCCACGGCAACGCGATGGCCGGGGCCAGCGCGGTGTAGGCGATGTTGCCGACCATCGACAGGCCGCAGCAGACGAAGCCGATGCGCACCTGCCGCATCGGCCCGAACCGCCCGGCCATGCGCCCGGACAGGAATGCGCCCAGGGTCATGCCGCCGATGGTGGGCAGGAACAGCCAGGCGAAGTCGCGCTCGGTCTTGCCCAGCAGGTCGATCATGAACACCGGCGCCGAGGCGATGTACAGGAACACCCCGCCGAAATTGAACGCACCGGCCGCGGCCAGGCGCTGGAAGCGCGGATTGAGCGCGATGCCGACGTAGTCGCGCAGCAGCCTGCGCGGCGCCAGCGGCGTGCGCGCCTGCGGCGGATGCGTCTCCGGCATCCAGCGCAGGGTCGCCACCAGCAGCAGCGAGGAAAAGCCGACCAGGAACCAGAAGATCATCGGCCAGCCGCGGCCGCTGCCGAGGATCCAGCCGCCGATGATCGGCGCGATCGCCGGGGCGATGCCGAACAGCATCGAGACCTGGCTCATCAGCCGCTGCGCATCGTCGCCGTGGAACAGGTCGCGGATCACCGCGCGGCCGACGATCATGCCGACGCCGGCCGAGACGCCCTGCAGCGCGCGGAACGCCAGCAGGGTCGGCAGGTCGCGCGACAGCGCGCAGCCGGCCGAGGCCAGGATGAACACGATCAGCCCGGCGACGATCACCCGCCGGCGCCCCAGCGCGTCGGACAGCGGCCCGTGCGCCAGGCCCATCAGCGCATAGGCCAGCAGGTACACGCTCACCGTCTGCTGGATCGCCACCGGATCGGCGTGCAGGCGCTGCGCCAGCTGCGGGAACGCCGGGAAGATGGTGTCGATGGAGAACGGGCCGAACATCGCCAGCCCGGCAAGCAGCAGGGCCATGCGGCGTGTGGACACGGATGGGAGCGTCATGGGGACATCGTCCTAAAAAACCGGCCGCGGCGGCCGCAGGACGGACGCACACGCGACGACGCCGTCCGGCATGGACAGGCGCGAAAGGAAGGGAGTGCGGCCATGATACGCGCTGCGGCCGCCTGGGCGCATCCGCCGCAGCTGCCCATTCAGCCTGGCGTCGGTGCCGGGGCTCCGCCGTGCGCGCCCCCGGCCACGCTATAATCGCCATGCAGCAAGGTGGGAGAAGCGGGGCGACCCGCTGCCGAAGGCGCAAACGCCCGTAATCGCTCAGGCCCGATACCACCCGCACCAAGACTCTGGAGAGACCGGTCAAACCCGGCGCCGAAGGGGCACGAAGCGCGGCGTCAGCCGCCGCTTCCAAACTCTCAGGCAAAAGGACAGAGGGGCATTGGGAGGACACGCGCTTCCCGTCGATCGTGCCCGCCGCCGCGGTCCGACGACGGCATTGCGCATGTCCTCGCCTCCTCGTGCCTTCCTCAGCCGGACGACTGCCATGTCTCACACCTCTTCGCTGCGCGACCTCGAACACCACTGCGCCTTCATCGAGCGCCACATCGGCCCGAACGACGCCGAGATCGCGCACATGCTGCGCACCGTCGGCCACGACTCGCTGGAGGCGATGACCGACGCCATCGTGCCCGGCAACATCAAGTCGCCGGCCGCGCTGGCGCTGCCCGACGCCATCACCGAGGAGGAGGCGCTGGCCAAGATCCGTGCCATCGCCGACAGGAACACCGTGTTCCGCAGCTTCATCGGCCAGGGTTACTACGGCACCCACACGCCCAAGGTGATCCTGCGCAACATCCTCGAGAACCCGGCCTGGTACACCGCCTATACGCCGTACCAGGCGGAGATCTCGCAGGGCCGCATGGAAGCGCTGATCAACTTCCAGACCATGTGCGCCGACCTCACCGGCATGGAGATCGCCAACGCCTCGCTGCTGGACGAAGCCACTGCCGCGGCCGAGGCGATGACCCTGGCCAAGCGCTCGGCCAAGTCCAAGTCCGACACGTTCTTCGTGCACGACGCGGTGCACCCGCAGACCCTGGAACTGCTGCGCACCCGCGCCGAGCCGCTGGGCATCGTGCTGCGCGTGGGCACGCCGGAGGAAGCGCTGCAGGCCGAGTGCTTCGGCGTGCTGCTGCAGTATCCGGACAGCTTCGGCCACATCGGCGATCACCAGGCGCTGGCCGACGCGGTACATGCGCAAGGCGGCCTGGTCGCGGTGGCCACCGACCTGCTCGCGCTGACCCTAATCGCCGCGCCCGGCGAATGGGGTGCGGACATCGTGGTCGGCAACTCGCAGCGCTTCGGCGTGCCGTTCGGCTTCGGCGGCCCGCACGCCGCGTTCATGGCCTGCCGCGACGCCTACAAGCGCTCGATGCCGGGCCGCCTGATCGGCGTGTCGATCGACGCCGCCGGCAACCCCGCCTACCGCCTCACCCTGCAGACCCGCGAGCAGCACATCCGCCGCGAGAAGGCCACCTCCAACATCTGCACCGCGCAGGTGCTGCTGGCGGTGATGGCCTCGATGTACGCGGTGTACCACGGCCCCGAGGGCCTGGTCCGCATCGCCCGCCGTACCCACCGCCTGGCCGCGATCCTGGCCGCGGCGCTGCGCGGCGCCGGCGTCGCCGTCGGCGAACGCTTCTTCGACACCCTGCACGTCACCGGTGTGGACGCCGCGGCCATCCACGCCAAGGCGCGTGCGGCCGGCATCAACCTGCGCGCGATCGACAGCACCGCACTGGGCATCAGCCTGGACGAAACCGCCACCCGCGCCGACGTGGTCGCGCTGGCGCAGCTGTTCGGCGCCCAGGCCGACATCGACGCGCTCGACGCCGCCACCGCCGACGCGTTGCCGCCGCAGCTGCTGCGGCACAGCGCGTTCCTGCAGCACCCGGTGTTCAACACCCACCACAGCGAGCACGAGCTGCTGCGCTACATGCGCGCGCTGGCCGACAAGGACCTGGCGATGGATCGCACCATGATCCCGCTGGGCAGCTGCACCATGAAGCTCAACGCCACCGCCGAGATGATCCCGGTGACCTGGCCGCAGTTCGGCGCGATCCATCCGCTGGCCCCGGCCGAGCAGAGCGTGGGCTACAAGCAGCTGATCGACGAACTGGAAGCGATGCTGGTGGAGTGCACCGGCTACGACGCGGTCAGCCTGCAGCCCAACTCCGGCGCGCAGGGCGAGTACGCCGGCCTGCTGGCGATCCGCGCCTATCACCGCGCCCGCGGCGAAGGCCACCGCGACATCTGCCTGATCCCCGAATCGGCGCACGGCACCAACCCGGCCTCGGCGCAGATGTGCGGCATGACCGTGGTGGTGACCAAGTGCGACAGCAACGGCAACGTCGACGTCGCCGACATCCGCGCCAAGGCCGAGAAGTATTCCGAGCGCCTGGCCGCGCTGATGATCACCTACCCGTCCACCCACGGCGTGTTCGAGGAAGACGTGGTGGCGATCTGCGAGGCGGTGCATGCGCACGGCGGCCAGGTCTACACCGACGGCGCCAACATGAACGCGCTGGTCGGCCTGGCCAAGCCCGGCAAGTGGGGCTCGGACGTGTCGCACCTGAACCTGCACAAGACCTTCTGCATCCCGCACGGCGGCGGCGGCCCCGGCGTCGGCCCG
The DNA here is from genome assembly GCF_024266585.1 of Xanthomonas sacchari. Classification (NCBI taxonomy): domain Bacteria; kingdom Pseudomonadati; phylum Pseudomonadota; class Gammaproteobacteria; order Lysobacterales; family Lysobacteraceae; genus Xanthomonas; species Xanthomonas sacchari. Next base: position 3,834,801 of record NZ_CP100647.1, read on the forward strand.
TGCGCGGTGAAGGCGCACCTGGCGCCGTACCTGCCCAAGACCCTGGGCGGCGACGGCGAGGTCGGCATGGTCAGCGCCGCCAGCTTCGGCAGCGCCTCGATCCTGCCGATCAGCTGGATGTACATCACCATGATGGGCAACCGCGGGCTGCGCAAGGCCACCCAGGTCGCGCTGCTCAACGCCAACTACATCGCCAAGCGCCTGGCGCCGTACTACAAGACCCTGTACACCGGCCGCAACGGCCTGGTCGCGCACGAGTGCATCCTCGACGTGCGCCCGCTGGAGAAGACCAGTGGCATCGGCGCCGAGGACATCGCCAAGCGCCTGATCGACTTCGGCTTCCACGCGCCGACGCTGAGCTTCCCGGTCGCCGGCACGCTGATGGTGGAGCCGACCGAGAGCGAATCGCAGCACGAGCTGGACCGCTTCATCGACGCGATGATCCAGATCCGCGAGGAGATCGCCGCGATCGAGGACGGCCGCCTGGACCGCGAGGACAACCCGCTCAAGCACGCCCCGCACACCGCCGCGCAGGTCACCGCCAGCGAGTGGACCCACGCCTATCCGCGCGAGCTGGCCGCGTTCCCGCTGCCGACCCTGAAGCAGCAGAAGTACTGGCCGCCGGTGGCGCGCGTGGACAACGTCTACGGCGACAAGAACGTGATGTGCGCGTGCATCCCGGTGGACGCGTACAAGGAAGCGACCGAAGCCTGACCGGAACCGCGGCTCGCCCTTTCGAAAACCCCGCTTCGGCGGGGTTTTTCGTTACTGGGCGGTCACGCTCCCACGCCTGCGAGAAATGTAAAAAAAGCAAACTTCATGCTACAGGCGCTGCCCGCCCCTCTCCAAGCAGGGCATACAGCCGCTAGAAGCCCGGCCCGGCAAACGACTGAACGCCCCACCCGGAATGTAAACTTTTAAAAAAAAGTTGACAGCCGCCGCGCGCCCGCGACAGACTCGGATGCACCGGGCATGGAGGAGGCCCGGCACCCGGATGGAGGCGACCCTGGCAGGGTCCAGCAGGACGGCGCATGCCGGCCGGCACGGGGCGCCGTGGCCGCTGCGTTGGCCGCAAGGGAGCGCGGATCGACACATCGCAGCGGCACCCACCGCGGCAAGTCCGCGACATGCGGCGGCGCTCCCGCAAGGGCGCGTCGCCCGGCCCGCCAGGAGAACGCACGTGTCCATCCGTCTCGCTGCATGCCTTGCCCTCGCCGCCCTGCTGGCGGCACCCGCCGCCGCTGGCGAGCCGCCTGGCAACAAACCCGAACGCCTGGAGTGGTTTCGCGACCAGGGGCTGGGCCTGTTCATCCACTGGAGCGTGGACGCCCAGCTCGGGCTGATCATCTCGCACTCGCTGGCCGGCTCGAGCAAGGAGTACCAGGACCGGTTCTACCGGGAACTGCCCGCGACCTTCGACCCGACCCACTTCGACCCCGACGCGCTCGCCCGCCTGGCCAGGCTGACAGGCTTCCGCTACATGGTGTTCACCACCAAGCACCACAACGGATTCGCGATGTGGGACACCCACACCACCGACTTCTCGATCATGCACACGCCGTATGCGCAGGACACGACGCGGCAGCTGTTCGATGCCTTCCGCAAGCAGGGAGTGCCGCCGGGCATCTACTTCTCGCCCGACGATTTCCACTGGCTCTATCAGAACGGCAAGGACATCAACCGGCGCGTGGATGCGGTGCAGCCGAGCAACAACCCCGGGCTGCTGCAACTGGACCGGGCGCAGATGACCGAACTGATGACGCAGTATGGGCCGATCGCCACGGTGTTCTTCGATGGCGAATCCAAGGCGCTCAAGGACATCGCCTGGAACGCGCAGCCGGACAGCATCGTCACCCGCGGCGCGATCGAGACGCCGGAGCAGAACGTTCCCGGCGCCGCACTGCCGGGGGCCTGGGAATCGTGCATGACGATGGGCACGGCCTGGGGCTGGCAGCCGAGCGACGAACGCTACAAATCGCCAGGCGAGTTGATCCGCCTGCTGGTACAGACCCGGGCGCGCGGCGGCAACCTGCTGCTGAACATCGCCCCGCGCGCGGATGGCTCGTTGCCGATCGAACAGGAGCAGAACCTGCGCACGCTGGGCGCATGGCTCTTCATCAACGGCGATGCCATCTATGGCGTTCGGCCGTGGACGGTGACCAACGAAGGCGACCTCTGGTACACGCGCTCGAAGGACCGGCACGCCCTCTATGTGATCGTCGACGACGGGAAGGAGGGCGCGCAGCCCTGGCGTCGCGGAACGTGGCGGGAATTCGTGCTGAAGACCGTGCGCGCGACGGCCAGGACCACGGTCAGCGTGCTGGGCCAGAGCGACCGGCTGGTGGAGTACCGGCCGGAGCTGCAGCCGCGCAGCACGTTGCGGCAGGCGGCCGACGGCCTGCACATCCGCGTGATGCGCGCGCAGCGGCTGCGCGACAGCGACACTTGGGAATACCCGTCGGTGATCAAGCTCACCGACGTGGAAGAGGCATTCGTGCCACCGGTGGTGACGACGCTCGCGCCCATCGTGCATGCCGACGGCACCACGACGCTGCGCGGCGCATGGCGCGATGCGCAAGCGGCGCACGGCGCGCAGTTCGGATTCGACTATCGCGACATCACCGGCGAGGACACCGAGAGCCGCCAGGAGGGCTGGCACGCGCTCGACCTGATGCCGGCCGATGCCCCCGGAACCTACAGCGCGCGCTTCTCGCCACAGAAGGGCCACGCATACGAGTTCCGCGCACTGCTGAAGCATCCGCTGCTGAGCCTCTACGGGGACGTGGTCGCCATCCCCGCCCGGTAGCGACAGTACGCCGCGCCCGGGCACGTTTCGGCCGTCGCCGCGACGCCACCCGCGCGGCCCCGGCACAGCCAAGGCAACGCGCCGGCGCGGCCTCTCGCACGCGCAGAAAAGAGAATAATTGAAAGTAACGGAACCGCTACCACCCCTGCTGCAAACGTCAAAATTTCGGCTTTTTTCCAGTGATTCTGGCCATCCCGAGAGGAAAGCACCACCTTCATGTAAATTTTTAAAATAACTATTGACAGCTTCACGCGGCTCTTACAGACTCGGGTTGCCGGCTGTGGGAGACACCGGCAAAGAACGCAATGGACACGCCCGGAACGGGCGCAGCGGGACGGCGCAAGCCGGCCAGCAGGGGGAGTTGTTGCCGGTCGCACGGCATCAACAACGGGGACGAGGGAGTGAGAGACGCATCGCGGCGGATTCGCGATGCGTGGCGGCGCCTTCCGGAGGAAGCGCCGCTGCGCCGATCAACCCAAGGGGGTTCACGATGACTGGCAAGGGCTTGTGTGTTCCGACCGCTGCACCGCCGCGCCGCCACCCGGCCGTGCGGATGCTGCGCGCCCTGCGCAATGCCGCGCTGTGGCTGGCCGCCGCGCTGCCGCTGGCGGCGCAGGCCGCCGCGCCCGCCGTGCTGCCCGCGCCCGCGCAGTCGACAGCGCTGCCCGGCAGCCTCCGGATCCACGACGCAACCGCGCTGCAGGTGGATCCCACCGATCCGGCGGCCGCACGGGTCGCCGGCTTTCTGCGGGGACTGTTGCAACGCACGCAGCGCCTGCCGCTGCCGCAGCGCGCAGGCGCGGACACCAGCGCCGCGGCGCAGATCCGCCTGCGCGTGGACTCCTCCTGCACGGTCGCGCAGCCGGAAGGCTATTGCCTGCGCATCGACCCGCAGGGCGCGACGCTGAGCGCGCGCAGCGAAACCGGCCTGTTCTATGCCGCCGTGTCGTTGTGGCAGTTGCTGAGCGCCAACCCGCCCGCGGCCGATGGCAGCATCACCCTGGCCAGCCTGGAGCTGCGCGACTGGCCACGCCTGCGCTGGCGCGGCGTGATGCTCGACTCGGCCCGCCACATCCAGGACGTGGCCACGATCGAACGCCTGCTCGACCAGATGGCGCTGCACAAGCTCAATGTGCTGCACTGGCACCTGACCGACGACCAGGGCTGGCGCCTGCAGATCCTGCGCTATCCCGCGCTCACCGACATCGGCGCCTGGCGCGTGCCACCCGGCGAGGCCGGCACCGGTCGCCGCTACGGCGGTTTCTACACCCAGCAACAGGTGCGCCACGTGGTGGCGTATGCGCAGGCCCGCCACATCCAGGTGGTGCCGGAACTGGACATGCCCGGGCACGCCCAGGCCGCCGCCGCGGCGTATCCGCAACACGTGGGCGGCGGCGAGGCGCCCGGCGTGGCCAACACCTGGGGCATCCACGACTATCTCTACGGGGTCGACGACGCCGACCTGGACTTCGTCCGCAACATCCTCGACGAGGTGATGGCGCTGTTCCCCGGCCGCTACGTGCACGTCGGCGGCGACGAGGCGCTGAAGTATCGCTGGGAGCGCTCGGCGTCGGTGCAGGCGCGCATGCGCCAGCTCGGCATCACCAACGAGGACCAGTTGCAATCCTGGTTCATCGACCAGGTCGGGCAGTATCTGCACGCGCACGGCAAGCGCCTGATCGGCTGGGACGAGATCCTGCAGGGCGCGCTGCCCAAGGACGCCACGGTCATGTCCTGGCATGGCGTCGACGGCGCGCTTCAGGCCGCGCGCATGGGCCACGACGCCGTGCTGGCGCCGTCGCCGGACCTGTACTTCGACAACCTGCAGAGCAATCTCGCGGACGAGCCGGCCGGCCGCCTGAAGATCCAGCCGCTGGCCAAGGTGTATGCGTTCGATCCGGTGCCCGCCACGCTGGATGCGCAGACCGCCGCCCACATCCTCGGCGCCCAGGCGCAGCTGTGGAGCGAGTACCTGGTAGAGCCCTGGCAGCTCGAGCACGCGCTGTATCCGCGCATCGATGCGCTGTCCGAAGTGCTGTGGTCGCCCGCCTCCACGCGCGACTGGCCGGATTTCCTGCAACGCCTGGTCGTGCAGTTGCGGCGTTACCGCCTGCAGGGGATCGAGGCCGCGGACAGCGCCTTCGCGGTCGCCGCCCCCGTCCCGGAGACCGCGCGCGTCCATGCCGGCCTGCCGGCAACCCTGCAGTTGGGCAACCAGGCCGATTTCGGCCAATTGCGCTACACGCTCGACGGCAGTGCGCCCGGCCCGGCCTCGCCGCGCGCGACCGGACCGCTGCGGCTCGCCTGGGGCAGTGAGGTCCGCGCGGCCGCTTTTGCCGACGATGGCACGCCGCTGTCGGCGCCGCGCACGTTCCGGCTGGACCGCGACTGGCTGTACACCCGCGCCAGCAACCGCCTGCTGCCCTGTCGCGACGATGGCCTGCGCCTGCGCCTGCCGCTGCTGCCCGACCTGGGCGCGCCCGGCACGCCGGTCTACGACGTGGACCTGTTCGATGCGTGCTGGATCTATCCCGGGGCCGCGCTGCGCGACCCTGCCCGCCTGCATGTGGAACTGGCGCGACTGGCGCGCAATTTCGGACTGACCAGGCCGCAACTGGCGCGGCGCACCGCCCACCCGCCCGGCACCTCGGGCAATCGCCTGCTGGTGCGCGCACGCGGCCACGCCTGCGACGGCCCGCTGCTGGCCAGCCTGCCGCTGCCGGAGGAGAGCGCGCCCGGCGTGCGCTTCTCCCTGGATGCGCCGCTGCCGGCCACCGCGGCGGAGACGGACGTGTGCCTGATCGTCGCCGCGCCGCTGGATGGCCCGCTCTATGGCATCGACCGGGTCCGTATCGAACCGGCCACCCGCCCCTCCCCGCGCGACGGGGCCGACCACGCCGGAGCCGCCGAATGAACCACAGCCTGTTCCTCGCCACGTTCCTCGCCTACCTGCTGGTGACCCTGGCGTTCGGCGTCTGGATCTCGCGCCATCATCGCGGCAGCGGCGAAGATTTCCTGCTGGGCGGGCGCCGGATGTCTCCGCTGCTGACCATCGGCTCGACGGTCGGCACCATGGTCGGCACCGGCTCGAGCATGGGCGCGGTGGGCTACGCCTACGCCAACGGCTGGGCTGGCGCGCTGTACGGCATCGGCGGCGCACTCGGCATCCTGGCGCTGGCGCAGTGGTTCGCGCCGGCGCGCGCGCAGCGCTTCGCCACGATGAGCCAGGAACTGGCGCACTACGTCGACGACCATCCGCTGGTGGCGCGCCTGGTCGCGGTGCTGACCTATGTCGCCTGCGTGGGCTGGCTCGGCGCGCAGATCCTCGGCGGCGGCGTCTACCTGGCCTGGATGGCCGGCATCAACCTGACCCTGGCCAAGCTGCTGGTGGCGTTCGGCTTCGGCGCCTACTGCGTGATCGGCGGCTACGTCGCCGTGGCCTGGACCGATACCTTGCAGGCGCTGATCGTGTTCTGCGGTTTCGTCCTGATGGCGATCTACGTCCTGGCCCGGATCGGCGGGATGGACGCGCTCGGCGCCGGGCTGGACCCGGCCGCGGCCAGCCTGCTGGGCTGGCGGCGGATCGGCGCACTGCCGGCGCTGTCGCTGGTCTGCGTGATCGCGGTCGGAGTGCTGGCATCGCCGGCGTTCCGCCAGCGCATCTATGCGGCGCGCTCGGTCTCCGCAGTGCGGCATTCGTTCCTGCTCACCGGCGGGCTGTACCTGGTGTTCTCGGCGATCCCGGCCATGGTCGGCGTGGCGGCGCGGCAACTGGTGCCCGGCCTGACCGATCCCGGCTTCGCCTTCCCGTCGCTGGCCACCGACGTCCTGCCGCTGGCGCTGGGACTGGCGCTGCTGGTGGCCGGGCTGTCGGCGACCATGTCCAGCGCCAGTTCCGATGCCATCGCCGGCGTGGCGGTGCTCACCCGCGACCTGTACGCGATGGTGCGCGGGCGGCCGCTCGCGCAGGAGCGGACGGTGGCCGCCTCGCGCGTCGGGCTGGTCGCCACGATCGCGCTCGCGCTGCTGCTGGCGCTGCTGTCCAACGACATCATCGGCTACATCGGCACGATGATCGCCACGGTCATGAGCGGCTTGTGCGTGTGCGCCGTGCTCGGCCGCTTCTGGCGCCGCTTCACCTGGCAGGGCGCGGTCGCATGCCTGCTGGGCGGCTCGCTGGCCTCGATCGCGATCGGCCTGCATCCGGCCTGGAACGCGTTCTGGGGCAACCCCTGCATCCCCGGCCTGGCCGTCGCCAGCGCCGCCGGCATCGGCGCCAGCCTGATCGGCCCCGCGCGCCGCCGACCGGCACCGCCACAGGTCCACCCCACCCCCGACTGACGCCGACCGCCTGCCCACCCCGAATGCCGCTGCAGGGCCCGCCCTGCAGCGCACCCCGCCTCGGCCCCGCGGCCGAAGCCCCTCCACCCTCCGTCGTCCTTCCTGGAAGCCGCTATGCCACCTCGTATCGCTCCGCTTGCCCTGGCCACTGCGCTGGCCCTTCTCCACCAAAGTGGCCACGCCCAGACGGTGACCCCTTCAGCCGGCGCCTCGCCCGATGCCACTCCCGCGGCGCCGCAAACGCTGGACACCATCCAGGTCAGCGGCTATCGCGGCAGCCTCATGAAGGCGATCGACAACAAGCGCAGCGCCGATGCCATCGTCGATTCGATCAATGCCGAAGACATCGGCAAGTTCCCCGACGCAAACGTCGCCGAATCGCTGTCGCACGTGCCCGGGGTGACCGTCGACTATGCCTACGGCGAAGGCGAGAAGGTCTCGATCCAGGGCACCGACCCGGCACTGAACCGCACGCTGCTCAATGGACAGACCGTCGCCTCCACCGACTGGGGTGGCGCGAGCTATTCGCAGACGCGCACGTTCAACTACTCGACGCTGGCGCCGGAACTGCTGGCCGCCGCCGAGGTGTACAAGACGCCGGAGGCGCGCATCGTCGAAGGCAGCGTCGGCGGCACGGTGATCCTGCACACGCGCAAGCCGCTGGACATGGACGCCAACACCGTCACCGGCTCGGCCGGGGTCGGCTACAACGACCGCTCCGACCGCTTCCGGCCCAACGGTTCGGCGCTGTACTCCTGGAAGAACGAGGCCGGGACCTTCGGCGTGCTCGCCTCCTACATGCATCGCGACGAGTGGATCCAGCGCGAAGGCATCGACGTCTACGGCTACCCCAAGGTGGCAGGCGCCGGCTTCCCCGCCAACCTGGCCGCCAATGCCGGCAACGCCGTCTATCCCAACTCGGTGAGCACCGGCCTGATCAAGCAGCACCGCAAGCGCGACACCGGCAGCGTGGACCTGCAGTTCAAGCCCAGCGACCAGCTGGAATTCAACGTGAACGCGCTCTACGTGGATGCCGACTACACCTACTTCAACAACAGCCGCTACTCCTATGCCGCCGCCAGCCCCGGCGCGGCCACCGCGCTGGGCATCGAAGACGGCGTGGCCACCAGCGGCAGCTTCGGCAACAGCGCCGTCACCGAGCACGACGCCACCAACAAGATGACCCGCGTCAAGACCAGCGCGGTCACCGGGCAGATGGACTTCCACGGCGACGCGTGGACCATGAGCGCCGTGGTCGGCACCACCAAGTCCACCGGCGGCGTGCAGAAGCAGTACTTCATGGAACTGCCCGAGTACAACGGCTACCGCTACGCCATCGATGGCGACAAGGTCAGCCTGGACTACGCGACACCGAGCGTGCCGTCGGCGATCAAGGTCGGCAACGGCAGCTACCTCGGCGGGATCGGCAGGACCCCGCTGAGCGACCAGGAGAAGTACCTGCAACTGGACTTTACCCGCAATCTCCAGCTCGGGCCGTTCTACCAGTTGCTGTGGGGCGCCAAGCGCGAGGACCACCGCAACACGCAGACGGTGTGGTCGCAGAACCTGCGCGCCACCGGCACCGTCTCGCTGGCGGACGTCGCCTCCGGCATGACCGACAGCGACTACCTGTCCGGAATCAGCGCCAGCCCGGACATGCGCAACTGGACGCTGATCGACCGCCAGGCGATGATCGCCCGCCTGGACCAGGCCGCCGCCGGCGGCGCCTACAAGCAGAACTACGCGTCCTCCTACGCGATCCACGAGATCAACACGTCCGCCTACCTCCAGGGCAATTTCTCCGGCGAACGCTATCGCGGCAACATCGGCGTGCGCTACGCGCGCACCACCGACGACATGGCGGGCTATACCGTTCTCACCAGCGGCTCGGCGACACCGGTCGCGGTCAGCCAGGGCTACGGCAAATGGCTGCCGAGCGCCAACTTCGTCTACGACCTGCGCGAGGACCTGCTGCTGCGCCTGGCCGCCGCCAAGACCATCGCCCGGCCCCGCTACCAGGACCTGGCCCCCAGCGTCTCGCAGAACGACACCGTGCTGTCGGCCAGCGGCGGCAACCCGAACCTGAAGCCGTACCAGTCCAACAACTTCAACGCCTCGCTGGAGTGGTACTACGCCGACGATGCGCTGCTGTCGGTGGACATGTTCTACAAGGACATCGCGTCCTACGTGGTGACCCGCACCTCCAGCGAAGTGCTCTACAACACCACCAGCGGCGGCTACAACACCTATACCACCACCCGTCCGTACAACGCCGCCGACGCCACCGTGAAGGGCCTGTCCGTGGCCTGGCAGGGCACGTTCGGCTACGGCTTCGGCATGATGGCCAACTACACCTTCTCCGACGCCAAGGCCTCGGTGGACTACAACCTGCCCTACAACTCGCGCAATGCGATCAACGTGACTCCGTACTGGGAGCAGGGCCCGTGGAGCGTGCGCGTGACCGGCAGCTGGCGCTCGAAGTACTTCACCGGCATCGGCCGCGTCGGCGCGAAACTGATGACCGACGCCTACACCAACCTGGGCGTGTCCGTGTCCTACCAGTTGACCCCGGCGCTGCAGCTGGACTTCAACGCCAGCAACTTGCTCGACGAGCAGTACTACAACTACAACGGCTCCCCCAGCGAACCGATGCTCATCTACAAGAGTGGCCGCGTCTACGACGCCAACCTGCGCTTCAAGTTCTGACGAGGTCCCACGGAGACCTCCGCGCATGCCGGCGCCACCGCCGGCATGCGCGGCTCGCAGGGCCGCAGCAGCCGCTGCCGCCCCGTTCGGCGCCGGGCCTCTAGTCGACCCGCCCGCGCGCGGCCACCGCCACGCTGCTGAGCCAGCGCCCGCCGCTGATCAACTGCACCTCGTCGAACAGGTTGGACACCGGGCAGGCGTGGTTGGGATAGATGCGCAAGGTCTCGCCGAGCGCCGGCCGGCGCGCGCAGGCGCTGAAGTCCAGGATGCCGTGCTCCTCGCTCAGGGCGGCGATGCGGGCATCGGGATAGCCATCGACGCAGCCGTAGCCGTCCATCCCCAGCAGATCGCTGGTCAAGGCCTTGGAACCGGCATCGACGATCACCCGTTCCGGCACCGGGATGCTGACCACAGTGGTCAGCACGCTCAGCGCGCAATCCTCCAGCGTGCCGACACCACGGGCCACCTGGTAGCGGTCGAGATAGATGTAGGTGCCCGGGCGATACTCGCTGAGCACGCCGCCGCAATGCGCCGACCACACGTCCGGGGTGCCGCCGCTGGAAACGTCCGGCGGCGGCAGTCCCGCCTGCTCGAGCAGGCCGACGGCCTCGCGCAACCACTGCGCCGCGTGCGCGCCGGCATCCGCCCCCGCCGCCGGATAGGTCATCAGCCCCGCGAACGTCAGCCCCGGCTGCGCCGCAATGTGCCGCGCCAAGGCCAGCGCCGCGGCCGGATCCTGCACACCGCAGCGCTTGCCGCCGGTGTCGCACTCCACCATCACCGGCAATGGCGCCGGCGCCCCGGCGAAGATCGCGGCGTAGCCATCGACCACCGGCACGCTGTCGGCCACCGTCTTCAACCGCACCCGCGCGGCCAGGCGCCGCAGCCGCTGCAGCTTGGCCGCGCCCAGCACGTTGTAGCTCAACAGGATGTCGGTGATGCCGGCATCGGCCATCACCTCGGCCTCGCCGAGCTTCTGACAGGTGATGCCGACCGCGCCGAGCTGCAACTGCCATTGCGCGAACAGCGGCAGCTTGTGGGTCTTGATGTGCGGGCGCAGCTTCAATCCATGCCGGTCCGCGTAGTCCTGCGCCCGCGCCAGGTTGGCGCGGACGCGGTCGACGTCGATCAGCACGCAGGGGGTCTCGAGGCGATCGAGGGTCTCTTCGGAGCGGTTCATGCGATCCTGTTTCAGTCGCCGATGGGCAATCGGGGGTCGTTGATCTTGAGCGTGTTGACGGTCTGCTTGATGCGCCGCAGGCCTTCGAACACGCGTGGCCCGCAGGCCTCGGCGGTCGCGGTGGCCAGCATGTCGACCAGCGCCAGCAGCGCGTAGCGGGTCGGCGATGGCTTGTACAGATCCGGATCGAGCGGTCCTTCGAAGGTCAGCGCCATTTCGGCGTGTTCGGCCAGCGGCGAACCGGGCGCGGTGACGGCCAGGGTGAAGGCGCCGTAGTGGCGCGCGATCGCCAGGGCCTCGTTGACCGAGCGCGCATGGCCGGAGATGGAGAACGCCACCGCCACGGTCTGCGCATCGGCCATCGCCGCGTTCATGCTCTGCAGTTCGCCATCGCTCTGCGCGGTGACCGCCAGCCCCAGCCGGAACAGCCGGTTCTGCAGTTCGACCGCGGCCATCGACGACGAACCGCCGGAACCGAACACCAGGATCGAACGCGCCGCGGCGAGCCTGGCGGCGGCCTGCTCCAGCAACGCGCCATCGACCCGCTCGGCCACCATCTCGATCGCCGCCACCGCGGCAGCGGCGACCCTGCCGGCGATCTCCCCGGCATCGCCGGGCGTGGCCGGCGCCGCTTGCGCCTGGCTGTCCAGGTAGACGCCGCCGATCGCCTCGGCCTGCGCCAGGCGAAACTTGAACTCGCGGACGCCGGCGCATCCCAGGTTGCGGCAAAACCGGGTCACGCTGGGCAGGCTGACGTCGGCGCGCGCCGCCAGGTCGACGATCGAGGCCATCGACACGAACCGCATGTCCGCCAGACAGAGCTCGGCCAGGCGCCGCTCGGCCCGGCTTCCGGAGGTCGCCACGTGGCGCAATTGCACGATGATGTCCGACAGGGGTTCCGCCACGATCCGATCCTTCTGTGAAGCCAGGGCGAGCAGCATATGCGAGCACCGCGCGGCAGCGCGCCGCCGGGACACGGCGCCCCTCTGAATTTTAATTTTTTACAAGATATGAATCAATAATTTCGGGCTTTCAGCGTAGACAATTTCCATATTTTACTTTTTTGCAAAAGACGTTGTAGGATGCGCCGTCGCCCTCTCCCCACAGCGTCCGCCATGTCTATCGCCCACTACGGTCAATCCCACGTTCCACTCACTCCGGCGGTACGCGCCGGCGACTTCGTGTTCGCTTCCGGCCAGGTGCCGGTGGATGCCGCCGGGCACCTGGTGCAAGGCGACGTGCAGGTGCAGACCCGGCAGGTGCTGGAGAATCTCGCGGCGGTGCTGGCCACCGCCGGTTGCGGCCTGCAGCAGGTGGTCAAGACCCTGGTGGTGCTGACCGACGCCGCCGACTTCCCCGCGTTCAACGCCGCCTACCGCGAGTACTTCCCGCAGCTGCCGCCGGCGCGCACCACGCTGGCGGCGCAACTGATGATCGATGCGAAGGTCGAGATCGAGGCGATCGCCTACGCTCCGCAGGAGTGAGCACCATGCGCATCTTCACCGCGATGCTGGCGACCGAGACCAACACGTTCTCGCCGGTGCCGACCGACATGGCCAGCTTCCGCGCCGGCCTGTACGCCGGGCCGGGCCAGCACCCGCCGACCCCGACCCTGTGTTCGGCCCCCATCACCGTGTTGCGGCAGCGCGCGCGCGCGGAGGGCTTCGAGCTGATCGAAGGCACCGCCGCATGGGCCGAACCCGGCGGCATGGTGCAACGCGCCACCTACGAACACCTGCGCGACGAGATCCTCGAGCAGCTGCGCCAGGCGCTGCCGGTACAGGCCGTGGTGCTCGGACTGCATGGCGCGATGGTGGCGCAGGGCTATGACGATTGCGAAGGCGATCTGCTGCAACGGGTCCGGGCGCTGGTCGGCGCCGACACCATCGTGGCCGCCGAACTCGACCCGCACAGCCACCTGACGCCGCTGCGCGTGCGCAGCGCCGATCTGCTGGCCGCCTTCCTCGAATTTCCCCATACCGACTTCGTCGAACGCGCCGAGCATCTGGTCGAGCTGACCCTGCAGGCCGTGGCCGGCAGCATCCGTCCGCGCCAGGCCGTGTTCGACTGCCGGATGATCGACGTGTTCCCCACCAGCATCGAGCCGATGCGCGGCTTCGTGGACCGGCTCAAGCGCTTGCAGGGCCACGACCGGATCCTGTCGATCTCGGTGATCCACGGCTTCATGGCCGGCGACGTCCCCGACATGGGAACCCAGGTGCTGGTCGTGACCGACGATGCGCAGGCGCAGGGGCTGGCACTGGCGCGGACGCTGGGCGAGGAACTGTTCGCGCTGCGCGGGCGCACCATGGTGCGCCAGTACGGCATCGACCAAGGCCTCGACCTGGCGTTGCAGGCCGTCGCCGCGGGATCCGGCCGTCCGGTGGTGGTCGCCGATGTCTGGGACAACCCGGGCGGCGGCGTGGCCGGCGACGGCACCTTGATCCTGCACCGCATGCTCGAACGCGGCATCGACGACCTGGCGCTGGCGCCGTTGTGGGATCCGATCGCCGTGTCGTTCTGCCACGCCGCCGGCGTCGGCGCGCAGTTGACGCTGCGCTTCGGCGGCAAGTGCGGCGCCACCGCCGGGGCACCCATCGATGCGGACGTGCAAGTCATCGCGCTGTCCCAGGATGCCTGGCAGAGCTTCGGCGACAGCCGCGTGCCGCTCGGCAGCTCGGCCACCGTGCGCCTGTGCGGCAGCCGGATCGACGTCGTGCTGACCTCGCATCGCGCCCAGACCTATTCGCCGGACGTCTTCTCCAACCAGGGCGTGGACGTCGCCGGCAAGTCGCTGCTGCTGGTCAAGTCGACCAATCACTTCCATGCGGCGTTCGCCCCCATCGCCGCCAAGGTGATCTACATCGACGCCGGCGCCCCGTATCCCTCCGATCCGCGCCGCACCGACTATCGCAAGCTGACGCGTCCGATCTGGCCACGCGCGGAAGATCCGCACCACCTGGACGCGACCGTCATCGCGGCGCGCTGAGAGCAACCTCCGCCGGGCGCGACCGGTGGAGCGTGCCACGGCGCCGGCCGCGCAGTGGCGATGGCATGCGGCGCCCGCCGTGCCGCGTTTCGCACCGTGCCAGCCCCTTCCCGCCGTTGTCCGTGTGCGTCAATCGGCACGCCTGCGTGTCCACATCATTGCAGCGGCATGCGTCGCGCCATGGCGATTCACGCCGTGTTCCCGGCCACCATGCGCCGGCACCTGCGTGTCTGCCGTCGGTAGACAAGTGGTCGCGTTGCACGGCTCGTTAACGCCGCGCCGCCCAGGATCGGGACTTCCGTCGCTGACGGTGCCGACGCGCACCGCGATGGCACCGCGACGTCTCTTCCGCCACCGCATCGGAGCGATCTTCCATGGCCAGCAGCAAGCGCAAGCCCAGCGATTCCGTTTCCACCACCGCCACCGCCGACCAGCGCGGCCACGGCGACGAACTGCACCAGCAGGCCGGCGGCACGCATCCGCCATTGACCACCAACCAGGGCATCCCGGTCGCCGACAACCAGAACTCGCTGCGCGCCACGCCGCGCGGGCCGACCCTGCTGGAAGACTTCATCCTGCGCGAGAAGATCACCCACTTCGACCACGAGCGCATCCCCGAACGCATCGTGCACGCGCGCGGCAGCGCCGCGCACGGCTACTTCGAGTTGACCACCTCGCTGGCCAAGTACACCACCGCCAAGCTGCTCACCGAGGTCGGGGTGAAGACGCCGGTGTTCACCCGCTTCTCCACCGTCGCCGGCGGCGCCGGCTCGGTGGACACGCCGCGCGACGTGCGCGGCTTCGCGGTCAAGTTCTACACCAAGGAAGGCAACTGGGACCTGGTCGGCAACAACATCCCGGTGTTCTTCATCCAGGACGCGTTGAAGTTCCCCGACCTGATCCACGCGGTGAAGATGGAGCCGGACCGCGGCTTCCCGCAGGCGGCCAGCGCACACGACACGTTCTGGGATTTCGTGTCGCTGATGCCCGAGTCGCTGCACATGATCATGTGGGCGATGAGCGACCGCACCATCCCGCGATCGCTGCGCATGATGGAAGGCTTCGGCATCCACAGCTTCCGCCTGCTCGACGCGGAAGGGCGCAGCACCTTCGTCAAGTTCCACTGGCGCCCCAAGCTCGGCCTGCAATCCACGATCTGGGACGAGGCGGTGAAGCTGGCCGGCGCCGATCCGGACTTCCACCGCCGCGACCTGTTCGAGGCGATCCAGCGCGGCGACTTCCCGGAATGGGAGCTGGGCGTGCAACTGTTCACCGAGGAGCAGGCCGACGCCTTCCCGTTCGACCACCTGGATTCCACCAAGCTGATCCCCGAAGAGCTGGTGCCGCTGCAGATCGTCGGGCGCATGGTGCTGGACCGCTGGCCGGACAACTTCTTCGCCGAGACCGAGCAGGTGGCGTTCTGCCCGGCCAACATCGTGCCCGGCATCGACTTCTCCAACGACCCGCTGCTGCAGGGCCGCCTGTTCTCGTACCTGGACACCCAGCTCAGCCGCCTGGGCGGGCCCAACTTCCACCAGTTGCCGATCAACGCGCCCAAGTGCCCGTTCGCCAACATGCAGCGCGACGGGCACATGCAGATGGGCGTGCCCAAGGGCCGCGTCGCCTACGAACCCAGCTCGCTGCAGGCCGACAGCCCGCGCGAGACCGCGCGCGGCTTCGTCAGCCACCGCACCCAGCCCGACGACGGCGCCAAGGGCCGCGTGCGGGCCGAGAGCTTCGCCGACCACTACAGCCAGGCGCGGCTGTTCTACCGCAGCCAGACGCCTCCGGAGCAGGCGCACGTGGCCTCGGCGCTGGTGTTCGAATTGTCCAAGGTCGACACCGCGCACGTGCGCGAGGCCGTGGTCGGGCACCTGCGCCACGTCGACCCCAAGCTGGCGCAGCGCGTCGCCGACGGCCTGGGCCTGAACACGCTGCCGCCGGCCCCGCCGGCCGCGGTCGCGCCGCAGGACCTGCCGCTGTCGCCGGCGCTGCAGTTGATCGGGCGGATGAAGCCCACCCTGCAGGGGCGTGCGATCGGCATCCTGATCGACGATGGCTCGGACGCGAAACTGGTGCGCGACCTGCGCAAGGCCGCCACCGACGCCGGTGCGGCGGTCAAGATCGTCGCGCCGAAGCTGGGCGGCGCCACTCTCAGCGACGGCAAGCGCCTGGCCGCCGACGGCCAGCTGGCCGGTACGCCGTCGTTCGTGTTCGACGCGGTGGCGGTGGTGCTGTCGGCCGAGGCCGGCAAGCGGCTGAGCAAGGAGTCGGCGGCCATCGACTTCGTCAGCAACGCCTTCGCCCACCTCAAGGCGATCGCCGCCGACGCCGGCGCGCAGCCACTGCTGAAGGCCGGCAACGTGCAGAAGGATACCGGAGTGGTCGACGCCGGCGACAGCAAGGGCTTCATTGCCGCCGCCAAAACCCGTCAGTGGAACCGCGAACCGAAGCTGCGCCTGCTCGCCTGAGGGGCGCTGCGCCCCGCGCCACGCCCGCACTCCGCGGGCGTGGCCGCGCTGCCACGCTGGCCGGCCCTTCGAGAATCGAACGCGGCCATGGCACCCGGGCGGTGCGGGGATGCCCCCCGCTCCGGCACCGGCGCGCCCTCGTTGGCCCGGCTCGCCCCACGCGCGCGGCCACCGATCGAGGCGGGCCATCGGCCCCTCGGCAGGCTGCCGACAACGGCCTGGTCAATTTTTCGCCACCCCTCTTGACACTGTTGTGTCACGGGCCGGCGTCGGGGTTATCCACACCTTTATGCAGAAGTCATCCACACCCCCTGTGGACAACGGCGCACGGCGGCCCTCACCTCGGCCAGACAGCCAAGTAATTGATTCAGAACAAAAAGGAATGTCACGCACTTGACAAGAAGCAAGGAAGCGGCTTCTGCGCGGCCGCCCGGCGCGCACGGCGGCAAAAACTTATCCCGAACCCGAGCGTGGCCCGTCCAGCGTCATCCCAGGTGAAGCGGGCGTGAATTTTGACGGGCACGCGACGGACGGTACGCCGGTTTCCCGGCAGCGTTGTCGCACCGGCCGGCATCCCCGGCCCGGGAGAACATGGCCACCGCGTCGATGGTGCGCCGCAACACTTCCACAGGGTCCGCCCCCCTCCCCCCGCGGGCGGCGCCGCCGCACCGCCCGCCTGAAGCGGCGCCGCGGCGGTAGGCGCATTACGCACCGGTGCCCATCGCCTATCCCGTCGCCTGTGCGGTCAGGCGCGTGGGGGCTCACACCAGGACGTCGCCGTCGGCCGCCGGCAGCAACGAGTCGGCCAGGCGGCGCTCCATCTGCTTGAGGTAGTCGCTGAAGCCCCCCCGGGCCCGCGCCACGCGCCGCGCGCTGGTGATCACCACCGGCTGCGCACGCCGCGCGATCCGCGCCTGCGCGCGCACCATCGCCTCCACCAGCGCCACGTCCTCGTGCGCGGCCAGCGGCAGGAAGCCGCCGCAGCGCAGGTACAGCTCGGCGCTAAAGCCCAGATTGGCGCCGTGCACGTGCGGGTGGTCGTCGCGACGGCATTCGCCGGCAAGATAGGCCTCGCGCAAGGGCGTGCCGTAGTCGTCCCAGTCGGTGACCGTGACAATGCCGCAGAACGCATCGCTGGCGCAGTCCAGCTGCGCCGACAGCCAGTTCGCCGGCACCACGGAATCGGCATCGGTACAGGCCAGCCAGCGCGCGCCGGCGGCCAGCGCCGCCTGTGCCGCGGCCGCGCGCGCGCTGCCCACATTGCCGCTCTGCAGCGCGATGGCGTGCGCGCCATGGGCGGCGGCGATCTCGGCGGTGCCGTCGCGGCAGCGGTCCAGGGCGACGAAGACCTGCACCGCCTCGCCATGCAGGCCGGCACATTGCGCGGCCACCGCCACCGAACGCAGGCAGGCGCCGATCAGCACCTCCTCGTCGTGCGCCGGAATCAGTACGGCGATCACCGCAGCCGCTCCGCCGCGGCCACCGAATACGGCGTGGCGCTCCAGGCTTCGAGCAGCACGTCGTCGTCCTCGTAGCGGAACAGGCGCGGCAATTCCAGGGCCTGCGCCAGACAGGCCTGCACGGCGCGTCCGTCCATGCAGGCCTGTGCGAACGGGTGCAGCCAGTGGCAGGCGACCAGCACGCCCTGCTCGCTCAGCGAGGCGCGCAGGCGCCGGGCGCAGTCCTGCAACTGCGGCAACGGCAGGTAGTAGCCGACTTCGCTGAACACGATCAGGTCAAAACGGCCCGGCGGCCAACTGCGCGGGTGCTCGGCCTGCCGCACCTGCACCTGCGGCAGGCCGGCCGTGCGCTGGGTCGCCAGGGCCACCGCGCGCTCGGACAGGTCGGTGGCCAGCAGCGCATCGCAGCGCGGCGCCAGCGCCGCGGTCAGTTCGCCGTTGGAGCAACCGAGTTCCCAGGCCCGAGCGAAGCGTGCGCGCGGCAGGCTGGCCAGCAACAACGCACGCTTGCGCGCCTCGTACCAGCGCTCGCGATAGCCGAACGGGTCGTCGTCGCGGTAGATCGCACCGAAATAGGCCTGCAGCGCGTTCATGCGACGACCACCTCGAAGCGGCGAGCGAAACGTTGCAGGACCTGCGGCGGCAGGATCGGCGCCGGCACCGGCGGCGGCGCGGTGCCCAGTTGCGAGGCGAAGCACTGCAGCGCTTGTTGCTTGGCGCGCCAGTCGGCGTCGCCGAGACCGTAGCGGACCGCACCGTGCAGGGCCGGCGGCGCGTCGGGCTGCAGCCAGTGCCAGGCCCAGACCGGGAACTCGGCCATGCGCGATGCGCTGGCGGCCACCGCATCGCGCACCGCCCCGGCGCAAGCCTCGTGATCGGGATGGCCGTCGTGGCGCCAGGTGGTCAGCACCAGGTCGCCTGGCTGCAACCGTTCCTGCAGACGCTCGGCCAGCACCGACGCATGCCGGCCGACCTGGCCGTCGGGGAGGCCCAGATGCTCGATCGTGGCGGGATCCACGCCCAGGCAGCGCGCCGCGGCGGCCAGTTCGGCGCGGCGCACGGTGCGCAGGCGCTGTGGCGTCCAGTGCGGGTCGTGCGGATAGCAGGCTTCGCCGTCGGTGACCGCGATCAGGCGCACCGGCAGGCCCAAGCGGCGCGCGCAGGCGACCACGCCACCGCAGCCCAGCGCCTCGTCGTCCGGATGCGGCGACACCACCACCAACCGTGCTGCGCCGGCGATCAGATCCTCGACCGGGCGCTGCGGCAGGGACGCCAACCACGGCGAGCGCCGCCATGCCGACTCCGGCGTGCCGTCGCCATGGATCTGCGGCCGCGCCGCGCTCACAGCCGCCATGGCCGCACCTGCTCGCCCAGCGCCTGGCCGAGTGCGGCCCAGTCGTGCTCGGCATGGCTCTGCCGCACGAACAGCGCCAGATCGGCGCAACGCATCGCGTGTTCGCGGTCGCTGCACAGCGGCGCCGGCCCGAGCGCGCGGCCGACGCGATCGAGCACGTCGGTGGCCGCGCGCTCCACGAACGAACGCAGCCGGATCACCGCGTGCCGATGCGCCTGTTCGGGCGCGGCGTCGATGGCCGCGGCCAGTTCGCGCAGCAGCGCGCGCGCCGCGCCGAGCTGCTGGTCGATCACGCCCAGGTGCATCGCCGCGTGCGCATCGCGCTGCAGCTTGGGATGCGCGCGCAGGCGCTCGGCCACTGCGCACGCGGCGCCGTACCAGCAGGCCGCGATGCCGGCGCCGCCATGCCAGAACCCGGGGCGTTGCAGGTATTGGTCCGGCGCGCCGACTGCAATCGCCGGCACCGCCTCGAACGTCACCGGCCCGCTGACCACGCGGGCCATGCCGACCGCCGCCCAGGCCTGCGTATCGATGGCGATGCCGGGATCTCGCAGATTCACCTGAACCAGCTGCGGGCGTTCGGCCGCATGCGCGGTGAGCAGGGCGTGGTCGACGAAGCCGGCACCGGAGCACCACGCCTTGCGGCCGGAGACCTCGCCACGCTGCGCAGCGCCACGATAGGCCAGGCGCGCATCCGGCGCCTCCGCGGCCCACACCGCGAACAATTGCCCCGGCGGCGGCGCCACCGCGCCGAGTTCGGCCAGGATCGCCTGTGCGTCGTAATGCGCCTCCAGCACCTTGGCCAGGCACACGTCGGTCGCGGCGATCTCGGCCAGGATCCGCCAGCGATCCAGGGTGTCGCCGCCCCCCGGGAACGGCAGCTGCGGATAGCGCACGAGCGCCTGCAGCGCGGCGCCGCGCAGGTCGTCGGCATCGCCGAGGGCAGTGGGGGAACGCAATGCGGCCAATCGAATCCTCTCTGCAAGGCGTAAGGCAGCACGGACACTGGCCGTGCTGTGGAACGTGGAAGGCATTGCGAGGAATGGAGCCATCACAGCAGCACGCGCGTGCACCGTGTGTGCATGCCACCTTGGCGCGCCTCCTCTGAGCGTTCATGCATCCGGCCTGTTGCGCCACGCCACGCCACGCCCAGGTGCATAGGAGCGGTGGCGCGGCGCACCGGTTACGGCGTCAGGATCACCTTGCGGCAGTCCTGCTCCTTCTTGTCGAAGATCGCGTAGCCCTGCGCCGCCTCGGCCAAGCTCAGGCGATGGGTGATGATCTCGTTCGGGCGCAGCCGGCCCTCGCCGATGTGCTCCAGCAGTTCCGGCATGAAGCGCTGCACGTGGGTCTGGCCCATCTTGAAGCTGAGCCCCTTGTCGAAGGCGTCGCCGAACAGGAAGCCGTGGATGAAGCCGGCATACACGCCGGGCACGCTGACGGTGCCGCCGCGGCGGGTGGCGGCGATGCACTGGCGCAGCGCGGTGCCGCTGCTGCCTTCCAGCTTCAGCGTGGCCATCACCGTCTCCACCGTGCTGCCCTTGGCCTCGAAGCCCACCGCGTCGATGCTGGCGTCCACGCCGCGGCCGTCGGTCTGGCCGACGATGACGTCGGCCGGATCCTCGATCTCCTCGAAGTTCAACGGGATCACCCCGTAGGTGCGCTGGGCGAAGTCCAGCCGGTACGGATAGCGATCGACCATGAAGATGCGCTCGGCGCCGAGCATGCGGCAGCAGGCCGCGGTCATCAGCCCGACCGGGCCGGCACCGAAGATCGCCACCGTATTGCCCTGGCGTACGCCTGCATTGACCGCGGCCTGGTAGCCGGTGGGCAGGATGTCGGAGAGGAACAGCACCTGCTCGTCGTGCAGCACGTCCGGCACCACCAGCGGGCCGACATTGGCCTTGGGCACGCGCACGTACTCGGCCTGGCCGCCGGCCACGCCGCCGTACAGATGGCTGTAGCCGAACAGCGCCGCCGGCGGGCGGATGCCCTTCTGGTTCAGCGCCGCGCCCTTGCCGGTGTTGGTGGTCTCGCACGCGGCGTATTCGGTCAGCCGACAATGGAAGCATTCGCCGCAGGCGATCACGAACGGGATCACCACGCGGTCGCCCTTCTTCACCCGCTGCACGTCCACGCCCACCTCTTCGACCACGCCCATGAACTCGTGCCCGAGCACGTCGCCATTGTGCAGCTCGGGGATCTTGCCGCGGTACAGATGCAGGTCCGAGCCGCAGATCGCGGTGGCGGTGACGCGCAGAATGATGTCGTCCGCCTCGACCAGCACCGGATCGGGAACGGTTTCCACGCGCACGTCCCGGGTGCCGTGATAGGTCAGAGCTTGCATGGGCGTTGTCCTCGTCTACGAATGCGTACGGGCAGTGTTGCGATGCGCGGCGTACAGCGGCGGTGACCATGCCGTGAGTCTGATGTCGCGACTGCGCTGCGTACCTTGCAGGCAGCGCCTTGCGTGCACCTGCGGCCGCTGCATTACCATGCGTCGTCCCCACTGCGAGCCGATGCCATGCCCGACAGCCTCCACGAGCTGCAGACCGCCCAGCGCGCCTTCGCCGAGGCGCGCGACTGGGGCCAGTTCCACAGCCCGCGCAACCTCGCCGCGGCGCTGTCGGTGGAAGCGGCGGAACTGCTGGAACATTTCCAGTGGCTGGACGATGCGCAGAGCCGGCAACTGTCCGCGGACAAGACGCAGCAGGTCGGCAGCGAGATCGCCGACGTGCTGCTGTATCTGGTGCAGTTGTGCGACAAGCTGGGCATCGATCCGATCGAGGCCGCGCAGCGCAAGATGCAGGTCAATGCCGCCAAGTACCCGGTGGAGCGCGCCAAGGGCCGCATCACCAAGTACACCGAACTGTAGGCGCGCGGCCGCGCGCGGCGGCGGCTGACGCGCGGCGACGACAGGCCAGCGCCCATCACCTGGGTCCGCGACAACGCGCCGGATGCGGGTTGCGCTGTGGGCGCGGCTGCAGCCGCGACGGACTTACGGGGAACGTCGCGGGCGCGGCTGAAGCCGCTCCTACAGGATGCGTCTCCTAGGGATTAGAGGTGTTCTGAAGCCGCTCCCACACGGCACGTCCCTGCGCGATGAGAGGTGCCCGGCATGCGCCACGGCGCGGCATATGGCGGCTAGGCGCGGGTGCGCGGACTGCCCTTGCGCGCGGACGTCGTCTTGCTGGCGCGCTTGCTGCTCGCGCGCGTGGCGCTCTTCTTCGCTGGCGTCTTCCTGGCCGTCGCTCGCTTGGATGCCGTCTTCTTCGACGCGGCCTTCTTCGACGCCGTCTTCTTCGATGCAGTCTTCTTCGATGCGACCTTCTTCGACGCCGTCCTGTTCGTCGCCGTCTTCTTTGCCGAAACGGTCTTGCTTGCGGCCTTGTTGGCCGTCGTCTTCCTGGCCGAGGCGGTCTTGGCGGCGCGCTGCTTCGCGGCGGACGTGCGCGTGCCGGCCTTTTTCGCCCGGGTCTGCGCCGCCTTCTTCGCCGCGGCCTTGCGCACCGTCGTGCCCTTGCTCTGTGCGGCCTTCTTCGCGGCCGCCGAGCGGCTACTGGCGCTGCGCTTCTTCGCGGCGCGCTTGGTCTGGGTCGACAGCGCCTCGCTGCCCACGGTCTGCCGCGCCGTCTTGCCCTTGCTGGCGGTCTTGAGCGCCTTCTTGGCGCCGCGCGAACGCGTCGGCGACGGCTTGGCCGGCTTGTCGCCCTTGGCTTCCTCCTGCGCGACCTTCTTCTTGGTGGCCTTCGACGCCGTCTTCGAGGCGCCGGTCTTGACCCCGGCCCGGCGCGCCTTGGACAGGCCGATGGCGATCGCCTGCTTGGTCGACTTCACCTGCGTCTTGCCGTTGCGCACACGATCGATTTCCTCGCGTACGAACTCGCCGGCCTGGGTGGAGTCGGCCTTGCCCTCGCGTTTTGCACGACGCGCGCGGGTGGTGGTGGATTGCTCCGGCATCGTTGCATCTCCTGAAAGCGGCCACGACGGCCATCGGCACCGGGTGTAGCAATGCGCAGGTCAAGAGCAGGCATACGACAGGCGAAGCGCACGTGCATAGGCCTGCACGCCGGCGAGGGCGCGATCAGCCGTCGCGACCGCACAGCGCCGGCGAGTAGGTCTGGATGGCGTGCTGGATCGGCGCGTGGCGTCCGTACAGCAGCGCGCACACCAGCGCCACCGAAACGAGGGCGTAGAGGCGCAGGCGCGCCGGCAGCTGCGGCGCGCCGCGCCATTGCAGATAGCAGATCGTGGTCACGGCCCCGACGAGCACGCCGGCCACGACCTCGGACAGGCTGTGCGCCTGCGCGTAGACGCGGGCGACGGCGATCACGCTGGCGATGGCGAACCCGCAGGCGACTGCTAGTCGCGGCCGCGGGCGGGCGCGCAGGCACAGCATGCACGCCATCGGCCACACGCAGGCAGCAAGCATCGTGTGCCCGCTGATCACCCGGAACTGCAGCGCGCGCAACTCCACGCCGCAGCCGGCGTAGAGAATCTTGGTCGCCCCGACCAGGACCGCGGCGGTCGCCAGCAGGCCCAGCCAGGTGCCGGCGGCACGCCAACCGCCGCCACCCAGTGCCAGCCACAGGGCGCAGACGAGCGCCAGCGGCAGCGTCATCGCCGCGTCGCCGAAGTTGCTGATGTCGGACCACATGCTGGGAGGAACGTCCTTCGGCGTACGCGTCGTTTGGGGCCACCGACGCAGTGCGCCGTGGCTGCCATGATACGGGCGAACCGTCGAACGGGCGGACCGCGGGGCGCAGCGCCGAGGCGGAGCGCAAGCGAAGGCGACGGCAAGCGCGGTCCAGCCCGGGCGAGCCAGCGCCCCATGGGAGACAAGAGATCCCGGCCCTGCTCCAGCCGCCCCCTCGCCACGCGCTCACCGGCATTTCCATCGACCACAACAGCGCCTCGTAGAAACGGCTTCGGCCGCGACAGGCGCCACCGCGAACGCCCATCGCCTCTGAAGGGCATTTCCAATCACCTGCATCCGCCACGCTCACGCCGGATGCAGCGTTCCTGTAGGAGTCAACTGTCATGCCCCAGCGATAACCGGAGGAGCGTACGGGGCCTGATCGCGCGCGATGGCATTGAGCCAGCGCAGGAACTTGTGCATGCAGGCGACGATGGCGACCTTGGCCGGCTTGCCGGCCGCGCGCAAGCGCGCGTAGGTGTTGGCCAAGGGGGATTTGGCGCGGATGCTGGCCCAGGTGGCCATGTACAGCACGCCTCGCACGTCGGCACGGCCGCCTTTGATGCGACGTTGGCCTTTCCAGCAGCCGCTGTCGTGATTGAACGGGGCCAGCCCGACCAGGGCGGCGAGCTTGCGTGGCGGCAGCGTGCCCAGCTCTGGCAACCGCGCGGCCAGGACCGCGCGCAGGATCGTGCCGAGCCCAGGCACCTTGGGCAAGCTCGAGCAGGTCTTGCCCTGCTGCTCGATCTCCTGCGTCAATGTCTGGATCTGCTGGTTCAGCAGGGCGACCACCTCTCGGCAGCGGCGTTGCACCTTGGCGCTGGTGATGTGCTCCAGGCGCCGCCGATGGGCATCGCGCTGGCCCACCAGGGTGGCGCGTAGGTCCAGCAGTTCGCGCAGGGACTGAAGATGCTCGGGCACCACGGTCGTGGGCGTGGCCGGGATGTGCTGGGCGGCGATGGCCAGCAGGCGCGCGTCCAGGGCGTCGGTCTTGGCCTGCAGGCCCAAGGCTTGGGCTAGCTTGCGCGGACGATCGGCGGCCATCCGCACTGCCGGCAGGTCCGCCTCTCGGAGTACCTGCAGCACGGCATGTTCGTAGCCGCCACTGGCTTCCAGCACGATCCGCTCGCAGCCCAGCGCCGCCAGGCGTTGGGCCAGCGCACGCTGCCCCTGTGGCGTATTGGGTTGGGTCCAGGCCTGCTCGTCCGGCAGGACATGAATGACCAGTTCGGCCTTGGATACATCGATCCCGACATAGCGCCGCATAGACGTTCTCCGCAGTAGACTCAGGAACGAGAGCACTCCTGCCGATGCCCATGCTTGTGGAGTTCGAGCTCGCGACTCGGGCAACTGTTCGGGCTGATGAGGCAGGAGATACGGGGTGCGGCGGCGCTGACTCCTACTCGTGCTTGCTGGCACTGCGGCTAAACGGCCTGCCGCACTCCGCTCTCACCTACAACGATAGACCCTCATTTGACACAAGCGGCTTCAGCCGCGACGGAGCTTTACCGGGAACGCCCGTCGCGGCTGAAGCCGCTCCTACAGCACACGCCCCGGCGTCATCAGCGGTGCCCTGATGCCGCTTCTGCAGGACCACCCACACCTGCTCAGGTGCGGCGAAAGCGCCGGGTTGGAGCGCCCCTCAGGTCGCGCGTGCGGCGCGCCGCTCCGCGGCAGCCGCCGGCGCCGGCTCCCAGCCGAACACGCTGCGCCCGCCAAAGGCGTGCGACTGCGCGCGCTCCTCGGCGATGTAGTCCTCCACCGATGGACCGCGCGCGGTCGGTTCGAGCAGGCGCGCTTGCGCGTCCAGGCGGCGGATCGCCTGCAGCTTCTCCTCGCGGCCCAGCTTGGCTTGCGCCACGGCGGTCTTGAGCACGCCGATGGTGTGGTCGTAGACCCGTGTCGGCACCGGGAACGGATGGCGGTCCTTGCCGCCATGGGCCAGCGAGAACCGCGCCGGATCGCTGAAACGGCACGGCGCGCCGTGCAGCACCTCGGCGACCAGCGCCAGCGCGCGCACGGTGCGCGCGCCGACGCCCGGCACCTGCAGCAGGTCGGCGAAGTCGCGCGGTCCGCAGTCGGCGGCAGCGGCCAGCGCGCCATGCAGCCGCCGCACCACGACGTCGCTGCCGCGCACGTCGTGATGGTCGGGCAGCGACAGATGCGGCAGGTCGGCGGGCCGGCGCTCGGGCAGCGCGGCGGCGGCCGGCGCGAACAGGTCGCCGGTCTCCGCGAACAAGGCATCGGCGGCCGAGGCGGTGTCGCCACAACGCGGCGTGGCGCGGGCCGGCGCAGCCGCCACCGGTGTCTGCGCGGCCTCCAGCGCGGCGTATTCGCGGGCGATACGCTCCGGCGCCAGCGTCTGCAGCAGGTCCACCTGCGCCGCCCGCGCCGCCGCGGCGCGATGATCGGCGAGATTGACGATGCGGCCCTGGCGCGGGCCGTCGATCGCCGCATGCGGGGCGTCGACGAAGCTGCTCAGGCCCTCCGACAGCCAGTGGTAGCGCCGCGCCTGCTTGCGCGCGCCGTGCATGCCCTGCTGCACCACCACCCAGCGCCCGTCGTCGCTGACGATGAAGCCATGCAGATACAAATCGAAACCATCCTGCACCGCGGCGCTGTCGACCTTGGCCACCAGGCGGCTGACCCGCGCCAGGTCCGCACCGTCCAGACCGGTGCGCTCGCCCACCGCCTGCAGTTCGTCCGGCGTGGCCCGCGAATGCCGCCCGCGGCCGCCGCAGACATGGATGCCCAGTTCGCCGGACAGCGGCGCCAGGCCGCGCTTGAGCGCACCCAGCACGCTGGTGGTGATGCCGGAGGAATGCCAGTCCATGCCCATCACCGCGCCCAGCGACTGGAACCAGAACGGATGCGCCAGCCGCCGCAGCAGCTCGTCGCGGCCGTAACTGTGCACGATGGCCTGGCACATCACCGCACCGAGCCGGGTCATCCGCTCGCCCAGCCAGTGCGGCACACGGCCGCCGTGCAGGGGCAGATCGGCGCTGCCGGAACGTCGGCTCATGGGGGCTCCGAGAAGGGCGGTGCACCAGGGTAGCCAGTGCCGGTCTCACCGCGCGAGCCGGCGGGCGGACGCAGGCTGAGCGGTTCAGTGCTGGGCGATGCGCAAGACATGTCGAATCGGCGTGACCGTACTTGATCGGTCACGCCCGTCGCGGCTGACGCCGCTCCTAAAGACGCAGGGAGACGCATTGTGGGAGGCGCTTCAGCCCCGACTTCAGGACGCATCGGCCTGCCCACCATCGTGCACTGCGTCACAGCTTTCCGAGCGCCATGGGGTAGCGTTACCGCAGAGCGGAAGGGGAGCTTTGCTATGGCGTTTCGTACCACGCGGCGCGGGCTGTTGCTCGGCGCCGGTTCGTTCGCGTTGCTGTCGCAGGTGCCGATGGGCCTGGCCCTGCCGCGTGCGTCGGCGAAGACACCGGCCTTCATCGATGCGCTGATCGCGCGGATGACGCCGGAAGAAAAGGCCGGGCAACTGACCCTGTTCGGTTCGGCGCAACAGACCGACGCGGCCGCCGCGGCCAACCCGGTCAGCGTGCGGCCCACCGCCGAGGGTCAGTTGGCTGCCGCGCGCGCCGGGCGCCTGACCGGCATCTTCAACGGCTCCAACGTGCGCTGGCACCAGCAGCTGCAACAGGCCGGGCTGGAGAGCCGGCTGCAGATCCCGCTGCTGTTCGCCGCCGACGTGATCCACGGCTTCACCACCGTGTTCCCGGTGCCACTGGGCGAAGCCGCCAGCTTCGAGCCGGAACTGGCGCAGCGCACCGCGCGCGCCGCCGCGCTGGAGGCCAGCGCGGTCGGCATCGACTGGACCTTCGCACCGATGGTCGACATCGCCCGCGATGCGCGCTGGGGCCGCGGCGTGGAAGGCAGCGGCGAGGACGTGCTGCTGGGCCGGCGTTTCGCCGAAGCACGCGTGCGCGGCTTCCAGGGCGAGGGCATCGACCACGCCGACGCATTGGCCGCCTGCGCCAAGCACTTCGCCGCCTACGGCGCCGCCGAGGCCGGCCTGGACTACAACACCGTCGACATCTCCGAACGCACCCTGCGCGAGGTGTATTTCCCGCCGTTCCAGTCCGCGTTCGCGGCCGGCGCGGTGACCACCATGGCCTCCTTCAACGAGTTGTCCGGCGTTCCTGCCACCGCCAATACCTGGCTGTTGAGCCAGGTGCTGCGCGGCGAATGGAACTACAGCGGCCTGGTGGTGTCCGACTACACCGGCGACCTCGAACTGGTCGCGCACGGCTACGCCCGCGATGCGCGCGACGCGGCGCGGCTGGCGTTCCTGGCCGGGGTGGATATCAGCATGCAGAGCGGGCTGTACCTGCAGCACCTGCCCGGCTTGGTCGCCGCCGGCGCGGTGCCGATGGCGCGGCTGGACGCTGCGGTGCGCCGCGTGCTGCGCTTCAAGGCCGCGCTGGGCCTGTTCGACGATCCGTTCCTGCGCATCGTGCCCGAGCGCGCGCAGGCGCGGCAGCGGCGCCCGGAGACGCTGGCGCTGGCACACGAGGCCGCGCGCAAATCGGTGGTGCTGCTGAAGAACGAGGGCGAGCTGCTGCCGCTCAAGCGCCAGGGCCAGCGCATCGCGCTGATCGGGCCGATGGCCAACAACTGGGTGGACAGCGCCGGCCCATGGACCTTGTTCGGCGGCGACGACAGCGGCAACGACCTGGCCACCGCACTGCGCGCGCAACTGGCCGATCCGGCCGCGTTGCAGGTGGTGGAAGGCTGCACGTTCGAGCGCGCGCTGCCGGGCGGCGTGCAGGCCGCGGTGGCGGCGGCGACCGCCGCCGACGTGGCGATCCTGGCGATCGGCGAGCCGCTGCGCTACTCCGGCGAAGCGCAGTCGCGCACCGAGATCGTCATCCCCGGCGTGCAGCAGTCGCTGCTGGCGGCGGTGGCGGCCACCGGCACGCCGGTGGTGGTGGTGCTCAGCAATGGCCGCGCACTGGTGCTGGACGGCGCGGTGCTGGACGCGCCCGCGATCCTGGTCAGCTGGTTCCTCGGCTCGGCCTCCGGCCCGGCCCTGGCCGACATCCTGTTCGGCGTGCACGGCCCCTCCGGGCGCCTGCCGGTGAGCTTCCCGCACGAATCGGGGCAGTCGCCGTACTACTACGCGCACAAGCCCACCGGCCGCCCGGATCCGCGCCCGAACGCGCTGACCCCGTTCACCACCCACTACCGCACGGTCTCCAACACCGCGCTGTTCCCGTTCGGCCATGGCCTCACCTATGGCCGCATCGAGTACGGCGAGCTGACCTTGAGTGCGCCGCGGCTGGCCGCCGGCGGCACGCTGAAGATCGCCGCGCGCATCCACAACCGCGGCCAGCGCGACGCCGAGGAAGTGGTGCAGCTGTACGTGCGCGACCGCAGCGCCAGCATCACCCGCCCGGTGCGCGAGCTGAAGGATTTCCGCAAGGTGGCGGTGCCGGCCGGTGGCAGCGCCAGCGTGGAATTCGTGCTGCGCCGCGAGGACCTGCTGTTTATCGGCCAGGCGCTCAAGCCGACGGTGGAGCCGGGGCAGTTCGACCTGTGGGTGGCGCCTTCGGCGCAAGCGCCGGGGCTGTCGGCCAGTTTCGAACTGCTCGGCTGATCGGCAGCGCGGCGGGTGACGATGGCGACCGCTCAGGCCGCCATCGCAGCCTGAGCGGCAGAGACCCAGCCGGCGCTTCACGTCATCGGCACTGCGCGCTCACGCGCTGCTGCCGCGCGCAACGCTCAGATGGGGACGTCGTCTGCCGCGACCTCGCGCTGCGCGCACTCGATCCATCGCATCCGCAGCGCATGCGCAGACGACGCCGCACCGGCGGCGCCCGCGAAGCGCGCCACCGCGTCCTCCCCCCTATCAGGAGCCGCGCCATGCACGATCACGATCCCGACCACTCCGCCGGCCGCCGTCGCGCGCTCGGCGCCCTCGGCAGCGGCCTGGCCGCCGGCGGCGCACTGGCCATGTCCGCTGGCGCCAGCGCGCAGCCCGCGGGCGCCACCGGCGCCGGCGCCGCCCGCCCGCCGATGCAGAACCCGCGCACGCAGTATCCGCGCCCGCCGTTCGATACGCCGAAGCAGGAATGGCCCGGACTGGCCTCGAAGATGGTGCCGGTGCCCGACCATGGCGAGCGCAGCTATGTCGGCTCCGGGCGCCTGACCGGGCGCAAGGCGCTGGTCACCGGCGGCGACTCGGGCATCGGCCGCGCCGCGGCGATCGCCTTCGCCCGCGAGGGCGCGGACGTGGCGATCAACTACCTGCCGCAGGAAGAACCCGACGCGCGCGAGGTGGTCGCGCTGATCCGCGCGGCCGGGCGCAAGGCGGTGGCCATCCCCGGCGACCTGCGCGACGCCGCATTCTGCAAGCAACTGGTCGCGCAGGCGGTGCAACAGCTCGGCGGCCTGGACATCCTGGTCAACAACGCCGCGCGCCAGACCGCGCAGAAGTCCCTGCTGGACATCGACGACCAGCAACTGGACGACACGCTCAAGACCAACCTCTACGCGCTGTTCTGGGTGACCCGCGCCGCCTTGCCGCACCTGCCGGCGGGCGCGGCGATCATCAACACCGCCTCGATCGTCGCCGACGATCCGCCCGAATCGCTGCTCGACTACGCCACCACCAAGGGCGGCATCGTCAGCTTCACCAAGAGCCTGGCCAAGCAACTGGCCCCCAAGGGCATCCGCGTCAACGCGGTCGCGCCGGGGCCGTACTGGACGCCGCTGCAGCCCAGCGGCGGGCAGTTCATGGACAAGCTCAAGACCTTCGGCGCCGACGGCCCCACCGGCCGCCCCGGGCAGCCGGCGGAGATCGCCCCGATCTACGTGCTGCTCGCCTCGCAGGAATCCAGCTTCACCACCGGCAGCGTGTTCAGCAGCGTCGGCGGGCGCGGCAACGTGGGTTGAGGTGCTGATGATCGATGCGACATGAGGCCTCATGTGGGAGCGGTTCTACGTGGCCTTGCGGCCATCCGGAGCCGCTCCTGCAGAAACCTGCGCTGCGTTGCCTGAGTGCACTGTGGGAGGGACTTCAGTCCCGACGCCTTCCAAGGTCAGGTACACGGAAGGCCTTGTTCGTCGCGGTATGACAGTTGATCCTGCAGACGCCTCGTGGCATCGGACCAGGCAAAGGCCATGAGCAATCGCGCATCGGCCATCACCCCACCAACTCCGCCGCCAGGAACGGCGCCGTGCGACTGTCCGCCTGCCCTGCCACCGCTTCCGGCACACCGGCTGCAACCACCTTGCCACCCGCCCCGCCCGCTCCCGGCCCCATGTCGATGATCCAGTCGCTGGCCGCGGCCACGCGCATGTCGTGCTCCACCGCCACCACCGTGTTGCCCGCCTCCACCAGCCCGTGCAACTGCCGCAGCAGCGTGTCCACGTCGGCCGGATGCAGGCCGGTGGTGGGCTCGTCCAGTACGTACACGGTGCCGCGGCGCTGCGCGCGCTGCAGTTCGGTGGCCAGCTTGATGCGCTGCGCCTCGCCGCCGGACAGCTCGGTGGCCGGCTGGCCCAGCCGCAGGTAGCCCAGGCCCACATCCACCAGCACCTGCAGCGGCCGCGCGATCGCCGCGTCGTCGGCGAAGAACGCCAGTGCCTGCGCCACGGTCATGCGCAGCACCTGCGCAATGTTGTGGCCACGCAATTCGATCTCCAGCGTCTTGGCGTTGTAGCGCGCGCCATGGCAGGTGGGGCACGGCGCATACACGCTGGGCATGAACAGCAATTCCACGCTCACCGCGCCCTCGCCTTCGCAGGTGTCGCAGCGGCCCTTGGCCACGTTGAACGAAAAGCGCCCCGCGTCGTACTTGCGCTTGCGCGCCGCCGGCGTGGCCGCAAAGCGCTTGCGCACGTGGTCGAACAGGCCGGTGTAGGTCGCCAGGTTGGAGCGCGGCGTGCGCCCGATCGGCACCTGGTCCACCTGCACCAACCGTCGCACATGCTGCAGGCCATCGGCGATGTAGCCATCGGTGGCGACGCGCGCGCCGCGCTCCAGCGGATCCAGTTCCTCCTCCGCCTCGGCGGGCGTCTGCCCCAGTTGCGTGCCCAGCAATTCCACCAACGCCTGGCTGACCAGCGAGGACTTGCCGGAGCCGGACACGCCGGTGACGGTGGTGAACACGCCCAGCGGGATGTCCACGTCCAGCGCGACCACGTTGTTGCGGCTGACCTGGCGCAACTGCAGCCAGCCCTCGGGCATGCGCGGCGCATGCGCGGCGGCCTGCGGCTCGGCGAACAGGTAGCGGCGCGTGGACGAGGCCTGCACCTGCGCCAACCCGGCCGGCGGACCGCTGTACAGCACCCGCCCGCCGTGCTCGCCGGCACCGGGACCGACATCGACGATCCAGTCGGCATGCCGGATCACGTCGATCTCGTGCTCCACCACGAACAGCGAATTGCCCGCGCCCTTGAGCTGGTCCAACGCGCCCAGCAGCGCCTGCGTGTCGGCCGGATGCAGGCCCGCCGACGGCTCGTCCATCACGTAGACCACGCCGAACAGTTGCGAACGGATCTGCGTGGCCAGGCGCAGCCGCTGCAGCTCGCCGGGCGACAGCGTCGGCGTGCTGCGCTCCAGCGTCAGGTAGCCCAGCCCCAGCGCCTCCACCACCTGGATCCGCGCCAGCAGGTCCTGGGCGATGCGCTGCGCGGCCAGCGCCTGCTCCGGATGTCGCGAACGGCCCTGCATGCGGCCTTCCGCCGCGGGCCGCAACAGCTCGGCCACCTCGCCGAGCGGGCGCTGCGACAGTGCGCCGATGTCCAGCCCGGCGAAGGTCACCGCCAGCGCCTCGCGGCGCAACCGCTTGCCGTCGCAGCTGGGGCACGCGGTGCTGATCAGGTACTGCGCCACGCGCTTCTTGATCAGCGCGCTTTGCGTGCTGGCGAAGGTGTGCAGCACGTAGCGGCGCGCACTGCTGAAGGTGCCCATGTACGCCGGCTCCTGCTTGCGCTTTAGCGCGCGCTGGGTCTCGGCCAGGCTGAAGCCGGGATACACCGGCACGGTCGGTTGCTCGTCGGTGTACAGGATCCAGTCGCGGGTCTTCTTCGGCAGCTTCGCCCACGGCACGTCGACATCGTGGCCGAGCGTGGTGAGGATGTCGCGCAGGTTCTGCCCATGCCAGGCCGGCGGCCACGCCGCCACCGCGCGCTCGCGGATGCTCAGCGAACGGTCCGGCACCATCGACGCCTCGGTGGCGTCGTAGATGCGTCCCAGCCCGTGGCAGGTGGGGCAGGCGCCGGCCGGTGTGTTCGGCGAGAAACCGTCGGCGTGGATGATGCCCTGCCCCGGCGGATATGTGCCGGCGCGCGAGTACAGCATGCGCAGCGAGTTGGAGATGGTGGTGACGCTGCCCACCGACGAACGCGTGCTCGGCGCACCGCGATGCTGCTGCAGCGCCACCGCCGGCGGCAGGCCGTCGATGGCGTCCACGTCGGCCACGCCGGCCTGGTCGATCAGGCGCCGCGCATACGGCGAGATCGAATCCAGGTAGCGGCGCTGCGCCTCGGCGAACAGCGTGCCGAACGCCAGCGACGACTTGCCCGAGCCCGACACCCCGGTGAACACCACCAGCGCATCGCGCGGCAGCTCGACGTCCACGTCCTTGAGGTTGTGCTCGCGCGCGCCGCGGACACGCACGAAGCCGGAAGCGGCGGAAGCGGCGGAAGCGGAAGGCGAGGACATGGGCAGGACCGGCAACGCGAAGGAGCGCGCAAGCTTAGCCGGTCGGCCGGCATGAGCGCGTCGCGGCGGCTACGCTGCGGCGTGTACCGCCCGCCGTCGGCGCACGAATGGCGCGCCGCAGCCGCTGAGATAGGCTTAGCCCAACGCAGGCGCCGCCAGCGTGTCGGTGTCCTCGTCGCGCGCAGCCAGTGTCTGCATCCGCGTCACCGCGCTGGTGAAAGCGCGCAACACCGCCACGCCGCGCTCGGCGTAGATCGCATGCAGCGCCTGGTAGTACCACAGCGTGCCGTCGCGGCCGGCGGTGAAGCGATCGAACACCGCCGTGCCGACCTCGGGGTCTTCCAGGTCGGCGACGATGCTGCGCGCGTTGTAGAGCTTGTCGCAGGCCGACACCAGCAGCACCGCGTCCGGCGCCTCGGCCAGATGCGCCAGATACGCCTGCTTGCGGATGCGCCAGTCGCGGCGTTTGGCCGGCACGTCGGTCTGCGCGGCCTTGCGTTCGGCCGTGGCGTCGGTACAGGCCATCACCATGTCCGCCACCGCCTCGCCGAACTGCGCGCGGATCACCGCCTCGTGCCCGGCGCCGCAATCCTCCACCACGTCGTGCAGCAGCGCCGCGATCGCCTGGTCCTCGTCGCCGCCGGCCTCCAGCACCAGCGTCGACACGCCCAGCACGTGGCTCAGATACGGCACCGTGCCGCCCTTGCGGAACTGGCCGGCATGGGCGATGCGCGCGTAGTCCACGGCGCGCGCGTAACGTTCGGTGAGAGCGGTCATGCGGCGATCCTGACGGAACAGGCCGGCATTATCGCCAAACTGGCCGAGCTGCGGGCGTGGAGGCGATCGCGGGCATGGCGCCCGTTCAAGTGTTCCCGCCCCCGACACGGCGGCGCGGGCCGCTCGATCGGCCACGCCATGGCCGACGTGCCGGAGCTGGCGCTGAACGGCCGCCTGTACGCACCGCACCGCTGGCAACCCACGCACGCAGCCGACGTGCCGCATCCGAGCGCTTGCCCTGCACGCCGCCATGCCGCAGCGCCTGCACATTACTTTTCCCCCGCACCGCGTTAACGTGGTGCTTGGAAAGATGGAGCGGCCTGTCCCAACCGACCGCTCGATCGACAGACACGCATGAACGCAGCGCCGAGGATGCTAACCGCCATGACCACCCGCACCGCCCACGCCGTGGACGATACCGCCACCGACAGCGCCCCCACCCCGCCGGCACGCCGCGCCGCCATCTCCAGCCGCGCCGCCGCACATAGCGTGTACCGCTCACCGCTGGCCGAAGCCGAAGTAGGCGACGAAGCGCTGCGCCTGCGCGAACAACGCACCAAGCGCGCGGCGCAGGTCGCCGCGGTCGGTACCGTCGCCGCCTTAGCCGCAGTGGCGCTGATCGCGTGGCGCCGCGCACGGCGCTGACGGCGCAGCGATACAAGGCGCATTCGGCCTACTAGTGTGCCGAGCAGGAAGCTCGCCGCCGCCCACGCAAGGAACGTCCCCATGACGCCATGGCGCCGCATCACCCAATTCGCCGGCCTGGCGCTCCTCGCCAGCGCATGCAGCCTGCCCGCTGCCGCCCGCAGGACGCCCATGGCCTCGGCGGTCCTCAGCGTACCGGCCGACCTGCCCAACCAGCGCCTGTTCGATTGCGCCGAATCCAGCATCGCCACCCTGTCCGAGACCAGCAGTTCCTGGCCCAAGGTCACCCGCGAAGACCCGGCCAAGGGCATCCTGGAGTCGGGCGACTTCCCCGAAACGAACCGCAGTGGCTTTCGCCTGCGCCTCGAGCGGCCGCCGGGCGCCAACCAGGCCAAGCTCGCGCTCAAGGGCGCCGGCGCCTATTTCGTCGACCTTGGCGTCGACAAGGCGATGCAGGATCTTAAGACCGCACTGGGTCGCTGCGTCGCCACGCAACCACACTGAGTCCCCCCGAAACAAGGCGGTTCTGATCCCCGCTTCCTTCATATCGACCAAGGAAGGACACGACCATGCCCAATTACGCCATCGAAGCCCGCTCGCTCGGCGTCATCGGCATCGCCGGCCACGCCTTCTGGGTACTGCGCGACGAATACGGCAAGGCCGTGGCGGAACTGCATGGCCTGGCGACTGACCGCCAGACCGGCCAGGCCATCCCGATCGGCACCGACGCCACCCGGCACTCGCTGCGCGCCTGGCACTACCCGCACGATCCCGCCTACGCCCACTCCATCGGCGAGAAAGTCGACAGCACCACCTACATCCGCGACGACCAACCGGCGCGCACGGTCGCCACCGGCGACAAGCACGAGATCCTGGAACGCTGGAACACCACGGTGCGCGCCGTGCCGGAACTCAACGCGCAGGACCGCGACTATCCGAACTACGGCTTCAAGGTCTTCGGCAAGACCGTCAACAGCAACTCCGCCTACCGCACCTTCGGCGAACTGATGGACGTGCCTGTGCAGCGCTTCCCTGGACGACTTGAACCGGGCATTGGCAACCGTATGCTGTCGCCGGAAGGCACCGAGGAACTGCGGTATCACGCACCCAAGAGGCTGGGGCATGATGGTCTAATTCGGCATGCGATGCATCCACTTTCGCAGTGACGCCAGGGAGGAGTACATAGCATGAAAAGAATTGAAAAAATCTTACTCGCCTTGGCGCTAACCGTTTGTTCAACCTCCTGTGCAACCACTGGCCTGGCAGCCAACACAAGCCAAGGAAGATACATGAACTCGAATAATGAAATGACTGCAGCCGATCTTGGACATCGCTTCCTATCGATGATCGAGAGCACGCAGAATTTCAACGATCTATCGGCGAAATCGATTCAGTCCGCCATTGGAGCGACCTTCGAGGGAGACGAAAAATCGGGGGCTTATGCACTCAAATTGCCAGATGGGAAGTGGCAATACGGAATAACATACAACTTGGACAGCGAACTTCACGAATACTCGAACGTAACGATTGAACTGATCAAGGCGACCAATTCAGCCGATGAAAGCAATCCCCCTTGCGACCTTGGCCTTGAGGAATACGACCACGCCCTGAAGGCGGCGGGGTTCAGTACCAGGCCCAGTACGCAAAACGAGATCGGCGGGCTCGTGGCGCTGCACTACAGCCGCAACAACATGCATGTTCAGATCGTCCCCCAGCACCCAAATTCGACCTGCGTCAAAGCGATCAGCATCCAGAAATTTGGGGAGTGACCGTAGTGGCAAACGTCAACGCTCAGTTAGAGGCCACCTTGGCTCGGTTTGCCAACCAGCCGGGAGTGACCGCCGATCAAGAAGCGAAATTACGCGCAACAATCACCGCAGACCGGGATCTCACACAGCGCCTCAACCAGGCAGCCGCCAATGGTCATCTGACTGGGTTTGCCTTGGGCCCGAGCGGTTCGGAAACCTTGACCGGGTCTTACGACAAGGCGTCCGGCGTCGTCACCCTCCCGGCCCTCGAGCCCGGACCGGCCGCTGCCGAAGCGTTGCGCGGATCTCTGCGCCTACAGGAAATGAGCGTACGTTTCGCCCACAGCACTTATGTAGACGCCCACCAGCAAAGCCAGCCCGTGACCCAGGACATGGTCACCAACCTGCAAGCAACGATCAACAGTTCGCCCACACTGGCAAATGAAATGCAGCGGGCGGTAACCACGGTCGATAGCAACACCAGTCCCGACGGTCAACGGCGCATGTTGCTTGAGAATTTCGCGCCACTCAGCGGAACCGTCGCAGGCGGTACGTTCAATCCTGCCGACAAGACGATGAGCATCCCACCCACCACACTGGGGCAGCCACCCAGCCAGTTCAATCGGTACGACGCCACGGACCTGACGTTTGTGTTGGGACACGAGACACAGCATGCCTTCAATCAAGTCAGTATGGCCGCTGCCTATCGGCAGTTCGACGAAGCAGCCAAGGTCATCGCCAGAGACAACAACCCGATCAACGACTACACATTGGCGGTTGAACAGTTGGTCGGAAGCAACCGGCAAGACGAAGCCAAAGCCCAGATTGCAGGATGGAACGCCTTGCTGGACAGGGTGAAGCAGCGCAATCCCGGTGCAGACCTGACGTCGATGATGACGCTTCGCAATAGCCGTCTGGATGACTTTGTCGAGCCCAACCCGTCCAACATCAGGCAAGCCCAAGCAAAGCCGGGCTTGACCTTCAATACCGACGGTTCGCTCCCGATGACACCCGGGAACATCGCCACAGAAGCCAGCTACTACTTCGACAAAAGCCCAAAGGGCACTCCCGGTCTGTCGCCAAGTCAGACGACCAGCATCGGCTACCACGGCGACTCGGACTACCCCAATTACTACGGCGCCGGCGCCGTGAGCCGCGCGATTGCGATCGATCGCGCCTATGCGCACCCGGTCGGCGGCGTCGCGCCGCAAATGCATCTGAACATGCAGCGCCTGCACTTCAACGAGACCTTGCTGGAGCGCAACGGCATCACCTTGCCGCAGGCCACTGCGGCCACGCCGCAGGAATACTGGGATACCAGCACCACCCCGCCAACGCGGGGACTGCTGCAACACACCCGGGACTCGCACCAGCACATCAGTCCGACGCCCGAGCTTGATCTGCCGCCGACAGGACATGCCCAACCGGGCGATCCTGCACATCCCGACACCCCCTTATTCGAGAAGATCCGCGAAGGCGTGCGCGGGCTGGATCGACAAGCCGGCAAACCGTGGGACGAGAACAGCGAGCGACTGAGCGCGAGCCTGTTGCTGCTGGCAGGCGAAAAGGGCTTCACCGCAAGGGACGACCTGAAGATCGCCTCCAACACGCCTACCGCCACCCTGGGGAGCGGCGAGGTGGTGCACCTGTGGCGCACCGGCCACCTATCGCCCGATCCCGCCGCGCACCGCGCGCACATGCCCATGCAGGACGCGCTCGCGTTGCCGGCGGAGCAGCGCTTCGCGCAGTTGGAGGCGGTACAGCAACAAGCAAGGTCAGAGGAAATGCAGCGCAGCCAACAGCAGGAGACTGTGCAAGCGCAATCGGCGCCGGTACGTTTGATGTAGGTGCCGCAAGCCCGCCTATCCTGCGCCAGCGCGGGCGCGGCATCGGACCAGCTACGGCGATGCTGGCAGCCGCGAGCGACGGGCTGCACGACAGCTTCAACTCCATCGAACAGAAATCGCACGCAAGAGCGAATAGCAACTCGCCTACCGCCGACGAGCATCTATCATGGCGCCCTGCTATCGGCTGCATAGCGCTGTGCCTGATGCGGGGACTGACGCTGCGCCGGCCACGACACTTCGCGGAGCACCATGTCCAGCTGCTCCGCGAGCAGTTCCATGCACACCGCCATTTCTCCCGCACGCACCTTCGGTGCGGCCTCGCATTCTTCGGCCACGCTGCGTGGCTCTGCCAGCCGTGCGGGGAACTTGATGAAATCGCCCCCCCGCACCAGCCGGAATTGGCTCTCTTCGGGCAGAAAATAGCCCGCCATTTCAAGGGCGTCCGTTCTGTACTCCGACATCGTCGCCTCTCCTTCCATGAAGTGGCCGTCCACCGCCATGGCGGACGGGAAGTCGGGAGGCTAGAAACCGCGTATAGCCGGTGCGCTTATTCCCCATGCGGGTGTTGTATTCACCGCCCTCCCGACGCA
The DNA here is from genome assembly GCF_024266585.1 of Xanthomonas sacchari. Classification (NCBI taxonomy): domain Bacteria; kingdom Pseudomonadati; phylum Pseudomonadota; class Gammaproteobacteria; order Lysobacterales; family Lysobacteraceae; genus Xanthomonas; species Xanthomonas sacchari. Next base: position 3,874,099 of record NZ_CP100647.1, read on the forward strand.
GAGATCGCATCGGCCGCGTCTGTGAAGTGAGCAGTACCCAGATGGAAAATTCTCTTCCCATTATGGGTAGTTTTTTACCCTTTCTAGGTAAATTCCGTCATTTGATCCGCTTTGATCTTGCAATCCTCTAAGCGCTAACTCACACCACCCCCTGCCCCGCCACAAACACCACCCCATCACCCCCACCCCCACTCTGCCGCAGCCGCCCCTCTGCCTCCAGTGCCTCCAGCGACACATCGGCACCGAGATCAGTCGCCACACCTTCCAACGTCAACCCAACCCACCGGTCGCGGCCGGCATGCTTGGCGCGGTACAGCGCGGCGTCGGCGATGCGCAGGCTCAGCGGCCAGTCGCCGCCGGGGTGGGCGGGGAACAGGCTCACGCCCATCGAGACGGTGAGGGTGATGCGCCCGCTCGGGCGCACCAGCGGGTCGGCCTGCAGGCGTTCGCGCAGGCGGCGGAACAGGCGCGGGGCGTCGGCCAGGGTGCCGCCGGGGCAGATCCACAGGAATTCTTCGCCGCCCCAGCGGGCGATGATGTCGGTGCTGCGTGCGCACTCGCGCAGCAAATCGCCCAGGTGCATCAGGGCGTGGTCGCCGCCTTCATGGCCGTGCAGGTCGTTGACGCGCTTGAAATGGTCGACATCCAGCAGCGCGATCAGCAGCGGTTCCTGCGTGCGCTCCGGCGTCGCGGCGGCCTCGCGCGCCTGCAGCCAGGCGGTGACGTAGCGGCGGTTGCGCAGGCCGGTGAGCGCGTCCTCTTCGCTCTGGCGGCGGATGGTGGCGGTGAGCTGTTCCAGTTCGTGGTGCTGGGTCTGGATCTCGTCGTTCTTGCGCGCCAGTTCGGCGTTGATGCGCCGGCGCACGCGGCCTTCGCGCACCTTGAGCAGGAAGAAGCCGGCCAGCGCCAGCAGCGCAGCCAACAGGCCGTAGAGCGCGCTGCGCTGGCGCTGTTCGCGCGCCTGCAGTTGCGCGTAGGCGGCCTGTTCGGCGGCGCGGGTGCGGCCGAGCGCAGCCAGTTCGCTGTTCTTGCGCGCCAGGTCCACCGCCGATTCGAGCTGCGCGATGCGAGTCTTGGACTCGACGTTCACCGCCTCGTCGTTGACCGCCTTGTATTCGCGCATCAGCGCCAGCGCCTCGCGGTCGCGGCCGAGCGCATCGAGGTTGTCGATCATGCGCGGGTACAGTTCCAGCCGCCGCGTCACGTTGTCCGACAGCGCGAACAATTGCCGCGAACGCGCGAACGCGGCGGCGGCGGCTTCGCGCTGGCCGAGGTCGGCCAGGGCAGCGCCGAGGGTGGAATAGACGATGGCGCCTTCGCCGTTGTCGCCATGATCGCCCGTGTGCGCCGCATTCTCCAGCAGTGCGGCCGCTTCGCGCAGCAAGGGCAACGCTTCCTGCGGGCGACGCTGACGGGACAGCACGTTTGCGAGGTTGTTGAGCGGCCCGATCAGCGAGGCATTGCCGTCGGCGCGCGCCGCCGCCAGCGCCTGCCGATAGATGGCCTCGGCCCGCTGCAGTTCGTCGGCGCCTTCGTAGGCCGACCCCAGATTGCCGAGCACGGCTGCGCGCGGCAGTCCTTTGCGCGGCTTGGCGTCGTACGCCGCAAGGGCGCGCTGGCCGTAGGCGATCGCCTTCTCCCATTCGTGGGCGTAAATGAACACCGCGGTGGCGTTGTGCAGCATGGCGGCATCGTCCGGTTTGCCCAGCGCCTTGCCCACCCGCTCCACCTCGAGCAGGGCAGCGATGGCATCGGGCATGCGTCCCTGCTGCGAGGCCACGATGAAGATGATCTGGTTGGCGTTGTACTCCACCAGGTCGGGATGCTTGCGCACCTTGGACAGGGCGATGCGGGCCACGCGCGAGGCGTCGTCCTGCGCACCCATCCGGTAGTAGGACGCGGCCAACTGCCGCCACAGTTCGGCAATGTGCGGGTCGCCAGGCAGTTCCGTCTCCAGCCGCCGCATGTCGGCTTCGAGTTCGGCGATGCGGGTGGCGTCGCGCGGCTGCCAGATGGCGCCGTTGAGCTGCTTGAACAGGCGTAGCCGCTGCGGCGGCGACAACGGCTGGGTGAGCAGGGCCGAGCCGAGGGCGACCACCGTCTCCGGCTTGCCGGCGGCGGACGCCGCATCCACCAGTTCCAGGCCGAGGGGAACCAGGCCCTGCTTGTCGGCCGCGGCGTCCCAGGCCGGCAAGCCCATGCGCAGCGCGGCCGCCGGATCGTCGACGCGCACGGCCGCCACGCAGGCCGGCAACGCCTGCGCTGGCGCGCACGCGGGCGCCGACGTCGTCTGTGCCGCCGCGCACGGCGCGAGCACACCCCACCACATCAGCGCACCGAGCGACTGCCAAACCAAGCGACTGCGCACTGCCTTCTCCCCCAAGATGCCGCGGCGCACGCCGGAGTCCTGGGCGCGGCAGCTGCCGGCGCAATCTGGTTCCCCGCGTGCCGCTGCCCATGTGCAGCGACGCCGACCCGTGCCCTGCTATCGGCTGCGCGGCAGAGTTCTTGAATTCCATCCCATCCTGGAAGCTACTTGGTGCACAGGACGCACCAACTGAGGGCACTCAGGCGCGAGAAGCGCGGCGTTGCGATACGGCGCAACATGCGCACGTGCCCTCTCCGTCCTGGCATCGCGCGCCGGCATTCACACCGGCGGCAATTGCCGCAACCGCTCCGCACTGGGGAAGGTCCGCACGCGGTACCGCGGTGGATACAGCGACGGCTGCAATTCCATCATGTCGCCGAGCAGGGCGACCGCCGGCTCCCACTCGGCGATCGTCACGTCCGCTTCGCCGTCGTCACGCGGGACGACGAAGGCGATGTGGTCGGTCCTGGGCAGCAAGGTGTCCACACCATCGGTCCAGGTGCCGACCGAGACCTGCCGTGTGCTGTCGTTGCGGTCCTGGTAGACGTGGAACGAAGCGACGAATACATCCACGTCGTTGGCCTCGTGCAGCTTGTCGAGCAGCACCTTCTGACCGGCGTAGGCCTGCGTATCCAGCATCCGCCGCAGATCGGCCTGGCGCTGCCGAAGCGCGGGCGCCGGCAGCGCGAACGGCACGATGCGCCGCGCGTCGTCGTAGGTGAAGACCAGCCAGGAGATGCAACGGCCGTGCTCGATCGCTTCCAGGCTCAGCTCCAGCATGGCGGCCATGGCCGCAATGTCGCGGTCGCCGACCACCAGCAGGCAATCGCGCGTGGGCAGCATGAACACCGGGCGCCCCGCCACCGGCGCGCGATGCAGGACATCCGGCAGCAAGGCGCGACTGGTGTCGTAGGCGTCGTGCCAGGCGCCACGGAACACGCCGGGGGCGACTTCGGCGAAGCGGTCCTCGGTGACATCGCGGAGATTGTCGCGGGCGATGGACAGGCCCTCGTCCAGGGAGATCCCCCATTCCGGCCGCGGCCCGCCGATCAGGGTGGACGTCGAATCGGGCAGGTCCAGCGCCAGCAGTTCGACGCAATCCTCGGCGATGTCGCGGCAGGCATAGGGAAACGGCACGTCCATGCCCTTCTCGCACTGCTGCTCCAGGCGCAGGTCTTCGAACATGCCGCGGTTGCGGATCACCGGCATCAGCGTGGCGCGCAGTTCCTCGAAGCTACGTTGCTGGCGGCTTTCCTCCTGGTCGTCGAGGAAGGCGGCGACGTAGCTGTGCAGCGCCTCGTCGCGCCGGCGCCGATCGGCCTGCGTATAGGATCGGTAGGCGTTGTGCAAATGGATGGTGCCGCTCTGGCCGACCAGGCGGAACTCGTCCGGCCGGTACGTCAGCGGCTCGGCATAGCCGCGCGCCTGCAGCGTCTCCAGGAACAGCCGGGCGAATGCGTCCGGGCTGGGCGGCTTGCGGTTGAACAGCTGGTCGAACAGGCCATTGAACATCGGCACTTCCTTGGAGTGAGCCGGGCGCGACATCCGGCCGCAGGCGGAGCGCGCGGACGGTCGCTAGCCCGCCATCCTCTCGCAAAAAAGCCCCGCCGAGGCGGGGCTTTCGCTGAACGCCGCAGCGCGCGCCAGGATCAGGCGAACGGATCCTGCAGCACCATGGTGTGCTCGCGGTCCGGACCGGTGGAGACGATCGAGATCGGGCAGCCGGCCAGTTCCTCCAGCGCGCGCAGGTAGGCGCGGGCGGCCGGCGGCAGTTCGTCCCACACGGTGATGCCGTGGGTGTTCTCGCTCCAGCCCGGGAACTCGAGGTACACGGGGGTGCACTCTTCCCAGCCCTGCGCGTCCAGCGGCGCGTATTCCGTGCGCTTGCCGCGGTATTCGTAGGCGATGCATACCTTCAGCTTTTCCATGCCGTCGAGCACGTCGAGCTTGGTGATGCACAGGCCGGAGATGCCGTTGATGGCCACGGCGCGCTTGAGCGCGACGATGTCCATCCAGCCGCAGCGGCGCGGACGGCCGGTGGAGGCGCCGTACTCGGCGCCGCGGTCGCGGATGCCCTGGCCGATCTCGTCGTCCAGTTCGGTCGGGAACGGGCCGCCGCCGACGCGGGTGGCGTAGGCCTTGGCGATGCCCAGCACGTAGTCGATGGCATCGGCGCCGACGCCGGTGCCGGCCAGCGCGCCACCGACGGTGGTGTTGGAGCTGGTGACGTAGGGATAGGTGCCGTGGTCGATGTCCAGGAGCGCGCCCTGCGCACCCTCGAACAGCACGCGCTTGCCCTGCTTGCGCAGGTCGTGGAGGATGCCCGCCACGTCGTACTTCATCGGCTGCACGTACTCGCCGAAGGCCAGCGCTTCGTCGAAGGTCTTCTGGAAGTCGACCGCCTCCACGCCCAGGTACTTGGTCAGCACGAAGTTGTGGTAGTCCAGCGCGGTGCGCAGCAGCTCTTCCAGCTGCGGCGGGTAATGCAGGTCGGCGACGCGGATGCCGCGGCGCGCCACCTTGTCTTCGTAGGCCGGGCCGATGCCGCGGCCGGTGGTGCCGATGGCCTTGCCGCCGGCGGCCTTCTCGCGGGCCTGATCCAGGGCGATGTGGTACGGCATGATCAGCGGTGCGGCCGGCGAGATCTTCAGGCGCGAACGCACTTCCACGCCGGAGGTTTCCAGCTCCTCGATTTCCTTGCGCAGCGCCGCCGGGGAGATCACCACGCCGTTGCCGATCAGGCACAGCGCGTCGGCGCGCAGGATGCCGGACGGGATCAGGTGCAGGACGGTCTTCTTGCCGTTGATGACGAGGGTGTGGCCGGCATTGTGGCCGCCCTGGAAACGGACGACGGCGCCGATTTCCTCGGTGAGCAGATCGACGATCTTGCCTTTGCCTTCATCGCCCCACTGGGCGCCGAGCACGACAACTGACTGACCCATGGCTGGGTAACTCCTGGTTTGCTGCGCGACCGTCGGGGCCACGCGGATGTGGTGGCCATGCAGGGGCGCCGGCCGGCACCGAGGCGGCCGCTCCATCGGGGAGCGTCCAGGCGGCGGCAGGACCCATACACGGAAAAAGCCAGTCGAGACGCTCGCGTGGAGCGGGCCCGGCCGGCTTTTGTGCATTATCCGGGTTTTGGGTGGCGGTCACCACCCCTTCCGCTGCCGCGTTCAGCGACCCACCCGACGGGCGCGGTCAGGCGCGCACCCACAGCAAGGCGACCAATCCCACCGCCAGGGCCACGCCGCCGGCGATCCGCAGCTGCGTGGCCGGCATGGCCAGCATCTGCTGCACCAAGCGCTTCCAGGCCTCCGGCGCCACCAGCAGGACCAGGCCTTCGAAGACGACGACCAGGCACACCGCGGCGATCAGATCGTGCATGGGGGTCTCGGCAAGCAGGGGTGGACAGAGCGCTTCGGCACCGAAGCACCGTGATCTTGTGGGAGCGACTTCAGGGCACTTCCAATAACGCCGGGAGGCGTCCTGTAGGAGCGGCGTCAGCCGCGACCGGCATTCTCGGTAAAGCCCGTCGCGACTGAAGTCGCTCCTACAAAAGGCTTGCAACGCCGGGGACCAGCCGCATGCAGCCGGCAACCCTATACATCGTCAGGGACCGGGGACCCGCTCTTGCGAATCCCCAATCCCCAATCCCGACTCCCCGCCCTCAGCGATCGCTCTTGAGGTACTGCAGGAACGGATCGTTCTTGTCGAGCACAATCACGGCGTTGCCGTCGGCCATGGCGCCGCGATAGGCCTCCAGGCTGCGGTAGAAGGCGTAGAACGAAGGGTCGGCGGCGCCGGCCTTGCCGTAGACGCTGGCGGCCTCGGCATCGCCCTCGCCGCGCAGCTTTTGCGCGTCGCGCTCGGCCTCGGCGACCAACACCGTGCTCTCGCGGTCGGCCTGGGCGCGAATGGTCAGCGCCTGCTCCTCGCCCTCGGCGCGCAGCTTGGCCGCTTCCTGCTTGCGCTGCGCGCGCATGCGCTCGTACACGTCGGTGATCACCTGGCTGTCGGTCGGCAGGTCGATCTGCTTGATGCGCAGGTCGACGATCTGCATGCCAAGGGTCTTGCTGGCCGCGTTGATCGCCACCAGCTGCTTGGCGATCAGTTCGCTGCGGTCGCCGGACACCAGCTGCTGCAGGGTGCGCGAGTTGATCTGGTTGCGCAGCGAGTCGGTGATGATCGGCGCCAGCAGGCTGTTGGCCACCTTCTCGTCGCCGCCGGTGGTGGCGCGGTAGAAGGCCCGCACGTCGGAGATGTAGCCGATCGCGAAGAAGCTGACGCTGACGTCCTTCTGCTCGGCGGTGAAGTAGCGCGCCGGGTTGGTGTCGATCACCTGGAAGCGGCGGTCGAACATGCGCACCGACTCGACCAGCGGCACCTTGAAGTGCAGGCCCGGCTTGAGGTCGGCCCGCACCACGCGGCCCAGGTTCAGCACCATCGCCGCCTTGTCCTCGGGCACCACGAACACCGAGCTGAGCAGCGCGAACAGCGCGACCACGGCGATGCCCGCCCACAATGACATTTTCATCGCTGGATCTCCTCACGGCCGGTCGGGCGCGGCGTGCGCTCCGGGTTGCGGACACTCTCGGCCGAACTGCTGTTCAACGCCGGCATCAACACCTCCTGCGGCACCGTCGGCAACGATCCGCCGGTGGTCGGCGAGGTCGGCGGGGTCGACGCGGCCGGCGCCTTGCCCTCGGCCGGCATCGGCACGTAGATCAGCTGGCGGCCATCGCCGCCGATGACCTTGCGGTTCTGCGCCAGCACCTGCTGCACGGTCTCCAGCCACAGCCGCTTGCGGGTGACCTCCGGCGCGTTCTGGTACTGCTGCTGCAGCAGGGTGAAGCGCTCGGCGTCGCCCTGCGCGCGGGCGATCGCCGCTTCCTTGTAGCCCTCGGCCACGGTGCGGGTGCGCGCCGCCTGGCCGCGCGCCTCCGGCACCACCTTGGCGGCGTAGGCCTGGGCCTCGTTGATCAGCCGCTCCTTGACCTGCTGGGCGCCGTTGACCTCGTCGAAGGCCGACTTCACCTCTTCCGGCGGCCGCGCGTCGGGCAGGGTCAGGCCGGTCACGATCAGGCCGGTGTGGTAGGCCTTCAGCGCGGCCTGCAGGCGCTCGCGCGCGGCCACCGCCATCGGCCCGCGGTTGTTGAGCACCGTATTGAGATCCGACCGGCCGATCTGCTCGCGCACCGCGCTCTGCGCGGCCTGTTCCAGCACCAGGTCAGGATTGCGCGTGCCGAACACGTAGGTGCGCGGATCCTCGACGCGGTACTGCACGTTGAGCGAGACGTTGACGATGTTCTCGTCGCCGGTCAGCACCGGCAGCTGGCTGTCGAAGGTCTTGATGCGGGTCGCATCGACCTTGCGCACGGTCTCGATCGGCCACGGCAGCTTGAAGTTCGGGCCGGGCTGCAGGATCCGCGAGAACTGGCCGAAGCGCAGAACCACGCCGCGCTGCTGCTCGCCGATCAACTGGAAGCTGCTGAACAGCAGCAGCAGTACCACCGCGCCCAGGACCCAGCGGCCGATGCCGCCGCCGTCGCCGAACAGGTCCTTCAACGGACCGGGCAACCCGCCCCACTTTCCTCCCCCATTGCCGCCACGAGGCGCCCAGGGACCGCGCCCGTGATTGTCCGGGCCGTCTCCGCCCTTGCCGCCAGGTGTATTCCAGGCCATGCATGCTCCAAGAAGGAAGGTGGCGACGCGTCGGTCACGCGCCGGTCACCGGATAGTGAGTCGCCGATTCTACAAGATGGGGCAGACCCGCCGTTTCGAAAGGGTATCTTGGTGCATTCCTGCGTACCGACCAAGGTGTTCCATGTCCGTTCCCGCCCAGTTCTCCGCCTTCCGCATCCACCAGGACGCCGCCGGCTACCACGCCGGCATCGCCCCGCTGTCGCTGGACCAGCTCAACGACGGCGAGGTGGTGATCCGCGCGGCCTGGTCCTCGGTGAACTTCAAGGACGCGCTGGCCGGCACCGGCCAGGGCAAGATCTTGCGCCGCTTCCCGCTGGTCGGCGGCATCGACGTGGCCGGACACGTGGTCGCCTCCAGCGACCCGGCGTTCAAGGAAGGCGATGCGGTGCTGGTCACCGGCTGCGGCCTCAGCGAGACCCGCGACGGCGGCTACAGCGAGTACGTACGCCTGGAGTCGAAGTGGGTGGTGCCGCTGCCGGCCGGGCTGAGCCTGCGCGAGAGCATGGTGCTGGGCACCGCCGGCTTCACCGCGGCGCTGGCGCTGCTGCGCCTGCTCGACAACCGCCAGACCCCGGCGCACGGCCCGCTGTGCGTGACCGGCGCCACCGGCGGGGTCGGCTCGCTGGCGATCGACATCTTCAGCCGCGCCGGTTTCGAGGTGCATGCGGTCAGCGGCAAGGCCGAGCGCGCCGAGCAGCTCAAGGCCTGGGGCGCCACCCAGGTGCTGGGCCGCGAGGCCCTGCAGACCACGCGGCCGCTGGACTCTGTGCGCTTCGGCGGCGGCCTGGACAACGTCGGCGGGACGATGCTGACCAGCCTGCTGGCGCAGACGGCACCGTACGGCAACGTCGCCAGCGCCGGGCTGGCGGCGACCGCGGAGCTGGACATGACGGTGATGCCGTTCATCCTGCGCGGAGTGTCGCTGCTGGGCATCGGTTCGGCCGGCACCGCCCGCGACCTGCGCGACCGCATCTGGCAGCACCTGGGCAGCGATTGGAAGCCGCGCCACCTGGACACGATCTGCACCCGCGAGGTGGACCTGGCCGGCCTGCCGGAGGTGTTCGCGACGATGCTGGCCGGGCAGTCGTTCGGGCGCACCGTGGTGCGGCTGGATCCGGGCGCGTAGCCACGCCGACGCTTTGTGACACGCAACGCTTTCCGCCTTCGCGCCGCTGCCACTACACTCGGAGCCTCCTAGGGGGAAGCACATGGCACGCATTCTGATCGTCGACGATTCGCCGTCGCAGTTGCTGGGCATCCAGCGCATCGTGGAAAAACTGGGGCACGAAACGATCACTGCCACCGACGGCGCCGCCGGCGTGGAAGCGGCCAAGGCGGCCTTGCCGGACCTGGTGCTGATGGACGTGGTGATGCCCAACCTCAACGGCTTCCAGGCCACCCGCACCCTGCGCCGCGAGCCGACCACGCAGAACATCCCGGTGATCCTGGTCACCACCAAGGACCAGGACACCGACCGCATGTGGGGCATGCGCCAGGGTGCCCGCGCCTACATCACCAAGCCGTTCTCCGAGGACGAGCTGCACGAGGTGATCGAGCGCGTGTTCAGCGGCGAGGATGCACCGAAGGGGTGAGAAGCTGGGAGTGGGGAATCGGGAGTGGGGAATGGGGACGGCAACAGCCGCTTCGTGTTCGCTGCGAGAGTGTCGTAAGAGCGGCTTCAGCCGCGACGGGCGTTACCGGTAAGGCCCGTCGCGGCTGAAGCCGCTCCTACACGGGTTGCGCGGTTTCGCGGGCGCGTGGCGCGCCAGGGCCGGTTCCGATGCGCGCTGCCGCTGCGACAGCACGCCGCAGCGGCTCGAACGCATTGACGTGTGCAGATGCATGACTGGGCCGAGACACCCTACGCGTGCAGCTACGGCCGGTTGATCGGGACGGCGTCGCGGCTGAAGCCGCTCTTACAACGCCACGGTGCGAGGGGACACCGCTTCTGCGACTCCCCAATCCCGACTCCCCAATCCCCGCAATCAAACGACTTCGCCAAACGCCTTGGCCAACCCGCGATACGCCTTGCGCTGCGCTTCGGTTTCCGGCGCGGGCGCCAGCACTTCCAGTTCGACGATCTGGTCGCCCGGCGGGGTGCCGGGCAGGCCGCGGCCGCGCAGGCGCAGCTTGCGGCCGGCGTCCGATTCCGGCGGGATCTTCAGTTCCACCGGCCCGCCCAACGTCGGCACGCTGATGCTGGTACCCAGCGCCGCCTGCCACGGCGTCACCTGCAGGGTGTAGAGGATATTGCGGCCATCGACCTCGAACTGGGGGTGCGCAGCGTACTCGATCTCCAGCAGCAGGTTGCCACCGCCGTTGCCCTGCCCGTTCAACCGGATCACCTGGCCGGGGCGCACGCCCTTGGGCACGCGCACGTCCAGTTGCTTGCCGTTGATGGTGATGCGCACGCTGTCGCCGGCATACACCGCCTCCAGCGGCACCGCCAGCTTGGCGCGGGTGTCGCCGCGCGGCGCGCCCGGTCCCGGGCCGGCGCCGCCCTGGCGGGCGCGCTGCTGGTGGGCGAACAGGCTCTCGAAGAAATCGCTGAAGCCGCCGCCGGCGCCGCCGTTGCCGAACACCTCCTCGAAATCGAAGCCCTGCGCGCCACCGTAGTTGGGCGGCGCGTGGAACTCCTCGCCCGGGCGGTAACCCTGCGCGCGCAACTGGTCGTAGGCGGCGCGCTTGGGCGGGTCGCGCAGGGCCTCGTAGGCCTCGTTGACGGCCTTGAATTTCTCCTCGGCCCCAGGCTCCTTGCTGACGTCGGGATGGTACTTGCGCGCCAGCCGCCGGTACGCGGTCTTGATCTCTGCATCGCCGGCGCTGGGTTCCACGCCCAGGGTCGCGTAGTAATCCTTGAATTCCATCCATCACCTCAAAAAAGAGTCGGCCCGCCGCCTTGCGGCAACGGGCCGGTTGCATGCGCTGCGCCATCGCCCGGCCATTCTACGGCCGACCGCAAGGGCGCGGCGTCGCGAGGGCGACGCCCCTGCGAGCGGGCGCTTACTGCACGATCGTGGTTCCGGTGTCGACCTGAATACGGCGCGGCGTGCTCGCCGGACGCTTGGGAATGCGCACTTCCAGCACCCCATGGTAGCCGGTCGCGGAAATGCCGTCCGGATCGGCGCTGTCGGGCAGCGCGAAGCGGCGGTGGAAGCTGCCGTAACGGCGCTCGATGCGCGAGAACCGCTCGCTGTCGGCGGCCGATTCGCTCTTGCGCTCGCCCTTGATCGACAGGATGCCCTTGTCCATCGACACCTCGATCTCCGACGGGTCGATGCCCGGCAGGTCGGCGTACAGCACGAAGCGCTCCGGCTCCTCCTTGATGTCCACGCGCGGCACCCACTGCGCGGTGACGACGGCCGATTCGTCGGTGCCGCCGTTGGGGTCGAAGAAACGGTCGAACACCTGCTTGATCTCGTTCTGGAATGCGGCCTGGGCCGGCCACTGGCGATAACGGACGATGCTCATCGTGGTCTCCTGAAACGTGAATGAGGTACATCCCCGAGGGGACGGTTCGCGGCGGCGGGGCCGGCCCGCCGCGCATGCCTCTCACATAGGCCTGCCGCGGCGCTTTTCAAGGCGTTGACGCCGCCTTCCCATTTCCGTTTCTAGACTCGATTCATCCAAGGAGCCCGACATGCCCATCCAGACCGGCGAACGCATTCCCGAAGTGGTGCTGCAGCGCATCCGCGACGGCGTGGAAGCCGTGGACACGCGCACCCTGTTCGACGGCCGCCGCGTGCTGCTGTTCGCGGTCCCCGGCGCCTTCACCCCGACCTGCTCGGAGAAACACCTGCCCGGCTACGTGGAACACTTCGAGGAATTCCGCAAGCGCGGCATCGAGGTCTACTGCATGGCGGTCAACGACCCGTTCGTGATGCAGGCCTGGGGCAAGAGCCAGTTGGTGCCGGACGGCCTGCAGATGTTGTCCGACGGCAACGGCGACTTCGCCAAGGCGCTGGGCCTGGAACTGGACGCCAGCAGCTACGGCATGGGCGTGCGGGCACGGCGCTTCGCCCTGTACGCCGACGACGGCGTGGTCCGCGCGCTGTTCGTCGAGGCGCCCGGCGAATTCAAGGTCTCCGCCGCCGACTACGTCCTGCAACATCTTCCCGACTGATTCCCTTATCCCTTACCCACCACAGGAAACGGCCAGCCATGTCCAACAAGCCAGCCTCCCCGAAGACCGACGCCAAGCCGCTGCAGCACACCGCCGGCCTCACCGACACCGCCACGCTGCGCGCCAATGCCCGCCAGAGCATCGAGGACGGCGCGATCACCAAGAGCTACAGCGCCGATCGCGAGGCGGTGATCAAGATGCTCAACGACGCGCTCGCCACCGAGTACGTGTGCGTGCTGCGTTACTACCGCCATTACTTCATGGCCGCCGGCATGCTCGCCGACGCGGTCAAGTCCGAGTTCCTGGAACACGCGCAGCAGGAGCAGGCGCACGCGCACAAGCTGGCCGAGCGCATCGTGCAGCTGGGCGGCGAGCCGGACCTCAATCCGGACACGCTGACCGCGCGCTCGCATGCCGAATACAAGGAAGGCGAGGACCTGCGCGACATGGTCAAGGAAAACCTGATCGCCGAGCGCATCGCCATCGACAGCTATCGCGAGATGATCAACTTCGTCGGCGACAAGGACACCACCACCAAGCGCATCCTGGAAGAGATCCTGGCCCAGGAAGAAGAGCACGCCGACGAATTCTCGGACATGCTGGAAGGCTGGATCGGCAAGTAAGCCGGACAGGCTTTCACTCCTCTCGCAGGAGCGGCTTCAGCCGCGACAGGCCGTCTCGATGGCGCCTGTCGCGGCTGAAGCCGCTCCTGCGCCGTTTCTGGCCGGGGTTTCGCGCGCGTGGCGCACATTGGCGTCCGCCAGCCATGGCATGGCCTTTTGTGGGAGTGATGAACTGGCATGCAGCCGCGACGCGCGAAGTGGCGTGCCTGCCGATGGCGCAATGCGTCGGGACTGAAGTCCCTCCCACAGTGAATCCGGCGTCGCAAGCCCCTGTGGGAGCGACTTCAGTCACGACGGGCGGTACCGGGAACGCTGATTTCAACCGAAGTCGCTTCGTTCCGGTCCCCGCTCAACGCAACACCCGGAACCGCACCTGGGTCCAGGCGCCGTTGCTGGCCAGCGCCGTCAGGGTGTGGTCGCCAGCGTCGGCGAAGTCGCGCTGGAAGATGCGCGCGCCTTCGGTACGGGCGATCCAGCGGCCATCCAGCAGCCAGTCCACCGGCGTGCTCGTGCCCAGCGCGCGCACCTGCAGGCGCACGCTGGCGCTGCCCGGCGCACGCGCCAGGGTGGCGCGGTCGTTGAGGCCTTCGATGCGCAGCACGTCGCTGCGGCCGCGGCCGTCGTCGCGGCAATCCGGCGCCAGCGCCGGCAACTGCCCGCCCTGGCGCTCGCTGGCGTGCAACCACGGCGTCAGCAACGCCGGCCAGCGCGCCAGTTCGCGCGTCACGGCCACGTGCGGCTGCGCGCAGTCCGGCGACAGCCGCAGGCCGCTGTGCGCGTCCACCTGCACGGTCTCGCGGCCGGCGCTCCACAGCCGCGCGTCGCGCTCGGCGAAGGTCGGCGGCACCGCGCCGTCCAGCGCATAGGCCGAGAAGCGGCGTTGGCACAGCGACGGCGGCGTCTGCGCGGCGGCGATGCCCAGCGGCCAGCACACCTCCACCTGCTGCACCGTCGCCGGCATCGGCCGCGGGGCGTTGTCGCCGCGCAGGCGCGGCAGGCTGTCGATGGTCTCGAACATCAGCGGCAACGCGGTCACCGCGCCGTACTGGCCGGGCAGCGGCGTGCCGTCCGGGCGGCCCACCCACACACCGACGGTGTAGCGGCGGGTGCTGCCGATCGCCCAGGCGTCGCGGTAGCCGTAGCTGGTGCCGGTCTTCCAGGCCACCCGCGGGCGCGTGCCGACGTCGAAGGTGCCGATGCCGTAGCCCGGACGCGGATTGGCCTCGAGCATCTCGCGCACGATCCAGGCCGCGCCGGGCGACATCAGCCGCCGCTCGATGCGTTCGTCGGTCGCGCTGTACCGCACGTGGCCGGCGATGCCGTCGCGGTTGAGCGCGGCGAAGGCGCCCACCAGTTCCTCCAGTTTCGCGCCGGTGCCGCCGAGGATCAACGCCAGGTTGGGCGTACTGCCGCGCGGGAACCGCAGGCCGATGCCGGCGTTGCTCAGGCGCGCGGCGAAGCGCGCCGGGCCGACCCGGTCGAGCAGGTCCACCGCCGGCACGTTGAGCGACAGGCGCAGCGCGCTGGCGGCGCCGATCGGGCCGTTGAAGGCTTCGTCGAAATTGCCCGGACGGTAGTCGCCGAAACTCTGCGGCGCGTCGACCAGCAGGCTCTCCGAATGGATCAGGCCGTCGTCCAGGGCCATGCCGTACAGGAACGGCTTGAGCGTGGAGCCGGGCGAGCGCCAGGCCTGCACCATGTCCACGTCGCCGAGCCGGCGGCGGTCGCCGAACTGCACCGAGCCGATGTAGGCACGCGCCTGCAGGTCGCGGTTGTCCACCACCAGCAAGGCCGCGGAAGTGCGCTCGGGCAGTTGCGAAAAGTAGGCGCTGACCCTGTCCTCCAGGGTGCGCTGCAGATCGGCATCGAGCGTGGAGACGATGTGCGCGGCGTGGGGACGTTGCTGGCGCAGGCGCTCGGCCAGCAGCGCGGCGTGCAGCGGCGTTTGCAGCGAGCGCGCCACCACCGGTTCGATGCGCGCGTCGTCGACCTGCGCGCGCGGCCACACATGCAACGCGACCATGCGTTCGAGCACCTTGTCGCGCGCCGCGCGCGCGGCCTCCGGATGCCGGTCGGGACGCAGCCGGCTCGGCGCCTGCGGCAGCACCGCCAGCAGCGCCGCCTCGGCCTGCGACAGGCGCGCGGCCGGCTTGCCCAGATAGGCCCAGCTCGCCGCCTCCACGCCTTCGATAGTACCGCCGTAGGGCGCGCGTTCCAGGTACAGCTGCAGGATCTGCCGCTTGCTCAGGTGCGCTTCCAGCTGCAACGCGCGCAGGGCCTGCTGCGCCTTGCCCCACGGCGTGCGCGTGCTGACCTCCGGCGGCATCAGGATGCGCGCCACCTGCATGGTCAGGGTGGAGCCGCCGGAGACGATGTGACGCGAGAACAGCCACTGCTTGGCCGCGCGCAGCAGCGCCCAGGGATTGACCCCGGGGTGTTGCCAGAACCAGCGGTCCTCGTAGTTCAGCAGCGCCTGCAGGTACAGCGGCGAAACGCTGTCCGGCGTGGCCGGATAGCGCCAGACGCCGTTGCCGTCGGCGAAGGCGCGCAGCGGCGTGCCGTCGGCGGCCACCACCAGGGTCGAGGTGTCGCGCGACTTCGGCAGCGGCAGCGGGAACGCCAGGTCCAGCAGCAGCAAGGTCGACAGCAGCGCCACCGCGCCCCAGCGCAGCCACGGCAGCAGGCGCGTCCAGCGCCGGGGGCGCCGCGCGGTGTGCGGGGCGGCGGTGTCGTCCAGTGGCATGCAGGCTCCCGATGGAAGCGGCCATTTTGCCTGTTGTACTGGCGGCGCGGCGAGCGGGGTCAAGCCGGTGCGCAGGGTGTCACGGCGATACGCGGGATTGGCGTCGGAACACCGCCAACCGTTCGCGGTTGCCGCGACACGCTTGGACGCGCTGCCGTTTTGTAGGAGCGGCCTTCGCCGCGACGGGCGTTATCGGGAACGCCCGTCGCGGCGAAGGCCGCTCTTACAACGGCATGGAGCGTCCCGAAGACGCGCAATGCCAGCACGTGGAGCAAGGGCCAGATCCCGCCGAACATCCCTGCCCCACCCTACGCCAGCGGCAGGCGCAACGTCGCCACGCTGCCGGGCGCATCCGTGCGCGCCTCCAGACTCAGGCTGCCGCGACAGCACCAATTACGGACAGTGGCGCGACCAGGCGCAGGTCAGGGCTTTTCCAGCGACGCGCGATAGCGCAGCAGCGCTTCCGGTTCGTCGGTCTGGAACGCGCCGATGCCTGCGCGGTACAGCCGCCCCCACACCGCTTCCGGATCGCGCACCGCATCGGCATCGCCGCCGACGTCGGCGACGAAGCCGTCCCACAGCGTATTGACCAGCAGCCGCACCTGCCGCTGCTTGGCCTCGGCCGCCACCGCCGGCAATTGGGCCAGGTGCATCCGCGGCAGTTCGATCGCCACCGGCCGCACCCTGCCGCCGGTCTGGGTGCGCACGGTCTGCACCAGGTCGTCGGTGCCCGGCGGGTTGAGCAGCACCGGGGTGAAATTCACCTGGTCGAACGGCGGCATCGACGCCAGGTCCTGGCTGGCGACACCGACCTCGGTCTTGACCACAACCTGGCGTTCCATGCCCGCGCGGCGCACCGCGTCGACCACCTCGGCGTAGATCGGCGCCTTGACGTCGAGGTTGAGCATGATCCGGCCCTTGGCCGCGGCCAGCATCTGCGCCAGGGTCACGGGATGCTGGTCGGTGAGCGGCGCGTCGGCACCGCCCTCGTCGTCGCGCAGGCGCAACCGCGCCAGTTGCGGCCAGGTCAGGTCGGCGACCTTGCCGGTGCCATCGGTGGTGCGCTCGACGGTGGCGTCATGGAACATCACCAGGGTGCCATCGCCGGCGCGGCGGATGTCGGTTTCCAGCATGTCCACGCCCAGCGCCACGCAGCGCTCCAGGCCCAGCAGCGAGTTCTCCGGGGCATGCCCGGAAAAGCCGTGCGCGGGCGCGGGGTTGTGGCAGCCGCGGTGGGCGACGACGAAGATGCCGCCGTCGGGTGCGGCCAGGCGCGCCTGGATCGGGGCGATGGCGGCGACGGCCGGGGCCGTCGCGGTCAGCAGCGCGGCGAGGATGGCGCCGCGCGAAAGAACGAAGTACATGGGACGTCTCCGGCAGTTACAGCGACGGGGTGAAGCGCAGGCCGAGCCAGTAGGTGGTCGGCATCGAATAACTGTCCTTCAGCAGGTTCTCGCCGGGGCCGGTGAGGCTGGTGAGGCGGCTGTGGGTGACGTTGCTGATCTGGCCGACCACGCTGAGCTGCTTGCTCACCGCCCAGGTCGCCGACAGGTCCAGCTGCGAGCGCGGCGCCCAGTACAGGTCCTGCCAGGCGATGTTGCTGACGATGGCGCGCAGCGCCTTGCCCTGGCGGTTGTAGGCCGCGCGCAGTTCGACGCCGCCGACGGTGTAGAACAGCGAGGCGTTGGCGGTGTAGTCCGGCTGCCCGACCAGGCGATCGACGGTGCGCTGGCTCTGCACCACGTTGGGTGCGCTGCCGCTGGTGAACGGCACGTCCATGCCGCCGTCGAGCAGGGCCAGGTTGGCGCTGGCGCCCAGGCCGGACAGCGCCGGCACGCCCGGGAACAAGGTGTTGAACACGGCGCTCAGCTCCAGCCCGCGCACATGCGCCTTGGCGGCGTTGGCCGGGGTGCTGATCAGCACGTTGGAATAGGTGGTGCCGTTGAAGCTGAACTGGTCGGTGCGCGAGAGGGTGAAGATCTCGTCCTGGATGCGCTTGTCGAACAGCGCCGCGGCGAGCATGCCGTCGACGTCGTCGGGCAGGCGCCATTCCAGCGACAGGTCCAGGTTGGTGGACACGCGCGGCTTGATGTCCGGGTTGCCGATGGTGACGGTCACACCCTGCGCATTCGGATTGCCCATGTCGCTGCTGTTGACGAAGCCGATCGAGGTGCGCGCGGCATAGGCGTCGTAAGGCGGGCGGCCGAGCGTGCGGCTGGCGCCGGCACGCAGGTCGAGGCGGTCGTTGACGTGGTAGGTCATCACCGCCGACGGCAACACCTTGGCGTAGCGCGACTCGGTCGGCGCATCGACGTAGACATAGGTGCCGGTGGTCGCGTCCAGTTGCCGCTGGCGGCCGACCGTGGCCTGGTCGGTGTGGTCGTAGTGCAGGCCGGCCTCCACGTCGAACGCGTCGGCGTGGTAGCCGACCAGGCCGTAGGCGCCGAAGATCTCCTCGCGGTGGCTGAAGTTGTCCTGGTTGCTGAAGGCGCTCTGGTCGGTGCGGTTGAACGCGCTCAGCGGCGTGGCGCCCAGCACCTGGTTGGCCTTGTTTGGATCGATCGCGATCAGGTTCAGGCCCAGGTAGCGCATCGGTGCATTGGACGGCGCCAGCACATCGGCGATCTTCAGCGGCGGCGCGCTGCGGTTGGGCTGGTATTCCACGCGGTAGATGTCGAAGCCGGGTTCGTCGCGGGTGTAGCTCAGGCCGCCGCCGAAGCCGACGCCGCGGTCCATCTCGCCGCGGTTGAAGGCGTAGTCCAGGCGTCCGGTGAGCACCTGGTCGCGCGCGTTGCGCTGGTAGTCCGGGCGCCAGTACAGCAGGCTGTAGTTGTCGTAGTCGTAGTACGACTGCGCCGAGATCGGGAAGCGCTGGTTGAGCGCGGAGGTGTCGTAGTTGAACGCGTATGCCGCATTCGGCACCACGGTGACGCCGGGGCCGGTCTGCCCGGTGGGCACTGCCGCCGGGCGCTGCGCGCCGGTGACGTACTTGATCATCTTGATCGGCTCGGCATAGGTGGCGTCGGACCAGGAGGCGCGCGCCGACAGCAGCTGCCGGTCGTCCGGGCGCCATTCGAAACCGGTCTGGCCGAGCTTGGTGCGGGTAGTGGTGATCTGGTTGGAGTAGCCCACTTCCACGTCGCCGACCGGGTAGCTGCCGCTGGTGGCGGTCTGGTTGTAGACGCGATTGCGGTTGCGCGGATCGATGATGATCTCGTTGCGCTCCATGTTGTCGCGGAAGTAGTAGTAGCCGGCCATGGCGTAGGCCTGCAGCGCCTCGCTCAGGCGCGCCTCGAACTTGCCGGTGAGGCCGTAGCGGTCGCGTTTGTCCATCACGTACCAGTACTTGTCCTGCTGCGGCACGGCCCAGCCGTTGCCCAGGTTGGTGCCGCTCTGCAGCGCGCCGGTGCTGTCGTAGAACCCGTAGTGCACCGTGTCGGTGGTCATGTGGGTTTCGGTGTAGCTGCTCAGCGTCTGGTAGTTGCCGGACAGGGTCAGGCCGTACTGGCCGTCGCTGCCGAAGGTGCGGCTGCCGGTGGCGAGCAGGCGGTAGCCCGGGTCGTCCTGGTCGCGCGGCTTGCCCACGTCGTTGGCGTGGCCCAGCGAAGCTTCGGCGGTGAAGAACGGCTTGCCGCCGTTCTCGAACGCGCTGCGGGTCTTGAGGTTGATGGCGCCGCCGGTGGCGTTGGGGTCCAGGTCCGGGGTGAAGGTCTTGATCACCTGCAGTTCGCTGACCATCGAGGCCGGCAGGATGTCCAGACGCACGCCGCGGGTGATCGAGCCCAGCGTGCCGTTGGGCGTGCCCGGCGAGGCCACGGTCAGGCCGTCGATGGTGACGTTGTTGTAGGACGGGCCCAAACCGCGCAGCACCGGGGTGGCGGCCTCGTCGCGCGGATGCTCGTTGTCGGTAGCCGGCAGCACCGACAGCCCGGGAATCCGGCGCAGCGCCTCGACGATGGTGGTGTCCGGCAGCGCGCGCACGTCGGTGGAACTGACCACGTCGGTGATGTTGGTGGCCGCGCGCTTGCTCTCGATCGCCGCGGCGTTGGCCTTGCGCACGCCGGTGACCATCACGCTGGACAGCGTGGTGGTGCCGTCGGCGCTGGCGGCGCCGTTGGGCGCGGTCTCGCCGCCGGCCGGCACGGTGCTGGCGGCAATGGCGCTGGCGTCGGCGGTGGCCGTCGCCGCGGTGGACGCGGCGTCCTGCGCCAGCGCGGCCTGGCAGCTGGCCGCGAGCGCGCAGACGATCAGCGCCCGGCGCCGATGGGTGAGTGGTTGCATGGCGATGTCCCCTGGTTGACTGAATTAAATAACTTAAAGTTCGTTATTTAATCCCAGGGAGATGACGACGCGATGGCGGCCCGCGGAAAGACCGAAGACACCGTGTCCCGACCGACGCGGATGGCTGCACGCGCTGCCTTGGAATCACGATGCCTGCGGGGTCGGCGCCGCGCCCGCTGGCGCCTGGTGGCGTGCGGCGGCCGCGCGGTGGCGGCCGATGGCTCAGTCCGCGGCCGCCGGCGCGGCGCGATGCACCTGCACCGCCTGCGCGGCGAAGGCGGCGAGCACGCCGTCCGGGGCGTCGTGCTCCACCACCAGCCGGTCGATCGCCTCCACGCCGACCACGCGGTGCGCGGCCAGGGTACCGAGCTTGTCGCTGGTCACCACCGCCACGGTCTCGGCACTGGCCTCGACCATCGCCCGCTTGAACAGGCTTTCCTCGTCGTCCACGCCCCAAAGGCCGCGTTCGGGGTCGATCGCGCAGGCGCCGGGAAAGCACAGGTCGGCGCGTAGTTGCCGTAGCTGCTGCAGCGCCTGGGCGCCCACCGCGGCGCCGCTGCGCGGGTCCAGGCGGCCGCCGATCAGCAGGATCTCGATGCCCTCGCGGCGCAGCAGGAGTTGCGCGATGTCCGGCGCATTGGTGACCACGCTGAGCCCGAGCCGCGCCGGCAGCGCGGCGGCGATGGCGCTGTTGGTGGAGCCGGCATCGATCAGCAGCCGCTGCCCGGGCTTGACCAGCGCGACCGCGGCCAGCGCCAGCGCACGCTTGCGCTCGGCGTGTTCGGCCTGGCGCTGCGGCAGCGGCGCCGACGCCGGCGTCGGCAGCAGCGCCCCGCCGTAGACGCGCCGGCACAGGCCCTGCGCGGCGAGTTCGCGCAGGTCGCGGCGGATCGAATCCTCGGACACGGCGAAGCGCTCGGCCAGGTCCGCCGCCACCACCCGGCCGTGCTCGCGCAGGCGCTGCAGGATCGCCTGCTGCCGCTCCTGCGGCAGCGCGTCGCGTTCGCCGCTCATGGCGCCACGGCGACGGCGCGCGGCGGCAGCAGGCCCAGCGCGACCAGCGCCTCGCGCAGCGTCGCGGCGTCGCGGAACTGCAGTGCGTGCATGCCGATGGCGGCCGCGGCCTGCACGTTGCGCGGCGCATCGTCGATGAACACCGCCCGCGCCGGCGCGATCGCGTAGCGTTCGCACAGCAGCGCGAAGATCGCCGGATCCGGCTTGACCAGGCGCTCTTCGCCCGACACCAGCACGCCCTCGAACCACTGCAGGAACGGGTAGCGTTCGCGCGCGATCGGGAAGGTCTCGTGCGACCAGTTGGTCAACGCGTACAGCCGCACGCCCTGCCCGCGCAGCTCCTCCAGCACCGCCACGGTGGCCTCCAGCGCCCCGCCCAGCATCTCCGGCCAGCGCGCGTGGTAGGCGGCGATCATCGGCGCATGCGCCGGATGCAGCGCGCTGAGTTCGGCCACCGCCTCGTGCCAGGGCCGCCCTGCGTCCTGGCGCTCGTTCCACTGCGGGCTGCACACCTCGCGCAGGAAGGTTTCCATCGCCGCCTCGTCGTCGAACAGGCGGCGGTACAGATGGCGCGGGTTCCAGTCGATCAGGACGCCGCCGAGATCGAACACCACGGTGTCCAGGCGGGACGCGGCGGGCGGGGAGGACGCGGGCATGACAGGCTCCAGGCAACGAGACGAGGACATTCAGCGGCGGACCAGGCGCGCACCGGCGGCGACCAGCAGCAGCAGCAGCGCCGCCACCGTGGCCAGCGCCAGCGGCAGGCCGATGGCGTGGGCCAGGAACCCGATCAGCGCCGGTCCGGCGAGCAGGCCGGTATACCCGAGCGTGGTCAAGGTCGCCAGCGCCAGCGCCGGCGACGTGCCCGGCATGCGCCCGGCCGCGCCGAACATCACCGGCACCAGGTTGGAGGCGCCCAGTCCGACCAGCACGCAGCCCAGCAGGCCGCTGCCCGGCCACGTCCCGATGCTGGCCAGCGCCAGCCCGGCGGCGGCCAGCACCGCGCCGAGGGCGACGGTGCGCACCGGCCCCAGCCAGGCCACCAGGCGGTCGCCGCCGAGCCGGCCCAGCGCCATCGCCACCGAGAACGCGGCGTAGCCCATGCCCGCCGCGCTCGGCGCCAGGCCGTGGTGCTCGCGCAGCAGCACCGCGCTCCAGTCGAGCATGGCGCCCTCGGCCAGCAGGCAGACGAAGCACAACGCGCCGAGCAGCAGCACCGGGCCGCGCGGCAGCCGCAGCGGCACCGCCTCGCTGGCGGATGGCGCTTGCCGCAGCAGGCCGCCGCGCTGCCACAGCAACACGCCCAGCAGCAACGCGGCAACCAGCACGGCGCCGGCCAGCAACGGCAGGCCGGTACCGAGCAAGGCGCTCATGCCGGCCGCACCGATCAGCCCGCCGACGCTGAACAGGCCGTGGAAGCCGGACATCGCCGCCCGCTGCAGGCGCCGCTCCACCTCCACCGCATGCGCGTTCATCGACACGTCCAGCGCGCCCAGCGCCACGCTGAAGTACAGCAGTGCCGCGACCAGCAGCGGCACGCTGGAGGCCAGCGCCAGCGCCGGCAGCGCGAGGGACAGCGCCAGCGCGCTGGCAAGGATGACCGCGCGGCTGCCGAAGCGATGGCTGAGCACCCCGCCCAGCGGCATCGCCAGCACCGAGCCGGCGCCGAAGGCCAGCAGCACCATGCCCAGCCGCGCGTCGTCCAGCGCGAAGCGTGCCTTGACGTAGGGGACCATCGGCGCCCAGGCGGCCATCGCCATGCCCGACAGCAGGAACATGCCGCGGGTGGCGGCGACGGCGCGGGACACGGTGGGCGCGGGAGACGGAGCCGGAGCGGAGGACATGCGGGAACCTGGCGATCGAAGGCCGGGCCAGCTTAAGGGAACACGCACAATCATGCAAAAACGTGCATAAATCGACATCCGCGTATTGCGGTGGCGATCGTGTCTGCGATCAGGGGATGCTGCGGCCGGGCTTGGGTGGGCGCGGCGCCTGTCAGGTGTTGATCCCGAAACGAAGACAGGACCCGGCCGGGTCCTTTCTGGGCATTGCGAACGCGGGAAGGTATCCGCGGGGCGGTGGGCGCGGCGGTCTCCGCCGGACCCTCACCCCCGCCCCCTCTCCCGGGGGGAGAGGGGAGTTTGGGCGTAGCGCTTCTGATCGGCTTCCCTAGCGACCGGACCCTCACCCCCAGCCCCTCTCCCGGAGGGAGAGGGGAGTTTGGGCGTGGCGCCTCTGATCGGCGCTCCTGGCGACCGGACCCTCACCCCCAGCCCCTCTCCCGGGGGGGAGAGGGGTGAACTGTCAGGGCTGCACGACGTTGATCGTGCCGGGGCTGCTGCGCCCCACCCCGCGCAGGTCGGGACGGTACATGTCCTCGACCAGCGACGGCGGCACCGTGTAGGTGCCCGGGGTCACCGCGCGGACCAGGTAGAACACCTGCGCCTTGCTGCCCGCCGACAGGCTCAGCGCGGCCACGTAGCGGTCGTCACGGAACTCCTCGTGCTTGACGTCGGCGGCGTTGGAGCGGTCGCTGATCTCGATGCCGTCCACCACCACGTCGGCCCACTGCTTGGCATCGCCCAGGTTGAAGTTCTCGATCTCCAGGCCGGCCGGCAGCAGGTCGGTCAGCAGCGCGTCGGGCATGCTGGTGTCGGCGGTGATGGTGACGCGCACGATCAGCGCCTCGCCCTCCTTCAGCGGCCGCGGCGTCCACGGCTTGCCGTCGGTGCCGTAGAAGCTGCGCTCCACCTTCAGCGTGCTGTCGTCGGCCACCGGCGGGGTGCGCGGAACGCCGGCGATTTCCAGGCTGGCGTACAGCGGCGGCTGGCCCTGCGGCATGAAGTGCACGCCGCGCGCCAGTTCGGCCTCGTCGAACTGGCGGCCGAAGGCCTTGGCCGGGGCGATCGCCTCGCTGCTGTCGCCGACGCTCAATTGCCCGGACACCTGCGCGGTCTGGCCGTTGAGCAAGGCCTTGCCCATCCGCGCCAACGCCACCTGCTCCTGCGTACTCAGCCACAGCCAGCCGCCACGGCGGCGCGCGTCCAGTTCGCGGCCCAGCGCCACCACCCGCGTGTCGTACTCGGGCTTGGCCAGGCCGCGCTCGTGCAGCAGCGCGACCATCAGGGCATCGTCGCGGACCACGCTGCCGTAGTCGCCGAAGTAGCGCGGCCGGTCGGCGCTGTCCTTGGCGAAACCGGCGGCGATCGCCGCCTCGCCGCGCTTCTTGTCGCCCTGCAGCGACAGCGCCACGCCCAGGTGCACCAGCGACAGGCCGGTCAGCGCCTTGCCGCGGTCGTTGTCGTACAGCGCGCGCAGCGTGCCCAGCGGCGCACGGTTGACCCGCGCAAGCACGTAGCCCGACCAGGCCTGGTTGGCGAACTTCAGGTTCTCGCGGCGGTCCTGGCCGTAGAAGTTGTTGCCGCCGGACAGCAGGTCCTCGCTGAGCCGGTTCAACGCCTTCTGCAGCACGGTGTCGGGCACCGCGAAGCCGGCGTCCTTGGCATCGAGCAGGAACTCGGCGATGTACGGGGTCAGGCCCGGATTGACGTAGCCGTCGTCGCCCCACATCGAGAAGTGCCCGCTGGAGACCTGCATCGAGGCCAGGCGCCCGAACGCGCCTTCCATGCGCGCGCGACGGGTGGCCGCATCCAGGCCCTTGACCCCGAGCAGGCGCGCGGTGGCGTCGTCGAGCAACAGCGCGGCGTAGCCCTTGCTGGTGGTCTGTTCGGCGCAGCCGTAGGGGTACTGCAGCGCGCCCTGCAGGGCACTGGCGAACGGGATCGGCGGCAACGCGCTGACCAGCATGCGCGCGCTGACCGAACCGGCCATCAGGCCCTCGGCATCGCTGGCCCCCAGGGTCACCGGCGCCAGTTGATCGAGCACGCGGGTCTGCGTGCGCAGCACCGACGGCCACGCCGCGCGCACCGGCAGGTCGTAGCGACGGTCGGCGGCATAGCCATTGCCCTCCACCCGCACCCGCACCTTGGCCACGGTGTAGCCCTCCTGCGCCACCAACGGGAAGCTCAGGGTGGCCTTGCCGTCCTTGCCCAGCTTGGCGCTGCGCGCGTTGTCGGCGATCGCCAGCGGGCCTTCGCCGTCGACCCGCACCTTGAACTCGCCCGGCTGGCCGGTGAAGTTCTGCACGTCCAGGGTCACCGTGCTGCGGTCGCCCGGCGCCATCACCCGCGGCATGCTGGCCTCGGCCACGATCGGCGCGCGCACCAGGGTCTCCACGTCGCGGTTGCCGTAGCGCTCGTCCGAATAGACCAGCGCCGACACGCGCAGGGTGCCGTTGAAGTCCGGCACCGGCAGCTGCACGCGGGCGTTGCCCTTGGCATCGAGCTGCACCGGGCCGGAGAACAGGTCCACGGTCTGCACCCGCGCGGTCGGGCGCTTGGCCTGCGGCAACGCCGCCAGCGCCATGTCGCCGCCGAAGCGCAGCTTGCCGGTGCCGCCCTCGAAGCTCTCGATGACCCGGCCGTAGATGTCGTAGGCGTCCACGCCCAGGCGCCGCTGCGCGAAGAACTGCGCGTTGGCGTCGGGCACCGGGAAGCGGGTGATGTTGAGGATGCCCACGTCCACCGCGGAGATGGTCACGTGCGCCTGCTTGCCGGCCAGCTCCGGCACGCTGACCGTCACCGGCAGCGGCTGCTCCGGACGCATCTGCTTGGGCGCGACCAGGCCCACCGCCACGCGCCGCGCCTTGCGGTCCATCGGCACGTAGGCCACGCCGACCGCGCGCGCCGGGGTGATCTTGCTCGGCGCCGAACCGCCGCGGAACACCAGCGCGGTGACGTAGACGTCGTGGCGCTCCCAGTCCTTGGTCACCGGGATCTCGAAGCGGCTGCCCGGCTTCACGTCGATGTCCTGCACGTAGAGCATGCGGTCGCTCTCGACCATCAGCAGGCCGGGGCCGGCGTGCGGCGGGGTCAGGGTGACCTTGAGCGTGTCGCCGGCCTTGTAGCCGGTCTTGTCCAGCGCCAGCTTGACCTTGTCCGGGCGCGCGTCCAGGCCCCGGTTGTCGTCGTTCCAGCTCCAGCCGGCATGGAACGGATAGCGCGTGGTCAGGCCGGTGGCCGGGTCGAACACGTCCACCCGGTACTCGCCCCACTCCACCGGGAAATCGAACTTGGCCGCGCTGCTGCCGGCATCGACGGTGAGGGTCTGCTTGTTCTCGAAGCGTCGGGTGAAGTCGTAGTCCCAGCGGTTGTCGGTGAACGCCCAGTGGTAGTCGCGCAGCTCGCGCACCAGGGTCACCTTCAGGCCCTTGGCCGGCTGCGGCTTGCCCTGCGCATCCACCCGCATCAGTTCGAAGCGCGCGTTGGCATTGGCGTCGGCGCCGTCCTTGTCGTCGAACAGCGGGCGCACGCCGACCAGCGCCGGCGCCGGCCACAGCACGCGCTTGAGCGTGCGGGTGACGGTGCGGCCGCCGGTCTCGTAGACGCTGGCCGAGACCAGCGCGGCGATGGTGCTGGTCGGCTTGGCCTCGTCGGGCAGCGCCAGGTCCTCGCTGAGCTTGCCGTCGGCGCCGAACTCGGTGTCGACCACGTCCTTGGCCTCGCGCGGCAACTGCAGGGTCGGGTCGCCGAAGAAGTAACCCGGCAGCGCCTCCACCGGATGCTGCTCGACCGCCACCGCCAGCTTGGCGGTGAAGCGGTTGCCGGCGGCCGGTGCGCCGTACAGGTAGGCGGCGGTGGCCTGCAGCTTGAACGGCTCGCCCGGCTTGAGCGTCTTCTGCGCGCTGTCCAGGTCCAGCTTCATGCGCTCGGGCAGGAACTCCTCGATGCGCAGGGTCATGCCCTGCACCGCTTCCTTGCTGGTCGGGTCGGTGCGGAACTCCACCTGCCAGCGCCCGGTCGGCGCATCGGCGGGGATCAGTTGCTCGAAACTGAAATAGCCCTGCTCGCCCGGCTGCAGCCGGGTCTCGCGGAAGATCTTGCCGTCCGGCTGCTTCAGCCGCAGGAACACCGGCTGCGCGCCCTTGCCGGTGGTCGGCACCGGCTTGCCGTCGTTGTCGCGCAGCAGCGCCGACACCCGCACGGTCTCGCCGGGGCGGTACAGGTCGCGGCCGGACCAGGCGAACACGTCGAACCAGGCGTTCTCGCGCCCGGCCACCGCGAACTCGCTCAGGTCCAGCGCCGGCTGGTTGAACGGCAGCATCGACAGATCGGTACCGCTGCGCGCGACCAGCACCTGGCCGGCGTCGAGCGTGTAGTTCAGCAGCGCGTTGCCGTTGTCGTCGGTCTGGCCCTTCAGGAACAGCTCGCCGTCGGCGTTGAGCACACGCAGCTCCACCTTCTTCAGCGGCTCGCCGCTCTGCAGCGAGGCGGTGTGCACGAACAGCTTGTCCTTGTAGGCGCGCGCGTGCAGGCCGATGTCGCTGACGGTGAAGAACGCGGTGTCGTATTCGTTGTCGAACTTGCCGGGGCGGCGCAGCACCGCGAAGTACAGGCCCGGCGCCTGCAGTTCCTTGATCTCCTGGATCGGCAGGTAGGTCAACGCGCGCTCGTTCTTGTCGCCGCCGAGGACGAAGCGGTTGACGTAGACCGAGTCGGCCATCTGCGAGATCGGGGTGTGCTCGCCGTATTCGCTGTCCAGCTCCCAGGTGCCGCGGCGGCCGCCGCGCTGGTACTGGGCGAAGAACGTCGGCAGCGCGCCCTCCTTGACCCGCATGAACTCCACGTCCACTTCCGGCACGTTGAGCGACACCACCGGCAGGCCACGGCTCTCGCGCGCCGGCAGCACGCTGCCCTGCGAGGCGAAGCCGACCGCCGGCGTCAGTTCGCCGGTGTAGACCTTCTGCTTGAGCGGCTTGCCCAGGCGGCTGCCGTCGGCGGCCAGCAGGTCGGCCGAGATCAGCACGGTGTAGTCCTTGGCTGCCTCCACGTAAGGGTAGCGCAGGGTCTTGCCGTCGTCGGACAGCGACCAGGCGCTGTCGTCGGTGCCGACCTTCTCCTCGAAGCGCAGCAGCTTGTCGAAATCCTGGGTGCCGACCAGCGGCCGCGAGAACTCCAGCGCCAGCGACAACCCGTCGCCCTTCTGGTCGGGATAGGCGCGGACCAGGCCGAAGCCCTTCATCGCTTCCTTCTGCCCCTTCACCGGCTCGCCGCTGGCCTCGGGCAACTGCCCGGACTCGTTGCGCTTGCAGCCGCCCAGCGCCACCGCCAGGCCCAGCAACAGGAAAGCCCCCATCAGCCCGGCGCGCAGGCCCGTCCAGCGCCACTTCGAATCCGTGTGCATGCGTTCGCTCCGTGAATGTGGCGCGAGTATAAAGCGCCGGCGCGAAGGCGGGAGGGCGAACGCGCGCCGTCAGCCGGCGTTTCCGCGACAGGCATCCGTCGGGTGGAAACCCCTTTCACAACGGTGCTGCCGACCGCCGTGGCGTCCCGTAGGAGCGGCTTCAGCCGCGACAGGCTTTCCCGGGAAAGCCCGTCGCGGCTGAAGCCGCTCCTACCCCCTGCGTCCCTGCGCGCCATCGCCAGCGCGAGGTCATGTGGGAGGGACTTCAGTCCCGACTGCAGGGCAATAGATGGACCAGTGGCTCCATTCATCGCAGCCAAAGTCGCTCCCACAGGGGGCAATCCGATGGCCTGGCAGACAGCACCGACGGCGCGAGGCCTCTTGTGGGAGGGACTTCAGTCCCGACTGCAGGGCAACGGATGGGCCAGTGGCTCCGCTCGCCGCGGCTAAAAATCTCCTTCACCGCGGCGATGCGATGGCCTCATGGCGAAGCCGCCCTACATACCCCATGTCGGCACGCTGGTCTCAGCGCAACAACCGCTGCATGTACAACGCGATCAGCCGCGGCCGATCCAGCGCCAGGCACACCTGCGCGTTGGGCGCAGCGCCCGCCGCGCCCGCCGCCGGCGCCTCGCGGGTGTAACCTTTGTCGTCGACCACGATGCGCAGCGGCACGGTGGGGCACAGGCCCGGGTCGAGCAACTGCGCCACCGGCACCACGTCGAACAGGGTCGGGGTGGCGCTGGCCCAGGGCTGGTCGGTGTCGCGCCACTGGTAATAGAGCTGCGCCAGCGCGTCGGTCAGCGGCTCGCCATGGGCGAACAGCGCCACCCGCTCCGGCTCCTCCAGGGTCACCTGGGTGGCGTCCAGCGGCAGCATCACGATCGGCACGCCAGCGCCGAACACGCGCTGCGCGGCAGGGATATCGGCGGCAATGTTGTACTCGGCCGCCGGCGGGTTCGGCGGACGGTAGCGCGACTTGCCGTAGCCCACCCGTACCGAGCCGCCCATCAGCACCACCTGCTTGAGCTGCGCGAACCCAGCCGGGTCGCTCTGCTGCGCACGCGCCGCATCGGTCAGCGGGCCGAGCACCAGCAGGGTGACCTCGCCGGGATGACGCCGCGCCTGCGTCAGGATGAAATCGGCCGCCTCCGGCGCCGCCGCGGGCAGGCGGCCCTTCGCCGCCCAACGCGCCTGACTGAAAGGAATCGTGCTGGTGGTGCGCTGCCCGACCGCCAGCGGGATGTCGTCGCGCCCGGCCTGCCGCAGCAGGCGCTGCAGCAGTTGCGCGCGCAGGCCGGTGTCGCCCCAGGCCGAGGCGATGCCCAGCACCTGCAGCTCCGGGCTGCGCAACAGCAAGGCCAGCGCGAACGCGTCGTCGATGTCGTCGCCGACGTCGGTGGACACCACCACCTTCTGCACCGGCGCCGCTGCCGCTGGCGCCGCCATCGCATCGGTGGTCCACGCGGCCGCGGCCAGCAGCGCCAACGCCGCCCATTGCTTCAGAGTCCGCATCCGCGTCTCCCAAAAAAAGAACCGCCGGCATGATAGCCGGCGGTCGGTCTTGCAACGGCGAGGCCGCGGATCAGAAGTTGGCGCGGAACTGCGCGCCGACGATGCGCGGATCGTTGATGAAGCCGGTGAGGTTGTTGAAGTCGATCGCACCGGTGGCGCGGATCTGGTTGGTGCAGTTGCGGCAGAACACCGAGACCTCGTACGCGCCGGCGCCCCAGTTGTAGCCGATCTTGGCGCCGCCTTCGAACAGCGGCTGGCCGACGAACTCGCGCGAGTCGTACAGGAAGAAGTTGATCTCGCTGCGGTAGGACCAGTCGGTGAAGAAGAAGAACTCGGCGTCGTCGCCGACCGGGATGCCGTAGCGCAGGGTCGCGTTGCCCATCCACTTGGCCGCCTGCGGCAGCACGTTGCCGTCGATCAGCGCACGGCCGGAGGCGTTGATCGGATCGGTCACGGTGCAGGTGCGGCACACGCCCACCGACAGCGTCGGATCCTCGATGCGGGTCCAGTTGTAGGCGCCGCCCAGGGTCACGCGCAGGTTCTGGCTCAGCAGCGCTTCGAAATCGAACTCGGCGCCGCGGGCCTTGGAGGCCTTGGCGTTGAGCAGGCGCACGTCGTTGGAGGCGCCGCCGACCGCGGTCAGCTGCTGGTTCTTCACCCGGAAGTCGTAGACGTCGAAGCTCAGGCGCGCGCGCTTGTCGAACAGGTCGGACTTGATGCCGATCTCGTAGGAGTCCACGGTCTCCGGCGCGGCCACGGTCAACGGCGCGGTGGCCGACGGCACGCCGAAGCTGGCGCCGCGGAAGCCGCGGGCGGCACGCGCATAGACGTTGACGTCGTCGTTGATCGTGTAGGTGGCGCTGAGGTCGCCGGTGACCTTGGAGTTGTCGGTGCTGCCGGTGGAGGGCTGCTGCAGGGTCACCCGGTCCAGCGCGAGCACATCGAAGGTCTTCTTGTCGTAGGTGTAGCGGAGGCCGGCGCGCAGGTCCAGGCGCTCGGTGGCCGCGTAGTTCAGCGAGCCGAACGCCGCCCACGAGGTGTTGCGCTGGCGAGTCAGCTGGTAGCTGGACAGGGTGCCGCCGGCCAGGGTGTTGTAGGTGTAGTTCTCGCCTTCCACCGAATCGTGGAAGTAGTACAGGCCCGCCTGCCAGTTCAGCGGACCGGCGTACTGCGACTCGGCACGCAGTTCCTGCGAGTACTGGTCCAGGTTCTTGATGCCGCCGGCGGTCTCCACCGGGAACGGGATCACCCCAGGGCCGGACGGCGGCGCGAACACCGCGCCGTAGCCGCCGTCGATGTCGCCGCGGCTGTAGTACTTGCCGATGCCCTCGTAGCCGGTGATCGAGTGCAGCACGATGTCGCCCAGGTCCCAGGTCAGGTTGGCGCTGCCGCCGTAGGTCTGCAGTTCCTGGGTGTTCTTGCCGTCGATGGACACCTTGTCCGGGTCGAAGCCGGCGACCAGCTGGTTGGTGCCCGGCTGGAAGATATTGGCGCGGAACAGCCGCGCGGTGCCGTCGAGGTGGCGCGCGTGGGCGTTGAACAGCGCGCTGAAGTCCTCGCCCGGCTGGAACAGCAGCTGCAGGCGCACCGCCGAGTCCATGTAGCCTTCGAAGGAGCGGTTGTCGATGGTGTTGTCGACCCAGTCGCCACGGCGCTGGCCCAGCGCCGACAGGCGCGCGGCCCACTTGTCGCCCATGGCCACGCTCAGGCCGGTTTCCATGGTCATGGTGCCGTAGGTGCCGTAGGACAGGCTGGCGTAGCCGTCGTTGGCGCCGATGGTCGGCTTGACCGAGTTGAACTTGACCACGCCGGCAGGGGTGTTGCGGCCGAACAGCGTGCCCTGCGGACCGCGCAGCACTTCCAGGCTCTGCAGGTCGAAGATCGGGAAGCCCTTCAGGAACGCGTTCTCGGCGACCACGTCGTCATAGATCAGCGACACCGGCTGCGAGGCGTAGGTGTTGAAGTCGGTGTTGCCGTAGCCGCGGATGTAGAAGCGCGGGAACACGCGGCCGTTGGACGACTCGACGTTGAGGCTGGGCGCCTTGCCGGCCAGCACGCGCACGTCCGAGCCGCTGGTGGCGATCGCGTCCAGGTACTCCGGGCGCAGCACGCTGGCCGACACCGGCACGTCCTTTGAGTCTTCCGCACGGCGCTCGGCGGTGACCTTGACCGTGTCCAGACGGGCGACCCCGTCGGTGCTGTCCGCTTGCTGGGCGGCGGCGGGGAACGAAAGCGCGGAAACGACGGCTATGGCAAGCGCACTGGCGCGCAACGACCAACTGGCAGACATGGGAACTCCGGGGTGGGTGGACGTAGTCGGGAGCGCGCCGAGTCCTTGCCGCGCCGCAGCATAATTAACACAAAATATACATCCTGTGGCAACTGGCGTCACGTTGGGGTGGCGGGATTTGGGATTGGGGAGTCGGGATTGGCAACAGCGGGGGCTGGCGCTAGCGCCGTATCTGCCCCTGGGAGCAACGTTCCTCCCCGGCATCGCGGTAACCACCTGTTGTCGCGTCGGGACTGAAGTCCCTCCCACAACACTTGCCTGCACGTGACGTGTTCGCTGGCGCGATGCCCTCTTGTGGGAGCGGCTTCAGCCGCGACGCGCGATGCGATGGCCTCGCCGGCTCCTTGAGACGATTGCCCCGCATTGCGGAAGCCGCCAGTCATCGCGTCGGGACTGAAGTCCCTCCCACAATGCTTGCCTACGCGTGACGCATCCGCTCGCGCGATGCCCACTTGTGGGAGCGGCTTCAGCCGCGACGCGCAATGCGATGGCCTCGCCGGCTCCTTGAGACGATTGCCCCGCATTGCGGCAGCCACCTGTCGTCGCGTCGGGACTGAAGTCCCTCCCACAACGTTTGCCTGCGCGTGACGCATCCGCTGGCGCGATGCCCACTTGTGGGAGCGGCTTCAGCCGCGACGCGCGATGCGGGCCGCCACTCCAGCCCTGAGACACTCAAGACCGAGGCACTCGCCTCAGCCGGCCGCAGTCTCCGGCACTCGCACCCAGCCTTCCATCAACACGCGCGCGCTGCGGCTCATCAAGGCCTTGGTGACGGTCCACTGGCCGTCCACCTGGCGCGCCTCGGCGCCGACCCGCAAGGTGCCGGAGGGGTGGCCGAAGCGCACCGCCGTGCGTTCACCACCGCCAGCGGCGCGGTTGACCAGGGTGCCGGGGATCGCCGCGGCGGTGCCGATCGCCACCGCCGCGGTGCCCATCATCGCGTGGTGCAGCTTGCCCATCGACATCGCCCGCACCAGCAGATCGATGTCGGCGGCCGCCACCGGCTTGCCGCTGGAGGCGGTGTAGTCGGCCGGCGGCGCGACGAAGGCGACCTTGGGCGTGTGCTGGCGCGTCGCCGCCTGCTCCAGCGTGTCGATCAGGCCCATGCGCAGCGCGCCGTAGGTGCGGATCGTCTCGAAGCGCTGCAGCGCCTGCGCATCGCCGTTGATCGCGTCCTGCAGTTCGGTGCCGCGATACCCCAGCGCCTGCGCCTCGAGGAAGATGGTGGGAATGCCGGCGTTGATCAGGGTCGCCTGGAACGTGCCGACGCCCGGCACCTCCAGCGTGTCGACCAGATTGCCGGTGGGGAACATGGCGCCGCCGGCGCCGTCCTCGTCGGCGGCGGGGTCGAGGAATTCCAGCGCGATCTCCGCCGCCGGAAAGGTCACCCCGTCCAACTCGAAATCGCCGGTCTCCTGCACCGCGCCGTCGGTCATCGGCACCTGCGCGACGATGGTCTTGCCGATGTTGGCCTGCCAGATCCGCACCGTGGCGACGCCATCGCGCGGAATCCGTGCCGGATCCACCAGCCCGGCGGCGATCGCGAACGGCCCCACCGCCGCGGAGAGGTTGCCGCAGTTGCCGCTCCAGTCCACGAACGCGCGCTCGATCGCCACCTGGCCGAACAGATAGTCCACGTCGTGCCCGGGGCGCGTGCTCGGCGCCACGATCACGGTCTTGCTGGTGCTGGAGGTGGCCCCGCCCATGCCGTCGATCTGCTTGGCGTAGGGATCGGGGCTGCCGATCACCCGCTGCAGCAGCGCATCGCGCGCCGGGCCCGGCGTCTGCGCCGCCGCGGGCAGGTCCTGCAGGCGGAAGAACACGCCCTTGGAAGTGCCGCCGCGCATGTAGGTGGCGGGGATGCGGAGTTGCGGAGCGTGGGCCATGGCGGTTCCGGTGCGTGTGCGAAGAAAGGACGGTGGATCAGGGCAAATCGGGAATCTCGGGCTCGACCAGCTGCGTCAGCAGGGTCAGCGACTCCTGCCAGCCGAGATGGCATCCCGCCACCGGGATCTGCGGCGGGATGCCCTCCTGCACGATCTCCAGCGCGGTGCCGCAGGCCATCGGGCGCAGCCGCACGGTCACGATCATCTCGCCGGGCAGGTCCGGGTTGTCGAAGCGGTCGGTATGGCGGATCAACTGGCCGGGCACCAGTTCCAGGTAGGTGCCGCCGAAGGCGCTGCTGGTGCCGGTGCCGAGGTTGGTGAAGCGCATGCGGTAGCTGCCGCCCACCCATGCGTCCAGCGCGTGCACGGTGGCGATGAAGCCGTGCGGCGGCAACCATTTGACCAGCGCCGCCGGCTCCAGGAAGGCACGGTAGATGCGCTCGGCCGGCGCGCGCAGCACGCGTTGCAGATGGACGGTCCCGGTGGTGGCGACGGATGTGGGCATGGCGGTCTCCTCGGCGGTGGCGGGCGCGGCCAGCATGGCACGCGCCCGATGACAGCGGCAGCCGGCTCAGGCGCTACGGGCCTCCTCGAGGAAATCCTGGGCGAAGCGCTGCAGCACGCCGCCGGCCTCGTAGATGGACAGTTCCTCGTTGCTGTCCAGCCGGCACAGCACCGGCACGTCCACCACGGCGCCGTCCTTGCGCAGGATGCGCAGGGTCAGCGTCGCGCCCGGGGTGCGCGTGCCGACCACGTCGAAGGTCTCGCTGCCGTCGATGCCCAGGGTCTTGCGCGTGGTGCCCGGCAGGAACTGCAGCGGCAGCACGCCCATGCCGATCAGGTTGGTGCGATGGATGCGCTCGAAACCCTCGGCGACGATCGCCTCGACCCCGGCCAGGCGCACGCCCTTGGCCGCCCAGTCGCGCGACGAGCCCTGGCCGTAGTCGGCGCCGGCGATCACGATCAGCGGCTGCTTGCGCGCCATGTAGGTCTCGATCGCCTCCCACATGCGCAACACCTGCCCGTCCGGCTCCAGCCTGGTCAGCGAGCCCTGCTGCACCTGGCCATCGACCACCGCCATTTCGTTGATGAGCTTCGGGTTGGCGAAGGTGGCGCGCTGCGCGGTGAGGTGGTCGCCGCGATGGGTGGCGTAGGAATTGAAGTCCTCTTCCGGCACGCCCATGTGTGCCAGGTATTCGCCGGCGGCGCTGTCGGCCAGGATCGCGTTGGACGGGGACAGGTGATCGGTGGTGATGTTGTCGCCGAGCACCGCCAGCGCGCGCATGCCGCGCAGCGTGCGTTCGCCGGCCAGTGCGCCTTCCCAGTACGGTGGGCGGCGGATGTAGGTGCTGCGCGGGCGCCAGGCGTACAGCGGTGCCACCGGCGCGCCCTGCTCCACGCGCACGTTGAACATCGGCGCATAGACGCGGCGGAACTGTTCCGGCTTCACCGCCGCGCGCACCGCCGCGTCGATCTCCGCGTCGCTGGGCCAGATGTCCTTCAGCCGCACCTCGCGCCCGTCGGCGTCGGTGCCCAGCACGTCCTTCTCGATGTCGAAGCGCACGCTGCCGGCGATGGCGTAGGCGATCACCAGCGGCGGTGACGCCAGGAACGCCTGCTTGGCGTAGGGATGGATGCGCCCGTCGAAGTTGCGGTTGCCCGACAGCACCGCGGTGGCGTACAGGTCGCGCTGCACGATCTCCTGCTGGATGCGCGGATCCAGCGCGCCGCTCATGCCGTTGCAGGTGGTGCAGGCGAAGGCGACGATGCCGAAGCCCAGCGCTTCCAGGTCCGGCAGCAGGCCGGCTTCCTCCAGATACAGCTGCACCGCCTTGGACCCGGGCGCCAGCGAGGTCTTCACCCAGGGCTTGCGGGCCAGGCCGCGCGCGCGCGCATTGCGCGCCAGCAGGCCGGCGGCGATGACATTGCGCGGGTTGGAAGTATTCGTGCAACTGGTGATGGCGGCAATGATCACCGCACCGTCGGGCATGCGCCCCTGTGCCTGATCGGCCTGGCCGGCGGCCAGCTTGGCGGCGTCGGCGATGCCGCGTGCGGCCAGCTCGCTGGTCGCCACGCGCTTGTGCGGGTTGCTGGGGCCAGCCATGTTGCGCACCACCTGCGACAGGTCGAAGCGCAGCACGCGCTCGTACTGCGCGGTGGCCAGCGCCTCGGCCCACAGCCCGGTGGTGCGCGCGTACTGCTCCACCAGCGCCACCTGCGCTTCCTCGCGCCCGGTCAGGCGCAGGTAGTCCAGGGTCTGCTGGTCGATGTAGAACATCGCCGCGGTGGCGCCGTATTCCGGGCACATGTTGGAGATGGTGGCGCGGTCGCCGATGGTCAGCGCGGCGGCGCCTTCGCCGAAGAATTCCAGATACGCGCCGACCACGCGCTCCTGGCGCAGGAACTCGGTCAGCGCCAGCACCACGTCGGTGGCGGTGATGCCCGGCTGCGGCCTGCCGCTCAGCTCCACGCCGACGATGTCCGGCAGGCGCATCCACGAGGCGCGGCCGAGCATCACGCTCTCCGCCTCGAGGCCGCCGACGCCGATCGCGATCACGCCCAGCGCGTCCACGTGCGGGGTGTGGCTGTCGGTGCCCACGCAGGTATCGGGGAAGGCGACGCCGTCGTGCACGTAGATCACCGGCGACATCTTCTCCAGATTGATCTGGTGCATGATGCCGTTGCCCGGCGGGATCACGTCCACGTTGCGGAACGCGCGCTTGCTCCAGTCGATGAAGTGGAAGCGGTCCTCGTTGCGGCGATCCTCGATCGCGCGGTTCTTGGCGAAGGCCTGCGGATCGTCGCCGCCGCACTCCACCGCCAGCGAGTGGTCGACGATCAACTGCACCGGCACCACCGGATTGACCTTGGCCGGGTCGCCGCCCTGCTCGGCGATGGCATCGCGCAACCCGGCCAGGTCCACCAGCGCGGTCTGGCCGAGGATGTCGTGGCACACCACCCGCGCCGGAAACCACGGGAAATCCAGGTCGCGGCGGCGCTCGATCAACTGCAGCAGCGCAGCGTGCAGCAGATCCGGATCGCAGCGGCGCACCAGGTTCTCGGCGAACACGCGCGAGACATAGGGCAAGCCGGCGTAGGCGCCAGGACTGATCGCATCGACCGCGGCGCGCGCGTCGAAGTAGTCCAGCGAGGTACCCGGAAGGGATTTACGGTAGTGGCTGTTCATGGCTGGCTACAGTAGAAAAAAGCGAAGACAGGACCCTTCTCCCACCGGGAGAAGGTGCCCCGAAGGGGCGGATGAGGGTACGGGCGAAGCCTAATGCCGTCGGATCCTTCATGAGGGCGGATGAGGCCACGAGCGCAGCCTCGAACACCACGAGGCTGCGCCCGTACCCTCACCCCCGCCCCCTCTCCCGGAGGGAGAGGGGAGGGTCACTCGGAGTAGAGGGCGTGTCGGTGCATCACTTGCGCTGATCGATCGGCACGAACGCCTGATCCTCCGGCCCCACGTAGTTCGCGCTGGGGCGGATGATCTTGCCGTCGACGCGCTGCTCGATGATGTGCGCGCTCCAGCCGGCGGTGCGGGCGATCACGAACAACGGGGTGAACATCGCCGTCGGCACGCCCATCATGTGGTAGCTGACCGCACTGAACCAGTCCAGGTTGGGGAACATCTTCTTGATGTCCCACATCACCGTTTCCAGGCGCTCGGCGATGTCGTACATCTTGCGGCTGCCCTGCGCCTCGGACAGCTCGCGCGCCACGTCCTTGATGATCTGGTTGCGCGGGTCGGACACCGTGTACACCGGGTGGCCGAAGCCGATGATGACTTCCTTGCGCTCGACCCGCGCGCGGATGTCGGCCTCGGCCTCGTCCGGGGTGTCGTAGCGCTTCTGCACCTCGAAGGCGACCTCGTTGGCGCCGCCGTGCTTGGGCCCGCGCAGCGCGCCGATACCGCCGGCGATGGCGCTGTACATGTCGCTGCCGGTGCCGGCGATGACCCGGCAGGCGAAGGTGGAGGCGTTGAACTCGTGCTCGGCGTACAGGATCAGGCTGGTGTGCATCGCCTGCACCCATTCCTCGTGCGGCTTGAAGCCGTGCAGCAGGCGCAGGAAATGCCCGCCGATCGAATCGTCGTCGGTTT
This sequence comes from Xanthomonas sacchari, assembly GCF_024266585.1. Classification (NCBI taxonomy): domain Bacteria; kingdom Pseudomonadati; phylum Pseudomonadota; class Gammaproteobacteria; order Lysobacterales; family Lysobacteraceae; genus Xanthomonas; species Xanthomonas sacchari. Next base: position 3,911,992 of record NZ_CP100647.1, read on the forward strand.
CCACCTCGATGCGCCGGCCGTTGTGGCTGTAGTGGTACCAATACAGCAGCATCGAACCGAGGCTGGCCATCAGCTTGTCGGCGATGTCGCGCGCGCCGGGATGGTTGTGGTCGTCCTTCTCCGGCTGCACGCAACCCAGCACCGACACGCCGGTGCGCATCACGTCCATCGGATGCGCCGACGGCGGCAACTGCTCCAGCGCGGCCTTGACCGCGGCCGGAATGCCGCGCAGCGAGCGCAGCTTGGCCTTGTAGCCGCGCAGTTCGCTGTTGCTGGGCAGCTTGCCGTGCACCAGCAGGTAGGCGATCTCCTCGAACTGGCTGCTGCGCGCCAGGTCCAGGATGTCGTAGCCGCGGTAGTGCAGATCGTTGCCGCTGCGGCCCACCGTGCACAGCGCGGTGTTGCCGGCGGCGGTGCCGGACAGGGCCACCGATTTCTTCGGCTTGAAGGCAGGGGCGGTCTGCGAAGCGGTGTCGTTCATGGCGAATCTCCCGGTGTTGCGGTCGGATGGACGCAGTGGATCAGGGGGCGTGCGGCGCCGGCGGCCAGGCCCCGGCGCGCTCGAGCAGTTGCTGCAGCATGGCGATCTGGCGGTTCTGCAGGTCCACCAGCGTCGCCCAGTCCTGCTCGCGCAGCTGGTTGAGCTTCTCGTGCACCTGCAGGATCTCCAGCTCGGCCTTGATGTTCACTTCGTAGTCGTTCTGCGCGTGCAGGCGGTCCACCGCCGCCTGGCGGTTCTGGCTCATCATGATCACCGGCGCCTGGATCGCCGCCAGGCACGACAGGCACAGGTTGAGCAGGATGTAGGGATACGGATCGAAGGCGTGCGCCAGCACCAGGCTGTTGAGCGCGATCCAGCCCAGCAGCACCACGCCGAAGCCGATGATGAAGCCCCAGCTGCCGCCGATCGCGGCGACGCGGTCGGCGATGCGCTCGCCCAGCGAACGATCGCGGTCGGCCTGCTTGACGATGTCGCGGGCCACGTGGCGCTTGGCGATGAAGCGCTCCACCACCTCGCGCTCGGCCTCGGACAGCGTGTCCAGTTCGGTCTGCAGCAGGTGCCGCGCGGTCTGGCGGCGGTCGATGCGGCTGCGCAGGAATGCAGACGCGCTGGCTTGGGTATTCATGGACGCACTCGGGCAGGGAAATCGCCGCCGATCATGCGCCCTTGCCGGCGAACAGCGCATCCAGGCGCTGCTCGAAGGCGTGGTAGCCGATGCGCTCGTACAGTTCCTCGCGGGTCTGCATGCGCTCCAGCACTCCCTGCTGGTGGCCGTCGCGGCGGATCGCGGTGTACACGTCCTCGGCGGCCTTGTTGGCGGCGCGGAACGCCGACAGCGGGAACAGCTGGATCGCCACGCCGGCCGAAGCCAGTTCGTCGCGGGTGAACAGCGGGGTCTTGCCGAACTCGGTGATGTTGGCCAGCACCGGCACCTTCACCGCGTCGACGAAGCGGCGGTAGGTGTCCAGGTCGTAGGCGGCCTCGGCGAAGATGCCGTCGGCGCCGGCCTCCACGCAGGCGATGGCGCGTTCGATCGCCGCGTCCACGCCCTCGGCCTGGATCGCATCGGTGCGCGCGATCAGGAAGAAGTCCGGATCGGTCTTGGCGTCGGCCGCGGCCTTGACCCGATCGACCATCTCGCCCTGGCTGACGATCTCCTTGCCCGGACGGTGACCGCAGCGCTTGGCGCCGACCTGGTCCTCGATGTGGCAGGCGGCCGCGCCGGCCTTGATCAGTGCCTTGATCGTGCGCTCGATGTTGAACGCGCTCGGCCCGAAGCCGGTGTCGATGTCCACCAGCAGCGGCAGCGGGCACACGTCGGTGATGCGGCGCACGTCGATCAGCACGTCGTCCAGAGTGTTGATGCCCAGATCCGGCAGGCCCAGCGAGCCGGCGGCGACGCCGCCGCCGGACAGGTAGATCGCCTTGTAGCCGGCACGCTGCGCCAGCAGCGCATGGTTGGCGTTGATCGCGCCGATCACCTGCAACGGCGCTTCGGCGGCCAGGGCGGCGCGGAAACCGGCGCCGGGGGAAACGAGGGACATGGACGGCTCCTGACGAAGAGGCGGCGGCGCCCGCCGGGCGTTCCGCGATGGGCGCCAATCTGGCACTCTCGCCGGCACGGATCAATCTTGATTCAATGAATCAACCTATCATCCCTTCATGTCCGACAGCCCCGACCGCAACCTGATCTCCGCCGCGGAAGCCTGCGCCCTGCTCGGCATCAGCAGCGCCACCCTGTACGCCTACGTCAGCCGCGGCCTGCTGAGTTCGCGCGCCGGCGCCGACCACCGCAGCCGCGCCTACCTGCGCGCGGAAGTGGAGCGGCTGGCGCAGCGCAAGCGCGCCGGCCGCGGCGCCGCGCGTGGCGCCGCGCAGAGCCTGGACCGCGGCCTGCCGGTGCTGGAGACGCGGATCTCGCTGATCCGCCCCGACGGCCCCTACTACCGCGGACGCTCGGCGGTGGCCATGGTCCGCGCCGGCGCCAGCCTGGAGGACATCGCGCGGCTGCTGTGGGACTGCCCGGAGGGCGAAGACCCGTTCGCCAGCGCGCCGGTCGCGCCTTGGCCGGCGGTGGTGGCGCCGCTGGCCGGGCATGCCGCGCTGCCGCCGCTGGAACGCGCCATGGCCTGCATCCCGCTGCTGGCCCTGGACCTGCGCCAGTCGCTCAACGCCGCCCCCGGCGTGCGCCGCGAGAGTGCCGCCACCCTGCTGCGGCAGACCGCCGCGCTGCTGGTCGGCACCGCAGCGGACGCGCGCCCGGTGCATCGCCTGATCGCCGACCATTGGCGTCCCGGCGACGCCAGCTTCGCCGAACTGGTGCGCGCCGCGCTGCTGCTGTGCGCCGACCACGAGCTCAACGTCTCCGCCTTCGCCGCCCGCGTGGTCGCCTCCACCGGCGCGCCGCTGCACGCCACCGTCAGCGCCGGCCTGGCCGCGCTGTCCGGCCCGCGCCACGGCGGTGCCACCGCGCGTGCCCACGCCCTACTGCGCGACGCCCAGGACGCGCCCAGCGCCGCCGCCCTGATCGCCGAACGCTGGCAGCGCGGCGACGACCTGCCCGGCTTCCACCACGCCCTGTACCCGGACGGCGATCCGCGCGCGGCCGAAGTGCTGCGCCTGCTGCGCGCACGCTGCGCCGGCAGCGCGCGCATGCAGCACGTGGAAGCGGTGATCGCCGCCGCCCAGGACTGCAGCGGCCAGCGCCCGAACATCGACTGCCTGCTGGCCGCGCTCTGCTTCGTCCACGACCTGCCCGCCGCGCACGCCCTTGTGCTGTTCGCCGCCGCCCGCCAGGCCGGCTGGCTGGCCCACGCCCTGGAACAGCAGGCCCTGGGCAAGCTGATCCGGCCACGGGCGCGCTACACCGGGGCGATGCCGGAGGATGGTGGCGCGCGCGACTGAGACAACGGCCGGGACACGCCAAACGCGCTTCGGCGACAAGTAGACAGGTACGGCCTGCAGGTGTATCTAAAAACCGCCAACGGCGAAGACCAAGACCTCGGCCGGCATCGGCACCTGAGCGCAGTCGCCGCCCTTCCACTGCCACGTTGAACAAGCCGGCCTGACCGGCGGATTGCGCCGGCGCATCGGAAGGGCCGCGCCCTCCAACACGTTCAGCAAGGTCACCTCGCCAAGGTCGCGCCCGCGGTGTACAAATGTACACCATGACCACCCTGTCCCCGCAGCGCGCCGCCATCCTCGCCTACGTCCACGCCTGCGCCGAGCAGGACGGGCGGCCGCCAAGTCTGGCCGAGATCGCCGAACGCTTCGGCTTCGCCTCGCGCAATGCCGCGCGCAAGCACGTGCAGGCGCTGGTCGAGGCCGGGCTGCTGGCGCAGGTTCCGCAGCAGGCTCGCAGCCTGCGCCCGGCGCAGGCCGGCACCCGCAGCGAACTGCTGCAACTGCCGGTGCTGGGGCGGGTGGCCGCCGGCGCGCCGATCGGCGCCGACATCGGCCTGGACCAGCAACTGCGCCTGGACCGCGCCGTGTTCGCGTTGCGCCCGGACTACCTGCTGCGGGTGCAGGGCGACTCGATGATCGACGACGGCATCCTCGACGGCGACCTGGTCGGCGTGCGCCGCGCCGCCGACGCGCGCAACGGCCAGATCGTGGTGGCGCGGCTGGACGGCGAACTCACCATCAAGCGCTACCGCGCCGATGGCGACGGCATCGCGCTGCTGCCGCGCAATCCTGCCTATGCGCCGATCGTGGTCGGCCCCGGGCAGGACTTCGCCATCGAAGGGCATTACTGCGGCCTGATCCGGCCCGGCTGATGGCCGCCGTCGTCGCCCTCGACCGCCTGCTGGCCGAGCGCCGGGTCTGGCGCGGCCAGCCGACCGCGCTGCCGCCCAGCGCGCAGCCCACCGGGCACGCCGCGCTGGACGCGGTGCTGCCGGCGCGCGGCTGGCCGGAGATGGCGCTGACCGAACTGCTGCACGCCGCCGACGGCATCGGCGAACTGCAAGTGCTGTGGCCGACCCTGGCGCGGCTGTCGCAAGGCGGCGGGCGCATCGTGCTGGTGGATCCGCCGTACCTGCCCTACCCCGCCGCCTGGGCCCAGGCCGGGGTGGCGCTGGCGCAGGTGCAGATCGTCCGCGCCGGCGCGGACGCGGCCTGGGCCGCCGAGCAATGCCTGCGCGCGGGCAGTTGCGCGGCGGTGCTGTGCTGGCCGGGACTGGCCGCCGACAAGACCCTGCGCCGGCTGCAGGTAGCGGCCGAGACCGGGCGCACCCTGGGCTTCGCCTACCGGCCGCTGAAGGCCGCCGCCAATCCGTCGCCGGCCGCGCTGCGCCTGGCCATCGACGCCGCACCGGCGCAACTGCGCGTGCTCAAGTGCCGCGGCGGCCTGCCGCCGGCGCAGCCGATCGCCCTGTCCGCCCTGGCGGCCGGGTGAGGCCGCCCCCATGCGCTGGGCCTGCATCCTGTTGCCGCAACTGGCGCTGGACACCGTCCTGCGCCGCTGGCCGACGCCGGACGAGCCGCTGGCGCTGCTCGACGGCCCGCCGCAGCGGCGCACGCTGAAGGCGGTCAACGCCGCCGCGCGCGCCCGCGGCCTGCGTCCCGGGCAATCGCTGGTCACCGCGCAGGCGCTGTGCGACCGCTTCGCCACCGCCCTGCACGATGCCGAAGAAAGCCGCCGCAGCCAGCAGTTCCTCGCGGCGTGGGCGTACCGCTTCAGTTCGCTGGTCAGCACCGACTACCCCGGTGCGCTGCTGCTGGAGATCGAGGCCAGCCTCGGCCTGTTCGGGCCGTGGCCGCGCTTCGAGGCGCGGCTGCGCGAGGAACTGACCGCGCTGGGTTTCCGTCATCGCATCGTGGTCGCACCGCATCCGCTGGCCGCGCGCGCGCTGGTCAATGCGCACGACGGTATCGCCCTGCTCGACAACGCCGCGCTGCAGCGCGCGCTGGGGCAATTGCCGATCGCCCGTGCCGGGCTGTCGCCGGCCCTGGCCGACGGCTTCGCGCGGATGGGCCTGCGCCGCCTGCAGCAGCTGTTCGCACTGCCGCGCACCGCGCTGGCACGGCGCTATCCGCCGGCCCTGCTGCAGCACCTGGACGCGTTGCGTGGGCAGGTGCCGCTGCCGCTGCAGTACTACCTGCCGCCGGACCGCTTCGATGCACGTGTGGAACTGGGCTATGTGACCGAATCCAACCAGGCGCTGCTGTTCCCGCTGCGTCGGCTGACCCAGGACCTGGCCGCGTTCCTGGCCGGACGCGACGGCGGCGTGCAGCGCTTCCGCCTGCTGCTCGAACACGAGGACCTGGAGCCCAGCGTGGTGCCGGTGGGATTGCTCGCCGCCGAGCGCGATGCGGCGATGCTGTTCGAACTGGCGCGCGGGCGCCTGCAGCAGGCCAGCGTGCCGGCGCCGGTGCAGGCGCTGCGCCTGTGCGCCGACGAACTGCCGCCGTTCGTGCCGGCCGCGCGCGAACTGTTCGACGAGCGCGCGCAACAGGCGCTGCCCTGGGAGCAATTGCGCGAACGCCTGCGCGCGCGCCTGGGCGACGACGCCGTGCACGGCCTGCGCGCGCACGCCGACCATCGCCCGGAACTGGCCTGGCGCGCCGACTCCGCGCCAACACGCAACACGGCCGCGCCCGCCGCCACCGCACCGCCACGGCCCGGCTGGCTGCTGCCGCGACCGGTGCCGCTGCGCGAGCGCGCGCCCGAACGCCTGGCCGGGCCGGAACGCATCGAGAGCGGCTGGTGGGACGACGGCGACGTGCGCCGCGACTACTACGTCGTGCGCACCCGCCAGGGCCAGCGCGCCTGGGCCTTCGCCCCGGCCGACGCGCCGGACGCGCTGATGCTGCACGGCTGGTTCGCATGAGCCACACCCCGCCGCATCCGCGCATGCCGCCGCGCCTGCGGCTGCTGCCGACGCCGGCCCCTGCGCAAACCAGCGCCCCCGCCACCAGCGCGCCGCCCGCGCTGGCGGACCCCACGCTGCCCGACTACGCCGAACTGCACTGCCTGTCCAACTTCAGCTTCCAACGCGGCGCCTCGCATCCGTGGGAACTGTGCGAACGTGCGCTGCGCCACGGCTACCGCGCCCTGGCGATCACCGACGAATGCAGCCTGGCCGGCATCGTGCGTGCGTGGCAGGCGGCCCGGGACATGGGCCTGCACCTCATCGTCGGTAGCGAGATCCAGTTCGAGCACGGCCCCAAGCTGGTGCTGCTGGCCGAGACCCTGCACGGCTACCAGCGGCTGTGCCGGCTGATCACCCTGGCCCGGCGCCGCGCCGACAAAGGGACCTATCGCGCGCTGCGCGAGGACCTGGCCAGCGCCGACGACGGCGCCGGCCTGCTGTGCCTCTGGCTGCCGCGCGGCGACGGCGACGACGCGGCGGACGGCGCCTGGCTGCAGGCGCGCTTCCCGCAGCGGCTGTGGCTGGCGGTGGAACTGCTGCGCGGCCCCGACGACGCCGCGCTGCTGCAGGCGCGCCTGCAACTGGCGCAGCGCCTGCACCTGCCCGCCGTGGCCAGCGGCGACGTGCACATGCACGCACGCGGCCGCCGCGCGCTGCAGGACACCTTGACCGCGATCCGCCAGCGCCTGCCGCTGCACGAAGCCGGCGCCCACCTGTATCCCAACGGCGAGCGCCACCTGCGCCCGCGCGCCACGCTGGCGGCGCTGTATCCACCCGCGCTGCTGGCCGAGACGGTGCGCATCGCCCAGCGTTGCGACTTCAACCTCGGCCAACTGCAGTACGAATACCCGCACGAACTGGTGCCGCCCGGGCACACGCCCACGCAATGGCTGCGCCTGCTCACCGAGCGCGGCGCGGCCGAGCGCTGGCCGCAGGGCGTGCCGGACAAGGCGCGGCGCCTGATCGAGCACGAACTCGGGGTGATCGAGCGGCTGCAGTACGAGTCCTACTTCCTCACCGTGTACGACCTGGTGCGCTTCGCGCGCTCCAAGGACATCCTGTGCCAGGGCCGCGGCTCGGCGGCGAACTCGGCGGTGTGCTACGCGCTGGGCATCACCGCGATCGATCCGGACCGCATCGGCATGCTGTTCGAACGCTTCATCTCCGAAGAGCGCAAGGAGCGGCCGGACATCGACATCGATTTCGAGCACGACCGCCGCGAGGAAGTGATCCAGTACATCTTCCGCCACTACGGCCGCGAGCGCGCCGCGCTGGCGGCGGTGGCGATCAGCTACCACACGCGCAGCGCGGTGCGCGACGTGGCGCGCGCACTGGGCCTGCCCAGCGACACCGTCGATGCGCTGTCCTCCGCGCTGGGCCAGCGCGATCCGGTGGAGTCGGCGCAGGAGCTGCTGCGCGAACGCGGCTTCGATCCGGACACGCCGGTGATGCGCCGGCTGCTGGTGCTCGCCAGCCAACTGATCGGCTTCCCACGGCACCTGTCGCAGCATCCCGGCGGCTTCGTCATCTCCGAGCATGCGCTGCACACCCTGGTGCCGGTGGAGAACGCGACCATGGCCGAGCGCACGGTGATCCAGTGGGACAAGGACGACCTGGAACTGGTCGGGCTGATGAAGGTCGACGTGCTCGCGCTGGGCATGCTCAGCGCACTGCGGCGCACCCTCGACCTGCTGCGCGCGCATCGCGGCCGCGACTACACGCTCGCCACCATCCCCGCCGAAGACCCGCAGACCTACGCGATGATCCAGCGCGCCGACACCATCGGCGTGTTCCAGATCGAATCGCGCGCACAGATGGCGATGCTGCCGCGGCTGCAGCCAAAAGCGTTCTACGACCTGGTCATCCAGGTGGCGATCGTGCGCCCCGGGCCGATCCAGGGCGGCATGGTGCATCCGTACCTGCGCCGGCGCAGCGGCGAGGAAGCCACCGACGATCTGCCCGACGAGCTGCGCGAGGTATTCAAGCGCACGCTCGGCGTGCCACTGTTCCAGGAACAGGTGATGCAACTCGCGGTGGTCGCCGCCGGCTACACGCCGGGCCAGGCCGACCAGTTGCGCCGCTCGATGGCGGCCTGGAAACGCCACGGCGGCCTGGAACCGCATCGCGAGAAATTGTTGGAGGGCATGCTCGAGCGAGGCTACAGCGCCGAATTCGCCGCACGCATCTTCGAACAGATCAAGGGCTTCGGCAGCTACGGCTTTCCCGAGAGCCACGCCGCCAGCTTCGCCCTGCTCACCTACGCCAGTTGCTGGCTCAAGTGCCACGAACCGGCGGCGTTCACCTGCGCCCTGATCAACAGTTGGCCGATGGGGTTCTACAGCCCGGACCAGTTGCTGCAGGACGCGCGCCGCCACGGCTTGCAGGTGCGGCCGGTGGACGTGCGCTACAGCGACTGGGACTGCAGCCTGGAAGCGTACAGCCCCGATCCGCAGGTGCAGCCGGCGATCCGCCTGGGCCTGCGCCTGGGCCTGCGCCTGGTCCGCGGCCTGGCCGAGGATGCCGCGCAGCGCCTGCAGCAGGCGCGCGCACAGGCCCCGTTCCACGACCTCGCCGACCTGTGCCACCGCGCCGCGCTCGATGACAAGGCCCGTGCCGCGCTCGCCGACGCTGGCGCGTTGAAAGCACTGGCCGGGCATCGCCATCGCGCACGCTGGGCGGTGGCCGGCGTCGAGGCGCAGCGCCCCCTGTTCGAAGCGCTCGCGGCCACGCCCGAACAGCAGGTCGCGCTGCCGCTGCCCAGCCAGGGCGAGGACATCCGCGCCGACTACGCCACCCTCGGCACCACCCTGGGCAAGCACCCGCTGACCCTGCTGCGCGCGCAACTGCGTGCGCGCCGCTACCGTCATTCCGGCGAACTGCGCGCGCTGCCGCATGCCAGCGCGGTCGCCATCGCCGGCCTGGTGACCATGCGCCAGCGCCCGCAGACCGCCAGCGGCGTCACCTTCGTCACCCTCGAGGACGAGCACGGCCTGGTCAACGTGGTGGTGTGGCGACGCCTGGCCGACCGCCAGCGCCAGGCGCTGCTCGAATCCCGGCTGCTGCTGGTACGCGGCCGCATGGAAACCGCCGATGGCGTGCGCCACCTGATCGCCGGCCACCTCGAGGACCTGACGCCCATGCTGCTCGGCCTGGACATCCGCAGCCGGGATTTTCATTGAGGTGGCGCCGCGGCGACGCGCAGCTCGATGCGACGCCTGCGCCCACGCCGTCACGCTCGCTGCCGCCGACCGCGACCTCCGCAAGTTCAGGGCTGTTTGCCCAGCGCAGCCAACAACGTCTGCACGCCTTTCCAGCCCCAGTACACGCGGTGGCAGGCGATCAATCCGGCCGCGTCCAGGTCCATCACTTCCACCAGATCGACCTGATCGCCCTGCGGCGTGTCGCGCGGATACTCCCAGACCAGTTGCCGCCCGGCGACATGACAGTGGCCGCTGCGATACCAGCGGCCCAGGCCGTTCTCGGGCTGGGCGAAGGACGCGGCGAAGAACGCCGCGATGGCGTCGCGGCCCTGCAGCCGCCCATCCTGCCGTGGCGCCGAGGCCACATAGGCCAACGGCGATTCCAACTGGGCATCCGGCGCATACAGCGCCATCAACCCCGGCAGATCGCGCGCGACTACATATTGATGCCAGCGTTCGAATACGACATGCGCATCGCGCTCGGCGGGGGTCGATGACGTTTCGTTCGTCTGCATCGGCAGGCTCCGGTGGGGATGCGCACAGTCTGGGAAACCGACAACCGCATCGCTTCGCCGCGTATCGAAACGTCGTGGCATCGCCGGCCCTATGATGCGCAGGTCCATCGGGAGCGCGGCGATGCCACCGGAACACCCCAAGCTTGCGGCGACCGCCTTCCTGATCGCCGACCCGGCCCGCGCCGCCATGCTGATGGCGCTGGTCGACGGGCGCGCACTGCCGGCCGGCGAACTGGCCTTCGCCGGCGGCGTCACCCCGCAGACCGCGAGCGCGCACCTGGCCAAGCTGCTGGACGGCGGCCTGCTCGCGGTCGAGATCCAGGGCCGCCACCGCTATTACCGCCTGGCCAGCGCACACGTCGCCACCGTGCTCGAAACCCTGGCCACCCTCGCGCCGCCGCAGGCATCCCGGGTCCGCAGCCCGCAGCGCGGCATCCAGCCACTGCGCCTGGCGCGCTGCTACTACGACCATCTCGCCGGGCGCCTCAGCCTGGCGATCGCCGAGGCACTGGAACAGCGCGCATGGCTCACCGCCCACGACGCCAGCCGCTACGCCGTTTCCCCCGCAGGCGCGGCATGGTTCGCGCGCATGGGCGTGGATCTGCCGCACCTCGCCCAAGGCCGCCGCCCCCTGGCCCGGCGCTGCCTGGACTGGACCGAGCGCCGCCACCACCTCGCCGGCGCGCTCGGCGCCGCCCTGCTCGATCAGTTCTCCGCCCGCCACTGGCTACGCCGCGTCGACGGCTCGCGTGCACTGGTAGTCACCGATCTCGGCTGGGCCGGCCTGCTCGCCGAACTGGGCATTCGCCGGTGCGAAGACGAAGCGGTGGCGCTGGAACCCTAAAGCCAAGCCACATGCATGGCGGCATCGCCAGCAATGCGCATCGCGGACGCAAGCGCCTAATCGCACCGCCTGGCGCAACGCGCCGTACGCCGACGCCGAGCTACGCCGCTGTCTCGGCGCAGCAGGACGTGCAGGCCTGGCGCGGGCTGGCGGTGTACGAGGCGGCGCAGGCCGGCCACGTGGAGATCGTGCAAGCCCTGCTCGGCGCTGGCGCCAACCTGGAAGCGCGCGACGCGCTGGGCCGCACGCCGTGGCTGAAGCCGCCCGCCACGGCCGCGTGGCGGTGCTGGAACGGCTGCTGCCGCACAAGCCGGACCGGGCCGCCGTCGATGGCGACGGCTGAAATAAATCCGTTCAGCCAGCCTGTCCCTCGTCCAGGCCTCCAAACCTTTCGTCCTGGCCGCAACCCCTTGATGTTTCAAGAAATGGGGAACTCGGCCGATGTCTCGGGTGTCAAAGTACAGTCGGTAGACAAGATGAATTGTATTGACAGTGAAACGCCTGGATCAATTGAAGGAAGTCAATAGTGTCAATACAATGTTGATCCCGGACATGGAGAGTGCGTGTGGCGATCATCATCCCGCCAGGAATTGCTGCAAAGATTGGTCAGGCCGACCACGGAGGCATCACGGAACAAGAGGTGCGTGAGTGTTTTGAGAACCACGATGGTCGCCTCTGTTGGGATGGGCGCCAACAGCACCTGGATAGATCCGGCAGGCCGTCACCATGGTTCGTGGCCGAAACCAACAAGATGCGGTGTCTAAAAATAATGTTCGTTCGAGATGGCAATGACATTTTCCTGAAGTCTGCATACCCAGCGACTGAGACGGTCAGAGACATCTATGAGCGCAAAAGTGTTTAACAACCAGGAGACGGACATGGCTACTTCCGAAAGCGTTTTTGAGCGCGGCCCATGGGAGGAGCTCGATGCAGATTTGGAATCGGCGTGCGTTGGCGCGCCAGAAGGGGAGGCAAGCGCTGTACGCAAAGCGATTGGCCTCCAAATGGTGTCAATGCGACTACAGCCTGAGCTCGTTGCTGCGTTGAAGGACATCGCCCAGCACCACGGTATCGGCTATCAACCGATGATCCGAGATCTTCTTAACCGATTTGCTGCATCCGAAATTCGCCAGATCCTTGAGGAGCAAGTGAAGAGATCACTGCTTCGTGAGCAAGAGGAAGCGACTGTTCCCGTCAGTCAATTCCTTGAACGCGAGCGCCGGATGGCGTGAGTTCCTGAGACCCCGCTCCGGCGGGGTTTTCTTTGCCCGATGCTTGTGTTGGACTGCTTAAACGAGTGCCGCAACTTGCCTGGCTACGCCAGCGCGAAAACTCTCAGCCATTCATCAGAACACGCAGCACCAATTCGTTGCCGCCGGCGAGCCAGGCGTGCTCGTCGATGTACCAGGTTCCCCCGATCTTCATGCCGGGCAACGAGCCCGCCTGCAGCCAGCGTCGGACAGTCAAATCGGTCGGCGCAGATCCCTCGGCGAAGTACTTCGACCTCCACGCCACCACCGTTCATCAACAGCATCACAAGCACCTCGAATTGGAGGTGACAGATCGTACGTAGCAAGGGTGACAAGATCGGACAGCATCATGCTGCCAGCGCCTCAGCAGATCGGCGACCCATCCAATGAACAGCGAACCCAGCTCTGGCCTTGCATCAGATCAGCTCCCGCTGCGCTTCCCCCGACTACCGGACGTGCTTGCGCGCGTGCGCATGTCCATACTCTATCGAATGGTTCGGGACGGCGAATTCACTAAGCCCATGTCGATCGGCAGAACGGCCATCTGAGTCGAATCGGAGATAGGTGCTTGGATGGCGGCAAGCATCCCTGAGCGAGATTGCAGCAGTGATCGCTAAGCGGCGACCAGGAAGCTGCTGTACGTGCAGTTACGAAAAAGCCGGCACTAGGCCGGCTTTTTCGTTGACGCTCAAATTCGTGGTGGGCGGTGCAGGGTTCGAACCTGCGACCCTTGCCGTGTGAAGGCAATGCTCTACCGCTGAGCTAACCGCCCGTGTCGCGAGCCGCACATTATAGGGCTGTGGCGCGCGGCGTCAATGGGTCCTTGCGAGGTCCCTGGCGCGACGCCGCCACGCGGCCACTACATGGTCTGGGTGGGCTTGTCGGCGTTGAGGATGCCGGCCAGCTGGGTCTCGATCTTGGTGCGGATGGTCTCGCCTTCACTGTTGTCGGGCAGCTGCACGCCGATGCCGGCGGCGCGGTTGCCCTGGGCGCCGACCGGGGTCACCCAGATCACCTTGCCGGCCACCGGCAGGCGCTCGCTGGAATCGGGCAGGGTCAGCAGCAGGAACACCTCGTCGCCGAGGAAGTAGCGCTTGGGCGTGGGCACGAAGATGCCGCCGTTCTTCACGAACGGCATGTAGGCGTTGTACAGCACCGCCTTGTCCTTCACCGCCAGCGACAGGATGCCCTGGCGTCCGCTCATCGCGCTCATCGTTGTGCCCCTCTCCGGGCCGGGCGATCGCCATCGCGCCAGGCCAGCAACAGTTCCGCGATCGCCAGGTCGGCGCGCACGGTGGTCCGCAGCAGGTCGCGGGTGCGATTGGCGGCGTCGAACCACGCGGCCAGCTTGTGCAATCGCGCCGGGTCGGTCAAGCCGGCCTGCGAGGCCTGCGCCAGCGCCAGGTCGGCGGCATGACCCAGGCGCTGCTCGGCGAGGGCGTCGCCGCTCCAGCGTTGCGCGGCCTCCAGCGTGCCGAGCTTGCCGGCGGCGACCTGCTCCAGGTCGGCGGCCACCTGCCGGCGCAGCTTCAATCCGTCCTCGCGCAGCCACTGCGCGGCCAGGCCGGGATGGCCGCGCGCGGCGTCCAGCGCTTCGCGCGCGGTCTTCTCCGGGAAGTCCTGGGCCAGCAGCCAGGCGATCGCTTCCTCGGCCGGCGGCAGCTTGAATTCCAGGCGCTGGCAGCGGCTGCGGATGGTCGCCGGCAGCCGCGCCGGCTGCGCGCTGATCAGCCACAGGTAGCGGCCGGGCTGCGGCTCCTCCAGGGTCTTCAGCAGCGCGTTGCAGGCGGCGCGGTTGATCGCGTCGGCCGGGTCCACCACCACCACCTGGGCCACGCCGTACTGCGGGGTCAGCGCCAGCTTCTGCGAGATCTCGCGCACCTGCTCGATGACGATCTCGGTGCGCAGCTTGTCGCCGGTACGGTTGGGAATGAACGAGATCAACTGCAGGTCGGGATGGGTGCCGGCGGCGATCAGCTGTGCGCTGCGCAGGGCCGCGGCCGGTTCGCCCTGGCCCAGCACGTGCGCGGCCAGCTTCAGCGCCACCGCGCGCTTGCCCAGGCCTTCCGGCCCGCAGATCAGCAGGCCATGGCCGAGGCGGCCGGCATCGAGCGCGGCCACGGTCTGGTCGTAGGCGCGCTGCTGCCACGGCGAAAACGGCAGATCGCTCATGGGGTCGGCTCCTGTTGCTGCTGCACCCACGCCGCCAGCGCGGCGGCGACCGCCTGCGCCACCGCCTGCGGCGGCTGGCTGGCGTCGATGACGCGGAAGCGCTGCGGATCCTGCGCGGCGCGCTGGCGGAAGCCGGCACGCACGCGCTGGAAGAAATCGTCCTGTTCGCTCTCGATCCGGTCCGGCCACAGGTCGCGGCCGCTGGTGCGGGCGCGGCCGATCTGCACGTCCAGGTCCAGCAGCAGGGTCAGCCCCGGCTGCAGGCCGACCGCGCGCCGCTCCAGGTCGGCGATCCAGGCGCGGTCCAGGCCGCGGCCCTCGCCCTGATAGGCATAGCTGGAATCGGTGAAGCGGTCACTGACCACGTAGGCGCCGCGCTGCAGCGCCGGGCGGATCACCTCGCGCACGTGCTGGGCACGCGCGGCGAACACCAGCAGCAGTTCGGTCTCGGCGGCCAGCGGCTCGGCAACCTCGCCGGGCGTCCTGTCCAGCAGTAGCGCGCGGATGCGCTCGGCCAGCGGCGTGCCACCCGGCTCGCGGGTGAGTACCACTTCGTGGCCCTGCGCCTGCAGCCAGTCGCGGATCGCGTTGATCGCGGTGGTCTTGCCGGCGCCCTCGCCGCCTTCCAGGCTGACCAAGCGATGGTGGCGCAGCACGGCCTCGCTCATGGCGTCACCGCCGCGTCGCTGCGTGCCTGGCGCAGGCGCTGCAGGTAGCGCGCCACCGCGGCGGTGTGCTCGGCGTAGCTGGAGGAGAACGCATGCGCGCCGCTGCCGTCGCCGATGGCCACGAAGTACAGGCTGTCGCCCGGCGCCGGATGGGTGGCCGCGCGCAGCGCGTCGCGCCCGGGCATGGCGATCGGGGTCGGGGTCAGGCCGGTGCGGGTGTAGGTGTTGTACGGCGTATCGGTCTCCAGGTCGCGTTTGCGGATGTTGCCGTCGTAGGCGCTGCCGATGCCGTAGATCACGCTCGGGTCGGTCTGCAGTTTCATGCCTAGCTGGAGGCGGCGCACGAACACGCCGGCGATCTGCGGGCGCTCGGCGGCCAGCCCGGTCTCCTTCTCCACGATCGAGGCCAGGGTCAGCGCCTGCTCCGGCGACTGCAGCGGCAGGTCGCTGGCACGCGTGTCCCAGGCCTCGGCCAGCGCCTTGTCCATCGCCGCATGCGCGCGGCGCAGCAGCTGCAGGTCGGTATCGCCGCGCTGGTAGAGGTAGGTCTCGGGCAGGAAGCGGCCTTCCGGGTGCTGGCCGGGCTGGCCGAGCTTGGCCATCAGTTCGCTGTCGCTGAGGTCGGTGGTGGTGTGCACCAGCGGCGTGGCCGCGTTCAGGGCACTGCGCAACTGGCGCACGTTCCAGCCTTCGACGATGGTGAAGCGGTACTGGATCACCTGGCCCTTGCGCATGCGCAGCAGCAGCTCGCGCGGACTCAGCGCCGGCTGCAGGGCGTACTCGCCGAACTTGAGCTTGCCGGCCACGCCCAGCTCGCGTGCCAGCACCTGCCATTGCAGGTCGCTGCCCTGGGTGACGCCGGCGGCGCGCAGCTTGCGCAGCACGCCATTGAGCGAGGCGCCGCGCGCCACCTCCACGCTGGGCTGGGTCGCCTGCAGCGGCTGCTCGGCGAAGGCGCGATACCCGTGCCACCACCAGGCGCCTGCCGCGGCCAACAGCAGCGCCAGCATCAGCACGATCGCCAGCAGGGTCAGACACCCGCGTTTAGCCCAAGCCACGGCCACCTCGAAGCGAATTCAATGGCATGCAGGATACCGCGCGGCCGGCATCGCCCGGTATCGGCGCGGCTGGCTCATGGCTCCAGCGCGCGCAGCAGCCCGCGCGCCTTGGCCCGGGTCTCGTCGAGTTCGCGCTCCGGGTCGGAGTCGAACACGATGCCGGCGCCGGTGCGGAACTGCACCTGCGCGCCCTCCACCTCGGCGGTGCGGATGAGGATGTTCAGGTCCATGTCGCCGTCGCGGTTGAGCCAGCCGAACGCGCCGGTGTAGGCGCCGCGCGGCGTCTGCTCCAGCTCGGCGATGATCTGCATGCAGCGCACCTTGGGGCAGCCGGTGATGGTGCCGCCGGGGAAGGTGGCGCGGATCGTCTCGCCGGGGGTGGTGCCGGCGCGCAGCCGGCCGCGCACGTTGCTGACGATGTGGTGCACGTGGGCGTAGCTCTCCACCGTCATCAACTCGTCGACCTCGACGCTGCCCGGCGCGCAGATCCGCCCCAGGTCGTTGCGCTCCAGGTCGATCAGCATCACGTGCTCGGCGCGCTCCTTGGGGTGCCCGACCAGTTCGCGGATGCGCGCGGCCTCGTCGTCGCCCGGCGCGCGCGCGCGGGTGCCGGCGATCGGCCGGGTCTCGACCACGTCGCCGCGCACCGATACCAGCCGTTCCGGCGAGGAACTGACCACGGCGCGGCCGTGGCCGACGAACAGGCCGGCGAACGGCGCCGGGTTGGCGCGGCGCAGCTGCGCGTACAGCGCCGCTGGCGCCAGCGGCGCGGCGAAGCGCGCCGACCAGCGCCGCGACAGGTTGACCTGGAACACGTCGCCGGCGCGCAGGTAGTCGAGGATGCGGCGCACGCCGTCGACGAAGCGCTGCGGCGGGTCTTCCTCGATCGCCGTCGGCGCCTGCCAGGCCGGCGCCGGCGCCGCGGCAGGCAGCGCCTGCAGATCGGCGAGCACACTGTCCAGCAATGCCGCATGCGCGGGCTCGGCCAGCGCCACGCAGTCGCCGCTGACATGGTCGCGCAGCAGCGCTGCAGGGCAGCGCAGGGCCAGTGCCGTTGGCGTGGCCGCGGCGGACTGCGGCAACTGCAGCACCGGCTCCACCTGCGCGGCCAGTTCGTAGTCCAGCAGCAGCGCCCAGCCGCCGCGGAACGGCCAGCGCGGTTCGTCGCGTTCGCAGCGTTCGGCCTGCCAGCGCGCGTCCAGCGCGCTCAGGAAATCCCCGGCGACCGCCGCACCCTCCAGCTCGCGGGTGACGCCATCGCGATCCAGCCGCAGGCCCTGCCCGTCGGCGACCAGCAACAGATCCCAGCGCCCCTGCGCGGTGCCCGAGGCCGCCGATTCCAGCAACACCGGATACCGCTGCGGCGCCAGGCGATGCAGCGCCAGCAGATCGACCTCGGCCGGCAAGGGAACGGTACGCAGCATCGAAGATCCGCTGGAAGATTGAAAGAAACGTCAGGGAACGGGAGGCG
Organism: Xanthomonas sacchari; assembly: GCF_024266585.1. Lineage (NCBI taxonomy): Bacteria > Pseudomonadati > Pseudomonadota > Gammaproteobacteria > Lysobacterales > Lysobacteraceae > Xanthomonas > Xanthomonas sacchari. Next base: position 3,929,545 of record NZ_CP100647.1, read on the forward strand.
TCGCCAGACGCGCTCTAAGCGACACCGCAGCAACGCGCGCGGACCTCACGCGCGCCGCTCGATCTCCGCTCGATGGATGGACGCGCGCGACGGGAGTGAGGCGCCGGCTGTGACGATTCCCGATTCCCGATTCCCGAATCCCGGCTCCTAGACCCGCTTGAACAGCAGCGTGCCATTGGTCCCGCCGAAGCCGAACCCATTGGACATGGCCACGTCGATCTTCTTCTCGCGCGCCACGTTCGGCACGTAGTCCAGATCGCACCCTTCGCCCGGTTCGTGCAGGTTGATGGTCGGCGGGATGATGCCGGCGTGGATCGCCATCACCGAGAAGATCGCCTCGGCACCGCCGGCGGCGCCGAGCAGGTGACCGGTCATCGACTTGGTGGAGCTGACCATGGTCTTGTAGGCGTGATCGCCGAGCGCGCGCTTCATCGCCAGGGTCTCGGCCAGATCGCCCAGCGGCGTGGAGGTGCCGTGCGCGTTGAGGTAATCGACCTGGTCCGGATTGAGCTTGGCGTCCTTCATCGCCGCCACCATGCTGCGCGCGGCGCCTTCGCCGTCCTCGCTCGGAGCGGTCATGTGGAAGGCGTCGGAGCTGGCGCCGAAACCGACCAGCTCGGCATAGATGCGCGCACCGCGCGCCTTGGCGTGTTCGTACTCTTCCAGCACCAGCACGCCGGCGCCGTCGCCCAGCACGAAGCCGTCGCGCTCCTTGTCCCACGGCCGCGAGGCCGCGGCGGGATCGTCGTTGCGGGTGGACATCGCCTTCATCGAGCAGAAGCCGCCCACCGAGGTCGGCGACGAACCGCGCTCGGCGCCGCCGGCCAGCATCACGTCGGCGTCGCCGTGCTGGATCATGCGCATCGCGGTGCCGATGGAATGGTTGGAAGTGGCGCAGGCCGAAACCGCGGAGAAGGTCGGCCCCTTCAGCCCTTTGATCAGGCTCACCTGGCCCGGCAGCATGTTGATGATGGTGCTGGGCACGTAGAACGGCGAGATCTTGCGCGCGCCGCCCTCGTGGAATTTGATGGTCTGCTCCTCGATGCCGAGCAGGCCGCCGATGCCGGAGCCGAGGATCGCGCCGATGCGTTCGGCATTGGCCTCGGTGATCTCCAGGCCGGAATCGTCCAGCGCCATGAACGAGGCGCCGACGCCGTAATGGATGAACGAATCCATCTTGCGCGCGTCCTTGGACGAAATGAACTTGGTCGGATCGAAATCCTTGATCTCGCCGGCGATCTTGGTGGTGAACTGAGACGCATCGATCTGGGTGATCGGGCCGATGCCGGAGCGTCCGTTGACGATCCCTTCCCAACTGCTGGCCAGGTCATTGCCCAACGGCGACACCAGGCCCATGCCGGTTACGACGACACGACGGCTCATTGCGAAATCTCCTCACCGCGATACGCGCGGCCTTGACGCTGTAAAAACACAGGGCCGCATGCGCGGCCCCATGGGATTGTCACGCGCATCGTGCCCACGCAGGCGCCGATGGCGATCGAGAACGCCGCATCAGCTCTTGACGTGCGCCTTGACGTAGTCGATGGCCTGCTGCACCGAGGTGATCTTCTCGGCTTCTTCGTCCGGAATCTCGCACTCGAACTCTTCTTCCAGGGCCATCACCAGCTCGACGGTGTCCAGCGAGTCGGCACCCAGGTCATCGACGAACGATGCGTTGTTGGTGACTTCTTCTTCCTTGACGCCGAGCTGTTCGACGACGATTTTCTTGACGCGTTCTTCGATGGTGCTCATTGGGATATCGCTCCAGATGGAGTAGTGGTGGTTCAAAAACGCCATCGGGCTGCGATGGCCGCGTTGGATAGTGTAGTGGAAACCGGCTGGCCCTTGCAGCGCTGCACAAATGCCGGCCGATCAGCCACTTAGGCGCGTCCGCTGCGCCACAGGCTCACGGCATGTACATCCCGCCGTTCACGTGCAGGGTTTCGCCGGTGATGTAGCCGGCGCCGGGGCCGGCCAGGAACGCAACGGCATTGGCGATGTCCGACGGCTGGCCGAACTGGCCGAGCGCGATCTGTTGCATCAGCGCTGCGCGCTGCGCCTCCGGCAGCGTCTTGGTCATGTCGGTATCGATGAAACCGGGCGCCACCACGTTGACGGTGATGCCGCGCGATCCGATCTCCTTGGCCATCGACTTGGAGAAGGCGATGATGCCGGCCTTGGCCGCGGCGTAGTTGGTCTGGCCCGGGTTGCCGGTCACGCCGACCACCGAGGCGATGTTGACGATGCGGCCCTTGCGCGCCTTCATCATGCCGCGCAGCACCGCCTTGGAGGTGCGGAACACGCTGGTCAGGTTGGTGTCGATGATCGCCTGCCAATCGTCGTCCTTCATCCGCATCAGCAGGTTGTCGCGGGTGATGCCGGCGTTGTTGACCAGGATCGAGACCGCACCGAATTCCTTGGCGATCGCCTCGACCAGCGCCTCGACCGCGGCGGCGTCGGTGACGTCCAGCGCGCGGCCATGGCCACCATGGTCGGCCAGGCGCGCACCGATCGCCTGCGCGCCGGTGTCGGAGGTGGCGGTGCCGATCACGGTCGCGCCCTGCGCGGCCAGCATGTCGGCGATGGCCGCGCCGATCCCGCGGCTGGCGCCGGTGACCAGCGCGATCTCGCCCTGCAATGGCTTGCTCATCTGCTTTTCCTTGGAAACGGACGGCGCATGGCACCGTGGGGAAGGAGGGAGGCCGGCGCGGACGCGGCACGCACCGCGCGGCGGCCGGCGATCAGAAGGCCCAGGCCTCGCGCGCGCCGGCGAACTCGGCGGGCGTGCCCAGGGCACGGCCGTCCAGCGACTTGTCGATGCGCTTGACCAGCCCGGTCAGCACCTTGCCCGGGCCGCACTCGGCCAGGCGGGTGGCGCCGCCAGCGGCCAGCGCCTGCACGCAGCCGGTCCAGCGCACCGGCAGGTACAACTGTTCGACCAGCGCCTGGCGGATCGCCTCCACACCCTTGTGCACCTGCGCATCGGCGTTCTGCACCACCGGCAGCTGCGGCGCGTGCCAGGCCAGCCCGCGCATCGCCTCGGCCAGGCGGTTGGCCGCATCGCGCATCAGCGGGGTGTGCGAGGGCACGCTGACCGCCAGCTTCACCGCCTTGCGCACGCCGCGCTCGGCCAGCAACGCCAGCGCGCGGTCGACCGCCGCGGCATCGCCGCCGATCACCACCTGCCCCGGCGAGTTGTAGTTGGCCGGCACCACCACCTGGCTGCCGGCGGCCTGCGCGCAGACCTTTTCGACCAGCGCGTCCTCGGCGCCGAGCACGGCGGCCATCGCGCCCACGCCGGCCGGCGCGGCGTCCTGCATCAGCTGCCCGCGCAGCCGCACCAGGTGCGCGCCGTCGTGCAGCGACAGGGCGCCGGCGGCGACCAGCGCGCTGTATTCGCCCAGGCTGTGCCCGGCCAGCTGCGCCGGACGCGCCCCGCCCTCGGCCAGCCACAGCCGCCACAGCGCCACGCTCGCGGCCAGCAGCGCCGGCTGGGTGTACTCGGTGCGGTTGAGCATCTCTTCCGGGCCGCCCTGGCTCAGCGCCCACAGGTCCACGCCGGCGCCGTCGGAGGCTTCGGCGAAGCTGTCGCGCAGTTGCGGATGCAACTCGGCCAGTTCGGCCAGCATGCCCAGCGATTGCGAACCCTGGCCGGGGAAGACGAAGGCGAGTGTGGAATCGGTCACGCGGTTGGCCCTGCGAAAATCGAGCGGCGATGATACGGGCGAAACCGGTCGGGCGTCTGTACCCGGGCGTATGTGACATGGCGGCTGGCGCGCCGCGCGGCACCCGCAACACCCCCCGCTCCGCCACGCCCGACGTCACGCCGGCAGCATGGCTGGCGGGCCACACGCACACGACGGAAGGCGATGCCACTGGGGCACGGCGGGGCGATGCGGAGATGGCGCAGGCCGGCGGCACTGCAGCGCGAAGGAGACGGGATCGGCTCGGATCTGGCAGCGCCACGCGCGCGTGCACCAGCGGCCGCCCGGGTCGAACCGCGGCTCGCGTTCGGGCGTGCTCGCCGACGGGAGATGGCAGCGCGCGAATGCCGATGTCCAGGCAGCGCACAGGCCGCACCCGAGCAGGCACGCGACAACGCGCCGTCGCAAGTGCGGCGGACGCGCTGGTGGCATGCAGGCTGCGGTCGGCCAGCGCAGCGTGTCGCGAAGACACCTACCGCGCAGGCACCGGCAACAGGCTCAGTAGCGCAGCAGCGCCGAGCCCCAGGTGAAGCCGCCGCCGAAGGCTTCCAGCAGCAGCAGGTGGCCGCGCTGCACGCGGCCCGAGCGCACCGCCACGTCCAGCGCCATCGGCACCGAGGCGGAGGAGGTGTTGCCGTGGATGTCCACCGTCACCACCACCTGCTCCATCGGCAGGTCCAGGCGCTTGGCGGTGGCTTCGATGATGCGCAGGTTGGCCTGGTGCGGGATCAGCCAGTCCAGGTCGTGCTTGTCCAGGCCATTGGCGTCCAGGGTCTCGTCGACCACCGCGTCCAGCGCCTTGACCGCGTACTTGAACACCTCGCTGCCCTTCATCTGGATGCCGCCGACGGCCGGGTCGCCGGTGCCGTCGCCCAGCCCGGTGGAGATGCCGACCGGGTTCCACAGCAACTCCTTCTTGCTGCCGTCGGCATGCAGATGGGTGCTGAGGATGCCGGTGTCGGTGTCGGCGCGCAGGACTACCGCGCCGGCACCATCGCCGAACAGCACGCAGGTGGTGCGCTCGGTCCAGTCGACGATGCGGCTGAGGGTTTCGGCGCCGATCACCAGCACGGTCTTGGCGTCGCCGCTGCGGATGAACTTGTCGGCCACGCTGAGCGCGTAGACGAAGCCCGAGCAGGCGGCGTTGACGTCCATCGCCGGGCAGCCGACCGCGCCCAGCCGCGCCTGGATCAGGCAGGCGGTGGACGGGAAGATCAGATCCGGCGTGGTGGTGCCGACCACGATCATGTCCAGCTCGGCGACCTCGATGCCGGCGGCTTCGATCGCCTTCAGCGCGGCCTCGTAGCCCAGGTCGCCGGCGGTCTGACCGGGCGCGGCGATGTGCCGCTCGCGGATGCCGGTACGGCTGCGGATCCATTCGTCGCTGGTGTCGACCATCTGCGCGAGATCGTCGTTGGTCAACACCTTTTCAGGCAAATAGCTGCCGGTGCCCGCGATCCTGGAATAGATCCGCTTGCTCATGCTGGTTCCTGTTGCCTGTTACGCAGGCCGCCCCGGTGCGGCGCGGCCTGTGAAGATGGGTGACTCCGTCCGCCGCAGCGCGGCGAACGGGCACGGATCAATCTTCTTCGACCTGCGCGGTCTTGGTGGCGATCACCTTCTTGCCACGGTAGTAACCGTCGGCGGTGACGTGGTGGCGCAGGTGGATCTCGCCGCTGGTCGGATCGGTCGACAACTGCTTGGCGCTGAGGGCGTCGTGCGAACGGCGCTGGCCGCGGCGGGACGGGGTGACACGGGATTTCTGCACAGCCATGGGATTGCTCCAAACTCGGTTCGTTTACATCTGTCGTCATTACGTCGCGCAGGACGCGCGCGTCCGGCAACAACCTCAGGCAGCGGCAGGCGGACCGACCGCTACTGTTTCTTCAGCGCCGCCAGCGCCGCGAACGGGCTGGCCTTGCTCGTTTCTTCCTCGGTCGCCGGCCAGTCGCGATCGACCGCCTCGCTTCCGGGCGCCACCGGCACCAGCGGCACCGCCAGCACCAACTCGTCCTCGACCAGATCGGCCGGCCGCAGCATGCCGTCGTCCGGCACCAGCAAGGCCTCGTGATCCGGCGGCAACGCGGCTTCTTCTTCCTCGCTGCGGATCAGCCCCAGCCGCTGCACGCTCGACACCGGCAGCAGGAAGCGCTGCAGGCTGCGCTGACAGATCAGCGGCAGCTCGGTTTCGATCTTCAGTTCGACGTAGGACACTTGCAGTACAGCGTCGCGGCCGAATTCCAGCGTGTAGCGGCATTCGCCTTCGGTGTCGGCCAGGCTGCCTTGCAGACGGGTCATCGCCGAGAGCGGCAGGCGGTCTTCGAAGACCCTGCGCGCTGCGACCATCCGCCAGGCATCCAACAGTTCGGGCACGTTCGCGGACATAAGCCGCAGAATGTTAAGGACTGCCGGCGCCGCTGTCAAACCGCCCCCAGCCCGGCGCCGGGCCGGCTTGCCGGGCCGCGCCGGCCGCCGCAGACTGCCGGCCCCGGCCCGCCGCCGCCCTGCCCCACCGCCGATGCCGCCGCTGATCCTGGCTTCCACCTCCGCCTACCGCCGCGACCTGCTGCAACGGCTGCGCCTGCCCTTCGAGTGCGTGCGCCCGCAGGTCGACGAAACCCCGCTGCCCGGCGAGGCGCCGCTGGCGCTGGCGCAACGGCTGGCGGCGGCCAAGGCCGCGGCGGTCGCGGCCGCCGCGGCGCAGGCCTGGGTGATCGGCGCGGACCAGGTCGCCGAACTGGACGGCCAACCGTTGGGCAAGCCCGGCGATGTCGCCGCGGCGCATGCGCAGCTGGCGGCCATGTCCGGGCGCAGCGTGCGCTTCCACACCGCGGTGTGCCTGCAACGCGGCGCGCGCACCCTGCACGCCTGCGACCTCACCGAAGTGCGGTTCCGCGACCTGCACGCCGACGCCATCGCCCGCTACGTCGCCGCCGAGCAGCCGCTGGACTGCGCCGGCAGTTTCAAGTGCGAAGGCCTGGGCATCAGCCTGTTCCGCGCGATCCACACCCAGGATCCGACCGCGCTGATCGGCCTGCCGTTGATCGCGCTGTCCGAACTGCTGCGCGAGGCCGGCTACACCCTGCCCTAACTCACTGCAACCGGCACCACTGGTACGGGAAGCGCGCCTGCCCGACCCAGGACTGGTACAGCTGGCAGGACCCCGGCTGCAGGGCCAGGCCGTAGCGGGCCAGTTGCTGCGCGGCCAGCGCCTGGGTCTGGCGGTCCGCGGCGGCGACATCCACGGCCCGTTCCGGCAGCAGCACCCAACGGCAGCGACCGGCCTCCACGTCCACGCCCGCACGCACCGGGCGGTGCGCCAGGCGCCGCATCAGCGCACAGTCGGGGCCTCGGTCCAGGCCCAGGCGCGCGGCCACCGCATTGAGCCGCTGCAGGCGCTCGACATTGCGGTCCACCTCCGCCGGCAGCAGCGCATAGCCCTGCCCGCGCGCGGCCAGCATCTGGCGGACCCGCGCGGCGTAGGCCGGCGTTTCCGGGAAATTGGAGGCGACCGACGCGTACGCCGCCTGCTCGGGCAGAAACGGAATGCGCCAGGACTCCGGCGCATCGCCGACCAGCAGCACCAGGCTGCGCTCGGGCTGCGGCAGCGGCGGCGCCTGTACCCGGAACGCCTCGCGCGCCCAGCGCTCGTGGCCCCAGTCGCCCCAGCCGTACAGCGCGAAGGCCGCGCAGGCGATCAGGGTCCAGCGCGCCGCCGGGGCGGCGATCCGCGCCGGCAGCAACCGCCGCAGCCCCACCCACAGCAGCAGCGGCGCCAGCAGCTCCGGCATCACCAGGTAGCGCTGGATGCTGAACACCGCTTGCCAGGCGAGGAAGCCGACCAGCACGAACACCAGCACCGCGCGCCACGCCGGCGCGACCACCTCCGCCGGCGCGGAGGGGCGCGGACGCCGCAGTACCCAGCGCAGCAGCGCGGCCAGGCCCAGCAGATACAGCAGCGGCCACACCAGTTGCCGCAGGCGCACCTCGCTGACCCGGTTCGGCGCCAGCGAGAACTGCACCGGCCAGGTCAGCCATTCCCACAGCGTCTTCGGCAACCAGCGCGTGTCGCTGAGCGCCCCCGGTTGCGCCAGCGGCGCCAGGAAGTGGCTGTTGAACTGCGGGAACAGCGGATTGCCGAAGGTCTGCCACACCCGCAGCAACCACGGCCCGGCCAGCAGCGCGAAGCTGAGCAGCGTCACCGCGGTCAGCACCGCGGCACCGCCGATGCGCTGCCGCGGACGCCCGCCGGCAACCAGCGCGGCCACGCCCAGGGCCAGCGCGAACAGGGCATTGGTCAGTTTGCAGGCCATCGCCAGCCCGAGCAGGGCGCCGGCCAGCGTCCACCAGCCCAGCGCCACGCCCTGCCCCGCGGCCTGCTGGCGGCGTTGCGCATGCAGTGCGGCGAGCAGCGCGCCCAGCACCGGCAGGGCGCTGGTGTTGTCGGCCATGGTGCCGGCGAACTCGGACAGGAACGCGGCGCTGCACAGCCCGGCCAGCGCCAGCCACGGCACCAGCCGCGCGCGGTCCAGTCGCGGGTCCAGCACCTGCCAGAGGATGCCGGCCAGCAGCAGGAACGCCAGCGCATGCAGCACGCCCATCGCGAACCCTGCCAGCGGTGCCGGCAAGCCGGTGAACAGCGCGTAATGCAGCACGTCCAGCAGCGGATTGAAGTAGCTCTGCATCTGCGCCGGCGCCAGGTCCACGCCGAGGCGGCCGTGCAGCGCGGCGTAGCCGTTGTACAGGTGGTAGTTGCGCAGGTCCCAGTTGGCGTCCTGGCCCAGCCACAGCGACAACAATCCGCCCAGCACCGCGACCGCCACGCCGGCGGCGACCACGTTGCCGCGGCTGTGGAAGGCGAAGCGGCGATCCAGCGCGGCCAGCAGGCGCTGGCGGCGGGTCGGACGCGGCACTGCAGCAGCAGAAATGGTCGCGCTCATGCGGCGTCACCCCGCTGCGCACCCTGCGCATGCGCAGGCCAGGCCGGGATCGCCAGGTAGGCCAGGCGCTTGGCCTCGATGCGGCCGCGCGTGACCGTGTCCAGGATCAGCCCGCAGGCCAGCAACAGCACGCCGAGCAGGACCAGCGCCGAGCACAGGATCGCGGTGGGAAACCGCGGCACCAGGCCGGTCTGCAGGTAGGTCTGCAGCAACGGCACCGCCAGCGCCAGCGCCAGCAGCACGCAGGCGCCGAAGCCCAGCGAGAAGAACAGCAACGGCCGCTCGGTCTTGAACAGGCGCAGGATGGTCAACAGGATGCGGGCGCCGTCGTGCCAGGTGCGCAGCTTGCTCTGCGACCCTTCCGGACGCGCGCCATAGGCCGTGTCGACCTCCGCCACCGGCATGCGCAGTTGCAGCGCGTGCACCGCCAGTTCGGTCTCGGTCTCGAAACCGGCCGCATGCGCGGGAAACGACTTCACGTAGCGCCGCGAGAACACCCGGTAGCCGGACAGCATGTCGTCGAAACTGCGCCCGAACAGGAAGCCCACGCAGCGGGTCAGCAACACGTTGCCGGTGCGGTGCCCGGCGCGGTAGGCCGCCGCCTCGTCGCTGCGGCGCGCGCCGACCACCATGTCCAGCCCGTCGCGCAGCAGGCGCTCGACCAGCGCCGGCGCCATCGCCGCATCGTAGGTCGCATCGCCGTCCACCAGCACGTAGACGTCGGCCTCGACGTCGGCGAACAGGCGCCGCACCACGTTGCCCTTGCCCTGCAGCGCGACCTCGCGCACCGACGCGCCGGCCGCGCGTGCCTGCGCGATGGTGGCGTCGCTGGAATTGTTGTCGAACACGTGGACCTGCGCGCCGGGCAGGTGCGCGGCGAACTCGGCCACGACCCGGCCGATGGTGGCCGCCTCATTGTGGCAGGGCACCAGCACCGCGATCCGTGGCGCGGCGGCGGGACGGTCGAAAGGGGAACTGGACATGGGCGGCGTGCGGTCCTGCGCGACGGCGTGGAAGGGCGCGCCATCCTAGCTCACTGCGGCCGCAGCACGATCGGTTGTTCCCACCAGTCCTCGACGCTGCCGTCGCGGCCATGCAAGCGCAGGCCCAGCCAATGCGTCCCCGGCGCCAGGCCACTGGCGTCGACGGTGGCGCGGAAGCCGATGTTCGGATGCCGCGGGTCGGTGGAGATCTTCCAGAACTTGGTCACGTCGTAGACGTCGCCGTAGCGCGCCTGCGCCACGACCTTGCCGTCGAGCAGCACCTCGACCCGGTCCAGGCCCACGCCGTCCTTGAACGCCCAGCCAGAGACGTCGAAGCGACGGCCGACGGTGGCGTCCACGTCCGGCGTGTTGAACCAGGCCATCGCCGGCGTGGTGCAAGGACCGGAGGCACGCTGCGCCGGCAGCACGAACAGCAGGAAGCGCTGGCTGCCATGGTCGCTGGACACCACCCGCGGCGGCGGCAGCGGCCCGACCAGGTCGCACACCGCGTGGTAGCGCTGCAGCAGCAAGCGGTACTTCATGTCGCTGGGCGAGAGCACCAGCAGGCGTGGACCGTCGCGGCGGCCGTCGCTGAGCAACCCCCACTGCTGCAGCTGCGCGCTGCGCCCGTGCTTGTCGTTCAACGGATGCGGCAGCACCTGGATGTTCGGGTCGCGCAGTTCGAAGCCGAGTTCGGCGCCGACCTTGAAGTTGTCCGCCAGCACCTGGGTACCGGCCGGCAGCGTCGCCAGTTCGCGGCGCACCGCCGCCGCCAGCGGCCGCCACCCGGCGAAGTTGCGCGGGTAGTACTTGTCGCCAGCGGTGTGCTCGCGCACCGCCGGCACCGACACCGCCAGGTAGTAGCCGAACGCACCGATCAGGCCGAGCCCGGCCAGCAGCCAGGTGGCGCGGCGCAGCGGCTTGCTCCAGCCGTTGAGGATCACCGGCGTGGCGATCAGCAGCGCCAGATAGCCCGGCAGCGGCCAGTGGAAACTGACCCGCTCGGCATCGGTGAAGAAGCCGAGCAGGAAGATGCCCAGCGTCGACACGCCGCCGAGCAGGCCGAAATAGCGCCACTGCACCCGGGTGCCGCCGCTGCCGCCGACGCGCGTGGCCATCAGCGCCACCTTGGTCATCGCCACCGCCAGCAGCGGCGTGACCAGCACCACCTGGATCAGCACGAAGGCGATGCCGGCAGGCTGGAAACTCCAGGGATGCCGATCGACCAGCTGGAACTTGAGCCCGGCCTCGCCGTTGTCCGCATTCCAGGCCAGCAGCGGCAGCCAGGCGACCATGCCCAGCGCCAGCGCGACCCACACCTGCGGATCGCGCAGCATGCGCCGGCCCTGCGGGATCAGCAGCAGCGCGATCGCGCCGACGCCGATCACGCCGACGAAGCGGTAATGGCTCAGTGCGCCGATCACCAGGCCCAACGCCAGTTCCACCGCGCTCAGCGCCTCGGTCTGGCGCAGCAGCCGCGCCGTGGCGTCGATGCACAGGATCGTGGCCAGCGCCATCGGCACGTCCGGCAGCGCCAGGATGCCCAGGGTGCCGGACAGCGGCATCAGCAACGCCAGGCTGCCGGCGCGCCAGCCGGCTACCGCACCGAACCAGCGCGTGGCGATGCGTGCGATCAACCAGGGCAGCGCGGCGCCCAGCAGCAGGAACGGCGCCCGCAGCGCCAGCAGGTGATCGCCGCCCAGCGCCACGCCCAGCCGCGCCAGCCACGCGGTCAGCCCGGGCAGATCCGAGTAGGCCAGCGCCAGGTGCTGGCCTTCCTGCCAATAGAATGCCTCGTCGACGAACAACGGCAGGCGCGCGGCGACCAGCAGTTTGGCGGCGGTGACGAGCGTCCACAGCACGATGAAGACGCTGCGTGCACGTTGTTCCCCTTGCATTGCCCGTAAACTCCCTGAAACCGTTGCGAGAATGCGATGTCCAGTCCGCCCCGCTTGCCGGAAATGCTAACCGATCCCCTGCGCGAGGCGCTCACGCGCGCCCAGCAGCAGGTCAACGCGCTGGTGCTGGGCAAGCCGCAACAGGTGCGCATGGCCTTTGTCGCCCTGCTGTCCGGCGGACATCTGCTGATCGAGGATCTGCCCGGCCTGGGCAAGACCACGCTGGCGCATGCGCTGGCGGCGAGCCTGGGGCTGGGCTTCCAGCGCGTGCAGTTCACCTCCGATCTGCTGCCGGCGGATGTGCTCGGCGTATCGGTGTACGACGCGCAGTCGCGCCAGTTCCAATTCCATCCGGGCCCGGTGTTCACCCACGTGCTGCTCGCCGACGAGATCAACCGCGCGCCGCCGCGCACGCAGAGCGCACTGCTGGAAGCGATGGCCGAGCAGCAGGTCACCCTCGACGGCACCACCCATCCGCTGCCGTCGCCGTTCTTCGTCATCGCCACGCAGAATCCGGTGGACCTGTCCGGCACCTTCCCGTTGCCCGACTCGCAACTGGACCGCTTCCTGCTGCGCCTGGCGCTGGGCTATCCCAATGCCGAGGCCGAACGCGCGCTGCTCAGCGGCAGCGACCGCCACGACCTGATCGCGCAGGCGCAGCCGCTGCTCGGCGAGGCCGACATGGCCACACTGCGCCAGAGCGTGGAGCAGATTCATGCCAGCGCGGCGCTGGTCGGCTACGTGCAGGCGCTGCTGGCGCGCAGCCGCCAGCATCCGGGCGTGCGCGTGGGCCTGTCGCCGCGCGCCGGCATCGCCCTGCTGCGCGCGGCCAAGGCGCATGCGCTGCTGCTCGGCCGCGGCCACGTGCTGCCCGACGACGTGCAGGCGCTGTTCGTCGCCGTCGCCGAGCACCGCCTGGTGGCGGAACAGGAATCGGCCTCCGGCCAGGCCCTGGCCAAGGCGATCCTGCACAGCGTCGCGGTGGACTGACGCGCATGCCGGGCTGGCGGCAGCGACTGGCGCAACTCGCCGCGCCGCGCGCGCCGGAAGCGCTGCCGATCCATCTGGATCGGCGCCGCATCTACATCCTGCCGACTCCGTTCGGCGGCTTCCTGGCGCTGCTGCTGGCGGCGATGCTGCTCGGCGCGCTGAACTACAACAACAACCCGGCGCTGCTGCTGGCGATGCTGCTCGGCGCGGCGGCGATGGCCAGCGCCATCGTCGCCCACCTGCAGTTGTCCGGGTTGCGCCTGGAGGCGCTGTCGGCCGAGCCGGTCCCGGCCGGACAACCGCTGCGCCTGCGGTTGGCGCTGGCCACCGCCGACGGCCGCCGACGGCGCGGCCTGCGCGTGCGCCACGGCGCCGCGCACACCTACCTGGACCTGCACCGCGACGACCGCAACGAGGCCGACCTGGAGGTGCCCACCGAACGCCGCGGCTGGCTCGACCTGCAGCGCGTGCAGGTCTCCACCACCCAGCCGCTGGGACTGCTGCGCGCCTGGGCCTGGTTCTGGCCGGACACCCCGCTGCTGGTCTACCCGCAACCGGAAGCCGACGGCCCGCCGCTGCCGACCGGTGCCGGCACCCCGACCCAGACCCGCCTGCACGCGCTCGGCGAGGAACTGCACCAATTGCGTCCCTACCGCGCCGGCGACGCGCCGCGGGCGATCGCCTGGAAGCACTCGGCGCGCCGCGACACCTTGCTGGTGCGCGAGTACGAACGCCCGATCGGGGTGGACGTGGTGCTGGACTGGCGCGCGCTGCCGGCGTTGCCGCACGAACGCCGCATCGCGCGGCTGGCGCGCTGGGTCGAGGACGCCGAGCGCGACGGCCGCCGCTACCGCCTGCTGCTGCCGGGGCAGCCGGCGCTGGGGCCGGGCCGCGGCCCGCAGCACCGGCATCTGTGCCTGCGCGCGCTGGCGCTGCTGCCGCATGACTGAGCCGCGTTCGCCCGCGCTGCACACCGCCAGCCGCGCCTGGGCGCTGGGCGCGGCGCTGCTGGCGTTGCTGCCGCTGCTGCTGCAGTTGCCCACCACGCTGGCCTGGCTGATCGCGCTGTCCGCGCTGCTGGTCGGCGCCAGTTCGGCGTGGCGGCCGATGCCGGCGCTGCTGCGCCTGGCCCTGGTCGCGGCGATGCTCGCGGCGCTGTACTGGCAGGTCGGCCTGCGCTTCGGCCGCGATACCGGCTGTGCGCTGCTGGCGGCGATGCTGGCGATCAAGCCCTCGGAACTGAAGAGCCTGCGCGATGCGCGCAGCCTGCTCGGCTTCGCCCTGTTCGCGCCATTCGCCGCGTTCCTGCTCGACCAGGGGCCGCTGACGATGGCGCTGGGGCTGGCCGCGGTGATCGCGGCGCTGCTGTGCATGCAGCGCCTGGCCGACCAGGAAGGACACAGCATGCGCCGTCCCTTGCGCGGGCAACTGCGCGGCGTCGGCCGCCTGCTGGCGCTGGGCCTGCCGCTGGCCCTGGCCGCGTTCTGGCTGTTCCCGCGGCTGGGCTCGCCGCTGTGGGGCGTGCCGGAACGCGCCATGGGCCGCCCCGGCCTGTCGGACACGATGAGCCCGGGGCAATGGCTGGACCTGATGGCCGACGACACCCCGGCGCTGCGCGTGCAGTTCTTCGGCCCGGTGCCGGCACCGGCGCAGCGCTACTGGCGCGGCCCGGTGCTGTGGGATTTCGACGGCCGCACCTGGCGCGCACTGCGCAGCAACGCCTGGGCGCCGGCACCGGCGGTGCAGTTCGCGCCGGGCGGCTGGGACTACCAACTCGAAGTGGAGCCGACCGACCGCCGGCAACTGGTCGCGCTGGACCTGCCGCTGCAGGCACCGGCCGGCACCCGGCTCAGCGCCGACGCGGTGCTGCAGACCGAGCGCACGCTCAGCGCACTGACCCGCTGGCGGCTGCGCTCGGCACCGCCGCAGCGAGTCGAGGCCGATCTCGGCCCGGCGCAGCGGCAGCGTGCGTTGGCGCTGCCGCCGGGCTACAACCCGCGCACCCTGGCGCTGGCCCGGCAGTGGCGGCAACAGGCCGGCGCCGACGATGCGGCGATCGTCGCCCGCGCCCTGCAATGGATCCGCCGCGACTTCGCCTACACCCTGCAGACGCCGCTGCCCGGCCGCGACGGCGTGGACGAATTCCTGTTCCAGCAGAAGGCCGGGTTCTGCGAGCACTTCAGCTCGGCGTTCGTGGTGCTGATGCGCGGTGCCGGCATTCCCGCGCGGGTGGTCACCGGCTATGCCGGCGGCACCCGCAATCCGTTCGGCAACTACTGGGTGGTGCGGCGCATGGACGCGCACGCCTGGGCCGAGGTGTGGCTGCCGCAACGCGGCTGGGTGCGGGTGGACCCGACCGCGGCGGTGGCCCCGGAACGCATCTACGACACCCTGGAGGACCGCCTGGGCAGCGGCGCCGGCGCACAGGGCGGCGACGCCGACTGGCGCTGGCGCGACCTCGCCGACTGGGCGCGGCGCGGCTGGAACGACCTGGTGCTGTCCTTCGATGCCAACCGCCAGCAGCGCCTGCTCAGCCAGTTCGGCATCACCCGGCTGGACCCCGGCCAGCTGGTGGCGCTGTTCGCCGGATTCGCGGCGCTGCTGCTGGGCGCGATGGCGTGGTGGCTGGCCCGTGGCGAGCGCGAGCGCGATCCGTTGCTGCGTGCCTGGCGCGGCCTGGGCCGGCGCTACGCCAAGCGCGGCCAGGGCCGCGAACCGCACGAACCGGCACTGGCGTGGGCGGCGCGCGTGCAACGGGAAACCGGCGATGCGAGCCTGATTTCACTCAGCCAGCGTTTCGCCGATGCGCGCTACGCTGGCGCGGATTCGGACAGCGCTTCACTGTTGCGCGACCTGCGCAGGCACCGTCCGCCCACTGGAGCATCCCGATGAAGATTCGCCTGCTGTTCCCCGTGATCGCTGCGTTGGCGCTCGGCGCCTGCGCCACCGCCCCCAAGCCGCTGCAGGGCCAGTTCGCACCCGTCAGCCCGCGCGACTCGGTCGCCGGCCAGCAGCCCGGCGCGCCGGTGCGCTGGGGCGGCAAGATCATCAAGACCACGCCCGGCCAGGGCCAGACCTGCTTCCAGATGCTGTCGCGCCCGCTCAATGCCAGCGGCCGCCCGGACAGCGACTCGGCCGACGCCAGCGATGGCCGTTTCATCGCCTGCCGCGCCGGCTTCTACGACCCGGCGGTGTTCGAACCCGGCCGCGAGGTGACCTTCATCGGCCACGTGTCCGGCTACGACAACACCCGCATCGGCGACTACGACTACCGCCTGCCGAAGATGGACGCGGACGTGGTCTACCTGTGGCCGGTGGTGCGCCAGGTCGAAGTGGTGCCGGCCTACCCGTACGGTCCGTGGGGCGGCCCTTGGGGTCCGTGGGGCCCGCGCTGGGGCTGGTGGTAAGCCCTGCGGTTTTGCCGCAACGAAAAACGCCGCTGATCCAGCGGCGTTTTTTTATGGCTGCACGGCGCCGACCGCCATCGCGTCAGGGCGTGCCGAAGCGCCCCAGCGGCGCGCCGGCGAGCAGATGCAGGTGCAGATGGAACACGGTCTGCCCGGCGTGCTCGCGGCAGTTGATCACCACCCGGTAGCCGTCCTGGGCCAAGCCCTGCTCGCGCGCGTAGCTGGCCGCGGCCAGCACCAGCCGGCCGACCAAGGTCGCCTGCTCCGGCGCCAGGTCGTCCAGGGTCGGAATCTCCACCTGCTTGGGGATGAAGAGCACATGCACCGGCGCCTGCGGCGCGATGTCCTTGAAGCCGAGCACGGCGTCGTCCTCGTAGACGATGCTGGCCGGAATTTCGCGACGGATGATCTTGCCGAAGATGGTGTCCATGGAGCGCGCCCGGAACGAAAGAAGGGGCCGCCGTTATAGCCCAATTCGGCGTCGCCCCGCAGCCGCGTGCGGCGGCTACTCGCCGCTGCCGGCGCGCGGCACTTCGCTGCGGCTGCCGAAGGCATGCGACAGCGTGCCGCGATCCACGTACTCCAGCTCCCCGCCCAGCGGCAGGCCCTGCGCCAGCCGGCTCGGCCGCACGCCGTGCTGGCGCGCCAGTTGCGCCAGATAGTGCGCGGTGGCCTCGCCTTCGACCGTGGAATTGGTGGCGATGATCAGTTCGGCCACCTCGCCCTGCGCCAGCCGCGCGCCCAGCCGGTCCAGGCCCAGTTCGCGCGGACCGATCCCGTCCAGCGGCGACAGCCGGCCCTGCAGGATGAAGTACAGGCCGCGGTAGCCGGTGGCGTGCTCGATCGCCAGGCGGTCGGCCGGCGATTCCACCGCGCACAGTTGCTGGCGATCGCGGGCAGGACTGGCGCAGATCGCACAGACCTCGGTTTCGCTGAAATCGCGGCACTGCGCACAATGGCCGATGCGCTCAATCGCCTCGTGCAACCGCTCGGCCAGGCGCTGCCCGCCTTCGCGCTCGCGCTCGAGCACGTGGTAGGCCATGCGCTGCGCGGTCTTCTGGCCGACGCCAGGCAGCACGCGGAACGCATCGATCAGTTGTTCGAGCAGCGGCGAACTCATTGGTTGGGGATTGGGGATCCGGGAGTGGGGGATTCTGGTGGCGACAGGCGGTCGGCGACCAAATCGTTAGCAAGCGAACGCGTGGAAACGTGGGACATCCCGTAGGAGCGGCTTCAGCCGCGAGGGGCGTTACCGGTAATGCCCGTCGCGGCTAAAGCCGCTCCTACGCAGGAAACGCACCGAAGCAGGAGAGGCAGCGCACGCGCGAAAACCGCGAATCCCCACTCCCAAATCCCGAATCCCAGCCCTCAGAACGGCAGCTTCATGCCCGGCGGGATCGGCATGCCGGCGGTGGCCGCGCCCATGCGCGCCTTGGATTCGGCGTCGATCTTGTTGGAGGCGTCGTTGAAGGCGGCGGCGATCAGGTCCTCGGCCATTTCCTGGTCGGCCAGGATGCTCGGATCGATCCGCACCTTGCGGCACTCCTTGGCGCCGGTCAGGGTCACGTTGACCATGCCGCCGCCGGCGCTGCCGGTGACTTCCAGCTTGGCCAGTTCTTCCTGGGCGCGCTGCAGGTTTTCCTGCATCTTCTGCGCCTGTTGCATCAATTGGGCGATATTGCCGCGCATCGTGGTTCACTCATCGTAGGGACGGATGGAATCGGGAACGACCCGCGCGCCTTGCTGCTGGATCAGCGCCTGCACCGCCGGGTCGTTCATGAACGCGGCCTCGGCCGCGTTCTGGCGCTCGCCGCGTTGCCGGTGCGAGCGCTCGTGCAGGGTTTCGGCATCGACCGCGATGCCGCTTTCGATGACGATCTTCGGACGCTGGCCCAGCGCCTCGGCCAGGGCGCCGGCCAGTTCGCCGAGCGAGCGCTCGGACTGCAGGTACTCGAAGCCCGGCGACAGCGACAGGCGCAGCACGCCCTCGGCATGGCTGACGAAGGCGGCATTGGCCGCGAGCTGCCGCGACGGGCCGGTCAGGCCGCAATCGGCGACCAGTTCCAGCCAGTCCTCGGCGCTGTGCAGCGCGCGCGGCAGGTCGGACACGGCGGCATGCGTGCGCGGCGTCTGCGCCAGCGGGGGCACCATCGCCATTTCCGGTTCGGCGGCCGCGGCCGGTGCGACCGTGGGCGCCGCCGCCGCGACCGACACGGACGGCGCAGGACGCGCCGCCGGCGGTGCCGGCGGATCCCAGGGCGGATCCAACGGGGCCGCCGCCGCACTGGGCGAGGCCGTCGCGGCCGTCGCGGGTGCGGCGGGCGCCGGCACAGGCGCGGCGACCACGGGCGCGACAGGGGCAGCGGGCGCGACCGCGGCAGGTGCGGCCATCGCCGCGGCGGGCGCACTGGCGGCCGCCGCCGAGGCATTGCCCTGCCCCTGCGTGGCCGCACCGGTCGCGCTGCCAGCCGGCAGCGCCGCAGCGCCCATCGGACGGAACGCCAGCATGCGCAACACCGCCATCTCGAACCCGGCACGCGGACTCGGCGCCAGGTAAAGATCGCGGCGCCCGTTCAGCGCCATCTGGTACCACAATTGCACGATCTCCGGCCGCAGGCGCTCGGCCAACGGCGCCGGATCCAGTCCGTCCAGCGCGGGCGTGGCCGCGCCCGGCACCAGCTGCCGCACCTGGATGCGGTGCAGGGCCTCGGCCAGCGCCTCCAGCACCCCGCCCCAGTCGGGCGAGAACTCGGCCAGGCCGGCCACCACCTGCAGCAACCGCTGCCCGTCGGCATCGGCCAGCGCCTCCAGCATCGCCCCGACCTGGGTGCGGTCGACCGTGCCCAGCATCGTCCGTACCACGTCGTCGCGCAGCGCGCCGCCGGCGTAGGCGATGGCCTGGTCGAGCAGCGACAGGCCATCGCGCAGGCTGCCGTCGGCGGCCTTGGCCAGTTGCACGATCGCCGAGGCATCCACCTCGATCTGCTCGGCGGCCAGGATCTTGGTCATCTGCCCCTGGATCTGTTCCTCGTCCAGGCGCTTGAGGTTGAACTGCAGGCAGCGCGACAGCACCGTCACCGGCAGCTTCTGCGGGTCGGTGGTGGCGAGCAGGAACTTCACGTGCTCCGGCGGCTCTTCCAGCGTCTTCAGCAGCGCGTTGAACGCCGCCTTGGAGAGCATGTGCACTTCGTCGATCAGGTAGACCTTGAACTTGCCGCGCGAGGGCATGTACTGCGCGTTCTCGATCACCTCGCGCACGTCGTCCACGCCGGTGTTGGACGCGGCGTCGATCTCCAGCAGGTCGATGTAGCGGCCGGCGTCGATGTCCAGGCAGGCCGCGCACTGGCCGCACGGATCGGCACTGGTGCCCTGCTCGCAGTTCAGCGACTTGGCGAAGATGCGCGCGATGGTGGTCTTGCCGACGCCGCGGGTGCCGGTGAACAGGAACGCGTGGTGCACCCGGCCGCTGTCCAGCGCGTTGGTGAGCGCGCGGACCACATGCTCCTGCCCCACCAGCTCGGCGAAACGCTTGGGGCGCCACTTGCGGGCGAGAACGAGATAGGACATCAGGCGACCGTCTTCATCTGAACCGCCATTGTGCCACGCCGGGCCACCGCGATCGTTCAGTCATCCGGTCAGCCGCCGTCACGCGCGCGCCGCCTTCGGCGCAGGGCTGCCTGCGACGATGAACAGGGCGAAGATGAGCGCAGTTCACGCAACGGCGGTGGCTCGCCTTGTGAACGGCGGCCATGACGGCTAGAATTCCCGCCCTTGCCCGGACCGCATGGCCCGCGCAAGACCCGGAGAGGTGTCCGAGTGGTTGAAGGAGCACGCCTGGAAAGTGTGTAAGCGTCTAAACCGCGCTTCGGGGGTTCGAATCCCCCTCTCTCCGCCAGATTCGAATTGCGCTTCCCTCGCAGAGTCGCTTCGCCACTGGCGCAAGAACTCAAAGGGAAAGACCGCGCCACTGGCGCGGTTTCGTCTCTATGGTGGCCCCGTCGGCCCCTCGCGACGCTAGGTCGAAAACCCCGCCAGGGCCGGAAGGCAGCAACGGTATCGATCGACGCGGGCGCCGAGGTCAGCCGGCGGGGTTACCACCCTCCCCTACGAAGACCGCGATCACGCCCGAGCGTGCGCGCCGCTATTCGCGCGACGGCGCTGGCGTCTCCGGGTGCAGCCAGCCCGCATCGCCCTCGCGGTAGCGCTCGCGCTTCCAGATCGGCACGCGCGCCTTGACCTCGTCGATGACGTAGCGGCAGGCGCCGAAGGCGGCGTCGCGGTGCGCGGCGACCACGCCGACCCACACCGCCAGGTCGCCGATCGCCAGTTCGCCGATGCGGTGCACGCAGCGCAGGTCGAGAATGGCGAAGCGGGCCAGGGCCTCGTCGACGATGCGCTGGCCCTCGGCCTCGGCCAGTGCGGCATAGGCCTCGTAGTGCAGGCCGTCGACCGCACGGCCGTCGTTGTGGTCGCGCACCCAGCCTTCGAAGCTGGCATAGGCGCCGGCCTGGGCGTGCGCCAGCGGGGCGCGCAGCGTGGCGATGTCGAGCGGCCGGTCGGCCAGCCGGAAACGCGGTTCGGCAGACATGGCTCAGCCTCCCGAGACCGGCGGAATGAACACCACTTCGCTGCCGTCGCGCACCGCGTCGTCCCAGCTGGCGAAAGCGCCGTCCACCGCCACCCGCAGCCGCTGCGCCGGCCAGCGCAGGCCGTGGCGGACATCGAGTTCGGCGTACAGGGCGCGCAGGTCGGGCGCGGCGGTGCGCACCTGTTCGCGCTCCATGCCCGCGGCCTCGCGCAGGCTGGCGAAATACAGCACGGTCACCGCGGCGCTCATGCCACGCTCCCGACGTCGCGCTTGCCGCCGCGCTTGCCGACCAGCCGCACCGGGCCGATGGTCATCGCGTGGGTCAGCGCCTTGCACATGTCGTAGACCGTCAGCGCGGCGACGCTGGCACCGGTCAGCGCCTCCATTTCCACGCCGGTGCGGTGCACGGTGCGCACCGTGCATTCGATGCCCAGCACCTGCGGCGAGGCCCAGTCAATGGCGAAGCGGCAGCCGTCGATCGGCAGCGGGTGGCAGAACGGGATCAGTTCGTGGGTGCGCTTGACCGCCATAGTCCCGGCGATCACCGCGGTGTCGACGATGCCGCCCTTGGCGCTGCGCAACGCATCGGCGCGCAACTGCGCGGCCACCGCCGCGGGAAAGCGCACCTGCGCCTGCGCCACCGCCACACGCGCGGTGGCGGCCTTGGCGGAGACGTCGACCATGGTCGGCAGCCCCTGCGGATCCAGGTGGGTCAGCGCCGGCGCGGCTGAGCGCGCGGACGTGGCGGAGGTTTTCTTGGTCATGGACTGCGCTGCCGCTCCCACGGCGCGATGTTCAGGCATTGCCGGGAATCGGCGTGCCTTGATGGAACAGCATGCGCCATCGGCCGTCGCGGCGCTGCCACAGCGAACTGCGCAGCGCCTGCCGCGGCGGTTCGTCGCCACCGCGGCGCTCGCTGCGATAGCGCACCTGCGCAAGATCCGGTGCCAGCGACTGCACCTGGATGTCGAAGGCGCGATAACGAAAGGCACCCGACTCGGCCGGCAGCGCCCGCAGCACTGCCGGCTTGTCGAAACGGCGGCCGGAGGCGCCGAACTCGACGAAACCGTCGTCGAGCAGCGCGGCCACGCGCTCGGCCGAGGCGCGCACCGCCGGCTCCAGCAATTCCAGCTCCAGCGCGACCAGGGCGCCTTGCAACGCGGCATCCATCGCTCAACCGCCGATCAGGAACATTTCGACGTGCTTGCCGCGCGTGGCCGACGTCGCGCCGCGCAGTTCGCTGTAGCGATCGTCGCGGCGCTGCCACAGCGCACGCACGCGCTCGGCCAGCGCGTCCTCGCCGCCGGCCAGCGCCGGGCGCAGATCGGTGCCCTCGCCCGCGAACAGGCAGGTGTAGAGATGGCCATCGGCCGAGACCCGGGCGCGATGGCAATCGCCGCAGAACGGCGTGCTGACCGAGGTGACGAAGCCGATCTCGCCGCCGCCGTCGGCGAAGGCGTAACGCGCGGCGACCTCGCCCGGGTAGTGCGGCGCCAGCGCCTGCAACGGCCAGCGCGCGGCGATGCGGTCGCGCAGTTCGGCGGCAGGCACCACCCGCTCGCGACGCCAGGCGTTGCAGGTGCCCACGTCCATGTACTCGATGAAGCGCAGCACGTGGCCGCTGCCGCGGAAATGCGCCAGCAACGGCAACACCTGGTCGTCGTTGATGCCGCGCTGGACCACGCAGTTGAGCTTGACCGGCCCCAGCCCGGCCGCGACCGCCGCCTCGATGCCCTCCAGCACCTGCGCGATCTCGCCGCGTCCGCCGGACAGCTGCCGGAACAGGGCCGGTTCGATCGCGTCGAGGCTGACCGTGACCCGGCGCAGGCCGGCCTCGCGCAAGGCTTGCGCATGCCGCGCCAGCAGCGTGCCGTTGGTGGTCATGGCCAGATCGTCCACGCCGGGGATGCGCGCCAGCCGCCGCACCAGCTCGGGCAGGTCGCGGCGCAGCAGCGGTTCGCCGCCGGTCAGGCGCAGCTTGTTCACGCCGTTGCGGACGAAGGCGCGGGCCATCGTCTCGAGCTGCGCGAACGACAACCGCGATGCGGCGTCGAAGCCATAATCGTCCGGCACCTTGTCGGCCGGCATGCAGTAGCCGCAGCGGAAGTTGCAGGCCTCGATCACCGACAGGCGCAGGTCGCGCAACGGTCGCCCGCGCCGGTCCGCCGGCGTCGCCGACGCGAGCGGCGGGCGCGGCAGCGCGTTCATCCCGTCGGCACCTGCGGCGCGCGCGGCGCGGCCAGCGCCACGCGCTCGCCCGGCCGCGCCACGCGGTGACCGCGCGCGCGCAGGGCCTGGGCATCTTCGGCGCTGGCATAGTGATAGAGCATGGTCCGTCGCAGCAGTTCGGCGGGGTACTCCCGCTCCAGATCGTCGACCCCAGTATGCGACGGGTTGCCGTGAAGACCGCAGTCGTGCGCCACCAGTTCGCCGTCGTCGGCATACCGGTTCAGCATTTCCGGGATCGGCCGGGTGTCCCCGCTCCACACCAGCGCGCCCTGCAGGCGCAGGCCGTAGGCGGTCTCCGGCCAGTGGTGGCGCACCGGGAACACCTCCAGGCGCACGCCCTCGTGCCAGAACGCATCGCCCACGGCGATCAACTGGAAGGCATCCCAGAAATTGGCGCCGCCCTCGGCCAGCACATTCGGGTAGTCGGCTACCCGGCGGTGCAGCAGCGGCAGCACCGTCGCCGGCACGTACAGCCGCACCTTGCCGCGGCGCGCGGAGAAATAGCTGTCCACGAACAGCCGCTCGAAGCCGGCGACGTGGTCCAGATGCACGTGGGTGACGAACAGCGCCTGCGGCATCGCGCCGTAGTGCGCCTGGTAGGCGGTCAACCCCTCGCCGCCGCAGTCGATGGTCAGCCACGGCCGCCCATCGCGCTCGATGGTGGCCATCGGCGAACCCAATGCCACCGCCGAGGCGTTGCCCACGCCCTGGAAGCGCAGCGCCCAGTCCGTCATCAGTAGCCGCGCTCCCAGGCCAGATCGTAGGCGCGGCGCAGCCGCGCGTAGTCCTTCTCCACCGCATCGACGCTGCGCTCGCCGCGCAGCTTCAGCAGCGAACGGTGCAGCCGCTTGAGGTTGCGCTCGCGCCAGCGGGTAGCTGGAATGCGCAGCACGCCGCGGTCGAAGTCGATCAGCCAGCCGCGGCCGTTGCCGTCGAACAGGATGTTGTGCGCATTGAGGTCGGCGTGGTCGAGGCCGGCGCGATGGAAGCGCGCGATCAGCCGTCCCGCCTCCTCCCACGGCGCGCCGCGCCCGGCCAGGTGCGCGCGGTCGGCCAGCGAGCGCACGCCCTCCAGCCGCTCCATCAGGATCGCCGCGCGGTAGCGCAGTCCCTGGCGCAGATAGCAGGCCGCCAGCGGCCGCGGCACCGGCAGCTTGCGCGCGATCAGCGCACGCATCAGCCGGAACTCGGCGAAGCTGCGGGTGCGGTCGGCGCCGGTCCACAGATAACGGTCGCGCACCAGCCTGGCCACCAGCCCGCCGCGGCGGTACTGGCGCAGCACGCAACTGCCGAACGGCGCTTCGACGAACCAGGCGCCGCCGCGGCCGCCGGCATCCACCGGGCGGGCGCGGTCGCCCCAGGCGACGGCGGAGAACAGCGTCGGTTCGGCTTGCCGCAGTCGTTCGCGGTCGAACAGAATGGCGCCGTAGCCGCGGCCCTCGCGGTACGGCGTCAGCGCTTCGGTGGCGTCGAATGCAACCATCCAGCGAGTCTAACAACACCATGCCGGCAACGCTCCCTTCGTTGT
This sequence comes from Xanthomonas sacchari, assembly GCF_024266585.1. Lineage (NCBI taxonomy): Bacteria > Pseudomonadati > Pseudomonadota > Gammaproteobacteria > Lysobacterales > Lysobacteraceae > Xanthomonas > Xanthomonas sacchari. The sequence goes on from NZ_CP100647.1 coordinate 3,953,812, forward strand.
GCCTGTTGCGCCTGTCGGCGCTGGGGGACGTGACCCACGTGGTGCCGCTGGTGCGGACCCTGCAGCGCGCCTGGCCGCAGGCGCCGGCGCTGCACTGGATCATCGACAAGGCCGGGCACAAGCTGCTGGAAGGCCTGCCGGGCGTGGTGTACCACACCTACGACAAGCGCAGCGGCCTGGCCGGCATGCGCGCAGTGCGCCGTGACCTGCCGGCGCAGGGCTTCGACGCGCTGCTGCAGATGCAGGTGGCGTTGCGCGCCAACGTGCTGTCGGCGTTCGTGCCGGCGCGCCGGCGCATCGGCTACGACCGCAGCCGCTCCAAGGATCTGCACGGCCTGTTCGTCAACGAACGCATCCCCGACCGCCCCGGCATCCACGTGCTGGATGCGATCGGCAGCTTCTGCGAGCCGCTGGGGCTGCGCCAGACCGAGGTGCGCTGGGACCTGCCGGTACCCGACAAGGCCCACGCCTGGGCGCGCGCGCAATGGCCCGACGACGGCCGCCCGGCGCTGCTGATCTCGCCCTGCTCCAGCCACCAGCGCCGCAACTGGTACGCCGAGCGCTACGCCGCGGTGGCCGACCATGCCGCCGCACAGGGCTGGCGGGTGGTGCTGTGCGGCGGCCGCAGCGATCTGGAGCGTAGTACCGCCGACGCCATCGTCGCCGCGGCGCGCACGCCGGTGCTGGACCTGGTCGGCCGTGACACGCTCAAGCAACTGCCGGCGCTGCTGCAGCGTGCGGCGCTGGTACTGACTCCGGACTCGGGTCCCATGCATATCGCCAACGCGATGGGGACCAAGGTGCTGGGCCTGCACGCAGCCAGCAACCCGCGCCGCAGCGGCCCGTACTCGGACCTGCGCTACTGCGTGGACAAGTACGACGCCGCCGCGCGCAAGTACCTCGGCAAGCCGGCCGAGCAGCTGAAATGGGGCAGCAAGATCGAATTCGACGGGGTGATGGAACTGATCGCCGTGGACGACGCGATCACCGCCTTCGAGCGCTACCGCGCCGACCACGGCCACTGAGGCCGCTTGCGCCGCGCGCGCCGCCGCCCTACCATCCGCCGCGCGTCCTGCCGCCGATCCCGGCCCGCAGGAGCCGCCGTAAGCGTTTACGTCAATCAACGCGCCAACTGCGCCGGATCCGTCCGGGGCTGTTTCCCGCCCAGGCCTGGCAGGCCGCCGGTGGGTGGCGCCTTCGATCGACCGGCTTACGGAGAGTCCCGCAATGTCACGTTCCCCGCTGTTTTCCCGCAAGCTGTCCCCGCGCCATGCCGCCTGGGTGAGCCCGCTGCTGCTGTCGGTGCTGATGACCTGCATCGTCTCGATGATCAGCACCCTGCGCAGCGTCGGGCTTGCGCCTGGCGTCGGCGCGCTCTGGCTCGGCGCCTGGGCGCTGTCCTGGCTGGTCGCCTTCCCTACCCTGCTGCTGGTACTGCCGATGGTGCGGCGCCTGACCGGCCTGCTGGTCGCGCGCGACTGAGTTCGTCCGGTGCCCGGGAGCGCACTGCGCGTCCCGGGCACCGCCCTCACGCCGAGGCGTTGCGGTAGTCCTGGTAGGACTTCTCTTCCACGTAGCTGGAGCCCAGCGCCAGGTTGATTTCCTTCTTGAGCCGCGCGCGCTCGTCGTTTTCGTAGTACACGCTGCGCGCCAGCTTGATGAACTCCTCGTCGAAGGCCTGCGCCTTCTCCTTGATCCGGATCTCATCCTCGATCACCCACAGGCGCTCGTTGACCGCCTTCAGGTCCGCGCGCAGGCGCGCCACGTCGCCGCCGGCCGCCGGATGCGCCATCCAGGTCTTTTCCAGCGCCGACAGCTCGGCACGCACGTTGGCCAGCTTGCCGGCATCCTCGATGCGCTCGGACTTGATCTGCAGGATGGCGATCTTGTCGAGCAGTTCGCCGAAGGACACGGGCACCAGGATTTCCGACATGGCAGACACCACAAACGAGAGAAGGGAAAGTGTAACGGCCACGCCTTAAGCCGGCGTCGGCACGCTGTCGCGAGCGCCGAAAAGCAAAAGGCCCCTGACGGGGCCCGATGCGAAACTGGCGGGAAGGGGGGGATTCGAACCCCCGAGGCGCTATAAACGCCTGCCTGATTTCGAGTCAGGTACATTCAACCACTCTGCCACCTTCCCGGGTGGTCCCCGGCGGACCGGGGGCGTGCATCATACGGTTCCCGCCGCGCGCGGACAAGCGGCCCGCCGCCGGCGCCCCCGCGCGCGCCCGGCAGCGCTGGGCGATGAACCCCGCCTGCGCCGCGCCGCGGCTGGCGATTGCCTGATCCGCGCGCGACCGCGATGATGCCCTTCGACCCCAGAAAGACACCGGCCGGCCGCAGGCGCGCAATGATCGAATTCGGACACCTCACCCACGTCGGCCTGCGCCGCGACCTCAACGAGGACACCTACTACGGCGACCACGAGCTGGGGCTGTGGCTGGTCGCCGACGGCATGGGCGGCCACGCCTGCGGCGAAGTCGCCAGCGCCCTGGCGCGCGAGGCCATCGTGCGCGAAGTGCGCGGCGGCACCGCGCTGGCGCAGGCCATCCGCATCGCCGACGAGGAGATCATCCGCGCCTCGCAGCGCCGCAACGACACCCTGCCGATGGGCACCACGGTGGTGGCCGCGCGGGTGCAGGGCAACCGCTTCGAGGTAGCCTGGGTCGGCGACAGCCGCGCCTACCTGTGGCGCGACGGCAAGCTGGCCCAGCTCAGCCAGGACCACAGCTACGTGCAGGAACTGATCGCGCAGGGCGCGCTCACCGCCGAGCAGGCGCGCGCGCATCCGCACCGCAACGTGGTCACCCAGGCATTGGGCGTCACCGATCCGCAGCATCTGAACGTGGCCACGATGACCGGCGAGCTGCGCCCGGGCATGCGCCTGCTGCTGTGCAGCGACGGGCTGACCGAGGAAGTGGACGACGCCGGCCTGGCCAACGCGCTGAGCCACGACGACTGCAGCGCGCAGGAGTGCGTGGACATGCTGGTCGCCGCCGCGCTCGACGAGGGCGGCTCGGACAACATCACCGCGATCCTGGTGCGCTGCCACTAGGGCGGTGCGGCGGGGCCGCCGCCCGCGGCCGCGCAAACGACTTCAGGGCGCCTCGAATCAGCGGTTTCGCCACACGCGAGCCGGCTCCAGGTTGCCCTGTGGGAGCGGCTTCAGCCGCGACGGGGCCTTACGGGGAACGTCCCCTTCGCGGCTGAAGCCGCTCCTACGCCATCCGTCGCGCCGTTATTGGAGGTGCCCTTCAGCCGGCGGCCACCGCTTCCGCCACGACCGGTTCGACGTCATCCCACAGCGCGCGGCCGGCCTTCTTGCGCAGCTTTTCCAGCCGCGCCTGGTGCGCCTCCAGCTCCGATGCGGTCGCCACGACCCGCGGCCGCGGCAGCAGCATCGTCATGTCGAATGCCGGCCCCTGCGCCGCCGCATGCCCGGCGCCGTCCTCGGCCAGGGCGAAGCCGATCTCCTCCTGGCCGGAGGTCAGCGCGATGTACACGTCGCTGAGGATCTGCGCATCGAGCAACGCGCCGTGCAGTTGCCGGTGCGAATTGTCCACGCCCAGCCGCTTGCACAGCGCGTCCAGCGAATTGCGCTGGCCGGGGAAGCGCTCGCGCGCCAGCAGCAGGGTGTCGATCACCGTGGCGCGGTCGAGGATGCGGCCGTAGGACTCGCCCAGCCGCGACAGCTCGTAGTCCAGGAAGCCCAGGTCGAACGAGGCGTTGTGGATGATCAACTCGGCGCCGTCGATGAACTCCAGGAATTCGTCGACGACCTCGTGGAACTCCGGCTTGTCGGCGAGGAACTCCAGGGTCAGGCCGGTGACTTCCTGCGCGCCGGGCTCGAAATCGCAGTCCGGGCGCAGGTAGCGGTGGAAGTTGCGCCCGCTGGGGCGGCGTTCGAGCAGCTCCACCGCGCCGATTTCGACGACGCGGTTGCCCTTCTTCCATTCCAGGCCGGTGGTTTCGGTATCGAGGATGATCTGGCGCATGGGACTCGCAGCGGAAAAGGAAGACGACATCAGGACGCGACCGCGGCGCCGCCGGCGCGCACGTGCAGGGCCTGGTTGCGCGCCAGCTGGTCGACCCGCTCGTTGTCCGGGTCGCCGTTGTGGCCCTTGACCCAGCGCCAGTCGATCGTATGCCGCTGCGCCGCGGCATGCAGCCGTTCCCACAGGTCGCGGTTCTTGACCGGATCGCCGCCGGCGGTCTTCCACTGCCGCCGCACCCAGCCGGGCATCCATTCGGTGATGCCCTGGCGCACGTACTGCGAATCGGTGTGCAGCACGATCTGGCACGGCTCGGTGAGCGTCTCCAGGGCCATGATCGCGGCCATCAGCTCCATGCGGTTGTTGGTGGTGTGCGCCTCGGCGCCGGCCACCTCGCGCTCCAGTCCCTTGTAGCGCAGCAGCGCGGCCCAGCCGCCGGGGCCGGGGTTGCCGAGGCAGGCGCCATCGGTATGGATATCGACAGTCTTCATGAAACTCCGCGAATCAGATGGAAGCGACCGAGCCGCGCCAGCGGACCGGCGCGCGCAACGGAATGGGGCCGATGTCGGCAGCGGTACGTTTTTCCGCCTGCAGCAGGCACACCGCGCGCAGCGGTGCGGTGGAGCTGGCCGGGCCGACGCCGCCACGGGTCGGCCACACCGGCCCGAGATAGCGCAGTTGCTCGATGCACGGCAGGCCGACCTGCTCCAGCAGGCCGCGCCAGCTGCCCGGCGGACGCGCCACCAGGCCCTGCCGGCGCCAGCGCAGCCGATACGGGCTCATCGCATTGAGCGCGAACAGCCACAGGCGCCCGCCCGGCATCAGGATGCGCTCGCATTCCTCCAGCAGCATCGCCGCATCGGCGGCCAGCACGTGCTGCAGGACGATGGCATTGACGCTCTCGGAGGGCAGCGGCAGCGGCAGCGTGCACACCAGGTCGCCGGCATAGCCACGGGCGCTGCGGTGCAGACGCACGCCCCGCCCCGGCAGCTCGCGTCCCGGCGGCGGTAGCGGCACCGGCGCCAGCCACAGCCAGGGCTGCGCGGGACGCTTGAGCAGGGCGTCGAGGATCAACGGCTGCTCGGCCTGGAGCAGCGCCTGCGCCCCGGCTGTATCAAACCAGGATGAGACGTTGGCTTGACGAGGGAGCGACACGGCAGGCATGGTGCCAATTCTATGCGACTGATCGCCCTGCCCGCATTCCAGGATAACTACATCTGGGCGATCGCCACGGACGGCGGGCGTGCGCTGCTGGTCGACCCCGGCCAGACCGAGCCGGTGCTGCAAGCGGCGGCGCAAGGCCTGCAGCCGGCCGCCATCCTGCTCACCCACCATCACGACGACCATATCGGCGGCGTCGCCGCGCTGCGCGAGCGCTGGCCCGACCTGCCGGTGTACGCGCCGGACGACCCGCGGATCGCCGGATTCGCGTGCGACCGGATCGGCGACGGCGATGTCGTGAAGGTGCTGGACTGGCAGTTCGATACCCTGGCCGTGCCCGGCCATACCCGCTCGCACCTGGCCTATGTCGGCCACGGTCATCTGTTCAGCGGGGATACGCTGTTCAGCCTGGGCTGTGGGCGCATGTTCGAAGGTACGCCCTCCCAGATGTTGGGTTCGCTGCAGCGCCTGTCCGCCCTCCCGGGGCAGACGCTGGTGTGCTGCGGACACGAATACACCTTGGCCAATGCGGCATTCGCCGTCACGGTCGATCCCACCAACGCTGCCCTGCGGCAGCGCCATCAGGAAGCCCAGGCCATGCGTCATGCTGCCCGTCCCACCGTTCCCGTCACACTCGCCAGCGAACTGGCGACCAACCCGTTCCTGCGCACCGCCTCGGCGGCGATCCAGCAGGCGATCGGCGCCCGGCTCGGCCGGGGGGTGTCCGACGAGGTGGAAGTCTTCGCCGAACTGAGGCGCTGGAAAGACGATTTCCGCGCATGAGGGCGCTGGCGTTGACGGCGGCGCTGACGCTGGCGATGGCGTCGGCGGCGCCCCCCGCGGCGGCCGCGACCCCGCTCGCGGCGGCACTGGAACAGACCGTGGCCGGCCTCAACGGCCTGCCGACCGATGCGGCGGCGCTGCCGCCGCCGACCACGCGTAACGGCCACGACATCCTTGCCCGCTTCCGCGAGGGCCTGGCGGATGCGCGCTGCGATGCCGGCGCCACCGATGCGCGCTGGCAGCAGCAGTTCTCGCGCGCGCCGTCGCGCCTGGCCGACGAGGACGAAGACGTGCTGCCGCTGTTCGGCTACGTGGTCGACGAGTTGCGCGCGGCCAACCTGCCGACCGAGTTCGCGCTGATCCCGTTCGTGGAGAGCGGCTACCGCCCGGCCGCGCGCAACAGCGGCGGCCCGGCCGGCCTGTGGCAATTCATCCCCGGCACCGCGCGCAACCACGATGTCCCGCTGGAGAACGGCTACGACGGCCGCCTGTCCGCGGTGGACTCCACCCGCGCCGCGGTACGCTACCTCAAGACCCTGCACGGCATGTTCGGCGGCGACTGGCGCCTGGCGATCATGGCCTACAACGCCGGCGAGTACCGTGTGCTGCAGTCCATGCGCCGCGCCGGCATGAATGCGCAGAACGCGCAGCCGGACAAGCTGCCCGGGCTGTCCTCGGTCACCTACGCCTACGTCGAGAAGCTGCATGCGCTGGCCTGCGTGCTGGAACAGGCGCAGACCCGCGACGAATGGATGGCCTCGCTGGACCGCGACGTGCCGATCCTGCAGGCGCAGACCCTGCCCGCCGGGATGGCGCTGGACGACTGGGCACGGCGCCAGGCGCTGCAGGGCAATGAGCTCGCGCGACTGAATCCGGCGCTGGGCAGTGGCCGTAGCGCCAAGCGCGCGCTGCCGGTGCTGGCGCCGCGCGGCGCGGGGGGCCCCGTGCTGGCCCAGGACAGCGCGCCGCCGGTGCAGGACGACGCCCCGGTCGTCGCCACCGTGGCCAGCACCGACGACAGCCCCGCACCGAGCCGCAGCGTGCGCACCGGCGCCCGCTCCCGCCACACGCACACCGTGCGCGACGGCGACACCGCCTGGAACATCGCCAAGCGCTACGGCATCACCGTGCAGGCACTGTTGATGAAGAACGGCCTGTCCGCGCGCAGCGTGCTGCGCCCCGGCATGGTGCTGAGCTACGAGGACTGACGCATCCCGCCACGGCGGGAATGCGTGATCCATGGTCGAAGACAACGGGTCGTGCGGCCGCGCGCTGCGCGAGCGCACACATGCCGGCTGCCCGTGTCCATCGCCGGCGCTGCCCTCCGCCGGCCAGCACGCTCTTGTCCTGCTCCATGCACCACGCGCACGCCGCCGCTACAGGCACCACGTCTGCAGCGACGCGCGACCGCGGGCGTATGGGCGCACGCTGCATGAGCACGCACACGCCGGCTGCCCGCGCCGGCGCACGGCGCTGCTTCCTGTCGGCCAGCACGCTCCCCCCCTGCTCCGGACGTCGCACCTCACGCGCAGGCGTGCCGCCGCCGCAGGCATCACGCCCGCAGCGGCGCGCACATGTTCCTGGTTCCGGAAACGCAACAGGCCCGGCAATGCCGGGCCTGTTGCTTGACGCTGCGCGGACGCGCCGCCGTTACAGCTGCGATTCCTGCACGCTGATCTTGTAAAGCTTGCGCATCGCATCGACGTAGGCCTTGGCATCGGCGTCGCCATAGATCCGCGCCAGCTGCTGCTCGAACATGGTCCGCTGCTCGGCCGGCACCTTGCTCAGGTCGCCCGGCGTCACCTTGGTGACCGCGAACAGCGCATAGCGCTTGCCCACCGTGCCCGGCGCCGCAGGCAGCTCGACCTTGCCTACCGACGGCTTGCCGTCGACCGGCTGCGGCGCGCTGAAGATCGCCTGGCTGGCCTGCGCGCTCGGCATCGGCACGTTGCGCGGCAACCCCGGCATCGGGTTGATCTGCAGCTTCTCCTGCGCGGCCAGGGCCTGCAGGGTCTCGCCCTTGCGCAGGCGCGCCAGCAGCGCGTCGGCCTTGGCCGCAGCGGCCTTGGCGGTACGGTCGGCGTGCACCGCGGCCACCACTTGCTCGTGCACCTTGGCCAGCGGCTGGATCTGCTCCGGCTGGTGCTGGGTCACGCGGATCAGCACGCTGTGGTTCGGCCCCAGGTTGATCGGGTCGCTGACCGTGCCGTCCTGCACCAGGGTGTCGGAGAAGGCGGCGCGCAGCACCGCCGGCTGCGCGGCGATGCCGCTGGCGGTGGCGCGCGAGAACGGCCCCAGCGTCTGCACCGGCAGCCCCACTTCCTTCGCCGCCGAGGCCAGCGCGGTCGGGTTCTTGTAGACCAGGTCCACCAGCTTGCCGCTCAGTTCGCTGAAGGCCTTCTCGTTGTCGGCCTTCAGTTGCTCGCTGGCGAGCTGATCGCGGACCTGCTCGAACGACTTGCCCTCGCCACCCTTGACCTGGCGCAGCTGGATCACGTGGTAACCGAATTCGCTCTTCACCGGCCCGACGATCTCGCCGGGCTTCATCGCGAACAGCGCGTCCTCGAACGGCTTCACCATCACGCCCTTCTCCACCCAACCCAGATCGCCGCCGGCGTTCTTGGAGCCGGGATCGTCGGAGTTGGCGCGGGCCAGCGCGGCGAAATCGGCGCCGGGCTGCTTGGCTTCGGCCGCCAGCTTGGCCGCCTTGGCCTCGGCCGCCTTCTGCGAAGCGGCGTCCTTGCCGGCGCTGATCAGGATGTGCGAGGCCAACCGTTGGTCGGGCTCGACGAAGCGCGCCTTCTCGTCGTCGTAGCGCTTGCGCAGCGTGGCCTCGTCAGCCGGCTTGGCTGGCGGCAGGTTGGCCGCGTTGAGGTCGACGTACTCGATCGTCACCGTTTCCGGCTGCTTGAAGTCGGACTTGTGCGTGTCGTACCACTGCTGCACCTGCGCGTCGCTGACCGGCGCGGTGTCGGCCGGCACTTCCGGCAACAGCACCATCTCCACGTCGCGGGTCTCGCCGAGCATCTTCAGCAGGCGGTCGGTTTCCTGCTTGGTGGCGAACGCCGATTCGGCCAGGCCGGTCGGAATCACCGACTGCTGCAGCGCATCGCGCACCAGCTGCTGGAACATGGTCGGCGTGCGCGGCGGCGTGCCCGAGGCCAGGGCCAGGCGGTAACGCTCCGGATCGAACTTGCCGTCGTTCTGGAAGGCCGGAATGGTGCTGATGTAATCGCGCACCGCGGCATCGCCGATGACCACGCCGGCGCGTTCGGCCGACAGCTTCACCACCTGCTCGTCGATCAGCTGATCGAGCACCTTGCGCTTGTTGTCGATGCTTTCGAAGGCGCGCGGATCGAAATCCTCGCCCTGCTGCTCGCGCGCCTGGATGCGCGCCTGCTCGAAGCGGGTACGGAACTGTTCCGTGCTCACTTCGTGGTGCTGCCACAGCAGCGACACCGGCCACCACGAAGGCGCCGAGGACCACCACGACGGCGGCGCCTGCACCTTGGCGACATTGTTGGCACCGACGCCACCGAGGTAGCTGTTGTCGATGACGAACAGGAACGGAATCATCAACAAGCCGATGATCGCGGTGGCGATCCAGCCCGAGGTCTTTTCGCGAAGTTTCTGCAGCATTGGGAACCGACGGCCTATTGGCGAGCCGCGCAGTTTAACCCGCTTCACGGCCTGCGGCAGAACCGGCGGCCCCGCGGCCCGCGCCGCGCATGCGCCGCGGCGGCGCATCGGCGGCAAGAACAGGGGCGAAAACGGGGAAAAGCGGAAAAAAAGAAACCCCCGATCGCTCGGGGGTTTCGCGTGCAAATGGCGGAGTGGACGGGACTCGAACCCGCGACCTCCGGCGTGACAGGCCAGCATTCTAACCGACTGAACTACCACTCCGCGTTTGAACGGAGGCGGGCGCGAGGCCCGCTTTCCCGGAGCCGCCATTCCGACGCGATAGCGCGGCGGCGACTGCGAGAAACGAAACCCCCGATCGCTCGGGGGCTTCGGTACAACTGGCGGAGTGGACGGGACTCGAACCCGCGACCTCCGGCGTGACAGGCCAGCATTCTAACCGACTGAACTACCACTCCGCTTTTGAAACCTGTCGCTCGGTGCTCTGGTGGGTGCTGAGGGTTTCGAACCCCCGACCCTCTCCGTGTAAAGGAGACGCTCTACCGCTGAGCTAAGCACCCTAGCGAGTCGATTAGTTTACGGCATCCTTCAGCGCTTTACCAGCCTTGAACGTCGGATTCTTCGACGCGGCGATCTTGATGGAGTCGCCGGTCTTCGGGTTGCGGCCGGTGCGCTCGGCACGGTCGCGCACCTGGAAGGTGCCGAAGCCCACGAGCGTGACGCTGTCGCCCTTCTTCAGGGCCTTGGTCACTTCCGACACGAAGGCGTCGATGGCACGACCGGCTTCGGCCTTGGAGATATCGGCGGCAGCGGCGATCGCGTCGTTCAGTTCGGCTTTATTCATTTCTTGATGACTCCATGTGCGGCAGAAGACCGCGGATTGAGGATCGGGTGTCGGCGTGGCCTGCCTCGCTTGAGCGAGACCCCGATGGATATGTTTTGCACTCTACCAAGCACGCCCGTTCGCGGTGCTCGCAAGCGCTGCATTTATACCAGCGGGCCCATACCCGCGCAAGCCGAAAAGCCAACAACGGCGCGGGTTTGAGCCGTTTGCGCGGGTGCGGTTCAGCGCGCGTCAGTGCTTGACGCGCGCGTTCGAGGATGCTTTCTGCTTGCGCCGCGACGGTGCCTGTTCGGCGTCGGCGGCGGGCTTGGGCGCGAGCGGACGCTCCAGTGCCAGATCCAGCACTTCGTCGATCCACTTCACCGGCACGATCTTCAGGTCGCGGGTGACGTTGTCCGGGATGTCGGCCAGGTCCTTGCGGTTCTCCTCGGGGATCAGCACGGTGCGGATGCCGCCGCGCAGCGCGGCCAGCAGCTTCTCCTTGAGCCCGCCGATCGCCGAGACGCGGCCGCGCAGGGTGATTTCGCCGGTCATCGCCACGTCCGCCTTCACCGGCACCTTGGTCAGCATCGACACCAGCGAGGTCACCATCGCGATGCCGGCGCTGGGGCCGTCCTTCGGCGTGGCGCCATCGGGCACGTGCAAATGCACGTCGTGCTTCTGCAGGAAGTCCGCCTCGATGCCGAGCCGCTCGGCGCGCGAACGCACCACCGACAGCGCCGCCGACGCGGACTCCTTCATCACGTCGCCGAGCTGGCCGGTCAGGATCACCGCGCCCTTGCCCGGGACCAGGGTCGATTCGATCTGCAGCAGATCGCCGCCGACCTCGGTCCAGGCCAGGCCGGTCACCAGGCCGATCTCGTTCTGCTCCTCGGCACGACCGAAGTCGTAGCGGCGCACGCCCAGGTACTTGTCCAGGTTCTTCGAGCCGACGCTGACCCGCGCCTTGTCCTTGCGCGCGGCGCTCTTCTTCGCCGCGGCCTTCTTCGCCGGCGCCGGCGGCTGCGGACCGGCCAGCGCGATTTCCTTGACCACCTTGCGGCAGATCTTGGCGACTTCGCGCTCGAGGTTGCGCACGCCGGATTCGCGCGTGTAGTAGCGCACGATGTCGCGGATCGCATCGGCGGTGATTTCCAGCTCGTCCTGCTTCAGGCCATTGGCCTTGAGCTGCTTGGGCAGCAGGTAGCGGGTGGCGATGTTGAGCTTCTCGTCCTCGGTGTAGCCGGGGATGCGGATCACTTCCATGCGGTCCAGCAGCGGGCCGGGAATGTTCAGCGAATTGGAGGTCGCCACGAACATCACTTCGGACAAGTCCAGGTCCACTTCCAGGTAGTGGTCGTTGAAGGCGTTGTTCTGCTCGGGGTCGAGCACTTCCAGCAAGGCCGAGGACGGATCGCCACGGAAGTCCATCGACATCTTGTCGATCTCGTCGAGCACGAACAGCGGGTTCTTGCTGCCGACCTTGTTGAGGTTCTGCACGATGCGCCCGGGCATCGAACCGACGTAGGTCCGGCGATGGCCACGGATCTCCGCCTCGTCGCGCACGCCGCCCAGCGACATGCGCACGAACTTGCGGTTGGTCGCCTTGGCGATGGACTGGCCCAGCGAGGTCTTGCCCACACCCGGCGGCCCGACCAGGCACAGGATCGGCCCCTTCATCTGCTTCACCCGCGACTGCACCGCCAGGTACTCGAGGATGCGGTCCTTGACCTTCTCCAGGCCGTAGTGATCGGCGTCCAGGGTTTCCTGCGCGACCTTCAGGTCCTTGCGCACCTTGCTACGCTTCTTCCACGGCACGCCCAGCAACCAATCGAGGTAGTTGCGCACCACCGCCGCCTCGGCCGACATCGGCGACATCTGCTTGAGCTTGTTGAGTTCGGCCTTGGCCTTGGTCTCCACCGGCTTGGGCATGCCGGCCTCGGCGATCTTGCGCGCCAGTTCCTCCAGCTCGCCCGGCGCGTCGTCGAGGTCGCCCAGCTCCTTCTGGATCGCCTTCATCTGCTCGTTGAGGTAGTACTCGCGCTGGCTCTTCTCCATCTGCGACTTGACCCGGCCGCGGATGCGCTTCTCCAACTGCTGCACGTCGATCTCGCCGTCGACCAGGCCGACCAGCGTCTCCAGGCGCTCGCCCACTTCCAGGGTTTCCAGCAGGCGCTGCTTGTCGGCCAGGCGCACGCCGATGTGCGCGGCGATGGTGTCGGCCAGGCGGCCGGGCTCGTCGATGCCGGACAGGGTCTGCAGCAGTTCCGGCGGCAGCTTGCGGTTGGTCTTGACGTACTGCTCGAACAGCGACATCAGCGAGCGCGCGATCGCCTCCACCTCGCGCTCCTCGCGCGATTCGGCGGCGTCGATCTCGCGACCCTCGCCCTGCAGCGCGCCGTCGCGCTCGGCGACCTTGTCGACGCTGACCCGCGACAGGCCCTCGACCAGCACCTTGATGGTGCCGTCGGGCAGTTTCAGCAGTTGCAGCACCTGCGCCAGCGTGCCGACGGTGTAGAGGTCGGCCGCCGCCGGGTCGTCGGTCTCGGCGGATTTCTGCGCGACCAGGAGGATGCGCTTGTCGGCCTCCATCGCGTGCTCGAGCGCGCGCATGGATTTGTCGCGACCGACGAACAGCGGGATGACCATGTGCGGGAAGACCACGACGTCGCGCAACGGCAGGACCGGCAGGTCGAGGACTTCGGATTGGGACTGGGCCATGAGGATTCCGATTTGGGAGGCGGGAACGCAGTGCGGGCGGCCATAAAAACGCCGATGGCCCCGTTATGGGGCCATCGGCTGGACGATGCAAGGGGAGCGCAGAACCCCTTTATGTTTCAGCGACTTACCTGCAGGCACGGGGCGCGCGACAGGGGCGCCGCGCACCGCCGGCCCGGGGTCACTCCGCGGAGGCGACCTTGGGCGGCGCCGGCGGGGTCTGGTAGATCAGGTACGGCTCGGACTTGTGCTCGATCACCGACTCGTCCACCACCACCTTGCTGACGTTCTCCTGCGACGGCAGCTCGTACATCGTGTCCAGCAGCACCGACTCGACGATGGTGCGCAGGCCACGCGCGCCGGTCTTGCGCTTGAGCGCCTTCTTGGCGATGGCCAGCAGCGCGTCCTGGCGGAACTCCAGCTCCACGCCTTCCATCTCGAACAGCTTCTTGAACTGCTTGGTGATGGCGTTCTTGGGCTCGGTGAGGATCTTGATCAGCGCCGGCTCGTCCAGCTCCTCGAGCGTGGCGACCACCGGCAGGCGGCCGACGAACTCGGGGATCAGGCCGAACTTGATCAGGTCTTCCGGCTCCACCTCGGCCAGGATCTTGCCCACCTCGCGCTTGCGCTCGGCGCTCTTGACCTTGGCGCCGAAGCCGATGCCGCCGGCATCGTTGGAGCGCTGCTGGATCACCTTGTCCAGGCCGGCGAACGCGCCGCCGCAGATGAACAGGATGTTCTTGGTGTCCACCTGCAGGAATTCCTGCTGCGGATGCTTGCGTCCGCCCTGCGGCGGCACCGAGGCGACCGTGCCTTCGATCAGCTTCAGCAGCGCCTGCTGCACGCCTTCGCCGGACACGTCGCGGGTGATCGACGGGTTCTCGCTCTTGCGCGAGATCTTGTCGATCTCGTCGATATAGACGATGCCCTGCTGCGCCTTGTCGACGTCGTAGTCGCACTTCTGCAGCAGCTTCTGGATGATGTTTTCCACGTCCTCGCCGACGTAGCCGGCTTCGGTCAGCGTGGTCGCGTCAGCGATGGTGAACGGCACGTTGAGCAGGCGCGCCAGCGTCTCGGCCAGCAGCGTCTTGCCCGAACCGGTCGGACCGACCAGCAGGATGTTGGACTTGGCCAGTTCGACCTCGTCGTTCTTCTGCCGGCTCTCGATGCGCTTGTAGTGGTTGTACACGGCCACGGCGAGCGTGCGCTTGGCGCGCTGCTGGCCGATCACGTACTGGTCGAGCACTTCCAGGATCTCGCGCGGCTTGGGCAGGCTGCTGCGTGCCGACTGCGCCTTCTCCTCAAGCTCCTCGCGGATGATGTCGTTGCACAACTCGACGCATTCGTCGCAGATGAACACGCTGGGCCCGGCGATCAGCTTACGGACCTCGTGTTGACTCTTGCCGCAGAACGAGCAGTACAGGATCTTGTTGCTGTCGCCGGAACGGCCTTGCCGGTCTTCGCTCATTGCTTCGCTTACCCAGTTACCCCACCCGATGAACGGGGGTTCGATTTCGAGAATAGCACAGGGCCGGGAGGACGCTAGCCCGACCCCGGCCCTGCGGAATACGCTGCGTTTTGCAGTACATGCAAGCCTTATGCCGGCTGGATGGACTCGTCCGGGCGACGCTCCAGCACCTGGTCGACCAGGCCGTAGGCCTGCGCGTCGACGGCGCTCTTGAAGTTGTCGCGCTCGGTGTCGCGGGCGATGGTTTCCAGCGACTGGCCGGTGTGCTTGGCCAGGATCTCGTTCAGCCGCGCACGCAGGGTCAGGATCTCGCGGGCGTGGATGTCGATATCGGTGGCCTGGCCCTGGAAGCCGCCCAGCGGCTGGTGGATCATCACCCGCGAGTTCGGCAGCGCATAGCGCTTGCCGGCCGCGCCCGATGCCAGCAGCAGCGCGCCCATCGAGGCGGCCTGGCCGACGCAGATGGTGCTCACGTCCGGCTTGATGTACTGCATGGTGTCGTAGATCGCCATGCCGGCGGTGACCACGCCGCCCGGCGAATTGATGTAGATGCTGATGTCCTTTTCCGGATTGTCCGCTTCCAGGAACAGCAGCTGGGCCACAATCACATTGGCCATGTGGTCGTCGATCGGGCCCACCAGGAAGATCAGGCGCTCCTTCAACAGGCGCGAATAGATGTCGTAGGCGCGCTCGCCGCGGCTGGTCTGCTCGACCACCATCGGAACCAGATTCAAGGCCTTGGTCACATTGTCCACGCGGTGATCTCCTGCTGCTCGGGGTCGTGCCTGTACGGGGATGTACAGGGCTTGGCATCGTGTTGCGCCCCGCCGCCGCGGGGAGGTGGAACCGGATCCGCCGCGCGCATGCCGGGATGCGCGAGGCGGCGACGCGTCGTTTTATTGACGGATCGCGTCCTGGAACGACATCGCCTGTTCGGTGTGCTGGGCGCGCTCGGCGATCCAGTCGATCACCTGCTCTTCCATCACACGGCTCTGCAGTCCTCCCATCAATTGGGGATCGTTGCGGTACATCTCAATGACCTGCTCCGGCTCTTCGTAGGTCGAGGCGATCAGGCGCAGCGTCTCCGAGACCCGCTTCGGGTCCAGGCGCAGCTCGTTGCGGCGGGCGACCTCACCGACCAGCAGGCCGACCAGCACGCGCTTGCGCGCGGCGTCCAGGAAGCCCTGATGGGCGTCGTCCGGCACCTGGCCCGGGTCGCGGCCGGACCGGCGCAGTTGCTCGACCTGCTGCGCCAGCATGGCACGCGCCTCGTTCTCGACCAGGCGCGGCGGCATTTCCACCCCCGCGTAGGCGGCGATCAGCTGCTCGCCGACCTCGCGGCGCAGGCGGTTCATCAGCGCGCCCTTCAGCTCGCGCTCCAGGTTGATGCGGATGTCCTTGCGGAACTGCTCGGCGTCGCCGCTCTTCACGCCGAAGCTCTTGATGAACTCCTTGTCCACCTCCGGCAGCACCGGCGCGGCCACGTCGACCGCCTTCACGTGGACCTGGACCTGCTTGCCGGCGAACTGCGGCACGCGCCAGTCGGCCGGGAAGTCGACCGTCAGCGTCTTCTCCTCGTCCTTGGACAGGCCGACCAGGCCCTGCTCGATCGCCGGGAACATGACGCCCGAGCCGATCACGCTGCTGCCCTTCTCCACGCCCTCGGCCGGCAGACGCTCGTCGCCGACCTGCGACCAGGTCTCCAGGGTCACCAGGTCGCCTTCCTGCGCCGGACGCGCGGCAGGCTGCCAGGTGCGGCGCTGCAGGCGCAGGTTCTCGATCATCTGCTCGATGTCGGCGTCGGTGACCTCGGCGGTGTGGCGGATCACCTGCAGCGTGGACACGTCGATGTCGCCGAAGTCCGGCACCACTTCGAAGGTGGCCACGAACTGCAGTTCGTTGTCGCCGGCGCGGTCGATGCGCGGGTTGCCGGCCAGGCGCAGTTCGTGCTCGCGCACGGCCGAGTCGAAGGTCTCGCGCAGCAGGCCGTCCAGCGCCTCGGCGCGGATCTGCGGCCCGAAGCGCTGCTCGATCACCTTGGCCGGAATCTTGCCCGGACGGAAGCCCTTGATCCGCGCGGTGCGCGCGACTTCGCGCAGGCGGCCGCCGACGTGGGTTTCCAGGCGATCCTCCGGCAGGGTGAAGGTCAGACGCCGTTCCAGGGTACCGGTGGTTTCGATCGAAGCTTGCATGTGGACTCCTGCCACCGGGAGCCCACGGCTCTCGGCACGATGTAGAAAAGTACGGGTTGGCGCGGGCACGGGACAGCCGCCGCAGCCGGATAGTTTCGCCTATTCCCGCGGCGCCTGCCAGCGCAGGGTCGGGCGGCCGCCGTGGCGACGCCGAGCCCACCGTCGGCGCCAGGGCCGCAGGGGGCTGGATGGTGCGAAAGAGGGGACTCGAACCCCTACGCCTTGCGGCACTGGTACCTAAAACCAGGGCGTCTACCAATTCCGCCACTTTCGCGCTGCGGCGCCGGAAGGCGCCCGCCGGCACATTGTTGCAGGCCGGCCGGCAAAGAAAAAGGCACCTGCCGGAGCCGACATGTCAGCCCCTCCCCCCCCATTGGCATGGCCTTTGGGGGCCTGTGCAGGCCCCCAGGAGGGCGGTAATACCCGCGCCACCACCCCTCAAAAACCGCCCGCAGGGCGGCTGAGAGACGGCTCAGCGGACGGCGAGGTCTAGGCGCCACTGCTACCACACGACTTTGTGCGGTAGGAGTGGTATTCCGTGACGACCCAAGTCCCGCTGTTGCCAGACTGAACCCACATGTACGCCCAAGACTGGCTTACGCCACCACCACAAGTACCAACCGTGTAGGTGCTGCCTGGAACGCCGGAGGCAGGAAGCGGGGTTGGTGGCGGGGGTGCGACCACAGCATCGGCAGGAGATGCCTTCGAAGAGATCACCTCGGTGTACTTCACTGTGACCGTTCCTAGGTGATAGGGATCGCCGGACATTCTCCCTGTTGGATCGGAGTGCAGCAGCAACCACTGCTGGACTTGCCTGGCTTCCTTCGACCCCGGGAGGTAAGTGGCCTCGACAACCCTGGTCGTCGTAGTCGTAGTTTGGTCAGCGTTTGCAGTTGCAGCCATGCTCCCTGCAGCCACGGCCAGTGCGAAAGCGACAGCCTTGAAGCAGCGTGGAAATTCCATTTTTCAGCCCTATGAACATTGTGTTGGGACGGCTATACCGACATACGGATACTAGGTTCACGGTCAATCCGGCACGGAGCATCAGGTAGACAATTTGCACCAACTGACGAGGACCAACCGATAATCGACCGCCCAGTTCACTGCCGCGCTGGCGTTCACTGAAAGCACTACCGGCGGAAGGCGCACCTCACCTGCACCGTGACACCCTACTGCGCGCCGTGACGAGGCTCACGCACAACCTGCGACTGCGCGAATTGAGGTCACAGACCTGACGGACGTCCATGCCCACGAGAAAAGGGTACGCAGCAAGAGCCGTAATAGGTCGCGCAACAACATCACGCCTTGGAACGACGAGCTGCGCGCGCTCTGGGGTGACTGACCAGCTGCCGCACGCCAAGTCATGGAAGCAGACAGGCTGCCGGTGAAGCGCGAGCCCGACGGCGCCGGCCACTGTCAGCCAGTCCGAAACGCCGCTGCGGAAATCCGCTCGATAGTGCCTGGCGGCGCATGATCGCCATGGCTCAAGGAGAAGATTATCGACGCCGAAACGCGGTTCGGCCTGCACGGCCTAAAGCATCGCGGCATCACCGCACCCCCTCCCGGCAACCGGGACCACAAGCAAGACGCCCCGGGACACGCGAACCTGGAGACGACGAACCGGTACGCCCACGACCTGCCGCTTGTGCCGCCCCCATACGCAAGTAGTGCGTTCCCGGCGTATTTTTCCCGGGAATTTTCCGGACGCATAGAAAAACAGCCACTTGGCTTGCGCTAAGTGGCTGTTTTATTTGGTGGGCCGTCAAGGATTCGAACCTTGGACCTATTGATTAAGAGTCAACTGCTCTACCAACTGAGCTAACGGCCCTGAAACTGAGTCGCACATTCTATGTGCTTTTTTGCTTCGTTGCAACACCCCGCGAAGCATCGGGTCACGCGATCAATGGGGTGGCTGAGGGGACTCGAACCCCCGACATCTGGAATCACAATCCAGTACTCTAACCAACTGAGCTACAGCCACCATTGAAACCTTGCATCTCCCGCCTGGCGCCGGTGTTGGCGCGCCCGACAGGAATCGAACCTGTAACCGCCGGCTTAGAAGGCCGGTGCTCTATCCAGTTGAGCTACGGGCGCCCTGGCTGGATTGTCGCATTCCTTTCCGCCGTTGGACATCGGATTGGTCGGGGTAGAGGGATTCGAACCCCCGACATCCTGCTCCCAAAGCAGGCGCGCTACCAGACTGCGCTATACCCCGGCGGAACATCCCTCGCGGCCGAGGCCGGAAAGGTCGGCTATTGTGGGAAGCTTGCGGCCCGCTGTCAACGTCGCATGTCCGCAACATCGCCTGCGTTATGCTCACGCCTTGCCATCGGCATCGGCCGAGCGCCATTTTGAAGGAGAAAACAGCATGCTTCGCAGCGGCAATCCCGCCCTGAAGGAATCCACCTTCCTCGACCTGCGCAGCGGCACCGTGGTCTCGCCCGGGAGCAGCGCGGTCGCCGCGCGCGACAGCGGCGCGATGACACTGAACGGTACCGCCAACAAGACCGGCATCCTGCTGATGCTGACCGTGCTCACCGCGGTGTTCGCCTGGAGCCAGTCGCTCTCGGTCGACGCCGCGGGCAACGCGACGATTGCCCCGGGCGTGGCCGGCTACGCGTTGGGCGGCGCCATCGGCGGCCTCATCCTGGCCCTGATCACGATCTTCAAGAAGGAATGGTCGCCGATCACCGCCCCGCTGTACGCGCTGGTGGAAGGCTTCTTCCTGGGGTCGATCTCTGCGGTCTACGAGCAACGTTTCAACGGCATCGTGCTGCAGGCGGTGCTGCTGACCTTCGGCACCCTGTTCGCGATGCTGTTCGCCTACCGCAGCGGCCTGGTCAAGGCCACCGAGAACTTCAAGCTGGGCGTGTTCGCGGCCACCGGCGGCATCGCCCTGGTGTACCTGGCGACCATGGTGCTGGGCCTGTTCAACATCCAGATCCCCTACATCCACGCTTCCGGCACGGTCGGCATCGTGTTCAGCCTGTTCGTGGTGGTGGTGGCGGCGCTGAACCTGGTGCTGGACTTCGACTTCATCGAGAGCGGCGTCGAACAGGGCGCGCCCAAGTACATGGAGTGGTACGGCGCGTTCGGCCTGATGGTGACCCTGGTGTGGCTGTATGTGGAGTTCTTGCGGCTGCTGTCGAAGCTGCAGTCGCGGAACTGAGCCGGGAGTCGGGAATCGGGATTGGGGAATCGCAACAGCGGCGCCCCACGATCGATGAGCGGAAGTGGCTTCGGGCAACGTTCCGAGCAAAAGAAAGGGCGCCAAGGGCGCCCTTTCTTCATTCTGCGATCTTCCGGCGGGCTCAGAGGCGGCCGGCGATAGCCTTGGCAAAGCCCATGGTGTTGCCGCTGCCGCCCAGGTCCGGGGTCAGCCCGTCCTTGGCTTCCAGGGTGGCGACGATGGCGTTGCGCAGGCGCTCGGCGTTCTGCGGCTGGCCGATGTGGTCCAGCAACTGCGCCGCGCCCAGCAGCAGCGCGCACGGATTGGCCTTGCCCTGGCCGGCAATGTCCGGGGCCGAGCCGTGCACGGCTTCGAAGATCGCCGCGTCCACGCCGATATTGGCGCCCGGAGCCAGGCCCAGGCCGCCGACCAGGCCGGCGCACAGGTCCGACAGGATGTCGCCGAACAGGTTGGTGGTGACGATGACGTCGAACTGCTCCGGACGCATCACCAGCTGCATGCAGGCGTTGTCGACGATCATTTCCTGGAATTCGATTTCCGGGTAATGCGCCGCCACCTCGCGCGCCACCTTCAGGAACAGGCCCGAGGTGGACTTGATGATGTTGGCCTTGTGCACCGCGGTGACCTTCTTGCGGCCGGTCGCGCGGGCCAGGTCGAAGGCGTAGCGGACGATGCGCTCTGAGCCCTTGCGGGTCACCTTGGCCATCGACACCGCGGTCTCGCCGTCGGCGGACACTTCCTGGCCTTCGCTCAGGTAGGCACCTTCGGTGTTCTCGCGCACGGTGATCAGGTCCACGCCGGCGCCGAAGCGCGACTTGGTGTTCGGGAACGACTTGGCCGGACGCACGTTGGCATACAGGTCGAACTGGCGGCGCATGGCCACGTTGATCGAGCTGAAGCCCTCGCCCACCGGCGTGGTCAGCGGGCTCTTCAG
This sequence comes from Xanthomonas sacchari, assembly GCF_024266585.1. Taxonomy (NCBI): domain Bacteria; kingdom Pseudomonadati; phylum Pseudomonadota; class Gammaproteobacteria; order Lysobacterales; family Lysobacteraceae; genus Xanthomonas; species Xanthomonas sacchari. The sequence continues at coordinate 3,974,712 of NZ_CP100647.1, forward strand.
CGCCACCTTGTTCTTGCGGATCGACTCCAGCGTGGCGGCCGGCAGCAGGTCGCCGTGCTTCTCCAGCGCCACCAGGCCCGCGTCGGCGTATTCGTAGGTGAGGCCGGCGTTCAGCGCGTCGAGCACGAACAGCGTGGCGTCCATGATCTCCGGGCCGATGCCATCGCCACGGATGACCGTGATTGTCTGCGTCATAGGGTTGCGGTTTCCGTACAAGAGGGGGGAGCGCCACCCGGGAACCGGGGCTGCAGGCGCAAGGAGGTTTCAGCGGTAATTATGCCCGAAGCCGGTGAAGGCGCCCAAAACCGGGCGGCCGCCGGCGGCAGGCCGCGGCGGGTGCAGGGCACCTCGAACCGCCCGCTTCGGCGACACGCAAGCCGGATCCAGCTTGCCCTGCAGGGGCGGCGTCAGCTGCGACAGGCTTGACCGGGAACGCCCCGTCGCGGCTGACGCCGCTCCCACAGGACGCCTCCCGGAGTGGCCAGAGGGTCCGTCAGTCGTGCGCGTGCTGCGCCGGGGCGGCGACCTCGCCGGCCTCCAGCGTGTCGAGGAAGTCCACGGCACGGCGCAGGTGCGGGATCACGATCGAGCCGCCGACCACCAGGCCGACCGAGAAGGTCTCGAAGAACTCCTCGCGGCCGACCCCGGCCTCCTTGCACTGGGCCACGTGGTAGCTGATGCAGTCGTCGCAGCGCAGCACCAGCGAGGCGACCAGGCCGAGCAGCTCCTTGGTCTTCACGTCCAGCGCGCCGGCCTGATAGGTCTGGGTGTCGAGCGCGAAGAAGCGCCGCACCACCTGGTTCGGCTCGGCCAGGATGCGCTGGTTCATGCGCTGGCGGAACTCGGTGAACTCGCGCACCCGGTCCTGGCCGGAGGCGCCGCCCTCGCCCGTCGCGGCGCCGCTCATGCCTGCGCCTCCGGGGCGCGGCCGTCGAGCAGCGGCTCCAGCTTGCCGGCGCGGTGCAGCGCCATCATGTCGTCGTAGCCGCCCACATGGACGTCGCCGACGAAGATCTGCGGCACGCTGGTGCGCCGCGCCAGCGCGACCATCTTCTCGCGCTCGGCCGGGTCCAGGTCGATCCGCACCTCGTTCCAGGTACGGCCCTTGCTCTTGAGGAAGTTCTTGGCCGCCACGCAATACGGGCAGATCGCGGTGGAATAGAGGGTGATCGGCGCGCCGCCGGCGTGGCCGGTGTCGGCAGTTGGGTTGTCCACGGGAAACTCCGGGCGATGTCGAGGGTCCAAGTGACTATGGTAGCGGCCGGGTGGATTTTCGAGGCCGCTGCCGCAACACTGCGAACCATTCCGGATTCACCGTCGTCCCGGACGCCCCCCGGCGTCCGCCTGCCCTCCTGGAGCCCGTCTTGCGCCTGCTGCCGCTCGCCTTCGCGATCACCCTGGCCACCGCCTGCGCCGTGGCGCCGGCCCAGGAGAACAAGCTGCCGGACATCGGCTCTTCGGCCGGCGAGCTGCTGACCCCGGCACGCCAGGCCGAGTACGGCAAGATGATGCTGGCCGAGCTGCGCAGCTACGGCTACGTGCTCGAGGACCCGCTGATCGACGACTGGCTGCAGACCATGGGCACCCGGCTCGGCGCCAACAGCGACCAGCCGCAGCAGAAGTTCACCTTCTTCATGCTGCGCGACCGCCAGATCAACGCCTTCGCCACCCTCGGCGGCTACGTCGCGGTCAACGCCGGCCTGGTGCTGACCGCCGAGCGCGAGGACGAGGTGGCCGCGGTGCTGTCGCACGAGATCGCCCACGTCACCCAGCAGCACGTGCTGCGCGGGGTGGAGCGGGCGCAGCGCGACCAGATCCCGATCCTGCTCGGCATGCTCGCCGCGGTGGTCGCGGCGCAACAGGCCGGCGGGCGCTCCAGCGGCGACGCCACCCAGGCAGCGATCGCCAGCGGCCTGGGGCTGATGCAGCAGCGGCAGATCGACTACACCCGCTCCAACGAGTCGGAAGCCGACCGCCTGGGCATCCGCACCCTGGCGCGCAGCGGCTACGACGTGGATGCGATGGCCGGGTTCTTCGAGCGCATGTCGCTGGCGATGCGCGGCAACCAGGGCGGCTACAGCACCCCGGATTTCCTGATGACCCACCCGGTCACCACCACCCGCATCAGCGAGGCGCGCGAGCGCGCCGAGCAGATGAAGAAGAACACCCTGACCCTGACCACCAGCGTGCCCGGCGGCAGCTTGCAGGAGCGGGTCGATCCCAACGACGTGTCGCTGAGCCAGCCGCTGGGCGCGCCCAGCAACCCGCTGCTGCCGGGCGGCCTGCAGTTGCCGTTCGCCAACTACGCGCGCGGCCCCAGCGGCCAGTTCGAGTGGGCCCGCGAGCGGCTGCGCGTATTCAGCGCCAATACCCCGGCCGATGCGATCCGCGAGTACGAAGGCCTGCGCCAGGGCAGCAAGCAGGGCCTGAGCGATGCCCAGCGCTACGGCCTGGCGCTGGCCCGGCTGCGCGCCGGCGGCAGCGCGCAGGACGTCGCGCAGACGCTGGAGGGCCTGCTGCAGGCGCACCCGGACAACTGGTGGCTGACCGTGGCGGTGGCCGAGGCCGAGGCCAAGGCCGGCCACAACCAGGCCGCCGACCAGCGCTTCGAGGCGCTGGTCAAGCGCATGCCCAGCAACCGCGCGGTGGCGCTGAGCTATGCCGGCGCCCTCAACGAACAGGGCGGCCGCCAGGCCGGCCAGCGCGCCCAGGCGGTGCTGCGGCCACTGCTCGGGGCGGCGGCGGAGGATCCGGTGTTCCAGCGCACCTTCGCCCGCGCCTGCGAACTGGCCGGCGACGACACCCGCGCCGGCGAGGCCTATGCCGAGGCGGCCTACCTGAACGGACACCCGGAGCAGGCCCTGATCCAGCTCAACAACCTGAAAAAGCGCAGCGACCTGGACTACGTGGCGCGCGCGCGCATCGACGCGCGCATCGCCGCGATCACGCCGACGGTGCTGGAACTGCGCCGCCAGGGCGTGCAGGACCCGGACATGCAACGGCGCTGAAACGCGCCCATGGCAGGCGTCACTTAAACGTAATAAAACCGTAGTCTACTGGCGACCTTCCTCCCCAGTTCCACGGTGCCGTTGTGCAGAAACGCATCCTGATCGTCGACGACGAGCCGGCCATCCGCGACATGGTCGCCTTCGCCCTGCGCAAGGGCGACTTCGAGCCGGTGCATGCCGGCGACGCCCGCGAAGCGCAGACCTCGATCGCCGACCGGGTCCCGGACCTGATCCTGCTGGACTGGATGCTGCCCGGCACCAGCGGCCTGGAACTGGCCCGGCGCTGGCGCAAGGATGCGATGACCCGCGAAGTGCCGATCATCATGCTCACCGCCCGCGGCGAGGAGAACGACCGCGTCGGCGGCCTGGAGGCCGGCGTCGACGACTACGTGGTCAAGCCGTTCTCCGCGCGCGAGCTGCTGGCGCGGATCCGCGCGGTGATGCGCCGCACCCGCGACGACGACGAGGACGGCAGCGTCTCGGTCGGCAGCCTGCGCATCGACGGCGCCGCGCACCGGGTGTTCGCCGGCGAGGCGCCGGTGCCGATCGGCCCGACCGAGTACCGCCTGCTGCACTTCTTCATGACCCATCCCGAGCGCGTGTACAGCCGCGCGCAGTTGCTCGACCACGTCTGGGGCGGCAGCGTCTACGTGGAAGAGCGCACCATCGACGTGCACATCCGCCGCCTGCGCAAGACGCTGGAGCCGTTCGCGGTGGAAAACATGGTGCAGACCGTCCGCGGTTCCGGCTATCGCTTCTCTGCGTCCATCTGACCGCCGGCTTCGCCTGCTATAACGGCGGACGGATCACGATCCTTTGCGACAGAGTGCGTTCCCGATGCCCCGCCACATCCGCTCCGCCTGGTTGAAGACCCTCGGCACGCTCGCCGGCCTGCTGTTGCTGGCCTTGTTGATCGGCTGGATCGGCGGCCACGTGTGGATGGCGCTGACCCTGATGTCGCTGGGGGTGATGGGCTGGCATTACTGGCGCCTGCGGCGGGTGCTGCGGCGGCTGACCGCGCGCCAGCGCTGGGAGCCACCGGCCGGCACCGGAGTGTGGAACGAACTGGACCGGTTGCTGTACCGCAGCCAGGCGGAAATGCGCGTGCGCAAGCGGCGCCTGCTGGACATGCTGCGCGCCTACCGCGCCGCCGCCGCGGCGCTGCCGGACGCGGTGGTGGTGGTGGACCGCAACAGCCAGCGCATCCAGTGGTTCAACGAGGCCGCCGGCACCCTGCTCGGCCTGCGCCATCCCGGCGATCTCGGCGCGCCGGTGGTCGAGCGGCTGCAGCCGATGCCGCTGGCGCACTGGCTCAGCGGCGGGCGCAACGCCGAGCCGATGCTGGACATGCCCTCGCCGGTCGACGACCGCCTGCGCCTGAACCTGCGCCTGATTCCCTACTCCGAGGACCACTGGCTGCTGGTCGCGCGCGATGTCAGCAAGCTGCTGCAACTGGAGCAGGTGCGCCGCGACTTCGTCGCCAACGTCTCGCACGAACTGCGCACGCCGCTGACCGTGGTCCACGGCTACCTGGACATGCTCGATCCGGAGGATTTCCCGGACTCGGGGCCGATGATCGCCGAGATGCGCAAGCAGTCGCAGCGCATGACCCAACTGGTCGAGGACCTGCTGACCCTGTCGCGACTGGAATCGCAGGAGCACGCCAACGAGGAGTCGATCGCGATGGCGCCGATGCTGGCCACGCTGCGCCGCGAGGCCGAGGCGCACAGCCAGGACCGGCACCGCATCGAGGTCCACGACGACGCCGATTGCGATCTGGTCGGATCGAACAAGGAACTGCACAGCGCCTTCTCCAACCTGGTCACCAACGCGGTGCGCTACACCGCGGCCGGCGGCACCATCCGCATCAGCTTCGCCCGCGAGGGCGACGGCGCGGTGCTGTCGGTGCGCGACAGCGGCTACGGCATTCCCGCGCACCACCTGCCGCGGATCACCGAGCGCTTCTACCGCGTCTCCAGCAGCCGCTCGCGCGAGAGCGGCGGGACCGGCCTGGGCCTGTCGATCGTCAAGCACGTGCTCGGCCTGCACCAGGCGCGGCTGGAGATCGAGAGCGAAGTCGGCAAGGGCAGCACCTTCTCCTGCCATTTCGGCGCCGGGCGCGTGCATCCGCGGCACGACCATGCCACCCTGACCCCCGTCTAACGAGTACCGCCATGCCCCGCCGCGTCCCCGCCCTGCCGCCCACGCCGCCACCAGACATTCCCAGCGATCCGCTGCGCGATCCGGCGCTGTACATCAACCGCGAACTGTCGCAACTGGACTTCAATTTCCGGGTCCTGGCGCAGGCGCAGGACCCGCAGGTGCCGTTGCTGGAGCGGCTGCGCTTCCTGTGCATCTCCTGCACCAACCTGGACGAATTCTTCGAGATCCGCGCCGCCACCGTGCGCCACGCCCAGGAATTCGGGCTGCCGCCGGCGCCGGACGGGATGAGCCCCAGCGCCATCCTCACCTCCATCCACGACCGCGCCGCGCAACTGGTCGACCAGCAGTACCGCTGCTGGAACGAGGTGCTGCGCCCGGCGCTGAAGGACGCCGGCATCGGCGTGCTCGGCCGGCATTCCTGGAACGCGCGGCAGAAGCGCTGGCTGCGCGCCTACTTCCGCAACGAGATCATGCCGGTGCTGTCGCCGCTGGGCCTGGATCCGGCGCATCCGTTCCCGAAGATCCTCAACAAGTCGCTGAACATCGTGGTGGTGCTCAAGGGCGTGGACGCGTTCGGCCGCGTCGGCCACCTGGCGATCGTGCGCGCGCCGCGCTCGTTGCCGCGCATCATCCAGCTACCGGAAAGCCTGGCCGACGGCGGGCAGAGCTTCGTGTTCCTGTCCTCGGTGCTGTCCACCTTCGTCGACGAACTGTTCCCGGGCATGGAGGTGATGGGCTCCTACCAGTTCCGCGTCACCCGCAACTCCGAACTGGTGGTGGACGAGGAGGAAGTGGAGAACCTGGCGCTGGCGCTGCGCGACGAACTGGTCAACCGCGGCTACCGGCCGGCGGTGCGGCTGGAGATCGCCGAGGACTGCCCGAAGTCGATCGTGCGCACCCTGCTGCAGAACTTCGAACTGCCCGAAAACGCGGTCTACCGGATCAACGGCCCGGTCAACCTGAGCCGGGTCAACCAGGTCTACGACCTGGTGCAGCGCCCGGACCTGAAGTATCCGCCGATGAACCCGCGCACCCTGCGCGACAGCGAAGGCATCTTCGAGATCGCCGCCGCCGGCGACGTGCTGCTGCACCACCCGTTCGACGCGTTCACCGCGGTGCTGGACCTGATCAAGCAGGCCGCGATCGACCCCAACGTGCTGGCGATCAAGCAGACCCTGTACCGCACCGGCAAGGACTCGGCGATCGTCGATGCGCTGGTGCTGGCCGCGCGCAACGGCAAGGACGTCACCGTGGTGGTGGAACTGCGCGCGCGCTTCGACGAAGAGGCCAACCTGGGCCTGGCCGACCGCCTGCAGGAAGCCGGCGTGCAGGTGGTGTACGGCGTGGTCGGCTACAAAACCCACGCCAAGATGCTGCTGATCGTGCGCCGCGAGGGCCGCAAGCTGCGCCGCTACGTGCACCTGGGCACCGGCAACTACCACAGCGGCACCGCGCGCGCCTACACCGACCTGAGCCTGATCACCGCCGACGTGGACATCGGCAACGACGTGCACCTGCTGTTCCAGCAGCTGTCCGGCCTGGCGCCGAAGATCCGTCTCAAGCGCCTGCTGCAATCGCCCTTCACCCTGCACCCGGGCGTGCTGCACCGGATCGAACGCGAGACCAAGCTGGCGCATGCCGGCCGCCCGGGTCGCATCATCGCCAAGATGAACGCGCTCAACGAGCCGCAGGTGATCCGCGCGCTGTACGCGGCCTCGCAGGCGGGCGTGAAGATCGACCTGATCGTGCGCGGTGCCTGCACCCTGCGCCCCGGCGTGCCGGGCGTGTCCGACAACATCCGGGTGCGTTCGATCGTCGGCCGTTTCCTAGAGCACAGCCGCGTCTACTGGTTCGGCAACGACGGCGCGCCGGAACTGTTCTGCGCCAGCGCCGACTGGCTGGAGCGCAACCTGCTGCGGCGCGTGGAGACCGGCTTCCCGATCCTCGATCCGGACCTTGTCAAGCGCATCCACCGCGAGGTGCTGCAGAACTACCTGGCCGACAATCTCAACGCCTGGGAACTGGACGCGACCGGCAACTACCACAAGCTCGCTCCGGGCCAGGACCAGCCGCCGCATTCGGCGCAGATGGCCCTGCTCGAGGGGCTCTGAGCGCGGCGCGCGCCGTCTCCACGGCGTGCGCCACGCATCGGCTACCATTCCGCCATGCCTGTCACCTCCCCCACTCATCCGCCGCTGTGCGACGGCGACCTGCTGGCCGCCGTCGACCTGGGTTCCAACAGTTTCCACATGGTCATCGCCCGCTACCAGCTCGGGCAGCTGCGGGTGGTGGACCGCCTGCGCGAGACCGTGCGCATGGCCGACGGCCTGGACAACAAGGGCGGGCTGTCCGCCGAGGCGCGGCAGCGCGCGCTGGAATGCCTGGCGCGCTTCGGCCAGCGCATCCGCGACCTGCCCTCGCTGCGGGTGCGCGCGCTGGCCACCAACACCGTGCGCCAGCTGCGTTCGCCGCAGACCTTCCTGATTCCCGGCGAGACCGCGCTCGGCCATCCGATCGAAGTGGTCAGCGGCCGCGAGGAAGCGCGCCTGATCTACCTGGGCGTGGCCCACGCGCAGCCGCCCAAGCCGGACCAGCGGCGCCTGGTGATCGACATCGGCGGCGGCTCCACCGAGTTCATCATCGGCAGCGGCTTCCAGACCCTGGAGCGCGAGAGCCTGCAGGCCGGCTGCATCGCCAGCACGCGGCGCTTCTTTCCCGGCGGCAAGCTGTCCAAGAAGAAGTGGAAGGACGCGCTGACCGAGATCGGCGCCGAGTTCCAGCAGTTCGCCGGGCAGTATCGCGCGCTGGGCTGGCACGAGGCGCTGGGCTCGTCCGGCACGCACAAGGCGATCGGCGAGATCTGCGCGGCGATGAAGCTGACCAAGGGCGCGATCACCGCCGAGGCGCTGCCGCAACTGCGCGAGCGCCTGCTGCTGGCCAAGCGCATCGAGGACATCGACCTGCCCGGCCTGTCCGCCGACCGCCGGCCGATCATCGCCGGCGGCGTGCTGGTGCTGGAGGCGGCGTTTCAGGCGCTGGGCCTGCAACGGCTGATGGTGAGCAAGGCGGCCATGCGCGAAGGCATCCTCTACGACATGCTCGGCCGCGCCGGCCAGAACGATCCGCGCGAAAGCGCGATCGCCGCGCTGACCCGGCGCTACGGCATCGACGAGGCGCAGGCCGCGCGCGTGGAGCAGACCGCGATGGCGCTGTTCGAACAGGTCGCCGGCGACTGGGCGCTGGATGCCGACGACGGCCGCATGCTGAGCTGGGCCGCGCGCCTGCACGAACTCGGCCAGGCCATCGCGCACAGCCAGTACCACGTGCACGGCGCCTACGTGCTGGAGCATTCGGACATCGCCGGCTTCTCGCGGCAGGAACAGCAGGTGCTGGCCACGCTGGTGCGCACGCACCGCCGCAACGTGCCCAAGGCCGCGTTCGATGCGCTGCCCGACCGCCTGCTGCTCGGCGCCAAACGCAAGGCCGCGCTGCTGCGCCTGGCGGTGCTGCTGCACCGCGCGCACGAGGCCGACCCGATCCCGGCGCTGGAGCTGAAGGCCGACGGCCCCAACCTGCACCTGATCCTGTCGCAGCCGTGGATCGAGTCGCGGCCGCTGCAGCGTGCCGACCTGATCGGCGAGGTCGAGGGCATGGCGGGACTGGGGATCAATTTCCGGCCGTTTGTGGCTTGAAAGCCGGGGTTGGGGAATCGGGAATGGGGATTGGGTGGTTCGCTTGAGCTGAAGCGGTACGGGGAAGGCTTCGCTCGCCTGCGCGCTGCGCCTGGTCGCCCGGTGGTTCAAGCGCGGATGAATGCCTGGCGGGGCGTCATCGTTCCTACATGCGCTGGACATGTTCGCTTCACCGCGGTGCGCGAGGCTTTGCCAAACCGGAGCCCCGACATGCGCTACGCGATCGTCACCGAGACGTATCCCCCTGAGGTCAACGGCGTCGCGCTGACCGTGCAGGGACTGGAACTGGGGCTGCGCGCGCGCGGCCATACCGTCGACGTGGTGCGTCCGCGTCAGGCCGACGATGCCGACCCGGCCGATCTGCGGCTGGTGCGCGGTGCGGCGCTGCCGCGCTACCCCGGACTGAAGTTCGGCCTGCCCGCGCCGCGGCGCCTGACCCGGCTGTGGCAGGCGGCGCCGCCGGATGCCGTGTACATCGCCACCGAGGGCCCGCTGGGCTGGTCGGCGCTGCGCAGCGCGCGGCGCCTGGGCATTCCGATCGCCACCGGCTTCCATACCCGCTTCGACGAATACCTGCCGCAGTACGGCGCGGCCTGGCTGCAGTCGACCGCGCTGCGCTGGATGCGGCGCTTCCACAACCAGGCCCAGGCGACCCTGGTGCCGACCCGCGAGCTGCACGACTTCCTCGCCACCCAGGGCTTCGAGCGCGTGCGCCTGCTGGCGCGCGCGGTGGACAGCAAGCAGTTCGAGCCGCAGCGCCGCGATGCGCAGTTGCGCCAGCAGTGGGGCCTGCAGGACGACGACTGCGCGGTGCTGTACGTGGGCCGCATCGCCTCGGAGAAGAACCTGCCGCTGGCGGTGCGCGCGTTCCGCCAGCTGCAGCAGCTGCGCCCGCGGGCGCGCTTCGTCTGGGTCGGCGATGGCCCGCTGCGCGAGCGCCTGGCGCAGGAGAATCCGGACTTCATTTTCTGCGGCGTGCAGCGCGGCGACGCGCTGGCGCGGCACTTCGCCAGCGGCGACCTGTTCCTGTTCCCCAGCCGCAGCGAGACCTTCGGCAACGTGACCCTGGAGGCGATGGCCAGCGGCGTGGCCACGGTCGCCTTCGACTACGGCGCGGCGCGCGAATACCTGCGCGACGGCCTCAACGGCGCGGCGGTCGCCGACGATGCGGCCTTCATCGCCGCCGCCCTGCGCCTGGGCAGCGACGACGCGCTGCGCCGGCGCCTGGGCGAGGCCGCCTGCGCGTCGATGCAGCAACTGCGCCCGGAGCGGGTGGTGGCCGACTTCGATGCGCTGCTCACCGAACTGGCGGAAACCCGGAGGACGCATGTCGACGCGGCTTGAGATCCTGCGCGGGCACGAGACCCGCTGGTGCCGGCGCGCCAACCACTGGTGCCGGCGGCGCTCGGTGCGGCGCTTCTTCTCGGCGATCAGCCGACTCGGCGACGGCGTGTTCTGGTACGCGCTGATGACCCTGCTGGTGCTGTGCGACGGCATGGACGGCGTGTTCGCCTCGGCGCACATGGCCGCCACCGGCGTGGTCGCGCTGAGCCTGTACAAGGGCCTGAAGCGCTGGACCCGGCGTCCGCGGCCCTACGCCGCCGACATGCGCATCCGCGCCTGGGTGGCACCGCTGGACGAGTTCAGCTTCCCCTCCGGCCACACCCTGCACGCGGTGTCCTTCGGCATCGTCGCCCTCGCCTATTACCCGTGGCTGGCGCCGCTGCTGGTGCCGTTCATCGCCTGCGTGGCGCTGTCGCGGGTGGTGCTGGGCCTGCACTACCCCAGCGACGTGCTCGCCGCCACCGGCATCGGCGCGGTGTTGGCCGGCGTGTCGCTGTGGTTGGTATGAGGCTGGGAATGGGGAACCGGGAATAGGGAATGGAAACAGCCGGCGCCGTCCGGCTCCATGCCCTCTCCTCAATCCTGGCTCCGGACAAGGTCGCGGCTGAAGCCGCTCCTACGAAAGCGCAACAACGCCTACGTTAGCGCACCCTCCGAATCCCTAATTCCCGTTCCCGAATCCCAATCCCGGCCCTTCGAAAGCGTAGCAACGCCTGCGCTCGCGAACACTCACCGTTCCCCAATCCAGATTCCCCACTCCCGGCCTTACAATGTCCGGATGACCACGCTGTTCATCTCCGACCTGCACCTGGATCCGGCACGGCCGGCGATCACCGCGCTGTTTCTCGATTTCCTGCGTGGCGAGGCGCGCCAGGCCGAGGCGCTGTACATCCTCGGCGACCTGTTCGAGGCCTGGATCGGCGACGACACGCCGTCCGAGGCGGCCGATGCGGTGGCGCTGGAGTTGCACGCGCTGCACGAGGCCGGGGTGCCGGCGTTCTTCATGCACGGCAATCGCGACTTCCTGCTCGGCGCCGACTACGCGCGGCGCGCCGGCCTGCGCCTGCTGCCCGATCCCTGCGTGATCGACCTGTACGGCGAACCGACCCTGCTGCTGCACGGCGACCTGCTGTGCACCGACGACACCGCCTACCAAGCGTTCCGTGCGCAGACCCGCGACCCCGCCTTCCAGCAGCAGTTCCTGGCGCAGCCGCTGGCCGCACGCATCGCCTACGCGCAACAGGCGCGCGCCGCCAGCCAGGCGCGCCAGGCCGACCTGAAGCAGGGCGATCGCGCGCAGTTCGAGACCGTCACCGACGTGGCGCCGGCCGAAGTTGCCGCCACCTTCTCCCGCTACGGCGTGGCGCGGATGATCCATGGCCACACCCATCGGCCGGCGGTGCATGCGCTGGACGTGGAGGGCCGCGCCTGCACCCGCATCGTGCTTGGCGACTGGTACGAACAGGGCTCGGTGCTGCGCGTGGACGCGCAGGGCTGCCGGCTGCAACAGCTCTAGCGCACGCGTCCGCGCCGCCGCGCGCAGCCTGGCAACGCGCACTCGGCGCTCCGCTGCACAGCATTCCCCTGCCAGCAGCGGCGCGACTGCAGGACGGCACCGAACTACGCTTCGGCCCGGGATTCCGCAGGGCAGATGATCGCAGCATTGAGACGCACCAGCTCGTCTCTGCCCCCCTCGGCGAACGCCGCAATCGGCCGGACAATCCGCGCGCGACGTCGCCCTCGCCCACGTGCGGGCATTTGCACCCTCTGGTATTTCCTCGCCGCGCACCGCGGCAAGCATGCGTCCGCCACAGCGCGAAGGCCCACCTCTCAGGGCAGGCCACCGCCGGCATGCTGCTGCCGCCATTGCGCGTAATCGACGAAGTCGCCATCGACCACGTCGTACCAGCGGATCGCGCCCGAGCGCTCGACGCGGAAACGATCGCGGACCGGCTCGGTCTGCGGATCGCCCGGGCAGCCGTCGCCGTGTTTCTCGCGCACCGCGATCTCGATCGCAGCCGGCGCAGGCGCGGAGGTCGCAGAGGCGGTCGCCCCCGCATCGGTCGGAGCCTGATCCTCGCTCGCGTCCTCGACGGCGTAGCCCAGGCACGGCAGGTCGGGATAGGCATGATCGGCGGCCAGGCGCGCCTGCAACACGTCCATCGCGCGCTGGGCGTCGAAGGTGTCGGCCGGTGCGGCCGGCGGGGTCGCCCGCGGCGCGTCGGTCTTGGCGGTCGGCGACGGTGCGTCCGTCTGCCGCTCGGGGGCGGGGCCGCAGCCCGCGCTCAGCATCGCCAGCAGCAGCGCGGCCGGCAGTCGCATGCGCTTGAACATCGTCGATCCCAGGAAGTCGGTCGGCACCGGCCGCGCCGGCGCCGCTTCCCAGCATAGCCGAAGCGGACGCCGCCGCGCCCGCTGCGGCCGTCTTCGCCGCGGGCGGCGCAGGCATGCGGCCTGCGCCACCCGCGTGCCGGCTCAACGGAAGCCGGCCACCGTCGCCTTGGTGTTGACCAGCACGCGCTGGTTGTCGGCGGTGCTGGCGTTGCCCATCGGCACGCCGTTGTAGGACACGTTCGGGTTGGACCAGTAGTTCAGCCGCGGGCAACTGCTGCTGCAGTTGTAGGCCATGATCGTGCGCCAGCTGTTGCCATAGCGATAGCCGTGGCCGTAGGCGTACGGCGAGGTGCTGGAGTCGGTGGCCACGTCGTGGCGCGCGCTCTGCAGATGGCCGATCTCGTGGGCGAAGCTGTAGTAGCCGGTGGCGCAATCCCAGTACACCGCCGCGAACGCGGTGGCGGCGGTGGAGCCGATGCCCGACGCGAGGCCGCAGTAGGCGGAATTGTCGATGATCAGCACGCCGACGTCGGCCGCGGTGCTGTTGCGCGAGGTATGGATGCTGTCCATGTAGCCGTCGCTGGTGCCGCGGAAGCGGGTCAGGTCGGTGTTGAAGTCGCCGGATTCGGTGTAGTTGGTGGTCTCGTAGCCGGCCAGCTGCATGGTGATGCCGACGTTGCTGTTGCTGTAGCCCTGGTTGGACTCGGCCACCGCCAGTTGCACCAGCGACTGCATGTTGCCGCCGTAGCTGGTCACCGCCTTGTTGGTCGCCACCACCAGCACGCGGATGGTCGCGGGCGAGCCGGACGAGGCGCCGGCGGCGGTCATGCGCTCGTCGATCACCGACTGCGGCATCTGCACGGTCGGCAGCAGCGCGTAGTCGGCCGGGTGCTCGGCGGGCATGCGCCGTTCGTCGACCTCCACCAGCACATGGCCGCCGCCGGCGATTGGACGCAGGTGGAACAGCGTGCCGTTGCTGCGGATGCTGCCGGTGATGGTGTCGCCGCTGCGCACCAGGATCGCCGAGTTCAACGGATCCAGGCCGGAGCGCGCACGGGTCCGGGCCACCGCGGCATTGCCGAGATTGCCGTACCAGATGCTGTTGCCGCCTTCCAGCTGCTCGGTCTTCAGTTGCGTGGCGGTGACGCGCTTGCCCAGCAGGTCCAGTTCCAGCTGGGCCTGCCCGGCGGTGACGGCGGCGGCATCCACGCCGACCCGCTGCACCGCGCCGGTGGCGGGATTGGCCAGCAGGCGGTTCAGCGCCGGCTCGCCGGCAATGGACTTGGAAACGTACTGGCTGCTCTGGAACAGGGGCTTCGCGGCGGCGGAGGCGGAACCGGCGACACACAGGGCAAGCATCGCGGTCAGGCTGCACATCGACTTCATGTCGGACTCCTGGGTGGTGAGTAGGGACGAACGTCGCCCCGCGCGCGGCCGCAGACGGGGGAGGCCGCGCGGGGGAGTTCGATTAGCCGCTCAGCCACCGTTCAGCGCAAGCAACAAATGCAATCGCGGCATCAGTCGGAGATAGACGTCACAGAACGCGCATGGCGCAACCGGAATTCCGTCCATGTCTGCGCTTTGTCGCAGCAGGAGCAGCGCCTGCCGAGGGGCAGTGCCGCCTCAGCCGGCCTGCTGCTGCAGGGCCAGCAATTCGTCCTCGTCGAACCCGGCCAGCAGGCGCGCCTGCAGGTTGAACGGGCCGTGCAGATAGCCGCCGGCGTACTCGCGCAGCAGGGCCGCGAAGCGGGCGCGCGGCTCGATCCCGGCCTGCGCGCAGTACCAGCGGTACCAGCGCGAGCCGGCGGCCACGTGCGCCACTTCCTCGCGCAGGATGATCTCCAGGATGTCGGCGGTGGCATCGTCGCCGAGCGCGCGCAGCTTGGCGATCATGCCCGGAGTCACGTCCAGGCCGCGCGCCTCCAGCACCCGCGGCACCAGCGCCATCCGCGCCAGGCCGTCGTGCGCGGTCTTCTCGCACATTTCCCACAGGCCGTTGTGCGCGGCGAAATCGCCGTAGGCGTGGCCCAGCGCGCGCAGGCGGTCGCGCAGCAGCACGAAATGGCGCGACTCGTCGTCCGCCACCGCCACCCAGTCGGCGTAGAACGCCGGCGGCAGGCCGCGGAAGCGGTAGACCGCGTCCCAGGCCAGGTCGATGGCGTTGAGTTCGATGTGGGCGATGGCGTGGATGAAGGCGGCGCGGCCCTCAGCACTGCCGAGACCGCGCCGCGGCAGCTCGCGCGGATGCACCAGCAGCGGCCGCGGCGGCCGCCCCGGCATGCGGATCGGCTCGGGCGCCGGCGCGGTGGCCGGCAGCGCCAGCGCGCCCTCGCGCCAGGCCGCGGCATGGCGCTGGGTCAGCGCGACCTTCTCGTCGGGGTCGGCCGCGTCCAGGCAGGCGCGCGCGGCCTGGTACAGGTCGCCGTTCACGGCACCGCCGACGCGCGCAGGGGCCACGCCCGGGTGCGGGCGCCGCGCGGCTCAGGCACGGCGCTTGCGCTTGGCCTCGTCCGAACGCAGCTGCATGATCCGCTCGAAGTAGCCGGGTTCGATGCCGGTGGTGTACTGGCCGTTGAAGCACGAGGAGTCGAAGGTCTTCAGTTCCGGGTTGCCCTCGCGCACCGCGGTCTCCAGGTCTTCCAGATCCTGGTAGATCAGCCAGTCGCAGCCCAGGAACTCCTGGATCTCCTGCTCGCTGCGGCCGTGCGCGACCAGTTCGTCGGCGGCCGGCATGTCGATGCCGTAGATGTTGGGGTAGCGCACCGGCGGCGCGGCGCTGGCCAGGTACACCTTGCGCGCGCCGGCGTCGCGCGCCATCTGCACGATCTGCCGGCTGGTGGTGCCGCGCACGATCGAATCGTCGACCAGCAGCACCACGCGGTTGCGGAACTCCAGGTGGATCGGGTTGAGCTTGCGGCGCACCGACTTCACCCGCTCGCCCTGCCCCGGCATGATGAAGGTACGGCCCACGTAGCGGTTCTTGACGAAGCCCTCGCGGTACTTCACCCCGAGCACGTTGGAGATCTCCAGCGCGGCGTCGCGCGAGGTGTCCGGGATCGGGATGATGGTGTCGATGTCGTGGTCCGGGCGCAGGCGCAGGATCTTCTCGCCCAGCTTCATGCCCATGCGCATGCGCGCCTTGTGCACCGAGACGTTGTCGATCATCGAGTCCGGGCGCGCGAAGTACACGTACTCGAAGATGCACGGGGTGTGGTCGGTGGGCGAGGCGCACACCTCGGAGAACAGCTCGCCGCGGCCGGTGATGACCAGCGCCTCGCCGGGGCGCACGTCGCGCACGCGGGTGAAGCCGAGGATGTCCAGCGCCGAGGACTCGGAGGCGACGATGTACTCGTCGCCCTCCACGCCCTCGCGCTTGCCCAGCACCAGCGGGCGGATGCCGTGCGGATCGCGGAACGCGACCAGGCCCAGCCCCAGCACCACGCTGACCACGGCGTAGCCGCCCTTGCAGCGGCGGTGCACGCCGGCCACGGCGCGGATCGCCGCCTCCGGGGTCAGCATGCGCTGCGCGTCCAGTTCGTAGGCGAACACGTTCAGCAGCACTTCGCTGTCCGAATCGGTGTTGATGTTGCGGCGGTCGGCCTCGAACACCTGCTGGCGCAGGGTCTCGGTGTTGATCAGGTTGCCGTTGTGGGCCAGCGCGATGCCGTACGGCGAATTCACGTAGAACGGCTGCGCCTCGTCCATGCCTTCCGACCCGGCGGTCGGGTAGCGGCAATGGGCGATGCCGACACGGCCTTCCAGCACCGCCATGCGCTTCTCGTCGAAGACGTCGCGGACCAGGCCGTTGGCCTTCTGCACGCGCAGGCGGGTGCCGTCGGCGGTGGCGATGCCCGCCGCGTCCTGGCCGCGGTGCTGCAGCACGGCCAGGCCGTCATAGAGTTGCCCGGCCACGTTCTGGTTGCCGACGATTCCGACGATGCCACACATGTCAACGCTCTCCGCGGCGGGGACGCCGCTATTGGGAAGATGGCCGTGCCTGGCCGTTGGGTTCGACCCGTGCCGGGTCGGATTGCGCCGGACGCGCCTGCGCCGGATCGATGTTCGCGGGCATCGGTTGCGACGGATCGCCCCCGGGCTGCGCGGACCGCACCCCGGGACGCCCCAGGGCCTTGGACATCATCTCCTGCAGCCCGCTGGCCTGCAGGGCGTTGCCCAACGCGGCATTATCGCCTGCCGCGGGCAAGTTGCCCAAATCCATCTGCGACACGTTCAGTTGCGGCATCTGCGACAGGTTCAGCTGCGGCATCTGCGGCATGCGCCAGTCCGGCAGTTGCGCGCGCATCCAGCCCACGCCCGGGCTGAGCACCGGCAGCACCACCGAGCGCTGCCAGTCCGGCTCGCGGGTCAGCGGCGTGAAGCTCATCAGGAGCGCCAGCACCGCGGCGAACAAACCGCCGCGCGCCGCGCCCAGGCCGAAGCCGAGCGCCCGATCGGTGCCCGACAGTGCGGTCGAACGCACCGCGGTGCGGATCGCCATGCCGACGATGGCGACCACTGCCATCACCGTCACGAAGGTCAGCGCGTAGCCGCCCAGGTAGTAGCTCATGCTCGGCCGGGCCCCCTCGGCCAACCACTGCCCGGCGCTGCCGCCGAACTGGAAGGTCGCCCAGCCGGCCAGGAACCAGGACAGGGTGCCGACGACGATGCCGACGAAGCCGCGCAGCGCCCCGAGCAGGGCCGAGACCAGGATCACCGTCAACAGCACCATGTCGATCATGCGCGCCTCCCGCGGCCGAGCCGCTGCATCGCGCCGATCGCGCGTCGCGCCTGCCTTCCCTGGGACATGCCAACTACTCCATGGGCCGCAGCCCGATCAAGGATGTGGACGTACCATACCGCTGATGCCGACCTTGGCCGCGACCTGGGCCCGCAACTGCTCGGCATCGGCGCGGGTGGCGACCGGACCGACCCGCACCCGGCTCAACGGGCCCTTGTCGGTGCGCACCTGTTCGACGAAAGCACTGAAGCCGGCCGCGCGGGCCTTGTCGCGCAGGGCATTGGCGTCCTCGACCTTGCCGAAGGCGCCCAGTTGCACGGCGAAGCCGGTGCCGGCAGCGGCCGGCGCGGCGGGCACGCTCGGCGCCGGCTTGGCCGCCGCCGTGGTGGCCGGGGTGGGCGCCGGCTTGGCGGGTTCGGGCTTGGGCGTGGCCGGCTTGGCCGGTTCCGGCTTGGGCACCGGCGGCGTCGCCGGCTTGGCGGCGGTGGCCACCGGCTTGGCCGGCTCCGCCGGCAGCGCCTCGGTCTTGGCCGGGGCGGCAGCCGCGGCGGCGGCGACATTGCTGGTGGGGGTGGCGTTGCTCGGCGCCGCGTCCAGGGTCACCACCTGGGCGTTGACGTCGTTGCGGACCTTGACCGCCTGCAGGCGCACCGATTCGGCCTGGGCGCGATCGGCATACGGCCCGATCCGCACCCGCCAGGCCTGGCGACCGCCGATGCTGGCCTGCTCGCGGAAGCCGGGCAGCTGCGCCTGCTTGAGCCGCGCGATCACCGCGTCGGCATCGGCGGCGGTGGCATAGGCGCCGAAATTCACCGCGTAGTTGCCGGCGGCCGTACTCGGCGGCAACGGCTGCGCGGCGCTGCCGGCGGCCGGATCGGCCAGGTCGGCAGCATCGGGATTGTCCTTGACCGGCGCCGGCGTGGCCGCCGCCGCGGGCGTGGCGCCCGGGGCCTTGGCCATGCCCACGGCCCCGCCGCTGGGTGCGTCGCCCGGGGTCACCAGCGGCAGCTCGCGGGTCTCGAACTGGCCATCGGCCGGCGCGTCGGGCGCCTTCAGCGGCACATTGGCCACGCCGCTGTCGGGCGCAGGCCCCTTCACCAGCATCGGCAGGAAGATCACGGCGAGCGCTACCAGGACGAGGGCGCCAATCAATCGCTGTTTCAGGACGGTATCCACGGAAAGGGTGAGAGGGCGGCGTGGCGGAGTGCCGCCCCGATTATAAGGTCGGCCCGCGCGGAGACGGGATCAGCCGGCTGAATGCAGCCAGTGCAGCGCCTCGCCAGCGGTATGGAACGAGCCGAACACCAGGACCCGGTCGCCCGGCCGCGCCTGCGCCAGCGCCGATTGCAGCGCCTGCGCCACGCTCTCGGCGAGATCGGCCTCGGCGGCGGCCGTGTCCGCCAACCGCGCGCGCAGCTGCGCACCGCTC
This sequence comes from Xanthomonas sacchari, assembly GCF_024266585.1. Lineage (NCBI taxonomy): Bacteria > Pseudomonadati > Pseudomonadota > Gammaproteobacteria > Lysobacterales > Lysobacteraceae > Xanthomonas > Xanthomonas sacchari. The sequence continues at coordinate 3,993,420 of NZ_CP100647.1, forward strand.
TGGCCGCGGCTGCCGCCCAAGCCGGCCAGATGCCAGGCGTCGACCTGCGCGGCCAGCGCGGCCACCACGCCGGCGGCGTCTTTGTCGGCCAGCGCCGCGAACACCGCATGGGTGCGGCCGGCGACCGGCTGCGCCTGCAGCGCGGCGGCCAGTTCGCGGGCGGCCTGCGGATTGTGGCCGACGTCGACCAGCACCTCCACGCCGTCGCGCACGCACGGCTGCAGGCGCCCACGCAGGCGCGCGGCGGCGATGCCCTCGGCGTAGGCGTGGCGCGGCAGCGACCGGCGCAGCGCGCGCAGGGCGGCGATGGCCGTGGCGGCGTTGGCGCGCTGCACCGGCGCACGCAGCTGCGGCAGCGGCAACTGCAGTTCGGTACCGACGTCGCGCCAGCGCCAGCGCTCGGCGTCGATCGGCTCGTGGAAGAAGTCGCTGCCGGCGCGCAGCGCGTTGGCGCCGATCGCGTAGGCGCGGCGCAGCACGCTGGAGGGCGGATCGATCTCACCCAGCACCAGCGGCTTCCACGGCCGCGCGATGCCCGCCTTCTCCGTGCCGATGGCCTCGCGGTCGCTGCCGAGCCAGTCGGTGTGGTCGATGTCCACGGTGGTGATCACCGCCACGTCGGCATCGACCAGGTTCACCGCGTCCAGGCGGCCGCCGAGGCCGACTTCCAGCACCGCCAGTTCCAGCTTGGCCTGCTGGAACAGCCACAGCGCCGCCAGCGTGCCGTATTCGAAATAGGTCAGCGCCGTATCGCCACGCGCGGCTTCCACCGCGGCGAAGGCGCTCACCAGGTCGGCATCGCTGGCCTCTTCGCCGTCGATGCGCACGCGCTCGTTGTAGCGCAGCAGGTGCGGCGAGGTGTAGCTGCCCACGCGCCAGCCGGCGGCACGCGCGATCGCCTCAACGAAGGCCACGGTGGAGCCCTTGCCGTTGGTGCCGCCGACGGTGATGACGTGCCTGGCGGGCCGGGTCAGGCGCATGCGCGCGGCCACCGCGCGCACCCGCTCCAGGCCCATGGCGATGTCCTGGGGGTGTTGGCGCTCGATGTAGGCGAGCCATTCGGGGAGGGTGTTCATGGAGGCGATTGAACTCGATTGATACGGCGCCAGCACGCGCACTCATAGCGGCGACGCATTTTGCTGCTGCTTTGGCTTTGGCTGTTGCTATTCCGGATCCCGTGAGGCACGGCAAGCAGGCCGGATAAAAACCCCGCAGGGGCGGCGCGCAGGAAGCGCGCCGTTTTTCGACGGCACATGGGTGAGCCGGATAAAGGCGAAGCAGTGCTTCGCCCCGGCGAACGGGCTGGCGCCGTGAGGCGCCTGCCCCGGGCTTGGCCGCGGAGCGGACAAGTGCCGCCGAAAAATGTCCGGCCTGCTTGCGCACCCGGAGCGCGCAGCGCGGAGGGCGTGCCACCCGGGTGTGCTTTCTTTGGGTTACTTTGATCAGCCTCCGGCTGCTGTAAAGCCTTCTTTGCACAAGCAAAGAAAAGTGACTCGCGCGCCAAGCGCGAAAGCACTTGATCTTGCCTTTGCATCAACTCAACGCGTCCTGGCAACGAATCAGCAGAAGCGCTACAGCGCCCGATGCTTCGCCTCGCCGAAGAACGGCGTGTGGTGCGCGCAATCGTTCAGCCGCACCACCTCCAGACGCTCCACGTCCGGCCCTTCCAGCAGGTTCAGCGTGGTCGGCGCCTGGCGGAAACTCCACAGCCGCGCGATCGGCAGGCCCAGTATCCGGCACAGGATCACCCGGTTGACCGCATCGTGCGCCACCACCAGCAAGGTGTCGTGTTCGCCCAGCCCCTCGGCGGCGCGGGCCAGGCCGCGCCAGGAACGCTCCAGCACCTGCCGCAGCGACTCGCCGCCCGGCATCAGCACCGTGTCCGGCTCCTCGCGCCAGGCGCGCAGGCGCGCCGGATCCTTCTCGTGGATCTCGCTGGCCAGCAGGCCTTCCCACTCGCCATGGGCGATCTCCTGCAGGTCCGGATCGGTCTGCAGCAGCGCCTCGCGCTCAGGCCCCAGCGCGAAGCGCGCCGTGCGTTGCGCGCGCGCCAGCGGCGAGGCCACGGCGCGGGTCAGCGGCACTTCGCGCAGGCGCGCACCCAGCGCCTGCGCCTGGGCGTCGCCGACCGGCGACAGCGGGATGTCGATCTGGCCCTGGTAGCGGCCTTCGGCGTTCCACGGGGTTTCGCCATGACGGGCGAGCAGAATGCGCATGCGCTGGATTCCTTGGGGGGAAGGGACCGTCTCGCAAACGAAAACGGAGCGGCATGATACCCGCTCCGTCGCCGGAAACCCTGCGCGGCGTCCCCGTGGCGCGCCACCGCGGCGCAGCGTAGCGGACACGCGGGCGGCGGCCGCGACCGCCGCCCGCCGGGCCTGGCTCACTTGGCCAGGTTCAGCTCCTTCAGCAGCCGCGGCGCCGGCGCCACTTCCTGCATGATCCACTGCAGATAGCGCGCGTCGACGGCGATCATCCGGGTCATCGCCGGGTCGAACACCCAGTTCGAACTCACCGACTCCCAGTTGCCGTCGAAGGCCAGGCCGACCAGCTTGCCGTGCGCGTCCATCACCGGCGAGCCGGAGTTGCCGCCGGTGATGTCCAGGTCGGACAGGAAGTTCACCGGCACCGTGCCCAGCCGCTTGTCCTCCAGCCCGCCGTAGCGCTTGGCCCTGGCCGCCTCCAGCAGCGCCTTGGGCGAGTCGAACGGCTCCACGCCGGTGTCCTTGGCGACCACGCCTTCCAGCGTGGTGAACGGGGTGTATTCCACGCCGTCCTTGGGCGAATAGCCCTTGACGTTGCCGAAGGTGATGCGCAACGAGGAGTTGGCGTCCGGATACACGAACTCGCCCTGGCTCTTCTTGTAGTCGGCCACGGCCTGCAGGTAGCGCGGACGCGCCAGCAGCTCCTCGCCTTCGCGGCGCTTCTGGTCCTGCTCGATCTGCAGCAGGGTCGGCATCAGCGCCACCGCGTAGCGCAGCGCCGGGTCGTCGCTGGCCTCGAACGCGGCGCGGTCGGCGTGCAGCCACTTCAGGCGCTGCTCGGTGCTGCCCAGCTGGGTACCGGCCAGGCGCGCCGCGGCGGCCTGCGCATCGGCACCGGCCAACCACTGGTCCAGCGCCGGCAGGCGCTGCGCCTGCGGCAGCTTCAGGTACTGGTCGAACCAGTAGCGCTGCAACTGGCTGTCCATGGACGCGACGTAGCGGCGCTCCATCTGCTTCATCGCGCCCTCGATCTCGGGCAGGTCGCGCTCCTGGTAGCCCGGCTCGCGCGCGGCATCCGGCTTGGCGCGTTCGATCGACAGCCGGTACAGCATGACCGCGCTGCCGAGCGCCCCGGTCCGCTGCATCTGCCGCAGCACCAGGTCGCGATCGCGCGTCGCCTTGGCCTGCTCGCCCAGCGCCAGCAGTTGCGCGTGGGCCTGCAGCGCGGCCTTGCCCTCGCCGCCCTGGCGCTTGAGCCAGTCCAGCACCGCGCGTTCCTCGGCATGCTTCTTGGCCGCCGCGTCGATGCGCTTGAAGCCTTCCAGCTGGCCCTCGTAGTTCTTGGCGACGTTGTTCCAGCTGGCCATGGTCGCCGCGTACTTCACCTGGATGTCCGGGTTCTGCTTGCCGGCCTGCTCGACCAAGGCGATCAGGTCGCGGTACTGGCGCGCGGCGGTGGGATAGCCCCAGTCGGCGGTGGCGTCGAATTCGGAGGCCAGCGCATAGCGGTTGGTGCGGCCCGGGTAGCCGGCGACCATGACGAAATCGCCGGCGCCCAGCGGCTGGTCGGCGAACTTCAGGAAGTGCTTGGGCTGGTACGGCACGTTGTCCTTGGCATAGGCGGCCGGCTTGCCGTCCTTGCCGACATAGGCGCGGTAGAACGAGAAGTCGCCGGTGTGGCGCGGCCACATCCAGTTGTCGACGTCGCCGCCGAACTTGCCGATGCCCGACGGCGGCGCATAGGCCAGGCGCACGTCGCGGATTTCCAGCGTGCGGAACAGGCGGTAGGTGTTGCCGCCGGAGAAGCTGTACAGCGCGCAGCGGTAGCCGGCGTCGGCTTCGCAGGCGGCGACCTGGGCCTTGTCGAAATCCTCCAGCGCCTGCGTGCGCTTGAGCGCATCGTTGCCGGCGGCGGCCATCGCCGCCTTGGCCTGGGCGGTGACGTCGGTGATGCGGTCGAGCACGTAGATGCGCGCGTTGGGACCGGCGCTCAGTTCCGCGCCCTGGCTAGCGGCGCTGAAACCGTCGCGGATCAGGTTCTTCTGCGGGGTCGAGTTGAGCTGGATCGCGCCGTAGGCGCAGTGGTGGTTGGTCACCACCAGGCCCTGCGGCGAGACGAAGCTGGCGGTGCAGCCGCCGAGCGAGACCACCGCGCCCATCGGGTCGCCGGTGAGATCGGCCAGTTGCTGCGGCGACAGCTTCAGGCCGGCCTGCTGCAACGGCCCGGCGATGTCCGGCAACTGCTGCGGGACCCACATGCCCTCGCCGGCATGGGCGGCGGAGGCAGCGGACAGGGCGGCCACGACGGCGATGGCGACAGCCAACGGATTCGAACGCATCGAGCGGTTTCCTTGATGACAGACGTTAGAGTGTAACGGCTGTCACCAAGTGCCCGGACCGTGACCAATGGCACCCTGGGGCGGATCATCCGGCGCCGAGTACGCCGCACACGGCATGGCGGGCGCGCCCTGACCGCGCCGCAACATGGGCGCGCCGGCCGGGCGCTTATACTGCGCGCCCTCTTCCCATCGAATCTGCACCGACATGGCGCAAACAATGAAGGCGCTGGTCAAGCGCGACGCCGCCAAGGGCATCTGGCTGGAACAGGTGCCGGTGCCGGTCCCCGGCCCCAACGACGTGCTGATCAAGCTGGAAAAGACCGCGATCTGCGGCACCGACCTGCACATCTACCTGTGGGACGAGTGGAGCCAGCGCACCATCAAGCCCGGCCTGACCATCGGCCACGAATTCGTCGGCCGCATCGCCCAGCTCGGCTCGGCGGTCACCGGCTACGAGGTCGGCCAGCGCGTGTCGGCCGAAGGCCACATCGTCTGCGGCCACTGCCGCAACTGCCGCGGCGGGCGCCCGCACCTGTGCCCGAACACCGTCGGCATCGGCGTCAACGTCAACGGCGCCTTCGCCGAGTACATGGTGATGCCGGCCTCGAACCTGTGGCCGATCCCCGACCAGATCCCCTCCGAGCTGGCCGCGTTCTTCGATCCCTACGGCAACGCCGCGCACTGCGCGCTGGAGTTCGACGTGATCGGCGAGGACGTGCTGATCACCGGCGCCGGCCCGATCGGCATCATCGCCGCCGGCATCTGCAAGCACATCGGCGCGCGCAACGTGGTGGTCACCGACGTCAACGACTTCCGCCTGAAGCTGGCCGCGGACATGGGCGCCACGCGCGTGGTCAACGTCGCCAACACCTCGCTCAAGGAGGTGATGGCCGACCTGCACATGGAAGGCTTCGACGTGGGCCTGGAGATGAGCGGCAACCCGCGCGCCTTCAACGACATGCTCGACTGCATGTACCACGGCGGCAAGATCGCCATGCTCGGCATCATGCCGCGCGGCGCCGGCGCCGACTGGGACAAGATCATCTTCAAGGGACTGACCGTGCAGGGCATCTACGGCCGCAAGATGTACGAGACCTGGTACAAGATGACCCAGCTGGTGCTGTCCGGCTTCCCGCTGGGCAAGGTGCTGACCCACCAGCTGACCATCGACGAGTTCCAGAAGGGCTTCGACCTGATGGAAGAAGGCAAGGCCGGCAAGGTCGTGCTGAGCTGGTGAGGCGCCCGCCGCGGCAGCGCGGCGGTCCCGGAAGAATACGAAGGGCGCCTTGCGGCGCCCTTCGTCGTTTCATGGCAGCGATGCGATCAGAACGCGATCGTGCCCGAGACCACTACGCGGTGACCGGCCAGGCGCTCGGTGAAGTTCTCCGGCCCCTTGTTGTCGGTGTCGTAGTAGCCCACGCTCAGCGCCAGCGGGCCGACCATCTTGCCCACGCTGACGTTGTAGTCGGTGTAGTCCTGGTAGGCGGTCAGCGCGCTTTCGTAAGTGGTGCGGCCGACGTGCGCGCCGACGCTGAAGCCCTGCGGCAGCGACCAGTTCCCGTCCAGCGCGTAGTAGAAGCTGTCCTTGTCCAGGTTGTACACGTTGTCGGTGTAGGCCACGGTCAGGGTGTAGGTCTTGAGGAACTTGGTCTTGGTGATCAGTTCGTTGTAGTTCAACCGGCCGGCGCCCGGATAGCCGTAGCGGTTGACCATCACATCGAAGTTCCAGTCCGGGGAGAAATCGACGTTGTAGCCGACGAAGCCGTCCGTTTCCCAATCCGGATCGCCGGCGCCGAAGTCGACGTTGGAACCCCAGGCGCCCACGTACAGGCCGAACGGCGAGGTGTAGGTGAGACCGGCCTGGAACGCCGGGCCCTTGTCGGTCTGGGAGACGCCACGGAACACGTAGTCGCTGACCACGCCGTAGGAGCCGGTGATCGGCGAGGCGGGCTCGTCCTGGGCCAGGACGGTGAGCGGCGAAGCGGCCAGTGCGAGGGCCAGGGCGAGAGTGGTCTTGTTCACCGGTCAGTCTCCTGCGGTTGAAGAGGGGTGGGTTGCAGCGACGGGCTTATGTCGCTTTCACGCTTTTTTAACTGTTTTGATCGTGCAGCGCAACAACTTTTCGCCAGGCGCATGCCATGCCCTGACACAACGCCCCTGGATCACGTCACGCACGGACATGGCCGGCGCGCCGACTGCGGCCACGGCTTCGCCAGGCGCGGTCCCAGCCAGCGTCCTGACGGCCAGGCCAGGACCGCTCGGGCAGCCGCTGGCGGCACCGCCGTGCAGGCACGGCAGTGCGCATCGGCGTGGCGCGATGGCGCCTCAGTCGGGCCGGGCAAAGACCCCGTAGCGACGCGCGCGCAGGTGCAGCGGCTGGCCCGGTACATAGTCGGGCACCCCCTCGCCCGCCGGCAGTTCCACCTCCACCTCGTCGTGGCCGTGCGCCAGTTGCGCGCGCAGGCGCAGGCGCGGCCCGCTGCGCTGGATCGACAGCACCGTCGCCGCCCAGCCCTCGCTGCCCGGCGCCAGGTCTTCCGGCCGCACGTACAGCTCGACCGGGCCGCTGGACAGCGCTGTCGACGGTACCGGCAAGGCCAGCCCGCCGATCTGCACGGCGCCGTCGTGCAGGCGCGCCGGCAGCCGGTTCACCGCGCCCACGAAGGCGTACACGAAGGGCGAGGCCGGCTGCTCGTAGACCTGCGCCGGGCTGCCGATCTGCTCGATCCGGCCACGGTTGAGGATCGCCACGCGATCGGCCAGCTCCAGCGCCTCTTCCTGGTCGTGGGTGACGAACACCGTGGTCAGACCGGTGCGTTCGTGCAGGTCGCGCAGCCAGCGCCGCAGGTCGCGGCGGACCTGCGCGTCGAGCGCGCCGAATGGTTCGTCGAGCAGCAGCACGCGCGGCTCGATCGCCAGCGCGCGGGCCAGCGCCACGCGCTGGCGCTGGCCGCCGGACAGTTGCGCCGGGTAGCGCCGCTCCAGCTCGTGCAACTGCACCAGCGCCAGCAGTTCCTGCACCCGCGCACGGATGCGCGCCTCGGTCCAGCGCGCCTCGCGGCGCACGCGCAGGCCGAAGGCGATGTTCTCGTACACGGTCATGTGCTTGAACAAGGCGTAGTGCTGGAACACGAAGCCGACCCGGCGCGCCTGCACCGACAGCGCGGTGGCGTCCTCGCCGTGGATCAGCACGCGTCCGCGATCGGCGTGTTCCAGCCCGGCGATCACCCGCAGCAGCGTGGTCTTGCCGGAGCCGGACGGCCCCAGCAGCGCCAGCAGTTCGCCCTGGCGGATGTCCAGGCCGACGTCGTCGAGCGCGGCGAAATCGCCGAAGCGCTTGTCCAGGTGCTGTACGCGGATGCTCATTGCAACCTCAGTGTCGGTGAGTGGCGGCCAGCGCCGCGCCGTGGCGCCAGTGCAGCCAGGACTTCACGGCCAGCGTCAGCAGCGCGGTCAGCGCCAGCAGGCTGGCGCAGGCGAAGGCGGCGCTGTAGGCGTATTCGTTGTAGAGGATCTCCACATGCAGCGGCAGCGTGTTGGTGCGCCCGCGGATGTGCCCGGACACCACCGACACCGCGCCGAACTCGCCCATCGCCCGCGCACTGCACAACAGCACCCCGTACAGCAGGCCCCAGCGGATGTTGGGCAAGGTCACCCGGCGGAAGGTCTGCCAGCCGCTGGCGCCCAGGCTCAGCGCCGCCAGTTCCTCGTCGTCGCCCTGCTGCTCCATCAGCGGCATCAGCTCGCGGGCGATGAAGGGGAAGGTGACGAAAGTGGTCGCCAGCACGATGCCCGGCAGCGCGAACACGATGCGCGGCAGGCGCAGCACCACCTCGCCCAGCAGCGGCAGGGACAGCCGCACGCCCTCGTCGATCAGCGGCCAGGCCCAGCCGTTGCGGCCGAAGATCAGGATGAACAGCAATCCGGCGACCACCGGCGACACCGAGAACGGCAGATCGATCAGGCTCACCAGCAGGCGCTTGCCGGGGAAGCGATGCTTGCTGACCGCCCAGGCCGCGGCCACGCCGAACACCAGGTTCAACGGCACCACGATCGCCGCGACCAGCAGGGTCAGGCGGATCGCCGCCAGTGCATCCGGATCGGAGATCGCGCGCCAGAACACGTCGGCGCCGCTGCGCAGCGCCTCGACGAACACCAGCAGCAAGGGCAGCAGCAGGAACGCCAGCAGGAAGCCCAGCGCACCGCCGATTAGCAGCCGCCGCACCCAGCGCGGCTCGTCGACCACCGAGGCCTGCACGTGCAACGGCACGGCGGCCGCGCCGGCCTGCCCGGGCACGCGCGTGGCCAGCGCGGAGACCAAGGACGCCATCACGCCACCGCCCTGCCGCGCCGCGCGAACCAGGCCTGCGCCGCGTTGACCAGCAGCAACGACAACAGCGACAGCAGCAGCATCGCCGCGGCGATCGCGCTGGCGCCGCCGTAGTCGAATTCTTCCAGGCGGATGGTGATCAGCAACGGCGCGATCTCGGTGGCGTTGGGCAGGTTGCCGGCGATGAAGATCACCGAGCCGTACTCGCCGACGCCGCGCGCGAAGGCCAGCGCGAACCCGGTCAGCACCGCCGGCCACAGCGTCGGCAGCAGCACCCGGCGCACCGTCTGCCAGCGCCCGGCGCCAAGCGTGGCCGCGGCCTCTTCCAGTTCGCGCTCGGCCTCGGCCAGCACCGGCTGCACGATCCGCACCACGAACGGCAGCCCCACGAACACCAGCGCCACGACGATGCCCAGCGGCGTGTAGGCGACCTTGATCCCGCCCGCACCGCTGCTCTGCATCAGCCCGGCATAGCCGATCAGCAGGCCGCCGACGCCCAGCGCGGCCAGGCTGAGCACCGCGACCGTGCCGAGCAGGCGCTGCAGCGCGCGCAGCGGTGCCGGCAGCAGCGTCTGGCTGCATCGCAACAGCGCGTAACCGGTGGCCGACAGCGCCAGCAGCAGCGCCAGCCGCGGCCACCACCAGGCCAGCGTCGGCAGGCTGGCCGCCAGCGCCTGCGCCGGCTGCTCCAGCCAGCGCCCGATCCAGCCGTTGCTGCCGTACAGCGCGGTCAGGGCGATGCCGGCCACCGCGGTCGGCAGCGCGAACGGCAGGTCGATCATCGCGTCGAACAGGCGCTTGCCGGGAAAGCGATAACGCACGAACACCCAGGCCACCCAGGTGCCCATCAGCGCATTGAACGCGGCCGCGACCAGCGCGGTGCCGAAGCTCAAGCGCAGCGCCGCCAGCACCCGCGGCTCGCTCCACACCCGCCACACGCCTTCCCAGCCCAGCCCGCTGCTCTTGAGCAGCACCGCGAGCAAGGGAATCAGCACCACCAGCCCGAGCCAGGTCAGGGTGATGCCCAGGCTCAGCCCCAGGCCCGGCATCACCCGGCGCTGGCGCGGTGCACGGGGAACGGCGGCGGCGGTCACGGCCATCGCGTCACTTGCTCGCCTGGATCTGGTCGAACAGGCCACCGTCGTCGAAGTGCGTGGCCTGCGCCTTGGCCCAGGAGCCGAACGCCTGATCGATGGTGACCAGCCGCACCTTCGGCAGCCGCGCCAGGTCGGCACGGTCGGCGTATTCGGGATGGCGCGGCCGGTAGTAGTGCCTGGCCGCGATCTTCTGCCCTTCCGGCGAGTACAGGTACTTCAGGTATTCCTCGGCCACCGCGCGGGTGCCGTGCTTGTCCACGTTCTTGTCGACCAGCGCCACCGACGGCTCGGCCAGGATCGACAGCTTCGGCACCACGATCTCGAACTTGTCCTGGCCCAGTTCCTGCTGCGCCAGGAACGCCTCGTTCTCCCAGGCCAGCAGCACGTCGCCGATGCCGCGCTGGACGAAGGTGGTGGTGGCGCCGCGCGCGCCGGTGTCCAGCACCGGCACGTTGCGGAACAAGGCGCGCATGTAGTTGAGGATGCGCTCGCGGTCGCCCTTGAAGATGTGGTCGGCGTAGGCCCAGGCGGCCAGGTAGTTCCAGCGCGCGCCGCCGGAGGTCTTGGGATTGGGGGTGATCACCGACACGCCGTTGCGCAGCAGGTCCGGCCAGTCCTTGATCCCCTTCGGATTGCCCTTGCGCACCAGGAACACGATGGTCGAGGTGTACGGCGCGCTGTTGTCGGGCAGGCGCGTGGCCCAGTTCGGATCGATCAGCTTGCTCTTGGCGGCGATCGCATCGACGTCGTAGGCCAATGCCAGCGTCACCACGTCCGCCTCGACCCCGTCGATCACCGCGCGCGCCTGCTTGCCGGAGCCGCCGTGCGAGGTCTCCACCGTGACCGTGTCGCCGGGATGCAGCTGCGCCCAGTGCTTGGCGAAGGCGGCGTTGTAGTCCCGGTACAGCTCGCGGGTGGGATCGTAGGAGACGTTGAGCAGTTGCGTCTCGGCGGCGGCCGCGGCCCCGGCGAACACGCACAGCGCGAGTGCGAGCAGCGGGCGCCAACGGCGCGGCGGAAGGCTGGACATGGACGGTTCTCCGAAAACACAGGCCGACGCCGCGGCCGATGCCCGCCGCGGACCATGACGCATGCTGCGCAGCGGCAGGCGGCGGGTGAAATGACTTCCGGGCAGCGGCTCATGCCATTTGCGCATGACGACCCCGGCCTGCGCGGGCGCCGCGGTAAAATCGCCGTCTCTTTCGCCGCGCGTGCCCGTCATGACCGACTCCCGCCTCACCCAGCATTACGCCGAGGAACTGGACGCGATCCGCGCCCAGGGCCTGTTCAAGTCCGAGCGTATCATCGTCGGCCCGCAGGCGGCGGAGATCGTCCTCGCCGACGGCCGCCGCGTGCTCAACTTCTGCGCCAACAACTACCTGGGCCTGGCCGATCATCCGGCGCTGATCCAGGCCGCCAAGGACGCGCTGGACACGCACGGCTTCGGCATGGCCTCGGTGCGCTTCATCTGCGGCACCCAGGACCTGCACAAGCAGCTGGAAGCGCAGATCGCCGCGTTCTTCGGCACCGAGGACACCATCCTCTACGCCGCCTGCTTCGACGCCAACGGCGGCCTGTTCGAACCGCTGCTGGGCGAGCACGACGCGATCATCTCCGACGCGCTCAACCACGCCTCGATCATCGACGGCGTGCGCCTTTGCAAGGCCAAGCGCTTCCGCTACGCCAACTGCGACATGGCCGACCTGGAAGCGCAGCTGCAGGCGGCCGACGCCGCCGGCTGCAAGACCAAGCTGATCACCAGCGATGGCGTGTTCTCGATGGACGGCTTCATCGCCCCGCTGGACGAGATCACCGCGCTGGCGAAGAAGTACGACGCGCTGGTGCACATCGACGAATGCCATGCCACCGGCTTCCTCGGCGCCAGCGGCCGCGGCTCGGCCGAGGTCAAGGGCGTGCTGGACAAGATCGACATCTTCACCGGCACCCTGGGCAAGGCCATGGGCGGCGCGCTGGGCGGCTTCACCACCGGCCGCTGCGAGGTGATCGAACTGCTGCGCCAGCGCTCGCGGCCCTACCTGTTCTCCAACTCGCTGCCGCCGCACGTGGTCGCCGCCGGGATCAAGGCCTTCGCGATGCTCGACGCCGCCGACGACCTGCGCGCACGCCTGGTCGAGAACACCGCCTACTTCCGCGAGCGCATGGCCGCCGCCGGCTTCGACATCAAGCCCGGCACCCATCCGATCTGCCCGGTGATGCTGTACGACGCGCCGCTGGCGCAGCGCTTCGCCGAACGGCTGCTGGAGGAAGGCATCTACGCCATCGGTTTCTTCTTCCCGGTGGTGCCCAAGGGCCAGGCGCGGATCCGCACCCAGATCAGCGCCGCGCACACCCGCGAGCACCTGGACCGGGCGATCGACGCATTCACCCGCATCGGCCGCGAACTGGGCGTGCTCGCCGCCTGAGATGCGCAACGCGCTGCGCCAACGGCTGGTGCTGGCGGCGCAGACCGACGCCCAGGCGCAGCCGGCGGCCGGCGGTTGGCATAGCCGCCGCCTGCATTGCCGGCGGCGCCTAGGGCGTGGCGACGGCGAGCGGCTGGGCCATTGCTCGCTCGAACACGTGGTGCCGCAGGCCTGATTCGGACGCCGCGCCGCCGCGGCGCTGTGCGCCCAGCGCGGCGGCGCCCCCAACGATGCGCACAACCTAGGGCGTGTCACCCATCCCCGAGCATGCCGCGCCGCGATTGCGCGCGCCTGTGGCAAGGAAGCGCGAAGAAGCGGGCGTCCGTCCACGCCCGAGCGATGACGCGACCATGCGCGCGCAAGCGCGGCCCTTCGGGTTGCGCCTGGCAGGCGCCGCGCGGCTTGACCTGACGGCCAGTCAGGCGCTGCGCCACGCAACACCAGCCACGCGCCTGCCAGGCCCAACGCGGCATACTCGGGGATGGGCGACACGCCCTAGCGCTGACCTGTGCCGGCTGCAATCACGCCAAGGGCCGCCACCACGATGCGCGCGAGCCACAGGACGCGCGCGCCCGCGAGGTGCGCCCGCGAGGTGGTCGCCGCCCTGCTCAGCGCGCGGCCGGCGCGCTCGCGTCCGCCGCCGGCGCCAACGCGGTGACTTCGGCGGCGCTGAGTTCGCGCCAGGCGCCCTTGCCCAGCTCGCCCAATGCCAGCTCGCCGATCGCCACCCGTACCAGCCGCAGCACGTCCAGGCCGAGCGCGGCGAGCAGCCGCCGGATCTGCCGGTTGCGGCCTTCGTCCAGCACCACCTCCAGCCAGGCATGGCGCTCGCCGTGGCGCAGCAGGCGCACCTGTTTGGCGCGCAGCGGTTCGCCCTCGGCGACCACGCCGGCACACATCCGCGCCAGCAGCGCCGCGTCGGGCACCGCGTCCACCTGCACGTGATAGGTCTTGTCCGGGCCGCTGCCCGGATCGGTCACCCGCGCCGCCCATTGCGGGTCGTTGCTGAACAGCAGCAGGCCTTCGCTGGCCTTGTCCAGGCGCCCAACCGGCGCCAGCCACGGCAGGCCGGCGCCGTCGAAACAGCGGTACACGGTGTCGCGGCCGCGCTCGTCCTGCGCGCTGGTGACCAGCCCGCGCGGCTTGTTGAGCATCAGGTACCGGCGCGCGGTATCGGCCAGCGGCGCGCCGTCCACGGCCAGCCGGTGGCGGCCCGGCAGGATCGGGAATTCGGGATCGGTGACGATGCGCCCGTCGACGGCGACGCGGCCGGCGGCGATCCAGCGCGCGGCCTCGGTGCGCGAGCACAGGCCCAGCTTGGACAGGGTCCGCGCCAGGCCGTGCCGCGGCGCGGCCGGTGCGCCGCCGCTCGCGGGCGGGCGCGGACGCGCGGGCGCCGCCGGGGACGACGCCGGACGGCGGGAACGCGGCGGCTTGGTCCCTCGCACGGCGCGAACGGGCGCGGCCGCAGGCGGCCGCGCGCCGGACTTACTGCTTGTTGACGTCGACCGGTGCCGGCGCCTCGGCGGCGGCAGCCGGTGCCGGACGCGCCTTGACCACGCGCACGCCGCGCGCCTTCATCCAGGCGTCGAACTCCTCGGCGGTCATGCGCTTGCCGTTCTGGCTCATGTCGAAGCGCCAGGGCGTGTTGTCGAACGCGGTGGTCGGCTTGTAGGCGGCCGGGTCGTTCGGCTTGACCGCGCCCGGGGTGGCGTTGGCCAGGCTCTGGCAACCGTCGGCGCGCAGCCGCAGCAGCACGCGCTCCAGCGACTGGTCGCTGCTGTAGGACTGGGTCAGCACGCCGCTGGGCATGCCCAGCTGCACGTTGCGGCTGAACAGTTCCGAAGCGACCGGCGCGGCGACCGTGGCCGGCAGCGCCAGCGGCTTGGGCAGCAGGTCACCGGAGCAATCCGGTGCGGCATGGGCCGCAGGAATCAGGGCGAGCGCGAGCAGGCTGGCCGTCACGATACGCAGCATCGGTTTTTTTCCATTCAGGCGAGTCGACGAGCGAGTGTAGGCAGGCCCCGGCGCGCTTTCAACTGTTACCGGCACTACATGCGCTAAATAATTGGGATTGCTGAAAAAATTCAGCTTGGACAGGTCTCGGGGCAGCGATCGACGCCAGCAACACGCAGGAGCCCCCACGCAGGAGCGGCTTCAGCCGCGACAGGCGTTCACGGGAACACCCGTCGCGGCTGAAGCCGCTCCTCCGCCGGCGGCGGACGATGCAACACCCACCCCACAAAAACAAAGCCCGGCACGAGGCCGGGCTTTGCTTGAGACTGGAAGCGTCCGATTAGTTCTGGACGTTCAGCTCGGTACGACGGTTCTTCGCACGACCTTCCGGGTTGTCCTTGCCGTCCGGCAGGGTGTTCGGAGCGATCGGGCGGGTAGCGCCGTAGCCGATCGGGCCGATCAGACGCGACTTGTCGATGCCGTTGTTGACCAGGAAGTCATACACGACGGCCGCACGACGCACCGACAGCTTCTGGTTGTAGGCCGGGGTACCGATGGAGTCGGTGTTGCCCGCCACTTCGACGCGCAGATCCGGGTAACGCTTCAGGATCTCGACGGCCTCGTTCAGGATCGCCACGGCGTCCGGACGCAGGTTCGCCTTGTTGAAGTCGAAGTTGACGCCCTTCAGGTCGATCGACACCGGCACCGGGCAGCCATCCGGACCGATGGTCTGGCCAGGCTGGGAGTTCGGGCACTTGTCGTCGCAGTTGTTGACGCCGTCACCGTCGTCGTCCAGATCGGCGCAGCTCGGCGCAGCGGCCGGCGGCGGCGGCGGGGCGACCGGGGCAGCCGGCGGCGGGCCCAGCGGGATCACGACGCCGACCGAAGCCAGCACGTCGCCGAACCAGTTCTGCGACGGAGCGGCAACGCTCTGGTCGTCGAAGTCAGCGCGGTAGGCCACTTCGGCACGCACGGCAACGCGCTTGTCGAAGGTGGTCTGCAGACCGACGCCGGCCTTGGCGGCAAAGTTGCCGTCCTTGCGCTGGCCCGGGGAGACCGGACCGCCGGTGTCGAACTCTTCTTCCGAGCGCTGGTAGCCCAGGCCGAACAGCAGGTACGGGTTCCAGCCGCGGCCTTCCTGGATGAAGTGGCGACGCAGGTCGAACGAGATGCCGTACTGGCTCCAGTTCAGGTCCTGGTTCTTGTCGAAGTTCGGGTTCTGATAGTTCAGCTCACCGTCCAGCGACCAGTTCGGGTTGATGAACTTGCCCAGGCCCAGGGTGACGAAGGGCGCATCGTTGGTGGTGCGGTCCTTGTCCTGGAAGTTGAAACCAGCCGAACCGGTCAGGTACCAGCGGTCGTCGAATTCCTGCGCGGACGCTGCCTGGGCGACGGCCAGACCGCCCAGCAACGCGGCGGTGAGAATTTTCTTGTTCATTAATACAACTCCTTGTTTCGGGGAGATAGAAACCGGTAGAGGCATGGTTCAGTACAGATGTCTCGTCACATCCAGACGGCCGTTTCCGCACGCCATCGCCGCGCACATTATGCGCGGCATAGTGAAGATGGCGTTAACGAGCACGTAACATGTGAAAGTCGACGCCAGCCCCTGCCAGGCCGTGGATACACCCTATACAGGTTAATGAAATCCCGCAATGCGGCGGGGCGATGACCGTTTGCGGTCGTAGACAACCGCCCACACGGCGACCCAGGTCTCACCGCGGCCGCGCCCACGGCGGCGGGTCGGCCAGTTCGGCCTGCATGAACTCGACGAAGGCGCGCACCCGCGGCGGCACCAGCCGGCGCTGCGGCATCACCGCATAGATGCCAGTCTCGGCCAGCGGGTAGTCGGCCAGCACCTGGCGCAGCCGTCCCTGCCGCAGGTCCTCGGCCACGTGCCATTCCGAATGCAGGGCGATGCCCTGCCCGTTGATCGCGGCATCGCGCAGCACCTCGCCGAAGTTGGTCTCCAGCGGCCCGGCCACGCGGACGGCGATCTCGCCGTCGGGGCCCTGCAGTCGCCAGGTGTCCTGGCGGCCGTCGCTGCCGGTCAGCAGCAGGCACGCGTGCGCGGCCAGGTCGGCCGGCGTGGCCGGGGTGCCATGGCGGCGCAGGTAGTCGGGGGAGGCGCAGAGCATGCGCCGATTGCCGGCCAGGCGCCGCGCGACCAGGCTGGAATCGCGCAGCGTGCCGATCCGGATCGCCAGGTCGAAGCCTTCGCTGACCAGGTCCACCACGTTGTCGCTCAGGTGCACGCTCAGCCGCACCTGCGGGTGCAGCGCCATGAAGCGCGGCAGCAGCGGCGACACGTACAGGCGCCCGAACGCCGCCGACATCGTCACCCGCAGGGTGCCGGCGGCGCTGGCGCCGGCCTGGCGCAGGCCGCCGGCCAGCGATTCCAGGTCCTCGACCAGGGGGCGCCCCTGCTCGGCCAGGTGCAGGCCTTCCGGGGTCGGGTGCAGGCGCCGCGTGGTCCGGTGCAGCAGGCGCACGCCGAGCGTGCGTTCCAGTCGTTGCAGCCGCTGGCTGGCGACCGCCACCGACAGGTCCAGGCTGCGTGCGGCGGCGCTGATCGAGCCGAGGTCGAGCACGCGCAGGAAAAGGGCGATATCGCCGATCCGGTCCATTGTGTGGATTCTATTGAAAGTCGTTCAATATTTTTACTGTTTTTACTAAGATCCTGCAGGCCTAGGCTGCCGTTCTCCCCGCCACTTCCGGAGCCGCCGCATGGCCGCCTCGCTCGCCCCGCCTCCCCACCCGCCCGCGGCCGGCCGCACGCCGATCGCGCTGTTCGCGCTGACGGCCGGCGCCTTCGGCATCGGCACCACCGAATTCGTGATCATGGGCCTGCTGCTGCAGGTCGCCGCCGACCTGCAGGTCAGCGTCCCCGCCGCGGGGCTGCTGATCTCCGGCTATGCGCTGGGCGTGTTCCTCGGCGCGCCGCTGCTGACCGTGGCCAGCCGGCGCTGGCCGCGCAAGCGCGTGCTGCTGGCGCTGATGCTGGTGTTCACCGCCGGCAACCTGGCCTGTGCGCTGGCGCCGAGCTACGCGGCGCTGATGGCGGCGCGGGTGGTCACCTCGCTGGCGCACGGCACCTTCTTCGGCGTCGGCGCGGTGGTCGCCACCACGCTGGTGCCGCCGCAGCGCAAGGCCTCGGCGATCTCGACCATGTTCACCGGCCTCACCGTCGCCACCCTGCTCGGGGTGCCGGCCGGCGCCTGGCTGGGCCTGCACTACGGCTGGCGCGCCACGTTCTGGGCGGTGGCGGCGATCGGCGCGCTGGCCACCGTGGTGATCGCCGCGCTGGTGCCGGCCGACCGCGCCGCGCCGGCGGCCGTGCCGCTGCGCGAGGAACTGCGCGCGGTCGGTCGTGCGCCGGTGCTGTTGGGCCTGGCGACGACGGTGCTGGGCTATGCCGGCGTGTTCGCCGTGTACACCTATGTGCAACCGCTGCTGACCCAGGTCACCGGGGTGGCCGACAGCGCGGTGTCGGCGCTGCTGCTGGTGTTCGGCGTGGGCATGATCGTCGGCAACGTGCTGGGCGGACGCCTGGCCGACCGCCGCCCGCGGCAGGCCCTGCCGCTGAGCCTGGGCGTGCTGGCCGTGGTGCTGGCGGCGCTGACCCTGGCCCTGCCGTCGCCGCCAGCGATGACGCTGGGCATCGGCCTGCTCGGCGTGGCCGCCTTCGCCACGGTGGCGCCGCTGCAGGTGTGGGTGCTGGGCAAGGCCGGCGAGGCCGGCCGGCATCTGGCCTCGAGCCTGAACATCGGCGCGTTCAACCTGGGCAATGCGCTGGGCGCCTGGCTCGGTGGCCTGGTGCTCGGCCATGGCGGCAGCCTGTCGCAACTGCCCTGGGTGGCGGCGCTGCTGACCCTGGCCGGCCTGGCGGTGGCGCTGGGCGCGCTGCGGCTGTCGCCGGCCACCGCCGCCCCCGCGGCCGGCACCAGCGCCGGCGCGGGCTGCGCCGCCGGCGGTGCGGCATGAGCCGGGCGCAGGCGGCGCTGGCGACGGCGCTGCTGGGCACGCTGGCGATCGCGGCCGACGCGGCGCCGCGCGACTGGATCGCGACCTGGCAGGCCAGCCCGCAGCCGCTGTGGAGCGCGGACTTCCCGTTCCCGACGCAGACGCCGTTCCACCTGTGGCGGCAGACCGTACGCCAGGTGGCACGGGTCAGCCTCGGCGGCAGCGAGGTACGCGTGGAGCTGAGCAACGCCTATGGCGACACGCCGCTGCACATCGGCGCCGCGTCGCTGGCGCTGGCCGGCGACGGCGCGGCGATCCGGCCCGGGTCGCAGCGGCCGCTGCGCTTCGGCGGCAAGACCGACGTCATCGTGCCGCCGGGCGCGCCGGTGCTCAGCGACCCGGTGGCGCTGGCCGTGCCGGACCTGGCCCGGCTCAGCATCAGCCTGTACCTGCCGCAGCCGACCGCGCCCTCCACCTTCCACTGGGAAGGCCTGCAGAGCGCCTGGCTGGCCGAGGGCGAGCGCACCGCCGACGCCGCGCTGGCCGGCGCCAGCGCGCTGCCGGTGCGACTGTTCGTCAGCGGCATCCAGGTGCGCCGCGCCGACGCCGCCGGTGCGGTGGTGGCGCTGGGCGATTCGATCACCGACGGCGCCGCCTCGACGCCGGGGCAGGACCGGCGCTGGCCGGACCAGTTGGCCACGCGGCTGGCGGCGCAGCGGGTGGCGGTGCTCAACGCCGGCATCTCCGGCGGCCGCGTGCTGCGCGACCGCATGGGCCGCAACGCGCTGGCGCGGCTGGACCGCGACGTGCTGGCGCAGCCCGGTGTGCACACCCTGATCCTGCTGATGGGCATCAACGACATCAGTTGGTACGCCACGCCGTTCGCCCCGGACGATGCGCCGGTGCCGGCCGAGGACCTGATTGCCGGCTACCGGCAGTTGCTGCAGCGCGCGCAGGCGCGCGGCCTGCGGGTGATCGGCGCCACCCTCACCCCGTTCGAAGGCGCGCTGCCGGACGCGCCGATCCCCGGCTACTACAGCGCGCAGAAGGAAGCCGTGCGCCAGCAGGTCAACGCCTGGCTACGCGCCGATAACGGCTTCGACGCGATCCTCGACTTCGATGCAGTGCTGCGCGACCCCGCGCACCCGACGCGGATGCGGGCGGCGTTCGACTCGGGCGATCACCTGCATCCCGGCGATGCCGGCTACGCGGCCATGGCCGACGCCGCCGCGCAATTGCTCGGCGCAGCCCCCGCTGCGCTTCCCGACGCCGCCGCCCCCGCCGCGGCGCGCTGACCTCTCTCCCTTTCCCACGCAGGAGTTCTCCCATGGAATACCGTTACCTCGGCGCCTCCGGCTTCCAGGTTCCCGTCCTCAGCTTCGGCACCGGCACCTTCGGCGGCAGCGATCCGTTCTTCGCCGCCTGGGGCAACACCGACGTGGCGCAGGCGCGCCGGCTGATCGACATCTGCCTGGACGCCGGCGTCACCCTGTTCGACAGCGCCGACATCTACTCCGGCGGCGCCGCCGAATCGGTGCTGGGCGCGGCGATCAAGGGCCGCCGCGACCAGGTGCTGATTTCGACCAAGGCCGGCTTCCGCTTCGACCGCGACGTCCCCAACAGCGTCGGCGCCTCGCGCTTCCATCTGATCCGCGCAGTGGACGCGGCGCTGGCGCGCCTGGGCACCGACTACATCGACCTGTTCCAGCTGCACGGCTTCGACGCGCGCACGCCGGTGGAGGAAACCCTGTCCACGCTCGACGACCTAGTCCGCGCCGGCAAGCTCCGCTACCTGGGCGTGTCCAACTTCTCCGGCTGGCACCTGATGAAGTCGCTGGCGATGGCCGACCGCCATGGCTGGTCGCGCTATGTCGCGCACCAGGCCTACTACTCGCTAATCGGCCGCGACTACGAAGAGGAACTGATGCCGCTGGGCCTGGACCAGGGCGTGGGCGCGCTGGTGTGGAGCCCGCTGGGCTGGGGCCGGCTGACCGGCAAGCTGCGCCGCGGCCAGCCGCTGCCGGACAGCAGCCGCCTGCACGACAAGACCGTCACCGAAGCCGGCCCGCCGGTGGAGGAAGCGCGTCTGTTCCGGGTGCTCGACGCACTCGAGGCGATCGCCGCCGAGACCGGCAAGAGCGTGCCGCAGATCGCACTGAACTGGCTGCTGCAGCGGCCGACGGTCAGCAGCGTGATCATCGGCGCACGGACCGAGGAGCAGTTGCGGCAGAATCTGGGGGCGGTCGGCTGGACCCTCGATGCCGCCCACCTGCAACAACTGGATGCGGCCAGCGCAGCGGTACCGGCCTATCCCTACTGGCACCAGCGCGGCTTCGCCGAGCGCAACCCGCGGCCGGTCTAAGCCGTGGCCACGCCCTCCTTTCCCTCACATCCAGGAGCCTCCATGAAAGCGGTCGCCACTCTCCACCCCCTGCCGATCGACGATCCCCAGTCGCTGCGCGACCTCGAGCTGCCGACGCCGCCCGCGCCCGGCGGCCACGACCTGCTGGTGCGGGTGGAGGCGGTGTCGGTCAATCCGGTGGACACCAAGGTCCGCGCCAAGACCGCGACCGACGGCCAGCCCAAGGTGCTGGGCTACGACGCCGCCGGCGTGGTCGAGGCGGTCGGACCCGACGTCGACGGCTTCGAGCCGGGCGACGAGGTCTACTACGCCGGCGACGTCACCCGCGCCGGCAGCAACGCGCAGTACCAGCTGGTGGATGCGCGCATCGTCGCGCGCAAGCCGGCCACGCTGGACTTCGCCCAGGCCGCGGCGCTGCCGCTGACCACCCTCACCGCCTGGGAGCTGCTGTTCCAGCGCATGCCGTTCGACTTCGACGACGAACGCAACCGCGGCCGCCGCCTGCTGATCATCGGCGGTGCGGGCGGGGTCGGCTCGATCGCGATCCAGCTGGCGCGGCATGCCGGCTTCGAGGTGATCGCCACCGCCTCGCGGCCGCAGACCCGCGACTGGTGCCTGCAGCTCGGCGCGCACCACGTGATCGACCATCGCCAGCCGCTGGCAGCGCAGTTGCAGGCGCTGGGCATCGACCAGGTGGAAGCGGCGCTGAACCTGGCCGACACCGACCGCTACTGGCAGGCGCTGGGCGAGCTGCTGGCGCCGCAGGGCCACGTCGGGCTGATCGTCGAGCCGAGCGGGCCGCTGCACATCGGCGACCCGTACAAGGCCAAGTCCATCGGCATCCACTGGGAAATGATGTTCGCGCGCGCCCATTTCCGCACCGCGGACATGATCGAGCAACACCGCATCCTGGCGCGCACCGCCAGCCTGGTGGACGCGGGCGAACTGCGCACCACCCTGACCGAGACACTGCGCCCGATCAACGCCGCCACCTTGCGCGAGGCGCACCGGCGCCTGGAGTCGGGCAGCACCATCGGCAAACTGGCGCTGGTCGGCTGGGGCTGAGTGGGCCACGCTGTGACTGGAACACGGGTGCGATCGCCCAGCTTTGCGCGCCTAGCGGTCATCGCCCGAACGTGACTGATAGCTCTGCTTCTGTTGCTGCTTTTGTTGTTGCTGCTTTTGTTGCTGCTGCCTTTGCTGTGCTTTTGATCTACCGGGTCCCCTCAGCGCGGCAGACGCGGCGGGGAAAAACCCGAAGGGCGGCGCACATGGATGTGCGCCGTTCGCGGCAGGGGCAGGATGCCCCTTCCGCGAATCCCCGTCGTGGCTGCGGACCCGGAGCGCGCAGCGCGGAGGGCGTGCTGCGGGGTGTGCTTGACCAGCCTTCGGCTGTGGTGAAGCGCTTCTTTTGGTTACTTTTCTTTGCACAAGCAAAGAAAAGTGACCCGCGCCAGCGGAAGCTTTTGCTCTTGATTCAAAGCTTCATGCTTCAAATCGCAGCGCCAGAAGGAAGGCAACCTCGACGTCACCGTAAAGGCACGCAAGGACACGTAAGGCAATGTCCCTCTTGCCGTAACCCAAGTTTCACGGCACCCTGCGCCCTTCCGTACGCCTGCGTATCCACGCCATGTCGCCCGCCTCCGGCCAGCCCGAATCCGCCCCCGCCGCCTATCCGCACCTGTTCGCCCCGCTGGACCTGGGCTTCACCACGTTGCGCAATCGCATCCTGATGGGTTCCATGCACACCGGCCTGGAGGACCGCGCGCGCGACTTCCCCAAGCTGGCCGCGTACTTCGCCGAGCGCGCCGCCGGCGGCGTCGGGCTGATCGTCACCGGCGGCTTCGCACCGAACGTGGTCGGCTGGCTGAAGCCGTTCGGCGGCAAGCTGTCCTGGCCCTGGGAGGTGCGCCCACACCGGCAGGTCACCGCTGCGGTGCACGCGCACGGCGCCAAGATCTGCCTGCAGCTGCTGCACGCCGGGCGCTACGCCTACCACCCCTTGTCGGTGGCGCCGTCGAAGCTGAAGGCGCCGATCAACCCGTTCACCCCGCGCGCGCTGTCGGCGCGCGGCGTCGAACGCCAGATCGACGCCTACGCGCACGCCGCGAAGCTGGCGCGCGAGGCCGGCTACGACGGCGTCGAAGTGATGGGCTCGGAAGGCTATCTGATCAACGAGTTCGTGGCCCCGCGCAGCAACCGCCGCACCGATGCCTGGGGCGGCGACGCGGCCAAGCGCATGCGCTTCGCGGTGGAGATCGTGCGCCGCATCCGCGCCGCCTGCGGACCGGACTTCATCATCGTCTACCGGCTGTCGCTGGTGGACCTGGTCGAGGACGGCAGCGATTGGCAGGAGATCGTGGCGCAGGCGCAGGCGATCGAGGCCGCCGGCGCAACCCTGATCAACTCCGGCATCGGCTGGCACGAGGCGCGCGTGCCGACCATCGCCACCTCGGTGCCGCGCGCGGCCTTCGCCGCGGTCACCGCCAAGCTCAAGCCGCACGTGCGGCTGCCGCTGATCGCCACCAACCGCATCAACATGCCCGACGTGGCCGAACGCATCCTCGCCGGCGGCGGCGCCGACATGGTGTCGCTGGCGCGGCCGCTGCTGGCCGACCCAGAATGGGCGAACAAGGCGCAACGCGGCCAGGCGCAGGCGATCAACACCTGCATCGCCTGCAACCAGGCGTGCCTGGACCACGTGTTCGAGAACAAGACCGCCAGTTGCCTGGTCAATCCGCGCGCGGCCGCCGAGACCGAACTGAACTACCTGCCGACCCGTGCGCCGAAGCGCATCGCCGTGGTCGGCGCAGGCCCGGCCGGCCTGGCCTGCGCCACCGTGGCCGCGCAACGCGGCCACCGCGTCACCCTGTTCGACAGCGCCAGCGAGATCGGCGGCCAGTTCAACGTGGCCAAGCGCATTCCCGGCAAGGAGGAATTCCACGAGACGCTGCGCTACTTCCGCCACCAGCTCGAGGCCACCGGCGTGGACCTGCGCCTGCAGACCACCGCCGATGCGGCGCTGCTGGCCGACTTCGACGAGGTGGTACTGGCCACCGGCATCGTGCCGCGCGCGGTGGACTTCCCCGGCGCCGACCATCCCAGCGTGGTCAGCTATCTGGACGTGCTGCAGGGCCGGGCGCAGGCGGCGGACAAGGTGGCGATCATCGGCGCCGGCGGCATCGGCTTCGATGTCGGCGAGTTCCTGGTGCACGCCGGCGCATCGACCGCGCTGGACCCGGCACGGTGGATGGCCG
Organism: Xanthomonas sacchari; assembly: GCF_024266585.1. Lineage (NCBI taxonomy): Bacteria > Pseudomonadati > Pseudomonadota > Gammaproteobacteria > Lysobacterales > Lysobacteraceae > Xanthomonas > Xanthomonas sacchari. Next base: position 4,017,351 of record NZ_CP100647.1, read on the forward strand.
AATGGGGCGTGGACCCGCAGTTCGAAGGCCGCGGCGCGCTGTGCAAGCCGCGCCCGGAGCCGCCGGCGCGCAGCGTGTGGCTGCTGCAGCGCAGCCCGGGCCGGCCCGGCGCGCGGCTGGGCAAGACCACCGGCTGGATCCATCGCGCCACGCTCAAGGCCAAGGGCGTGACCATGCTCGGCGGCGTCGAATACCTGGGCGTGGACGATGCCGGCCTGCGCATCCGCGTGGACGGCGCCGAGCAGGTGCTGCCGGTCGGCACCGTGGTGGTCTGCGCCGGCCAGGAACCGCGCCGCGACCTGCACGCGGCGCTGCAGGCCGCCGGCCGCAGCGCGCACCTGATCGGCGGCGCCGACGTCGCCGCCGAACTGGATGCCAAGCGCGCCATCGCCCAGGGCAGCCGGTTGGCGGCGCAACTGTAGGGCGCGTCGCGCGCGGTCAGTCGGCAGGCAGTCGGCGAACAGCGGCACACCGCCGCGCCGACGCGTACGGCGCGACGTCGTGCAGCGAACGGCGGTCGTCCTCAATCCCGGCGCGGTTGCCGCGCGCGCGGCGCGCCTCAACGGGCCGCGCAGGGAAACGCCGCGTGCAGCGCCTCTCCGACCGGAATCGCCGCGCGCTGCCGCAACCGTGCCGGCGGCAACGCGGCGAGCGCGGTGAACACGCGATCGACCAGTTCGTGCGCCAGTACGCCCTGCTCGCCAGCGCACCATTGCCGGCCCTCGGTGGCATCGGCGACGCCAGCGATGTACAGCCGCGCCATCGCGTTCGCCTGCGCCCGGCGTTGCGCGGCGCTGCCGGCCAGCGGCAGCGCCGCGGCCTGCGCATCGCCGCGCAGCAGGCGCAGCAGATCGGCAGCGGAGAGCTGGTAGACCGCCTGCGGACGCGCGGCCACCGACGCGGCGGCAGGCGCACTGCAGGCGGCAAGACACAGGCACAGCAGCCGGGGCAACGACGGCGACAGCGACATCGGCGGACTCCTTGGGCGGCCGGGATCAGCGGCCCCGATCCTAGCAAGCCGGTGCAGCCGACTTGGTGCTGTCGCATCGCGCGGCTATAAGCCTGGGCATGCCGCGTCCCTCGCTCCCGTCCACGCTGCCCCGCCTGCCGCAAGCGGCCCTGGCGGCGTATGCGGGGGCGCATTTCGGCAAGAGCCTGCTGTGGTACGCCGGCGAGCTGCTGCTGATCTACTCGCTGACCGAGCATGCGGGCCTGCGTGCGCTCGCCGCCGGGCTGGTGCTGGCGCTGGGCCTGCTGCTCAGCGCCGCGATCGGCCTCGGCGCCGGCTGGGGCCTGCGCCGGCGCTTGCGCGACGTGGGCAGCGCCGGGCGCCTGCAATGGCAGGGCGTGGCCGCCGCGGCGCTGGCGCTGCTGCTGGTGTTCGCCGCGCCGTTGCTGCCGCCGCCGTTGCGGCTGGGCTTTGTGCTGGTGGTGAGCCTGCTGTTCCGGCTGGCCTACGCCGCCTGCGACGTGGCGCAGAACACCTTGCTGAGCCTGGCGCAGTGGCCCTGGCGCGGCCACGACGGCGCCAGCGCGCTGCGCCTGGTCGGCAGCGGCGCGGCGGCGCTGCTGATCAGCGGCGTGGTCGGCGCGGTGCTGGCGCGCGGCGCCGACGGCGCAGGCCTGGCGTTGCAGGCCAGCGCGGTGCTGGCGGCACTGGCGATGCTGTGCGCCTGGCGGTTGCGGCGGGTGCTGTGCCGCCACGCCGAGGCGCACCCGGCCCCCGCCGGCACCCCCACCGGGTACCTGGCCGTGGCCGAAGCGGCGCCCTCCTGGCGCGCGATTCCCTGGCAGCCGCTGGTACTGATCGCGGCGGTCTCGCTGACCCTGCCCGCGTTCACCAAGCTCGCCCCGTACGTGGCCGCCTACGGCCTGCTGTCGCCCGGCTGGGGCAGTGCGGTCTTGATCGCCTACGCGCTCGGCACCGTGCTGGTACAGCCGCTGGCCGCACGCTGGGGCCGCCAGCGCACGCCGCCGCAGCGCCTGGCCTGGCTCGGCAGCGCCCTGCTGCTGAGCGCGCCGCTGTTCGCGCTGGCGCTGCCGGCGCAGCCGCTGCTGAGCCTGGCCGCGGCGGCCTGCATCGGCGCCATCGGCGGCAGCGGCGGGCAACTGGTGTGGGCCTGGCATGCGCAGTGCACCGCGACCCGTGCGGTCGCCGAGCACGCGCTGTGCTTCGCCGCGCTGACCGCCGCCGCGCAGGTCGCGCTGGCGGCCGGGGTGGTGCTGATCGGCCTGCTGCTGGACGCGCTGGCCTACCGCAACGGGCACTGCGTGCTGCTGTGCTGGGCGATGGCGGCCGGCCCGCTGCTGTGCGGGGCGCTGTGCCTGCTGCTGGCCCGGCTCACCGGGCGCGGCCGATCGCTGCCGGTCGGCGCCGGCATGGCGGCGAACGCCAGCAGCGGGTGAGGCGTCGAGACATGGCCGGCGCACGCGCGGCACCCGCCCGCGACACAACGCAGGCGGCCTCTCTGACGCGGATCGTCGGCCGCATCGCATCGGCGCGGTGCACACAGGGCACGGCGCATCGCGCCCGGCCCCCCGCCTGTCCTAAGCGAAGAAGGCCCGTTGCAGCGGCATCAGCGCCGCGCCCAGGGTCACCGCGTCGCCCACGGTACGGGCGATGCACAGCTGCGGCAACGGCGGTGCCAGGCCGTGCCGGTTGGGTGCGCGCGGGATGCGGATGCGCTCGATCAGGCGTGCGCCGAGCGCCGGCGGCAGGCGCCCACCGATCACGATCGCCTGCGGGTCCAGCGCATAGGCCAGATACGCGCACAGCTGCGAGAACGGTGCCTCGGCCATGTCCAGCCAGGCCTCCACGCCCGGGGTGTGCGCCTCGATCGCGCCGAGCATCTGCTCGACCCCGGCATAGTCCTGGCCGGCGGCGCGCACCAGCGACAGCAACGCGTCCAGATTCGGATAGGCCATGCCGGCGACGGTCCAGATCCCGCCGAACTCGCCGGCATTGCCGCGGTAACCGCGGAACAGCCGGCCATCGGCGATGATGCCGCCGCCGAAACCGTTGGTCAGATGCAGGTAGACGAAGTCGCGGCACTCGCGGCCGACGCCGTACAGGCTCTCGGCCACCGCGGCCGCGGCACCGTCGTTTTCGACCGTGACCGGACCGCCCAGCGCCTCCTCCACGATCGGCACCAGGTCCACCTGGGTCCAGTCCTCCAGCGTCGGCGGCCCGGCCATCTGCCGGCCCTGGCCGGTGAAGAACGCCGAGATCGCCATGCCGATGCCGACCACCCGCGCCGGGTCCACGCCGGTCTCGACCAGCAGTTCGTCACGGAAGCGCTGCAACTGCGCCAGCACCGGCGCGCGGCGCATGTCGGCCAGGCCGATGCGGCGCTGGCCGCGCACGTTGCCGGCGAAGTCCACCAGCGCCAGCGCCGCCACGTCGCCCATCAGGCCGATGCCGAAGGCATAGGCGTAGTCCGGCGCCAACCGCACGTCGACGCTGGGATTGCCGCGCCCCTCGGCGGCGCGGGCGCTGAGCTGGACCATGCGGTCCTGCACGAAGCCCTGCAGCAGGCGCGCCACGGTGGGCTGCGACAGGTCCAGGTCGCGGCTCAGCGCCGCCTGGGTCTGCACCCCGGTCTTGAACACACGGTCGAGCAACTGGCGGCCGCCGGCGCTGACGCGTGGCGGGAAAGCGGGATGCGGCATGGGCAGGTGGATGGAAATCGTGATGGATGCACGGACTGCTACAACCTAGCATGCGGACATAGAAGTTTCATACATCACAAATAGTATTAATCCCACATTATTTTGTGGGGACCTTCATGCGTACCGTTCATCCGCACCCGAGCCTGCTGGCGCTGGCACTCGCGTCCATCCTCGGCAGTGCCGCCACCGTGCATGCCGAGGACGCGCCGGCGCCATCGGCCGACGCGACTACCCTGGACCAGATCGTGGTCACCGGTACGCCACAGGGCCAGTCGCAGAAGGACGCGCCGTTCGCGATCAGCGTGGTGTCCAGGGAACGCCTGGAGCGCAGCACCCCAACCAGCAGCGTGGACATGCTGCGCGCGGTCCCCGGCTTCTCCGCCGAGCCCTCCGGCGGCCAGGGCGGCGGCCAGAACCTGTACGTGCGCGGCCTGCCGGCCGGCGGCTGGTACTACGTGCAGTACCAGGAAGACGGGCTGAGCCTGTTCGACGAGCCGCAGGAAAGCTTCTTCAACGTCGATACCCTGTTCGCGCTGGACATGATGACCGAGCGCCTGGAAGTGGTGCGCGGCGGCACCTCGCCGTTGTTCGCGACCAACGCGCCGGGCGGCACGGTCAACGCCATCACCCGCCACGGCACCGCCACGCCCGAGGGCGCGCTGCGCATGAGCGTGGGCAGCGACGGCCTGCGCCGCGAGGACGCCTACAGTGCCGGCCCGCTCAGCGAGAACGTGCTGTACAGCATCGGCGGCTACCACCGCAGCGACGACGGTCTGCGCCGCACCGGCTACACCGCCGATCAGGGCGGCCAGTTGCGCGGCAACCTGACCTTCCTGATGGGCGATGCGGTACTCGACGTCGACGCCAAATACCTCAACGACCGCACCGCCTTCTACAATCCGATCCCGCTCGCCGACCCGCGCAATCCGTCGCAGTCGCTGTCGGCGCTGATCGATCCGCTGGACGGCACGCTGCTGTCCGACGACCTGCGCCACACCACCGTGCTGAGCTTCGACGGCAACGGCCCGCTGGCGCGCAACCTCGACCTGGCCGACGGCATCCACAGCAAGGTCAAGCAGCTCGGCACGCACCTGGAATGGGATCTGGGCGACGGCCTGACCCTCGACAACCGCATGCGCTTCGTCGATGCGGAAGTGGACTACACCGCGCTGTTCTCCGGCGCCGCGCCCTACGACGCCAACGCCTACCTCGCCACCCAGCTCGGGCGCGCGCGCAGCGGCTTCGGCACGGGCGTGGCCGGGGTTGGCTATGTCGTCACCCGCACCGGCGCCGCCTACGATCCGGCCGCGGCCGACGGCCTGGTGCTGGAGAGCGGCCTGTGGAACGCGCGCACCCACCTGCGCACGCTGTCCGACGACCTGCGCCTGAGCAAGGCCTTCGACGACACTGCGCTGGGCCAGCACACGCTCACTGCCGGCCTCAACGTGCAGCACTTCGAATACCGCCAGGACCGGCTGCAGAACACCGTGCTGACCACGCTGCAGAACCACGCGCAGCGCCTGGACGTACTGGCCTACGACGCCGCCGGCAACGTGGTCGGCGCGGTGACGCAGAACGGCTTCGTGCGCTACGGCAACGGCGTCACCCGCGGCTTCGCCAACGGCACCTACCTGTCGCCCTACCTGTGGGATTCGGTGCGCTTGGGCCGACTCGGCCTGGATGCCGGCGTGCGCTACACCCGCTACAACGCAAACGGCGGCGTGTACGCCAACACCACGCGCAACCTGGGCGATCCGACCACGCTGGCCGACGACAACGTCGGCGGCCTCAGCGGCGCATTCAGTCCGCGCACCGATCATCGCCACGCCACGCAGTGGACGCTCGGCGCCGAGTTCGCGCTGACCCCGCAGGTGCAGACCTTCGCCCGTTACACCCAGTCGCAACGGCTGCCGCGGCTGCAGAACGTCTACCAGACCCAGAACGCCGACGTCACCGACATCGACCAGGCCGAAGCCGGCCTACGCGGCAACTTCGGCGAGACCGTCTCGTTCTCCACGGTCGGCTTCTGGAGCCGCTTCAACGACCTGTCGATCAACGCCATCGTGCTCGACGGCAGCGGCGCGGTGCAGAGCCTGGCGCTGGTCGGCAAGACCCGCACCCTGGGCCTGGAAGCGGAGTTCACCTGGCGCCCGTCGCCGCTGTTCGGCATCACCGGCTCGGCGACGCTGCAGGATCCGCAGACGCGCAGCCTGAGCAATGCGACCACCGGCGCCAGCTACGGCGACCTGGACGGCAAGCAGATCTCGCGCATCCCCAAGTTCATGGCCTCGCTCAGCCCGACCCTGTACTTCGATCTCCACGGCCGGCCGGTGGAACTGTCGGCCACCGCCTATCGCATGGGCCAGCGCTACGTCGACTACACCAACGCCACCGCCCTGCCCGCCTACACCACCTACGACCTGGGCCTGTTCGCGCGGCTGAGCGAGCACCTGGAACTGCAACTGCACGCGGCCAACATCAGCAACGCGCTCGGCCTGACCGAAGGCAATGCGCGCGTGGACACGCTGTCCGGACAGGGCACCGCCGACGCGATCTACGCGCGCCCGATCTTCGGCCGCACCTACAACGCCTCGCTGACCTGGAGATGGTGAGCATGCGCTGCCGGAGACTGCTGATGGGCGCGGCGCTGTCGCTGCCGATGCTGGCCATGGCGGCGCCGAGCCTGCCCGACCGCCTGCGCGATCCGCACGGGCCGGCGCTGGTGGTGTCGCACCGCGCCTGCTGGACCTTCACCGCGGAGAACACCCTGGACGGCATCGCCGCGTGCATCGCCCGCGGCGTGGACATGGTCGAGATCGACGTGCGCACCACCCGCGACGGCGCGCTGGTGCTGATGCACGACGCCACCGTGGACCGCACCACCGACGGACACGGCGCGGTGGCCGAGCTGGACGCCGCGCAGATCGCCGCGCTGCGCGTGCGCAGCCAGGGCGGCGGCGGCAGCGCGCTCACCGCGCGGCACCCGCCGACGCTGGCGCAGGCGCTGGCCCTGGCGCGCGGCAAGGTGCTGGTGAACCTCGACATCAAGGCGGCGGCGCTGGAGCAGGTGATCGACGCGGTGGAGGCCGCCGGTGCGCAACGCGACGTGCTGCTCAACGTACCGCTGGACGTACCCGATGCAGTGCTACAGCGCGCGCGCAACGCCGACATCGCGGTGCAGGCGCTGTACCTGCAGCGCGATTCGGCGCTGCCGCCCGAGCAGGCCTTGCGCCGTGCCGCAAGCTTGCAGCCGGCGGTGGTGCAGCTGATGTTCGACGACCCGGCGGTGCTGGACATCGCGCAACGCGTACTGGCGCCGCACACGCGGCTGTTCGTCAACACCATGACCAACGACATCGCCAGCGGCAAACCGATGCGCCTGTCGGCGGACTACACCGACCAGCGCGCGCTGCGCGATCCGGCCGCGGTCTGGGGCCGATTGCGCCAGCACGACGTCAGCATGATCCAGACCGACGAACCGTTGGCATTGCAACGCTACCTGCACGGCGCGGACACGCCACGGTAGCCGGTCTGGGTCCCAATCGTGGCGATGCCGCGCGATGGCCACGCGCAGCGTCGCCAGGAGTCCAGTTTCAGACGGGCGGCATGCAACGCCAGGACGATGCCCGTCACTTCGAGCACTGCGCTACAGACGACCGCGCCCACGGGCACGGCGGTTGCCGCGCGCTGCGCCTGTTTCACTTCATTCCATCAACCCCCGAACGGAAGAGAGCACATGAAACTGCCCAAGAAACCCGCCAAGGCGCTCGCCCTGGCGCTGGCCTGCGCGTCGCTGACGGCGCTGTCCGGCATGGCGTCGGCCGCCAGCAACTGGAACCCGGCGCATATCCTCAACGTGATGAAGCATCCCTACCAGGGCAATCACGCCGACGTCGTGGTGATCTCGCATCGCGGCCTGGTCGGCAGCGGCTGCGCCGAGAACTCCACCTGCTCGATCCTGGACACCTACAACCGCGACATCGAAGCGATCGAACTGGACGTCAAGCAGGCGTCCGATGGCGTGCTCTGGCTGTTCCACGACCAGAACGCCGGCCGTGTCATCGACCACAACCCCGGCTTCAACATCTTCCAGCCGGCAAGCAATCCGGCCGGCTGGAATCCGGACATCCGGACCCTGAGCAGCCATGATCTGATCAACCTGTACCTGCGCGACAAGAACTTCGCCAAGACCAACGACCATCCGGCCTCGCTGGGCGTCGCACTGGACGCGGTGAGCCACTACGCCAACCACTTGGTGGTGGTGCTGGACCTGAAGTCGCTGGACGCGGTGTCGCGCGCGGCCGACCAAGTCAATGCGTTCAAGATGCAGAACCAGGTGGTGCTGAAGTTCAGCGCCTCGCTGCTGCCGAAGACCCCGAGCGACATCACCCGCTTCACCAAGGGCGTGCCGTTCGCACCGACCGTCTACGCCGGCGACATGGACAGGATCGCCGACAACTACGTCGGCCTGTGCGGCTCCACCGCGCCCAACACGCCGCTGTGCCGCGTCAGCGGCTGGATCACCGAAGTGCGCAGGCAGAACGGCTTCGCCTGGCTGGAAATCGGCAACAAGCAGCCCCGTCGCGGCGACCCGACCGCCGAGCTGCTGGCCGACAACCAGGCGCAGAAGCAGGCGATCGGCGCGTTCTCGCCGGTGCCGGAGTATCGCCTCAGCAGCCATGACGGCCAGCACTACGTGCGCAGCAACGGCACCTGCTGTGCGTCGCTGGACGACTACCTGACGCGGACCAAGTACTTCGGCAACGAGACCGCCGACGACCGTCCGAACTTCCGCGCGCAGGTCACCGCCGGCTTCACCAGCATCATCACCGACGATCCGCTCGGCGTGATCGGCGCCAACGTGCCGCGCAACACCGCACGCTACAACTGACCACCGCATGGTCGCGCCGGGGAATCCGTTCCCCGGCACTGCACGGCGCCCGCGCGCCGTGCAGCATGCCCTACGCCTTCAGGAGTTCCCCATGCGTTCCGCCCCACGTCCCCGCCATCTGCTTCTCGCGCTGCTGGTCGCCGGCGCGTGCGTGCCGCTGCTGCAACGCGCGGCGACCGCGCACGGCGCACAGACCGCGGCGCCGGCCTCCCTCGCAACGCGTCCGCATGCCGCCCCGGCAAGCGCGCAGACCTCCCTGCCCACCGACGCCGCGTCGGTGAACGGCAGCGCCATGCCCGGACCGCCCGCAAGCGCGGTGCTGGCCGCGGCGCAGGCGCTGCCGCCCGACTTCCAGGCCGATGTGCTGCTGCGCCTGGCCGCATCCGCCGACCTGCCCGCCGACGGCGACCGTGCCGCCGCCGCGCAACGGCTGACGCAACAGGCCGTGGCCTTGGCCGAGCGCGCGCAACGGCGCCTGCCCGGCCTGGCCCGCGTCGGCAGCATCGACGAAGAGCGCGACAACGAATTGCGCGCATCGCGGACCGCCGGCCTGGACCAGCTCACGCTGCAGACCCGCGCCGCACAGCGCGCCACGCCGGCACAGGCGCAGGCGCTGTTCGCCGCGCTGCCGACGCCGCATGCCGGCAGTTGCGATGCGGACGATCTCGACGATCCCAGTCCGACCTATGCGTTGGCCAGCGCATTGCAGCCGACCCAGCCGGCGGCGCGCGCCAGCGCACTCGCCGCACGCCTGGACGCGGCGCACCACGAAACCGACACCGCTCCGGCGCTGAAGATGGCGCTTGCCGCGGCGCCGCTGGACGGCGCCGGGCAGGCGCAGCTCGTCGACAGCCTGGTGCGCATGTTCGCGCGCATCCGCGGCGACGATGCCGGCTTCACCACCACCGAGCTGAGCGTGGCCGGCGACATGCCGCTGCTGCTGCAGCAAGTGTCCGACGCTGCGCTGCGCGAGCGCCTGCATGTCGCCTACCGCGACTATGTCGCCGCGCATCTGGCGCAGACCCGCTGTGCGTCCAGCGTGCTCGGCGAGCACTGGTTGCTGGAGCAACGCTTCGTCGCCGAGTTGCCGGCCGAACGCATCGTGCCGGCACCGCCGGCCCCCGCGCTGACGCTCGATGCGGATGCGATTTCGCTGATCCGCCAGGCCGGCTACAACATCCGCGCGCAATTGCTCGATCCCGCCGCCGGCGCCGGCGATGCCGCCACGGAACAGGCGTCGATGGAGTTTCTCGACCAGCTCGACCACGGCGTACTGCAGCAGACCGCGGCCAGCGACGGCAGCGGCCGTGTGCAGCGCGCGCGCCTGCGCGAACTGCTGCGCTATCTCGAGTACGCGCCGGCCGGCGCCGCGCGCGATCGCGGCATGGCGCTGCTCGCCACGCTGCTGAGCGGTCCTTATTACGCGCAAGACCACGACACCTGGTTCGGCGATCTGCGCGTGCTCGCCGATCAGGCACAACGCTGGCCCGATCGCGAAAAACGCCTGGCGCAACTGAACGGACACGCCGACCCGGTGGTCAAGGTCTACGCCATGCTGATGCAACGCGGGCAGTTTCCCTGAGCCGCGCGCGCCGCATCGCGGCGCTGCCCACGCCGTCGCGCGGCCAGGCGCGGCGGCATCCCCGCACAGCCAGATGTGAACTCTGTCAATACTCCGGGTTCAGTTGCGATTCGGGAACCGGCCCCTATCGTTCGCGCCTCTTCTCGATCCGCCCATCTTGGCGGATTCGCCGGACTTCAGATTGCCGGCACCCGGGCGGCCCGTGACAGGCCGCCTCCCCATGACGCCAAGCCGCATCGCTTGTCGCGCCATCCCGGCGCGGCGCCACGACGACGGCCCATACGGAGCAAGGAGTACGATGAAACTGGCCTGGATTCTCTGGCTTTCGCAGTTGTTGCCGCAACCCGCCGCCGATTCGCTGTGCCTCAGCACCACCGTGTACCTGGAAGCGCGCGACCAGACCTTACGCGGACAGCAGGCCGTCGCCGAAGTCGCACTGCGCCGCCTGGACAGCGGCCTGTGGGGCGATTCGATGTGCCAGGTGGTCACTGCGCGCAAGCAGTTCGCGCCGGGCCTGGTGAAGCCGGGCACCGAACTGAAGAACGACGACGCCTGGGCCGACGCGGTCAAGGTCGCCTTCGCCGCCGAGCGCAACTGGGCACTGCCGCAGGGCCAGCGCAAGGAGATCGTGCCTGGCGCCAGCCACTTCGCCGCGCATGCCATCGCCAGCCCGAGCTGGCGCAACGCCTACCAGGTCGCGACCATCGGCGACCACACGTTCTATCGCGTGCAGAAGCTGCGGCCGCGCAACGCGTCCTGATCCATCCGCCGCGCAGGCACATCCTGATGCAGGCCGCGCGCGTCGTATACGGCGCGGTGATCGCCAAGCGCCCCGCGCAACGGTACGCTCTGGCGTCCTGACACCGTGCGGACCCCTGCCATGAAACTCTATTCCAAGCCTGGCGCCTGTTCGCTGGCCGATCACATCGTGCTGCGCTGGGCAGGCCTGCCGTTCGAGCTGAAACTAGTGGACGCCGCCGCGATGAAGGCGCCGGCGTATCTGGCGATCAATCCGGCCGGCGCGGTGCCCGCGTTGCAGGAAGACGACTGGGTGCTCACCCAGAACTCGGCGATCCTCAACTACATCGCCGATCTCGTCCCCGATGCGCAGCTGGCCGGCGACGGCAGTTTGCGCAGCCGCGCAGAGGTGCAGCGCTGGCTGGCCTTCCTCAACGCCGATCTGCATCCGGCGTTCCATCCGCTGTTCGGCAGCACCCGCTATCTCGACGACGCCGCGGCCATCGCGCGCACCCAGGAGCATGCGCGCGAACGCCTGCGCACGCTGTACGCGCGCGTGGACGCTGCGTTGGAACAGCAAACCTGGCTGGGCGGCGCGCGCCGTTCCATCGCCGACGCCTACCTGTTCGTCACCCTGCGCTGGGCGCGCGCGCAGCAGCTCCCGCTCGGCGCCAACCTGCAGTTGCATTTCGAACGCATGTCCGCCGATCCGCAGGTGCAGGCGGCGCTGAAGGCCGAAGGCCTCGGCTGAGCGGTGCGCGCACGCCGGCGCGTGTGCGCCGGCGTGATCGGTGCTGGGTCAACCGCGCAATGCGCGGCGGATTTCCTCCAGTGCGCCGGGATCGTCCAGCGTCGACAGATCGCCCGGATCGCGCTGCTCGGCCAGCGCCTGCAGCGAGCGCCGCAACAGCTTGCCCGAACGCGTCTTCGGCAATGCCTGCACCAGATACACCTGCGCCGGCCGCGCCACCGCGCCGAGCCGCTGCACCACGCACTGGCGCAGTTCCTCGATCACCGCCGCCGCATCCGGCGCGGCCTGCCTCAGCGTCGCGAACACCACCGGCACCTGCCCCTTCAGTTCGTCGTGCATGCCGATCACCGCCACTTCGGCCACATCGGCGTGGCCGGCGATGGCTTCCTCGATCTCGCGCGTACCCAGGCGGTGCCCGGCGACGTTGATCACGTCGTCGGTGCGGCCGAGGATGAAGGTATAGCCGTCTTCGTCGCGGATCGCCCAGTCCAGCGAGCTGTACAGCAGCGTGTCGAAATGGCTGAAGTAGCTGCGCAGGAAGCGCGCGTCGTCGTTCCAGACCGTGGTCATGCAGCCCGGCGGCAATGGCGGCTCGATCACCAGCACGCCCTTGCGTCCGGCCGGCACCTCGCCCCCGTGCTCGTCGACGATGCGCGTGCGATAGCCGAGATTGGGAAAGCCCGGCGACCCCGGCTTGACCGGCCGCAGCTCGACGCCCGGCAACAGGGTCAGCACCGGCCAGCCGGTCTCGGTCTGCCAGTAGTTGTCGATCACCGGCTTGCCGAGCGCGTCGGCGATCCATAGCGCGGTGGGCTCGTCCAGCGGCTCGCCGGCCAGGAACAGATAGCGCAGCGCGCTGAGGTCGCGCTCGCGCAGGTAGCGCGCCGGATGCTTCTTCAGCACGCGGATCGCAGTGGGGGAAGAAAACATCGTGCGTACCCGGTATTTCTCGCACAGCGCCCACCACACGCCCGGATCCGGTTGCACCGGCAGGCCTTCGTACAGCAGCGAGGTCGCACCGACGATCAGCGGGCCGTACACGTTGTACGAATGCCCCACCGCCCAGCCCACGTCGGAGGTGGAGAACATGGCCTGCCCGGGGCCGCAGTCGAACACCGTGCGCATCGACAGCGCCAGCGCCACCGCATGCCCGCCGACGTCGCGCTGCACGCCCTTGGGCTTGCCGGTGGTGCCGGAGGTGTACAGCAGGTAGCTGGGCTCGTTGGATTCCAGCCACACCACCGGCACCTGCGCGTCGCCGACCTCGGCACGCAGCGCGGCATAGTCGACGTCGCGCCTGGGCACGCGCGGCTGCGCCGGATCCAGCCCGCGCGAGACGATCAGCACCTTCGGCGGCGGCGCGCTGGCTTCGGCGCACGCCGCATCGACCAGCGGCTTGTAGGGGATGCGCTTGCCGCCGCGGCTGCCGGCATCGGCGGCGATCAGCAGCTTGGGCCGCGCATCGTCGATGCGCAGCGCCAGGTTGTGCGCGGCGAAACCGCCGAACACCACCGAGTGCACCGCGCCGATGCGCGCGCAGGCCAGCATCGCGTACACCGCCTCGGCCATGTTCGGCATGTAGATGACCACGCGGTCGCCACGCTGCACATCCAGCCGCTGCAGCACCGCGGCGAAGGCGTTGACCTCGCGATGCAGCTGCGCATAGGTGATTTCCTGGGTCTGCCCGGTTTCGCTGGACACCGCGACCAGCGCCAACTGCGCGGCGCGCTCGGGCAGGTGCCGGTCCACCGCGTTGTGACACAGGTTGGTCAGGCCGCCGACGAACCAGCTCCGGAACGGCGGCGCGTCGTATTCCAGGATCGCCTGCGGCGGGCGCTCCCAGTGGATCGCCTTGGCCTGCTCGGCCCAGAACTCTTCGGGCCGCTCGATCGAACGTCGGTACAGCGTCGCGTAGTCCATGCCGCCCCTCCCAAGGCCGGTGCACCGGCTCCGAGCATAGTCCTTTGGCGGGGAGGGCGTCGTTCAGACCTTGGTCGAAGGGGCTGGGCAGCTACCGCCTGACTTGTGCCATGCAACGAAGCGTGCAGCATGAAAGTGGCACTGACCTAATGGAAGGTTTCAGCCTTGAGCTTTTGCGACACCGGCTCCGCTCGACGCCGAGCTAGCTCTCGCTGAAGAGGAACCAGAACGTCCTCCGGAAATACAGGACTGGGCATATTGGCGCCATCTAGCCAAGCGTTAGCAAATGCCTCCTTGTCCTCGGCAAAGTAAGGCGCAAAAGCCCCGACCTTCTTGTTTGCGATCTCGGCCGAAAGCAATGCAATTGCCGCATTGCGCTGAAGCTCATGCACCTCTGACTCTAGACGAAGGACACGATGACCAAGAAGAGCACAAACAAGAGCTAGGACAACAACCAAGGCTTTGGATGGCATGGAATTGCTCGACGCTCCCAACGGTTGATTTAATCCACCTACGAAGCCATTTCCCTTAGATGAATTGTTAGCTTGCGAGGCGCCATTCACCACGCCTTGAAACTTCAGCCGGTTGAACGATCTTGCGCTCACGCAATCGAGTGCATGCCCACCGCATGTCGTACTGCCATGTAAAGAATAGCTCTCCAGATGCATGAAGTTCTTTCTCATGATGCGTCCAGATGTGCTGCGCAACTTGGACGATGCTGGCTGAGCCCGCATGTGCTTTCAGTGCTGCAACAACCCAATCTTGAAGATCTTCTCGCTTTGCCATCAGCTCTTTCCTCAGCTTGATCTGACCTAAGCACTGCTCTTGCGTCGTCGTTTTTGCCGCCACCGCAAGTGGTACCTGCTATCGCGCGTCCTACTTCCCCGGCACCGTAAACATCACCACCACATTCCCCGGCGCCTGCTCGAAGCGCGTCGCCACCGAATCCTTGCTGAGCTGCACGATCTGCTCCAGCGGCTTGTGCGGCACGCCCTGGAAATTGACCGTGACCTGGACCAGCGAGCCGTTCGCCCAGTTGAAGCCGACCGCGGGCTTGCTGCCGACCGATTTCTCCAGGTCGGCAGCCACGTCCTGCGAATGCGCGTAGGCATTCTTCACCGTGTCGACTGCACCGCATGCGGTGAGCGCCAGCAGCACTGGCGCGCAAAGAAAACGCAATTTCATCGTGCGCTCCCAGGTCCTCGCGCTACTGCTTCTGCGCCGCCGCGGTCGCCGCCGCCGCACGCGGCGGCGCCTGCTTCACGTAGCGGTCGAACCACTCCAGCATTTCCGCCACCACGTCCTCGTTGGACTCGCGCGCGGTGTACCAGTGCGGTTCAAACGGCAGCAGCACCAGCCGCGCGGTGCCGCCGAGGCCGCGGATGGCCTGGAACATGCGCGGGGCCTGGGTGGTCTCGGTGCCGGGGTTGGCATCGTCCATGCCGTGCACCAGCAGCAGCGGCTCGTTGATCTTGTCGGCGTGGAAGAACGCCGAGGCCTGCGCGTACACCTCCGGCGCGGCCCAGAACGAACGCCGCTCGTTCTGGAAGCCGAACGGGGTCAGGGTCTTGTTGTAGCTGCCGCTGGTGGCCACGCCGGCGCGGAACAGGTCGGTGTGCGCCAGCAGGTTGGCCGCCATCAACGCGCCGTGGCTGTGGCCGGTGACGCCGATGCGGTCGCGGTCGACCACGCCCAGCGCCACCGCCTTGTCCACCGCCGCCTGGGCGTTCTCCACCAGCTGCTGCAGGTAGGTGTCGTAGGCGGTCTTGGGGTCGCCGACGATCGGGAACGCGGCATCGTCGATGATCGCGTAGCCGGCCAGCAGCAACAGTTGGTAGGAATGCAGGCGGGTGAAGTCGCGATCGTTGGCGCCGCTGACCTGGCCGGCCTTGGACGCATCGGCGTAGTCCAGCGGATAGGCGTAGAGGATCGCCGGCACCCGCGTGCCTTCCTTGTAGCCGGGCGGCGTGTACAGGGTGAAGGACAGTTCCACCCCGTCCTTGCGCTTGTAGGTCACCAGGCGCTTCTGGATCTGCCGCACCAGCGGGGTCGGGTCGGGGAAGCGGGTGACCGGCGCCAGGCTGGAGGCGACCACCGCCTCGCCCGCCGCCGCGTCCGGCTGCGGCTGGCCCAGCGTGCGCAGGTAGACGTTGGGCGGGTCGCTCGGCGACTGCCGCCAGGTCAGCAGCCGGGTGGTGTCGTCGCCGGCGAACCCGGCGAAGGCTTCGTCCACCGTGGCGTCGCTGCGGAACAGGCGCTGGGTCTTGCCGCTGTCCAGTGCGTAGCGGTCCAGGAACGGCCGGTCGCCGCTCGGGGTGGCGCCCTGCCCGCTCAGGAACAGCGCGCCGTCGTCCTCGCGCAGCACGTATTCGCCATTGGCCAGGCGACGCAGTTCGGGCGTGCCGGGATCGGCGTACAGGTCATCGGTGGACAGATCGAACAGCACCCGCCCGGCGCTGCCGGGGCGGTCCGCGTCGAGCAGCGTGGTGCGGCGCCAGTGGCGGTTCTCGTCGTACTCGTCCAGCAGCACCTGCCCGCCCTGGGCGAACCAGTTCAGGCCGGCGTAGCGCTGGGTCACCTTGGCCAGTTCGCGCGGCTTGCCGGTGAACGGCGCCGACAGGGTCAGCAGCTTGTCGCGCGCCGGCACATTCGTCTTCCAGTCGCCACCGTCCAGGGCCTCGGCCCAGACCAGGGTCGCCGGCTGGTTGGCGCGCCAGCTGTAAGCGCGCGGCCCGGTCGGCACGCCGTGTACCGGCACCCGGTCGGCCACCGGCAGGTTCGCCAGCACCCGCTCGCTGCCGTCGGCCAGGTCCAGCACCGCCACGTCGTGGGCGAAGCGGCCGTAGGTGGTGACATAGGAGTACGGGCGCTGCAGGCGCTCCACGCGCACGTGGCGGCCGTCCGGCGCACCGTCGACCACCGAGTACACCGCCGGCTTGCCGACCGTGCGCAGTTTGCCGCTGGCGGCATCCACGGTGACCAGCTGCGAGGTGGCGTAGTAGGTGAACTGGGCCTCGTCCTCGGGGCTGGACAGGGTGTCGCGGGCCTCGTAGGTGCTGCTCTCGCCCTTGCCGCGGATCGCTTCCTTGACCTCCGGCCCCGGCGGCACCGCCGCCTTGACCGGTGCCGGGCCCAGGTCCTGCGGTACCGCGCGCACCAGCAGCGTGTCGCTGCCGCCCAGCCACTGGATCTCGCCCCCCAGCACCGGGTTGAGCTGCACGCCGTCGACGCGGCGCACCGCGCCGGTGGCGACGTCGCCCAGCCACAGCTCGACGCGGTCGGCCGCGGTGTTGTTGAAGGCGAAGCGGCGCCCGTCCGGCGACCACACCGGCTGCGCCGGGCAGGCGCCGGCCGGCAGGGTCACCGCGGTCTGCTTGCCGCTGGCCACGTCGACCAGGCTGAAGCCGTCCAGGCAGGCGCGGATGCCGTAGCCGTTGGACATGTCGTGGCGGGCGTGGGTACGCGGTTCCACGCGCACCCCGGCCAGCTTCAGGTACGGCTCGGCGACGCGCGCGATCGGCGGGTAGGCCTGGCGCTCCACCAGCAGCAGGGTGCGCCCGGTCGGGTCCAGCCGCGGCGAGGGATTGAGCGGGGCGCGCATCACCCCCAGCAGCGGCTCGGGCGGTTGCCGGTAACCGCCGTCGGCGGCGGCGGCGGCGGCGACAGGCAACGCACTGGCAAGCGCCAGCACGCCGATCCAGCGGAACGGCATGAACATGGTCGAAATCCCCTTTCGAATGGCGCCGGCAACGTAGCACGGCCGCCAGCGGCGGCCGACTGCCGAAGGTCATTGTCCGGCCGGCCGGTGCCGCCGGCTCAGGCCGGGGCCAGCGCCCGCTCGGCGGCCAGCGCTGCCGCCACGCTGGGACGCTGCGCGATGCGTGCGGCGTACGCGGCCAATGCCGGATGCGCGTGCAGCGACAGGCCGAACCGCGGCAGCCAGCCGAGCACGGTGAACAGATAGGCATCGGCCACGCCGAAGCGCTCGCCGAGCAGGTACGGTCGCGCGCGCAGCGCGGTCTCGGCATGGGCATAGCGCTGCAGCAGCCGCGCGGCGACCGCGGTACGCCGCTCCGGCGCCAGCCCGGCATCGAACAGCGGCACGCTGCCGGCATGCAGTTCGCTGTTGATGAAGGCCAGCCACTCGTACAGGCGATAGCGCGGCAAGGCGTCTGCGTCCGCGGTCGGCGCCAGCGCCGCCTGCGGGTCGCGGTCGGCCAGATACAGCAGGATCGCCGGCCCCTCGGTCAGCACTTGCCCGTCGTCCAGTTGCAGCGCGGCCACGTAGCCCTTGGGATTGATCGCGAGGAAATCCTCGCCCGCTTCGGTGCGCTTGTGGCGATTGTCCACGCGCACCAGCCGGAACGGCAGTTGCAGTTCGCGCAGCACGATGTGCGGCGCCAGGGAACAGGCGCCGGGGACGGCATAGAGGTGCATCGGGATGGTCTCGCAGGAACACCGGACAGTCGGCGCCGGCAGTGTGCGCGGGGCGTGCGCCTGCGGAGAAACAAGAATGTCAGGGCGCGCCAGTAGCGCAGCTGATGGCCGCGTCCAGGAACCCGCGCAGCTGCAACGCGGCCGGCGCCGGTTGCGCGGCGGCGACCAGCGCGAAGCGGCGCTGCAGCCGCGGCTGCAACGGCAGCACCTGCACCCCGTCGCGCTCGGCCGGCAGCACCGATGCCGGCAGCAGGCTGGCGCCAACGCCGTCGCGCACCAGGGTCCAGGCGCTGGACCAGTCGCGCACCTGCAGGCGCAGGTCGGCGATCGTCAGCCCGGCGCGTTCGGCCAGGCGCTGCGCATGCAGCCAGCACCCGCCGGTGGCCAGCACGAACGGCAGCGCCAGCAGTTCCGCCAGGGCGATGTCGCGCGCCTGCGGACGCGCCAGCGCCGGCGGCAGCACCGCCAGCCATTCGTCGCTGCCGAACACCGTGGCGTCGCGCTCCGGCGCCGGATCCAGCACCACGCCCAGGTCGACCGTCCCGGCCGCCAGCCAGGCCTCGACCTCCTCGTCGCTGCCTTCCAGCCAGACCACGCCCGTGTCCGGATGCGCCCGCTCGAACGCGCGCAGGCGCGGCGCCAGCCACGGCCGCGACGAAGCGAAGCCGGCGACCCGCAGCGACGGCGCGGCGGGCGCACGCTGCGCCCTGGCCAGCGCCTGCAGCTGCCCCAGTTCGGCCAGCATCGCCCGCGCATGTTCCAGCGCACGCGCGCCGAACGGGGTCGGCCGGATCCGCCCGCGCTCGCGCAGCAGCAGCGCCGCGCCCAGCACGTGCTCCATCTGCGCGATGGCCTGGCTGGCGCCGGACTGGGTGATGCCGCAGCGCGCCGCGCCGGCGCTGATGCTGCCGCACTCGACGACGGCGACGTACAGCCGCCAGTGGATCAGATTCATCATGTCGGGCTTCCACAACGCGAAACGCCGGGCGGGGCCCGGCGTTCCGTGATCACGCGATCGCGCTGGCGATCAGCCCAGCAGGTGGGCCACGCCGCTGCGCTCTTCTTCCAGCTCGGCCAGGGTCTTGTCGACGTACTTCTGGCTGAAGTCGTCGATCGGCAGGTCCTTGACGATGGTGTACTTGCCGTTCTCGGTGGTGACCGGGAAGCCGAAGATCACCCCTTCCGGGATGCCGTAGGAACCGTCGGACGGCACGCCCATGGTCACCCACTTGCCGTTGCTGCCCAGCACCCAGTCGCGCACGTGGTCGATGGCGGCGTTGGCGGCCGAGGCGGCCGAGGACAGGCCGCGCGCTTCGATGATCGCCGCGCCGCGCTTGCCCACGGTCGGGATGAAGGTGCCGGCGTTCCATTCCTGGTCGTTGATCGCCTCGGCGATGGAGGCGCCGTCGGCGGTGGCGAAGCGGTAGTCCGGGTACATGGTCGGGCTGTGGTTGCCCCACACCACCAGCTTCTCGATGCCGCCGACCGGCTTGCCGAGCTTGAGCGAGAGCTGGCTCAGCGCGCGGTTGTGGTCCAGGCGCAGCATCGCGGTGAAGTTCTTCGGGTTCAGGTCCGGCGCCGACTTCATGGCGATGTAGGCGTTGGTGTTGGCCGGGTTGCCGACCACCAGCACCTTGACGTCGCGCTTGGCCACCTTGTTCAGCGCCGCGCCCTGCGCGGTGAAGATCTTGGCGTTCTCCAGCAGCAGGTCCTTGCGCTCCATGCCCGGGCCGCGCGGACGCGCGCCGACCAGCAGGGCGATGTCGGCGTCCTTGAACGCCACTTCGGCGTCGTCGGTGCCGACCATGCCGGCCAGCAGCGGGAACGCGCAGTCTTCCAGCTCCATCATCACGCCCTTCAGCGCGGCCTGGGCCTTCTCCATCGGCAGTTCCAGCAACTGCAGGATCACCGGCTGGTCCTTGCCCAGCATCTCGCCGGAGGCGATACGGAACAGCAGGGCATAACCGATCTGGCCGGCGGCGCCGGTCACGGCAACACGAACGGGTGCTTTCATGGGGGATTCCTCTGCTAAGAAAGTGGGTGGGGTGGATCAGTAGACGCGATAGCCCAGCGGCTGCAGGTGCAGGTCCAGGGCGGCGGTGTCGTAGCCTTCGACCACGTGCTGGCCGATCACGGTGATCGGCACGCCTTCCAGGCCGAGCGCGGCGGCGGCCTGGCGGCCGGCCTCCTGCTCCACGTCCAGGACCGTGTAGCGGACCTGGGCGCGGGCGAAATCGGCCTGTTGCCGGCGGCAGTAGCCGCACCAGTCGGCGGCGAGCATGACGATGCCGGCGTCGCCGGTCAGCAGGCGCGGGTCGCCGGCGGCCAGTGCGGCCGACGGCGGCGTGGCCGCGCTGCGCCACCACGCGTGCACGCCGCCGCCGATGGCGAGCAGCAGCAGGCACAACACAAGGGGGCGCATCGTCATCGGCGGTCGGGTGCGGCAGCGAACCGGGAAATGGTAGCAGGTTGCGCCGCGCGGCCGGCCGCAGGACCGGCCGCGCGGACGGGGGCGGCTCAGGCGTCGAGCGTGCGGTTCCACTCGGCGACGCGGTCGGCCTTGGCCGCCAGCACCGCCTCGGCGTCGCCTTCGATGGTGATCTTGTTGATCACATCGCCCTGGGCGACGCTGTCGACCACGTCCAGGCCCTCGAGCACCTTGCCGAACACGGTGTGCTTGCCGTCCAGCCACGGGGTGGCGACGTGGGTGATGAAGAACTGGCTGCCGTTGGTGCTGGGGCCGGCATTGGCCATGGACAGCACGCCGCGGTCGTGGCGCACGCCGTTGTTGGTCTCGTCCTCGAAGCGGTAGCCCGGGCCGCCGCGGCCGGAGCCTTCCGGGCAGCCGCCCTGGATCATGAAGTCGGCGATCACGCGGTGGAAGTTCAGCCCGTCGTAGAAGCCGCGCTTGGCCAGGTTCACGAAGTTGGCCACGGTCAGCGGGGCCTTGTCGGGATACAGCTCGATCTTGATCGGGCCGCGGGCGGTGTCGAAATGGGCGATCAGGGACATGGGATTCCTTGGAAACGGGGGCGTCATGAAGGGCGCATAGGATACACGGCGCCTTGTTCAGGCTTCGCCCGCGCCTGCCGCCGGCACCTGAACGCCCCTGCCCGGCCTCCCGCCGCGGGCCGCCGGCAGGCGTCACGGGATCCGGGTATACTAGGTGGCTTCCTTTCCTTCTCCTGGCGCCGGCTGGCCCCCTTTCGCATGTCCATCGAAAATCTTCGCAATATCGCCATCGTCGCCCACGTCGACCACGGCAAGACCACCCTCGTCGACTGCCTGCTGAAGCAGTCCGGCACCCTGTCCGAGCGCACGGTGCTGGCCGAGCGCGTGATGGACAGCAACGACCAGGAAAAGGAACGCGGCATCACCATCCTGGCCAAGAACACCGCCATCACCTGGCAGGGCAACCGCATCAACATCGTCGACACCCCCGGACACGCCGACTTCGGCGGCGAGGTGGAGCGCGTGCTGTCGATGGTGGACACCGTGCTGATCCTGGTGGACGCGATGGACGGGCCGATGCCGCAGACCCGCTTCGTGACCCAGAAGGCGTTCGCGATGGGCTTCAAGCCGATCGTGGTGGTCAACAAGATCGACCGCCCCGGCGCGCGCCCGGACTGGGTGATCGACCAGGTGTTCGACCTGTTCGACAAGCTCGGCGCCACCAACGAGCAGCTCGACTTCCCGATCGTCTACACCTCGGCGCTGAACGGCTACGCCTCGCTGGACGACAGCGTGCGCGACGGCGACATGACCCCGCTGTACGAAGCGATCATGCAGCACGCGCCGAAGCCGGACGTGGATCCGGACGGCCCGTTCCAGATGCGCATCAGCCAGCTGGACTACAACAACTTCGTCGGCGTGATCGGCATCGGCCGCATCCAGCGCGGCGTGCTGAAGAAGAACATGCCGGTGGCGGTGATCGACCGCGAAGGCAAGAAGCGCCAGGGCAAGGTGCTGCAGGTGCTGGGCTTCCTGGGCCTGGAGCGGATCGAGCAGGACAGCGCGCAGGCCGGCGACATCGTCGCCATCTCCGGCATCCAGGAACTGACCATCTCCGACACCGTCTGCGCGCTGGAAGCCCCCGAGGCGCTGCCGCCGCTGACCGTGGACGAGCCGACCATCTCGATGACCTTCCAGGTCAACAACTCGCCGTTCGCCGGCAACAAGGACCTGTCCGGCGGCAAGTTCCTGACCAGCCGCCAGCTCAAGGACCGGCTGGAGCGCGAGACCGTGCACAACGTGGCGCTGAAGGTGCAGCAGCTGGAAGACGCTGACAAGTTCCTGGTCTCCGGCCGCGGCGAACTGCACCTGTCGGTGCTGATCGAGAACATGCGCCGCGAGGGCTTCGAACTGGCCGTGTCGCGCCCGGAAGTCATCATCAAGGAAATCGACGGGCAGCTGATGGAGCCGGTCGAGCAGCTGGTGGTGGACATCGAGGAGCAGCACCAGGGCGGCGTCATGGAGAAGCTGGGCATCCGCAAGGGCCAGCTGAAGAACATGGAGCCGGACGGCAAGGGCCGCGTGCGCCTGGACTACATGATCCCGGCGCGCGGCCTGATCGGCTTCCAGAACGAGTTCCGCACCCTGACCCAGGGGTCGGGCCTGCTGTTCCACGTGTTCGACCACTACGGCCCGAAGGAACAGGGCGCGATCGCCAAGCGCCAGAACGGCGTGATGATCGCCAATGCGCCGGGCGCCACCCCCGCCTACGCGCTGGGCCCGCTGGAAGAGCGCGGCCGCCTGTTTGCCGCCGAAGGCGACAACGTGTATGAAGGGCAGCTGGTCGGCATCCACTCCAAGGACAACGACCTGACCGTCAACGCGATCAAGACCAAGCCGCTGACCAACATGCGCGCCTCGGGCAAGGACGATGCGATCAAGCTGACCCCGGCGATCAAGTACACGCTGGAGCAGGCGCTGGACTTCATCGAGGACGACGAACTGGTCGAAGTCACCCCGAAGGAGATCCGCTTGCGCAAGAAGCACCTGACCGAAAACGAGCGCAAGCGCGCCGGTCGCGCGGGCTAAGCGGCAGCACCCGCCCATGGCCGCCGAGAAGGCGTACAACCCGGATCCGCATGCGCATCCGGGCCTGCACCTGATCGCACTGCTGGAGGCCAGCAAGGGCCTGCTGGCGGTGCTGGCGGCCACGGGGCTGGAACTGATGGGGCCGGCCCCGCTGCGCGCGGGGGTGGACCGGCTGATCGTGCGCTTCAGCCTGGACCCGGACCACGGCGCCCTGCCCTCGCTGCTGACCATGATCAGCCCGGGGGCGGTGCACCTGGCCGCCGCCGGCATGCTCGCCTACGGCGTGCTGCACATCATCGAGGCGTGGGGCCTGTGGCGCGCCAAGGCCTGGGCCTCGCTGCTGGGCTGCATCTCCGCGGCCATCTACCTGCCGTTCGACGTCTACGCGATCGTGCGCCACCCCGGCTGGGCGTCGTGGGCGGTGCTGGCGATCAACCTCGCCGTGGTCGGCATCCTGGCCCGCGACCTGGTCCGGCGCCGGCGGCATCCTCCGGCGGTCTGAGCCGCACCCGGCGCCGCAGCGGCGCCGATTTCCTTCAAACGATACGCGCCTGCGCTTCAGGCGTGGCGCGCTCCTGCGCCCGGCATCCGGCGCACCGTTGACCGTGCGCAGCGCGCCCCGTCCAACGCGGCATGCCCCCTCCGCCGCAGCATCGCTCAGCGATCAATCACCGCGCCGCGCGTGCCTCGCCGGTTGCGGCATTCACCGCCGGCGCCCCATCCTCGGCACCCGGCGAGCGCATCGCCTCCGAATCGCTGGCGCGCACCGGCGGATGCGACAGCTGCGCCGGCTCCGGCGCCAGTTCCGCGCGCAGCAGCGGCAAGGCGTAGGGATGCTCGCGCACCAGGAAATCCAGCATGCGTTCGCGCACGATGCAGCGCAGGTCGAAGGCATCGCCGGAGTTGCGCGCGCTGACCAGCAGGCGCACCTGGATCGTGCGTTCGCTGGTGTCGGTCACCTGGGTCACGCACACCCGGCCGTCCCAGAGCGGCTCGCTCTTGCAGATCCGCTCGAGCTCGGCGCGCACCTGCGCGATCGGCGTGCGGTAGTCCAGCCACAGGAACGCGGTGCCGAGCAGGTCGGCGCTGTTGCGCGTCCAGTTCTGGAACGGGTTCTCGATGAACCAGGTCAGCGGCACCACCATCCGCCGCTCGTCCCAGATCCGCACCACCACGTAGGAACTGCCGATCTCCTCGATGCGGCCCCATTCGCCTTCGACGATGACCACGTCGTCGAGCCGGATCGGCTGGGTCAGCGCGATCTGCAGGCCGGCGATCAAATTGCCGAACACCGGCTTGGCGGCGATACCGGCGACCAGGCCGATGATGCCGGCCGAGGCCAGCAGGGTGGTGCCGATCTGCCGCACCGCCGGAAAGGTCAACAGCACGATCGAGGTGCCGACCAGGATGATCGTGCCCATCGCCACCCGCGCCAGCACCCGGGTCTGGGTCTGCACGCGGCGCGCGGTCAGGTTGTCCGCCACCTCGATCGGATGGCTGCGCAGGATCGCCGTTTCCAGCGCCGCCACGCCACGCACCAGCAACCAGGTCACGCAACCGATCATGCCGATGTGCAGCAGGTGCTGCAGGTCGCTCAGCGCCGCATCGTCCAGCGGCGTGGATTCGAGCGCGAAGCTGAGCATCAGCATCGGCAGCAGGAAGGCGACCGGCACGCTGACCACGCGCACGATGCGCGCGCGCCGGTAGTCGCGGCCGCGCATGCGCTGGGCGATGCGCAGCAACAGCCACCAGGCCAGGAAACCGAGAATCAGCGCGGCGCCGATCGGCAGCGTGTAGGCACGCCACGGCAGCCAGTGGAGATCGAGGGCCAAGATGCGCTCCTGTGTCGGGGGGAGGAGTCGCGACAGCATGGCAGCGCGGGGATTAGCGCGATGTCGAGCGTACGCGCCAGGCGCCGCCTGGCGCACCGGCGCGCACGCTAGCGCTTGCGAACACCGGGCCGCATGCCGGCGGCAGCCGCGCGATGCCGGCGCGTGGGGACTGCAGCGGCGCCACGCGCGTCTGTGCACGGCACCAGCGTCGACACGCGGGTACGCGCGCCGCCGACTAGACCAACCAACTACACTAACCGACTACGCCAGCGGCGTGGCGACGTTGCGCCCGTTCTGCTTGCGCACGATCGCCATCGCGATCTCCAACGACTGCTCGTAGTTCAGGCGCGGGTCGACGCTGGAGCGGTAGGCGCGCTCCAGGTCGCGCTCGGTCAGCTCGCGCGCGCCGCCGGTGCACTCGGTGACGTCCTCGCCGGTCAGCTCCAGATGCACGCCGCCCAGGCGGGTCCCGGCCGCGGCATGGATGTCGAACGACTGCTCCACTTCGCCTAGCACGTTCTGGTAGCGCCGGGTCTTGTAGCCGTTGCTGGTGCTCTCGGTGTTGCCGTGCATCGCATCGCACACCCACAGCACGCGGCGGCCGTCGCGCTTCACCGCGTCCAGCAGCGGCGGCAGCTTCTCGGCGATCTGCGCCGCGCCCATGCGGTGGATGAAGGTCAGCCGGCCCGGCTCGTCTTCCGGATTGAGCACGTCGATCAGGCGCAGCAACTGGTCCGGCTGCGCCGACGGCCCGACCTTGATCGCGATCGGATTGCGGATGCCGCGGAAGTACTCCACGTGCGCGCCATCCAGCGCCGCGGTGCGCATGCCGATCCACGGATAGTGCGTGCTGAGGTTGAACCAGCCCCACTGCCGCGGCACCTCGCGGGTCAGCGCTTCCTCGTAGGGCAGCAGCAAGGCCTCGTGCGAGGTGTAGAAATCGACGCGGTTGAGGTTGTACAGCTGCGCGCCGGACAGGGTCTCCATGAAGCGCACCGCATCGCCGATCGAGGCCACCATCTTCTGGTAGTCCTCGGCCAGCGGCGAGTAGCCGACCCAGCTCAGGTTCCAGTACTCGGGATGGTGCAGGTCGGCGAAGCCGCCGTCGATCAGCGCACGCACGAAGTTCATGGTCATCGCCGAACGCGAGTGCGCAGTGATCATGCGCCGCGGATCCGGCACCCGCGCCTGCGCGGTGAACTCCGGCCCGTTGACCACGTCGCCGCGGTAGCTGGGCAGGGTCACGCCGTCGCGGGTCTCGGTGTCGGCCGAGCGCGGCTTGGCGTACTGCCCGGCGTAACGGCCGACGCGCACCACCGGCAGGCGCAGGCCGTGCACCAGCACCAGGCTCATCTGCAGCAGGACCTTGAGCCGGTTGGAGATGGTGCCGGATTCGCAATCGTTGAAGTTTTCCGCGCAATCGCCGCCCTGCAGCAGGAACCGCTTGCCCTCCTGCGCCTCGGCCAGCTGCTTCTTCAGCGCGAAGATCTCCCAGGAGGTCACCAGCGGCGGCAACTGCCGCAGTTCCGCCAGCGTGGCCTCCAGCGCCTGCGGGTCCGGATACACCGGCATCTGCAACGCCGGCCGCTCGCGCCAGCTCGCGGGCGACCAGGACGACGAGGCGGATGCGGACACGGGGGCGGCGGACAGATTCATGAAAGGACTCCTTGGCAGTGTGTGATGTTCGCAGAGCCGGAGCGCGCCGCATAGCGTCGTGCGCCGGTCACGCTGGCAGCGCCACGACATGAACGGCAAGCAACATCGCGATGCCGCCATGACTTCCGGCCTACGCCGGCGTTTTTGCGAAAGCACACTGTTATTAAGTAACAATTCCTCCCCTTCGGTCCGCCTTGCCATGACACGTCGCCCCCTCTCCTCCGCCATCGCCCTGATCCTCCTGGTCGCCCCCGGTCTCGCCCTCGCCGCGGACGCCGCCGTCGACAGCACCGCCGCCGCCACCGAGCCGACCGTCGATCTCGACCCGGTCACCGTCACCGCCAAGCTGGAAGCCGCACGCAACGCGCTGTCGCCGGACATCGGCAGCAGCCAGTACGCGATCAGCGCCGAGGACATCGCGCGCCTGCCGCTGGGCGCCTCCACCCCGCTCAACCAGGTGCTGCTGCAGGCGCCGGGCGTGGTCCAGGACTCCTATGGCGGCATCCATGTGCGCGGCGACCACGCCAACCTGCAGTACCGCATCAACGGCGTGATGATCCCCGAATCCATCTCCGGCTTCGGCCAGACCCTGGACCCGCGCACGATCAAGAACATCCGCCTGCTCGACGGCGCGCTGCCGGCACAGTTCGGCGACCGCACCGCGGCGGTGGTCGACATCACCACCAAGAACGGCGTGGAACTGGGCAACGGCGGCAGCGTCGGCATCACCGGCGGCTCCTACGGCACGCTCAACCCCAACGCCTCGTGGTGGGGCAGCGACGGCCGCTTCAGCTGGTTCGCCAGCGGCAACTACCTGCAGAACCGCATCGGCATGGAGAATCCGACCGACAGCGACAACCCGATCCACGACAAGACCCACCAGGGCAAGGGCTTCGCCGACCTCAGCTACCTGCTGAACGAGAACACCCGGCTCAGCCTGCTGGTCGGCTACGCCAACAACCGCTTCCAGATCCCCAACAATCCGGGGCAGACGCCGGCGTTCACCTACCAGGGCACCAGCACCTTCGATTCCTCCCAGCTCGACGAGAACCAGCGCGAGAACACCCGCTTCGGCACCCTGGTGCTGCAGGGTGCGCTCGGCGACACCAGCTACCAGCTGTCGGCCGGCCAACGCTACAGCAGCGTCGCGTTCTCCCCGGACATCGCCGGCGACCTGATCTTCAACGGCATTGCCTCGCAGGTGCAGCGCGCCAACCGCGCCAGCACCCTGCAGGCCGACTTCTCCACGCCGTGGGGCAGCACGCATACCCTGCGCTATGGCGTGTACGGCAACTTCGAACACGCCAACGCCAGCAACAACGCCTACGTGTTCCCGGCCAACGACGACGGCAGCCAGAGCAGCGACGTGCCGCTGTTCATCCCCGACGCCAGCCGCTTCCACGCCAGCACCTACGCGGTCTACCTGCAGGACGAATGGCAGCCGAGCGACGCCTGGACCATCAACTACGGCCTGCGTGGCGACCGCTACAAGGCCTTCGGCACCACCGAGGGCCAGCTCAGCCCGCGCTTGGGCGTGGTCTGGCACGCCAGCGACAGCACCACCGTGCACGCCGGCTATGCGCGCTACTTCACCCCGCCGGCCACCGAGCTGATCTCCACCAGCGACATCGCCCTGTACGACGGCACCACCAACCAGCAGTCGGCGGCGGGCGGCCCGACCAAGCCGCTGAGCGAGCGCAGCGACTACTACGACCTGGGCATCTCGCAGATGGTCGGCGACCACCTGACCCTGGGCCTGGACACCTACTACCGTAAGGCCGACCGCCTGCAGGACGAAGGCCAGTTCGGCGCCGCCTACGTCTATTCCACCTTCAACTACCGCTACGGTCGCATCCGCGGCGCCGAGTTCAGCGCCGACTACAGCAACGGCCCGATCAACGCCTACTTCAACGCGGCCTACAGCAAGGCCATGGGCAAGCGGGTGATGACCAGCCTGTACAACTTCGACCCGGATGCGCTGGCCTACGCCTACGACCACTGGATCCACCTGGACCACGACCAGAAGCTGACCTCCTCCGGCGGCATCAACTACGCCCTGGCCGACGACAGCCGCATCGGCGCCGACTACCTGTTCGGCAGCGGCCTGCGCACCGACGCAGACGGCGTGCCCAACGGCGGCGAGCTGCCGGCGTACTTCCAGCTCAACCTCAGCGCCGGCCACGACTTCGCCCTGGCCAGCAGCCACCCGCTGCACGCGCAGCTGGCGGTGCTCAACGTGCTCGACCGCCACTACCAGTTGCGCGACGGCGGCGGCATCGGCGTGTTCGCGCCGCAATGGGCGCCGCGCCGCGGCGTCTACCTGAGCCTGCAGCAGGACTTCTGAGCAGGCCGGGGCGACGGCCTGCGGCGCACCGGTCGTGCGCCGCAGGCGTCGTGGCAGCGGAGCGGCGGCGCGCCGCCCCGATCCGCCACGGCAGGTCGCTGCAGGACGCGACGGGTCCGGCCACTTGCCGCGCCCCGTCCGGCATTCCAGCGAAGCCCGCGTGCCGCGTCGTGGCCGCGGCCTAGCCCAGCGCAGGCAGGCCCGCGACGGCATGCCGATCGCAGCGGACCGCCACGACGCGTTGCCACGCCTCCGTCCATGCCAGGTCCCGCCCATGCGCAAACACCTGTTCGCCGCCGCCCTCACGAGCGCCCTCCTCATCCTCGCGGCCTCCCCGCTGGCGCATGCCGAAAGCGTCACGGATTTCCGAATGCCGGTCGCCGTCCAAGGCGTCGACTACGATCTCGCCGCACGCGTGTATCGCCCCACCGGCCCCGGCCCATTCCCGCTGATCGTCATCCACCACGGCACGCCTGCGGACAAGCGCAAGCTCGCCGACACCCGCCTCGGCTTCGCCCGTGCCGCCCGCTGGTTCGTCGCCCGCGGCTACATGGTGGTGCTGGCGCTGCGGCCCGGCTACGGCAGCTCCAGCGGACGCTACCTGGAAGGCGCCGGCAACTGCCATGACGTCGATTTCGTCGTCGCCGGGCGCAAGATCGCCGCGGCCGAAGCGGCGATCGTCGACGCCGCCGCGCGCCTTCCCGACGTGGACCCGCAGCGCATCGTCGTGGTCGGCCAATCGGCCGGCGGCCTCGGCGCGGTGGCGCTGGCCGATGCGCCGCCGCCGGGCGTGCTCGGCGTGATCAGTTTCGCCGGCGGGCGCGGCAGCAACGGCAAGGAAGTCATCTGCGCCGGCGAGGACCGCCTGGTCGACGCGGAAAAAACCCTGGGTGCGGCCAATATGCTGCCGCAGCTGTGGCTGTATACGGAGAACGATCACTTCTTCCGGTCCGAGCTGGCGCACCGCATGTATGCGGCCTACCGCTCCGGCTCAAGGCCCCCGGTGACCTTCGTCGACCTGCCGGCGTTCGGCGACGATGGCCACAAGACCTTTGCCCAGGCCACTCCCAAGGTGTGGGCCAGGCCGGTGGCGGCGTTCCTCGCCCAGGTCGTCCCGCGGGCGACACCCTTACCGTCGCCGGCGCCGGCCAGCGCGTCGCACTGACCCACAGCTCGCCATCGCGATCGCCGGGGGCGCCGGCCGGACCGGGTGGAGAACCTCGGTGTGTGGCGGCGAGCGCTTGCAGGCGCCGCCGCCTGCGGCAGCCTCAGCGGCTGCCGCCCAAAGGCGCCGTCAGGCCGCACGCTCGGCGCGCCGCAGCGGCACGCTCAGATCAGCGTGCGCCGGCGGCTCTTGAAGCCGGCATAGAGCGCGAACACGGCCAGCAGCACGAAGCAGATCAGGCACCACATCGGCATCGACAGGCCGAGGAAGCGCCAGTCGATGTTGCCGCAGTCGCCGGTGCCGGTCAGCACCCGGCGCAGCACCTCGAACGGCCCCATGGTCTCGCGCAGGAAGCTTAGCGGCGGGCCGCAGGAGGCCATCGGATCCGGGAACAGCTGCACCGACACGTGCTTGGTGGAGATGCCGGCGCCCACGGCCGCGGCCAGGAACGCCAGGACGCCGTAGAGCTTGCGCCCACCGGCGCTGCGCGGCCCGTGCAGGGCGCCGAGCAGGAACAGCACACCCAGCGCGGCGAAGGCGATGCGCTGGAAGATGCACAGCGGGCACGGCTCGATGCCCAGCTGCAGCTGCACGAAGATCGCATAGCCCAGCAAGCCGGCGCAGATCAGAAAGCCGAGCAGGAACTGCGCGCGGAAACCCCAGCGTAACGGATTCATCGGACTCGGACTCGCAGCGACGATCCGCGCATTATCCGCGATCGTGCGTTCCATCACCATGTGTCATGGCGCCATTGGCCGCCCTGCCCGCACCGCCGCCGTACTCTACCAATCCCCAATCCCCAATCCCGGCCGCAAAAACAAAAAAGCCCGGACAAGCCGGGCTTCTTGCTGCTGCAGGGGCGGACCGATTACTCGGCCACTTCCTCGGCCACGGCCGGGCGGTCGACCAGCTCGACGTAGGCCATCGGCGCGTTGTCGCCGGCGCGGAAGCCGCACTTGAGGATGCGCAGGTAGCCACCCGGGCGCGCCTGGTAGCGCGGGCCCAGCGTGGTGAACAGGGTGCCGACCGCTTCCTTGTCGCGCAGGCGCGCGAAGGCCAGGCGGCGGTTGGCGACGTTGTCGACCTTGGCCAGGGTGATCAGCGGCTCGGCGACGCGGCGCAGTTCCTTGGCCTTCGGCAGGGTGGTCTTGATCAGCTCGTGCTTGATCAGCGACGCCGCCATGTTCTTGAACATCGCTTCGCGGTGGGCGCTGGTGCGGCTGAACTTGCGGCCGGATTTCTGGTGACGCATGGGTTGGGATTCCTATGGAAGAGTGGGACTGATGGAAATCGCTGTCGCCGTCCTGGCGTTGAATGTGGACTGCGGATGGTCCGTGCCGGCCGTCCTTGACCGGGCGACGCCGCGGGCTTGGCGACCCGTCGACGTGATGGTGCGGATGAAGCGAACAACGCGCGGCCGGCACCTTGCGGCACCGGCCGGATACGCAAGACTCAGCCGAGCATGCCGTGCTGGGCGACGCCGGCCGGCGGCCAGTTCTCCAGCTTCATGCCGAGCGACAGGCCACGCTGGGCCAGCACTTCCTTGATCTCGGTGAGCGACTTCTTGCCCAGGTTCGGGGTCTTGAGCAGCTCCACTTCGGTCTTCTGGATCAGATCGCCGATGTAGTAGATGCTCTCGGCCTTCAGGCAGTTGGCCGAACGCACGGTCAGTTCCAGGTCGTCGATCGGACGCAGCAGCACCGGATCCACGCCGTTGCTGGCCGGCTTGGCCGCGCCACGGTCGCGATGGGTGAAGTCGCCGAACACCGACAGCTGGTCGCTGAGGATATCGGCGGCGGTGCGCACGGCTTCCTCGGCATCGATCGTGCCGTTGGTTTCGATGTCCAGGACCAGCTTATCCAGGTCGGTACGCTGTTCGACGCGGGCCGACTCGACCGCGTAGGCGACGCGGCGCACCGGCGAGAACGAGGCGTCCAGGACCAGGCGACCGATGGTACGGGTCTCTTCGTCCGGACGGCGACGCGCGGCGGCCGGCTGGTAGCCGAAGCCACGCTCGATCTTCAGACGCATGTTGATCGCCGTGTCCTTGGTCAGGTGGCAGATCACGTGGTCGTTGTTGAGGATCTCGACGTTGTGGTCGGTCTTGATGTCGGCGGCAGTGACCGTGCCCGGACCCTGCTTGGACAGCGACAGCGTGGCGCTGTCACCGGTATGCATGCGGATGGCCACGTCCTTGAGGTTCAGCAGGACTTCCAGCACGTCCTC
Organism: Xanthomonas sacchari; assembly: GCF_024266585.1. Taxonomy (NCBI): domain Bacteria; kingdom Pseudomonadati; phylum Pseudomonadota; class Gammaproteobacteria; order Lysobacterales; family Lysobacteraceae; genus Xanthomonas; species Xanthomonas sacchari. The sequence goes on from NZ_CP100647.1 coordinate 4,049,602, forward strand.
CTGCAGCCCTTCGACCGTGGTGTACTCGTGCAGCACGCCGTCGATCTCGACTTCGGTGATCGCGAAGCCGGGAATCGAGGACAGCAGCACGCGACGCAGGGCATTGCCCAGCGTATGCCCATACCCGCGCTCCAAGGGCTCGATCACGACCTTGGCGCGGTTGTCGGTAAGGCGTTCGATCTGCGGCCCACGCGGGCGCAGAACCTGGTTGGCGGTAACCGTCATGTTGCGGGTTCTCCTGACGAGCCTCCGTGACCGGAGGCTCTCCAATGTGATTACTTCGAATACAACTCGACGATCAGCGCTTCGTTGATGTCGGCAGGCAGGTCCGCACGATCCGGCACGGCCTTGAAGATGCCGCTGAACTTCTTCGAATCGACCTCGACCCAGGACGGGTTCAGGTCGTGCGTTTCGGCAACGCTCAGCGCTTCCTGCACGCGAAGCTGCTTCTGCGCCTTTTCCGACAGGGCGATCGCGTCGCCGGCCTTGACCTGGTACGAGGCCAGGTTCACCGACTTGCCGTTGACCAGCACGCCACGGTGCGACACCAGCTGGCGAGCGGCCGGACGGGTGACGGCGAAGCCCATGCGGTAGACGACGTTGTCCAGGCGGGTTTCCAGCAGCTGCAGCAGGTTCTCGCCGGTGTTGCCCTTCTTGGTCGAGGCCTTCTTGTAGTAGTTGCGGAACTGACGCTCCAGCAGGCCGTAGATACGCTTGACCTTCTGCTTTTCGCGCAGCTGGGTGGCGTAGTCGGACAGCTTGCCCTTGCGGGCGGTCGCGCCGTGCTGGCCGGGCTTCTGCTCCAGCTTGCACTTGGAGTCCAGCGCACGCGCCGGGCTCTTGAGGGAAAGATCGGCGCCTTCGCGGCGCGCGAGCTTACAGGTAGGACCGATATAACGAGCCATTTCTTATCGCTCCTTTAGACGCGACGCTTCTTCGGCGGACGGCACCCGTTGTGCGGGATCGGCGTCACGTCGATGATGTTGGTGATCTTGTATCCGACGTTGTTCAACGAACGGACGGCGGACTCGCGACCCGGACCCGGGCCCTTGATGCGCACTTCCAGCGACTTCACGCCGTAGTCGAGCGCAGCGCGCCCGGCCTTCTCGGCGGCCACCTGCGCCGCGAACGGCGTGGACTTGCGCGAACCGCGGAAACCGGCGCCACCGGAGGTCGCCCAGGACAACGCATTGCCCTGACGGTCGGTGATGGTCACGATGGTGTTGTTGAACGAAGCGTGGACGTGGGCGACGCCGTCGGTGACGACGCGCTTGATCTTTTTCTTGGTCTTTGCTGCTGCGGGCTTAGCCATGTCGGTCCCTTACTTCTTGATCGCCTTGCGCGGACCCTTGCGGGTGCGGGCGTTGGTACGGGTGCGCTGACCGCGCAGGGGCAGGCCACGACGGTGGCGCAGGCCGCGGTAGCAGCCCAGGTCCATCAGTCGCTTGATGGCGATGCCGATTTCGCGACGCAGGTCGCCTTCGACGATGTACTTGCCGACTTCGAGACGCAGGCGCTCGATTTCCGGCTCGGACAGGTCGCGGATCTTGGTGGTCGAGGTCACGCCTGCGGCTTCGCAGACCTTCTTCGAACGGGTACGGCCGATGCCGTAGATGCTTTGCAACCCGACCCAGACGTGCTTCTGGGCTGGCAGGTTGACGCCTGCAATACGCGCCATGACGCGGTTCTCCAACTGAGTGATGGCCCGACGGCGCACCACGGCGCCATCCGGCAGGATGGATCAAAAAGTGAACTTGTAAGTCTAGCAAGGTCTCGGGTTACATGGAAGCCCACGAAACCTCACGGTTCCGCAAGCCCGGCATGGGGAGTGTGCCCATGCTCCGGCGCCGGACGTCGTTGACAGGAAGAAACCTCCGCCCTGTCGCCCGCGCTACTCCAGCGCAGGACCACCACGTCTCACCCGCGCACGAGACCGCTGCACGGGCCGCCCTTCAAGTCGGAAGACTGCGCCCGGGAGCCGGGGCGTCTTCGCGGAGGGATTCAAACAGTATAGCAATCAACCGCGGGCAAAACCGCCGCCGCGCGAGCCGCCCTTGAGGTTGGCCTTCTTCAACAGGCTTTCGTACTGGTGCGACATCAGGTGCGCCTGGATCTGCGCGATGAAGTCCATCACCACCACGACCGCGATCAGCAGCGAGGTGCCGCCGAAATGGAAGGTGGTGCCGAGCTGGACGCGCATCACTTCCGGCAGCAGGCAGACGATCACCAGGTACACCGAGCCGGCCGCGGTCAGGCGGGTCAGCACGCCGTCGACATAGTCGGCGGTGGCCTTGCCCGGGCGGATGCCGGGGATCAGCGCGCCGGATTTCTTCAGGTTGTCCGCGGTTTCCTGCGAGTTGAACACCAGCGCGGTATAGAAGAACGCGAAACCGATGATCAGCGCGGCGAACACGATCATGTGCACCGGCTCGCCCGGGCCCAGCGCATTGGCGATGCGCTGCAGCACGCTGCCGAAGGTGCTGTTGGAGGCGGCCTGGCCCGACCACATCGACAGCGTCGCCGGGAAGGCGAGGATGCTCGAGGCGAAGATCGGCGGGATCACGCCGGCCATGTTGAGCTTCAGCGGCAGGAACGAGGTCTGGTTCATGTACGCGTTGCGGCCGCCCTGGCGGCGCGCGTAGTTCACCGTGATCCGCCGCTGCCCGCGCTCGACGAACACCACGAACAGGGTGAAGGCGAGGATGGTCAGCACAATCAGCAGCAGCGAGATGAAGCTCATGTTGCCGTCGCGGTAGGACTCCACGGTCTGGATCGCCGCCGCCGGCAGGCCGGCGACGATGCCGGCGAAGATGATCAGCGAGACGCCGTTGCCGATGCCGCGCTCGGTCACCTGCTCGCCGACCCACATCAGGAAGATGGTGCCGGCGGTCAGCGCGATCACCGCGGTGAGCACGAAGCCCATGCCGGGGGCGTACACCACCGGCGCACCGCCCGGTGCGGTCTGGTTCTGCAGCGCCAGGGCGATGCTGCCGCCCTGCACCACCGCCAGCAGCACCGCGCCGATGCGCGAATACTGGGTGATCTTGCGCCGGCCCGATTCGCCTTCCTTCTGCATCGCCTTCAGCGACGGAAAGATGTGCGTGGCCAGCTGGATCACGATCGATGCCGAAATGTACGGCATCACGTTCAGCGCGAAGATGCTGAAACGGTGCAGGGCGCCGCCCGAGAACATGTTGAACATGTCCACGATGCCGCCGCCCTGCGCCTGCATCAGCGCAAGCATGGCTTCGGGATTGACGCCCGGCACCGGCACGTAGCAGCCGATGCGGTAGACGATCAATGCGCCGAGAACGAACAACAGGCGCTGGCGAAGTTCCGTGAACTTGCCGAGCCCGCCGCCGAGGTTACCCATGCCAGCCTGCGCCATCTGCGTGTTACTCCTGCACGCTGCCGCCGGCAGCTTCGATTGCCGCCTTGGCACCGGCGGTCGCGGCGACGCCCTTCAGCACGAACGCCTTGGTCAGTTCGCCCTTCAGCACCACCTTGGCCTTCTTCGCGGTGCTCGGGACCAGCTTCGCGGCGCGCAGCGCGGCGAAATCGATCTCGCCGGCCGGCAGGTTGTCGAGCTGGTAGGACAGCACCTCGGCGGTGTCCTTGGCCATCTTCGAACGGAAGCCGATCTTCGGCAGACGGCGCTGCATGGGGGTCTGGCCGCCTTCGAAGCCGGCCTTGATCTTGCCGCCGCCCTTGCGCGCGAACGAACCCTTGTGGCCGCGGCCGGCGGTCTTGCCCAGGCCGGAACCGATGCCGCGACCGACGCGAGTGCGCTCGGTGCGCGCGCCCGGCGCGGGCTTCAGATCATTCAGATGCAAAGTCATGGTCGATTACTCCTCAACCTGGACGAGGTACTGAACCTTGTTGATCAGGCCGCGCACTTGCGGGCTGTCCTTCAGTTCGCGCACATCGTTGAGCTTGTTCAGGCCCAGGGCACGCACCGACAGGCGGTGACGCGACTGGGTACCACGCAGGCCGCGCACCAGGCGCACCTTCACCGTCTTGGTGGATTCATTAGCCATGGGTCAGATCCTCCACCTTCTTGCCGCGCTTGGCCGCGATGCGGGCCGGCGACTGCATGTCTTCCAGGCCGCGCAGGGTCGCGCGCACCAGGTTGATCGGGTTGCGCGAACCGACGGCCTTGGCCAGCACGTTCTTCACGCCGACCGCTTCCAGCACGGCGCGCATCGCGCCGCCGGCGATCACGCCGGTACCTTCCGAGGCCGGCATCATGAACACGCGCGCCGCGCCGTGGCCGGACTTCACCGGGTGCCACAGGGTGCCGTTGTTCAGGTCGATGTTGAGCATGCCCTTGCGCGCGTACTCCATCGACTTCTGGATCGCGACCGGCACTTCGCGCGCCTTGCCGTAACCGAAACCGATCTTGCCGTTGCCGTCGCCGACCACGGTCAGCGCGGTGAAGGTGAACTGGCGACCGCCCTTGACCGTCTTGCTGACGCGGTTGACCGCGACCAGCTTCTCGATCATGCCGTCGTCGACTTTCTCTTCGCGGTTGCGGTCGCGATCACGACCCCGCGGTGCACGCTGTTCTTCAGCCATTGTGATGTCCTTGATAGAGGAAAAGATTTACGGCTTCGTTGCCGCTTGTGGTTGTGGTCTGGAGCCGTGTTCCCCGGACGCGCGCAGAAGGCGCGCCAAGGTCCGATGCACCCCGCATCGGCGGGACGGGCGCGGCATCGCCGCACCCGCAAGGATCAGAACTGCAGGCCGCCTTCGCGCGCGGCGTCGGCCAGCGCCTTGATGCGGCCGTGGTAGCGGTAGCCCGAGCGGTCGAAGGCGACCTTCTCGACGCCCGCGGCCTTGGCGCGCTCGGCGATCAGCTTGCCGACCTTGGCGGCGGCGTCGCTGTTCTTGCCGTTCTTCAGGCCTTCCTTGACGTCGGCCTGCAGGGTGTTCGCCGCGGCGAGGACCTTGGAGCCGTCGGCGGTGAAGACCTGCGCGTACAGGTGCTGGCCGGTGCGCAGCACCGAAAGGCGGGCGACGCCGAGCTCGCGGATGTGGGCGCGGGTCGACTTGGCGCGACGCAGGCGGGCGATGTTCTTGTTGATGGTCATGTCTGTGTCCTACGGAAGCTGAAGGAAGCGAGGCGTTCGTGGGGAACCCGGCCTCGCGGCCGGACTCCTGGCGGAAGGACCTGGCTTAGGCCTTCTTGGCTTCCTTGCGAATGATGGCTTCACCGGCGTACTTCACACCCTTGCCCTTGTAGGGCTCCGGCGGACGGAAACCGCGGATCTTGGCGGCAACTTCGCCGACGCGCTGCTTGTCGGCGCCCTGCACCAGGATCTCGGTCTGGGTCGGAGCGGCCAGGGTGATGCCTTCCGGCGCGCTGAACACGATCGGGTGCGAGAAACCGAGCGCCAGGCTCAGGTCCTTGCCCTGCATCGTGGCACGGTAGCCGACGCCCACCAGCTCGAGCTTGCGCTCGAAGCCCGCGGACACGCCCTGCACCATGTTCGCCAGGATGGCGCGGACGGTGCCGGTGATGGCGATGTGCGACGGATCGTTCGCCGACAGCGTGGCGACGCCATTTTCCTGCTTGATTTCGACGCCGGCGGGCTTCGGCAGCGACAGGGTGCCCTTCGGGCCCTTGACACTGACCTGGTCGGCCTGGACGGTGAGTTCGACGCCCTTCGGGAGGGAGATCGGCTTCTTGGCTACGCGGGACATGTAAGTACTCCTTCCCTTAGGCCACGAAGCACAGGACTTCGCCACCGACGCCGGCCTGACGGGCCTGCGCATCGGTCATGATGCCCTTGGACGTGGAAATGATGGCAACGCCCAGACCGCCGAGAACCTTCGGCAGCTCGGTCTTGCCGCGATACTGGCGCAGACCCGAACGCGAAACGCGCTTGAGCGTATCGATGACCGGACGGCCCTCGAAATACTTCAGCACGATTTCCAGTTCGGACTTGTTGTTCTCGATCGCGTTGACGCGCAGATCGCTGATGTAGCCTTCGGCCTTCAGCACTTCCGCGATCGCAACCTTGATCTTGGAGGACGGCATCTTCACCGTCGGCTTGCCAACCGCGGCCGCATTCTTGATGCGGACCAGCAGGTCGGCGATGGGATCAGTCATGCTCATGGTGTCTACCTTTGAGTGCACCGATATCCGCTTTCGCGAAAATCTTGTGTGGTGGAGCTGTGGAATGACGCTGGGGGTGAAGCGCAACCGCCGGAGGAACCCGCGACGGCTGCATACCCGTCCCTGCCGCGAGGCAAGGAGCGGGAGTATACGACAAAAAGTCCGACTTGCGTCGGACTCGTTGTCTGAACGACACGCGGGCGGCGGGACCGCCCTGCCCCGGCCCCGCGGACGGGACCGGCGCCGCTGGAATTACCAGCTGGCCTTGCGCAGGCCCGGCACGTCGCCGTTCATGGTCGCCTTGCGCAGCATGTTGCGGCCCAGGCCGAACTTGCTGTACACGCCACGCGGGCGGCCGGACAGTTCGCAACGGGTGCGCTGGCGGCTCGGCGACGAATCGCGCGGCAGCTTCTGCAGCTTGGTCACGGCCTCGGCCTTCTCGTCGTACGAGGCGGTGCCGGAGGCGATGATCTTCTTCAGCGCATCACGCTTGTCGGCGAACTTCTTCGCCAGCTTCTTGCGCTTGATGTCGCGGTTGACCATGGAGGTCTTTGCCATCTGTAAATCCTCGGGATTCGAGATTGGGGATTGGAGATCTGCGGATCCGGGGTGGCGGGCGTGACGCCCTTCCATCCCGAATCCCGAGTCCCGAATCCCGGCGTCAATCAGTTACGGAACGGGAACTTGAACGCTTCGAGCAGCGCCTTGGCTTCGGCGTCGGTCTTGGCGGTGGTGGTGATGGCGATATCCATACCGCGGATCGCGTCGACGGCGTCGAAGTCGATTTCCGGGAAGATGATCTGCTCCTTCACGCCCATGTTGAAGTTGCCGCGGCCGTCGAACGAACGCCCCGAGACACCGCGGAAGTCGCGCACGCGCGGCAGCGAGATGTTGATCAGGCGATCCAGGAACTCGTACATCTTGGCGCGACGCAGCGTGGTCTTGCAGCCGATCGGCCAGCCATCGCGGATCTTGAACGAGGCCACCGAGATGCGCGACTTGGTCACCACCGGCTTCTGGCCGGAGACCTTGGCCATGTCGGCGACGGCGTTTTCCAGGATCTTCTTGTTCGTCGCGGCCTCGCCCACGCCCATGTTCAGCGTGACCTTGACCAGCTTCGGCACTTCCATCGGATTGGTGTAACCGAACTTCTTCATCAGAGCCGGTACCACTTCTTCCTTGTAGATCTTTTCGAGACGGGAAGTCATTGTGTCATTCCTCAGGCGTCGAGCGCCTCACCGCTGGAGCGGAACACACGCAGTTTGCGTCCATCCTCCAGCACCTTGAAGCCAACGCGGTCGCCCTTGCCCGTCGCCGGGTTGAGGATCGCAACGTTGGAAATATGGATCGACGCTTCGCGCTCGACCACGCCGCCGGCGACGCCCGCCTGCGGGTTCGGCTTGGTGTGGCGCTTGACGATGTTCGCGTTGGAGACGACCACGCGGTCGCCGTCGACGCGGACGACTTCGCCCTGCTTGCCCTTGTCCTTGCCGGTAGTGACGACGACCTGGTCGCCCTTCTTGATACGGTTAGCCATGTGTATGTCCTCCGCTCACAGCACTTCGGGAGCGAGCGAGACGATCTTCATGAACTTCTCGGAACGCAGCTCGCGGGTGACAGGCCCGAAGATGCGCGTACCGATCGGCTCCTGCTTGTTGTTGAGCAACACCGCGGCGTTGCCGTCGAAGCGGATCAACGAACCGTCCGGACGACGCACACCCTTGCGGGTGCGCACCACGACGGCGTCGTAGACTTCGCCCTTCTTGACCTTGCCGCGCGGGATCGCGTCCTTGACGGTGACCTTGATGATGTCGCCAATGTGCGCGTAGCGGCGCTTGGAGCCGCCGAGCACCTTGATGCACATCACTTCCTTGGCACCGGAATTGTCGGCGACGTCGAGGTAGCTCTGCATCTGGATCATGATTCAGATCTCCCTTATTCGGCCGCGCGGGTGACGATTTCCACCACCCGCCAGTTCTTGGTCTTGGACATCGGCGCAATCTCGGTCACGCGCACGACATCGCCTTCGTTGCAGGCGTTGTCGGCGTCGTGGGCGTGGAGCTTGGTCGAGCGCTTGATGTACTTGCCGTACAGCGCATGCTTGACCTGACGCTCCACCAGCACGGTGACGGTCTTGTCCATCTTGTTGCTGACCACACGGCCTTCGACCGTGCGCAGCGTCTTGCTTTCGTTATTGTCGCTCATCGCGGCCATCCTTACTTCGTGCTGCCGAGCAGGTGCTTGACGCGAGCGATCTCGCGGCGCACCCGGCGGGTTTCGTGAGTCTTCGGCAGCTGCCCGGTGACCTGCTGCATGCGCAGGGCGAACTGCTCCTTGCGCAGATCGGTCAGGTGGGCCTTCAGATCGTCGGCCGACTTCTCGCGGAGTTGTTTGATGTCCATCAGCGTACCGTCCGGGTCACGAAGGTGGTGGTCACCGAAAGCTTGGCAGCGGCCAGGCGGAACGCCTCGCGCGCGACATCTTCGCCGACGCCTTCGATTTCATAGATCATGCGACCGGGCTGGATCTGGGCGACCCAGTACTCGACGTTACCCTTACCGGAGCCCATTCGCACTTCGATCGGCTTCTTGGTGATCGGCTTGTCCGGGAACACGCGGATCCACATCTTGCCGCCGCGCTTGACGTAGCGGCTGATCGAGCGGCGCGCCGCCTCGATCTGGCGCGCGGTCAGCTGACCGTGCGCCGTGGCCTTCAGCCCGTACTCGCCGAAGCTGACGGCGTTTCCGCTCCACGCCAGGCCGTCGTTACGACCCTTGTGCATCTTGCGGTATTTGGTTCGCTTGGGTTGCAACATTGCCGTTACCTCGCTTCACGGGCCGGACGCGACGGACGGTCGCCACGGTCGCCGCGATCGTTACGATCGTTGCGCGGGGAATCGTCCTGCTTTTCCTGGCCAACCTGGGAGAAATCGAAGATCTCGCCCTTGTAGATCCAGACCTTGATGCCGATGATGCCGTAGGTCGTCTTGGCTTCGGCGAAGCCATAGTCGATGTCGGCACGCAGCGTGTGCAGCGGCACGCGGCCCTCGCGGTACCACTCGGAACGGGCGATTTCCGCACCGTTCAGACGGCCGGCGACGTTGACCTTGATGCCCAGGGCACCCAGGCGCATCGCGTTGCCGACCGAGCGCTTCATCGCGCGGCGGAACATGATGCGACGCTCCAGCTGCTGCGCGATCGACTCGGCGACCAGCTGCGCATCCAGCTCCGGCTTGCGCACTTCGGTGACGTTGATGTGGGCGGGGACGCCCATCATCTCGCTCACTTCCTTGCGCAGCTTCTCGATGTCCTCGCCACGCTTGCCGATCACCACGCCCGGGCGGGCGGTGTGGATCGTCACGCGCGCGGTCTTGGCCGGACGCTCGATCAGGATCTTGCTGATGCCCGCCTGCGCCAGCTTCTTGCGCAGCATTTCGCGGACCTTGAGGTCGGCCGCCAGGTAACCGGCGAACTCGGCCTTGTTGGCGTACCACTTGGAATTCCAGTCCTTGGCGATACCCAGGCGGATTCCGATCGGATGAACTTTATGACCCATCGTCTTTTCCTTTCCGCTTACTTGGCGGCGCCCACAACCACAGTGATGTGGCTGGTGCGCTTGAGGATGCGGGTACCGCGGCCTTTCGCCCGCGCCATGAAACGCTTCAGGGTCGGACCTTCATCAACCATGATGGTCTTGACCTTCAGCTCGTCGACATCCGCGCCTTGATTGTTCTCGGCATTGGCGATCGCCGACTCCACCACCTTCTTGATCAGGTGGGCAGCCTTCTTGTCCGAGAACTTCAGCAGGTTGACCGCCCGCTCGGCGGAAAGACCGCGGACCTGGTCAGCGACCAGGCGGGCCTTCTGCGGGGAGATGCGCGCGGTGCGCAGGATTGCTTTCGCTTCCATCGTCATCTCTCCTTACCGGCCCGACTTCTTGTCGCCACCGTGACCCTTGAAGGTCCGGGTGACGGCAAATTCGCCGAGCTTGTGGCCGACCATGTTCTCGTTGACCAGCACCGGAACGTGGTTCTTGCCGTTATGCACGGCGATGGTGAAACCCACCATCTCCGGCAGGATCATCGAGCGACGCGACCAGGTCTTGATCGGACGCTTGCTACCGGCCGCGGCCTCCACCTTCTTGACGAGGTGGTGATCGACGAACGGGCCCTTCTTGAGTGAACGTGCCATGGTCGATTAGCCCCTACGATCGCGGACGATGAATTGTTCGGTGCGCTTGTTATGGCGCGTCTTGTAACCCTTGGTCGGGACACCCCACGGGGTGACCGGATGCGGATTACCCTGACCGGCCTTCGCCTCACCACCACCGTGCGGGTGGTCCACCGGGTTCATGGCCGCACCGCGAACGGTCGGACGCACGCCGCGCCAGCGCTTGGCGCCCGCCTTGCCCAGCTTCTCGAGGTTGTGCTCGTCGTTGCCGACTTCGCCGATGGTGGCGCGGCACTCGGACGGCACCTTGCGCATTTCGCCGGAGCGCAGACGCAGGGTGGCGTAGATGCCTTCACGCGCGACCAGCTGCACCGCGGCGCCGGCGGCACGCGCGATCTGCGCGCCCTTGCCCGGCTTCAGCTCGATCCCGTGGACGGTGGTACCGACCGGGATGTTGCGCAGCGGCAGGGTGTTGCCGGTCTTGATCGGCGCATCCGAACCCGCGATCACCTGGTCGCCGGCCTTCAGACCCTTCGGCGCGATGATGTAGCGGCGCTCGCCGTCGGCGTAGCACAGCAGGGCGATATGGGCGGTGCGGTTGGGATCGTATTCGATCCGCTCCACGCGCGCCGGGATACCTTCCTTGTTGCGCTTGAAGTCGATGACGCGGTAGTGCTGCTTGTGGCCACCGCCGACGTGGCGGGTGGTGATGCGGCCGTGGTGGTTACGACCACCGGACTTGCTCTGCTTTTCCACCAGTGCAGCGTGCGGGGCGCCCTTGTGCAGATCGGGCGTGACCACGCGCACGGCCGAACGACGGCCTGCGGAGGTGGGCTTGAATTTCATCAATGGCATGGGATGTACCTCAGGCCTTGGCCGTTACGTCGATGGACTGGCCTTCGGCCAGACGCACGTACGCCTTGCGCCAATCGCCGCGACGACCGCTGCGCGAACGGAAGGACTTGTTCTTGCCCTTGACGTTCAACACGTTGACCGACTCGACCTTGACGTCGAACAGCTGCTCGACCGCGGCCTTGACATCGGCCTTGGTGGCTTCGTTCGAAATCTCGAAGACGTACTGATTGGAGAGTTCCTGCAGGCGCGCGGTCTTTTCCGAGACACGCGGAGCGCGCAGCACGCTGAAGATTTTTTCGTTGCTGCTCATGCCAGCCACTCCTCGACCTTCTTGACCGCATCGGCGGTGATCACGACCGTGTCGGCCCCGACCAGCGACACCGGATCCAGGCCCTGCACGTCACGCACTTCCACATAGGGAAGGTTGCGGGCCGACAGGTACAGATGCTCGGAGGCTTCTTCGGTCACGATCAGCGGGCGCTTGCCCACTTCCAGACCCTTCAGCTTCTCGACCAGGCCCTTGGTCTTGCTGGCCTCGACGTCGAACGCGTCGACGACCATCAGGCGGCCCTGGCGGTTCAGTTCCGAGAGAATCGCGCAGATGGCCGCGCGGTACATCTTGCGGTTGACCTTCTGCTCGAAGCTACGCGGCTTGGCCGCGAAGGTCACGCCACCGCCGACGAAAATCGGAGCGGTCAGCGCGCCGTGGCGAGCGCCACCGCCCTTCTGCTTCTTCGACTTCTTGGTGGTGCCGTTGACTTCCGAACGCGTCTTCTGCGCCTTGGTGCCGGCGCGGCCGGCGTTGCGATAGGCGACGACGACCTGGTGGACCAGATCCTCGCTGAAATCGCGGCCGAACACGGCGTCGGAGACCGAGACCTTGTTGTTGCTACCCGTGATAACGAGTTCCATCGTCATCTCTCCTTATGCCTTGCTAGCCGGACGCACGATCACGTCGCCACCGGCAGCGCCAGGCACAGCGCCGCGGATGGCGATCAGGCCACGCTCGACGTCGACCTTGACCACTTCCAGATTCTGCGTGCTCTGCTGCACCGCGCCCATGTGGCCGGACATCTTCTTGCCCGGGAAAACGCGGCCCGGGGTCTGGCGCTGGCCCAGCGAACCCGGCGCGCGATGCGACAGCGAGTTACCGTGGGTGGCGTCGCCCATGCGGAAGTTGTGCCGCTTGATGGTGCCTTGGAAGCCCTTACCCTTGGTGACGCCCTGGACATCGACCTTCTGGCCGACGGCGAAGATGTCCGCCTTGATTTCGCCGCCGACGGCGAACTCGCCCAGCTGCGCGTCCTCGACGCGGAACTCCCACAGGCCGCGACCCGCTTCCACCTTCGCCTTGGCGAAGTGGCCGGCAGCCGGCTTGTTGACCAGCGCGGCGCGACGGGCGCCCACGGTGATCTGCACGGCGCTGTAGCCGTCGGCTTCGACGGTCTTGAGCTGGGTGATGCGGTTCGGGGTCGCTTCGATCAGGGTCACCGGGATGGAGCGGCCGTCTTCGGTGAAGACGCGGCTCATGCCGGCCTTGCGGCCCACGAAGCCCAACGAATACTTCTTCGTCATGGTCGTAGTCCTCAGGTCAACTTGATCTGGACATCGACGCCAGCCGCGAGTTCGAGCTTCATCAGCGCGTCCACGGTCTTGTCGTTGGGGTCGACGATGTCGAGCACGCGCTTGTGCGTGCGGGTCTCGTACTGGTCACGCGCGTCCTTGTCGACGTGCGGGGAAACGAGGATGGTGTAGCGTTCGATCTTGGTCGGCAGCGGGATCGGGCCACGCACTTGCGCGCCGGTCCGCTTGGCCGTCTCGACGATCTCGCTGGCCGAACGGTCGATCAAACGATGATCGAACGCCTTCAGCCGAATCCGGATCTTTTGGTCCGCCATGACGGTGGGTTCCTTCGTTAAAAGAGCGACGGGCAAGGCCTCTGGGATACCTGCCCCGGTTGTTTCCTGAAGTCGTACCGCCAAGCATCCGGCTCGGCGGGGGCATTCCTCCGCCCCAAAAACTGGGGCAGACCAGTCGACCCGGCCTGCCCAGACGGAAAAGTATAATGCGCAGCTAGAGCAACGTCAACAACCCGGGGTTGTTGAGTGCTCCATGCGACGCGACCTTCCCGGTCCTGCGAACACGAGCGGCGTCCTGCCTCTCTTTTCGCTGTCTTGCCGGCGCCCTACCCAGGAACGCCGAGCCGCGCATTATAGCGACGACTTCACGCCTGCGCAACACGGCACGGCAACAAATCGCAGGGCCGTTGGCATCCCCGCAAACGACGAAGGGCCGGCTTGCGCCGACCCTTCGTGCTGCCGGCGACCGCGGTCGCTGGCAGATCCACCCGGCGGCCACGGCCGCCGGAGGGCATTACTTGATGATCTTGGCCACCACGCCGGCGCCGACGGTACGGCCGCCCTCGCGGATCGCGAAACGCAGGCCTTCGTCCATCGCCACCGGGTTGATCAGCGTCACCACCATCTTGACGTTGTCGCCCGGCATCACCATTTCCACGCCTTCCGGCAGCTGCACCGCACCGGTGATGTCGGTGGTGCGGAAGTAGAACTGCGGACGGTAGCCCTTGAAGAACGGGGTGTGACGGCCGCCCTCGTCCTTCGACAGCACGTACACTTCGGCTTCGAAGTCGGTGTGCGGCTTGATCGAACCCGGCTTGCACAGCACCTGGCCGCGCTCCACGTCGTCACGCTTGGTGCCGCGCAGCAGCAGGCCCGCGTTGTCGCCCGCCTGACCCTGGTCCAGCAGCTTGCGGAACATTTCCACGCCGGTCACGGTGGTCTTCTGCGTCGCACGGATGCCGACGATTTCGATTTCGTCGCCCACCTTGATCACGCCGCGCTCGATACGGCCGGTCACCACGGTGCCGCGGCCCGAGATCGAGAACACGTCTTCCACCGGCATCAGGAACGGCTTGTCCACGTCGCGCTGCGGCTCCGGGATGAACGAGTCCAGCGCGTCCACCAGCTTCAGGATCGCCGGCACGCCGATCTCGCTCTGGTCGCCTTCCAGCGCCAGACGGGCCGAACCGTGGATGATCGGGGTGTCGTCGCCCGGGAAGTCGTACTTGCTCAGCAGCTCGCGCACTTCCATCTCGACCAGCTCGAGCAGCTCGGCGTCGTCGACCATGTCGGCCTTGTTCAGGAACACCACGATGTGCGGCACGCCGACCTGACGCGACAGCAGGATGTGCTCGCGGGTCTGCGGCATCGGGCCGTCGGCGGCCGAGCACACCAGGATCGCGCCGTCCATCTGCGCCGCACCGGTGATCATGTTCTTCACGTAGTCCGCGTGACCCGGGCAATCCACGTGCGCGTAGTGGCGCGTCGGGGATTCGTATTCCACGTGGGCGGTCGAGATCGTGATGCCGCGCGCCTTCTCTTCCGGCGCCGCGTCGATCGCGTCATACGCCTTGAACTCGCCGCCGAAGCGCTCTGCGCCGATCTTGGTCAGCGCCGCGGTCAGCGTGGTCTTGCCGTGGTCGACGTGACCGATGGTGCCGACGTTGACGTGCGGCTTGGTGCGCTCGAACTTACCCTTTGCCATGTCTTCTCTACCTCGTGATTCGTATTGGGGGACGAGCGAGCGGGATGCGGCGCGGACCTGGTCCGCGGCACGCATCTCGCCGCTCTAATCTCAGTTCTTCTTGATGACCGAGTCGGCGATGTTGGCCGGCGCTTCGGCGTAGTGGTCGAACTCCATCGAGAACGTGGCGCGACCCTGCGACATCGAGCGCAGCGTGGTGGCGTAGCCGAACATTTCGCCCAGCGGCACCATCGCGTTGATCACCTTGCCCGACGGGCTGTCGTCCTGGCCCTGCAGGATGCCGCGACGGCGGCTCACGTCGCCCATCACGTCGCCCAGGTAGTCCTCCGGGGTGACGATCTCGACCTTCATGATCGGCTCCAGCAGCACCGGGTTGGCCTTGTTGAAGCCTTCCTTGAAGCCCATCGAGCCGGCGATCTTGAACGCCATTTCCGACGAGTCGACGTCGTGGTACGAACCGTCGATCAGGCGCACCTTGACGTCCACGATCGGGTAGCCGGCCATCACGCCGTTGGCCACCGCTTCCTGGATGCCCTTGTCCACCGCCGGAATGTATTCCTTCGGCACCACGCCGCCGACGATCGCGTTCTCGAAGGTGTAGCCCTGGCCGCGTTCCTGCGGCTCGATCTCGAGCACGACGTGGCCGTACTGGCCCTTACCGCCCGACTGGCGCACGAACTTGCCTTCCTGCTTGACCGCCTTGCGGATGGTCTCGCGGTAGGCCACCTGCGGCTTGCCGACGTTGGCCTCCACGTTGAACTCGCGCTTCATGCGGTCGACGATGATTTCCAGGTGCAGCTCGCCCATGCCGCGGATGATGGTCTGGCCGGACTCTTCGTCGGTGTTGACGCGGAACGAGGGATCTTCCTGCGCCAGACGGCTCAGCGCGATGCCCATCTTTTCCTGGTCCGACTTGGTCTTCGGCTCGACCGCCATCGAGATCACCGGCTCCGGGAACACCATGCGCTCCAGGGTGATGATGTGGTCCTGCGCGCACAGCGTGTCGCCGGTGGTGACGTCCTTCAGGCCCACCGCCGCGGCGATGTCGCCCGCGCGCACTTCCTTGATCTCTTCGCGGTTGTTGGAGTGCATCTGCAGGATGCGGCCCACGCGCTCCTTCTTCGACTTGACCGGGTTGTACACCTGGTCGCCGGAGTTCAGCGTGCCCGAGTAGACGCGGAAGAAGGTCAGCGAGCCGACGAACGGGTCGGTCATGATCTTGAACGCCAGCGCCGAGAACGGCGCGGTGTCGGTGGCCGGACGGCTGTCTTCCTTCTCGTCCTCGTCGATGCCCTTGACCGGCGGACGGTCGCTGGGCGACGGCAGCAGCTGGATCACGCCGTCGAGCATGGCCTGCACGCCCTTGTTCTTGAACGCGGTACCGCAGTACACCGGCACCACTTCCACCTTCAGGGTACGCTCGCGCAGACCGCCCAGGATCTCGGCCTCGGACAGGTCGCCCTCGTTGAGGTACTTGTCCATCAGGTCTTCATTGGCTTCGGCCGCGGCCTCGACCATGAACGCGCGCGCCTCGGTGGCCTTGTCGACCAGGTGCGCGGGGATGTCGCGGTATTCGAACACGGTGCCCTGCGAAGCGGTATCCCAGTGGATCGCCTTCATCTTGACCAGGTCGACCACGCCCTCGAAGCCGTCTTCGGCGCCGATCGGCACCTGCATCGGCACCGGGTAGGCGCCCAGGCGAGCCTTCAGCTGCTCGACGACCTTGTCGAAGTTGGCGCCGGTACGGTCCATCTTGTTGACGAACGCCAGACGCGGCACCGCGTACTTGTTGGCCTGACGCCACACGGTCTCGGACTGCGGCTGCACGCCGCCGACCGCGCACAGCACGAACACCGCGCCGTCGAGCACGCGCAGCGAGCGCTCGACTTCGATGGTGAAGTCCACGTGCCCGGGGGTGTCGATGATGTTGAAGCGGTGCTGCGGCATGGACTTGTCCATACCGGTCCAGAACGCGGTAGTGGCCGCGGAGGTGATCGTGATGCCACGCTCCTGCTCCTGCTCCATCCAGTCCATCGTCGCGGCACCGTCATGCACCTCGCCGATCTTGTGGCTGACGCCGGTGTAGAACAGGATGCGTTCGGAGGTGGTGGTCTTGCCGGCATCGATGTGGGCCATGATGCCGAAGTTGCGGTAACGCTCGATGGGAGTGGTACGGGCCACAGGGAGCCTCTCAAATTTCTTGGATTTCGGATGGCCGAACGCCGCCTTGCGGCGGCCTTCGGATTTGTGCCGCGCGCAACGGCGCGGCTAGCGGCACTCAGATGGTGCCAGCGGGCCCCGTTTCCAAGGCCCGGAAGGTCACCAGCGGTAGTGCGCGAACGCCTTGTTCGCTTCCGCCATGCGGTGAGTCTCTTCGCGCTTCTTGATGGCGCCGCCACGGTTTTCCGAGGCATCGACCAGCTCGGCCGCGAGCTTGCGCGGCATCGAGTTCTCGCCGCGCTTGCGCGCCGAGTCGATCAGCCAGCGCATCGCCAGCGCCATGCGACGGGAGGAACGCACCTCGACCGGCACCTGGTAGGTGGCACCGCCGACGCGGCGCGACTTGACTTCGACCGCCGGAGCGACGTTGTCCAGCGCCTTCTGCACCAGCTC
The DNA here is from genome assembly GCF_024266585.1 of Xanthomonas sacchari. Lineage (NCBI taxonomy): Bacteria > Pseudomonadati > Pseudomonadota > Gammaproteobacteria > Lysobacterales > Lysobacteraceae > Xanthomonas > Xanthomonas sacchari. The sequence goes on from NZ_CP100647.1 coordinate 4,066,921, forward strand.
GATGGCGTTGGGGTTCTTCTCGCCGATGACGTCCATCGCGCCGTAGACGATCTTTTCGGCGACCGACTTCTTGCCGCTCAGCATCACCATGTTGATGAAGCGGGCGATGGTTTCGCTCCCGTGCTTGGGATCCGGGAGAACGGCGCGCTGCGGCGTATTACCTTTACGAGACATGTGTACTTTCCCTTAGCTCTTCGGGCGCTTGGCGCCGTACTTGGAACGACCCTGGCGACGCTTGGCAACGCCGGCGGCGTCGAGCGAACCGCGCACGGTGTGGTAGCGCACGCCCGGCAGGTCCTTGACGCGGCCGCCGCGGATCAGGACCACGGAGTGCTCCTGCAGGTTGTGGCCTTCGCCGCCGATGTAGCTGATGACCTCTTCCTGGTTCGTCAGGCGCACCTTGGCGACCTTGCGCAGGGCCGAGTTCGGCTTCTTCGGGGTGGTGGTGTACACGCGCGTGCAGACGCCACGGCGCTGCGGGCACTTGTCCAGCGCCGGAGAGGCGCTCTTGTAGGTGGTCGCCTGCCGCGGCTTGCGGACCAGCTGGTTGATCGTCGCCATCAGTGGATTCTTCTGATTGAGGCCGTCGGGCCTGGATGCGTGAAAACGAAGGCAGGCCGAAGGACGGCCTGCCGGGACAGGAAAGTATAGCGGGCAAGTCAAAGCGCCGTCAACACAACGGAATTTTTACTTGCTGGCCCATCCGGGGCCGGAATACGGGGCGCTTCCGCTGCACCCCCTTTCGCTTGGTAGACCGGCCCCGCGGGCGGGACCGGTCCGGCGTACTGCTTACTCTTCGCTGCCGGCAGCCGCCGCTGCGGAGGTCTCGACCGCCGGCTCGGCGCTGCCGCCGGACAGGGTCTGCATCTCCGACTCGGTCAGGCCGCTGGCATTGCGGCGGCGCGTGTTGTGGTACGCCAGGCCGGTACCGGCCGGGATCAGGCGACCCACGATCACGTTTTCCTTCAGGCCACGCAGCGTGTCGCTGGTGCCGCGGACCGCCGCCTCGGTGAGGACGCGGGTGGTCTCCTGGAACGACGCCGCCGAGATGAACGACTCGGTGGCCAGCGAGGCCTTGGTGATGCCCAGCAGCACCGGCTCGTACTTGGCCGGCAGCTCGTTGCGCGCGACCAGGCGGGCGTTCTCCTCGATGACGCGCTGGCGCTCGGCCTGCTCGCCGTTGAGGAACTTGCTGTTGCCCTGGTCGATGATCTCGACCTTGCGCAGCATCTGCCGGGTGATGACCTCGATGTGCTTGTCGTTGATCTTCACGCCCTGCAGGCGGTACACGTCCTGGATTTCCTTGACCAGGTACGCGGCCAGCGGCTCGACGCCCAGCAGGCGCAGGATGTCCTGCGGGCTCGGCTCGCCGTCCACCACGGTTTCGCCCTTGGCCACGTGCTCGCCTTCGAACACGATGATCTGGCGGTACTTCGGGATCAGCTCTTCGTGCTCCGACCCGTCGGTGTCCTTGATGATCAGGCGCTGCTTGCCCTTGGTGTCCTTGCCGAAGCTGATGATGCCCGAACGCTCGGCCAGGATCGCCGGATCCTTCGGCTTGCGCGCCTCGAACAGGTCGGCCACGCGCGGCAGACCGCCGGTGATGTCGCGGGTCTTGGACGCTTCCTGCGGGATCTTGGCGACCACGTCGCCCACGCCGACCGGTGCGCCGTCCTGCAGGTTGACGATCGAACGCGGCGGCAGCAGGTACTGCGCCGGCAGATCGGTGCCCGGGATGGTCAGGTCGTTGCCCTTGGCGTCGACGATGCGCACGATCGGGCGCAGGTCCTTGGCCTGGGTGCCGCGACGCTTCGGATCGGTGATCTCGCGCGAGGCCAGGCCGGTCAGTTCGTCGGTCTTCTCGATGACGGTGACGCCGTCGATGAAGTCGATGAAGCGGATGAAACCGGCCACTTCCGACACGATCGGGTGGTTGTGCGGATCCCAGTTCGCCACCGACTGGCCGGCCTTGACCGCATCACCGTCCTTGGCGGTGATGGTGGCGCCGTACGGCAGCTTGTAGCGCTCGCGCTCGCGGCCGTGGCCGTCGAGCACCGACAGTTCGCCCGAGCGCGACACCGCCACCAGCGAGCCGTTGGCGTGCTCGACCGACTTGAGGTTGTTGAACTTGATCGAACCGGTGGTCTTGACCGTGATGTTGTCCACCGCCGCCGCACGCGAGGCCGCGCCGCCGATGTGGAAGGTACGCATGGTCAGCTGGGTACCCGGCTCGCCGATCGACTGCGCGGCGATGACGCCGACCGCTTCGCCGATGTTGACCAGGTGGCCACGGGCCAGGTCGCGGCCGTAGCAGCGCGCGCACACGCCGAACGCCGATTCGCAGGTGATGGTCGAGCGGACCTTGACCGACTGCACGCCGGCCTCTTCCAGCTTGGCCACCCACTGCTCGTCGAGCAGGGTGTTGCGGGTGACGATCGGATCCTCGTCGTTGCCCGGCAGGAACACGTCCTCGGCCACCACGCGGCCGAGCACGCGGTCGCGCAGCGGCTCGACCACGTCGCCGCCTTCCACGATCGGGGTCATGGTCAGGCCGTCGGTGGTGCCGCAATCGGGCTCGGTGATCACCACGTCCTGCGCCACGTCGACCAGGCGACGGGTCAGGTAACCGGAGTTGGCGGTCTTCAGCGCGGTATCGGCCAGACCCTTACGGGCACCGTGGGTGGAGTTGAAGTACTCCTGCACGTTCAGGCCTTCGCGGAAGTTCGCCTTGATCGGCGTCTCGATGATCGAGCCGTCCGGGCGGGCCATCAGGCCGCGCATGCCGGCCAGCTGACGGATCTGCGCCTGCGAACCACGCGCGCCGGAGTCGGCCATGATGTACAGCGAGTTCATCGACTTCTGGTCGATGGTCTCGCCCTTGGCGTTGACCACCTTCTCGGTACCGATGGTGTCCATCATCGCCTTGGCGATGCGCTCGTTGGTGCGCGACCAGATGTCCACGACCTTGTTGTAGCGCTCGCCGGCGGTGACCAGGCCGGACTGGTACTGCTCCTGGATCTCCAGCACTTCCTGCTCGGCCTCGCCGAGGATGCCCTTCTTCTCCGACGGGATCAGCATGTCGTCGATGCCGATCGACACGCCGGCGCGGGTGGCGTAGGCGAAGCCGGTGTACATCAGCTTGTCGGCGAACACCACGCTGTCCTTCAGGCCCAGCTGGCGGTAGCTGGAGTTGATCAGGCGGCTGATGTTCTTCTTGGTCAGCTCGGTGTTGGCCAGCGCGAACGGCAGGCCTTCCGGCAGGATCTCGGCCAGCAGCGCGCGCCCGATCGTGGTGTCCACGATCGAGGTCTTCTTGCTGCGGTTGCCCTCTTCGTCGATCACCGTCTCGGTGATGCGGACCTTGACCTTGGCGTGCAGTTCGACCGCACGGTTGTCGTAGGCGCGCTTCACTTCGGCGATGTTGGCGAACACCATGCCCTCGCCCTTCTTGTTCTCCAGGGCGCGGCTCATGTAGTACAGGCCCAGCACCACGTCCTGCGACGGCACGATGATCGGCTCGCCGTTGGCCGGCGACAGGATGTTGTTGGTGGACATCATCAGCGCGCGCGCTTCCAGCTGCGCTTCCAGCGACAGCGGCACGTGCACGGCCATCTGGTCACCGTCGAAGTCGGCGTTGAACGCGGTGCAGACCAGCGGGTGCAGCTGGATCGCCTTGCCTTCGATCAGCACCGGCTCGAACGCCTGGATGCCCAGGCGGTGCAGGGTCGGCGCACGGTTCAGCAGCACCGGGTGCTCGCGGATCACCTCTTCCAGGATGTCCCAGACCTCGGCTTCTTCGCGCTCGACCAGCTTCTTGGCGGCCTTGATGGTGGTGGCCAGGCCGCGACGCTGCAGCTTGGCGAACACGAACGGCTTGAACAGCTCCAGCGCCATCTTCTTCGGCAGGCCGCACTCGTGCAGGCGCAGGGTCGGGCCGACCACGATCACCGAACGGCCGGAGTAGTCCACGCGCTTGCCGAGCAGGTTCTGGCGGAACCGGCCCTGCTTGCCCTTGATCATGTCGGCCAGCGACTTCAGCGGGCGCTTGTTGGTGCCGGTGATGGCGCGGCCGCGGCGGCCGTTGTCCAGCAGCGCGTCGACCGATTCCTGCAGCATGCGCTTTTCGTTGCGCACGATGATGTCCGGCGCGTTCAGCTCGAGCAGGCGGCGCAGGCGGTTGTTGCGGTTGATGACGCGGCGGTACAGGTCGTTCAGGTCGGAGGTCGCGAAGCGGCCGCCGTCCAGCGGCACCAGCGGACGCAGATCCGGCGGCAGCACCGGCAGCACGGTCATCACCATCCACTCCGGACGGTTGCCGGACTCGATGAAGGCCTCGATCAGCTTGATGCGCTTGGTCAGGCGCTTGAGCTTGGTTTCCGACCCGGTGCCGGCGATCTCTTCGCGCAGGCGGGTCATTTCCGACTGCAGGTCGATGGTGCGCAGCAGCTCGTACACCGCCTCGGCGCCCATGGCGGCGTCGAAGTCGTCACCGTGCTCCTGGCGCGCGGTCAGGTACTGCTCTTCGGTCAGCAGCTGGCGGCGCTCCAGGGCGGTCAGGCCCGGCTCGGTCACCACGTAGGCTTCGAAGTACAGCACGCGCTCGATGTCGCGCAGGGTCATGTCCAGCATCAGGCCGATGCGCGACGGCAGCGACTTCAGGAACCAGATGTGCGCGACCGGCGAGGCCAGGTCGATGTGGCCCATGCGCTCGCGACGCACCTTGGCCAGGGTCACTTCGGTGCCGCACTTCTCGCAGACCACGCCGCGGTGCTTCATGCGCTTGTACTTGCCGCACAGGCACTCGTAGTCCTTGATCGGGCCGAAGATGGCGGCGCAGAACAGGCCGTCGCGCTCCGGCTTGAAGGTACGGTAGTTGATGGTTTCCGGCTTCTTCACTTCGCCGAAGGACCACGAACGGATCAGGTCCGGCGAGGCCAGCGCGATCTTGATCGCGTCGAAGTCCAGCGTCTGGCGCTGCTGGTTGAAGAGGTTGAGCAGGTCTTTCATTTGATTTCTCCGGGAATCGGGAATAGCGAATAGGGAATCGTTGGAAGCGGGGAGTCGGGGTGGGAAACGCCGGCGGCCTGTCGGCACGCGCCCGGGCGGTTTCCTACTCCCGACTCCTCATTCCCTGCCCTCAGTCTTCCAGTTCCATGTTGATCGCCAGCGAGCGGATTTCCTTCACCAGCACGTTGAAGGACTCCGGCATGCCGGCGACCATCTCGTGCTCGCCGTCGACGATGTTCTTGTACATCTGGTTGCGGCCCTGCACGTCGTCGGACTTCACCGTCAGCATTTCCTGCAGGGTGTAGGCCGCGCCGTAGGCTTCCAGCGCCCAGACTTCCATTTCGCCGAAGCGCTGGCCGCCGAACTGCGCCTTGCCGCCCAGCGGCTGCTGGGTGACCAGCGAGTACGGGCCGGTGGAGCGCGCGTGCATCTTGTCGTCGACCAGGTGGTTCAGCTTCAGCATGTGCATGTAGCCGACCGTGGTGTGGCGATCGAACGCCTCGCCGGTGCGGCCGTCGTACAGCTGGGTCTGGCCGCTGATCGGCAGGTCGGCGAGTTCGAGCATGTGCTTGATCTCGGCCTCGGTGGCACCGTCGAACACCGGGGTGGCCATCGGCACGCCGTCGGTCAGGTTCTTCGACAGCGCCAGCAGCTCCGCGTCGCTGAACTGGTCCAGATCCACGCGGTCCTCGCCCAGCTTCTGGTCGTGGTTGTAGATCTGCGCCAGGAACTTGCGCAGGTCGGCGACCTTGGCCTGGGCCTCGAGCATGTTCTGGATCTTGCGACCCAGGCCCTTGGCGGCCCAGCCCAGATGCACTTCCAGCACCTGGCCGATGTTCATACGCGACGGCACGCCCAGCGGGTTCAGCACGATGTCCACGGTCTCGCCGTTGGCCATGTACGGCATGTCCTCGATCGGCTGGATCATCGACACGACACCCTTGTTGCCGTGGCGACCGGCCATCTTGTCGCCGGGCTGGATGCGGCGCTTCACCGCCAGGAACACCTTGACCATCTTCAGCACGCCCGGGGCGAGGTCGTCGCCGGCGGTGATCTTGCCGCGCTTGTCGGCGAAGCGACGCTCGAACTCCTTCTCGTGCGCCTGGATCTGCTTCTGCGCGCGCTCGATCGCCTCGGAGGCGTCCTCGTCCTTCATGCGCAGCGCGAACCAGTCGGACTTCTTCAGGCCGTCCAGGTAGGCGTCGCTGATGGTGTCGCCCTTCTTCAGGTTCGGACCGCCATTGGCGACCTTGCCGATCAGCTGGGTGCGCAGACGCGCGTAGATCGCGCTCTCGAGGATGCGGAACTGGTCGTCGAAGTCCTTCTTGACCCGCTTGATCTCGTTTTCCTCGATCTGGCGGGCGCGCTTGTCCTTCTCGATGCCGTCGCGGGTGAACACCTGCACGTCGATGACGGTGCCGTCCATGCCCGGCGGCACGCGCAGCGAGCTGTCCTTCACGTCGGAGGCCTTCTCGCCGAAGATCGCGCGCAGCAGCTTCTCTTCCGGGGTCAGCTGGCTCTCGCCCTTCGGCGTGACCTTGCCGACCATGATGTCGCCGGCGCGCACTTCCGCACCGATGTACACCACGCCGCTCTCGTCCAGACGGTTCAGCGCCTGCTCGGACACGTTGGGGATGTCGGCGGAGATTTCCTCCGGCCCCAGCTTGGTGTCGCGCGCCACGCAGGTCAGCTCTTCGATGTGGATCGTGGTGTAGCGATCCTCTTCCACCACGCGCTCGGAGAGCAGGATGGAGTCCTCGAAGTTGTAGCCGTTCCACGGCATGAACGCGATCAGCATGTTCTGGCCCAGGGCCAGCTCGCCGATGTCGGTCGAGGGACCGTCGGCCAGCACGTCGCCGCGCGCGATCACGTCGCCCACGTTCACCAGCGGACGCTGGTTGATGCAGGTGTTCTGGTTGGAGCGGGTGTACTTGATCAGGTTGTAGATGTCGACGCCGGCGTCGGTACCGCCGCCGATCTCGGCCTCGTTGACCTTCACCACGATGCGGCCGGCGTCGATCTGCTCGATCACGCCGCCACGGCGCGCGTTCACGGTCACGCCCGAGTCGCGCGCCACGGCGCGCTCGATGCCGGTACCGACCAGCGGCTTCTGCGCACGCAGCGTCGGCACGGCCTGGCGCTGCATGTTCGCGCCCATCAGCGCGCGGTTGGCGTCGTCGTGCTCCAGGAACGGCACCAGCGCGGCCGCGATCGACACGGTCTGCATCGGCGACACGTCCATGAAGTGCACTTCCGCCGGCGGCTTCAGCAGCGACTCGCCCTGGTAGCGGCACGGCACGAACTGCTCGGTCAGGCGGCTCTTGGCGTCGTGCAGCGCGTTGGCCTGGGCGATGACGTACTCGTTCTCCTCGATCGCCGACAGGTACTCGACCTCGTCGGTGATCTGGCCGTCCACGACCTTACGGTACGGCGTCTCCAGGAAGCCGTACTGGTTGGTGCGGGCGTACACCGCCAGCGAGTTGATCAGGCCGATGTTCGGGCCTTCCGGGGTTTCGATGGTGCAGACGCGGCCGTAGTGGGTCGGATGCACGTCGCGCACTTCGAAGCCGGCGCGCTCGCGGGTCAGACCGCCCGGACCCAGCGCGGACACGCGACGCTTGTGCGTCACTTCCGACAGCGGGTTGTTCTGGTCCATGAACTGCGACAGCTGCGAGGAGCCGAAGAACTCCTTGATCGCCGCGGCCACCGGCTTGGCGTTGATCAGTTCCTGCGGGGTCAGGCCCTCGGACTCGGCCATCGACAGGCGCTCCTTGACCGCGCGCTCGACGCGGACCAGGCCCACGCGGAACACGTTCTCGGCCATTTCGCCGACCGAGCGCACGCGACGGTTGCCCAGGTGGTCGATGTCGTCGACCACGCCGCGGCCGTTGCGGATCTCGGTCAGGACCTTGATCACGTCCAGGATGTCGGAGCTGTCGCCGTGTTCGGCCACCAGGCGCTTGGACTCCTCGTCGTTGCGCTCGCCGAAGTACTTCTTGTCGTACAGCACCGACTCGCCGGTGACTTCCTTGCGGCCGACGCGGCGGTTGAACTTCATGCGGCCGACCGTGGACAGGTCGTAGCGCTCGAAGGTGAAGAACAGGTTGTGGAACAGGTTCTGCGCGGCGTCCTTGGTCGGCGGCTCGCCCGGACGCATCATGCGGTAGATCTCGACCAGCGCCTCGAGCTGGGTCTTGGTCGGATCGATGCGCAGGGTGTTGGACAGGTACGGGCCACGATCCAGGTCGTTGACCCACAGCGTGCCCACGGCGTCGACGCCGGCCTTGCGGAACGCGGTCAGCTGATCTTCGCTGATCTCGTCGTTGGCGCTGGCCAGCAGTTCGCCGGTCGAGGCATCGACCACGTCGTGCGACAGGATGCGGCCGACCAGGTATTCGTCGGGCACGGCCAGCGCGGCGATGCCGGAGGCCTCGAGCTGCTTGACGTGACGCGCGGTGATGCGCTTGCCGGCTTCGACGATGACCTTGTCGCCATCGGCCAGGTCGAAGTTCAGGGTCTCGCCGCGCAGGCGCTCGGGCACCAGCTCCAGCTGCACGCCTTCCTTCGGGTCGATGTGGAAGGTGTTGATCTCGAAGAACTCCGAGAGCATCTCCTCGTTCGAGTAGCCGAGCGCGCGCAGCAGGATCGACACCGGCAGCTTGCGGCGGCGGTCGATACGGGTGAACAGCGCGTCCTTCGGGTCGAACTCGAAGTCCAGCCAGGAGCCGCGGTACGGAATGATGCGGGCGCTGTACAGCAGCTTGCCCGAGCTGTGGGTCTTGCCACGGTCGTGGTCGAAGAACACGCCCGGCGAACGGTGCAGCTGCGAGACGATGACGCGCTCGGTACCGTTGACGATGAAGGTGCCGTTGTCGGTCATCAGCGGGATTTCGCCGAGGTAGACCTCCTGCTCCTTGACGTACTTGATCGCCTTGGTCGAGGACTCGCGGTCGTAGATCACCAGGCGCACGGTCACGCGCAGCGGCGCGCCGTAGCTCATGCCGCGCTGGCGGCATTCACGCTCGTCGAACACCGGTTCGCCGAGCTTGTAGCCGACGTACTCCAGCGCCGCGTTGCCGCTGTAGCTGGAGATCGGGAACACCGATTTCAGGGCCGCGTGCAGGCCGTGGTCCGAACGCTTGTTCGGGTCGGTGTTCTCCTGCAGGAATTCGCGGTAGGAATCCACCTGGATGGCGAGCAGGAACGGCACTTCGAGGATCGAGCGCTGCTTGCCGAAGTCCTTGCGGATACGCTTCTTTTCGGTGAACGAATAAGACGTCATGAGGTATCACCTTGGCTGATGCGGGCCGCGCGTCCGCGGCCCTGAGTGAACATAAATTGTCAGTTGGAAGTCGCTGGTATTGCCGGCACCAGCACGCCTTCTCCCGCTACTTCCAACTACCAACTCGGGGAATGAGGAATGGGGAATGGAGAAAGGGGAATCGTGGAGCGCACGTGCCGTGGCTGTTCCGATTCTCCATTCCCGACTCCCGGTTCCCGCCTGAAACGGCCAAAGGCCGGGGGCTTTCGCCCCCAGCCTTCAGTGCATCGCCTTGAACGGCTGGCGATGCAAGGGACTGCTTACTTGACTTCGACCTTCGCGCCAGCGGCTTCCAGGTCCTTCTTGAACTTGTCGGCGTCTTCCTTCGACACGGCTTCCTTCAGCACGCCGCCGGCCTCGGTGAGGTCCTTGGCTTCCTTCAGGCCCAGGCCGGTGATGGCGCGGACAGCCTTGATGACGTCGACCTTCTTGGCGCCGGCGTCGACCAGGATGACGTTGAACTCGGTCTGCTCTTCGACCGGCGCGGCGGCCACGGCCGGACCGGCAGCGGCGACCGGGGCGGCGGCGGAGACGCCGAACTTGTCTTCGATGGCCTTGACCAGCTCCATCACTTCCATGAGGGTCTTTTCGGCGATTGCGTCGACGATCTGCTCGTTAGACAGGGACATTGTGATTACCTTTGGAATTTTTTCTGGATGAGGTTCTAGTGAACCGTTTCAGGTGTCGCGAACTTAAGCCGTTTCGGCCGGGGCTTCCGCTTCGGCGTCGGCGGGAGCGGCGTCGCCGCCACCCTGCTTGTCGCCCACGGCCTTGACCGCACGGGCGAACATGCTCGCCGGCTCGGCCAGGACGCGTGCCAGCATGGCCAGCGCCTGCTCGCGGGTCGGCAGCGACGCCAACACCTCGAGATGAGCGGCCGGATACAGCTGGCCACCCAGCGACACGACCTTGGCCTGCAGCTTGTCGTTACCCTTGGCGAATTCCTTGATCAGACGACCGGCAGCGCCGGGTTCTTCCGTCGAGAACGCATACAGCAGCGGACCGACCAGCGCGTCCTGGACGCACTCGTATTCGGTACCGGCAACGGCACGCGCGGCCAGGGTGTTCTTGACAACACGCAAGTACACACCGGTTTCGCGCGCCTTCTTGCGCATCGCGGTCATCTGGGAGACCGTGATGCCGGCGTACTCGGCAGCAACCAAGGAGTGGGCCTTCGCGGCGACGTCGGCCAGTTCGGCGACGACTTCTTGCTTCTGGGACAGATTGAGAGCCATTGCACTCCTCCGTTAAAGCCGGGAGTTGGGATTGGTGATTCGGGATTCGTCAGGAGCCGCAACGCCGCTCTTGCCAATCCCCAATCTCTAATCTCGAATCCCCGCTTCAAACTTACTCCGCTCGCGGCTCCTGCCGCTTGCGGTCCTGGGCGGCGTCCTTCCTGGATGCCGGGGATGCCGCATGGCATCCCAGTTGGTGGCCGTTCCAGACCTGGAGTGAGCGCGCCCGGAACACCGGACTGGCCTGCACCAGAAAAACTCCAGAAAGGCGGCACCATCTACGCCGGCGCGTCCCCGAGGGGACTGGATTAAGCGATCCCGCTGTACCGACGGCGACTCCTTGCCGTGTCGAGCTTCCGTGCCCGTCGTCGGTGTGCGCAGACCGCGCCTGCGGTCTTTGACGGCTTCGCGCCGGGTTGCCCCGGGCGACGCCTTCAAAAGGGTGAAACCGGCGCCGCACCTGACGGGCGGCGCCGTGTTGCGATTACTTCAGGGACAGCGAGGCCTGATCGACGGTGACGCCCGGACCCATGGTCGAGCTCACCGAGATCTTCTGCAGGTAGGTGCCCTTCGAGGTCGCCGGCTTAGCCTTGACCAGATCCAGCAGCAGCGCCTGCAGGTTGCTCTTCAGCGCGTCGTCTTCGAAGCTGGCCTTGCCGATGGTGCAGTGGATGATGCCGGCCTTGTCGGTGCGGTAGCGCACCTGACCCGACTTGGCGTTCTTGACCGCTTCGGCCGGGTTGGCGGACACTGTGCCGACCTTGGGGTTCGGCATCAGGCCGCGCGGGCCCAGCAGGGTGCCCAGCTTGCCGACGACGCGCATCGCGTCCGGGGTGGCGATGACCACGTCGTAGTTCAGGTCGCCGCCCTGCATCTTCTCGGCCAGGTCGTCCATGCCGACGGCGTCGGCACCGGCGGCCAGCGCTTCGTCAGCCTTGGCGCCGGCGGGGGCGAACACGGCCACGCGCACGCTCTTGCCGGTACCGGCCGGCAGCACGGTGGAACCGCGCACCTGCTGGTCGGACTTCTTGGCGTCCACGCCCAGACGCACGGCCACGTCGACGGCTTCGACGAACTTGGCCTTGCTGGTGGTCTTGACGATCTTCAGCGCTTCGTCGATCGAATACGCCTTGCCCGGCTGCACGGCAGCACGGATCGCTTTCTGTCGCTTGGTCTGTGCCATTGCTTAACCCTCCACCGTCAGGCCCATGCTGCGGGCGGAACCCGCAATCGTGCGTACCGCCGCTTCCAGCTCCGCCGCCGTCAGGTCGGCTTCCTTCGCCTTGGCGATCTCTTCGAGCTGCTTGCGGGTCACCTTGCCCACCTTCTCGGTGTTCGGGCGCTTGGAGCCGGAGCTGACGCCCGCGGCCTTCTTCAGCAGCACGCTGGCCGGGGTGCTCTTGGTGACGAAGGTGAAGGTACGGTCCGAATAGGCCGTGATGATGACCGGAGTCGGCAGGCCCGGCTCCAGCTTCTGCGTTGCGGCATTGAACGCCTTGCAGAATTCCATGATGTTCAGACCGCGCTGACCCAGCGCAGGACCGACCGGCGGCGAGGGGTTGGCCTGACCGGCCTTCACCTGCAGCTTGATGTAACCGACGACTTTCTTTGCCATTTTAGTGTCTCCGGGTGCTAGCGCCTGAACCGCAGGCTCCCCATCGCGACGGGAAAATCACGCGTCCCGCCATCACGTTTTTGAAGTGCGCAGAAAGCCGCCTCGCGGCGGCTTCCGCTCTGCCCGGCGGCTTGCCTGGACAGGGAGCCGCGCAGTATAGCAGAGATTTTGGCGCCCGGCGCAGCCGCGCCGGGGCGGGCTCAGGCCTTCTCGACCTGGCCGAATTCCAGTTCCACCGGGGTGGAGCGACCGAAGATCAGCACCGCCACGCGCAGGCGGCTCTTCTCGTAGTTGACTTCCTCGACCACGCCGTTGAAGTCGTTGAATGGGCCGTCGGTGACGCGGACCATCTGGCCCGGCTCGAACAGCACCTTCGGACGCGGCTTTTCCACGCCATCCTGAACACGCTGCAGTATCGCATCGGCCTCTTCGTCGCGGATCGGCAGCGGACGGTCGGCGGTGCCGCCGATGAAGCCCATCACCTTCGGCGTTTCCTTGACCAGGTGCCAGCTTTCGTTGTCGATGCGCGGGATGCCGCCTTCGTCGTGGGTCTCGATCTGCACCAGCACGTAACCCGGGAAGAACTTGCGCTCGGAACGGCGCTTCTGGCCGGAGCGCATCTCGATCACTTCCTCGGTGGGGACCAGCACGTCGCCGAAGCGCTCCTGCATCTCGTCACGCACAATACGGTCGCGCAGCGCTTGCGCCACGGACTTCTCGAAGCCTGAATAGGCGTGAACGACATACCAACGCTTCACTGCTGCACTCTCCTCAACGGCTCACGAACCACTGCATCAGCTTCTGGATCAGGAAATCGAACCCGCCCAGCAGCAGACTCAGAATGATCACCACCACGATCACCACCCAGGTGGTGCGAATGGCTTCCTGACGGGTCGGCCACACCACCTTACGCAGTTCGAATCGGGATTCGGACAGGAACTCACGGCCTTCGCGGCCCTTGGCGGTCAGCAGGAACACCGCGGCACCGGCGACCAGGCCGGCCAACACGGCCAGTCCGCGCAGCGGACCGGACCAGCCTCCCAATTGCGCAGCACGACTCGGCTCGCCGAACCAGAACCAGACAAACAGGCCGGCGACCACCAGCAGCGCAGCGATGACGTACTTGACGATATCGCCGCCAGAGGATGCGGCGGGGCCTTTGGAATGCTCGATCTTGCTGTTCATCCGACTCTTGCTGCTATGCGACCGAGGTCACTGGATAGGGAGCGGCAGATTGGCACGCCAGGAGGGACTCGAACCCCCAACCTGCGGTTTTGGAGACCGCTGCTCTGCCAATTGAGCTACTGGCGTGTAGTAAGAACGACTGCACTTCCCTGAGACGGCGAAGGCGGACCGAAGGTTCCGGCCCGCCCTTCGCTGAACCCGGCGGCCGGAGCCGCCTTGCACCTCGTCGGATTCCGGCGACCGAGGCCGCCATCCTGCCGTCGAGCCCGGCGGCCACGGCCGCCGGAGGGCATTACTTGATGATCTTGGCCACCACGCCGGCGCCGACGGTACGGCCGCCTTCGCGGATCGCGAAACGCAGGCCTTCGTCCATCGCCACCGGGTTGATCAGCGTCACCACCATCTTGACGTTGTCGCCCGGCATCACCATTTCCACGCCTTCCGGCAGCTGCACCGCACCGGTGATGTCGGTGGTGCGGAAGTAGAACTGCGGACGGTAGCCCTTGAAGAACGGGGTGTGACGGCCGCCCTCGTCCTTCGACAGCACGTACACTTCGGCTTCGAAGTCGGTGTGCGGCTTGATCGAACCCGGCTTGCACAGCACCTGGCCGCGCTCCACGTCGTCACGCTTGGTGCCGCGCAGCAGCAGGCCCGCGTTGTCGCCCGCCTGACCCTGGTCCAGCAGCTTGCGGAACATTTCCACGCCGGTCACGGTGGTCTTCTGCGTCGCACGGATGCCGACGATTTCGATTTCGTCGCCCACCTTGATCACGCCGCGCTCGATACGGCCGGTCACCACGGTGCCGCGGCCCGAGATCGAGAACACGTCTTCCACCGGCATCAGGAACGGCTTGTCCACGTCGCGCTGCGGCTCCGGGATGAACGAGTCCAGCGCGTCCACCAGCTTCAGGATCGCCGGCACGCCGATCTCGCTCTGGTCGCCTTCCAGCGCCAGACGGGCCGAACCGTGGATGATCGGGGTGTCGTCGCCCGGGAAGTCGTACTTGCTCAGCAGCTCGCGCACTTCCATCTCGACCAGCTCGAGCAGCTCGGCGTCGTCGACCATGTCGGCCTTGTTCAGGAACACCACGATGTGCGGCACGCCGACCTGACGCGACAGCAGGATGTGCTCGCGGGTCTGCGGCATCGGGCCGTCGGCGGCCGAGCACACCAGGATCGCGCCGTCCATCTGCGCCGCACCGGTGATCATGTTCTTCACGTAGTCCGCGTGACCCGGGCAATCCACGTGCGCGTAGTGGCGCGTCGGGGATTCGTATTCCACGTGGGCGGTCGAGATCGTGATGCCGCGCGCCTTCTCTTCCGGCGCCGCGTCGATCGCGTCATACGCCTTGAACTCGCCGCCGAAGCGCTCTGCGCCGATCTTGGTCAGCGCCGCGGTCAGCGTGGTCTTGCCGTGGTCGACGTGACCGATGGTGCCGACGTTGACGTGCGGCTTGGTGCGCTCGAACTTACCCTTGGCCATGGCTGCTTCTTCTCGATGATCGTAGAAAGATTTGACGACTGAATATGGTGCTCACGAAAGGAATCGAACCTTCGACCTCCTCCTTACCAAGGAGGTGCTCTACCGACTGAGCTACGTGAGCGTTGTTCTATTGTGACACAAGCGCGTTCAATGGAGCGGGAGACGGGAATCGAACCCGCACCATCAGCTTGGAAGGCTGAGGTTCTACCGTTGAACTACTCCCGCTACGGGATGCCGCATTGCCACAACAAAATAACTGGTGGAGGGAGGTGGATTCGAACCACCGAAGGCGTAAGCCAGCAGATTTACAGTCTGCCCCCGTTGGCCGCTTGGGTATCCCTCCAACTGCCCACTCGGACCCGGCTGCGAGGCCGAAATCAGAGAGGGGTGAAACAGCCCGCTATTCTTCCCTGACATCCCCGTCTTGTCAACACTATTTTGACGCGATGTCGCAGGAAATCGTCGCTGTCTGCGTGCACCCGGCCAGGACGCACGCACGCCTCAGACGTTGAAGCGGAAATGCAGGATGTCGCCTTCCTGCACGCGGTATTCCTTGCCCTCCAGGCGCAGACGCCCGGCTTCCTTGGCCCCGGCCTCGCCCTTGTACTTGATGAAGTCGTCGTAGGCGATGGTTTCGGCGCGAATGAAGCCCTTCTCGAAGTCGGTGTGGATCACCGCCGCGGCCTGCGGCGCGGTCGACCCGGCCTTGACCGTCCAGGCGCGCACTTCCTTCACACCCGCGGTGAAGTAGGTCTGCAGCCCCAGCAAGGTGTAGCCGGCGCGGATCACCCGGTTCAGGCCGGGCTCGCTCAGGCCCAGGTCGGCCAGGAACGCATCGCGGTCGGCGTCGTCCAACTGCGACAGCTCTTCCTCGATCGCCGCCGACACCGGCACCACCTCGGCGCCCTCGGCGGCGGCATGCGCGCGCACGGCGTCCAGGTGCGGATTGTTCTCGAACCCGTCTTCCAGCACGTTGGCGATGTACATCACCGGCTTGAGCGTGAGCAGGAACAGGTCGCGCACCAGCGCCTTCTCCTCCTCGTCCAGGCCCGCATTGCGCCCGGCCTTGCCCTCGGCCAGCGCGGCCTGCAGCTTGGCCAGCACCGGCTTGCGCGCCGCCGCGTCCTTGTCGCCACCCTTGGCCGAACGCTCGGCGCGGTTGAGCGCCTTCTCCACGCTGTCCAGGTCGGCCAGGGCCAGCTCGGTGTCGATGGTCTCGATGTCCGAGACCGGGTCGACCTTGTTGTTCACGTGGATGATGTCGCCATGCTCGAAGCAGCGCACCACGTGGGTGATCGCGTCGACTTCGCGAATGTGCGCCAGAAACTTGTTGCCCAGGCCTTCACCGCTGGCCGCACCGGCGACCAGGCCGGCGATGTCGACGAACTCGACCGCGGTCGGCACGACCTTCTGCGGATTGATGATCGCCGCCAGCGCGTTCAGGCGCGGATCCGGCACCGGCACCACGCCCACGTTCGGCTCGATCGTGCAGAACGGAAAGTTGGCCGCGGCGATGCCCGCCTTGGTCAGCGCATTGAACAGGGTCGACTTGCCGACGTTGGGCAGGCCGACGATGCCGCATTTGATGCCCATGTGTGTAATCCGGGAATGGAGAATCGGGAATAGGGAATCGGAAAGCATAGCCGCCTTTCCATTCCCCATTCCCCATTCCCTATTTCCCCTGCGTATGCAACCGCTTCATCGCCTCGTTGAAGTCGCCCTGCACCGCCAGCGGCAGCACCGCGATGGCGTCGTCGATGGCGCGATCGATGAGGATCTGGTCGTCCTTGCCGGCGCGTCCCAGCACCCAAGGCACCACCTTGTCCTTGTGCCCGGGATGGCCGATGCCGATGCGCAGGCGGTGGAAGCCGGCATGTCCGAGCAGGCGAATGGTATCGCGCAGTCCGTTCTGGCCGCCGTGGCCGCCGTCGAACTTGAGCCGCGCCGTGCCCGGCGCCAGGTCCAGTTCGTCGTGCGCCAGCAGCGCCTGCGCCGGTTCGATCTTCCAGAAGCGCAGCGCGGCGGTCACCGACTTGCCGCTGAGATTCATGAAGGTGGCCGGCTTCAGCAGCCATACCGCCTGCCCGGCGATCTCGACCTTGGCGGTCTCGCCGAACAGCTTGGCGTCCACGCTCCAGCGCGCGCCGGCCCGCTCGGCCAACGCGTCGACAAAACGAAACCCGGCGTTGTGCCGGGTGTTCGCGTGTTCGGCACCGGGATTGCCCAGGCCGACGATCAGCCGCAGACCAGTCATGCGCAATGCATCGCCGCGACGCCCGGACCGAAGGCCCGGGCGCCGCGCAGGCGATTACTTGGCGTCCTTCTTGGCCGGCTCGGCGGCGGCCGCCGCGTCGGTGGCTTCCGGCTCTTCCTCGACACGGCCGTGCTTGGCGATGACCACCGCCACGTCGTGCTCCTTGCCCAGCTTCAGTTCCGGCAGCTCGACGCCGGCCGGCAGCTTCAGGTCGGACAGGTGGATCACGTCGCCGACCGACAGCGCGGACAGGTCGACTTCGACGAACTCCGGCAGGTCCTTCGGCAGGCACACGACCTGGATTTCGTTCAGCTCGTGGGTGACGACGACTTCAGCCGACTTGCCGGCCGGGGACACGTCCTCGTTGATGAAGTGCAGCGGCACCGAAGCGTGCAACGCCTCGTTGTCGTTCACGCGCTGGAAGTCGATGTGCATGATCAGCTGCTTGAACGGGTGACGCTGCATATCGCGCAGCAGCACCTTCTGCACGTCGCCGTTCAGGCTCAGGCTGAGGATGGACGAATAGAACCAGTCGTTCTGGCTGGCCAGCCAGACTTCGTTGTGGTCGAGCTGGATGTTGACCGGCTTCAACTCGCCACCGTAGACGATGGCCGGGATCAGGCCGTCGCGACGGAGGCGGCGGCTCGCACCCTTACCCTCGACCTCGCGGCGCTGAACCTTGATTTCATGCGTGGTTGCCATTTGTGTTTACTACCTTGGTTGAATGAACCGCCTCGCGGCGGTTTGAGGGACTCTTCCGCGACCAGAAGAGTCTGTGAAGCCGGGATTGGGGAATCGGGAATGGGGAATCGCAACAGCGCAATGCCGCGCTAGGCCCATTCCCTATTCCCGATTCCCCATTCCCAGCCTTAATCGACGTACAACGAACTCACCGACTCGCCAAAGGCGATGCGGCGGATGGTTTCGGCCAGCAGCTCGGCGACGCTGAGCTGACGGATCTTGCCGCAGGCGCGGGCGGCCTCCGACAGCGGGATGGTGTCGGTGACCACCAGTTCGTCCAGCTGCGAATTGGTGATGTTGCTCACCGCCGGGCCCGACAGGACCGGGTGCGTGCAGTACGCGGCGACCTTCAGCGCGCCGCGCTCCTTCAGCGCGGCCGCGGCGGCGCACAGGGTGCCGGCGGTGTCGACGATATCGTCGACCAGCACGCAGGTCTTGCCCTCGACGTCGCCGATGATGTTCATCACCGTGGACACGTTGGCGCGCGGGCGGCGCTTGTCGATGATCGCCAGGTCCGCATCGTCCAGGCGCTTGGCCACGGCGCGCGCGCGGACCACGCCGCCCACGTCCGGCGACACCACGATCAGGTTGTCGGTGCCGTAGGCGCGCCAGATGTCGGCCAGCAGCAGCGGGGAGGCGTAGACGTTGTCGACCGGGATGTCGAAGAAGCCCTGGATCTGGTCGGCGTGCAGGTCCACGGTCAGCACGCGGTCGGCATTGACCGCGCTGAACATCTTCGCCGCGACCTTGGCGGTGATCGGCACGCGCGAGGAGCGCATGCGCCGGTCCTGCCGCGAGTAGCCGAAGTACGGCACCACCGCGGTGACGCTGGCGGCGCTGGCGCGCTTGAGCGCGTCGATGATCACCAGCAGCTCCATGAGGTTCTCTGCGCTGGGCGCGCAGGTCGGCTGGATCACGAACACTTCCTGCCGGCGCACGTTCTCCTCGATCTCCACCTGCACTTCGCCGTCGGAGAAGCTGGAGACCATCGCCTTGCCTGGGCGCACGCCCAGCTCGCGGCAGATGCTTTTGGCCAGGGGCTTGTTGGCGTTGCCGGAGAACACCAGCAGGTTGCGTTGGTCTTGCATGAGGGTCTCTCGGGTGGCTGCAAAGAGCGTGTAGCGACGAAACGACGTGGAACCGGCGGCGGTCAGGCGGGGCGGCGCCGCGCCTGTCGGATCCGGCCGCGCATGCGCATGCAGGCGGATCCGCGTGGAACAATGGCAGGGGCGGTAGGATTCGAACCTACGAATGCCAGGATCAAAACCTGGTGCCTTGGGCCTCTTGGCGACGCCCCTGCGTAAACCTGTGCCAAGCCTCCAGCGCGTCGAGCAGCGGCGAACGCGGGACGCCACCTGCCACCCAGGCGCGCATCCCATCCGGCAAGTCCGCCAGCGCGCGCACGGCGGCAGCGCGATCGGCGAACTCGACGAAACAACCGCTTCCCGATCCGGTCAAGCGTGGCGTGCCGATCCGCGCGAGCGCCTGGAACGTGGCCTGGACGGCCGGTTCGCGGCGAAGCAGGACCGGCTCGAACGCGTTGCCGAGCAGGAGACCTGAAACGAAGTCCGCTATTTTCGCGGGCGCAGCATCCCGCGTCAAATCGGGGGACTGGAACAGTGCCGCGGTGGGCACGTGCACCCCCGGATCGGCGAGCACATACCAGGCCGGCGGCAGCGCGAGCGGGGTCAACCGCTCCCCCACCCCCTCGGCCCAGGCGTCGCGCCCGCGCACGAACACCGGCACGTCCGCCCCCAGCGACAGGCCGAGCGCGGCCAGGGCGTCCTCGTCCAGCCCGGCGCCCCACAGCGCGTTCAGCGCCACCAGTGCGGTCGCCGCATCGGACGAGCCGCCCCCGAAGCCACCACCGGCCGGGATGCACTTTTCGACGCGGATCTCCACCCCTTGCGCGACATTCGCCGCTTTTTGCAGCAGCCGCGCAGCCCGCACCAGCAGGTCGTCGGCCTCGGCGACGCCGGCCACAGAGGGGCCGATCCGCGCCACCACCCCGTCGGGACGCAACCGCAGGTGCACCGTATCGCCCCAGTCCAGCAGCCGGAACACGGTCTGCAGCTGGTGGTAGCCATCGGCGCGGCGGCCGGTGATCTGCAGGAACAGGTTCAGCTTCGCCGGGGCCGGCCAGCTCGACCAGCCCCCGTCGATGGTCCCGCTCATGGCGCGGGCACGGTCCAGGCGTCGACCAGCAGGCGCACCTTGGCGTCGCCGTTGCGCGCCTCGATGCGCCGCGGCAGTGCCGGACGGCCGTCGCTGGGCGGGTACCAGTCCTGGAATTCGATCTCCCAGCCCATCTGCCGCAGCGTGTGCGGCCGCCCCTGCGCGTCGTAGTCGACCCGCTCCGGCGCCTGCGCGTCGGTCGCCACCAGCCCGCGCACCCAGTCCGGCAGCAGGTTGACCGGGATTTCCCAGCCGGTCGCCTCCAGCAGCAGTTGCTCGGCGTTCTCGCCCTCGCGCGGGCCGCCCTCCAACCCTTCCAGGCGCCCGGCCTCGGAGTGGCTGTCGCCGATCAGGCGCCAGCTCTGCCGGGTCACCGGCGCACTGAGCTGCACTTCGTACTGCCGCTGCCGCTGCGTCCAGTCGATGCGGCCGCTGCCGCCGTTGCGGCCCTTGGTGATCGCCACCCGCCCCTGGAACGCCCAGTCCGGATGCGCCTGCAGCCACTGCGCGCGTGCCGCCTCGGCCTGCTGCGCGGCGGCATCGGGCGCGGCGACGGCAACCGGCGCCGGGGCGCGCGTCGGCAGCGCACTGCAACCGGCCAGCAACAGCCCGGCGGCCAGCGCCCAGGCGGCGCGCAGACCGGAACTCACGACGCCACCTGTTCCAGCGCGCGGCGCAGCGCGCGATTGTCCGGATCGAGCTTGCGCGCCTCCTCGAAGTACTTGTTGGCTTCCTCGCGCTTGCCCTGCTCCCACAGCACCTGGCCGATGTGCGCGGCGATTTCCGGATCCTTGACCAGGCTCCAGGCGCGGCGCAGTTGCACCAGCGCTTCCTGGGTCTTGCCGAGCCGATACAGCACCCAGCCGTAGCTGTCGATGATCGCGGCATTGTCGGGGTCGGCGGTGCGTGCGCGGTCGATCAGTTGCAGCGCCTCGCGGTAGCGCTTGGTACGGTCGGCCAGGGTGTAGCCGAGCGCATTCAGCGCCGCCACGTTCTCCGGCTCGGTGACCAGGATCTTGCGCAGGTCGGCTTCGGCGCGGTCGATGCGGTCGCGGCGCTCCCAGGCCAACCCGCGTGCGTACAGCAGCGCGTTGTCGTCCGGGTACGCGGCCAGGCCGCGCTCGAACACCTGCAGCTCGCCGGCGTCGTCGCCGCTGCGCTGGCGCAGTTCCGCCTCCAGCACGTAGGCGTCGCGGCGCGCGGCATCGTCGGCCTCGGCATCGTCCTGCAGCGCGCGCGCCTCGGCGAAGGCGGCGTCCTTCTGGCCAAGCGCGTACAGCGCGCCGGCAGCGCGCAGCCGCGCCTCGCTGCGCAGCGGACCGCCCGGCACGCCGCGGTACCAGTCCACCGCTTCCTGGTTGCGCTTGAGGAACTCGGCGATCTTGCCGAGCAACAGGCGCCGCTCCGGATCGGGCCGGTCGGCGCCCTTGCGCAGCTCGTCGTACAGCGCGGTCAGGGCGGCGTTGTCCTGCAGCTTGGCCAGCATCGAGGCGCGCAGGCCGTAGTTCTGGGTGGTCTGCGGCCCCAGCGCCAGCACCCGCGCCGCGGCAGCGGTGTCGCCGATCGCGTCGTAGGCGTAGGCCAGCGCGGTGCGCAGGTCCGGGTCGCCCGCCACCTCGGGCTCGACGCCCTGCAGCAGCGCCCGCGCCTGTTCGGTCTTGCCCGCCTGCTGCAACTGCGTGGCATGCAGCAGCGCGACCCGCGGCTCCTGCGGGAAGCGCTTGACCAGTTGGTCGACGATGCGTTCGGCCAGCTTGGGCTGATCCAGGCGCAGCGCCAGGCGCCCGAACTCCTGCCAGGCCTCGAGCTGGTCGGGGATGGCGTTGGCGTCGAGCAACTGGTCCAGGGCCTTGGCCGCGACCTCCGGATCGCGGTTGCCGCTGACCAGGGCGATCAGCGCGAAGCGCCAGCCGCGCGGGTCCTTGTCGCGCAGCAGGGCCACCAGCAGGCTGCGCGCCTGGCGCAGGTTGCCGTTGCGCAGGGCCAGCGCGGCCTCGGCGCTGCGCATGGCCAGCGACTCGGGCGCACGCTGCCGCCACAGCGCCAGGGCCTGGGCGGCGGCGGTGCTGTCGTTGGCCAGCATCGCGATGCGGGTGGCGCGTTCGGCCAGGCCGGCATCGCCCGGGCTGGCGTTGGCCGCCTGCAGGTACCAGCGCGAGGCGTCGGCCAATTGCCCGGCCTGCAGCGCGAACTCACCGGCCAGCACCGGCGTCATCACATCCTGGGCGGGGCTCGGCGCCTTGGCGGCGGCCGGTGCGGCCACGGCGGCGATTGCGGACAGCAACAGAAAGGTACGGATGCGAATCAGTGCGGGCATCGGAAGCGGCCGGGCCGTAAAATGGGGCCCTTGAATGGCCAGCAGCTTATCGCAAGCAACTGAACAGATGACGTTGTGGGTGCTCGGATTGAACCACCAGACCGCGCCGGTCGACCTGCGCGAACGGGTGGCATTCGCCGGCGATGCGTTGCCGCGCGCGCTGCAATCGCTGCGCGCGCTGCCCGACGTCGCCGAGGCGGCGCTGCTGTCCACCTGCAACCGCACCGAGCTGTACGCCATCGCCAGCGATGCGCAGCACCTGGCCGACTGGCTGGACTCGCACGCCGCCGGCCTGCACGGCTACCTGTACCAGCACCAGGACGCGGACGCGGTGCGGCACCTGTTCCGGGTCGCCACCGGGCTGGACTCGATGGTGCTGGGCGAGCCGCAGATCCTCGGCCAGGTGAAGGACGCCTGGTCGCTGGCGCGCGAGCACGGGGCGATGGGCGGCCGCCTGGACCGGCTGTTCCAGCAGACCTTCTCGGTGGCCAAGCGCGCGCGCACCGACACCCGGGTCGGCGCCAATCCGGTGTCGGTCGCCTCCACCGCGGTGCGCCTGGCGCAGAACTCCTTCGCCCGGCTCAGCGAATCCACCGTGCTGCTGGTCGGCGCCGGCGAGACCATCGAGCTGGCCGCCAAGCATCTCAGCGAGGGCCGCGTGCGGCGCCTGCTGATCGCCAACCGCACCCTCGCCCACGCGCAGGAACTGGCCAGCCGCCACGGCGGCGTGGCGCTGCCGCTGAGCGAGCTGGAGCGCCACCTGCACGAGGCCGACGTGGTGTTCTCGGCCACCGCCGCGCGCGAGCCGGTAGTGACCCGGGCGCAGGTCGAGCAGGCGCTGCGCGCGCGCAAGCACAAGCCGATGCTGCTGTTCGACCTGGCGGTGCCGCGCGATATCGAGGCCGGCGTGGCCGACCTGGCCGACGCCTACCTGTACACCGTCGACGACCTGGAGCGCGCGGTCGAGGACAACCGCCGCGGCCGCCGCGAAGCCGCCGAGGCGGCCGAGGCGATCATCGACCTGCAGGTGGTGCGCTACATGGAGGCGCTGCAGGCCAGCACCCGGCAGGCGCCGCTCAAGCGCCTGCGCGCGCACGGCGACAACACCCGCGACGACGTGCTGGCCAAGGCGCGGCAACAACTGGCGCACGGCAAGCCCGCCGAGGAGGTGCTGGAGTTCCTCGCCAACACCCTGACCAACCGCCTGCTGCACCCGCCCACCGCGGCGCTGCGCGAGGCGGCGCTGCGCGGCGACGCCGACCTGGCCCGCGCCGCCGAGCGCCTGTTCCCGGAAAAGCCGGGCTATTTCCACCCGATCCTGAAGACCGATGACACCGACCCTGCGCCGTAAGCTGGAGGCGCTGGCCGAGCGTCGCGAAGAACTCGAACGCCTGCTGTCCGATCCCGAGGTGGTGAGCGACAACGCGCGTTTCCGCGACTACTCGCGCGAGTTCGCGCAACTGGAGCCGGTCGCCGCCGCGCTGGCCGCCGAGGCCGCGGCCAAGGCCGACCTGGCCTCGGCCGAGGCGATGCGCGCCGATCCGGAGCTGCGCGAGCTGGCCGAGGAGGAAATCGCCGCCGCGCAGGCGCGCCTGGCCGAGCTGGACGCGGAACTGGCGCTGCTGCTGGTACCGCGCGATCCGCGCGACGACGGCAACCTGTTCCTGGAAGTGCGCGCCGGTACCGGCGGCGACGAGGCGGCGATCTTCGCCGGCGACCTGTTCCGCATGTATGCCCGCTACGCCGAACGCCAGGGCTGGAAGGTCGAGGTGGAATCGGACAGCCCCGGCGAACACGGCGGCTACAAGGAGATCGTGGCACGCATCGTCGGCCGCGGCGCCTACTCCAGGCTGAAGTTCGAATCCGGCACGCATCGCGTGCAGCGCGTGCCGGCCACCGAGTCGCAGGGCCGCATCCACACCTCCGCGGCGACGGTGGCGATCATCCCCGAGGCCGACGACGTGGAGGAGATCGCGATCAACCCGGCCGACCTGAAGATCGACACCTTCCGCTCCTCCGGCGCCGGCGGCCAGCACGTCAACAAGACCGAGTCGGCGATCCGCATCACCCACGTGCCGAGCGGCGTGGTGGTGGAGTGCCAGACCGAGCGCAGCCAGCACGCCAACCGCGACAAGGCGCTGAAGCGGCTCAAGGCGCAGCTGCTGGAGGCCGAACGCAGCAAGCAGGCCGCGGCCGAGGCGCAGGACCGCAAGCTGCAGGTCGGCAGCGGCGACCGCAGCCAGCGCATCCGCACCTACAACTTCCCGCAGGGCCGCATCACCGACCACCGTGTCGAGGGGCTGACCCTGTACGATCTGCCGAACGTGATCGAGGGCGACCTCGACGCGCTGATCGGGCGCCTGAGCCACGAGCATCAGGTCGACGAGCTGGCGCGGCTGAGCGACAGCCCATGAACCTGCGCGTGCGCCAGGCCGATGCGCACGACCTGCCGGCGCTGGCAGCGCTGTTCGACGCCTACCGCCAGTTCTACGGGCAGGCGCCGGATGCGGCGACCGCGCACGCCTTCCTGGCCGCGCGCCTGGCGCGCGCCGAGTCGGTCGTGCTGCTGGCCGAGCGCGCGGCGCAGGCCGCCGGCTTCGTGCAGCTGTACCCGTCCTTCTCCTCGGTGCGGGCGGCGCGGCTGTGGATCCTCAACGATCTGTACGTGGCGCCCGCCCATCGCCGCCACGGCGTGGCGCAGGCACTGCTGCACGCGGCCGAACGCCACGCCGCGGACGACGGCGCAGTGCGCATCGTGCTGGAAACGGCGCAGGACAATCTCAGCGCGCAGGCGCTGTACCGCGCCTGCGGCTGGCAGCAGGACCTGAGCGCACAGCACTACGCCAAGGCGCTGGTGCCATGAGCGTGCGCCGCCCGCGACCGGTCGCGGCCATCGCGGCCGCATGAACGGCGGCGGCGCAGACGAACGCCTGCAGCTGCACGCCGCGGTGCGGCGCGATCCGCAGGATTTCCTGGCCTGGGTGATGCTCGCCGACGCCGAACTCGGTGCCGGCGCGGTGGCCGCCGGCGAACAGGCCGCAGTGCGCGCGCTGCAGTTGCGCCCGGGCCATCCGGAAGCGCTGGCGCGGCTTGGCCGGGTGCGCTGGACCCAGGGCCGCCATGCCGAGGCCGTGCAGGCGCTGCGCGAGGCGCTGCGGCAGGCGCCGCAGCACCCGGGCATCGCGGTCTGGCTGGGCCATGCCCTGGAAGACAATGGCGAGGCGGAAGCCGCGGCGCAGGCCTATGCGCACGCGCACGGCTTGCTGCCGCAGGAACCGTCGATCGCCGCCTACCTGCTGAACTGGCGGCGCAAGCTGTGCGATTGGCGCGGACTGGACGCGCTGTCGCAGCAGGTGCGCAGCGCCGTGCGGCAGGGGCATCCGGCGATCGAACCGTTCGCCTTCCTCAACGAGGACGCGGGCGCGGACGAACAGCTGCGCTGCGCACGCAACCGTGCCCAGGCGCTGGCGCGCACCCTGGCGCCACTGCCCGCTGCGCGGGTGCGCGGCGACGGCGCGCTGCGCATCGGCTTTCTGTCCAACGGGTTCGGCGCGTACCCCACCGGCCTGCTGACCGTCGCCCTGTTCGAGCATTTGCGCGCGCATGCCGACCTGCAGGTGCACCTGTTCGCGCTCAACCACGACGACCGCAGCGTGCTGCGCGCGCGCCTGCAGGCCGCTGCGCACACCTGGCACACCGTGGCCGGGCAGCCGCATCGGCAGACCGCGCGGCAGATCCGCGACGCCGGCATCGACCTGCTGTTCGACCTGCGCGGCTGGGGCGGCGGCGGCGCGCCGGAAGTGCTCGCCCTGCGTCCGGCGCCGCTGCAGTTGAACTGGCTGGCCTACCCCGGTACCTCCGGCGCGCCCTGGATCGACTACGTCGTCGGCGACGCCTACGCGTTGCCGCCGGCGCTGGCCGCGCACTACAGCGAGAAGGTGCTGCGGCTGCCGCGCGCGTTCCAGCCTTCCGACGACACCCGCCACATCGGCACCCCACCCGCACGCGGCGATTGCGGCCTGCCCGAGCGCGGCACCGTGTTCTGCTGTTTCAACAACAGCTACAAGCTCGGTCCGCACAGCGTGGCGCGGATGCTGGAGGTCCTGCGGCAGGTGCCGGACAGCGTGCTGTG
Source organism: Xanthomonas sacchari (assembly GCF_024266585.1). NCBI lineage: Bacteria > Pseudomonadati > Pseudomonadota > Gammaproteobacteria > Lysobacterales > Lysobacteraceae > Xanthomonas > Xanthomonas sacchari. Next base: position 4,093,386 of record NZ_CP100647.1, read on the forward strand.
GCTGTTGTCCGGCCCGGGCCAGGCCGACGACCGGCTGCGTGCGGCGGTAGCGGCGGCCGGCGTGGCGCCGACGCGCCTGTGCTTCATGCCCAAGCTGGCGCATCCGGACTACCTGGCGCGCTACCGGCACGCCGATCTGTTCCTGGACACGCATCCCTACAACGCGCACACCACCGCCTCCGACGCCCTGTGGGCCGGCTGCCCGGTGCTGACCTGCCCCGGCAGCACCTTCGCCGCCCGCGTGGCCGGCAGCCTCAACCATCATCTGGGCCTGGACGAGATGAACGCCGCCGACGATGCGGCATTCATCGCCACCGCGGTCCGCCTGGGTCGCGATCCCGCGGCGCTGCAAGCGCTGCGCGCACGGCTGCAGGCGCGACGCGCGGACAGCGGCCTGTTCGATATGCAAGGCTTCGCCGACGACTTCGCCACGTTGCTACGCGACACCGCGGCCCGCCACGGTTGGCAAGGCGCCGCGCCGACCTGACCGTGCTCGGCGGCGCCGCACGCGACGGCGGCGCATCACGCGGCGCGAAGGACGGCGACTTCGTCATCGGCATCGCCGCTACCGCCTGCGTACCGCCTCGTTGGATCGCGCCGCACGCGGCATCGCAAGGCCCCACCTGATGCAGACACGCCATCGCGACAGATCGCAGCGACGCGACTCACCGTAACCAGCGCGGAGCGCATCGCGCTCATGCCCAGCCCCGGCAGGCGGACCCGTCACAGCACTTGACCTAAAGTCGACTTGAGGTTTGATACTGCGCGCACGCTCCCTGTGCAGACCTCGCGATGTCGCCATCGTTTTCCTCGCCCACGTCCCCTCCCCCGATCCCCACGCGCAGCGTGCTGCTCGCCGAGGCGCCCATCCCCGACCGGACCGCGCTGCTCGAATGCGTGCGCGGCCTGTGCGACCACCGCCTGCACGCCCTGACCTGGATGGAATCCCTGGGCGACACCCCCGACCTGCTGTACGCGCGCTGCAGCTGCGACGCGGCACCCGCATTGCACGGGCTGCTGCACGCACGCCTGCCGGCGCTGCGGCGGACGCTGCGCCGCTACCGGCGCATCCGCAGTGGCGTGTCCGCTCCGCATCGTGAGGCATCCTGCGTGGTGGTGACACGTGTCCGGACCCGCGATGCGGCGCAGGCGCAGGGGCGCGCCGATGCCGCCTTCGCCGCACTACAGAACGGCGCGCATGCGCTGCGCGGGTTGCTCGCCGCGCACCTGTACCTGTCCGACGATGGCCGCATCCTGCTCGAATGCACCGCGTGGCACAGCGCCGACGCGCAGCGACGCGCACTGCAGCGCGCGCCCGAGCGCCTGCCGCTGGCCGCCGATCCGACTGCCAGCGTCCGCCGCTTCCGGCCACGTGCCCTGGCCCTGCCATGCGACGGAGCCCCGCCGGTCCATCTCCACGCCTGAATCGGCGAGTGCGTGTGCCCGCTGTCTACACGAGCACCGCCGCCTGCCCGGGACGACGTCCCGGTGCGCCACGCTACCGTGCCCGGGCGCTTGCGCCCGACGCTCCGCTCCATGCAATGCCGCCCCGGCCCGCGACGAGGCGCATTGCCCAGTGCAGCCGTTGCTGAAGCGCCTGCGCGCGCAGGCTGTACGCCGGCCGGGCGAGCCGCTAGGCTGCCGGCATGAGCGCCAACGCCGACTTCATCGCCTTGAACCTGTGCGTGCTGACCGTCTCGGACACGCGCACCCTCGACCAGGACAGCTCCGGCGACTACCTGGTCGCCGCCCTCGGTGGCGCCGGCCATCGCCTGCATGCGCGGGAACTGCTGCCGGACGATCGCTATCGGATGCGCGCCACGGTCTCGGCCTGGATCGCCGACCCGCAGGTGGACGGCATCCTGGTCACCGGCGGCACCGGCTTCACCGGCCGCGATTCCACGCCCGAGGCGCTGCTGCCGCTGCTGGACAAGGAAATGCCGGGGTTCGGCGAGCTGTTCCGCGCGATCAGCGTCGAGGAGATCGGCACCTCCTCGCTGCAGTCGCGCGCCTTCGCCGGCCTGGCCAACGCCACCTTCCTGTTCTGCCTGCCCGGCTCCACCTCGGCTTGCCGTACCGCCTGGGAGCGGATCATCGCCGCGCAGCTGGATGCCCGCACCCGTCCTTGCAATCTGGCCACGCTGCGCCCGCGGCTGAAGGAATGACCTGGACTCCCGCATGACCCTGGACACCACGTTGCGACTGCTGGCCAAGGCCAGCGGCATGAGCGCCGCCGACATCGCCGCGGCCATCCCGCGCGCTGGCGCGGCCACGGTCAAGGCCTGGATGGCGGGCGAGAAACTGCCCGGCCGCGCCCAGCTCACCGCGCTGGCGCGCACCTTCGGCGTCCCCGCCGGCGCGCTGCTCGGCGAACTGGCCAGCCAGCTGGACCCGGCGCGCACCCGCGGCGAACACGACCTGCTGCAGGCCTACCGCGCCCTCGACACCCGCCAGCAGGGCGCGCTGCTCGAAGTGGCGCGCAGCATGGCCGGCACCGCCCCCCGCAAGCGGAGCAACAAATGAGCCATCTGAAGCGCAAGCAGTACAAGGCCCTGATGCAACCGCTGCAGCTGGAACTGACGGCGATGGCGCAGGCGGTGCAGCACAGCGGCGAGCGCGTGCTGGTGCTGTTCGAAGGCCGCGACACCGCCGGCAAGGGCGGCGCGATCCAGGCCATCGCCGAACACCTCAACCCGCGCCAGTGCCGGGTGGTGGCGCTGCCCAAGCCGACCGACCGCGAAGCCACGCAATGGTATTTCCAGCGCCACATCGCGCACCTGCCGGCGGCGGGCGAGATCGTGCTGATGGACCGCAGCTGGTACAACCGCGCCGGCGTGGAGCGGGTCATGGGCTACTGCAGCGATGCCGAGTACCACGCCTTCCTGCGCCAGACCCCGCTGTTCGAACGGCTGCTGGTGGACGACGGCATCCGCCTGTTCAAGTACTGGCTGTGCGTGGACCAGGCGCAGCAGGAAAAGCGCTTCGCCGAACGCCTGCACGACCCGTTGAAGGGCTGGAAGCTGTCGCCGGTGGACCTGAAGTCGCGCAGCCAGTACGCCGACTACACCCGCGCCCGCGAAGCGATGCTGGAAGCGACCCACCGCGACTACGCGCCATGGACCCTGGTGGACTTCAACGACCAGAAGCGCGGCCGCCTGACGCTGATCCGACACCTGCTCGACCAGCTGCCGGAAACCCGCCTGCACGAACCGGACCTGGACCTGCCGCCGCTGAAGCAAAAGCTGCACAAGGAAAAGTTCGGGCTGCTGCAGCCGATCCCGTCGTATGAGGTCGGGAGCGGGGATTAGGGGATCGGGATTGACATGTAGTCGTCCGACAGCAGGCTGCAGGGCACGTGCGGTCAGCTGCTTCGGAGATAACGGGTCGCGGCTGAAGCCGCTCCTACGATGGATCTCGGCCACGGAGTGCAACGCAGGCGCCTGCCTCGTGCAGGAGCGGCTTCAGCCGCGACGAGCGAAACCATCCACTCCTCTCGTCGCGCAAGCCGTCGGGACTGCAGGCCCTCCCACAAGGACTGCGCTTGATTCCGGACGACTCGGATGGAGGCGCGGGTTCACTCGCGGCACCACCACAGGTCAGCGTTCCGGGTCGCGGCTGAAGCCGCTCCTACCGCGGCCCGGCAGCGAAAGCGCGCGCACGCGGCGGCGCGCCCTGCAACTCCCCAATCCCGAATCCCCACTCCCGGGCGGCGGCCACGCCTCCCGGGCAACCACCGCTCTCACCCCGCCGCCGTCCCCTTGCCCTGGCCGGGCGCAGGACCACCCGCGGCGGCGATCGCGGCTTCGATGTCGCGGGCGGTGACCGGCCCTAGGAACTGCTTGGCGAGCTTGCCGTCGGGCGCGATCAGATAGGTCATCGGCAGGCCCCGCGGGGTGGCGAAGTCGGCCGGCGGCGCATAGGTGTCGACGATGACGATCGGATAGGCGACCGGATGCTGCTTCAGGAACGCCTGCATCTCCGCCGGCTCGATGTCCTCGTAGGCCAGGCCCACCACCTCGATGTTGTCGCGCATCACGTGCAAGGCCGACAGCTCCGGCATCTCCTTCAGGCACGGCGCGCACCAGGTCGCCCAGAAATTCACCACCACCCACTGCCCGCGGTGCGCGGCCAGGTCGTACTCGCGCCCGTCCACCGCCTTCATCTTCAGGGTCGGCTCGGGTCGGGTCTCCTGCACCACCGCCGGGCCGGCCGCCGGGGCGGCGGGCGCCTCCGGGGCGGGCGGGGTCTTGGGCGCGGAGGGCGGTGCGGCGGTCGCGGCGCCGTCGCCCGGCTTGGGCGTGGGCTGGCGGTCGCACCCGGCCAGCAGCGCGGCGGCGGCGAACAGCGGGAACAGCAGGCGCATGGCGGTCATGCAAGGTCTCCGATCTCGGTGTAGAGGTCGCCGACGCGACGCTTGAGCACGTCGCGCAACGGCAGGCGCAGTTCGTCCAGCGCGCGGCACGCCGCCTGTCCCAGGGCGTCGTCGCGGCATGGCAGATAGGTTTCGACGACGGGGATGCGCAGTTGGCAATTCTCGTACAGTTCGGCCACCGGCACGTCGCCCAGGTCGCGGGCCAGCATCCAGTCGCCCTGCTCGGTACGGCTGAGCAGGCGGATGCGTTCCAGTTCGCACAGCAGTTCCTGCACCAGCGCGTCGGTCAGCATCGGCTCCAGCTCCAGGATCCGGTCCTCCTGCAGGCCCTTGCCCCGCCGGCGCGCCTGGGCGAAGCGCCCGAGCAGGCGCAGCAGGCCGTAGATCTCGTAACCGGCCGGCAGGCGCATCGAGACCGGCTGGTAGCGGAAGGCGGCGATCGAGGAGGACACCGAGGCGCCGAGCAGGATCGCGATCCAGCTCAAATAGATCCACAGCAGGAAGATCGGAACGAACGCGACCGTACCGTAGATGCGCTGGTAGGACTGGAAGCTGCCCAGGTACAGGCTCAGCCCCCACTTCACCAGTTCCAGCAGCAGCACCGCCAGCAGCGCGCCCGGCACCGCGTGGCGCAGCTTGACCGGGTGGTGCGGCACCACCCGGTACACCAGGGTGATGCAGACGAACTCGATCAGCACCGGCGCCACGCTCAGCACCACCTGCGCCAGCAGCCGGCCCTCGCTGGTCTTGAACAGCGGCAGCGCGAAAAAGCGCGCCGACACCGCCAGCGACGCCGCGGCCAGCAGCGCGCCCAGGGTCAGCACCGTCCAGTACACCAGGAAGCGGGTCAGCTGCGGCCGCGCCGAGACTACCCGCCAGATCTGGTTGAAGGTCTGCTCGACGCTGTTGAGGGTGATCAGCAGCGAGACCACCAGCGCGATCACGCCGGCGGTGGTCAGCTGCCCGGCGCTGGCCGAGAACTGCCGCAGGTAGGACTCCACCGAGCGCGCCGCGGCCGGCACGAAGTTGGAGAAGATGTAGTCGCTGAGCTGATCGCTCCACTTGTCGAACACCGGGAACGCCGACAGCACCCCGAACACCACCACCGCCAGCGGCACCAGCGCGAAGATGGTGGTGTAGGCCAGCGAGGCCGCGGCCTGGAACAGGCGGTCGTCGATGAAACGCCGCCACAGGAAACCGGCGAAGCTGCGCATGCGCGCGCGGTCGCGCAGGCGATCGGCCCAGAGATTGACGGTGTCCAGCGGCTGCATCGGGCAAGGGTACCCGATGCGCACGGACGCCGGCATCGTCGATACTGGCGGCCGTTTCGATCCACGAGGGGGCCGCATGGCCGAGATTCTGGTGCTGTACTACAGCCGCGGCGGCTCGGTGGCGCGGCTGGCGCGGCAGATCGCGCGCGGCGTCGGCGAGGTGCCGGGCATGGCCGCGCGCCTGCGCACCGTGCCGCCGGTGGCCGCGGTCACCCAGACCAGCGCACCGCCGGTGCCCGACAGCGGCGCGCCGTACGTGGATGCCAGCGACCTGCGCGAGTGCGTGGGCCTGGCGCTGGGCAGCCCGACCCGCTTCGGCAACATGGCCGCGCCGGTCAAACACTTCATCGACGGCCTCGGCGCCGACTGGGCCAGCGCCACCCTCGCCGGCAAGCCGGCGGCGGTGTTCACCTCGACCGCCTCCCTGCATGGCGGCCAGGAAGCCACCCTGCTGTCGATGCACCTGCCGCTGCTGCACCACGGCTGCCTGATCGTCGGCATTCCCTACACCGAACCCCTGCTCAGCAGCACCCGCAGCGGCGGCACCCCGTACGGGGCCAGCCACGTCGCCGGCGCCGATGACGATCCGCAGCCCAGCGAGGAAGAAGCGCAGCTGGCGCGCGCGCTCGGCCGGCGCCTGGCCGACATCGCGCAGCGATTGGCGGCGCCATGAGCGGCGCGCGCCCGCAGGTGGCGCTGGGGGCGACGCTGCTGGCGCTGGCGGCGCTGTTCGCGGCCTGGTTCCACGACGATCGCCACCGTCTCGCCGCGCTGCTGGTGTTCGCGCTGCCGCCGCTGCTGCTCGCCGTGGGCGTGTTGCGCGGTTCGGCACTGGCGCGGTTCTGGAGCGGCGTTGGCGCGCTGCTGTGGTTCAGCCACGGCGTGATGACCGCCTGGAGCCACCCGCCGCAGCGTGGCTACGGCTGGGCCGAACTGCTGCTGGCGCTGCTGGTGGTGGGGCTGTCCAGCGCGCCGGGCATCCGCGCGCGCTTCGCCCGCCGCCGCGGCACGGCCGGACGCGACTGAGCGGACGCCCCGCCGCGCCCGGTATCATGGACGGCCTGCACGGCCACGGCCGCGCCCCGACATGCTTCTAGGAACGGCAATGGAAGAACTCCTGATCGTCACCACCGGCGGCACGATCGACAAGATCTACTTCGACGACAAGTCCGACTACCAGATCGGCGACCCGCAGATCGGCCAGATCCTCAAGGAACTGGGCGTGACCTTCCGCTTCACCGTGATCCCGATCATCCGCAAGGATTCGCTGCACATCACCGACGAAGACCGCGAACTGATCCGCGCCACCATCGCCGCGCAATCCGCGCGCCATGTGCTGATCACCCACGGCACCGACTCGATGGTGCAGACCGGCAAGGTGCTGCAGGCGATCGAGGGCAAGACCATCGTGATGACCGGCGCGCTGAACCCGGCGCGCTTCCGCGGCTCCGACGCCGAGTTCAACATCGGCTGCGCGGTAGGCGCGGTGCAGTCGCTGCCGGCGGGCGTCTACATCGCCATGAACGGGCGGATCTGGGACCCGCAGCAGGTGCGCAAGAACGTGGCGGCGAACCGCTTCGAAGCAGTCTGAGCGACGACGATGTCCAAGGCCACACGCGCAACCAAGGCGTTGGACGCGGCCGGCATCGCCTATCGGCTGCATCCCTACGACTACGCGGCAGAGGCCGCCGCCAAGGGCCTGCAGGCCGCGCAGGCGCTGGGCCTGCCGCCGGAGCGGGTGCTGAAGAGCCTGATGGCCTGGGTCGACACCCGCGCGGTCTGCGTGGTGGTCCCGTCCGACCGCCGCGTGCAGTTGAAGAAGCTGGCCGCCGCCGCGGGCGGCAAGGCGGCGCGGATGATGGAGGCCGCCGAGGCCGAGCGCCGCACCGGCTACAAGGTCGGCGGCATCAGTCCGCTGGGCCAGCAGCGGCCGGCGCCGGTGCTGATCGAGCAATCGGCGCTGGGCGCGGGGAGCGTGTGGTTCAACGCCGGGCAACGCGGCCTGCTGCTGGAGATGGAGGCCGCGCAGGTGCTCGACGCGCTGCAGGCGCGCGCCTGCGATCTGTGCGAGTGAGCCGCGTCAGTACGTGGCGGTCGCACTCAGGCCGGCCACGGCGGTGATCGCCTTGATGCGCACGTAGTAGAGCCCGGCCGGCAGTTTCAGCGTGCACCGCTCGGCGGTGCCGGTGGCGACCGAGCGGCACCCGTAGGCGCCATCGGTCGGCAAGGCGCCTGCGCGCAGATACAGATCGGCGTTGCCGCTGCCGCCGGACAGGGCCAACGTCAACGATGGCGTGCCGGCCGGCACGCTGATCTGGTAGTACAGCGACGTTCCGGCCTTGAGCGAGAGATTCCCCAGCGGCACGCCGCGGACCAGCGTCTGCGCCTTCAACGTCGCCGCCACCGCCGCCCCGGCATTCACCAGGCCAGCGCCGCAACCGCCCGTGCACGGCACCGGCAGCGCGCTGGCGGTGGCCTTCAACCGCGCCTCGAGTTCGGCCGGCGCGAGCGGATTCAACGATGCCGACAGCACCAGCGCGGCCACGCCGGCCACGTGCGGCGCGGCCATCGAGGTGCCGCTGTAGGACGCATAGCCGGGCGCCGCGGGGGCCAGCGTGCCGGCATTGAGCGTGGACAGGATGCCCTGCCCGGGCGCGGCGATGTCGACGCCCGCGCCATAGTTGGAAAAACTGGCCCGGGCGCCGGCCGCGGTCGTCGCCGCCACCGCGATCACGTTCGGACAGTTGGCGGGCACGCTGCCGGCGACATCGCTATTGCTGTTGCCGGCGGCGACGACGACGCTGCTGCCGCGCGCGACGGCGGCCGCGATCGCGCCGGCCATCGTCGACGAGCAACTCCCGGCGGCACCCAGCGACAGATTGATCACCTGGGCCGGCGTGGGGTTGGCGGGAACGCCCGCCACGCTGCCGCCCGCGGCCCAGACGATGGCATCGGCGACATCGGAGAGATAGCCACCGCATTTGCCCAGCACGCGCACCGGCAGCAGCCTCGCATTGAAGGCCACACCGGCGACGCCGGCGCCGTTGTTGGTGACGGCGGCGATGGTGCCGGCGACATGGGTGCCGTGCCAGGTCGAACTTGCCCCCGACGTTCCGGTGCCGCAGGTGTTGGCCGGATAGCCATCGCCAGGATCGGCCGCGTCGCCGTCGCGGCCACCGCCATCGCCGGCGATCGCCGGGGCGCTGATGAAGTCGTAGCCGGGCAACACGTTCGCGGCCAGATCCGGGTGCGCGGTGATGCCGGTGTCGAGCACCGCCACCACGACGCCCTTGCCGGTCGCCACGTCCCAGGCCGGGCGGACATTGATCGCCGCCGCGCTCGTGCCCAACGCCCATTGTTGCGGCAAACCAGGATCGTTCGGGACCAGCGTGGGCCGCAACAGCACATCGACTTCCACGCGGGCGACCGCCGGATCGGCGGCGAGGCGGCGCATCAGCGTTTCCGCCTCGACGCGATCCAGGCTGCGGTCAGCGGCAATGACGTCGGCGCCGGTCGCCAAACGCCGCAACGACGCCAGCCAGAGGGCACGGCCGCGGCGGGCGGGCAGCATCTGCGCCGCCTCTGCCAGCGGAGCGGCGCGAGAGGCCAGCGCAGGACGCATGCCGTCGCGATAGGTCACGATGAAGCGCTGCGGATTCGGCGTCGTCGCCAGTGCCTGCACTCCGATTTCGCCGGCAGTGGCGGTGCCTGCCGCCGTCAGCAGCAACAGGATCGCTGCGCTGCGGCGACGGGACACGATGTACTTGAACATGAAACTTTCCCCTGGTTGTCCACATGGCGCAGTCGGCCGGCCGCTGCGCCAGCCGGACGTGGCGGCGCATGCGCTGGCTGCCGCGGTACTGCGACGGCCGTAGGACGGTTCCTGCAGTGCGAGTAGCGGCACGGCGCCGCTCCGGTGGAGGACGTCGTGGCGGCAGCATGCGGATCTGTGATGCGCGACCTTTGACGACGGAATGCCTATCCAGAGGCAGGCGCGACACCGGGAAAGCGGTCGCAACGCGCAAACAAAAAAGCCCCGCGCCGAAGCGCGGGGCGACCGAGGGTGACAGCGGCGGCCTCCTGGCCGACCGCTGCGTTCCGGCACCGGGAGGTGCGCGGCGGCCCGCAAGGCCGCCGCGACGGAGTGCCTCAGTAGTCGGCCTTCAGGCTGACCCCGGAGAACGTGCTGTACGCCTTCACCCGCACGTAGTAGGTGCCGGCCTGCGGCGAGTTGAAGGTGCAGGTCTCGTTGTTGCCATTCCGGTACGGACGGCAGTCGTAGGCCGAGTCGGTCGGCGCGCTGCCGAAGCGCACGTACAGGTCGGCATCGCCGCTGCCGCCGGAGATGGTGACCACCAGGCTGCTGGAGCCGGACGGCACCTTGACCGTGTAGTTCAGCGAGGAGCCGGTGTTGGCACTGAGGCCGGTGACCGCCACGCCATCCTGCAGCTCGTTGCTGCTGCCGCCACCACCGCCACCGCCGCTGCTGCCGCCGTTCTTCGCCGCGGTGACCGCTGCGTTGGCGTCGAGCAGGCCGGCGCCGCAGCCCTGCGAGCAGGAGAAGCTGGCCGCGGTGTTCTTGATGGTGCTTTCCACCTGCGCGGGGGTCAGCGCGCTCGGCGCCACCGACTGCATCAGCGCGACTACGCCGGCCACATGCGGCGTCGCCATCGAGGTGCCGCTGTAGGAGGCATAGCTGGCGTTGCCCGGGGTGGTGGTGCCGTCGTTGAGGGTCGACAGGATGCTCGAGCCCGGCGCGGAGATGTCGATGCCCGAGCCGTAGTTCGAGTAGCTGGCCTTGGCCCGCGACGACGTGGTGGCCGCCACCGCGATCACGTTGTTGCAGTTGGCCGGCACCGCGTTGGACACGTTGGTCGAGCTGTTGCCCGCCGCCACCACCACGGTGGTGCCGCGGTTGACCGCGCCGTTGATGGCGTTCTGGTAGGTGTTCGAGCAGGTGCCGCTGCCGCCCAGCGACATGTTGATCACTTCGGCCGGGTTCTGGTTGGCCGGCACGCCGCTGACGGTGCCGCCGGAGGCCCAGGTGATCGCATCGGCGATGTCGGAGGTGTAGCCGCCGCACTTGCCGAGCACGCGCACCGGCACGATCTTGGCGTTGAACGCGGTGCCGGCCACGCCGGTGCTGTTGTTGGTGACGGCGGCGATGGTGCCGGCCACGTGGGTGCCGTGCCAGCTCGAGTTCGACGCGGACGAGCCGGAGTAGCACTCGCCGGCGGCGGCCCAGTCGCCTTCGTCGGCCGGGTTGCTGTCGCGGCCGTCGCCGTCGCGCGCGCCGTCGGCGTCGCTGATGAAGTCGTAGCCGGGCAGGATGTTGGCGTTGAGATCCGGGTGGTTGGTGATGCCGGTGTCGATCACCGCCACGACCACGCCGTTGCCGGTGGCCTTGTCCCAGGCCGGACGCACGTTGATGCCGGCGTCGCTGGTGCCGAAGGCCCACTGGTCGGACAGGCGCGGATCGTTCGGGGTCAGCGCGATGGTCATGCGCTGGTCGACCTCGACGTACTCGACGTTCGGGTCGGCGGCGATCTGCCGCATCAGCGTCTCGGCCTCGGCGCGGTCCAGCGGGCGGCTGGCCTTGACCACTTCCGGCCCGACCGCCAGGCGGCGCAGGGGGGTCAGGCCCAGCGCACGGCCGTTCTTGGCCGGCAGCGCGGCGGCGGCCGATTGCAGCGTCGCGCGCAGCGCCGCCGAGGGCGCCGCCGCGGCGGTGGAGGCGCTGGAGATGCTGACCGGCGCGGCGTCGCGGGTCTTGACGATGAAGCGCTGCACGGTCGGCTCGGAAGACAGGCCGGAGAGGTTCACGTCACCGGCGAACGCTGGGGTGGCCAGCAGCAACGAGGTGAGAGCGGAGGCGCCCAGCACGACCAGCCAAGGACGCTGACGCGACCCACGATGCGACATTTCGGACATTCGGACTTCCTTTCGGTTGAGTAGCCGCCTGCTGGCGGGTGTTCCGCGCCGCACCGGTCCGGCCCTAACCTGAACCTGGCGTGCATTGCGAGCCCGGCCGACCCACGTGTTGTCGACCATTCATCGACGCTAGCTCAGTACAAGCGCGTATGGAGCAGGGTGTGACGGAAATCCGTTGTACAAAATGGCGAAGTGCAATCGAGTTCGATGTAATAAAGAGAACTACGCCTCGTTTTTGCTGCAGCGCAACATGGCAAGACGCCAAACTTGGCAAATCCGGAGCAATTTTTTGGCTCTCGCGCGACACATCGGCAAGAAAAAGAGACAGCGGATACAGACATCCGGAGCCGTCTGCAGGACACCCGCCGGATCGGGATGCACACGGAACGTCCAGGGAGCGGACAGTCCCGGAAAGGTCAGCAGGAGCCATCGCGGAGACTGTGCACCGACGCAGCAGACGCCACGGCGCACCAGCGCGGATGCCGCCCGCGATGGCCGAGCACAACCTCGGACCCGCGCCACAATGGCATCAGGCCCGTCCGCCAGGACGGCCGGCGGCCGCCCTGGCGCGGGACACGCGCAGGCTCAGCCCATCTGCACCAGCCAGCCGTGGCGGTCGGCCACGCGGCCGTACTGGATGTCGGTCAGCTCCTGGCGCAGCGACAGCGTCACCGGGCCGGCCGGGGCGGTCAGGTCGCCCACCGCGAAGTCCTTGCCCTTGAGCTGCCCGATCGGGGTCACCACCGCGGCGGTCCCGCAGGCGAACACCTCGGCGATCTCGCCCGAGGCCACGCCGTCGCGCCATTCGTCGATGCTCACCTGGCGCTCCACCACCTGCATGCCGCGGTCGCGGGCCAGTTGCAGGATGCTGTCGCGGGTGATGCCTTCCAGGATGCTGCCCGACAGCGCCGGGGTGACCAGGCTGCCGTCGCGCATCACCAGGAACACGTTCATGCCGCCCAGCTCCTCGATGTACTTGCCTTCGACCGGGTCGAGGAACAGCACCTGCGAGCAGCCCTGCGCCTGCGCCTGCTGCTGCGGCAGCAGCGAGGCGGCGTAGTTGCCGCCGCACTTGGCCGCGCCGGTGCCGCCCTTGGCGGCGCGCGCGTAGTCGGTGGACAGCCAGATCGCCACCGGCGCCACGCCCTTGGCGAAATAGGCGCCGGCCGGGCTGGCGATGACGTAGTAGCCGGCCTTCTGCGCGGCGCGCACGCCCAGGAAGGCCTCGTTGGCGATCATGAACGGACGGAAATACAGGCTGGTCTCCGGCGCCGACGGCACCCATGCCGCGTCGACCGCGATCAGCTGCCGCAGCGATTCCACGAACAGCTCCACCGGCAGTTCCGGCAGCGCCAGGCGCTGCGCCGAGCGCTGCAGGCGCTTGCCGTTGGCCTCCGGGCGGAAGGTCCAGATCGAACCGTCGGCGTGGCGATAGGCCTTGATGCCTTCGAAGATCTCCTGCCCGTAGTGCAGCACCGAGGCCGCCGGGTCCAGCGCCAGCGGGCCGTAGGCGCGCACTTCGGCGTCGTGCCAGCCCTGCTCGCGGCTCCATTCGATGGCGACCATGTGGTCGGTGAAATAGTTGCCGAAGCCCGGCGCGGCGAGGATCTGCGCGCGCGCCTCGGCGCTGCGCGCGGCGGTGGACGGGATCAGGCGGAACTGCGTGGACGGCTCGGTAGCGGACACCGGGGATTCCTGTGGTAGTCGAGGGATGGCCAGGGCCGCCGGGTGCGGCGACCGCAGCGGCGGCGCCTGCTGCAGGCTCCGGCGCGACGCGTCGCGCACAGCTCAGAGCATGCCGGTTTCCAGGCGCGCGGCCTCAGACATCATATGCCGGCCCCACGGCGGATCGAACACCAGCTCGACGTCGGCCTCGGCCACCGTCGGGATCATTTCCAGCTTGCTGCGCACGTCGTCGACCAGTATCTCGCCCATGCCGCAGCCGGGCGCGGTCAGGGTCATCTTGACCTCGACGGTGCGCTGGCCATCCTCGCGCGCGTGCATCGCCACGTCGTAGATCAGCCCCAGATCGACGATGTTGAACGGAATCTCCGGATCGAAGCAGGTGCGCAACTGCTGCCAGATCAGGGCTTCGACCTGCTCGTCGCCGGCGTCCTCGGACAATTCCAGCCCCGGCGGCGGCTCCTTGCCGATGGCATCGCCATCCTTGCCGGCGATGCGGAACAGATTGCCCTCCACGAACACCGTGTAGCTGCCGCCCAGGGCCTGGGTGATGTAGCCATAGCTGCCGGCCGGCAGGGTCACCGCGTCGCCCTGCGGCACCATCACCGCGGCGCAATCGCGTTCGAATTGGACAGGTTCGCTGCTGCGTGAGTACATGGGGGCGATATGGGGACGGGCCCCGCCGGTGCAAGTCGTGCAGTTTATCCGAGTGCGCGGCGCGCGCGCCGCAAGTATCCTGTACACCTTCTCCGGGAACATCGAATGCCGCCTTCCTCCACGCCGGCCAGGCCCTCGCACTGGCTGTGGCCCCTGCTGCTCGCCATGGGCTGTTTCACTGCGCTGATCGCCTGGTTGCTGGTGGCGCTGTCGCTGGGTCGCCAGGTCGGCTGGATGGCCGTGGTGGTGGCGTTGGAGATCGCCTGGATGCTGCGCCTGGGCAACCTGCCGCGCGGCCGGCTGCGCATCGCGGTGGCGATGATCGCCACGGTGCTGGTGATCGTGGCCGCCAACTGGGGCATCGCCGCCGCGCAGATCGGCGCAGGGCTGGGCCTGAACGTGTGGGACTCGTCGCTGAAGATGGGCGCCTACTACGCCTGGACCCTGACCGTGCTGGCCAACAGCCCCGGCGATCTGCTGTGGCTGGGCATCGGCGTGGCGACGGCGTATTTCAGCGCGCGCTGAGCGCGGCCTGGGGTGCTACTGACGCTGCTGACGTGGCGATGACGGCCGCGCTTCGCGCCTCTCGTCATCCGCTTTCCCCATCAAGCACATCGTGGTTTCTGTAGGAGCGGCTTCAGCCGCGACGGGCGTTACCGGTGACGCCCGTCGCGGCTGAAACCGCACCTACAGTTTTTGCGGATGCGCCGGCCGTCGCGCCTTCGGACGCGACCGTTGCCCCTTCCCCCGCCATTCCCGCGCCTGCGACGGCTCAGTGCCCGCCGCCGTCCAGCGCCTTCAACTCGCTGACCAGGGCGCTGGCGGCCTCGGCGCCGTCGCCATAGAGCATGCGGGTGTTGTCGGCGTAGAACAGCGCGTTCTCGATGCCGGCGAAGCCGGTGCCCTTGCCGCGCTTGATGACGATGACGTTCCGGGAATTGACCACGTCCAGGATCGGCATGCCGTAGATCGGGCTGGCCGGGTCGGTCTTGGCGACCGGGTTGACCACGTCGTTGGCGCCGATCACCAGCGACACGTCGGTGCTGGCGAACTCGGGATTGATGTCGTCCATGTCGGCGATCAGGTCGTAGGGCACGCCGGCCTCGGCCAGCAGCACGTTCATGTGCCCGGGCATGCGTCCGGCCACCGGATGGATCGCGAACTTGACCTTGACCCCGCGTTCGATCAGCCGCTGCGCCAGCTCCCAGATCTTGTGCTGGGCCTGCGCCACCGCCATGCCGTAACCCGGCACGATCACCACGCGCTCGGCGTAGGCCATCATCGCCGCCACGTCGCCGGCCTCGATCGGCTTCTGGCTGCCGGCGATCGCCTGCGCCTGGCCGCCGCCGCCGAAGTTGGAGAACAGCACGCCGCGGATCGGCCGGTTCATCGCCTTGGCCATCAGCCGGGTCAGCAGGATGCCGGCCGCGCCGACCATCATGCCGGCGATGATCAGCGCCTCGTTGCCGAGCACATAACCTTCGAACGCCACCGCCAGGCCGGTGAAGGCGTTGTACAGCGAGATCACCACCGGCATGTCGGCGCCACCGATCGGCAGCGTCATCAGCACGCCCAGGGCCAGCGCGAGCACGAAGAACAGCACGATCGCCAGCAGACTCAGGCTGATCGCGGCCCAGGCGCCCACGCCCAGCATCGCCACGCACACCAGCAGGTTGAACGCCTGCTGCGAGGGGAAGGTGACGCGCTTGTCCAGGCACCCGTCGAGCTTGGCCCAGGCGATGATCGAGCCGGACAGCGACACCGCGCCGATCGCCGAGCCGATCACCGCCAACGCGAGTGTCGTCGCATCGGGCTGGCGCGCGGCCAGCGCGGCGATCGCGGCCTCGCTCCAATGGGTGGTGTCGCGGCGCATCAGGAACGAGAAGCGCAGCAGCTCCACCGCGCCGATCGCCGCCGCCGAGCCGCCGCCCATGCCGTTGTACAGCGCGACCATCTGCGGCATGTCGGTGATCGCCACCTTCTTGGCCGAGATCCACGCCGCGGCGGTGCCAAGCACGATCGCCAGCACGATCAGCGGCAGGTTGTGCAGGCCCGGCAGCAGGAAGGTGGCGGCGGTCGCCAGCAGCATGCCGACACCGGCCCAGCGGATGCCGCTGCGCGCGGTCCTGGGCGAGGCCATGCGCTGCAGGCCGAGCAGGAACAGGGTGGCGGCGACCAGGTAGCTGCTCTTGATCAGGATCGGCAACAGTTCCATCAGCAGGCGTGCTCCGAAAAAGGACATCTGCCCGAGCGGCAGCAAGTGGGAGAGACCACCCGGCGCGCTGCCGAGCGGCAGCGCGAGCAGGACGACGACGACGAGCGCCGCGACGCTGCGCGGGTGGCGCGCATTCAGTCCTTCGCCTTGGTCTTGGAAGCGTCCGGCTTGCTGGACTTGAACATGTCCAGCATGCGCTCGGTCACCACGTAGCCGCCGGCGGCGTTGCCGGCACCAAGCAGCACCGCGACGAAGCCGATGGCCTTTTCCAGTGGGGTGTCGGCATGGCCAAGCACCACCATCGCGCCGATCAGGACGATGCCGTGGATGAAGTTGGAACCGGACATCAGCGGGGTATGCAGGATCACCGGCACCCGCGAGATGATCACGTGCCCGGCGATGGCCGCCAGCATGAAGATGTACAAGGCCACGAACCCGTCGCTCATCGCACTGTTCTCCCGGGCGCCGCGCCCGTCCGCCGCATCATAACCGCCTGCTGAACTACTGTGCGCTGCCGCCGCGCCGGCGCGCGTGCCGCGGCCGGTCAACCGCGACCGCTACGGCGCGTTTACCACGGCATCCCCCCGCCAGGAAGCTAAGCTGTGCTGGTGAGCACGCCCGCCCTCGCACCGCCGTCGACCGATGCCGACACCGAACAGCGCCCGCTGCCGGCGTCGCTGGATGCGTTCCTGGCCGAGATCGGGCCGCGCGCGTTCCGCTTCGCCGAAGCCGGCCTGCGCCAGCGCGAGGACGCGCTGGATGCGGTACAGGACGCGATGATCAAGCTGCTGGCCTACCGCGAGCGCCCGGCGCAGGAATGGACGCCGCTGTTCTGGAGCATCCTGCGCCGGCGCATCATCGACCTGCAGCGCCGCCGCAACTTCCGCCTGCGCTTCTGGGCGCCGACCAGCGAGCGCGAGGCGGACAGCCCGCCGGACTGGGCCGACGACGGCCCCAATCCGTCCGAGCAGCACGAGCGCCGGCAGACTCATGCGCGACTGGTGACGGCGCTGCGCGCGCTGCCGGCCCGGCAGCGCGAGGCATTCACCCTGCGCGTGCTGGAAGAGCTGGACGTGGCCACCACCGCCCGCGCGATGGGCTGTTCGGAAGGCTCGGTGAAAACCCACCTGTCACGCGCCCGCGAGGCGCTGCAGAAACATCTGGAGGACGTCCGATGACATCCGATCGCATCCGCTCGGCGGACTTCGACGCGCGCCTGCGCGCCGTCCACCAGGCCGGCTTGCGGGCCCTGCCCGCGCCGACCCTGGCGCGGCTGCGCACCGCGCGCCAGCAGGCCAGCCAGACGCACGTGGCACCGGGCCGCCGCTGGGGCTGGCTGCTGGCGGCAGTGCCGGCGCTGCTCGGTGCGGCGCTGGGCGTGCACCTGCTGCTGCGCCCGGCCGCGTCGGTGCCGCCCACCACCACCGCCAGCGTCGCCGCCGGCACCAGCGCGGTCGCGACCACGCCGGCGGGCGCGGCCGCCGACACCGACCAGGCCGCGACCGCGATGCTGGACGAAAATCCCGACCTGTACCTGTGGCTGGGCTCCGATACCTCGCTGGCAATGGAATGAACCCGATGACTCACCTGATCTCTCTTTCCCTGGCGCTGGCGCTGCTAGCCGGCAGCGCCGTCCCGGCGGCCTTCGCCGCCCCGCCCCCGCCCGGGCCGCCGCCGCCGAGCGCGGCCGACCGCGACGACGATAGCGGCCCGCCGCTGCCCGACTGGGAACACCTGAGTCCGCAGCAGCGCGACCTGCTGATCGCGCCCCTGCGCCAGCGCTGGAACGACGTCCCGCAGCAACGCCGACGCATGTTCGAGCACGCGCAGCGCTGGCAGGCGATGACCCCCGAGCAGCGCGACCGCGCGCGCAAGGGCGCGCGCCGCTACGAGGACATGACCCCGCAGCAGCGCGAGGAGGCGCGGGTGCTGTTCGACCGCATGCGCGCGCTGCCGCCGGACCAGCGCAAGGCGCTGCGCGACCGCTGGGAAGCGATGACGCCGGCGCAACGCGCCGCCTGGATCCGCGCCAATGCCGGCCCGGACGAGCTGCCGCCTCCGCCGCCGAAGTAAGCGGGCGGCGCATTGCGCAGGCGTCGCTCGAGGCTTGATGGGCATGCCGCGCGGCGCCTCGCCACCGCGCCGCGCGATGACGTCCAACGGCCGCGGAAATAACCTGTAGGAGTCAACTGTCATGCCCCAGCGATAACCGGAGGAGCGTACGGTGCCTGATCGCGCGCGATGGCATTGAGCCAGCGCAGGAACTTGTGCATGCAGGCGACGATGGCGACCTTGGCCGGCTTGCCGGCCGCGCGCAAGCGCGCGTAGGTGTTGGCCAAGGGGGATTTGGCGCGGATGCTGGCCCAGGTGGCCATGTACAGCACGCCTCGCACGTCGGCACGGCCGCCTTTGATGCGACGTTGGCCTTTCCAGCAGCCGCTGTCGTGATTGAACGGGGCCAGCCCGACCAGGGCGGCGAGCTTGCGTGGCGGCAGCGTGCCCAGCTCTGGCAACCGCGCGGCCAGGACCGCGCGCAGGATCGTGCCGAGCCCAGGTACCTTGGGCAAGCTCGAGCAGGTCTTGCCCTGCTGCTCGATCTCCTGCGTCAATGTCTGGATATGCTGGTTCAGCAGGGCGATCACCTCTCGGCAGCGGTGTTGCACCTTGGCGCTGGTGATGTGTTCCAGGCGCCGCCGATGGGCATCGCGCTGGCCCACCAGGGTGGCACGCAGGTCCAACAGTTCGCGAAGAGACTGCTGGTGCTCGGGCACCACGGTCGTGGGCGTGGTCGGGATGTGCTGGGCGGCGATGGCCAGCAGGCGCGCGTCCAGGGCGTCGGTCTTGGCCTGCAGGCCCAAGGCTTGGGCTAGCTTGCGCGGACGATCGGCGGCCATCCGCACTGCAGGCAGGGCCGCCTCTCGGAGCACCCGCAGCACGGCATGTTCGTAGCCGCCACTGGCTTCCAGCACGATCCGCTCGCAGCCCAGCTCCACCAGGCGTTGGGCCAGCACACGCTGCCCCTGTGGCGTATTGGGTTGGGTCCAGGCCTGCTCGTCCGGCAGGACATGAATGACCAGTTCGGCCTTGGATACATCGATCCCGACATAGCGCCGCATAGACGTTCTCCGCAGTAGACTCAGGAACGAGAGCACTCCTGCCGATGCCCATGCTTGTGGAGTTCGAGCTCGCGACTCGGGCAACTGTTCGGGCTGATGAGGCAGGAGATACGGGGTGCGGCGGCGCTGACTCCTACTCGTGCTTGCTGGCACTGCGGCTAAACGGCCTGCCGCACTCCGCTCTCACCTACAACGATAGACCCTCATTTGACACAAGCGGCTTCAGCCACGACGGGCTCTCCCGGGAACGCCGATCGCGACTGATGGCCGAAGACCACGTCGCGCCGCTTATGTAGGGCACACGCCGATGGGCAAGTCGACCGCGCTCCCTACAGCGGACTTACCGGCGACAGCAGGCGTCAGCGTCGCAGCCAGCCCTCGCTCTCACAAGGTCCGCGACGCGCAACGCCCATTCACGCCGTCCAGCGCGTCTTGGCCAGCAGTTCGTCGTTCCAGTCGTAGGCGATCGCGCCGTCCTTCAGGAACAGCGCGACGAAGTTGTAGACGTTGCGCGCGTACATTTCGCTGGCATGCACCGCGCCCATGCTGGCCAGGTCCAGCGGCCCGGCGACGGTCACGCCGGCATGCTCGATGGTCTCGCCCGGCCGGGTCAGCTCGCAGTTGCCGCCGGTCTCGGCGGCCAGGTCCACCACCACGCTGCCCGGTTTCATGCCCTCGACCATCGCCGCGCTGAGGATCTTCGGCGCCGGCCGCCCCGGCACCGCGGCGGTGCACACCACCACGTCGACGCCCTTCAGGTGCTCGGCCAGCCGGCGCTGCTGCTCTGCGCGTTCCTCATCGGTCAGCTGCCGCGCATAGCCGCCCTCGCCGGCGGCGCTGACCCCGAGGTCGAGGAACTTGCCGCCCAGCGATTCGATCTGCTCGCGGGTTTCCGGGCGCACGTCGAAGCCCTCCACCTGCGCGCCCAGGCGCTTGGCGGTGGCGACGGCCTGCAACCCGGCCACGCCGGCGCCGACGATCAGCACCTTGGAGGGGCGGATGGTGCCGGCCGCGGTCGTCAGCATCGGAAAGAAGCGCGGCGCCAGTTGCGCGGCGATCAGGGTCGCCTTGTAGCCGGCCATGCCGGCCTGCGAACTGAGCACGTCCATCGCCTGCGCACGGGTGGTGCGCGGTAGCCGTTCCAGCGGGAAGGCGACCAGCTGCCGCGCCTGCAGCGCCGCCGCGCGCGCCGGATCGGCCTGCGGCTGCAGGATGCCGACCACGCCGGTGCCCTCCTTGAGCTGTTCCAGCGCCACCGCCGGCAGCGGCTGCACGCACAGCACCAGATCCGCCTGCGCCGGGCTGTCGGCATCGGCCAGACGGGCACCAGCGGCCACATAGGCCGCATCGACGAAGCCGGCCGACACCCCGGCCTGCGGCTCGACCCGCACCTGCGCGCCCAGCGCGACCAGTTTCTTGACCGTCTCCGGCGTGGCCGCCACACGGCGTTCGCCCTGCGCCGACTCCTTCACCACCAGCACCTGCACTGCCATGCGATTCCCCGTGCCTTGCCCGTCGTCCGCGCCGATCCTACAGCGTCCGCACGCCAGGTGGAGGCTGGACGCCCGCCAGGCGGGCGTCGGCGACCGGGCGTGCCGGGGATGCGAACGCGATCGCGCCCGCCGCGCTCCATGTCGTCGGTGCGGGCACGGTTCTCCCGACCCAGACGCTCGGCCGAGCCGGGAAGGCCGTGGCGTGCCAGGAAACGCCCAACGCCGAAATGCGACTCCCAACGCGGCATCACGGTAGGAGCGGCTTCAGCCGCGACCGGTTTTTACCGGTAACGCCTCGTCGCGGCTGAAGCCGCTGCGGGCAGCGCTCCGTCACGTAAGAGGTGGCGGCAGCGATCGTCCGCACCGCCACAGCAGACCTCAGTGCAGAGTCGCGCTGTGCGGATCCAGGCGGTCGATGACGCCCTGCATGGCGCTGTCGAAGGCGCCGTCATCGACGTGCGCGCGCAGCCGGCCCAGCCGCACCATCACCGCCAGTTCTTCCGGCGAGGCCACGCAGAAGCGCGCGCCGCGCCGGTTGACGAACAGCAGCCGCGACGAGATCGGGCTCACCCACGACAGCTTGCCGGCCTGCACCTTGCCGTCGCGGTCGACGAAGTCCAGCCAGGTGCCGATGGTCATCGCGCGGAAGCGGTCGGCATCGGCGTTGTCGAAATCGTCCATGGTCTGCGGCGGCGCCACCTCCACCGGCTGCGCCTCCTGCACCGGCGGCTGCGGCAGCGCCACCTGCGGCAGTTCCGGCAGCGGCCGCTCCAGTTCCGGGCGCAGTTCGGCCACCGCCTGCAGCGTGTCGTGCAGCGCATCGATCGCCGCCGCGGCCGCCTCGGCATGCAGGCCGACGCTGGCGAAGACCCGCTGCAGCGCCCCCTGCCAGGCCTGCAGCCAGGGCTTGCCGACGATATGCCGCTGCGCCTCGGCGGCTTCCTCGAGCAGGCCGTCGGCCAGCGCCAGCGCATCGCGCACGCCGGGGCCGCCCTCGCCTTCGCGCAGCATCGCCATGGTCAGGTGGTGCTGCCACGGCTGGCGCAGGAAATCCTGCAGCGCCTGCGGCAATTGCCGGCCCTGCAGGCGCACCTGCAGTTCGGCCTCGGCACGCTGCCGCGCCAGTTCCAGCTTCTCCTGGCCGCGCTGGGTCTCGGCGGCGCGGCGCTCGGCGATCTCGATGCGACGGCGGTGCTGCATCAGGAAATCGCGGAATTCCTCTTCCAGGGTCAGGAAGATCGCCAGGTTCTCGTTGAACTCGGCCACCAGCCGGTCGATGACTTCCTCGACCTTGCCCATCAGCACGCGCTCGGCCTGGCTCTCGCCGGTGTTGCCCTCGCAGGCCTCGGACAGGGAGTTGAGCAGGCGCCGCGCCGGATGGGTCTTCTGCACGAACATGCGCCGGTCCAGCAGCGCGACCTTGACGAACGGCACCACCAGCCGGCCGATCAGTTCGCGCGAGCGGCCTTCCAGGTCGCGCTCGTCGAGCATCACGTCGAACAGCATGCCGACCAGGTCGATCGCGTCCTCGTCGACCGGGTCCAGCCGCGCGTGCGCCGGGTCCACGCCGAACTGGGTGGCGTTGGACAACACCTCGCTCTTGAGCCGCTGCGCCAGCGACTCGCTGTCGTCGCCGATCGCCGCGCGCAGCGTGGCGCTGGGCGTGGCCTGCAGCAGCGACAGCACCGACATCATCTCGCGCTGGCTCAGCGGCCGTTGCTGGCCGACGGCCGTGGTCGCCGCGGACGTCGCGCTCTCGCGCGCGTTGCGGGTCTGCTGCAGCAGTTCGTGCAGGGCCTCCAGCAACACGCCCTGGCTGCCGCCGGGCAGGTGCGCCTCGTCGCCGTCGTAGCGCTCGCCGGCCTGCAGGCTGCCGCGGCGCTCGGCCCAGCGGTTGACGAAGCGGTTGGCCCAGGCCGGCGCATAGTGTTCCTCGTCCTCGCCCAGCTCGGCGCCGAGGCCGGCCTCGGCGGCCTCGCGTGGCGGCCGCTCCGGCGCCGGCGCGCGCCGTGGCGGCGGCGGTGGCCGCGGGCGCGAGATCTCGGGCATCACCCCGGCCCGGGCCAGGCTGTCGTCCAGGTCCTGATAGAGCTTGCCGACCCCGGCGGTGAAGTCGCGCTCGCACAGCTTGATCAGCACCAGCCGCACTTCCGGGGCCAGGTCGCTGGTGGAGAACGCCGCATGCACGGCCACGCCGATGTGTTCGGGGCCGATCGGATTTGTGTCGGCATCCAGCTCCAGGCCGCCGGCGATCCAGCCCAGGCGTCGGTCGATGCGGGTCAGCACCGGCTTCCATTCGCGCAGCAGCACGCTGGCCAGGTTGCGCACCGCCAGCCGCGATTCCAGTTCGTGTTCGGAGATCAGGCTCAGGCCCTGCCCATAGCCGGCCAGGGCGACTTCGGCCGACAGCGGCGCGCCGGCCTCCAGCGCCTCCCAGGCGGTGTGCAGCTGTGCGCGGAAGCGCGCGGCGATCTCGTCGCGGCGGCGCCGCAGTTCGCGCATGCCGTCCAGGAACAGCAGTTGCGACGCGCCGGCGCTCTCGGCGCGGTCGAACAGCACGTCGTCGAAGTGCGCCAGCGCCGAGGCGAAGGCGTGGCCCAGCACCGGCAGCATGCCCTCGCGCGCCTGCGTCAACAGGCGCGGGTCACGCGCCGGGTGTGCATGCGGGCTGGGGCTGAAACTCATGCGCGATGGCTCCGCGCCACGGACGGCGCCAGATAGGAGGAAGGTGGAAGACGATCGGACGCGGCCCCTGTTTCCGCTCCTGCATGGTAGGCAAGGTGTCTGAACACCGACCGTGATGGGCTACGCATTTCTCTCTCCGGAACGTGACCTCGTGCGGGATCGTAAGCTTGGACGGCGCTGCTGCGGCGGCCTGCGTCATGAAGACGCGCCCACCGGTTCAGGCTCAGGCCGCCGCCGCCACCCGTTCCAGGCGATCGACGGCGCCCTGCATGGCGCTGTAGAAGGCATCGTCGTCGCGATGCAGGCGCAACCGGTCCAGCCGCACCATCACCGCCAGCGCCTCGGCCGAGGCGACGCACAAGCGCCCGCCGCGGCGGCTGACGAACAACAGGCGCGCCGAGATCGGGCTCACCCAGGTCAGCTTGCCGGGCTGCACGCGGCCTTCGCGATCGACGAAATCCAACCAGGTCCCCAACGGCAGGGTGCGGAAGTAATCGGCGGTGATGTGGTCGAAATCGGTGGCCTGGGCCGGCTCCGGCAGCGCCGGCACGGTCTCGGCGGCGGGCGGCTCGGGCAGCTCCACGCTGGCCACGGGCAGCGCGGCCTGCGACGGCCGCGCGTGCGCCAGGTCGTCCAGCGCCGTGTGCAGGGAGTGCCAGGCGGCCTCGGCCGCCGCCGCGTCCAGGCCGACGCTGGTCCACAGCCGGGTCAGCTCGGCGCGCTGCGGCTGCAGCCAGCCCTCCAGCGGCGCCGCGCCGGACTGCGCCTGGCGGCATTGCGCCAGCACCGCCTCGCCCAGGGCCAGCGCCGCGGCGAGCGCATTGCCCTGGCCGTCGTCGCGCAGGGCCGACTGCTGCACGTACTGGCACCAGGACTGGCGCAGGAAGGCCTCGATCGGCGGCGGCAGGGTGAGGTCGTCGCCGGCCCGCTGCAGCAGGTCGTGCACGGCCTGCGCGGCGCGTTGCCGGGCGACCGTGCGGCGCTCCTCGGCGCGCTGCAGTTCGGCCGCGCGGCGCTCGGCGATCTCCACCCGGCGCCGGTACTGCTCGTAGGCGCTGCCGAACTCGGCCTCCAGTGCCAGGAACACCGCCAGGTGCTCGTCGAAATCGCGTACCACCCGTTCCACCGCCGCCTGCGCCTGCGCCAGCAGCGCCTGCTCCGGGCCGGTGCCGCCGGTATTGCCGTCACAGGCGTCGGCCAGCAGGTTGAGCAGGCGCCGCGCCGGATGCCCGTCGCGCACGAACAGGCGACCGTCGATCAAGGCCACCTTGGCCATCGGTACCAGCATCTGGCCCAGCAGGTCGCGCTGCGCCGGCTGCAGCACGCATTCCTCGAGCATCACGTCGAACAGCAGCCCGACCAGATCCAGCGTGTCCGCATCGGCCGGGTCCAGGCAGGTGCCCGCCGGATCCAGGCCGAGCGAGGCGCCGACGCTGGCGACCTGGCGGCGCAAGCCCTGCGCCAGCGGGGCGCCGTGCTCGCAAACGGCGGCGAATCCGGCCAGCGGCATGGTCTGCAGCAGCGACAGCACCGACAGCACTTCGCGTGGCGACAGGCAGCGTCGGCCGTCGCCCGGACCCATGGCCGGCTGTGCCTCGTGCAGCAGCGCGCGCAGCGCCGGCGGCAGCACCTCCTGCTCGTTGCGCGCGTGCGCGTCGAGCACGCGCGCCGCGCGGCGCTGCGCCGCCGACAGCGGCGCGGCGGTTTCCCAATGTTCGAAGAAACGGCTGATCCAGTCCGGCGCCACTTCGTCGTCGCCAGCGCCCAGGCGCGGGATGGCCCGGCGGCGTGGACGCCCGCTCGGCAGCGCACGGGCGCGCGCCACCTCGTCCAGGCGCTGCTCCAGTTGCGCGTACAGCTCGCCGACCCGCTCCTGCAGCTCCTGCTCGCAGATCTTGACGATCGCCAGTTGCACCTGCGGCGCCAGCACCAACCCGTACAGCGCCGCGTACACCGCCGCCCCCACATGCTCGGGGCCGAACGGATTGTTGTCGGCATCGATGCGCTGGCCGCCGGCGATGAAGCCGAGGTAACGATTCAGCCGCATCAGCTCCGGCCGCCAGCGGTGCTGGATCGCCCCCGCCAGGTTGCGCACCGCCAGGCGCACGTCCAGTTCCTGCTCCGAGACCAGGCTGAGGTCGCCGCGCTCGCGCGCCAGACTGCGCTCCACCGACAGCGGGCGGCCAGCCTCCAGCGCCTGCCAGGCCTGGGCCAGGTGCGCGCGGAAGCGTGCGGCGATCGGCTCGCGCTGCTGGCGCAGCAATTGGATCGCCTCGAAATAGTCGTTCTGGGTCGGCCCGGCACGCTCGGCCATGCGGAACAGCGCCTCGGCGAGCACGTCCAGCACCTCGCCGAACGCGCCGGCGAGCGGAACCGACACCACATCCCGGACCTGCTCGAGCAGATCCGCGTTGCGGCTGGGCGACAACTCTTCAGCGTATTCAGCAAGGGTCATGGCGATGTGATACGCAGTGAACAGTGAGACCGATGTCAATTCGGAAGCTAGCGGCAGATCAACAACACAACGTGATTGTCCGTGTCACCGCGGCATCCCCTGCCGCCTGCGAGTGCCCGACTATAATTCCGCGCCCGCCCCACGGAATCGAGACTATGCGCACAATTCATTCGCTGCAAGCGCTGGATGCGCGCCGTTCGGTGCCCTCCAAGCAACTCGGCGAGCCAGGACCGGACACGGACACGCTGCTGGCCATGTTGCAGGCGGCGGTTCGTGTTCCCGATCACGGAAAGCTGGTGCCGTTCCGCTTCCTGCGCATCGCCGGTCCGGCGCGCCTGGCACTGGGCGACATCCTCGCCGCGCGCACCTTGCAGCGCGATCCGGGCGCGGCGCCGGCGGCGGTGGAAAAGGACCGCGAACGCTTCGCCCATGCGCCGGTGGTGATCGCGGTGATCGCCTGCCTGCAGCGTGAGCACAAGGTGCCGGAAATCGAACAGTGGCTGACCGCCGGTTCGGTGTGCTTCGCACTGCTGCAGGCGGCGCAGGCCTACGGCTTCGGCGCGCAATGGCTGACCGGCTGGATGGCGTACGACGAAACCGTAACCGCGCGGCTGGGCCTGGCCGAGCACGAGCACGTCGCCGGCTTCATCCACATCGGCACCGCCCGCATCGACGCCCCGGAACGCGAGCGCCCGGATCCGCGCGCGCTGCTCAGCGACTGGACGCCGTGAACGCAGCGCTGCCCGTGTCGCGGCCGCTGTACCTGGTCGACGCCAGCCTGTACGTGTTCCGCGCCTGGCATTCGATTCCCGACGAGTTCCAGGACGCGCAGGGCTGGCCGACCAACGCGGTGCACGGCTTCGCCCGCTTCCTGCTCGACCTGCTCGAGCGCGAACGCCCGCAGCACATCGTGATCGCCTTCGACGAAGCGCTGGACAGCTGCTTCCGGCATCGCCTGTACGCCGCCTACAAGGCCAACCGCGCGCCGGCGCCGGACGCGCTGCGCCGCCAGTTCGCGCACTGCAAGGCGCTGTGCGCGGCCTTGGGCCTGGGCGTGCTGGCGCACCACGACTACGAGGCCGACGACCTGATCGGCAGCGCCCTGCACCGCGCCCGCGGCAATGGCTTCCACGGCGTGATCGTCTCCGCCGACAAGGACCTGTCGCAATTGCTGCTGGAGTTCGACGAACAGTGGGACTACGGCCGCGGCCAGCGCTGGGGCGCGGCCGGGGTCAAGGCGCGGCACGGCGTGCACGCGCACCAGATCGCCGACTACCTGGCGCTGACCGGCGATGCGATCGACAACATTCCCGGCGTCACCGGCATCGGCGCCAAGTCGGCGGCGATCCTGCTGGCGCATTTCGGCGACCTGGACACGCTGCTGGCGCGGGTCGACGAAGTGGCGTTCCTGCGCCTGCGCGGCGCCGCGCAGATGGCCGTGCGCCTGCGCGAGCAGCGCGAGCACGCGCTGCTGTGGCGGCAACTGACCACCATCGCCCTGGACGCGCCGCTGCACGCCGCCAGCGCGGATTTCGCCCGCGGCGCGGCCGACGCCGGCATGCTGCAGGGCCTGTGCGAGGCGCTGCGCTTCGGGCCGCTGACCCGGCGCCGGCTGCTGCAGGCGGCCGGCCTGGAAGTGGCGGCCGGCTGAGGGCCGCCTCGCCGCACGCCGGCGAGGCCGTCGGCCCGGAGCGGGCGTGCCTGGCAAGCGGAGAGGCGGCGACCGTGCCCGGCGCCGTCCTGGCCGGCGCCAAGCGAACCGCGCGGCGCCAGCCAACCCACAGGCCGCTTGGCGCACATCAAATCGCCATCGCACGTTCTACACTGCACCGCATCGCCGGACCGCGCCGCGCGCGACCGCGCCTTCTTCCTCCGCCATCTGCGAGCCGCCCATGTCCCGCCACGATTCACCGCCCCGCATCGTCTACGAAGGCAAGTACCAGCGCATGGTCGTGCGCGGCACCTGGGAGTATTCCGAACGCGTGCATGCCGGTGGCCTGGCCGCGATCATCGTGGCGGTCACGCCGGACGACGAGGTGCTGTTCGTCGAACAGTTCCGCGTGCCGCTGCAGGCGCGCACCATCGAGATGCCGGCCGGGCTGGTCGGCGACATCGATGCCGGCGAGTCGATCGAGGCGTCGGCGGTGCGCGAACTGGAAGAGGAAACGGGCTGGACCGCCAACCACGCCGAGGTGCTGCTGATCGGCCCGACCTCGGCCGGCGCCAGCAACGAGCAGATCGCCTTCGTGCGCGCCAGCGGCCTGCGCAAGGTCGGCAACGGCGGCGGCGACGCCAGCGAGGACATCACCGTGCATTCGGTGCCGCGCACGCGCGCCGCCGCGTGGCTGGTGCAGAAGATGGGCGAAGGCTACGCGCTGGACGCCAAGCTGTGGGCCGGGCTGTGGATGATCGAACACCAGCTCGACGGCACCCCGCGTGGCTGAGGCGCCCCTTTCCGATTTGCCGCCGCTGCTGGGCGCGGACGACCCGGCGGTGTTCGGCATCCACCGCGCGCACGGCACCTCGCCGTTCGTGTTGCTGGCCGACCACGCCGGGCAGGCGGTGCCGCGCGCGCTGCACGGCCTCGGGCTGGCGCAGGCGGAACTGGATCGGCACATCGGCTGGGACATCGGCATCGCCGGCACCACCCGCGCGCTGTCCGCGCTGCTCGACGCCTGGGCGATCGAGCAGACCTATTCGCGGCTGCTGATCGACTGCAACCGCCCGCTGGCCTCGCCGACGCTGATTCCCGAGGTCAGCGACCGCACCGTGGTGCCGGGCAACGCCGGGCTGACGGCGGCGCAGCGGCAGCAGCGCATCGACGCCGTGCATGCGCCCTACCACGCGCGCATCGCCGCCGAACTGGACGCGCGCCGCGCCGCCGCGCGGCCTACCGTGCTGGTGATGATGCACAGCTTCACCCCGGCGCTGGACGGCGTGCCGCGGCCCTGGCATGCCGGCGTGCTGTATCACCGCGACACCCGCTTCGCCCACGCGCTGCTGCAGGCGCTGCGCGAGGAAGACGACCTGCTGGTCGGCGACAACGCGCCGTACGCGGTCAGCGACAGCAGCGACTACGCGGTGCCCGTGCACGGCGAAGGCCGCGGCCTGCCGCACGTGGAACTGGAGATCCGCCAGGACCTGATCGCCGACCCCGCCGGCCAGCAGGCCTGGGCGCAGCGCCTGGCGCGCATCTTCACCGCCCTGCAGCCGCAGTTGCTGGCGCTGGGGTGAGGACGGCACGCCGGCTCGGGCCGGCGTCGGCAGCGGCATCCACGCAACCGACGTGGGCGCGTGCGCCTGTTGCAGACGCAGACCCGAGCGCCGCGCTGGCCGCGCAGCAGGCCTGGCCCCACACCGCTCAGCATGCGCTGCTGAAGCGAAGGCGGGGCGTCTTCACGCCAAGCTGAGTGCGGACTGCGCACCCTCGGGGCTGGACCGGTCCGCGCCGGACGCCCCTGCCCCCCGCATCGGACCCCTCATGCTCATCCGCCTCGGTTACGAGATCCGCTACCGTTTCGCGCATCCCACGCCGATGCTGGCGATGCTCGACCTTCACGACAGCCGCCACGACGACATCGTCGTTGCCACCGACTTGCACAGCGAGCCGGCGGTGCCGTTGCGCACCTATCGCGACGGCTTCGGCAACCGCTGCACGCGCCTGCAAGCGCCGGCCGGCACGCTGACCCTGCGTGCCGATGCGGTGGTGCGCGACAGCGGACTGCCGGACCAGTACCGCTACGACGCGGTGCAGACGCCGGTGGAGCAGTTGCCCGACGACACCCTGGTGTACCTGCTCGGCAGCCGCTACTGCGAGACCGACCTGCTCAGCGGCATGGCCTGGGAACTGTTCGGCGGCACACCGACCGGCTGGGCGCGGGTACAGGCGATCTGCGACTACGTGCATACCCGGATCACCTTCGGCTACGCCCACGCCCGCGCGACCAAGAGCGCGGCGCAGGCGCTGCAGGAAGGGCGCGGGGTGTGCCGCGACTTCGCGCATGCGGCCATCGCATTGTGCCGCTGCATGAACATCCCGGCGCGCTACTGCACCGGCTACCTCGGCGACATCGGCGTGCCCGCCTCGCCCGCACCGATGGATTTTTCCGGCTGGTTCGAGGCCTTCCTCGACGGGCGCTGGTATACCTTCGATGCGCGCCACAACCTGCCGCGTATCGGCCGGGTGCTGATCGCGCGTGGCCGCGACGCCGCCGACGTGGCGATCAGCACCACCTTCGGCGACAACGTCCTGGAATCGTTCGTGGTGTGGACCGAGGAGACCACGCAGGCGCAGCTCGACGCGCGACCCGCATCGCCAGCGGCGGCCGGATGCGAGCCCGGCAACGCGCTGGCCTGCTGAGCCGGAGGCCGGACGCGCCGCGCGCCGCCGCTCGATGAACGTGCGGCGCAGACGCGCGCGGACTCAGGCGAAGGCGTCGGTGGCGCGCACCAGCGCGTCGACGTTCTCGGCCTCGAACGCGGAATGGCCCGACGCCGGCGTGATCTGCAGCGTCGCCTTCGGCCAGGCCTTGGCCAGGTCCCAGGCATTGGCCAGCGGGCAGACCACGTCGTAGCGGCCGTGCACGATCACCCCGGGGATGTCGGCGATGCGGTGCGCGTCGCGCAGCAACTGGTCCTCGACCTCGAAGAAGCCGCCGTTGACGAAGTAGTGGTTCTCGATGCGGGCGAAGGCCAGCGCGAAGTGCGGATCCTCGTGGCTGTCGACGAAATCGGTGTCCACGTGCAGGAAGCTGGTCGCGCCTTCCCACACGCTCCAGGCCTTGGCCGCGGCCAGGCGGGTGGCCTCGTCGTCGCTGGTCAGGCGCCGGTGGAACGCGGAGATCAGGTCGGCGCGCTCCACCGGCGGGATCGCCGCGATGTAGTGTTCCCATGCATCCGGGAACAGGCGGCTGGCACCTTCCTGGTAAAACCACTCCAGTTCCCAGCGGCGCAGCATGAAGATGCCGCGCAGCACCAGTTCGGTGACGCGCTCCGGGTGCGTCTGCGCGTAGGCCAGCGCCAGGGTCGAGCCCCAACTGCCGCCGAACACCTGCCAGCGCTCGATGCCCAGGTGCGTGCGCAGCCGCTCGATGTCGGCGACCAGGTCCCAGGTGGTGTTGTCGACCAGGTCGGCATGCGGCGTGGAGCGGCCGGAACCGCGCTGATCGAACAGCACGATGCGGTACTTGGCCGGGTCGTGGAAGCGGCGCATCTTCGCGTTGCAGCCGCCGCCCGGGCCGCCATGCAGCAGCACCACCGGCTTGCCGTGCGGGTTGCCGCACTGTTCGTAGGACAGGGTATGCCGTGCGTCCACCGGCAACATGCCGCTGTCGAAGGGCTCGATCTCGGGATACAGCGTGCGCATGGCGCCTCCTGCGGGGGAAACCGCGATTCTACCCATGCGCGCCACAACAGAGCGGCGCCGGCCAGCAACGCCGACCGCGAACGGACCGGGCACCACGCCGATCGGCCCAACGGAGTCGGGATCAACCGAGGACCGGCGCGCCTCTGCCGCCAGGGGCTTCTTGCGACCGCTGCTGCGCCTCCATGGCCAAGTGCCGCTCGCGCTGCTGGTTGAACGCCTGCGTCTGCTGCACCGTCTCGTGCATCGGTGCGGCCGCCTGCGCCACGTCCGTGGCGGCGCGGAACCCCGGCGTGGTACCGGACACCCACAGCGTGTTGCCGGCCATCTGCACCCGGTCGATCTTGTCCGCGCCGGCGATGCCGGCCTGCTTGGCGCCGAGCATCGCCTGCGCGACGTGCGCATCGTCGATACGCGCAGGCACGTCCTTGCGGATGCGCGCGAACATGGCCTGATCCGACGCAGGCAGCGCACCCAGGTTCTGCATGCGCTCGGCGGCGTGTCCGGCCGATGGTGACGAATGGGCTCCGGAAGCAGGCGTCGTCGCCGCGCCATGCGGATGCGTCGCGGCAGGCGCCTGGGGGTGCGGCTGCGCGGGCGCAGGGGCCGGCGCGCTGCGCTGGAACCACTGCCCAGGATGGGTCAGCGTGTCGTAGGCCTGGCCCGCCGCGTGCTTGGCCGCATCGATCCCCTGCGCGGCGGTCTGTCTTGCGGTTTCGTACGCCTGCGTGCCGACCCGCGCGGCGCTGTCGGCTGCCTGCGAGACTGCTTGCCTGGACGCGTCGTAGGCCTGGCTGGCGGCATGTTCGGCCCGCCCCACGCCGTCGGCGACCGCGTGCTTCGCCGCGTCGTAGGTCCTGGTGGCCGCGCGCCCAGCTTGCTCCATGCCTTCGGTCACCGCGTGCCTGGTCGCGTTGTAGGTTTGCGTGGCGGCGCGCTCAACGTGCTCCGCGCCCTCGGTCACCGTGTGCTTCGCCGCGGCGTAGGTCTGGGCGGCGGCGTGCCCCACCTGCTCCGCGCCTTCCGTCACCACGTGCTTGGTCGCGGCGTAGGTTTGCGTCACCGCACGTTCGGCCCGATCGACCCCATCGGAAACCGCCTGCTTGCCGAGCTGATATGTCTGCGTGGCGGTTTGCGCCGCGACCCGCGCACCGTCGTAGGCATCGACGATGTGATTGGCGACGTTGGCCACGCGCGCGTGCAAGCGAGGATCATGGATCCGCTGCACCACCGCTTCGGCCGCCGCGTGCGCGCCTCGCTCCACCGCGCCTTTGGCCGATTCCAGCCCGCCACCCAGCAAACGCGCCGCCGCGTCCGTGCCCTGGCCGTGCAGACGGGCGGCTTCGCCCACCACATGCCCGGCCAGCGGCCCGACCGGGATGAAGGGTGCGGTAAAGCGTCCCCCCTCCCGCGCCACTAGTGCGATGCGCTCGTCCAGCGCCTGCACGTAGCGACCGCCGGCGCGCACGGCATCGGCGCCGTACTGCAAGCCGTCCGCGACCCCACGCACGGGCGCGCCACGCGCGATGTTGTCGCGAATGGTGGGATCGGCATTGAGAACGAGGTATTCGTCGAGTTGCCGTTGCAGATTCGGCGACAGCTGGCCCTGCCCATCGTTCCCGCGCATCTGCCGCAGCGACTCGGACAGTTCGGCGCGTGCGAGGTACACGTCGCGACCGAATCGGTCGATGGCGTCCTTGTTCGCTGCGTAGCGTTGTGTAGCTTCCTGGAAGCGTTGGGGTTGCAGGATGTTGTCCGGACTGT
This sequence comes from Xanthomonas sacchari, assembly GCF_024266585.1. Classification (NCBI taxonomy): domain Bacteria; kingdom Pseudomonadati; phylum Pseudomonadota; class Gammaproteobacteria; order Lysobacterales; family Lysobacteraceae; genus Xanthomonas; species Xanthomonas sacchari. Next base: position 4,126,390 of record NZ_CP100647.1, read on the forward strand.
CGCTGCTGAAGTGCTGCTGGCCGCCATGGTCGCTCAGCCGCATCGCGATCAGCGCGTTGGGCGGCGCCGACCCAGGCGGCGCATCCAGATAGCGGCCGGCCCGCAGGCTCTGGATGTCCTCTTCGCTGGCCAGCGACACCACCTGGCCGACATGCGGACTGGCCGCGCTCACCACGTCGCCCGCCATGCGGTAGTTGGTGAGCTGGAAACCGGACTGCGGCGGGCCATCGATCATGTCCGCCGCGCCGAAACCGTTGTAGGTGGCGCCGCGCAGGCCATATTTGGCGGCCTCGAGTTGCGCCAATGCACCACCTAGGGAATGGCCGGCAGCGAATACCTGCGTCTTCGGGATACCCTGCGCAGCCGCTTTGGCGATCATCTGCGCGGTGAATGCATCGGCCGCGGACTTTTGCGCGTTGACGGTGTCTCGCACCATCTTTGCATCGACGGCGATGTCTTGCAGCGTGGTCAGCGCGTGGTCTGCTTTTTCTGCACCGTTTTTACCGGAAAACAAACCAGGATCGGTACCGCGATACGCGACAATGACGTTATGAGGCGACGCAACGCTTTGATACGCAGTTGCGTGAAAGCCGGTAGCCGGATCGGCGGCATAGCCAAAGATCTTGTAATCCTGGCCATTTAGAGAAACATACTTGTTACTGTCGCTCACATCACGTTGCGACCGATTGGCATACGAGTCATTACTCGCATCAGCCAGCGCCTGATCAATGGCCTTCATGACTTGACTTCCTTAACAGTGATCGTCACTGGGAAATAAGCATCAGGATCTTGAAGAACTTCGGGATCATCAGCATGGAACTCTAGCGCGCCATAGGGAACCAACGCAGGATCTCCGTAAGAGCTCTTTTTGAAGTAGCTTTTCCCGCCACCCTCGCGCAAGATTTTCTCCAACAACCCTCCCCAACCGAACTTCACTCCCTTACCAATCGCGCTAACGCCCACGCTCGTCACGTCCCAGTGGCAAACCCCGAGATTGAAATAATCCTCATCCAGCAAGGCGTCGCGATAAAAATAGCCCTTCCATGTGTGGTCATCCACCTGCACCATGGGAATATCAAGTCCAGTGTTGGGCACGTGCTGCTCGCCAATAACCGGAATCATCGGCACACACTTCTTATTGATGACGTCATACCCGATGTAAGCGCCCTTGAACGAATCCCAGAGTCCCGGCGCATGGGACGTCGCGATGATCTCGTAGCGCTTGACCGGATGCGGATTCAGATGCCCGGCCGCACCATCGTTGCCGATATCGATGTCGTTCGAACAACCGGCGGCGGTCGCGGCTAGAGGCATGATGGCGGCAGCGGCCAGGTGGTGCAGTTTCATCGAATCGTCCTCAGGGGGATAGGCCGCGGATACCGCGGCGGTGGGGGCTGGTGGCAATGGCAATATCGGCTTGCGCCAGGGTTCTATCGGCAATCCGCCACGCGGCAGCGCGCCGAGTCTGGCGTAGACCGCCGCATTGATGCTGCCCAGGTCGCGCAGGAGTTGCGCATCGTGAAGCGGGTCGCGCGTCGCGCGCGCGCGTGGACGATAGGGATTGTCGCTGTACCTATCCTTTTCATCGCTCATCGCGCCACCTCTCCTTTTGTCAAGACTCCACGTATCGCTTGCGATATTACTCTCCGGAAACCATGCCGCCATTGTTCATCGCGCAAGCAGTGCCGGCGAGATCGCGACCGACGGCTGCGACCTGGTTTCTCCAGATGAATCGCAGGCAGCGCCTGATGGCGCCATAGTGGATTGGCACCGCGCATCGTCCCTGAATAATTGGCGTACAAGCCGCCGGCAAAGGCATCGCGATAGAAATGCCCATTCCAGGCGTGGTTCTCCACGCGAACCATCGGAACTTCAAGCCCGGCATTAGGCACATTCTGTTCGCCAATGAACGGGATCATGGGCGCGCATTTCCTACCAGGCCTTTGCGGCACCCTGTGCCGGCCGCGACGGCGGCGGCAGCGAGAGAGCACAGGATCTTGGCACTGGATCTGCGCCGAGGTGTTGCGGCGGCGGCGCCCCATGAACCCTGCGGAGCCCCTCCATGCGTCTGCGGCACGGCAGGAGCGGGGAACACGCCAGGCGCATTCGAACGGCGACTGAGGGTGAACAGTGCGGGTCATCCATGTCCGGCATCGTTTACCCGCCGACTATACGCCAGGCGCCGGCGGGTCAGTCCAGCGGCTGACGCCCCAGCGTGACCCGATCCCGCGCTTCCAGATCCTGGTGGGTCGCCACCTCCAGGAAGCCGCTCGCCTCCAGCAGCGCGCGCACCGCCGGGCCCTGGTCCCAGCCGTGTTCCAGCAGCAGCCAGCCACCGGGCAGCAGATGCGCCGGCGCATCGGCGGCGATCCGGCGCAGATCGTCCAGGCCATCGGGGCCGGACGCCAGCGCGCTGGCCGGTTCGTAGCACAGGTCGCCCTGCTGCAGGTGTGGGTCGCCATCGGCGATGTACGGCGGGTTGCTGGCGATCAGGTCGAAGCGCTGTCCGGCCAGCGGCAGCAGCCAGGTCCCCTGGACGAAAGCGACGTTGCGAAGGCCGTGCGCCTGCGCGTTGGCCTCGGCCACCGCCAGCGCCGCCGCACTGAGGTCGGTGGCCAGCACCTGCGCCTGCGGGCGCTCGCCGGCCAGGGCCAGGGCGATGGCGCCGCTGCCGGTACCGAGGTCGGCGACGCGCCGGCCCGGCGCCCCATCCAGCCGCTCCAGCGCCAGTTCCACCAGCCGCTCGGTGTCCGCGCGCGGGATCAGCGTGGCCGGCCCGACCGCCAGATCCAGGGTCCAGAAGCCACGCCGGCCGGTCAGGTAGGCCACCGGCTCGCCCTGTGCACGCCGCGCCAGCAGCGCCTGGAACCCGCCCACTACGTCGTCGGGCAGCGACTCGCGGGCGTGCGCGAACAGCCAGGCGCGATCGCGTTGCAGGGCGTGCAGCAGCAGGGCCTCGGCATCGCCGCGCTCGACCTGGGTGCAGGCGGCGCGCAGCAGGGACTCGGGAGTGGGCGCATTCATCGCTGTCACGATGACGCAGCGAGCGCGGAAAAGCCAACGTGGTAGAAGGGACCGACGCCCACGCGCCCGTGGGCGGCCGCCGCCATCGCGCGGCAGTGCAGCAAAGAGCCAGGCTTGGGAAGTGATAGATGAAACCTATCTATTCAATTCCATCAATCGATTTGAGGCATCTATTGGCACCCCCTATCATGAGCCTCGTTCCATCCCCCGCCCCCTATTGCAACCACGAGGAAACTCCATGTCGTCTTTGATCAACACCCAGGTTCAGCCGTTCAAGGCCAATGCCTACCGCAACGGCGAATTCATCGAAGTCACCGACGCGGACCTGAAGGGCAAGTGGTCGGTGCTGATCTTCATGCCGGCCGCCTTCACCTTCAACTGCCCCACCGAAGTGGAAGACGCCGCCGAGCACTACGCCGAGTTCCAGAAGATCGGCGCCGAGGTCTACATCGTCACCACCGACACCCATTTCTCGCACAAGGTGTGGCACGAGACCTCGCCGGCGGTGGGCAAGGCCCAGTTCCCGCTGGTCGGCGACCCGACCCACCAGCTGACCCGCGCCTTCGGCGTGCACATCGAGGAAGAAGGGCTGGCCCTGCGCGGCACCTTCGTGATCAACCCGGAAGGCGTGATCAAGACCCTCGAGATCCACGACAACGCCATCGCCCGCGACGTCACCGAGACCCTGCGCAAGCTCAAGGCCGCGCAGTTCGTCGCCTCGCATCCGGGCGAGGTGTGCCCGGCCAAGTGGAAGGAGGGCGAGAAGACCCTGAAGCCGTCGCTGGACCTGGTCGGCAAGATCTAAGCCGCGCCTCGCTCCCATCTCCGCCTTGCGGCGGGGGTGGGGGTGAACCGCAGCCGGCATCGCGCGCCGGCGCCGGCTGCGGTTCATCCCTCCTCCCTTGTTCGCGGCGCACTGCCCTGGCAGTTCGCCTCCCCCTCGCTTTGCCCAACGTCAGGAGTCCGCCATGTTGGATGCCGATCTGAAAACCCAGTTGAAGGCCTACCTGGAGCGGGTCGTCCGGCCCATCCACATCACCGCGTCGGTGGACGATGGCGCCAAGTCGCGCGAGATGCTCGACCTGCTCGAGGACCTGGTGCTGCTGTCGGACCAGATCACCCTGGACGTGCACCGCGACAGCGGCGAGCGCGCGCCCTCGTTCGCGCTGAACAGCCCCGGCCACGACATCCACCTGCGCTTCGCCGGCCTGCCGATGGGCCACGAGTTCACCTCGCTGGTGCTGGCGCTGCTGCAGGTCGGCGGGCACCCGTCCAAGGCCACCGCCGAGCTGATCGAGCAGGTGCGCAACCTGCCGGGCGAGTACCGTTTCGAAACCTATTTCTCGCTGTCCTGCCAGAACTGCCCGGACGTGGTGCAGGCGCTGAACCTGGCCGCGGTGCTGAACCCGAACATCCAGCACGTGGCGATCGACGGCGCGCTGTTCCCGGACGAGGTCGAGGCGCGGCAGATCATGTCGGTGCCCACCGTCTACCTCAACGGCGAGGTGTTCGATCAGGGCCGCATGACCCTGGAGCAGATCGTGGCCAAGCTCGACACCGGCGCGGCCAAGCGCGACGCGGCGGCGATCGCGGCCAAGGCGCCGTTCGACGTGCTGGTGGTCGGCGGCGGCCCGGCCGGCGCGGCGGCGGCGATCTACGCCGCGCGCAAGGGCATCCGCACCGGCGTGGCGGCCGAGCGCTTCGGCGGCCAGGTGCTGGACACCATGGCGATCGAGAACTTCATCTCCGTGCAGGAAACCGAAGGCCCGAAGATGGCCGCGGCGCTGGAGCAGCACGTGCGCCAGTACGACGTGGACATCATGAACCTGCAGCGCGCCGAACAGCTGCTGCCGGCCGGGGCCGACGGGCTGGTCGAGGTCAGGCTGGCCAACGGCGCCTCGCTGAAGAGCCGGACCGTGATCCTGTCCACCGGCGCGCGCTGGCGGCAGATGAACGTGCCCGGCGAGGAGCAGTACCGCAACAAGGGCGTGGCCTACTGCCCGCACTGCGACGGCCCGCTGTTCAAGGGCAAGCGCGTGGCGGTGATCGGCGGCGGCAACTCCGGCGTGGAAGCGGCGATCGACCTGGCCGGCATCGTCAGCCACGTCACCCTGGTCGAGTTCGACAGCAAGCTGCGCGCCGACGACGTGCTGCAGCGCAAGCTGCGCAGCCTGCGCAACGTCGACATCCTGGTCAATGCGCAGAGCACCGAGGTGCTGGGCGACGGCCAGAAGGTCACCGGCCTGGTGTACAAGGACCGGGTCGGCGGCGACGTGCATCGCCTGAGCCTGGAAGGCATCTTCGTGCAGATCGGGCTGCTGCCGAACACCGAGTGGCTGCAGGGCGCGGTGGCGCTGTCGCCGCGCGGCGAGATCGTGGTCGACGACCGCGGCCAGACCTCGCTGCCGGGCGTGTTCGCCGCCGGCGACGCGACCACGGTGCCGTACAAGCAGATCATCATCGCCATGGGCGAAGGCTCCAAGGCGGCGCTGAGCGCGTTCGACCACCTGATCCGCCACAGCGCGCCGGTCGCCAGCGGCAGCGTCGCCGAAGCGGCCTGACCCGCGCCGCGTCCGGCGTGGCGACGCCGGCGCGGGACCAGGGCGTGCGGCCTCCACCGCGCACGCCCCATCTGTCTCGCCGCCACCTGCGTCACACGCTCTATGCTGTGACCCTGCGTCCCCTCTCCGCCGCTGCGTCCCGAGGAACCCGCCGATGAACCTGCGTGATCTGAAATATCTGGTGGCGCTGGCCGATCACAAGCATTTCGGGCGCGCCGCCGCGGCGTGCTTCGTCAGCCAGCCGACGCTGTCCACGCAGATCAAGAAGCTCGAGGACGAACTGGGCGTGCCGCTGGTCGAACGTGCCCCGCGCAAGGTCATGCTGACCCCGGCCGGGCGCGAGGCGGCCAGCCGCGCGCGCGGCATCGTCGCCGAGATCGAACAGATGAAGGAGGCGGCGCGGCGCAGCCAGGACCCGGAAGCCGGCACCGTGCGCCTGGGCATCTTCCCCACGCTCGGCCCGTATCTGCTGCCGCACGTGATCCCGCGCATCCGCGAGCGCTTCCCACAGCTGGAACTGCTGCTGATCGAAGAGAAGAGCGACGTGCTGCTGACCCGCCTGCGCGAGGGCCGGCTGGACGCGGCGCTGCTGGCGCTGCCGCTGCACGACGAGCAGTTGCACGCCGAATTCCTGTTCGAGGAACCGTTCGTGCTGGCGGTGCCCGAACAGCATCCGCTGGCGCGGCGGCCGACCCCGCTGACCATGGCGGAACTGCACGCGCAACGCCTGCTGCTGCTCGAGGACGGGCACTGCCTGCGCGACCAGGCGCTGGACGTGTGCCATCTGTCCGGCGCGCTGGAGAAGGCCGAGTTCCAGGCCACCAGCCTGGAGACGCTGCGGCAGATGGTCGCCGCCAACGTCGGCGTGACCCTGCTGCCGCTGCTGGCGGTGCAGCCGCCGGTGGCCAATCCGCCGAACCTGCGGCTGCTGCCGTTCGCGCCCGACGGCGGCCCGAGCCGGCGCATCGCCATGCTGTGGCGGCGCAGCTCGGCGATGGGCGCGTTCCTGCAGCAACTGGCGCACCTGTTCGGCGCGCTGCCCGAAGACCTGTTCACGCTGCCGGCGCAGGCACCGCTGCCGAGCCCGGCACCGCGCCAGGTGGCCTGAACGGGACCGCTGCGGCCGCGGCGTCGCATCGGCGCCGGCTTGCTTGCACAATGGCGACAGGGGGCGGCACGGTGCCGCCCCCGTTCGTTGTGTCATCCCACCGGAGCCTGTCCATGACCTCGCAACACCGCAGCGGCCTGCCGCCCTCGTTGATTGTCTCCAGCCGCGACCTGGCGCGCCTGGAAGCCCTGCTCGACACCCCTGCCTTGCACCAGCACCCGGCCGCGCTCGCGCTGGGCGCAGAACTCGACCGCGCCACCGTGATGGCGCCCGACCAGATTCCTCCCGGCATCGTCACCATGCACGCCCGCGTGGAGTGCGAAGACGAACTGCACGGCGAACGCCACCAGCTGACCCTGGTCTACCCGCACGAAGCCGATGCCGCGCATGCGCGCATCTCGGTGCTGGCCCCGGTCGGCAGCGCCCTGCTCGGCCTGGCCGTGGGCCAGTCCATCGACTGGCAGGCGCCCGGCGGACGCCCGCTGCGCCTGCGCGTGACCGCGGTGCAGCGCGCCGACGACGACAACGCGCGCGCAGCGCGTTAACGTGCGCGGCCCTATCCTTGTTTCCACTCGTTCCCGAGAGATACCGATGACCTCTTCCGCCCCCTCCAAGCTCGCCCAGTTGCGCGAGTTGTCCGTGGTCGTGGCCGATACCGGCGATTACGACGCGATCAAGCGGCTCAAGCCGGTGGACTGCACCACCAATCCGACCCTGGTGAAGAAGGCGCTGGACCTGCCGGTCTACGCCGACCTGATCGACGAGGCGCTGGCCTGGGCGCGCGGCCAGGACGGCGACCACGCCGCCCTGGTCGACGAGATCGCCGACCGCCTGACCATCGGCGTCGGCGCCAAGCTCAGCGCGCTGGTGCCCGGCCGCGTGTCCACCGAAGTGGACGCCGACCTGGCCCACGACACCGCCGCGACCATCGCCAAGGCGCACAAGTTCATCGCCATGTACGCCGAGCACGGCATCGCCAAGGACCGCATCCTGATCAAGGTCGCCGCGACCTGGGAAGGCATCGAGGCCGCGCGGCAGCTGCAGCAGGACGGCATCGACTGCAACCTGACCCTGATCTTCAACCGCACCCAGGCGCTGGCCTGCGCCGAGGCCGGGGTGTTCCTGATCTCGCCGTTCGTCGGCCGCATCCTCGACTGGTACGTGGCCCATGGCCAGACCCCGGCGAGCATCGACGAGGACCCGGGCGTGCAGTTCGTGCGCGGCGTCTACGACGAGTTCAAGCGTCGCGGTTCGCCGACCGTGGTGATGGGCGCCTCGTTCCGTTCCACCGCGCAGATCGAGGCGCTGGCCGGCTGCGACCGCCTGACCATCTCGCCGGACCTGCTGGAGAAGCTCGACGCCGACCATGGCCCGCTGCCGCGCAAGCTCTCGCCCGGCCAGGCCGACGGCGCCAAGGTGGAGCCGATCGACGCCAAGCGCTTCGCCGCCGACCTGGCGGCCGATCCGATGGCCACCGAGAAGCTGGCCGGCGGCATCGACACCTTCGCCAAGGACCTGCAGACGCTGCGCGACACGATCCGGCACAAGCTGATCGGCTGAGCGGCGCACGCCTTGCGGCACCCGGAGAGCGGCGGCGACGCCGCTCTTTTTTTGTGCGGGGAATCGGGAATCGGGATGGGGCGGGTGTCCGCCGCGCGGCCTGTTCGTCGCTCGGTCCGCTGGTGTCGATGCATGCCGCTGCGCGGCGCGACGTCGCGTCGCCAACGACACGGAACACTGCAAACAGGCGCAGGCGCAACGCACATCCTCCACGGCGCATTCAACACCGCCTTGGCGCGGCCGCAACTTTCGCCGGGCTATGCTGCGCACCCGAGTGCAGAGGCAAGGCAATGGCGACAATCGCAGTGGTGATGGTGGACGGCGTGGCGGACTGGGAAATCGGCACCATCCTGCCGGCGGCACGGGCCTGGTTCGGCGACACGCTGCAGATCGCCAGCATCGACGGCAAGCCGGTCACCTCGATCGGCGGACTGGACCTGCACCCCACCTATGCCCTGTCGGACCTGGCGCCGCTGGACGCCGACCTGTGGCTGCTGCCCGGCAGCGACCGTTGGCAGGCCGGCGAGATTCCCGGGCTGAGCGCGTTGCTGCAGCAGCGCCTGGACGCCGGCCGTGGCGTGGCGGCGATCTGCGGCGCGACCCTGGCGCTGGCCTACGCCGGCCTGCTCGATACCCGCGCGCACACCAGCAATTCCGAAGCCTTCCTGCGCGAGCATGCCAGCGTCTATGCCGGCAGCGCGCACTACCAGGAGCGCCGCGTGGTCAGCGCCGGCGGCCTGATCACCGCCCCCGGCACCAGCCCGGTCAGCTTCGCCGAGGAATGCCTGCGCCTGCTGCATCCCGAACGCGAGGAGCAGATCGCGCAGATGCGGCAGATGTTCGCGGCCGAGTTCGTGTAACGCGACCAGTGCCACCTGTCATGCAGACAGCGGCGACGCTGCCTGACTACAGTTGTCGCCACACCCTGCGACACGCCGGCCGCACCCTGCGGTCCGCCATCGGCGGCTGAGCGCGGCGCCACGGCCGATCCGTGGCGCGCTCGACGCAGCGGCGGGCACGCACCCAGGTGCGGCGGGTGGGTGTTTCCGACGACTTCGACAGGAGAGGGTGCATGCGCGGATGGATGGCGCGTTGTCTGTTTTCGCTGGCGCTTGCCGGCACCAGTGCCGCCGGCGTGGCGGCCGCGCCGACACCGACCCGGGTCGCGATCCTGGGCGTGGAGCACGCCGCACAGCTGGTCTCCGAGCGCGACCAGCCGGGCGTGCTCGCCGCGTTCCTGGAGCAACTCGCACCGGACGCGGTGTGTATCGAGCGCCCGCCCGAGCAGGCGGCGCGAGGCGACTATTACGAATACACCTACGAGGTCCAGGGGGTGATCCTGCCGTACGCCGCGGCGCATCCAGTCGCCCTCTGTCCGATCGACTGGATGCCGCCGGTGGAGGACGCCAAGCTCGGCTTCGGCGTTGATCTGGACACCCCGCTGGAACTGCGCCGCGAGCAGGGTTTCCAGGGCTTCCTGTCGTTCCCCGACAAGGCCGCCCTGCAACGCGACATCTTCGCCGCGGATGCGGCCGAGAACGTGGCCGCGGTGCAGAAGTGGGCGCAGACGCCGGCACCGCGCGCCGACCTGGACCTGCCTCGGCGCCTGTACCTGTACCGCACCTTCCTGCAGGCCCAGCGCATCCGCGCCGCGGCGTTGGCGCATCCGGGCAAGACCGTGCTGGTGGTGGTCGGCTATTTCCACAAGCCGGACCTGGAAGCGATCCTCGCGCACGATCCGGCGATTGCGCTGGTCCAGCCGTCGACGCTGGGGCACCCGGCGGCGGACGCGGTCGAGCGCGCCACCACCGCGACGCAGCGCGCGGCGATCCTCGCCTTCAACCTGCTCGGCACGCAGGCCGACACCGGCAACGTCGACTGGGCATGGATAAGCCGCGTCCTGGATGCGTACGCGGCCGGCGCGTCGGCCGCCGAAACGGCGCTGTTGCGGACCCGCCTGGCGCTGCTGAGCGGCCATCTCGCACCGGCCGAGGCGCGGCGGCGCTACGCGCAGCTCGCCACGGAGACGCCGGCCGAACTCGGGTTCGGCTGGACCGGCGTGCAGGACCACGCGCGCGTGGATTCCTTCTTCGACCCCTTCGGCAACCTGACGGTCCGCCAGCGCGCGACGCTGGAACTGGCGCGGACCTGCTACGCCCTCGGCCAGAACCGCGACGGCGACGCGGCGATCGAACGACTCAAGGCCGACCTGTCGCCGCGCAAGGCGCTGCAGCTTTCCGGCTATGCGGCATGGCTGCGGCCCGCCGCCGGCAAGGGCAGCACGGGCATCGCCAAGTAAGCGGAGGGCGGCGGCCGGACGCACGCGGTCGCCGCGCCCATCGGGATTCGGTCTCGCGCCTTGAGAGGAAGCTATGGCCTGATGCGACCGAGTCCAGTTCGGAGACGCAACATGTCACTCGCCGAGTTCGCAGGTCGCTACAGCCACATCGCCGGCGTCATCGCAGCCGCCGGGGCCCTTCCCATGTTCTTCCTCAAATGGAGGACCGGCTTTCTCGGGCTCTCGGTGAAACGCACGCAACGCCTGTACGCGCTGTCCGTTGACGGCGCCTGGCGAGATACGGATGCGGCCGCCTTGCAGATCGCGGTCGGCAATGCGATCGGGGGCAACCTCGACGCCGACGAGATCAGAATCGCGTTGGAACGCAGCAATGCAGCCAGGGTCCTGACGTACTGCAAGATGGCCAAAGGCATGATTGGCCTGTCGAACGACAAGGCGTCCTTCGTTCCCAAAGGGATCTGGAGATCGGCCAGGAGCTATCGCAAAGGCGCCATTGCGCTGTACCTGGCCGCATTCGTCCCCTGGCTGCTGACGCCGCTTGCCTTCCATCTGCTGGAACCAGCCAAACAGAGCGCCACCGGGGTTGCGCTGGCGATGTTGCTATCGACCCTCATCCTGGCCTGGCTCTGCGCATGTGCGGAAGCCGCTTACCGGCTCACCAGCGACTTCGATCGGAGATACCCCAGGCTTCAACCGCTCACGGCCAGCAAGGGACGGAAACGGGCAGCCCGCACGCAGCGTGCGGGTGCGCCGCAGCCAAGCGCCGGTCGGCCGCGGCGCAGCCTGCGCGTCGAGGCTCAGGCCTCCAGCCCGATCGGGCAACTCACCCCGGTGCCGCCCAGGCCGCAGTAGCCGCCCGGATTCTTGGCCAGGTACTGCTGGTGCTCGTCCTCGGCGTAGTAGAACGGCGGGGCCGGAAACCGGATCTCGGTGGTGATGGCGCCGTAGCCGGCGGCGGTCAGGCGCTGCTGGTAGGCGTCGCGGCTGGCCAGCGCGGCGTCGTACTGCGCCTGAGTGGTGCAGTAGATCGCCGAGCGGTACTGGGTGCCGGTGTCGTTGCCCTGGCGCATGCCCTGGGTCGGATCGTGGCTTTCCCAGAAGGTCTGCAGCAACTGCTCGAAGCGCACGGTCTGCGGGTCGAACGCCACCAGCACCGCCTCGGTGTGGCCGGTCTGGCCGGAACACACCTCGCGATAGGTGGCGTTGGGCGTCTCGCCGCCGGCGTAGCCGACCGCCGTACTGAACACACCCGGCAGCGACCAGAACGCGCGTTCGGCGCCCCAGAAGCAGCCCAGGCCGAACTGCACCTGCTCCAGGCCGGCGAAGGCGTCGCGCAACGGATGGCCGTTGACGAAGTGACGGTTGTGCAGCGGCAGCGGCTGCGCGCGTCCCGGCAGGCTCTCGCCCGGACGCGGCAGGCGCTGCTTGAAGGCACCGATTCCCAACATGGCATGGACTCCTGGCAGCGACGGCGATGTCTTCGTGGATGGCGCTGCCGGCGTCCGCTTTCAAGTGCGCCCGGCCGCCGCGGCGGCGGCGGCGGGCGCGACGTTCACTTCGTCGCGGTGCTGGCCGTGGCGGCGGCGACCGGCTCCGGCATCGCCGAGCTGTGGTGGTTGATGATCAGCCAGCGCCCGTCGCGCTTTTCGTAGACGAAGGTGTAGCGCGCCTGCACCTGGCGGGTGCTGCCATCGGGATTGTCGAGGGTGAAGGTGTAGACGCCGGCGTCGACCGCGCTGTCGTCGTCGAGCAGGCGCACCTGGCGGTAGTTGATGGCACCGCGCGGCTTGGCGGCGAGGAAGTGGCTGAAGTAGTCCTCGATCTCGGCGCGGCTGGCGCGGACCTGGTTGGACACCGTCGGCAGCAGCACGCCGTCGCGGGCGTACAGGTCGGCCACGCGCTGCGGATTGCCGGTGGCCAGCGCCGCGTTCCAGCGATCGAACAGGCCGGCGATCTCGCGTTCGGCGCTGCTGGCCGGCGCCGCCGGCTGGCCGTCGTAGTGCATCGCCGGCGCGGCCAGCGCGGTGGAGGTGGGGGTGGTCAGGCCCAGTGCCAGGGCGAACAGGATGCGACGCATGGGAAGTCTCCGTGTGCTGAGGGGATGCCGTCTCGGGGCGAAGCGAGTATTGGCAGCCGCGGCTTGCGAAAAATCCGCCGGGCGGCATATCCTCGAATATGCCGTTCGGCATACCGGAGACGCGCCCGTGCACAGCCCCTCCAATGCAGGCCAGTGGCGTGAGTCACTGCGCCGCGACGCCGCCGACGCCGCGCGCTGGCAGGCCGTGGCCGCCGCCGCCGCGGCGCTGCGCGAGGCCGGCGATGCCGCGCGGGCCACCGCCCACGCGCTCGCACCCGCCAGCGCCCTGGTCGCGGCCCCGCACGCCGCGGTGCTGGCCTTGCGCGGCGGCCGCTGCCTGGTGCTGGCCAGCCAGGGCGACGCCTTGCCGCCGGGCGCCAGCGTCGCCATCCAGGCGCCCGCCCACGCCTGGCGCCTGCGCGGCACGACCGCCACCGCGGCAGGCGAACTGTGCCTGCCGATCGCCACGCTGGGCGTGCCGTTGGGCACGCTGTGCCTGGGCTGGGACGACGTCCGCACCGTGCCGGCGCCGGAGGACGTGCAGGCCCTGTCCGCGATCGCCGCGCTGCTGGCGCCGCTGGCGGCCGAACCGCCGCGTGCGCCGCGGCGGCGCAAACCGGCGCAGGTCGACCGCCTGGCCGTGCTCAGCGCGCGCGAGCGGCAGGTGCTGGCGCTGTTGTCGCGCGGGCTCACCAATGCCGCGCTCGGCGCCGAACTGGGCATCAGCGCCGGCACCGCCAAGGTCCACGTCGAGCGCATCCTGCACAAGCTGCAGGTGGCCGACCGCACCCAGGCCGCGGTGGTCGCGGTGCAGGCGGGGGTGGCGCTGTGAGGGCGCTGGCGCGGCGCTGGAACGACTGGCCGCTGACCCGCAAGAGTCTGGCGCTGGTGGCGCTGCCGCTGTTGCTGCTGGTGGCGGCGCTGGTGGCGATCTACAGCGTCGAACGGCAGAACATCGCCGCCGAGAACGACGTGCGCCGCACCCTGCAGTTGCTCAGCGACCTGCATGAAGCGCATGCGCTGCTGGCCGAGACCGCCGCCGGTGTGCGCGGCTACCGGCTGGTGCGCCAGGACGCCTTCCTGACCCCGTACCGCGACGCCGAGCCGCGGCTCAAGACCGTGGTGCAACGCCTGTCGCGACGCATCACCGACCTGCGGCAGGCACAGCGTTTCGCCCGCATCCAGCCGCTGTTCGAGGAGAAGATGCAGGGCTGGCGACGGCTGCTGGCGCCGGACCTGAGCCGCGAGGAAGAAATCCGCCAGTTGCGCGAGGGCAAGGTCACCCTCGACATCCTGCGCGCGGAACTGCGCGAACTGCGCAACTACGAGACCGCGCAACTGCAGGTGCGTACCGCCAAGGCGCAGGCACTGCGCCAGCGCAACCTGCTGATCACCCTGTGCGCGGCGATGCTGGGCGGACTCGGCGCCGTGCTCGCGGTGGCCTGGTTCGCCTCGTCGCTGTCGCGGCGCCTGCGCCAGCTCTCGGCCAACGCCGATCGCCTCGGCGACGGCCGGCCACTGGCGCCGCAGCCGCCGGCCGGCGACGAACTGGGCCAGGTCGCGCAACGCCTGCAGCAGGCCAGCACCCTGCTTGCCGCGCGCGCCGAGGAGGCGCAGTCGGCGCGCCGCGAGGCCGAGAGCGCCAACCGCGCCAAGACCGAGTTCCTCTCGCGCAGCAGCCACGAACTGCGCACCCCGCTCAACGCCATCCTCGGCTATGCGCAGGTGCTGGAGATGGACCTGCCGGGCGCGGCGCAGCGCGATCACCTGCAGCACATCCTCGGCGCCGGCCGGCACCTGCTGGGGCTGATCACCGAACTGCTGGACATCGCCCGCATCGAGGCCGACCAGCTCGACCTGAGCCCGCGCCCGGTGCCGGTGCGCAGCGCGCTGGAGGAGGCGCTGGGCCTGGTCGCGCCGGAGGCGCAGGCGCGCGGCATCGTGCTGCGGCCCCCGCAGGTGCCGCCGGAGTGGACCGTGCGCGCCGATCCGCAGCGGCTGCGCCAGGTGCTGATCAACCTGTTGTCCAACGCGATCAAGTTCAACCGCCCGGGTGGCGCGGTGTGGGTGAGTGCCGTGCCCGAAGGCCAATCCCTGGCGCTGGCCGTGCACGACCAGGGCCATGGCCTGACGCCGGCGCAGGTGGAACGATTGTTCACGCCGTTCGAGCGGCTCGGCGCCGAGCGCTCGGCGATCGAGGGCACCGGCCTGGGCCTGGCGCTGAGCAAGCGCCTGACCGAGGCGATGGGCGGACGCATCGCCGTGGACAGCGGCCCGGACGGATCGCGGTTCACCATCGCGCTGCCGCTGGACCGCCCACAGGCAGCGGCACTGCCGGACACGGCCGTGGCGACGACAACGGTGGGCGGGGGACATCGCCAGTTGCTGAGCGTGGAGGACAACCCCTCCAACCAGGCGCTGATCCGCACCCTGGTCGAACGCCGCCCGCACTGGCGGTTGCACGAGGCCGCCAGCATGGCCCAGGCGCACGCGCATCTGCAGCACGCCACGCCCGACCTGATCCTGCTCGACCTGCACCTGAGCGACGGCAACGGCGAGGAGCTGCTGCAGGCGCTGCGCGCGCAGCCGCATACCGCCGCGATCCCGGTGGTGGTGATCAGCGCCGATGCCACCGCGACCACGCTGGCCCGCGTGCAGGGCGCCCCCGTGCGCGCCTATCTGACCAAGCCGCTGGACGTGGCCGACTTCTTTTCCATTCTGGACCGGCACCTCGCATGACCCGCAACGATGTCCTCGCCGCGCGCATCCTGATCGTCGACGACGAACCGACCAACGTCCGCCTGCTGGAGGAACTGCTGCAGCGCGAGGGCTTCCGCCAGGTGGTGGCGACCACCGACCCGCAGCGGGTGCTGGGCCTGGTGGCGGCGTTCGCGCCGGACCTGATCCTGCTCGACCTGATGATGCCGGAGCTGGACGGCTACGCGATCCTGGAGCAACTGGCGCGGCTGGCCGGCCCGTCCAGCTTCCTGCCGGTGATCGTGCTCACCGCCGATCCCAGCCGCAGCGCCCGCCACCGCGCCCTCGGCCTGGGCGCCAAGGACTTCCTGACCAAGCCGCTGGACACCTTCGAGGTGGCCCTGCGGGTCTGGAACGTGGCCGAGACCGTGGTGCTGTTCAAGCGCCTGCGCGCCCTGGCCGTGGCGGATGCCGTGCCGCCTGGGTGGTTGAGGGCCGGGATTGGGGATTAGGGATTGGGGATTGGCAAAAGCGGGGCGCTGCCGTTGCGAATCCCCAATCCCGACTCCCCAATCCCGGCCCCCAAGCTACATCGCCCGCGTCACCTGCCCGCCCAGGCCCAGCGTCATCAGCACTTCCTGGGCCTTTTCCAGCAGTTCGTCGGCCACGCAGACCTGGACCACGCCGAACGGCAGTTCGCCGGCGCCGCCGAGCAGGGCCTCGCCGAACACGAAGGCGGTGATGCCGGCGTCCTCCAGCGCGTGCTTGGCCAGGTGCGCATCGATCAGGTGCTGGGCGCGGTAGGCGATCTGCATGGTCGCGCCCCTCAGCCGTGAGCCGCGGACCCAGGCATGACCTGGGACGAGGGCAGGCAACACAGGCCCGCACACGGGCACGTCAATTGAGAAGGACGCATGACGCAAAGGGCAAGACGGAACGCCTGCATCCGGGCTTCTCTTGGGTGAATTGCTCCGCAGCCTACGCGCCAGGACGGCCGCCGACCAGTCCGGCCAAGCTAAAGCAGCGCTTTACTTACTATAAACTTGCACTTTACTTAGTCTCCGACGCGCGCATGTCCGACACCCCCGCCACCGACGCCTCCGCCCCGGCCGAGAAGAAAGACTTCATCCGCCAGATCGTCCGCGAGGACCTGGCCAGCGGCAAGCACACGGCCGTGCGCACCCGCTTCCCGCCCGAGCCCAACGGCTACCTGCACATCGGCCACGCCAAGGCGATCTGCCTGGACTTCGGCATCGCCGCCGAGTTCGCCGGGCGCTGCAACCTGCGCTTCGACGACACCAACCCGGCCAAGGAAGACCCCGAGTTCGTCGCCGCGATCCAGGACGACGTGCGCTGGCTGGGCTTCGACTGGGCCGAGCTGCGCCACGCCTCGGACTATTTCGAGGTGTACTACCTGGCCGCCGAGAAGCTGATCCGCGACGGCCACGCCTTCGTCTGCGACCTCTCCGCCGAGCAGGTGCGCGAGTACCGCGGCACCCTCACCGAACCGGGCCGCGACTCGCCGTACCGCACCCGCAGCGTCGAGGAGAACCTGGACCTGTTCCGGCGCATGCGCGCCGGCGAGTTCCCGGACGGCGCGCGCACCCTGCGCGCCAAGATCGACATGAGCAGCGGCAACATCAACCTGCGCGACCCGGCGCTGTACCGGATCAAGCACGTCGAGCACCAGAACACCGGCAACGCCTGGCCGATCTACCCGATGTACGACTTCGCGCATTCGCTGGGCGATGCCGTGGAAGGCATCACCCACTCGCTGTGCACGCTGGAGTTCGAGGACCACCGCCCGCTGTACGACTGGTGCGTGGACAAGGTCGACCTCGCCGGCCACCCGGAGCTGCTGCAGCCGCTGCTGGACAAGGGCCTGCCGCGCGAGGCGGCCAAGCCGCGGCAGATCGAGTTCTCGCGGCTCAACATCAACTACACGGTGATGAGCAAGCGCAAGCTGACCCAGCTCGTCGCCGAAGGCCTGGTCGACGGCTGGGACGATCCGCGCATGTACACCCTGCAGGGCCTGCGCCGCCGCGGCTACACGCCGGCCGCGCTGCGCCTGCTGGTCGACCGGGTCGGCATCAGCAAGCAGAACTCGGTGATCGACTTCTCGGTGCTGGAAGGCTGCCTGCGCGAAGACCTGGACGCGCACGCCGCGCGGCGCATGGCGGTGATCGAGCCGCTGAAGCTGGTGCTGGGCAACCTGCCGGAAGGCCACAGCGAGACCCTGACCTTCTCCAACCATCCCAAGGACGAGAGCTTCGGCACGCGCGAGGTGCCGTTCTCGCGCGAGCTGTGGATCGAACGCGAGGACTTCGCCGAAGTCCCGCCCAAGGGTTGGAAGCGCCTGGTCCCGGGCGGCGAAGTGCGCCTGCGCGGCGCCGGCATCGCCCGCGTCGACGAGGTGATCAAGAACGCGGCCGGCGAGATCGTGGAACTGCGCGGCTGGCTCGACCCGGAATCGCGCCCGGGCATGGAAGGCGCCAACCGCAAGGTCAAGGGCACCATCCACTGGGTCAGCGCCGCGCACGCTGTGGAGGCGGAGATCCGCCTCTACGACCGCCTGTTCTCGGTGGAGAAGCCCGACGACGAGTCCGACGGCAAGACCTACCGCGACCACCTCAATCCCGCCTCCAAGCGCAGCGTGCGCGGCTACGTCGAACCCGCCGCCGCGCAGGCCGCGCCGGAGCAGGCGTTCCAGTTCGAGCGCACCGGCTATTTCGTCGCCGACCGCTACGACCACCGCGCCGACGCGCCGGTGTTCAACCGCAGCGTGACCCTGCGCGACACCTGGAGCGGCGGCCAGGGCGGCGCCTGAGCCAGGGAGGGTGCAAAAGCCGGGACTCGGGACTCGGGATTTTCAGCGAGTGCTGGGCGATTGCAATTGCACTGTGGGAGGGGCTTCAGCCCCGACGGGCTTTCCCGATAAGTCGCGTTGGGGCTGAAGCCCTTCCCACAAACAACAGCCACTGTTTTCATCGGATCGTTTGACAGCGATCTGGCTCCGGACACCATGCTGACGCCCCGGGACCCGCCCCAGTCCCCAATCCCGGCGCTTCCCTCCGCCACCGCCCGCGCGCTAGCGTAGCGGGCATGTCGACCGCCCCCATCCTGAGCCTGCGCAGCTACGGCCGCGACGGTACCGCCCATCAGCATGACCACGTGCAATTGGTGCTGCCGCTGCACGGCACGCTGGAACTGGAAGTGGACGGCGGCGGCGCCTATCTGGACCGGTACCGCGCCGCCGTGGTCGCGCCGCAGACCCGGCATGCGCAGTGCGCGCTGGACGCCAACCGCTTCCTGATCGTCGATTGCGCCAGCGATGCCTTCGGCGACGCGGCGCTGGAGCGTCTGCGGCAACAGCCCTTCCTCGATCTGCCGCCACCGTTGCAGGCGCTGCTCGCCGCCCGGACGCCGCATCCAGACCTCGCTATCGCCCATGCCCGGGCCGGTGCCGCCGTGCTGGCCTGGCTGCAGGCGGGCACCGCGCCCCGCGGCTGGCAGCGGCTGCAGACGCTGTGCCGCCGCATCGAAGCCGCGCCCGGCCAGGACTGGCCGGTGCGACGCATGGCGCAACTGGCGCACCTGAGCCCGAGCCGCCTGCACGCGCTGTTCCGCGCCACGCTGGGACGCACGCCGCAGGACTGGGTGGCGGCGCGGCGGTTGGACTGGGTCCGCCGGCAGCTGGCGCACGGCACCCGGCCGATCGCCGCCCTGGCCCAGGACAGCGGCTATGCCGACCAGAGCGCGCTGACCCGCGCACTGAAGCGCGCCACCGTGCAGACCCCGGCCGCCTACCGCCGGCGCGCCAGGACAGGAGTCTGGGACAAGCCGGCCGGCGCCGACAGCGGCATGCTGGGCAGACACGGCTGATACGGCCGCCACGGAAGCGAAACGCAATGCGCGAACGTCTATGGGCAGGGGTCGGCAGCGGCATCGCCGCGGGCGCGCTGTGGGGCCTGGTGTTCCTGGTACCGCAGCTGCTGAGCGCATTTTCCCCGTTGCAACTGGCCGTCTCCCGCTACCTGGCCTATGGCGCCATCGCCGCGGTGGTGCTGCTGCCGCGCTGGCGCGCCGCGACCGCGCCGCTGGGCGCGGCCGAGTGGTGGGCGCTGCTGCGCCTGAGTCTGCTCGGCAACATCGTCTACTACGTGCTGCTGGGCTGCGCGGTGCAGTGGGCCGGCAGCGCCGCCACCGCGCTGATCATCGGCTTGCTGCCGGCAACGGTCACCGTGATCGGCTCGCGCGCGGCCGGCGCGGTCCGCTTGCGCCGGCTCGCCGCGCCCTGTGCGCTGTGCGTGCTCGGGGTGGCGCTGGTCGCGGTGCAGACCCTGGCCGTCGCGCGGCCGCACATTCCCGCCAGCCTCGGCCTGCGCGCGGCGGGACTGGCCTGCGCGATCGGCGCGCTGGCGTGCTGGACCACCTACTCGATCAAGAACGCGCGCTGGCTGCGGCGGCGCCCGGACCTGTCCGGACGCGACTGGTCGCTGCTCACCGGCGTGGTCACCGGTGCGCTGGCCCTGGCGCTGGCGTTGCCGGCCTTCGCCGTGGCCGGCACGGCCCATGCCGGTGCCGACTGGGTGCGCTTCTGGAGCATGGCGCTGGTGCTGGCGCTGTTCGCCTCGGTGATCGGCAACGCCTGCTGGAACCACGCCAGCCGGCTGCTGCCGCTGACCCTGGTCGGGCAGATGATCGTGTTCGAGACCGTGTTCGCGCTGCTGTACGGCTTCCTGTGGGAACAGCGTTGGCCGAGCGTGCTGGAGCTGCTGGCGATCGCCTGCCTGCTCGGCGGCGTGCTGTGGTGCACGCTGGTGCATGCACGGCCGCAGCCGCCCGCACAGGAAGCCAAGCCTGGTTAAGCGGCGCTGCCTAGACTTTGCGCAGGTCCTCCACGGGAATCGCGCCATGCCTACCGTCCTGCGCCGTTGCTGCCCCGCCCTCGTCCTGGCTGCCGCACTGGCCGGCTGCAGCTCCTCCACCGCTCCATCCGGCACAGCGGCGGATTCGGCCGCCAGCGCCAGCGCGCCTGCCGCGACCGGCAAGTGCGACGCCGTCCCCGACCACGCCTACGACCTGCCGGCCGGGCGCTTCGACGAAACCGCCCAGCAGTTGGCCCATGCCACCGGCTGCATGGTCGTGTACCGCGATCCCGGCCTGGCATCGCTGCACGTCAATGCAGTGAAGGGGCAGGTCAGCATCCGCCAGGCGCTGCATCAGGCGCTGGACGGCACCGCACTGCGGATCGCGCAGGAAAACGCGGACACGCTGACCGTCGTGCGCCGCTGACCCGGCGGCGGCGCGGTGGATTGCTACCATGACCGCAATCCACCGCACGGAAGGTTGCCATGCCCCGCCATTTCGCGTCGCTGCTGTGTTCCCTGTGCCTGCTCGCCGGCATGCTGCTGTCCAGCGCCTGCGCACGTAGCGAAACCGCCAAGCCGGCGGTGCCGGCCCCGGCCCCGACGGCATCCGCACCGGGCCTGCCGGTCAAGGTCGACAGCAGTTGCCGCACCGACGCCGATTGCACGGTCAAGAACGTCGGCAACTGCTGCGGCGCGATGCCGGCCTGCGTCAACCGCGACAGCCCCACCGACCCGCAAGGGGTGATGGCGCAGTGCCAGGCCAGCGGGCGCATGAGCGTATGCGGCTCGCCCGCCATCGCCGGCTGCGCCTGCGTGTCCGGGCAATGCAGCGCGCGCCCCGCCCAAGCCGATACACTGCGCGCGCCCCTGCCTGCCGAACCCGTCCGCTGATGCTCTACGCGCAAGTCCACCTCACCCTGCCCGCCTGGATCCACGAGGCGATCGATCCGCAGGCCGTCTACGCCAGCGACGCCGACAAGGTGGCGCTGGCCATCGCGCTGTCGCGACTGAATGTCGAGCACGGCAGCGGCGGCCCGTTCGGTGCGGCGGTGTTCGACAGCGACCGCATCGTCGCGGTCGGCGTCAACCGCGTGGTGCCGCACAACACCTCGCTGGCCCATGCCGAGAACATGGCCTACATGCTGGCCCAGCAGCGGACGCAGAGCTTCCGCCTCAACGCGGCCCTGCCCGGCCCAGTCGCGCTGGCCACCTCGGCCCAGCCCTGTTGCCAGTGCTTCGGCGCCACCGTGTGGGCCGGCATCGACCGGCTGCTGATCGGCGCCCGCGCCGAGGATGTCGAATCGCTGACCGATTTCGACGAAGGCCCGCTGCCGGCCGACTGGGTCGGCGAACTCAACAAGCGCGGCATCGCCGTCGTGCGCGACCTGCACCGCGACGACGCGCGCGCGGTACTCGCCCACTACGGCCAGCACGGCCCGCAGTACTGAAGGCCCCCGCTTCGATGCACGCGACCACGACGCCCGCCGTCCTCACCCCGAACGTGACGATCCGGCGCCTGGCCCTTGCCGATGCCTCCGCACTGAAGGCCTGCCGTCTGGCCGGGTTGCAGGAAGCGCCAGAGGCCTTCATGACGACCGCTGCCGAGGTCGAGGCGACGCCGCTGGCGCAGTTCGAAGCCGAGCTGGCCGATACCGACATCCACTATGCCGGCGCGTTCGATGGCGAGCGGCTGGTGGGCTTCATGCGCAGCGTGCGTTTCTTGCGACGCGCGCGGCGCCACGTCGCCGAAGTGCGCAGCGTGGTGGTGATGGCGTCGCATCGCCGGCAGGGCATCGCCGGCCGCCTGCTCTCGCAGCTGATCGAACAGGCGCACAGCAGCGGTATCGAAGCCTTGCTGCTGACCGTGATCGCCGACAATCTGCCGGCCCGCCGCCTGTACGAGATGGCCGGCTTCAGCGTCTACGGGATCGAGCCGCTCGCAATCCGCCGCGACGGCCGATACCACGATCAGATCCTCATGCGCCTGGCATTGCAGGCGCCGGGTCGATGAGTACCCACGCACCAGCCGTGTCGCGCCGCCTTGCAGAGCGGAGGCGCCCATGAAGAGCGCCGGCCTGCTGTGCTATTGCCGCCAGGGCTTCGAACCGGAGCTGGCGGCCGAACTGACCCAGCGCGCGGCCGACGCCGGGCTGGCCGGCTATGCCCGCACCCAGCGCAACCAGGGCTACGCGGTGTTCGCCTGCGAGGACCCGCAACTGGCCGCGGCGCTGCCTTGGCGCACGCTGGTGTTCGCCCGCCAGACGCTGGCGCTGATCGCCGAGTTGCCCGGGCTGGATCCGGCCGATCGCATCGCGCCGATGCTGGAGGCGCTGCAGGGTCTGCCCAGGCTCGGCGATGTGTGGGTGGAGCATCCGGATTCGGACACGGCCAAGCCGCTGGCCGGGCTGGCGCGCAGTTTCGGCAACGCGCTGCGTCCGGCGCTGCGCAAGGCCGGCCTGCTCAC
This sequence comes from Xanthomonas sacchari, assembly GCF_024266585.1. NCBI lineage: Bacteria > Pseudomonadati > Pseudomonadota > Gammaproteobacteria > Lysobacterales > Lysobacteraceae > Xanthomonas > Xanthomonas sacchari. Next base: position 4,149,051 of record NZ_CP100647.1, read on the forward strand.
GCCCAAGGAAGACCCGCGACTGCCGCGCCTGCACGTGCTGTTCGTCGCTGGCGATCATGCGTTGCTGGGCCTGGCCCAGCCCGACGATGCCGCGCCCTGGCCGCTGGGCATCCCGCGCCTGCGCCTGCTGCCCGAGGCGCCCTCGCGTTCTGCGCTGAAGCTGGAAGAAGCGCTGCTGGCGCTGCTGACCCCGCACGAGCGCGAGACGCTGCTGCGCCCGGGCATGCGCGCCGCCGACCTCGGTGCCGCCCCCGGCGGCTGGACCTGGGTGCTGACCCGCCAGCACCTGCACGTGACCAGCGTGGACAACGGCCCTCTGCGCCAGCACGTGCTCGACAGCGGCCTGGTCACCCACCTGCGCGCCGACGGCTTCCACTGGAAGCCCGCCCAGCCGCTGGATTGGATGGTCTGCGACATGGTCGAGCAACCGCGCCGCGTCGCCGAGCGGATGGCCACCTGGTTCCGCGAGGGCTGGTGCCGGCACGCGATCTTCAATCTGAAGCTGCCGATGAAGAAGCGCTGGGACGAGACCCGGCTGTGCCTGGACCTGTTCGCCGAACGCGCCGAGCGCCCGCTGCAACTGCGCGCCAAGCAGCTCTACCACGACCGCGAAGAGATCACCGTGCTGGCGATACCGGGCTGAACGGCCGCACGCACACCTCCGGTCTTTCCGGTTTTCGGTAGGAACGGCTTCAGCCGCGACGGCTTTCCTGGGAATGCCTGTGGCGGCTGAAGCCGCTCCTACGCGCAGCACCTTGCCACCGCCCGCTACAGCACGATCCGCGCCCCATCCGCGCGCGCCGAGCGCTGGATCGCTTCGACGATGCGGATGTCGCGCAGGCCTTCCTCGCCGGGCACGCGCAGCGGCGTGCCCTGCAGGATCGCCAGCGCGTCCTCGTCCATCTGCAGCGCCTGCTGGTGCCGCACCCGCGCGTCGAACAGGCGGCCATCGCTGGCCCGGCCGCGCACGCCGTCGTAGGCCTGGAACGGCGCCAGTTCGTACCAGCCGTTCGCGCACTCGGCACGCAGCAGGTTCATGCTGCGGCCGAAACTGGCCGCGCAGGTGGCGATCACCTCGTGCGGGAACTCCAGGGTGAACTGCATGTGCTCGTCGACCTCGTCGAACAGCGCCGGCCGATCCGTGGAACGCCGCGCGCTGACCGCCAGCGGCTCGGCGCCGACCGTGTAGCGCGCCGCGTTGAGCGGATACACGCCCATGTCGTACATCGCGCCGCCGCCGTACTGCGCGCGCAGCCGCCATGGCCGCTGCGCCGGGTCGGTGTCGCCGTAGCCGGCGTAGCCCGCCTCCGCGCGCACGCTGCGCATCGCGCCGAACGGGCGTTCGCCGGCCAGGGCGATGAGGCGCCGGGTGTTGGGCTCGTGCTGCATGCGGTAGCCGATGCTCAGCCGCACCTTGTTGCGCGCGCAGGCGGCGATCATCGCCTGCGCCTGCTCGGCGTGCAGCGCCATCGGCTTCTCGCACCACACGTGCTTGCCGGCGGCCGCGGCGCGCAGGCTCAACGGCGCATGCAGGTGCGGCGGCGTGACCACATACACCACGTCGATGTCCGGGTTGTCGGCGATGCGCTCCAGGTCGTCGTAGCTGTAGACGTTGCGATCCGGGATGCGATAGCGCGCCTGCCACTGCGGGATCTTCTGCGGCGAGCCGGTGACGATGCCGGCCAGGCGGCAGTGCTTGGTCAGGGTGAGGCCCGGGGCCAGCCGATCGCTGGCGTACTGGCCCAGCCCGACCAGGGCCACGCCAAGCGGCTTGCGGCGCCGTGCCGGCACGGCGGCCCAGGCGGGCGATCCCAACAGGCCGGCGGCACCGGCGGACAGGCCGGCCAGCAACAGGCGGCGGCGATTCGGCGAGGACGGCTTCATGCGCAACTCCGACCGGAAGGGTTCCCCACCCTAACCGCTCGCGCGGCATCGGCACTGTGAGCGCTATCGCGCGATGCGGCGGGGCCTCTGGCACACTGCCGCCTCCCCCGCCGTCCGGACACCCGATGCGCTGCCGCCCCTTGCTCGCCGCCCTCGCCCTGCTGCTGGCCTCCCCGGCCGGCGCGCAGGACGCCCTGTTCCGCGCCCGCGACCTGGTCGGCGACGGCGTGTTCACCGACAAGATCGAAGGTCCTGCGACCGGCCCCGATGGCGCGCTGTACGTGGTCAATTTCGCCTACGACGGCAGCATCGGCCGGGTCCAGCGCGATGCCGACGGCCACGCACAGGCGAGCCTGTTCGTGGATCTTCCTGACGGCAGCATCGGCAACGGCATCCGCTTCGACCGCCGCGGGCGCATGTATGTGGCCGACTATGGCCGGCACCGCATCCTGCGCATCGCGTTGCCGAGCAAGCGCATCGAGGTCTATGCCACGCTGCCGGGCGCGTTCCAGCCCAACGACATCGCGACGGCGCCGGACGGCACCCTGTATGCCAGCGACCCGGACTGGAAGCACAACGGCGGCCAGCTGTGGCGCATCGACCGCGACCGCAGCGCGCATCTGATCGAGACCGGCATGGGCACCACCAACGGCATCGAGGTCAGTCCCGACGGCAAGCGCCTGTACGTCAACGAGAGCGTGCAGCGGCGGATCTGGGTCTACGACCGGGCCGCCGACGGCAGCCTGTCGCACAAGCGGCTGTTCGCCAGCTTCGCCGACGCCGGCCTGGACGGCATGCGCTGCGACGTCGACGGCAACCTGTACGTGGCCCGCTACGACGCAGGCAAGGTGATCGTGCTGGCGCCCGACGGCACGCTGCTGCACGAGGTCGCGACCAAGGGCCGCAAGCCCACTAACCTGGCCTTCGGCGGCGCCGACGGACGCGATGTCGACGTGACCCTGCAGGACCGCGGCGCGATCGAAATCTTCCGCAGCGACCGCCCCGGACGCGAGCACGGACGCTGATGGGATGCGTATCGCAGCGGCGTCTCAGTCCGCGCAATGGCCGCCTGGCATCCTGGCTGCACTGACTGGAGGGGCGCGCACATGCAGCCGATCGAACTGAACAACCCGGCCGGCTTCGCCGACGAATTCCTGCGCCTGACCCTGTTGCAGGGCTTCCAGTCGCTGACCAAGCGCGACCTGGAGCTGCTGATCTTCGTGTTGCTGGAACGCGACGGCGCGATCTCGCGCAGCGATTCCAACAACGCGGTGGCGATGCGCCTGCGGGTGACCCCGGCCAAGGTCAAGGGCCTGCGCCGCGACGGCTATGCGCGCTGGCGCGCGCTGGTGCCGGAGGACAACGAGGCGGCGCTGCAGCGCATCGTCGCCACGGTGCTCACCGAGGACAACCTGCGCGCCGGGGCCAAGCACGTCAGCGAGCGCAGCAAGAAGGACGGCTTCCTGGCGATTCGCATCGAACACCCCGACGACCAGCAGCGCTTCGAACAGGCCATCGTCGAGGTCGGCGCCATGCCCGTGTACGAACGCAACCGCGACGTGATGGCGGTGCGCTTCGACACGCTGCTGAAGATCGCCGAGCGCTGGGGCTACCTGCAGCCGGAACCGGAGAAGGTGGCGCAGGCACTGCAGAAGCTGGCGCCCACCGCCGAAGAGGTCGCCGACCTGTTGAAGAAGGACGTGAGCAAGCTACGCTGGGAGGACGTGCGCCGCGCCCTCAACAGCCTCGGCGCCAAGGCCGTCGCCAGCACCGCCGAGGGCGGGCTGAAGGGCCTGTTGAAGCTCGCGTTTCCGTTCATCCCCGGCTGAGCGCCGGGGCCGCCTTCCATCGCCGTTCCGGAGTTTCGTCGTGTCCATGCCCTGCCGTTCCCTCGCCCTGCTCTGCTGCCTGTGCGCCTGCGCCGCGCCGGCCGCGGCGCAGAACCTCACCGCCACCTCCAGCGCCACCACCGAACCGCTGCGCGATGCGCCGGTCAACGTGCGCGCGCAGCCGCTCAGCAGCGGTGTGGTCACCCACCAGGTGCAGTTGCCGGTGACGCCCGGCGAAGCGCCGGTGACCGTGCGCAGCATCCAGCCCGACCGCGTCGCCGGCAGCTACCGCATCGACTTCGAGGCATTGGACACCGACCACGACGGCTACATCAGCCGCAGCGAAGCGCAGGCCAACCCGTCGCTGGCCGACGAGTTCGATGCGTTGGACACCTCCCACAGCGGCCGCCTCAGCCGCGCGCAGCTGGCCGGCTGGCTGTAGGGCCTCTCTCGTCACGCCGGGACACGTTCTGTAGGAGCGGCTTCAGCCGCGACGGGGGCGTCACCGGTAAACCCGTCGCGGCTGAAGCCGCTCCTACGAGGCAAGCTGCATCCGGCTTGCGTGCCGCGGGAGCAGGTGATGCGAAGTGCGCTGTATCGCGCCGACATGCGTCCGGCACCGCCATGGCCGACGCCGGGGCAGCGTCGGCCGCGTTGGGGGGCGTAGTGGAAACGCTTGCTAAACGGCGCCGGCGCAGACGTGCGCAAGCCCGATTTTTTAGCGTCGATTAATTCGATCGGGCCTATGTTCTTGACTCCTTCCCAGCAACAGGAGTCGTGCCATGAACCGCATCGTTCCTCGTCTCGTCCCGTTCGCGTTCGCGCTGCTTGCCGCGCCGGCGCTGGCCATGGCGCAGGCGGCGCCGGACGAAGTGACCCTGCACCAGAACGGCCAGATCATCAACGTCACCTCGGTCGAACCGAACTCGATCGTCGGCGACTACCACATCGATTTCGCCAAGCTCGACCGCAACCATGACGGCTACATCAGCCGCGCCGAGGCCAAGGCCGATCCGACCCTGTACGCCGAGTTCGACGCCGTCGACGTGCATCACCACGGCCGCCTGAGCAAGGCCGATCTGCAAGGCTGGATGGCGACGTGACGCGTCACCCGCACCTCTGCATCCGCGCCCTTTCCACCACACGCGCCGCCTGCGGCCTTCCCGCCGCATGCGGCGCGGCTGTTTTCTGAAACCGCAACAGCGCAAACACCGGCAACACGACAGCCAACGCGTCGCGCAACCGCTTGAGTGCAACTGTAGCCACCAGCGCCGCTGCATCCCGCGTCACGCAGACCCAACGTCCTTCCTCGCCCGCCGCGCTGACGACCTTTACAGCGTCCCGTGCTGCAACGGCGCATCCCGCACCCCGCCCCAGGGATCGTCCAGCAGATAGCACGCCATGACCGGCGCCGCCGCCGGCACCAGGGTGAGCCGGTAATACACCTCGTCGCCTTCGCAGACTTCGTAATACAGTGCGTAGTCGCCGGGCTGCAGCGCCAGCGTCACATCGAAGGCCTCGGCGGCCGACGCCACCTGCACCTGCGCCCCCGGGTCCACCCGGAACGGCACCCGCATGCGCCGCTGCGCACTCGGATCGGACGCGAATGCGGCGCTCAGCAGCAGATGCACCTGCGCGCCGAACGCGTCCTCGGGCAACGGGTCGAACACCACGTAGTCGCGGTGCAGGATCGCCCCCCTGCTGCAGGCTGCGCGGCCCCCAGCGGCAGGCGGCGGCGTCGAAGGCGCGGGCGCGCAGCTGCACCTGGCTGTGCGAAATCAGCAGATCCACGGTCTGCGTCTGTGTTGCGGCCTGCATCGTCGTCCTCCATCGCAGGGACGCGGCCTGTGGGCGGCGCGCCGCTCGGCGCGCGCATCGGGTCCTGCGGCCGCCGCGTCCGGCCGGAACGTGCGCTCACACCCCGGAAGCGCGCTTCCAGAAGCCGTGCATCAGCAGCGGCAACTTGCCGGCCAGCCCCAGCAGCGGGCCGCGCAGCAGGGTCAGGTGCAGGTCGTCGTTGGAGAACAGCCGGTTGATCGCATCGAAGCCATAGGCGGCCACGGTATTGTCGCTGCGGCGGCCGCGCGCCCAACGCGCCAGCCGCTGCGGCGCCGACCAGTCGAGCCGCTGCGCCTGCGCCTGCCGCACCAGCGCCGCCAGCGCGGCGACGTCGCGCAGGCCGAGGTTGACGCCCTGCCCGGCCAGCGGATGCACCACGTGCGCGGCATCGCCCAGCACCAGCAGGCGGCCGCGCTGGTACGCCTCCACCAGCTGCCGGCGCAGCGGGAAGCCCAGCCGTGGCGACAGCGCGCGCACCGCGCCCAGGCGCGCGCCGAAGGCCTGGGTCAGTTCGGCGCCGAACGCCGCGTCGTCCAGCGCCAGCACCCGCGCCGCCTCGGCCTCGGGCAGGGTCCACACGATCGAGCTGCGGCCGTCGGCGAACGGCAGGAACGCCAGCGGGCCGCCCGGCAGGAAACGCTGCCAGGCGGTGTCCTGGTGCGGCTGTTCGGTCTGCACGAAGGCGACCACGCCGCGCTGGCCGTAGTCGTGCGCCGGCGCGTCCAGCCCGGCCAGGCCGCGCAGGGTGGAATCGGCGCCGTCGGCGGCGATCGCCAGGCGCGCGTCCAGGCGGCTGCCGTCGTCCAGGCGCAGGCGCGCGCGCTCGGCCGAGGGCTCCAACGCCTCCACCCGCGCCGGGCAATGCACCTGCACGCCGGCCGCCGGCAGCGCCGCCCACAACTGCTCGACCAACAGGGTGTGTTCGACGATCCAGCCGAGTTGGTCGCGGCCCAGGGTGTCGGCGTCGAAGGCCAGCTCGCCACCGCCGCCGGCATCCCACACGCGCATGCGCCGGTAGGCGCTGGCGCGCTGCGCCAGCACCTGCGGCCACACGCCCAGGCCCTGCAGCAGGGCCGCGTTGTCGGGGGCGAAGGCGTACACGCGCAGGTCCGGCGTGTCCGCCGACCAGCGCGGCGGCTCGCGGCCCTCGACCAGGGCCACCGCTAGGCCTTCGCCGGCCAGGGCCAGCGCGCAGGCCGCGCCAACCACGCCGCCGCCCACCACCACCACGTCCAGCACACCGCGCCGGCTCATGCGCGCGCCTCCCGGCACAGCTGCGGCACGTCGCCGCGGAACCCCATCGCGCCGCCGACCAGGAACGACTGCAGCGGCGCGGCCTGCGCCGCCGCCAGCAGGCCCAGGCTGCGCAGCGGGCGCAGCAGCGGGGTGGGATTGGCGGTCAAGCGCGCCAGCCCGCCGGAGAACGCCACCGTGCGCTGGCGATCCTGTTCGCGGCGCTGCGCGTACTGCTGCAGCAGCGCCGGCGCGCCCGGGTCGGTGCCGTCGCGCTCGATCAGCTCGGCCAGGGTCAGCGCATCGCGCAGGCCCAGGTTGAAGCCCTGCGCGCCCAGCGGGTGCAGGGTCTGCGCGGCATTGCCCAGCAGCACCGCGCGCGCGTCGGTGAGGCGCTCGGCCAGCACCTGCGCGATCGGGTAGGCGCTGCGCTCGCCGCTGCCCAGCAGGCGGCCGACGCGCCAGCCCAGCGCGTCCTGCAGGCGTTGCAGCCAGGCGCCCTCGTCGAGCGCGGCCACCGCCGCGGCGTCTTCGGCGGCGACCGCATGGATCGCGCCGTAATGGCGGTCGCCGCGCGGCAACAAGGCGGTCGGGCCGTCGTCGCGGAAGCGCTCGTAGGCGGTCCCGTCGGGCTGGCGGCTGCCGCGCACCCGCGCCACGAACAGGGTCTGCTGAAAATCGTGGCGCGCCGCGGCGATGCCCAAGGCCTCGCGCACCGCGCTGGCGCTACCGTCGGCCCCGACCAGCAGGCGTGTGTGCAGGACCTGCTCGCTGCCCTCGCACACGATCCGCAGCCGACGCACGCCGTCCTCGGTGTCGGCGTCCAGCGCCACGAACTGCGCCGGGCGGTAGCGGGTGAGCCGCAGCGTCGCCGCCAGGCTGGCCTCCAGCGCCTCGCCGAAGTCGCGCGCGACCACCACCTGGCCGAAGGCCTCGCGTCCGTAGTCGGCGGCCTCCAGCCGCACGCGGCCGAAATCCCCGGCGCGGCTGACGTGGATGCGGCGGATCGGGCCGGTCGGTGCGCGCAGTCGCTGCATCACCCCCAGCGCGCCCAGCGCGTTGACCGTGGCGGCGGCGAAACTGAGATTGCGCTGGTCGAACACCGGCGGCAACGCGCCCGGCGGCGCGGCCTCGACCAGGCCCACGTCCACCCCCAGCCGGTCCAGGGCGATGGCCAGGCTGGCGCCGACCAGGCCGCCGCCGACGATCACTACGTCATGTCGTTTGCTCATCCGGCCATGATACGACCCGCACCCGTCTGGCCGGTGAGCGCCGCCGCCCGCCTTGCGCCGCGCCGCCGGGTCCCGGCAGGTGGCGCTCGCGCGCGCCGCGCTTCCAGTAGAATCCGGGGTCTTACGTGCCCCGGTGCCCGCCGCCATGACGCCTTCCGTCCACCGCCTCCCCGCCCTGCTGCTGTTGACCGCGCTGCTGGCCGCGACCCGCATCAACCACTTCGGGGCGATCCCGGACGCCTCGTGGGCAGTGTTCTTCGTCGGCGGCTTCTACCTGCGCAGCTGGACCCGCTGGGCGTTCCCGCTGCTGATGGCGCTGGCGGTGCTGGTCGACTACCTGGTGATCCGCGGCCAGGGCCTGGATTTCTGGCAGCACTACTGCGTGTCGCCGGCCTACTGGTGCCTGATCCCGGCCTACTTCGTGCTGTGGGCCGGCGGTGCCTGGCTGGCGCGGCACTACCGCGGCGCCGACTGGCGCGCGCTGGGCCTGGCCGCGGCCAGCCTGCTGGTGTCGGTGGCGCTATGCCACCTGCTGGCGCAGGGCAGCTTCTACTGGGTCAGCCGCAGCGTGCCCAACCCGACCCTGGCCGGCTGGTGGCAGAACTACAGCGACTGGCTGCTGCCGTATCTGGGCAGCGCCAGCCTGTACGTGGCGCTGGCCGCGGCGATCCAGGTCGGCGTCGAGCAACTGGCGCGGCTGGGCCAGCGCGGCCAGCCGGTCGGCCACTGATCGGGATGGGCAACCGCCTCTCCAAGATCTACACCCGCACCGGCGACGACGGCAGCACCGGCCTGGGCGACGGCAACCGGGTCGGCAAGGACTCGGCGCGGGTCGCCGCCTACGGCACGGTGGACGAGGCCAACTCGGCGATCGGCGTGGTCCTGGCCTGCCCGCTGGCCGAGGACGTGCAGCAGCTGCTGACCGCGATCCAGCACCAGTTGTTCGACCTCGGCGGCGAACTGTGCATCCCCGGCCATGCCGCGATCCATGCCGCCGACATCGATGCGCTGGAACGGCACCTGGACCGCTACAACGACACCCTGCCGCCGCTGCAGGACTTCATCCTGCCCGCCGGCGGCGAGGCCGCGGCGCGCTGCCACCTGGCCCGCACCATCGTGCGCCGCGCCGAACGCGAGACGGTGGCGCTGTCGCGCCAGGACGCGGTACGCCCGGAAGCGGTGCGCTACCTCAACCGGCTCTCGGACCTGCTGTTCGTGCTGGCACGGGTGCTGGCGCGGGCCGACGGCCACGGCGAAGTGCTGTGGCGCCACGACCGGCGCCAGGCCTGAGCGACGCCCGGGCCGCGGCCGCGCATGCTGATCTACACCCATCCCGCCTGCCTGGGCCACGCGCCAGGACCGGAACACCCGGAACGGCCGGAGCGGCTGGACGCGGTGACGACGGCGCTGCGCGAGGCCTTCCCCGCGCTGGAATGGCGCGAGGCGCCGCTGGCCAAGCTCGGCGACCTGGCCCGGGTCCATGAGCGCGAGCTGATCGATCGCGTCCTGGCCGATCTCGACGGCCCGCAGATGCTCGACGTGGACACGGTGATCTCGCCCGGCTCGCGCGCCGCCGCGCTGCGCGCCGCCGGCGCCGGCGTCGCCGCGGTGGACGCGGTGATGCGCGGCGCCAGCGATACCGTGTTCTGCGCGGTCCGCCCGCCCGGCCATCACGCCACCGCCGACACCGCGATGGGCTTCTGCCTGTTCAACAATGTCGCCGTGGCCGCCGCCCACGCCCGCGACGCGCACGGCCTGGAGCGGATCGCCATCGTCGATTTCGACGTGCATCACGGCAACGGCACCCAGGCGATCTTCGAACGCGAACCCCGGGTGCAGTACCTCAGCACCCACCAGTCCGGGCTGTTCCCGCACACCGGCGGGGTCCACGACCGCGGCGTCGGCAACCTGCACAACGCGCTGCTGCCGCCGGGCAGCGGCGGCTTCCGCTTCCGCAACACCTGGGCCGACCAGATGCTGCCGCTGCTGGACGCGTTCAAGCCGCAACTGCTGCTGATCTCGGCCGGTTTCGACGCGCACATGCGCGACCCGCTGGCCGACCTGATGCTGGACACCGAGGACTTCGCCTGGATCACCGCCGAACTGCGCGCGGTGGCGCAGCGGCACGCCCGCGGCCGGGTGGTGTCCCTGCTGGAAGGCGGCTACGACCTGCAGGCGCTGCGCGAGGGCAGCGTCGCCCACGTCGACGCGCTGCGCTGAGGCCGCCTCTTCCGGTTCCCGGCACCGACGCCGCCACCGATGCGCGCCACCACGGTCCTTCGGGATGTGCCTGGCCAGCAGCTCCGGCCAGGCACACGCGGCGTCCTCGAGGCGGGATGACACGCCCAGGCCCCCGATGAACCCCGTCCCCTGCCCGCCGGAGGCCTTCATTGCCCCTATGCACCGGATGGGGCAAGCTAGCGGCCGTTTTAGCCCGATACCTGACGCGCGTGCGCCGAGCCCTCCGCCTGCTACCTCTTCCGTTCAGTATCGCCCTCTGCCTGCCGGCGGTGGCCGCTGAAAAGCCGCCGAACTGGGGCCTGTGCCCGACGCCGGACGTGCTGCCCAAGTTCGACGACGCGCAGCAGCCGGACCCCAAGCTCGCGCAGAACCGCGACCAGCAGCCGACCAATATCGAAGGCGACCAGCTGTCGGGCACCACCACGGTGCCGAACTACACCGGCAACGTCGCGCTCAAGCGCGGCGACCAGTTCATGGGCACCGACAGCCTGCGGGTGGACACCGAGACCGGCAACTACATCGCCGAAGGCCACGTGCGCTACCAGGATTCGTCGATCCGCATGATCGCCGACCGCGCCGAAGGCAACCAGGACACCGACACCCACAAGATCACCAACATCCGCTACCAGTTGCTTGCGCGCCGCGGCAACGGCAAGGCCGACTCGGTCGACCTGCAGGGCGCGCTGGGGCAGATGCACCGATCCACCTACACCACCTGCGATCCTTCGCAGCGGGTGTGGGAACTGCATGCGCCGGAGATCGACGTCGACAACGACGAAGGCTTCGGCACCGCGCGCAACGCGATCCTGAAGGTCTACAACGTCCCGATCCTGTACGCGCCCTGGTTCAAGTTCCCGATCGACGATCGCCGTACCAGCGGCTTCCTGTTCCCCGCGATCGGCATGTCCAGCCGCAACGGCTTCGACTACACCCAGCCGTACTACCTGAATCTGGCCCCCAACTACGACGCCACCCTGTATCCGCGTTTCATGGCCCGGCGCGGCCTGATGCTGGGCAGCGAATTCCGCTATCTCTACGACGGCGGCAAGGGCGAGCTGCAGGCCGCCTACCTGCCCGACGACAAGCTGCGCGACAAGGACCGTGGTCGCTTCAGTTACCAGGGCTACCACAACATCAATGCGCAGTGGCAGGCGCGCGCCTCGCTGGCCTGGGTCAGCGACGAGCGCTACACCGAGGATTTCTCCAACCGCCTGCTCGGCAACGCGGTGTCCAACATCCAGAGCACGATCGGCGTCTACGGCACCGGCGACACCTGGACCGCGGGCCTGATGGCCGACCGCTGGCAGCTGACCGACTACACCCTGACCGAGGACGCGCTGCCGTACAACCGCCAGCCGCGCGCCTTCTTCAACTGGGACCAGTCGTTCGGCAACTACTTCGAGGCCGGCCTGTACAGCGAGGCGGTGCGCTTCGTGCACGACGATGTCCACGCCAAGGACGGGCTGTACGAGCGCACCGGCGTGGTCACCCCGCGTCCGGGCGGCAGCCGCCTGGACCTGAAGCCCTACATCTCGATGCCGCTGGCCGGCGCCGCCTGGTTCCTCAAGCCGACCCTGGCCTGGCGCTACACCGCCTACCAACTCGACAAGGATCTGGCGGCCACGCTCGGCGGCGACACCACGCCCTCGCGCAGCCTGCCGATCGCCACCGTCGATGCGGGCGTGTACTTCGACCGCGATACCAAGTGGGGCAACACCAACTATCTGCAGACCCTGGAACCGCGGCTGTTCTACCTGTACACGCCGTACCGCGACCAGAACGACCTGCCGATCTTCGATACACGCGAGTTCACCTTCAGTTGGGGCCAGCTGTTCCGCGACTCGCGCTACACCGGTGCCGACCGCCAGAACGACGCCAACCAGCTGACCATGGCGCTGAGCTCGCGCCTGCTGCGCCAGGACGACGGCAAGGAGAAGCTGTCGGTCAGCCTCGGCCAGATCCTGTATTTCAGCGATTCGCGGGTCAGCCTGCCCAACAGCGACACCACCATCGAGCAAGGCAAGTCGGCCTGGGTGGCGGACGCCAACTACATGGTCAACGACCGCTGGAACCTGGGCGCCACCTACCAGTGGGACCCCAAGTACCGGCGCAAGGACCTGGCCAGCTTCCGCGCGCGCTATCTGCTGCCCGGCGACGGCATCGTCAACCTCGCGTACCGCTACCGCCGCGACCTGCTGGAGCAGGCCGACGTCTCGTTCCTGTACCCGATCAATCCGACCTGGAGCCTGGTCGGCCGGCATTACTACTCGCTGATGGACAAGAAGCCGCTGGAAAGCATCCTCGGCGTGCAGTGGGACAGCTGCTGTCTGGCGGTGCGGGCGCTGGCGCGGCGCTACGTGCGCAACCGCACCGGCGCGCTGGATACCGCCTTCCAGGTCGAGTTCGTGCTCAAGGGGCTGTCGTCCCTGGGCCAGGACACGGACCGCGTTCTGCGCCGTGCTATTCTCGGCTACAACCGCGACGACCTGTACTTGGTCCCGCCCAGCAACACCACGACCGATCCGGACGCTTACGATCCGAACCAGATTCCATGACCAAGACCCTTTCTGTTTTTCTCGCCGCCCTGATGGCGGTCGCCGGCGTGTCCGCTCCGGCCGCCGCGCAACAAACCCAACCGCTGGACCGCATCGCCGCGGTGGTCGACGAGGATGTCGTGCTGCAGAGCGAGCTGGATCGTGCCGTGCGCAACGTGAAGGCGCAGTATGCCGGCCGCGAGGCGCAGCTGCCGCCGGATAACGTGCTGCAGCGGCAGGTGCTGGAGCGCCTGATCCTGGTCAAGCTGCAGGTCGCGCGCGCCAACAGCACCGGCATCCGCGTCGGCGACGACGAACTGAACCGCGCCATCGCCAGCATCGCCCAGCAGAACGGCACCGACGTGGACGGCCTGCGCAAGAAGCTGGCGGCCGACGGCATGTCCTACACCGACTTCCGCAACTCGGTGCGCGACGAGATCACCGTGCAGCGCCTGCGCCAGAGCTTCGCGCAGAGCCGCATCAACGTCAGCGAGGCCGAAGTCGACGCGGCGCTGGCGCAGCAGGCCACCACCGGCGCCCAGTACCACCTGGCGCACATCCTGGTCGGCCTGCCGGAAGGCGCCACCGCCGAGCAGATCAAGACCGCCCAGGGCAAGATCGACGGGGTCAAGAACCTGATCGACAAGGGCGAGATCGACTTCAACGCCGCCGCCGTGCGTTACTCCGACAGCCCCAACGCGCTGGAAGGCGGCGACCTGGGCTGGCGCAGCCTCGACGAAATCCCCAACGCGTTCGCGCAGCTGATCCGCGACATGAAGCCGGGCCAGGTGGTCGGCCCGCTGCGCGGCCCCAGCGGCTTCCAGTTGCTGAAGCTGGTCGAGGTGCGCGATGCCTCGGCCAACCCGGAAAAGAAGACCGTCACCGAGTACCACGCCCGCCACATCCTGATCCGGGTCAACGACGCGCAGCCCGATGCCGTCGCCAAGGCCAAGATCGAGACCCTGCGTGCGCGCATCGCCGGCGGCGCCGACTTCCAGACCGTGGCCAAGGAAGCGTCCGAGGACACCAACAGCCGCAGCCAGGGCGGCGACCTGGGCTGGTTCCCGGCCGACGCGTTCGGCCCGGACTTCGGCCAGCATGTCGCGAGCCTGCGGGACGGCCAGATCTCCGAGCCGTTCCGCACCGAGGCCGGCTGGCACATCGTGCAGCGCGTCGGCGAGCGCCAGACCGACGTGACCAGCGACACCCAGCGTGCCCAGGTCCGCGAGACCATCGGCCGCCGCAAGCTGGAAGAGGAATACAACCGCTTCCTGCAGGAAATGCGCGGCGAAGCCTACGTCGACCTGCGCGTGGGCAATACCGACGCCGCGACTGCGCCGGCGGCCACGCCCGCGCCGGCGCCCGCCGCCAAGCCCTGATCCATGCGCCCCTCGCTCGCGCTGGTGCCGGGCGAGCCGGGCGGGATCGGCCCGGAGCTGTGCGTGCGGCTGGCGCAACAGCCGCGGCACGACTGCCAGCTCCTGGCCTTCGCCGATCCCGACACCTTGCGCGCCGCTGCCGCGGCGCTGTCGCTGCCGCTGCGGCTGCTGCCCGAATCCAGTCCCGCCCTCGCCCCTGGCGACCTGCGCCTGCGCACGGTCGCCAATGCCGTGCCCAGCCGCTTCGGCGCGACCGAACCGGCCAATGCCGCGGCGGTGATCGCCGCGCTGACCCAGGCCGCCGACGCCTGCCTGCGCGGCGAACTGGCCGGCATGGTCACCGGCCCGGTGCACAAGGCCGCGATCAACGCCGGCGGCATCGCCTACACCGGCACCACCGAATTGCTGGCGCAGCATGCCGGCCGCGACGTGGTGATGATGCTGGCCAACGCCATCGTGCGGGTGGCCCTGGTCACCACCCATCTGCCGCTGCGCGCGGTCGCCGATGCGCTCACGCCGGCCCTGCTGGAACGCAGCCTGCGCATCACCGACGCCGCGCTGCGCCGCGACTTCGGCATCGCCGCGCCGACCATCGCGGTGCTGGGGCTGAACCCGCATGCCGGCGAGGACGGCCACCTGGGCCACGAAGAAATCCAGGTGATGCAACCGGTGCTGGACGCCTTGCGCGCGGAAGGCATGCAACTGCTCGGCCCGCTGCCGGCCGATACCGCGTTCCTGCCGCAGAAGCTGGCGGGCGTGGACGCGGTGCTGGCGATGTACCACGACCAGGGCCTGCCGGTGCTCAAGTACAGCGGGTTCGAGCAGGCGGTGAACCTGACCCTGGGCCTGCCCTACCCGCGCGTGGCGGTCGACCACGGCACCGCGCTGGACCTGGCCGGCCGCGGCGTGGCCGACCCGTCCAGCCTGTTCGCCGCCACCGCGCTGTGCGCGCAACTGGCCGCACGCCGCGCGCAGGCGCCGTAGGAGCGGCTTCAGCCGCGACGGGCAGTCCCGAGGCAGCCCGTCGCGGCTGACGCCGCTCCCGCATCCCCGCACCCGCCCCCTACCTCCGCGCGCGCCGCCCGGCGCATGCCGATAAAATGCCCCCATGACCTCCTCTCCCGGCTTCGGCGCCCCGGCCAAGAAATCCCTCGGCCAGCACTTCCTCAGCGACCGCCACTACATCGACAGCATCGTCCGCGCGGTCGATCCCAAGCCGGGCGATCGGCTGGTCGAGATCGGTCCCGGCCAGGGTGCGATCACCTTCCCGTTGCTGCGCCGACATGGCCAGCTGACCGTGATCGAGTTCGACCGTGACCTGGTCGCGCCGCTGACCGCGGCGGCGGCCGACGTCGGCGAACTGACCATCCTCAACCGCGACGTGCTGTCGGTGGATTTCGCCGCGCTGGCCGACGGCGCGCGCATCCGCCTGGTCGGCAACCTGCCCTACAACATTTCCTCGCCGATCCTGTTCCATGCGCTGGACCACGCCGCGGCGATCGCCGACATGCACTTCATGCTGCAGAAGGAAGTGGTCGACCGCATGGCCGCCGACCCCGGCAGCAAGGTCTACGGCCGGCTCAGCGTGATGCTGCAGGCCTACTGCGAGGTGACCTCGCTGTTCGTGGTGCCGCCGGGCGCGTTCCGGCCGCCGCCGAAGGTGGATTCGGCGGTGGTGCGGCTGGTGCCGCGGCCGCCGCAGACGGTGGGCATCGCCGACCCGAAGCGCTTCGCCGATGTGGTCCGCGCCGCGTTCGGGCAGCGCCGCAAGACCCTGCGCAACGCCTTGAACGGCGTCTGCGATGCCGCGCAGTTCGAGGCCGCGGGCGTGCGCCCGGACGCGCGCGCCGAACAACTCGAGGTCGCCGACTTCGTGCGTCTGGCCAACCTCGCCCCGGCCTGACGCTCCTACCGCGCGCGCGACGCAGGCGCTGCACGCGCGTGGCGGCGTGGCGTGCATGCCGCCGGCGCCGCCACGGCTCAGCGCCACGCTTGGACGTAGCCACGACAGCACGTCCGCCCGTACCGTCTGATGGCAAGACGCACGACGCCGACCTTACACATCATGATCCGCGTTCCCGCGGGCTGCCACGCAGCCGGACCACGCGGCGCGCCCTGGCCACGGAACAGGCCGCTGCGACGCCACGCGCGCTTCGTCGCACCCGCCATTGACGCATCTCGCCTCAAACGGCAAAACACGCTCTAAACTGTGGGGATGAACGATGACGCCCCCTATCGGATCGAGGTCGAAGTGTCGCCCCGATTCCTCGACGACCAATCGGCGCCGGAGGACGGACGCTACACGTTCGCCTACACGATCCGCATCCACAACCGCGGCCGCGTCGCCGCGCGCCTGATCGCCCGGCACTGGGAGATCACCGACGGCAACGGTCGCATCGAGCGCGTGGACGGCGACGGCGTGGTCGGCGAACAGCCGCGGCTGCGGCCGGGCGAGGATTTCCGCTACACCTCCGGGCTGGTGCTGGAGACCGAACACGGCACGATGCGCGGCCACTACGACATGGAGGCCGACGACGGCACCCAGTTCGTCGCCCCGATCGCGCCGTTCGTGCTGTCCGTGCCGCGGACCCTGCACTGATGGCGGTCTGGGCGATCGGCGACCTGCAGGGTTGCTACGACATCACCCAGCAGTTGCTGGAGAAGATCCGCTTCGATCCCGCGGTGGACCGGCTGTGGTTCTGCGGCGACCTGGTCAACCGCGGCGGGCAGTCGCTGGAGACGCTGCGGCTGGTGCACTCGTTGCGCGACCACAGCGTGGTGGTGCTGGGCAATCACGATCTGTCGCTGCTGGCGATCGGCGAGCGCAGCCCGGACGAACAGCGCAAGGTCAATCCGGACCTGCAGCGCATCGTGCTGGCCGAGGACCGCGACGAACTGCTGACCTGGCTGCGCATGCAGAAGCTGCTGCACGCCGACCGCCAACTCGGCTGGATGATGATCCACGCCGGCCTGGCGCCGAAATGGACCACCGCGCTGGCCGAGAAGCACGCGCGCGAGGTCGAGCAGCAACTGCACGGCAACGGCTACCGCAAGCTGTTCCGCAACATGTACGGCGACCGCCCGGCGTGGTCGCCGGGCCTGACCGGCTACGACCGGTCGCGCGCGATCATCAACCTGTTCACCCGCGCCCGCTACTGCACTCCGCGCGGGCGCATCGCGATCGAGGAAAAAGGCACGCCCGGCACCCAGGCGCAGGGCCTGTATCCGTGGTTCGAGGTGCCGGGGCGGGTCGAGCGCGACCTGAAGATCGTCTGCGGGCATTGGTCGACGCTGGGCCTGACCATCACCCAGGGCGTGCACGCGATCGACACCGGCGCGGTTTGGGGCGGCAAGCTGACCGCGCTGCGCCTGGACAGCGAGGACCTGCAGGTGGTGCAGGTGCCGGGCCGGCCGGTGCAGGGACCGCCGCCGGCTGCGCGCAGCGGCACGCCGCGGCGGCGCGGCACGCCAAACCGTGGACAGACGCCAGCTGCATCCGCGCCGGAGCAGGAGCAGGAGTGAAGCTCCGGCGAGACGGTGCGACGTCGTAGGAGCGGCTTTAGCCGCGACAGGCGTCCTCGGCAATGCCTGTCGCGGCTAAAGCCGCTCCTACGATTGGCCAGGCGCTAACCCGCCGGCCTACGCCGCGCCAGAACGGCGCCGGTAATCCACGAATTCGAACGCCAGCGCATGCCGCGCATCGGCCGGATGCGCTTGCCGCGCCACCACGTCCCACTGCGCCGGATCGAACACGGGGAAATGCGCATCGGCGCCCTCGACCACGGTCTCGACGTGGCTGAGGTACAGCCGCTCGGCCAGCGGCAGGGCCAGCGCGAAGATGTCGCCGCCGCCGATCACCGCCAGCTCCGTGGCACCGGCCTCGCGCGCCGCCTCGATCGCCGCCGGCAGCGACGCCACCGGCCGCATGTCCGCGAACGGCACCTGCCCCGAGCGGGTCATCACCAGGTTCAAGCGCCCGGGCAGCGCGCGCCCCAGCGACTGCGCGGTCTTGCGCCCCATCAGCACCGGCTTGCCCAGGGTCAGCGCCTTGAACCGTTTGAGATCGTCCGGCAAGCGCCACGGCAGGTCGTTGTCGCGGCCGATGGCATTGGCCTGGTCCAGCGCCGCGATCAGGCTCAGCCGCAGCGCGGGGCGCGTAGACGGCGACGCATCCGTCCGCGCCGCGACGGCGGCGCTTGCCGATTCCCGATTCCCCATTCCCGATTCCCGGCTGCCACTCACACCGCCACCGGCGCCTTGATCGCCGGATGCGGGTCGTAGCCCTCGATGGCGATGTCGTCGTAGGTGAAGGCGAACAGATCGGTGACCGCCGGGTTCAGCCGCAACCGCGGCAACGGCCGCGGCGCGCGCGCCAGCTGCTCGCGCGCCTGTGCGAAGTGGTTGGAATACAGGTGCGCATCGCCCAGCGTGTGCACGAAATCGCCCACGCCCAGGCCGGTGGCCTGCGCCACCATGTGCGTCAGCAGCGCGTAGCTGGCGATGTTGAACGGCACGCCGAGGAAGATGTCGCCGCTGCGCTGGTAAAGCTGGCAACTGAGCTTGCCGTCGACCACGTAGAACTGGAACAGGCTGTGGCACGGCATCAGCGCCATCTGCGGCAACTCGGCCACGTTCCAGGCGCTGACCACCAGCCGCCGCGAGTCCGGGTTGCGCTTGATCTCGTCCACCAGCCACTGCATCTGGTCGATCTCGCGCCCGTCCGCGCCGGTCCAGCGCCGCCACTGCTTGCCGTACACCGGGCCGAGTTCGCCCTGCGCATCGGCCCACTCGTCCCAGATGCTGACCTTGTTGTCCTTGAGATAGGCGATGTTGGTCTCGCCCTTCAGGAACCACAGCAGCTCGTGCACGATCGAGCGCAGGTGCAGCTTCTTGGTGGTGACCAAGGGGAAGCCGTCGTTGAGGTCGAAGCGCATCTGCCAGCCGAACACGCTGCGCGTGCCGGTGCCGGTGCGGTCGGCTTTCTGCGCACCGTGCTCGAGCACGTGCTGCAGCAACTCCAGGTATTGCTTCACTTGGCCACCTCCGCCGGCGGCACCGGCTGCAGCACCGGCGCGCTGCGCGAGCGCCACAGCAGGAACACGCCCAACAGGATCAGCGGAATGCTCAACTGCTGGCCGCGGGTCAGCCAATGGAACGCCAGGTAGCCCAGCTGCGCGTCCGGCACGCGCACGAACTCCACGGCGAAGCGGAACACGCCGTACAGCAGCGCGAACAGACCGGACACCGCATAGCGCGCCCGCGGCTTCATCGAGAAGGTCCACAGCACCACGAACATCACCAATCCTTCCAACGCCGCTTCGTACAGCTGCGACGGATGGCGGGCGTAGCGGTCCAGCAGCCCCGCGGCGTACTGCTGCTGCAGTTGCGCAGTGCTCATCAGGCTCTCCAGCGCCGGCGCGTTGGCCACGCCGTCCTGCACCGGTGCGTGCGGGAAGATCACGCCCCAGCCGGCGTGGGTCAACTTACCCCACAACTCGCCGCCGACGAAATTGCCGATGCGGCCGAAGCCCAAGCCCAGTGGCACCAGCGGCGCGACGAAATCAACGGTGTCGAAGAAATGCAGGCGCGCCTTGCGCGTCCACCACAGGCAGGCCGCCAGCACGCCCAGCAGGCCGCCGTGGAAGCTCATGCCGCCGTCCCACACCTTGAAGATCAGCAGCGGGTTGGCCAGGAAATCGGACAACGCGTAGAACAGCATGTAGCCGATGCGTCCGCCCAGCACCACGCCGAGCATCGCGTAGAACAGCAGGTCGGAGAAGCCCTCCTCGTTCACCCCGGGCAGGCGACCGGCGCGGATGCGGCGGCGGCCCAGCCACCAGGCCGACACGAAGCCCGCCAGGTACATCAGCCCGTACCAATGCACCTTCACCGGCCCGAACGAGAAGGCGATGGGATCGATCTGGTGGAGATAGGTCATGCGGGAGCGTCGGCCGGGGGGCGAAGGTCGCCTATTCTGCCACCGACTCCACCGATTACCGCGATTGCGGCCCCTCCCACGGCATGGCGCTTCATCTGCTGGCAGGCGCACGCGCCTGCCGCAGACTCCGCCGATTACCGCGATTGCGGGCCCTTGTGCGGCATGGCGCTTCACTTGCGGAAGCGGCGCAGGTGACCTCCGGGCCATGAGCCGCGACGCGCAGCGCCATATGGCCCAACCGGGCACTGTCGCGTCGGGACCGAAGTCCCTCCCACAACACCACCGCATCGCGCCAATGCAGGAGCGGCCACTGCCCCAATGTGGGAGCGGCTTCAGCCGCGACGCGCACTGCCATCAGGCCCCAACCCGGCCCTATCGCGTCGGGACTGAAGTCCCTCCCACAACCCCACCGCATCGCGCCAATGCAGGAGCGGCCACTGCCCCAATGTAGGAGCGGCTTCAGCCGCGACGCGCACTGCCATCAGGCCCCAACCCGGCACGCTCGCGTCGGGACTGAAGTCCCTCCCACAACACCACCGCATCGCGCCAATGCAGGAGCGGCCACTGCCCCAATGTAGGAGCGGCTTCAGCCGCGACGCGCACCGCCATCAGGCCCCAACCCGGCACGCTCGTGTCGGGACTGAAGTCCCTCCCACAATGCCACCGCATCGCGCCAATACAGGAGCGGCCAGCGCCCCAATGTGGGAGCGGCTTCAGCCGCGACGCGCACCGCCATCAGGCCCCAACCCGGCACGCTCGCGTCGGGACTGAAGTCCCTCCCACAACGCCACCGCATCGCACCGATGCGGGAGCCGCCAGCGCCCCAATGTGGGAGCGGCTTCAGCCGCGACGCGCACCGCCATCAGGCTCCAATCCGGCACGCTCGCGTCGGGACTGAAGTCCCTCCCACAATGCCACCGCATCGCACCGATGCGGGAGCAGCGCCTCCGGTGTCCACAGCCTCGACCACGGCAAGACGCTGCATCCCATCTGCCGGCCAGGCGAACCCAGCGTCGCCGCTTACCTCAATCCAGCACCTGCGGCAGGTTCGGCAGCTCGTTCTCGCCCTGCTGTCCCGGCTGCGCAGGGAAGTGCGCGGCCAGCAGCGCCGAGACCGCGCCGACGCCGGCGATCACCGCCTGCTCAGGCTGGCCCGCGCGCATGTCGCGCTCGATCAGTGCGCAGACCTGGCGCCACTGCGCCGCGTCCACGCGCCCGTGCAGACCGCGGTCGGCCACGATCTCGATATGGTGGTCGGCCAGCAGCAGGTAGATCAGCACGCCGTTGTTGGCTTCGGTGTCCCAGGTGCGCAACTGCGCGAAGGCCTGTTCGGCACGCAACCGCGGCGCCATGCCGCGCAGCACCTGCGCCGGCGCCAGGCCCGATTCCACCGCAAACATCACCTGCCCGCGATGCAGCCGCTCGCCCGCGGCGATCGCCGCGCCGATGCGCTCCAGGCTGGCCGCCGGGAACAGCCGCTGCGCCGAGGGCGCGAACAGGTGCCGGAGCAGGCGCATCACCAGCTCCCCGAGGCGCCGCCGCCTCCGGAACTGCCACCGCCTCCACCCCAGCCGCCTCCGCCGAAGCCGCCACCTCCACCGCCCCCCCAACTGCCGCCACCGCCGCCCCAGCCACCGCCGAAGCCGCCGCCGCCCCACCCTCCACCGCCCCATCCGCCACCGCCGGCCGAGCGGCCCGGCGAAATCCCGACGAACAGGCCCAGGATCAGGCCGATCGCACCGGTCAGCGCACCGACGAGCAGCGACAGGCTCAGCACCAGGCCGACGCCACCGCCGACCACCCCGCTCAGCACGCCGCGCACCGGGCGCGACAGCCGCGCGAACAGCACCTGCGCGACCAGCGCCGCGAACAGACCGGCGAAGAACCCGAATCCCAGACCGCCGCCGCGCGACGCCGGGGCATGCGCACTGACCGGCGCCGGCAGCGCCTCGCCGTCGATCAGCTTGACCAGCATCGCGGTCGCCTCGGCGATGCCGCCGCTGTAGTCGCCGGCGCGGAAGCGCGGCACCAGGTACTCCTGGATGATGCGGTTGGCGGTGGCGTCGGGAATCGCGCCTTCCAAACCATAGCCAGGCTGGATGCGCACGCGCCGGTCGTCCTTGGCCACCACCAGCAGCACGCCGTCGTCCACGCCCTTGCGGCCGAGCTTCCACTGGTCGAACACGCGCTGGGTGTACTGCTCGATGCTCTCCGGGGCGGTGCTGGGCACCACCAGCACCTGCAACTGGCTGCCCTTGCGCTGCTGCAGCTGCACCGCCTGCCGATCCAGTTCCAGGCGCTGGTTCGGGGTCAGCGTGCCGGTGGTATCGACCACCGGCGCATCCAGCGGCGGGATCGGCGCCTCGGCCTGTGCCCAGGCCAGCCAGGGCAGCAGCGCCAACAGCAGCAGCCACACGCAGGCGCGCCGCCGGCCACGCGCAGGGCGGGCGCTGCCGCGCGACGCCGTCGCTGCGGCAGCGCCCTCAGCCGCCACGGAAGTCGAATGCACGGTCGGGCCGGCCTGCGGCGGCGCTTACTGCGCCGGCGCCGGTGGTTGCGTCTGCCGCGGCGCGGGCGCCGGCTGGCCGCCGAAGTTCACCGCCGGCGCCTCGGAGATCTGCGCCTCGTTCTCCACCGAGAAGTTGGGCTTTTCCTTGTAGCCGAACAGCTTGGCGGTGATCACCTGCGGGAACGACAGGATGTAGGTGTTGTAGTCCTGCACCGCCTGGATGTAGCGGCCGCGCGCCACGGTAATGCGGTTTTCGGTGCCTTCCAGCTGCGCCTGCAGGTCGCGGAAGGCCTGGTCGGATTTCAGGTTCGGGTAGTTCTCGCTGACCACCAGCAGCCGCGACAGCGCGCTGGAGAGCCGGCCCTGGGCCTGCTGGAACTGCTGCAGCGAGGCGGCGTCGTCGGCGTTGACCTGCACCTGGCCGACGCGGGCGCGGGCGTTGGTCACGTCGGTCAGTACCTGCCGCTCCTGGTCGGCATAGCCCTTGACCGTGTTGACCAGGTTCGGCACCAGGTCGGCGCGGCGCTTGTACTGGTTCAGCACTTCCGACCAGCCGGCCTTGACCGCCTGGTCCTTCTGCTGGATGGCGTTGTAGCCGCAGCCGGACAGCAATACGGCCAGCGCGGCCAGGAACAGGGAGCGGGACAACAGGCGCATGCGATGACTCCGGCGGGTGACTGGGCGCAGCTTGCCACGCCACCGGTGAAAACGCAGCCAGCCTCAGCGGCGGCTCACCACTTCCCGGCGCCGGGCACCTGGTGCGCGGCGGCGCGCCGGCGCATCAGCAGGTTCAGCCACTCCACCAGCACCGAGAAGCCCATCGCCGCGTAGATGTAGGGCTTGGGCACGTGCACGTCCAGGCCGTCCAGGATCAGCACCACGCCGATCATCAGGATGAAGGCCAGCGCCAGCATCTTCACCGTCGGGTTGGCGTCGATGAAGCGGCCCAGCGGATTGGCCGCCAGCAGCATCACCGCCACCGCCAGCAGCACCGCGGCGATCATCACCGGGATGTGCTGGGCCATGCCCACCGCGGTGATCACAGAATCCAGCGAGAACACGATGTCGATCACCGCGATCTGCGCGATCACCATCCAGAACACGCCCGAGGCCTTGCTGGTGGTGGGATCGGCATCGTCGCCGCCGGTGATCAGCTCGCGGATCTCCATGGTGCCCTTCACCAGCAGGAACAGGCCGCCGATGATCAGCACCAGGTCGCGGATCGAGATGCCCATGCCGGCGACGCTGAACAGCTCGCCCTGCATGCGCGCCAGGAACGCCAGCGACACCAGCAGCGCGATGCGGGTCAGGCACGCCACCGCGATGCCGAACCTGCGCGCGGCCGGGCGCTGCGCTTCCGGCAGCTTGCCCACCGCGATGGAGATGAACACCAGGTTGTCGATGCCCAGCACGATCTCCAACGCACTCAGCGTCAACAGCGTCAGCCAGGTGTTGGGGTCGGCGAGAAACTCGAGAGCCATGGGGTTGGATCCTTTAACAGAAGAAGAAACGGGCGGCGATCACAGCACGCGCGGCAGCAGGATCAGGCCCCAGCACAGCACCACGTTGGCCAGCATCACAAAGACCGCGGCCGAGCCCATGTCCTTGGCGCGGCCGGCCAGTTCGTGATGCTCGGGGCCGTAGCGCTCGATCACCGCTTCGATCGCCGAATTGAGCAGTTCCACCGCCAGCACCAGCAGCAGCGAGCCGATCATCAGCACCTGCTGCACCGGCCCCTGCCCCAGCCACAGCGCCAGCGGCGCCAGGACCAGGAACAGGCACACTTCCAGGCGGAACGAGGACTCGTGCAGCCAGGCCGCGCGCAACCCCTGCCACGACCAGCGTGCCGCCATCAGCATGCGGCGCGGGCCGCGCGGCAGGTGCCCGAACTGGTCGGCCACGGCTCAGCCCCGCCCCGTGCAATGGGGACGCGACGACGACGGCCGGAAGGAATCGGTCATGGGCAAGGGCGCAGCGGGCTAGACCGCAATTTTGCCACAAGCCCCGCGGCATCGCCGGTATCGCCTCGGATTTGCCTGCATGCGGCGCCTGCGGCACCATCGCCGATCCCCTTGCTTGGAGGAGGCGTCATGTCCCGTTCGCCGCTGCGCGCCCCGCTGCTCGCCCTGAGTCTGTTCAGCCTGTCCCTGCTCGGCCTGTCGCCGGCACGGGCCATTGTCCCGCCGCCGCCCCCCAGCGTGCCTGACCAGGTCTCCAATGCCGCCTGGGAAGAGGACATGGCGCGCTTCGCCAAAGACGATGCCGCGCATCCGGTCAAACCCGGCGGCGTGCTGTTCGTCGGCAGCTCCTCGATCCGCTTCTGGACCTCGCTGGCCACGGATTTTCCCGGCGTGCAGACGCTCAACCGCGGCTTCGGCGGTTCCGAGATCCGCGACAGCACCTGGTACGCCGACCGCATCGTGGTGCCGTACAAGCCGCGCCTGATCGTGTTCTACGCCGGCGACAACGATCTCAACAGCGGCCGCAGCCCGCAGCAGGTGCGCGACGACTTCGTGGCCTTCGTGACCCGCGTGCGCCGCGACCTGCCCAAGACCCGCATCGTCTACCTGTCGATCAAGCCCAGCCCGTCGCGGGCGGCGCTGATGCCGAAGATGGCCGAGGCCAACGCGCTGATCCGCAAGGCCGCCGCCGGCCTCAAGCAGGTCCAGTTCGTCGACGTCTACACGCCGATGCTCGGCGCTGACGGACAGCCACACGCCGAACTGTTCGGCCCGGACAAGTTGCACATGAACGCGGCCGGCTACGCGCTGTGGCGCGACACGCTGCGGCCTTACCTGGCGCCCTGACCGGCGATGAACGGCCTCGCGCGCGCGGCGCAACGGCGGCTGCCGGCCGGCAAGGTCGGCGGCGGTCGGCAAGCGCGTGCCGCTATGCGCGGCACGGAGTAAGCGAGGATGCCCAGAGCCCTGGTCATCGAAGACGACGAAGTGACCGCCCGCGACATCGTCGCGGAACTCGGCGCGCATGGCTTCAGCACCGACTGGATCGCCGACGGGCGCGACGGCCTGCAGCGCGCGCTGACCGATGGCTACGACATCATCACCCTCGACCGCCTGCTGCCCGGCATGGACGGCATCGACGTCGTCTCCGAACTGCGCAAGCGCGCGGTACAGACGCCGGTGCTGATGATCAGCGCGCTCTCGGAGGTGGACGAGCGCGTGCGCGGCCTGCGCGCGGGCGGCGACGACTACCTGACCAAGCCGTTCTCGCCCGACGAACTGGTGGCGCGCGCCGAGGTGCTGGTGCGCCGCCATCGCAACGCGGCCACCACGCCCGAAACCCGCCTGCGCGTGGCCGACCTCGAACTCGACCTGGTCCGCCACAACGCATTGCGCGCCGGCCAGCCGCTGGCCCTGCTGCCCACCGAATTCCGCCTGCTCGAATTCCTGATGCGCAACGCCGGCCAGGTGGTGACCCGGCAGATGATCTTCGAACACGTCTGGGGCTTCCATTTCGACCCCGGCACCAACGTGATCGATGTCCATATCGGGCGCCTGCGCCGCAAGATCGACGGCAACGGCCAGCCACCGCTCATCCGCACGATGCGCGGCTCGGGATATGTCCTTGCCCCCGCTGAGTGACGCCTGGCGCTCGGCCACGACGCGGCTGATCCTGATCTACGGGTCGCTGTTCGCGATCTGGTGCATCGTGCTGCTCGGCATCGTGCAATGGGAGTCCACGCGCTACCTGTCGCACGTGATCGACCAGATGCTCACCGCGCGCATCCATTACCTGGAGAACACCGATCCCAGGCGCCTGGCCCACACGGTGGGCGAAGCCAACGCCATCGACATCCAGGGCTTCATGTGGGTCGGCCTGTTCGATCCGCAGGGGCGCCGCATCGCCGGCAATATCGCCGAGGTCCCCAAGGACGTGGCCAGCGACGGCAGCGTCGGCCTGGTCAACGCCAGGCTGGTCGGCGCCGGGAACGGCAGCCTGACCCAGGCCCGCGGCATCGCCAGGGAACTGCCGGACGGACGCCGCCTGGTGGTGGTGAAGGCCAGCACCGTGATCGACGGGCTGACCGCGATCATCTACCGGGGCCTGTTGTGGGGACTGTCCCTGACCCTGCTGCCGGGGCTGCTCGGCGGCATCCTCCTGGCGCGCGGCCCGGCGCGGCGCATCCGTGCCATCCAGCAGGCCATGCAGCCCATCCACCGCGGCGACCTCAGCGTGCGCCTGCCGGTGTCGCGGCGCGGCGACGAGGTGGACCTGCTGGCGGCCACGGTGAACAGGACCCTGGACGAGGTCGAGCGCCTGCTCGGCGAGGTGAAGGGCGTCACCGACAACATCGCCCACGACCTGCGCACCCCACTGACGCGCATGCGCACGCGCCTGCACCGGCTGCAGCAGCAGTTCGAGGAGCGCCCGGAAGGCGCGCAACTGGACGCATGCGTGAGCGAAATCGACACCGTATTGACCCGGTTCCGCGCGCTGCTGCGCGTGTCGGAACTGGAAGATCGGCAACGCAGCGCCTGCTTCTCGGCGATCAACCTGGACGCGCTGCTGCGAGACGTCCACGCGTTCTACGCGCCGTTGGCCGAGGACCGCGGGCAGGCCTTCGAACTCGCGCTGCAGCCTCTGCCCGCCGTGCACGGCGATCCGCACCTGCTGTTCGAGGCGCTGGCCAACCTGGTCGGCAATGCGATCAAGTTCACCCCCGACGGCGGGACGATCCGCCTGCTGGCAGCGACCGACCAGGACGGCAACGCCCGCATCGATGTCGCCGATACCGGACCCGGCATCGCCCCCGACGAGCGCCAGGCGATCTTTCGCCGCTTCTATCGCGCCGACCAGACCCGCTCCCAGCCCGGCTGCGGGCTGGGGCTGGCGATCGTCAGCGCCATCGTCCGCCTGCATGGCTTCGTGCTGCAGGTGGGCGGCGACGCGCGCGGGGCGGTGTTCTCGATCCTCTGCCCGCCCGCCACCTCGGCACCGCTCGCCCGCGGCGCGCCCGGCCCGGCCTGACACCGAGCGTCCGTGCCGGCGCGGCGCGGCCCGCCCGCACGCATCCGCGGCTGCGCCCAAGCCGTTGAACGAGGGAGCGTTTGCGGCCACGGCCGGGATATCTAAATAAATCTTAATGACGCCCAGGAACGGTCCAGAGGCAAAATCTGCCGCGACGCAACATTCGCGCAGGAAACCGCTTCTCCATGATTGGCCTCGTCCGGATCGCACTGACGCGCCCGTATACCTTCGTCGTCCTGGCCCTGCTGATCCTGATCGTAGGCCCGCTCGCCGCGTTGCGCACGCCCACCGACATCTTTCCGGACATCAAGATCCCGGTGATCGCCGTGGTGTGGCAGTACAACGGCCTGCCGCCCGACCAGATGGCCGGCCGCGTCACCTCGCCGTTCGAACGCGTGCTCACCACCACCGTGAACGACGTCGAGCACATCGAGGCCAATTCGATCCAGGGCTTCGGCATCGTCAAGATCTTCTTCCAGCCCACCGTCGACATCCGTACCGCCAACGCGCAGGTCACCGCCGTCGCGCAGACCATGCTGCGGCAGCTGCCGCAGGGCACCACGCCGCCGCTGATCCTCAACTACAACGCCTCCACGGTGCCGATCATCCAGTTGGCGCTGTCCGGCAAAGGGCTCACCGAGCAGAACCTGGCCGACCTCGGGCTCAACATCATCCGCCCGCAGCTGACCTCGGTGGCCGGCGCGGCGATTCCGTACCCGTTCGGCGGCAAGACCCGCCAGGTCCAGATCGACATCGACCCGTCGGCGCTGCAGGCGCGCGGCCTGTCGGCGCAGGACGTGGCCAACGCGCTGGCGGCGCAGAACCTCATCACGCCGGTGGGAACGCAGAAGATCGGCAAGTACGAATACACGCTGCAGCTCAACAACGCGCCATCGGACATCGCGGAACTCGGCGACCTGCCGGTGAAGACGGTCGACGGCGCCACGGTGTTCATCCGCGACGTGGCGCATGTCCGCGACGGCGCGCCGCCGCAGACCAACATCGTGCACGTCAACGGCAATCGCTCGGTGCTGATGACGGTGATGAAGAACGGCTCGGCCTCGACGCTGGCGATCATCGCCGGCATCAAGGAGCGGGTGGCGGCGATGAAGGACGCCCTGCCGCCGGACCTGCGGATCGTTCCCATCGGCGACCAGTCGCTGTTCGTGAGCGGCGCGATCGAGGGCGTGGCGCGCGAAGGGGTGATCGCCGCGGCGCTCACCAGCCTGATGATCCTGCTGTTCCTGGGCAGCTGGCGCTCGACGCTGATCATCGCCATCTCGATCCCGCTGGCGATCCTCGGCTCGATCGCCGCGCTGTCGGCGGTTGGCGAAACGATGAACATCATGACCCTGGGCGGCCTGGCGCTCGCGGTGGGCATCCTGGTGGACGATGCCACGGTGACCATCGAGAACATCAACTGGCACCTGGAGCAGGGCAAGTCGGTGGAGACGGCGATCATGGACGGCGCGTCGCAGATCGTGACGCCCGCCTTCGTCTCGCTGCTGTGCATCTGCATCGTGTTCGTGCCGATGTTCTTCCTCGAAGGCGTGGCGCGCTTCCTGTTCGTGCCGATGGCCGAGGCGGTGATGTTCGCGATGATCGCGTCGTTCCTGCTGTCGCGCACGCTGGTGCCGACCATGGCCAAGTACCTGCTGCGTCCGCACGCCCCGCATACCGACATGCACGGCGACGGCCATGGCCAGCCGCCGTCGCGCAATCCGCTGGTGCGCTTCCAGCGCGGTTTCGAGAAGCGCTTCGAGCGGCTGCGCGCCGGCTACTACGCCCTGCTGGAAACCGCGCTGCTGCACCGCACGGCGTTCGTGCCCGGCTTCCTGCTGTGCGTGGCGCTGTCGTTCCTGCTGCTGCCGATGCTCGGCCGCAACTTCTTCCCGTCGGTGGATTCGGGCCAGATCCTGATGCACGTGCGCGCCCCGGTCGGCACCCGCGTGGAGGAGACCGCGCATCTGTTCGCCGACGTGACCGGCGCCGTGCGCAGGCTCATTCCGCCGCACGATCTGGCCAGCGTGGTCGACAACATCGGCCTGTCGTCCTCCGGCATCAACAACACCTACAACAACACCGGCACCATCGGCTCGCAGGACGGCGACATCCAGATCGCGCTGAGCGAAGGCCATGCGCCCACCGCCGACTACGTGCGCATGCTGCGCCAGACCCTGCCGCGGCAATTCCCCTCCGTGGTGTTCTCGTTCCCGCCGGCCGACATCATCAGCCAGATCCTGAACTTCGGCGCGCCGGCGCCGGTGGACCTGCAGATCCGCGGCCCCAACCTCGCCGCCAACTTCGGCTACGCCAACCGCCTGCTGCGCGAGATCCGCCGCGTCCCCGGCGTGGCCGACGCGCGCATCCAGCAGTCGCAGGCCAGCCCCGGCTTCGCGGTGAACGTGGACCGCAGCCTTGCGCAACAGGTGGGCGTCACCGAGCGCGACGTGACCAGCAGCCTGGGCGTGAACCTGGCCGGTTCCAGCCAGATCGCCCCGACGTTCTGGCTGAATCCGCAGAACGGCGTCTCCTATCCCATCGTGATGCAGACGCCGCAGTACAGCCTCGACACCCTGCCCGACCTGCAGAACGTGCCGATCACCCCGAGTGCGGGCCAGGGCGGCGCACAGCGCCTGGGCGGGCTGGCGACGCTGTCGCGGACCGCGAGCGATGCGGTGGTCAGCCAATACAACATCAATTCGATGGTGGAGATCTTCGCCTCCCCGCAGGACCGCGACCTCGGCGCGGTCGCCGCCGACATCCAGAAGATCCTCGACGCCAACCAGAAGTTCCTGCCCAAGGGCTCCAGCACGGTCCTGCTCGGCCAGGTGCAGACGATGAACAAGGCGTTCTCCGGGCTGATCTTCGGCCTGCTCGGCGCGATCGTGCTGATCTACCTGCTGATCGTGGTGAACTTCCAGTCGTGGAGCGATCCGTTCGTGATCGTGAGCGCATTGCCCGCGGCGATCGCCGGCATCGTCTGGATGCTGTTCGCCACGCACACCAGCCTGTCGGTTCCCGCGCTGACCGGGGCCATCATGTGCATGGGCGTGGCCACCGCCAACTCGATCCTGGTGGTGAGCTTCTGCCGCGAGCGCCTCGCCGCGCATGGCGACGCGGCCAAGGCGGCGCTGGAAGGCGGCTTCGTCCGCTTCCGCCCGGTGCTGATGACCGCGCTGGCGATGATCATCGGCATGGCGCCGATGGCCCTGGGCATGGGCGAAGGCGGCGAACAGAACGCGCCGCTGGGCCGCGCCGTCATCGGCGGCCTGATCTTCGCCACCGTGAGCACGCTGTTCTTCGTGCCGATCGTCTTCAGCCTCATCCACCGCCGTGCTTCCCAGCCGTCCTCCCCGACGGCGCACGCCCCCGGAGCGTCCCCGCATGTCGCCTGACCAGTCCTCCCCCATCCCGCCGCGCCGGCTCCGCCTGGCCGCGCTCATCGCCTCGATCGTGGTCCTGGCCATCGTCGTCGCCGGGGTCGCCACCCGCGCCGGCGACGCGCGCCGGTTGCGCGCGTGGACCGACGACCAGGCGGTGCCGACGGTGGCCGTGGTGGCCCCGGACACCAACCAGGGCAGCGGGGTCCTCAACCTCCCCGGCCGCCTGGAGGCGTATGCCCGCGCACCGATCTTCGCCCGCACCAGCGGCTACCTGAAATGGTGGAAGACCGACATCGGCGCCAAGGTGAAAGCCGGCGATGTGCTCGCCGAGATCCAGACGCCCGACCTGGATCAGCAGTTGCTCCAGGCCAAGGCCGACCTCGCCAACGCGCGCGTCAACGCCGCGCTGGCGCAGACCACCGCCAGGCGCTGGCAGGCCATGGGCCAGACCGAGGTCGTGTCCAAGCAGGCCGTGGACGAGAAGACCGGCGACTACGACGCCAAGCGCGCCCTCGCCCAATCCGCACAGGCCAATCTCGAACGCCTTGAAGCGCTGAAGGGCTTCGCCAGACTGGTGGCGCCGTTCGACGGCACCGTCACCGCGCGCGAGACCGATGTCGGCGCGCTGATCAACGCCGGCGGCGGCCAGGAACTGTTCGTGGTCTCGGACACGCGCAAGCTGCGCATGTACGTGAACGTGCCGCAGAGCGATGCGCCATCGGTGCACACAGGCAGCCGGGTGACGCTGACGGTGCCGGAATACCCTGGGCAGACCTTCAGCGGCGTCGTCGACAGCGCATCGGGGGCGGTCAACGCCGCCTCCGGCACCACGCTGGTCCAGGTCGCCGTGGACAACCAGGACGGCAAGCTGCTGCCGGGCGGCTACGCCAGCGTCCGTTTCGATCTTCCGGCCGACGCCGCGCTGCTGCGGGTACCGGCCAGCGCGCTGGTGTTCGACGACAAGGGCCTGCGCGTGGCGGTGGTCGACGCGCACGACACGGTCGTCTTCAAGCCGGTGACCATCGCGCGCGACTACGGCAAGACCGTGGAACTGGGGTCCGGCGTGGCCGCCGGCGACCGCCTGATCGAGAGTCCGCCGGACGGCCTGGCCGATGGCGACAAGGTGCGCATCAGCGCGCCGAAGGCGGAAGGCGCACACGCCAAGGCGTGACCCCGCACAGCGGCGCCGAGGCGCCGCGGAAAAATCCGGCCATGCGCGGGCGCCTGGCCGGCGTCGACAGCCGCCGGGCCGCCTGCCTTCGCAGGAGACGCAGCGCCCGCCCGGCGCCGGCGCTGGGCGGGCGCTTACGTTGCCGGAACGAACCGCACCGTGGCGACGATGCCGCCGCCCTCGGCGCTTTCCAGCGCCACCTGCCAGCCGAAGCGCTCGCACAACCGGCGCACGATCGACAGGCCCAGCCCGGTGCCCTGCGGGCGCTCCGGCTCGGCACGGAAGAACGGCTCGAAGGCGTGCCGCAGCGCCTCCTGGGACATGCCGATGCCGGTGTCGCGGATGCGGATGCAGTCGGCCTCGACCTCGACCTCGATGCGCCCGGTATCGGTGTAGCTGCAGGCATTGCGCAGCAGGTTGCTGACCACCACGTGCAGCACCCGCGGCGGCGCATGCAGCGTCGCCGCGGCCAGCACGCGCACGCTCAAGGTCACCGGCTTGCCGACCAGCAGCTCGCGCGCGTTCTCGGCCTCGTACTCGACCACGTCGGCGACCTCGAAGGTCTCGCTCTGCGGCACCACGTCCGCTTCCCGCGCCAGGATCAGGAAGGCGTCGATCACCGCCTCCATGTCGCGACCGGCGCGCTGGATCCGCTGCAGGCTGCGGTGCAGGCGCGGCGGCAGGTCCTGCTCGGTCATCGCGATGTCGGTGGCGACGCGGATCACCGTCAGCGGGGTGCGCAGTTCGTGGCTGGCATCGCGAGTGAAGTTGCGCTCGCGGGCGACGTGGTCGGTGACGCGCAGGGCCAGCGCATGCAGGGCGGCGGCCAGCTGCCGCGCCTCGCCCTGCACGTCGGCCGGCAGGTTCTCCGGGGCCAGTTCGGCGGCCGCCGGGTGCCGCGGATCCCAGCGCGAGACCCGCCGCGCCAGCCAGTTCATCGGCGACAGCAGGCGCCGCGACACCCGCCAGGTCAGCCAGGCCACCACCAGCACCGCGATCAGGGTCAGCAGGGTCGGCACCACGCCGAACCAGAACGCCAGTCGTTGCGCCGGCGCGCGCAGGAACACCAGGTACAGGCGTCCGGCCTGGGTCTGGTCGACCAGCACCATCTCGCCGCCGGGACGGTCCTCGTGCAGGCCCGGCGCCAGCCCGCGCAGGTCGGCGGGCAACGTCGCATCGGATTGCCCGGCCGGCACCAGATAGCCGCGCAGGCTATGGCTGTTGGGTGGCGGCTGCTGCGGCAGCTGCGCACGCAGGCGCCAGTAGTAGCGCGCCTCCTGCTGCAGGATCGAGCCGACCAGCGAATGCTGCACGATCGCCACCACCAGATAACTGGCAAGCGTGACCACGCAGCCCGCAAACACGATGCGGGCGATCAGGGCAAGGCGGAGTTTACGCGGCAACCCGTGCGGCATACGGCATCCGTGATCGTTGCCGCGATTATAGGAAGGCCGATCGTGAGTCTTTCGTGCAAGCGGCCCCGATCAGCGGAGCCGCTCCGGTGTCCACGATCGGGCGCGGCTCAGCTCATCGGCTGGGCGATGTCGGCGATGCGGTAGCCGGCACTCTGCACGGTGTGCAGCAGCGGACGGTCGAACGGCTTGTCGATGATCTTGCGCAGGTTGTAGAGATGGCTGCGCAGGGTGTCCGAGTCGGGCAGGCCGTTGCCCCAGATCTCGCGCTCGATCTCCTGGCGGGTGACCACGCGCGGCGATTCGCGCATCAGGATGGTCAGCAGGCGCAGGCCGATCGGCGACAGCTGCAGTTCGGTGCCGGCACGGGTGGCGCGCATGCTCACCGGGTCCAGCACCAGGTCGGCCACCTTCAGCACTTCCGAGCCGACCTGGCGGCGCTCGCGACGGATCAGCGCGCGCAGACGCGCTTCCAGTTCCTGGATCGCGAATGGCTTGGTCAGGTAGTCGTCGGCGCCGAAGCCCAGGCCGGTGAGCTTGTCGTCCAGCGTGTCGCGCGCGGTCAACATCAGCACCGGGGTGGACTTGCGCGCGTCGTTGCGCAGGCGCCGGCACACTTCGATGCCGTCCAGGCGCGGCAGCATCAGGTCCAGCACCACCACGTCGTAGCTGTTTTCCGCCGCCAGGCGGTAGCCGTCCAGGCCATCGCAGGCGTAATCCACTTCGAACCCACGGCCTTCCAGATACTCGCCGATCATCTCGGAAATATTGCGGTTGTCTTCCACGACCAGCACGAGCCCGGATGTTTCCTTGGTCTGACGCATAACGCTTCCTCAGTCTTCAGCTTTGTGAAACATGCCGGATGGGCGGTGGTGGCGGCGTGAAGACCGCTTCATGTGCCTGACCCTGAAAAAAACTACTGCGCGATCAACGGCTTGAGCTGCGGCCAGACGTTGTGCAGCACCTTGGGCTGGGCCGCGGCGGTGGGATGCAGGCCGTCGCTCTGCATCAGTGCCGGGTTCAGCGCCACGCCCTCCAGCAGGAACGGCAGCAGGCCGGTCCGGTACTGCTTCGCCAGGTCCGCATAGACCGCGCGCAGGCGCTGCCGGTAGCCCGGTCCGTAGTTTGGCGGCACGTCGATGCCCAGCAACAGCACCTTCGCGCCGGCGTCACGGCTGAGCACGATCATCTTCTCCAGGTTGCCGCGCAGCTCGGCCGGGCTCAGCCCGCGCAACGCGTCGTTGCCGCCCAGTTCGATGACCACCACCGACGGCCGATGCTTCTGCAGCAGCGCCGGCAGGCGGGTCAGCGCGCCGGAAGAGGTCTCGCCGCTGATGCTGGCATTGACCACCGCCGGCGGCGCCCGCATCTGTTGCTGCAGGCGCTTGTCCAGCAAGGCCACCCAGCCGGACTGCAGCGGGATGTTGTGCGCCGCGCTGAGGCTGTCGCCGAGTACCAGCACCGGCCCCGTCGCACCTTTGGCACAGGCGATGGCGGGCAGCAGCACCCACCATGCCAGCAGCAGCCAGGCGCGGCGCGTCCAGGCCCGCTTGCTTCTCGTCTCGTCGCCACGCATCCGGAGATTCCCTTATCGACAGTCAGGCCCCCACGCTTCGCGCCGGCATCGCCATCGACGTGCGCGATGTCGGCAAATCCGTCAACGGACCGGAGGGTACGGTCCACATTCTCGACAAGGTCGGATTGACCATCGGTGAAGGCGACAGCGTCGCCATCGTCGGCGCGTCCGGGTCCGGCAAGACCACCCTGCTCGGTTTGCTGGCCGGCCTGGACCTGCCCACGCGCGGCGAGATCGTGCTGGCCGGGCAGTCGCTCAATACGCTGGACGAGGAAGCCCGCGCCGCGCTGCGCGCGCGCGAGGTCGGCTTCGTGTTCCAGAGCTTCCACCTGCTGCCGTCGCTGACCGCGGCGGAAAACGTCGCATTGCCGCTGGAACTGGCCGGGCGCGAGGATCCGGCGCGGGTACGCGAGGTGCTGGAGGCGGTCGGGCTGAGCGCGCGTGCGCGGCACTACCCGCGGCAACTGTCCGGCGGCGAGCAGCAGCGCGTGGCGCTGGCGCGCGCGTTCGTGGCGCGGCCGCGGATCCTGTTCGCCGACGAACCCACCGGCAGCCTCGACCAGGCCACCGGGCAACAGATCAGCGACCTGCTGTTCGCGCTCAACGCCGGCAGCGATACCACCCTGGTGCTGGTCACCCACGACATGCGCCTGGCGCAGCGCTGCGAACACCGCTACCGGCTCGACGGCGGCCGCCTGCGCGCGGCCGACGCGGCGGATGCCGCATGAACGTGCTGCGCCACGCCGCGCGCGCGCTGCGCCGCGAACTGTTCGCCGGCGACCTGCTGACCGTGTTCGCCGCGCTGGTGCTGGGCGTGGCGGTGATGACCGCGGTCGGCACCCTTGTCGACCGGGTGACCCTGGCGCTGACCGGCAGCGCCGCCGAGGTGATCGGCGGCGACCTCGGCGTGACCGGACGCCAGGACATCCCCGCCACCTTCGCCGAGGAAGCGCAGCGCCGCGGCCTGCGCAGCACGCGCCTGGTCAGTTTCCCCAGCGTGCTGTTCCACGGCGACGCCAGCCAGATGGCCAACATCAAGGCGGTGGGCGCCGGCTACCCGCTGCGCGGCGAGCTGCTGGTCGCCCGCGACACCGTCGGCGCCGGCAGCGAACGCGCCGGACCGCCGCCGCGCGGCGAGGCCTATGCCGATCCGCGCCTGCTCGAAGCCTTGGGCCTGAAGCTCGGCGATGCGCTGGAATTCGGCGCCGGCACGCTGCGCGTGACCCGGGTGCTGCGCGCCGAGCCGGATGCCTCCGGCGAGCTGATGCAGTTGTCGCCGCCGCTGCTGGTCAACCGCGCCGACGTCGACGCCGCCGGCCTGCTCGGCCCCGGCAGCCGTGCCTCCTACCGGCTGATGTTCGCCGGCGCGCCCGGCGAGATCGCCGCCCTGCGCGAGTGGCTGGCACCGCGCGCCAAGGCGTTCCGCCTGGTCGGCATCGAGGACACCCAGCGCGGCGTGCGCGGCGCCTTCGACCGCGCCGGGCGCTTCCTGGCCCTGGCCGCGCTGCTGGCGGTGCTGCTGGCCGGCGTCGCCACCGCGCTGGCCGCCAACCGCTTCGCCCTGCGTCGCATCGACCAGGTCGCGGTCTTGCGTTGCCTGGGCGCGCGCCAGCGCGACATCCTCGGCGCGCTGGCCCTGCAGTTGCTGCTGCTGGCGATCCCGGCCTGCGCGCTCGGCGTCGGCCTGGGCATGCTGGCCCAGGTCGGCCTGGTCGAGGCGCTGGGCAGCCTGATTCCCAACCGCCTGCCGCTGCCGCAGGCGACCCCGGCGCTGGCCGGCGCCGGCATCGGCCTGTTGCTGCTGCTCGGCTTCGGCCTGCCGCCACTGCTGCGCCTGCGCGACGTGCCGCCGATGCGCGTGCTCAACCGCAGCTTCGCCGCGCTGCCGCCGACCTCGCTGCTGGTCTACGCCGCGGCGCTGGTCGCCACCGTGGTGTTGGCGGTCTACGCCACCGGCGACGGCGTGCTGGCGGCCTGGGTGCTGGGCGGCCTGACCCTGCTGGCGGCGCTGGCCGCGGCGGTCGGCGGCGTGCTGCTGGCGGTGTTGCGGCGGCTACAGGGACGCCTGCGCGGACCGTGGAAACTGGGCCTGGCGGCGCTGACCCGGCGCCGTGCGCTGAGCGTGGTGCAGTTGGTGGGTCTGTCGCTGTCGCTGTGCGCGCTGCTGTTGCTGGCGGTGATCGGCCCCGGCCTGCTCGGGCAGTGGCGCGACCGGCTGCCGGCGGACACGCCGAACTACTTCCTGATGAACATCCAGCCCGACCAGGCCGAGCAGGTGCTAAGCACCCTGCGCACGCTGGGCGTGGCCGACGCGGCGGTGGAACCGTTCAGTACCGGCAAGCTGGTGGCGATCAACGGCAAGCCGCCGCAGCGCCGCGAGCAGGGCCCGGACGACGACGGCGACGGCAGCGACCGGCCGATCAACTTCTCCTGGCGGCACACGTTCCCCGCCGCCAACCGGCTGCTGTCCGGACGCTTCTGGGCCGCCGACAGCACCGCCGCCGAAGCTTCGGTGGAGGAAGGCTGGGCGCAGCGCTACGGGCTCAAGCTCGGCGACCGCATCACCCTGCTGCTCGGCGACCAGCAGCGCAGCTTCACCGTGACCAGCCTGCGCAAGGCCGACTGGGATTCGTTCCGGGTCAACTTCTTCCTGCTGCTCAACGCCGGCGCGGTGCAGGATGCGCCGTACAACCTGATCTCCGCCTTCCACCTGCCGCGCGCCTCGGCCGCGCAGCTGAGCGGTCTCAGCCGCGCCTATCCGAACGTGTCGCTGCTGGACATCGACGCGATCCTGCAGCGCGTGCGCGAGGTCATCGACCGCGTCGCCCAGGCGGTGCAACTGGTGATGGGCTTCAGCCTGCTGGCCGGCGCGCTGGTGTTGCTGGCGGCGTTGCAGGCCACCGCCGGCGAGCGCCGCTACGACAGCGCGGTGCTGCGCACGCTGGGCGCGCGGCGCGGGCAACTGCGCGGCGCGGTGCTGGTGGAGTTCGGCGCGCTCGGCCTGCTCGCGGCGCTCCTGGCGGTCGGCGCGGCGGCGATCATCGGCGCGGTGGTGGCCAGGCAGGCCTTCGACCTCGCGCTGTCGCCGCCGTGGCCGGCGCTGCTGCTCGGCGGCCTCGGCGGCGTGGCGCTGAGCCTGCTCGCCGGCTGGTCCGGCACCCGCCGCATCCTGCGTACACCGCCGGCACTGGCCTTGCGCGAGAACTGAGGGCAGCCGGGATTGGGGAATGGGGATTGGGGATTTGGAAAAGCGCTGCACGTTGCGCGGACGTGATACGGTCGCATCGGGCGCTCGGCAGCGGTCTGTGGCGACAGCAGGCGCAATGCGTTCAGCACCACGAGTAGGATCGTGGTACATCGAAAGGAGAAACGCATGAAATGGATTGTCGCCTGTTGCCTGCTTGCCATCGCCACCAAGGCCGGCGCCGTGTTGGTCAGGGCGGACGTGGAGGAAGCGCGCTATCGGATCCCGGCGGCGGCATTCCCGGCACTGGCCGACCTGCCCGGCGAGGGGCACGGTGTGCTGATAGCCCCACGATGGGTGGTCACCGCCGCGCACGCAGCGCCGATGCAGATGCCGGGCATGGACCAGGACGTGTCCATCGGCGGCATGGCGCACAGGATCAAGCGGGTCGTCGTCCATCCCGGCTATCGCAAGCTGCCCGACGCGCTGGTGCAGGAGGCGCTGGCCTCGCGCGACTTCACCAAGTTCTACGCGTTTCTGGCCGCCTCCGACGATATTGCGCTGATCGAGCTGGCCACGCCGGTAACGGACGTGGCGCCGGCCGCGCTGTACCGCGGCGACGACGAGGTGGGGATGACCGCCGAACTGATCGGCAAGGGCGCCACCGGCAACGGCAGCGTCGGCCAGGATCCCCACGGTGCCCATCGCGGCGTGCTGCGCCACGCGTTCAACATGATCGTCGGCGCTGATCCGCGCTACCTCTGGTATCGCTTCGATCCGCCGCCGTCTGCCCTGCCGCTGGAAGGCATCGCCGGCAGCGGCGACAGCGGCGGCCCCTTGTTGATCGGCGCAGGCGATGCGCGCCAGCTCGTCGGCCTGACCTCCTGGGGTCAATATCCGCCGGCCCATCCGTTCTGGAGCACCTGGACAGCACAGCGCCCGTTCGTGCAAGGCCTGTATGGCCAGCTCACGCATGCGGTCCGCGTGTCCCACTATTTGCCGTGGATCCAACAGGTAATGTCCTCTGCCACGGACGACACGTCGCCGACCGCGACGCCACAAACGTCCGCGGCGTCCGGGCAAATGCAGGTTCCGGCTCCCTGATCTTTCACCGAGTCGGCACCCGCCGCATCTGCGCACGCCGCCAGCGCTGGGCTTGCGCGAGAACCAAGCGCCTTGCGGCCCGGCACGCCGGGCCGCTGCAAGACGCGGACGTCGCCCCCGCGGGCTTGCCACCATCGGCGGCACGCACCACCAACGGCGATCGGCGCACCACGACGCATCCCCAATCCCCAATCCCCAATCCCCAATCCCCAATCCCCAATCCCGAATCCCGAATCCCGAATCCCGAATCCCGAATCCCGAATCCCGGCACCAAGCATATGCCGGTTGCGTATAAGCACCATCCGAATCGTTGCTTCGGCGCGCGCCGGACGCGGCCTAGAGTGGGCATGGACGCCGCATGCCGGAGCCGTGGCGTCGCATCCTTCGCAGACGAGACCGCAGCATGGCGCGCGCATCCATCGCAACACGGCCGGCCGCCGCCGCGGCGCCGGCGGTCCGCATCGAACCGTTCGCCGCGCCGCTGGGCGCGCAGGTGCTGGGCCTGGACTTGACGCGTCCTCTGGACGCGGCCACGTTCGCGCTGCTGCATCGCGCGCACCTGCACTACCACGTGCTGGTGTTCCGCGACCAGCGCATCACCCCGGCGCAGCAGGTGGCCTTCAGCCGCCGCTTCGGCCCGCTGCAGATCCATGTGCTGCGCCAGTTCCAGCTGCGCGATCACCCGGAAGTGCTGGTGGTGTCCAACATCAAGGAGCACGGCCAGCCGATCGGGCTGGGCGATGCCGGCCACTACTGGCATTCGGACCTGTCGTACAAGCCGACCCCGAGCCTGGGTTCGATGCTGCTGGCGCAGGAGTTGCCCGCCGAGGGCGGCGACACCTTGTTCGCCAACCAGCACCTGGCCTGGGACACGCTGCCGCCCGAGCTGCAGCGCGCGGTCGACGGGCGCCTGGCCGAGCACAGCTACCTGGCCAAGTACGAGGACCTGCGCAAGCGCAATCCGTGGCGGCCGCCGCTGACCCAGGCGCAGATCGACGAGGTGCCGCCGGTGCGCCATCCGATCGTGCGCACCCATCCCGAGACCGGGCGCCGCGCGCTGTTCGTCAGCGAGCACTTCACCACCCGCATCGTCGGCCTGCCGCAGGACGAAAGCGACGCCCTGCTGCAGGCGCTGTTCGCGCACAGCAGCGCCGATGCGCTGGTCTACCGGCATCGCTGGCAAGCGCACGACATGGTGTTCTGGGACAACCGCTCGGTCACCCACCTGGCCGGCGGCACCCCGGACCACCTGCGCCGGCGCCTGCACCGCACCACCATCGAGGGCGACGTGCCGTTCTGAGCCAGGCCCCTCCGCGCGGCGCTTCCGCCGCCGTCCGCCAGCGTAGCCCTCTCCCGCCCTGGAACGACGCATGACCGCTTTCGATTCGCCCGCTTTCCCGCCTGCCGCACCGTCCGCCGCTGCAGCGCGGCGGCTACGCTGGTTCGCCGCCGCGCTGCTCGCCGTCGCACTGCTGCACACCCAGCCGGCGCAGGCCGAAGGCCGGCTGCGCATCGCCAAGCAATACGGCATCGTCTACCTGCTGCTGGACGTGGCGCAGGAGCAGAAGCTGATCGAGAAGCACGGCAAGGCCGCCGGCATCGACATCGCGGTGGAGACCGTGCAGTTGTCCGGCGGCGCGGCCGCCAACGATGCGCTGCTGTCCGGGTCGATCGACGTGGCCGGCGCCGGCGTCGGCCCGCTGTTCACCCTGTGGGACCGCACGCGCGGCCGCCAGAACGTGCGCGGCGTGGCCTCGCTGGGCAACTTTCCCTACTACCTGATCAGCAACGATCCGCGGATCAAGACCCTGGACGACTTCGGCCCGCGCGACCGCATCGCGGTGCCGGCGGTCGGCGTCTCGGTGCAGTCGCGGCTGCTGCAGCACGCCTCGGCGCAGCGCTGGGGCGAACGCGCCTACAACCGGCTGGACGCGCAGCAGGTCGCCTTGCCGCATCCCGACGCGGCCGCGGCGATCATCCGCGGCGGCACCGAGATCACCGCGCACTTCGCCAGCCCGCCGTTCCAGGAGCAGGAACTGGCGCGCAATCCGAAGGCGCACATCGTGCTCGACTCCTACGCGATCGAAGGCGGCCCGACCTCGGCCACGGTGCTGTACGCCACCGAGAAGTTCCGCCGCGACAATCCCAAGACCTACCAGGCCTTCGTCGCCGCGCTGGCCGAGGCGGCGGTCTTCGTGCAGCGCCAGCCGGAACAGGCGGCGGACCTGTTCGTGCGCCGCAATGGCGGCAAGATCGACCGCGCGCTGGTGCTGCGCATCCTCAAGGACCCCAAGGTGCAGTTCAAGACCGCGCCGCAGAACACGCTCAAGCTCGGCCAGTTCCTGTCCCGGATCGGCGCGATCAAGCAGGCGCCGACTTCGGTCAAGGATTATTTCTTCGACAGCGCGCAAGTGGCCGGAGGCAGCTGAGATGAATCCCTTCGCCTTGACGCCGGCACCGTTGCTGCAGCTCGAGCGGGTCAGCCTGGACTACGCCAGCGGAGCGCGCGTGGTCCGCGCCACGCATCAGGTCAGCTTCGACGTGTACGCCGCCGACCGCCTGGTGCTGCTCGGCCCGTCGGGTTGCGGCAAGTCGACCCTGCTCAAGGCCATCGCCGGTTTCGTCGCGCCCAGCGAGGGGCAGATCCGCCTGGACGGGCAGGTGCTGCGCGCCCCGGGACCGGACCGGGTGGTGGTGTTCCAGGAATTCGACCAGTTGGCGCCGTGGAAGACGGTCCGCCAGAACGTCGCCTTCGGCCTGCGCGCGGCGCGCAAGCTGGGGCGGCGCGAGGCGGGCGAGCGCGCCGATCATTTCCTGCACAAGGTCGGGTTGTCTGCGTTCGCCGATGCCTACCCGCACACCTTGTCCGGCGGCATGAAGCAGCGCGTGGCGATCGCGCGGGCGCTGGCGATGCAGCCACGCGTGCTGCTGATGGACGAGCCGTTCGCCGCGCTCGACGCGCTGACCCGCCAGCGCATGCAGCAGGAAGTGCTGGAGTTGTGGGACGAGGCCCGCTTCACCTTGCTGTTCGTGACCCACTCGATCGAGGAGGCCTTGCTGGTCGGCAGCCGCATCGTGCTGCTGTCGGCGCATCCGGGCCAGGTGCGCGCCGAACTCAACAGCCATGGCTTCGGTCCCGCCAGCGTCGGCAGCCCGGCGTTCCAGCACGCCGCCCAGCGCATCCACCGGCTGCTGTTCGACCCGCCCGGCGCCAGCGAAGACGTGGTCGAGAGCGAGGCCGAGACAGCGACGGCCGCCAGCAACGTGGCGCCGCTGCGCCGGCGCGCGGGCGCACGCGAGGCCACGCCATGAGCGCCGCCGCGCCGCTGCGGCCGCCGATCCGCGCCGAGTACGAGAACCCGGTGTTGCCCTACGCCGCCGCCGCGCCGGCGACCGTGGCGCGACGCCGGCAGTTCCCGGACTGGCTGCGCCAGGCGCTGGTGCTGGTCGTGCTGGCGGCGCTGTGGGAAGCGGCGGCGCGCTGGCTCGACGACGACCTGCTGCTGCCGAGCTTCCTGCAGACCGCGCGCGCCTTCGCCGACGGGCTGTGGACGGGCGAATTGCTGGGCCGGGTCGGCGCCTCGCTGCGCATGCTCGCGCAAGGCTATGCGCTCGGCGTGGCCCTGGCCTTCGGCCTGACCGCGCTGGCGGTCTCGACCCGGATCGGCCGCGACCTGCTGAGCACGCTGACGGCGATGTTCAATCCGCTGCCGGCGATCGCCCTGCTGCCGCTGGCCCTGTTGTGGTTCGGCCTGGGCAACGGCAGCCTGGTGTTCGTGCTGGTACACGCGGTGCTGTGGCCGCTGGCGCTGAACACCTACGCCGGTTTCCAGGGCGTGCCGGAGACACTGCGCATGGCCGCGCGCAACTACGGCCTGCACGGCCTGCGCTACGTGGTCGCGATCCTGGTCCCGGCCGCGCTGCCGGCGATCCTGTCCGGCCTGAAGATCGCCTGGGCCTTCGCCTGGCGCACGCTGATCGCCGCCGAACTGGTGTTCGGCGCCACCTCCGGCCAGGGCGGCCTGGGCTGGTACATCTTCCAGAATCGCAACGAGCTCTACACCGACCGCGTCTTCGCCGGGCTGGCGATGGTGATCCTGCTCGGCCTGCTGGTGGAAGGCGCCGGCTTCCGCGTCCTGGAACGGCTCACCGTGCGTCGCTGGGGCATGCAGCGCTGAGCGGCGCGGGCCGCCTCCGCCACCGGCCGGCGCCGGCCACTCCCCCCGCGCATCGACGAACGCCCAAAAGGGAAGGCGCCATCCCGGCCGCCTTCCCACCCTGGCGGTGTCGCGACGGCGGCGCTGCGCTCAGCGCGCGGCCGCGGCCGGCTCCACCCACTGCGCGAACACCGCATCGAGTTGCGCATCGCCGACCGGCTTGCCGGCCTGCACCGCCTCGGCCTGTTCGAACAGCGGCACGATCATCGCCATGCCATCGACCTTGGTCTTCAGGTGCACGCCCGGCGGCGTGCCGAGGAACCGGTCCCAGCGCGCGCGCACCTTCGCCCAATAGCCCTGGGTGGCCTTCCAGTAGGCATAGGCCGGCGCAAAATCGACCTGTTGGGTCTTGACGTAGTCGTTGAAGCCGAACTCGCGGGCGATGGCCTGCTGGCTGCCGTCGGGCTTGCGCAGCACCTTGGTGTTGAACTGTTCGTGGGTCCAGCCGGCCGGGGTCAGCGTGTGCCGGTTGATCGCCGCCAGCGCGTTGTAGTCGCTGCGCTTGGTGTACTCG
This sequence comes from Xanthomonas sacchari, assembly GCF_024266585.1. NCBI lineage: Bacteria > Pseudomonadati > Pseudomonadota > Gammaproteobacteria > Lysobacterales > Lysobacteraceae > Xanthomonas > Xanthomonas sacchari. The sequence continues at coordinate 4,193,222 of NZ_CP100647.1, forward strand.
CGGCGCGGCAACGGCCGCCAGGTCAGGTCGCTGGTCCAGGTCGGATGGCCGTCGGCGTAGTCCCAGCGCCCGGTGCCGCAATAGCGCGGCGCGTCGCTGACCTCGTACACGCACTGGGTCCAGGCGCCGCGGGTGGCCGCCGCATCGAGCGGGCGCACCTGCCAGGTCTGGTCGGCACTGAACTCGAAGCGCTGCGGCGCCTCGTAGACCCAGTCCTGGCGCCAGTGCTTGGTCACGTGGCCGCTCTTGGGCTCCACCAGCAGATGCTGCAGCACCACCTTGCGCGGGCTGTCCTCGACCACGATCACCACTTCGTCGCCGCCGCTGCGCAGCGGTGCGGCACGCGCGTAGCCGGGTTGCAGCAGCACGGTCTCGTCGAAGGCGAACGTCACCGTGTACTCGCCCTGCATCGCCAGGATGCTGGCGCGGTCGCGCGCCGGATCGGCGTTCTCGGCGTGGGCGGGAAGATTGCCGGCAAGCAGCAGGGCAAACAACAGCGGAGGGGCTTTCATCATCGAAAAGGGTGTAGTTGTTGTTGATGGGAAACGGGGAACCACGATCGGCCACTCACAGCCGCAGCAGCGGCCACGGCCGGTCGGGATCGGGGCGCGGCGCAGGGCGCCCGGCGCGGGCGCAGCAGCAATCGTCGACCAGCACATCGCCTTCGGCCGCCTCCAGGCGCGCGATGCGCCGGGCGATGCTGGCGCCGAGCGGCGACACGCCGGCCACGCTGGCCGCCAGCACGCCATCGGCCGCGTGCAGGCGCAGCGCCCGTGCCTGCCAGCCATCGCCGCGCAGGCGGCCGGCGACGCGCCGCCACAGCCGCTCGGCGACGCCGCCGTCGGCGGCATCCTGCGCCGCGGGCAAGGCCGACAACAGCGTGTCCCAGGCGACGAAATCGCTGTCCGGCAGCAGGTACAGGCGCCAGCAGCACTGCTGTTGGCAATCGTAGAAGCGCAGGCTCTCCAGCACCCCGTCGCTGTCCACGTCCAGGTGCGCGGCCACGCTGCGGGCATGGCGCCAGCCGATCAGTTCGGCGCCGGTGCGGGCGCGGTACAGGCACAGCACGGTGCCCAGCGCGGCCAGCTGCGCCGGGCGCGGCAGCGGCGCGGTGGCGGCGATCCGCTCCGGGCCGGTACGCGCTGGCGCGGCGGTGCGCATGTGCCGCTACCAGTCCAGCGCCAGGCTGACCGAGACATTGCGCCCGGCGCCGGTATAGCGGTCGAGCACGGCGCTGCTGGCCAGGGTCGCGCCGGGCAGCATGTTCCAGTCGATGTAGCGGCGGTCGGCCAGGTTGAACACGCCCACGTCGAGCCGCGCGCCTTCGGTGAAGCGCCAGTGCGCGAGCAGGTCCAGCGTCGCGTAGCCGGCCGGCGTGTAGTAGGTCGGCAGTTCCGGGCGGCGCTTCTTCGCCACCGCGGTGGCGACCAGTTGCGCGCCCCAGGTGCTGCGGTCGTAGCCCAGCCCGAGCACGCCGCGCAGCGGATCCACCGAATTGAGCGGCGTGCCGTCGGTGCGGTTGTCGCCGCGCGCATAGGCGGCGCTGGCCTGCAGCGACCAACCGGCCCAGCGCGCATCGAGCGCGCCGACGTCGATGCCGGCCTTGGCCTCCACGCCACGGATGACGACCCGATCCACGTTGCGCGACTGGTACAGCATCAGGCCGTCGGCGTTGAAGCCGACGAAGCGGTAGGACTCGATGAAGTCGCGGTAGGCGTTGCGGTAGGCGCTCAGGCCGGCGTAGACGGCCGGGCCGGCATAGCGCAGGCCGAGTTCCGCACCGCGGCTGGTCTCCGGCTTCAGGTCGGGATTGGCGATCGCGGTGTAGCCGATCAGCAGGTTGGTGAAGCCGATATTGACGTCGTTGTAGGGCGGCGCGCGGAAGCCGTGCGCGTAGTTGGCGTACAGCGACCAGGCGTCGTCCAGGCGCCAGATCGCGCCGAGCTTGGGCGAGACGTTGCGGTCGCTGATCTTCTTCGCCGCCACGCCGGGATTGTCGGTGGCGAAGATCGCGTCGACCTGCGGCGACAACCGGTAGTAATCGGCACGCAGCGCCGGGATCAGGCGGAAGCGGCCGTCGGCCAGCGCGATCTCGTCCTGCAGGTAGGCGCCGGCCTTGATCGTCTCGGTGATCGGGAAATCGCGGACCGGGAAGGTCTCCATGCCCACGGTCTTGCTGATCGCCCCGGTGCGCAGGTTCAGCGTGTGGCCGTCGCGCTTCTCGTGGGTGTCGGTGTGCGACAGGTCGATGCCGTAGCTGATGTCGTGCACCACGCTACCCTGGTCCACCCGCTTGTGCAGATTGGCCTGCAGCCCGTACAGGCGCTGGTCGAAGTCGTGTTCCATATGCCGCAGCGTGCCGTTGCTGCGGCGTTCGTCGGTGCGCTGCAGGCTCTGGCTGTCCTGGCGATACAGCTGCCACTGCAGGTCGTCGGCAAGCAGCGTGTCGAGCTGGTCCGCCTCGTGGGCCAGCGAGACGCGGGCGCGGGTCTGGTGGTCGCGGCCACGCTGGGACAGGATGCTGGCAGTGACGTTGCTCAGCGCGTCGATGCGGGAGTAGTCCTCGTTGCCTTCCACGGTCAGCTTGAAGCGCTGGTTCGCGCTGGGCGCGTAGACCAGCTTGCTGAGCAGGCTGCGGCCATCGCTGTTGAGCGGATTGGGCGCGGTGCGCGCCGCGCCGATGCTGCGGTTGTCGCCCTGGGTCTCGCTTTCCTGGCCCTGGCGATGGCTGAGCGCGGCCATGCCGCTCCAGCGCGCGCCGCCGAAGGCGACCAGCGCGCCGGCGAACAGGCCCTTCCACTCGCTCTCGTAGCCGAACTTCAGGCCGACGTAGCTGTCCTTGCCCGGCGCCAGGTAGTCGGACGGATCCTTGGTGACGTAGGCGACCACGCCGCCGAGCGCATCGGAGCCGTACAGCGCGCTGGCCGGGCCGCGCACGATCTCCACGCGCTTGAGCGTGTCCATGTCGACGAAGTTGCGGTTGGCGTTGAGGTAGCTGCCGAAGCTGAAGCCGTCCGAGACCGGAATGCCGTCGGTCTGGATCAGCACACGGTTGCCGTCCAGGCCGCGGATACGGATGCCGCCGATGCCGCTGAAGCGGCCGCTGTTGCCGGTGGCGGAGACGCCGGGCGTGTAGCGCAGCAGATCCTTCAGGTCGTGGACCAGTGTGCGGTCCATCTGTTCGCGGTCGATCACATCGACGCTGCCGGGCACGTCGACGATGGCGCGCTGGGTGCGGGTGGCGGTGACCTGCAGGCGATCGAAATCGCGGATGGCCGCCGCACCGGTGTCGGCGTCGGCAGGGGATGCGGGAGCGGCATGCGCGCTGGCAGTCAGGGCCAGCCACAGCGCGCCGGTCAGCGGAGCGGTACGGAACATGGAGAGCATCGGTGGTCGCGCAAGACCCTCGACCGGCACGGCGCGCAGGCCGCGCGCCTGGCCGAGGGGGGAGAGAAGGATCGCGACTGCGAGGCGGCCGCGGCCGGCGCGCAAGGGCGTCGGCCAGGTGGCGGCAGTGTCGAGCGGTACGCCGGCCGCGCGCGGCGGCCGGACGGCGTTACTTGGTCAGGATCAGCTTGTCGTTGCTGGTGTGGCGCAGGCGATACACGCGGTCGCCGTGCTGGATCAGCACTTCGCGGCGGCCCTTGAGCAGCGCCTGGCTGCTGATGGTTTCTTCGGCAGGCACCGCGCGCGGCGCCGTACGCTCGCGCAGGCTCAGGGTTTCGGGGTGACGCAACAGCACGGGTTGAGCGGTCATGGTCGAACTCCATCCACAGGGTGCATGAAGATGATAATGATTCTCAATACTTAATCAAGACCCATTCTCGCCCATTTCGATTCGCGGTTGCGATCAAGATCGCAAGATCAAAAGATGCAAAAAATCGAAGGCACCTCTCCCGACTCGGCCACCGCACCGCCGCCGCTTGGCGCGGCGGCGGCGCCCCTGCCGCCCTCACTCCAGCGCGGACTCGACCCGGCCCCACCATGCCGCATCGTCGCGCTCGGCCAGTTCCAGCGCGGCCAGGTTCTCCAGCAACTGCGCGACCCGGCTGGCGCCGAGGATCACCGTGGACACGTGCGGGTTGCGCAGGCACCAGGCGATCGCCAGCGCCGCCGGCGCCACCCCCTCGGCCGCGGCCAGCGCGGTGAAGGCGCGCGCGCGCTCGACCCGGCGCTGCGCGGGCGGCCCGATCACCTCCTGCTGCAGCCAGGCATTGCGCTCCTGGCCCAGCCGCGAGGCCGGATCGATGCCGTCGTTGTACTTGCCGGTGAGCAGGCCCGAGGCCAGCGGCGACCAGATGGTGGTGCCCAGGCCCAGTTCGGCGTACAGCGGTGCGTACTCCTGCTCCACGCGCTCGCGGTGCAGCAGGTTGTACTGCGGCTGCTCCATCGACGGGCCGTGCAGGCCCAGCGCGCGCGCCACCTGCGCCGCCTCGCGGATGCGCTCGGCCGGCCACTCGGAGGTGCCCCAGTACAGCACCTTGCCCTGGCGGATCAGCGCGTCCATCGCGCGCACGGTTTCCTCCACCGGCGTGTCCGGATCGGGGCGGTGGCAGTAGTACAGGTCCAGGTAATCCACCCGCAGGCGCTTGAGCGCCGCATGGCAGGCGTCGGTGACGTGCTTGCGCGAGAGCCCGCGCTGGGTCGGGCGCGGCGACTCCACGGCGCCGAAGTAGACTTTGCTGGACACGCAGAAGCCGTCGCGCGGCAGGCGCAGGTCGGCGATCACGTCGCCCATCACCTGCTCGGCGCGGCCGTGCGCGTAGACCTCGGCGTTGTCGAAGAAGTTGATGCCGTGGTCCCAGGCGGCGGCGATCAGGTTGCGCGCTTCGTCGCGGCCGGTCTGCCCGCCGAAGTTGATCCAGGCACCGAACGACAGCGCCGACAGCTGCAACCCGGTGGTCCCGAGGCGACGGTAATGCATGGCAACTCCTCCTGCTGAGCGAACCCGCGGCATGGCCGGGGACGGCCACACAGTGTAGCGGTGCCGCCCGGCATCGCCCCGCCAGCGGCAGGGCCCCCGCTCTTGCGAATCCCCAATCCCGAATCCCCAATCCCCGACTGAACACGCCTCGCCTTGCCGGCCGTCACCCCCTGCACTAGGCTTCCCGTCTTTGGTCGGGGACCCGGGGACGCAGATGGTCGAAGGATTGGGAAGGATCGGCTTCGGCCTGTTCGGGTTGGCGGTGTTGATCGGGATCACCTGGCTGTTCTCCAACAACCGCCGGGCGGTGGACTGGAAGCTGGTCGCGACCGGCCTGGTCCTGCAGATCGGCTTCGCCTCGCTGGTGCTGCTGGTACCGGGCGGGCGCGAGGTGTTCGACTGGCTCGGCCAGGTGTTCGTGAAGGTGCTGAGCTTCGTCAACGAAGGCTCCAGCTTCATCTTCGGCAACCTGCTCGACACCAAGACCTACGGCTTCATCTTCGCCTTCCAGGTGCTGCCGACCATCATCTTCTTCTCCGCGCTGATGGGCGTGCTGTACCACCTGGGGGTGATGCAGGCGGTGGTGCGGGTGATGGCCTGGGCGATCACCAAGGTGATGCGCGTGTCCGGCGCCGAGACCACCAGCGTCTGCGCCAGCGTGTTCATCGGCCAGACCGAGGCGCCGCTGACGGTGCGCCCGTACATCCCGCGCATGACCGAGTCCGAGCTGCTGACGATGATGATCGGCGGCATGGCGCACATCGCCGGCGGCGTGCTGGCAGCCTACGTGGGCATGCTCGGCGGCGGCGATCCGGCGCAGCAGGCGTTCTACGCCAAGCATCTGCTGGCGGCCAGCATCATGGCCGCGCCGGCGACGCTGGTGGTGGCCAAGCTGCTGATCCCGGAGACCGGCACGCCGCTGACCCGCGGCACGGTCAAGATGGAAGTGGAGAAGACCACCAGCAACGTGATCGACGCCGCCGCCGCCGGCGCCGGCGACGGCCTGCGCCTGGCGCTGAACATCGGCGCGATGCTGCTGGCCTTCATCGCCCTGATCGCGCTGGTCAACGCGCCGCTGACCTGGCTCGGCGACGTCACCGGGCTGGCCGCCGTGCTCGGCCGCCCGACCAACCTGTCCACCATCTTCGGCTACGTGCTGGCGCCGGTGGCCTGGGTGATCGGCACGCCGTGGCCGGATGCGACCACGGTCGGCTCGCTGATCGGCCAGAAGGTGGTCATCAACGAGTTCGTCGCGTATACCGAGCTGTCGCGCATCGTCCAGGGCCAGGTGCCGGGCGTGAGCCTGAGCGCGGAAGGCCGGCTGGTCGCCACCTACGCGCTGTGCGGCTTCGCCAACTTCAGCTCGATCGCGATCCAGATCGGCGGTATCGGCGGCCTGGCCCCGGAGCGCCGCCACGACCTGGCCCGCTTCGGCCTGCGCGCGGTACTGGGCGGCTCGATCGCCACCTTCATGACCGCGACCATCGCCGGGGTGCTGTCGCATTTCGCCTGAGCCGGTCGCTGCGTTCGCTATACCGTTTTTCCTTTTTTCAGTTCCAGTCGAGAAGTAGTACATGCCTATGAGTTCGGTCATCGTCGTCGGTTCGTTCAATGTCGACCATGTGTGGCGGTGCGAGAATCTGCCCGCAGCGGGGGCGACCATCGCCGGCCGCTACAGCACCGGCCCCGGCGGCAAGGGCTTCAACCAGGCGGTGGCGGCGGCCCGCGCCGGCGCGCGCACCAGCTTCGTCTGCGCGCTCGGCGACGATGCCGGCGGCGCGATGGCGCGCGGCCTGGCGGCGCAGGACGGCATCGCCCTGGTCGCCGAGGCCAGCACCGAGCCGACCGGTACCGGCGGCATCTACGTCGACGGCCACGGCCGCAACACCATCGTCATCGGCGCCGGCGCCAATGCCGCGCTGAGCCTGGACTTCGTGCAGGCGCAGCGCCCGCTGCTGGGCTCGGCGCGGGTACTGCTGGCGCAGCTGGAGTCGCCGATCGAGACCATCGAGGCCACCCTGGCGCTGGCGCGCGAAGCCGGCCTGACCACGGTGCTCAACGCCGCCCCGGCCAACGCGCAGACCAGCATCGGCCTGCTCAAGCTGGCCGACGTGCTGACCCCCAACGAGACCGAGTTCGCCGCCCTGCTGGCGCGTCACGTCGGCGTGCGCGTGGACGCCGACGACGTCGCCGCCACCGATGGCGGCAGCCTGCACGCGCTGTGCCGCAAGCTGCTGCCGGGTGGCACCGTGGTGGTGACGCTGGGCGCGGTCGGCGCGTTCATCTCGCATCCGGAGGAGCGCCTGCTCGGCGACACCCAGCCCTACTACCGGATCGGCGCCGAAGCCGCGCACACCGTGGACACCACCGGTGCCGGCGATGCCTTCAACGGCGCCCTGGTGGCCTCGCTGGCGCAATCGCCGAACGCCACGTTCGCCACCCACGTGCGCTTCGCCAACCATTACGCGGCGCGCTCCACCGAAGCCGAAGGCGCGGCGGCGTCGATGCCGCGGTTGACCCCGGACAGCGCCGGCTGAGGCATCGGCGCCTCCCCCGATCCAGCGCCGCCGCGCAATCGCGCACCACATCACATTACGTGCCGGGATGCGGCATGCAATGTCCGGCGTTGACACAATAATAATTCTCATTAACATCCGCAGCCACTTCGTCACCTGGCTGAACCGATGTCCCCACACCCGCTCTCCACCGCGCTCGCCCTGAGCCTGCTCGGCAGCTGTGCCCTGCCCGCCGCCCATGCCCAGACGGTGGTCGACCTCGACCGGGTCAGCGTGTCGGCCAGCACCAGCCGCATGCCGGAGTCGGCGGCGGCGCTGCCGAACACCATCACCGTCATCGACCAGGCGCAACTGCGCCAGCAACTGGCGCTGACCCAGGACCTGTCGCAGGTGCTGGCCAACCTGATCCCCTCGTTCTCGCCCTCGCGGCAGAAGCTGACCACCAGCGGCGAGACGCTGCGCGGACGCAAGCCGCTGTACCTGATCGACGGCATCCCGCAGTCCACCCCGCTGCGCGAGGGCGGCCGCGACGGACACACCATCGACCCGGCGATGATCGAGCGCATCGAGGTGATCCACGGCGCCAATGCGCTGCAGGGCCTGGGCGCCTCCGGCGGCATCATCAACATCATCACCAAGCGCGCGCCGCGCCAGGATGGGCAGAGCTTCCAGGACATCGCCGTGGCCGGCAGCAGCGCGCTGCCGCACCGCAGCGACAGTACCGGCGAGCGCGCCTCGTATCTGTTCGGCACCCGTCAGGGCGCGTTCGATGCGGTCGCCGGCGTGTCCTATGCGCGCGAAGGCCTCTACTACGACGGCAACGGCCAGGCAGTCGGCGTGCAGGACATCCAGGGCGACCTGATGGACGCCAGCAGCCACGACCTGTTCGCCAAGCTCGGCTGGAACCTCGATCCGCAGCGCCGGCTGCAACTCAACGCCAACCGCTACACGCTGCAGGGCGACAACGACTACCTCACCGTTCCCGGCGACATCGCCAGCGGCCGCCCGGCCACCTCGCGGCGCGGCGAGAAGATCACCGAGGCGCCGCGCAACCGCTCCACCTCGGTCAGCCTGGACTACACCGACAACGCGCTGGCCGGCGGCTACCTGCAAGCGCAGGCGTACTGGGTGGACTTCGCCGGGCGCTACGGCGGCACCACCTTCGCCAACCTGCTCAACGACGGCCGCAGCGTGCTCGACCAGTCGCAGAACACCTCGCGCAAGGTCGGCGCCAAGACCAGTTGGTCGCGCGGCGACCTGTTCGGGCTGCCGCTGCGCGCCACGCTCGGCCTGGACCTGGCCAGCGACCGCACTTACCAGGAACTGGTGCGCAGCGGCCTGAAGTGGGTGCCGGCGACGACCTACCGCTCGCTGTCGCCGTTCGTGCAGGCCGAGTATCGCCTCGCGCCGCAGTGGACGCTCAGCGCCGGCCTGCGCTACGAGCGCGGCACGCTGGAGGTGAACGACTTCACCACCATCCCCAGCAACAACGGCGGCCAGTTCGTGCGCGGTGGCAAACCCACCACCACCGAGACCCTGCCCAACGTGGGCCTGGTCTGGGACGCCACCGAGGCGCTGAAGCTGTACGCGTCCTATTCCGAAGGCTACACCGTGGCCGACATCGGCCGCGTGTTGCGCTCCATCAACGTGCCGAACCAGCGCGTGGACACCCTGGTGGACCTGCGCCCGGTAATTTCCGACAACCGCGAGATCGGCGCGGACTACGAGGATGGGCGCTGGCTGATCCACGCCGCCTACTACTGGTCCGATGCCAAGCGTGGCACCCGCCTGGACTACGACCCCGCCACCCAGAGCTATCGCGTGGCGCGCGAGCGCACCGAGATCCAGGGCTTCGAGGGCACCGCCACCTGGCAGGCCGCCGAAGGCACCCGCCTGGGGGTGGGCTACGCCACCGCCGATGCGCGCTACGACAGCAACGGCGATGGCCGCGTCGACAGCGACATGCCCGGTGCCAGCGTCAGCCCGGACCGCGTGACCGCGTTCTGGCAGCAGCAGTGGACGCCGGGCATCTCCACGCGCCTGCAGGGCAGTCGCGCGGTCAGCCGCCGCTTCGACCTGCGCGGCACGCAGGTGGCGCAGTTCGATGGCTACACCACGTTCGACCTGCAGACCAGCATCGCGCTGCCGCGGGGACAACTGAGCGTGGGCGTGGAGAACCTGTTCGATCGCCAGTACCTGAGCTATTACGCGCAGACCACGCCGCGCAACGATACCTACACCGCCGGTCGCGGGCGGGTGCTGACGGTCGGCTGGAACGTGCGCTTCTGAGGCGCCGGCTCGGCCAGGGCCGCATCGGAAGCACCCGGCCATGTCTCTGGCGGCCCGAGGCAACCCCGCCGGCCGCCTGGTCACGCTGAGGGCGCACGCACCGCCACCGATCCGCGACGGCAGCGGCACAGGTTCCGCGCGATACAAACGGATCCGCTGAACCGCACATGCCCCCGCGCCCGCGGCGCGGGCGATGTCCTCGCCCGCGCGCCGCCGCGCCGGCCTGCCGACCGCGCCGCGCCGCGCTGTCGTCACGTGGCCCTTGTCGCGTCTCGCGCACCGGCGGGACGCACAGGCACGCATCGCCAACACGCGCTGCGGCCTGCATCACGCACGCGCCGTGTCCCTCCACACCTCCGCAGCGAGGCGCCGGCCTCGCTCGCGCAGGGCATGACGCGTGCGCCGGCCGTTACGCAGCGCAGCGCCGTCGATTTCCGTAAACACCGACGCGCAACGTGCGGCCGTTCGCATTCGTGGTCCGCGCACGCTTGCTAGATTCGCCGCCGCTTCGGCAACGCCGGTTCGCCTGGTCGCATCGCGCGACCGCGTGCGCGTGCGCGGCCATGCATCCCTCCCCCCAAGAGATGGATTCCCCCGATGAAGACGCAGCGAGAATGGAACAAATGCGCCGTGCTGGGCATATGCTTGAGCCTGCTGTTGAGCGCATGCGGCGGTGACAACGACGACCGCAGCGCCTCGACCGCGCAGCAGGGCGCAGCCGCCCCCATTCCCACGGCGTGGTCGGCGACGTCGCGCGCGCAGTCACCGGCCACTGCACCGCAGACCGACGCCACCACCGCCGACGCGGGCGACGGCGGCGACAACGACAGCGTCGCCTTGCGCCGTCCGCTGTCGCCGAGCCAGCCGATGTTCCTGATCCATGCGGACACCTGGAATTCGGCCGATCCGCAGAAGATCATCGACCTGATCCCGGCGGACCTGCGCCCGTACGCGGTGTTGCTGATTTCCCTGTCGATCAACCATCAGGGCGCCACCGGCAACCAGTGCAACTGGCTGCAGGTCGAGAACGGCGTGGAAACCGCGCGGTCGTGGATGAAGACCGCGGCCGCCAACGGCATCTGGGCGATGATCCAGCCATCCAGCGGCGGCTTCAGCCACTTTCCGGACTACGCGCCGGATGCGGATCTGGAATCGACCGTCTACGGCGAGTTCTTCCGCGACTATCCCAACTTCATCGGCTTCAACTACGCCGAGCAGTTCTGGGGCTTCGACCAACCCTGCTCGGGTTCGGCAGCGCAGCGCTGGGAGCACTGGTCCAACCTGCTCAAACTCACCAACAAGTATGGCGGCTATCTGACGGTCAGCTTCACCGGCGGCTTCTGGGGGGCGAACATCAACCCGCTGGCGATGGTCAAGCGCAACGAACGCCTGCGCACCGCGTTCGGCGCCTATGCCAAGAACTTCATCATCGAAGAGAAGTTCACCAGCAACTACGGCTTCCACGACATCGAGAGCGTGAGCCTGGGCATGTACCTGTCCGGCTTCGCCGGCCACTACGGCATCCGCCCCGACCGCACCGGCTGGTATAGCAGCGACAACAGCGACTATCCGGTCCAGGCCGGCTCGCCGCACCTGATCGAACATCTGGCCTTCACCGGCGAGACCGTGTTCGACGGCCCGGAACAGATCCGGCTGGACGCGGTGCACACCCTGCCGAACGCGACCACCGCCGACGGCTACAGCAGCCGGCGCTGGGAGTTCTACCCGCATTTCCGCAACATCCAGCTGGACATCTACCGCAAGATCCTGGACGGCACGCTGCGCATCCTCAACCGCCAGGAGGTGATCGACCGCTCCAAGGTCGTGATCGTCAACGACACCACCACCGGCGACGACAGGAACCTGTACTCCTCGCCGGAAAGCCTGTTCTCCGGGTTGTACCTGCTCGACGGCGATGGCACCTACCTCAACCAGCACAGCTGGTACAAGAAGACCGGGCGCTACCCGGCCATTCCGACCGTGTGGCAGCTGACCGACGCGACCGCGCGCTCGTTCAAGGTGCAGATCGCCAAGACCGGCTACGCGGCGCGCTGGCCGACCCTGGACGCCAAGCTCGCCGAACTCAATGCGCTGTTCCCGCAGGAGTACAGCGGCGACATCTATGCCGGGCGCCAGGACAACACCTGGGTGACCTACAACCCCTCCAAGGCCAACCAGAACGCGAGCGGCACCATTCCGCTCAAGTACAACAGTTGCGCCGCGGTCAGCGTGAACTACGCGCCCTACACCAGCGGGGTGATCAAGGAGTTCGCGGACACGCTGTCGATCTACCTGACCAACTTCGACTCCCCGGACGGGGCGCTGAAGACCGACACGATCGACATCGACGGCGCCAGCACCACGCCGACCTTCAGCTTCGTCGATCGCGGCGACCACCAACCCAGTACGGTGACCAGCACCGCGACCGCCGACGGACTGACCCTGCGCGTGGCCCACAACGGGCCGCTGGACATCACCGTGCACTGCACCGGCAACGCCAGCGGGGGACGCCTGAGCGGGGCGCCCGAGGCGACCGTGCAGGCGCCGTCGGCACCGCCCGCATATACCGGCGTGCAGCAGTACGAGGCGGAGAACTTCGATTTCCGCAACATCCGCAGCCAGGTCGAGAACGGCGTCTCCGGCCCGATACGCAACTACCAGGGCCTGGGCTACGTGGATTTCGGCACCGGCGCTGCCGCCAGCATCCGCACCGACGTCCGCGTCGCCAGCGCCGGCACCTATCAGGTGCAGACCCGCTACTCGACCGCCGGCGCGAGCGTGGGCAACGTCGATCTCTACGTCAACGGAGTCAAGGTCGGTACGCCGCTGTTCGCGCAGACCGCCTCGGCCAGCGACTGGGCGACGCTGCAGCAGCCGGTCACGCTCAATGCCGGCAGCAACCGCATCGAGTTCCGTGCCAGCGCGACACGGCCGGCATCGCTGTACCTGGACAACATCCGCATCTCGCAATGAGCCCGACGTGCCGCTGTCGCGCGACAGCGGCACGCGCAGCGGCCGGCCGATGACGCCGACCGTGGGGACCGCGTTCGCGGCGGCAGGCAGCCGCCGCAGCGGCCGCGCCGCGGACGGCCTCCCGCGGGGCGCCCCCCGGCGGACGATGTCCCGCCAGCCGCCAGCCGCCAGACGCCTCCCGGGAGCGCTCGGGAGGCGTCGCACAAGCCGCCCCGCTACACTAGCGGCATGCGCATCGGCCCCTACACGATCGAACCGAAGGTGATCCTGGCGCCCATGGCCGGGGTCACCGACAAGCCGTTCCGGCTGCTGTGCAAGCGCCTGGGCGCCGGCCTGGCGGTGTCGGAGATGACCATCTCCGACCCGCGCTTCTGGCAGACCCGCAAGTCGCTGCAGCGCATGGACCATGCCGGCGAGCCGGACCCGGTCAGCGTGCAGATCGCCGGCACCGAACCGCAGCAACTGGCCGAGGCCGCGCGCTACAACGCCGACCACGGCGCGCAACTGATCGACATCAACATGGGCTGCCCGGCGAAGAAGGTGTGCAACGCCTGGGCCGGTTCGGCGCTGATGCGCGACGAGGCGCTGGTGGCGCGCATCCTCACTGCGGTGGTGAAGGCCTCGCCGGTCCCGGTGACGCTGAAGATCCGCACCGGCTGGGACTGCGACCACCGCAATGGCCCGGTCATCGCGCGCATCGCCGAGGACTGCGGCATCGCCGCGCTGGCGGTGCACGGGCGCACCCGCGACCAGCACTACAGCGGCCAGGCCGAGTACGCCACCATCGCCCAGATCAAGGCGATGCTGCGCATCCCGGTAATCGCCAATGGCGACATCGACTCGCCGCAGAAGGCGGCGCAGGTGCTGGCCGCGACCGGCGCCGACGCGGTGATGGTCGGGCGCGCGGCGCAGGGCCGGCCGTGGATCTTCGGCGAGATCGCGCACTACCTGGCCACCGGCGAGCTACGTCCGGCGCCGTCGCTGGCGTGCGTGCGCGACACCCTGCTCGGCCACCTGCAGGCGCTGCACGATTTCTACGGCGAGGCGCAGGGCGTGCGCATCGCCCGCAAGCACCTGGGCTGGTACGCCAAGGACCGGCCCGAGAACGCCGCGTTCCGCGCCGTGGTCAACCGCGCCGAGAGCGCGCAGGCGCAACTGGCGCTGACCGCCGAGTACTTCGACGCGCTGATCGCCGGCGTGCCGCCGGCCCTGTCCGCCGCCGCCTGACGTCATTCTCCCCGGAGCACCGCCATGGGTTCGTCTGCCGACACCCCGACCTATCTGCACGGCTATTCCGAAACCGAACAGGCACGCCTGCTGAAACAGGCGCGCTTGCTGGAAGCCACCCTGTTCAACCAGATCGACTACACCGGCGCGCGGCGCCTGCTGGAAGTGGGCAGCGGCGTCGGTGCGCAGACCGAAGTGCTGCTGCGGCGCTTCCCGGAGCTGCATGTCACCGGCATCGACCTGAGCGAGGCGCAGCTGCAGGCCGCGCGCGACAACCTGCAGCGCATGCCCTGGTGCCAGGACCGCTACACCCTGCAGCAGGCCGACGCCGGCGACCTGCCGTTCCAGCCGCGCAGCTTCGATGCCGCGTTCCTGTGCTGGGTGCTGGAGCACGTGCCGTCGCCGGCGCGCGTGCTCAGCGAAGTGCGACGGGTGCTGGCGCCGGGATCGCCGGTGTACGTGACCGAGGTGATGAACGCCTCGTTCCTGCTGCACCCGTACTCGCCGAACGTGTGGCGCTACTGGATGGCGTTCAACGACTTCCAGTATGACCACGGCGGCGATCCCTTCGTCGGTGCCAAGCTCGGCAACCTGCTGCTGGCCGGCGGCTATCGCGACGTCAGCACCGAGATCAAGACCCTGCACCTGGACAACCGCGAACCGGCACGGCGCAAGACCATGATCGGGTTCTGGGAAGAGTTGCTGCTGTCGGCGGCCGAACGGCTGCTGCAGGCCGGCGCGGTGGACGCGGAGACCGTGGCCGGCATGCGCCGGGAAATGGCCCAGGTGCAGAGCGACCCGGACGCGGTGTTCTTCTATTCGTTCGTGCAGGCGCACGCGACGGTGTATTGAGTCGCTTTCATGGCGCTCACCGCGTCGCTGGCGCTTGCGCGCTCACCGGCGCGGGCGATGCCGGCTCTGTCCACAGATCCGCCGCCACATCCGCGCCAGTGCTGCGCGGACGTGCCCGCGTGCTACCAGCGCCCGATACGCTGCCTGCAGCTACCCCAGGGCGATTGCTTGCCAGCCGTTGCCCTGCTTCCGCGCCACCGCGACGTTGAAGTTGTCGCACGCAACTACTTTGCTGGCGATGCGGAGAAGGCTTGACTCAGGCGCCTCCAGAAGCCCGGATCGGCGCTGCGCCTGCACACCAGATAGCGGCGACATGTCCGCATTCTCGGTGTGTCTGATAAACAAAGGCGTCCCCCAGCGGGAACGCCTTTGTTTACTTCATCTGCACTGCCCGAAGCAAGAGCACGGGGAAGATTTTTATTTTGCGTAGAGTGGGAAATATCCTTCCGAAGCGAGCTCTTGATAGACTGCATATGATACGGCAGCCCCAATTCCACCGCTGCCAGAGAAAAAGGAACCGATCGAATCGGACGCTGAGACAATCAACCAGCCCTTTTTCGGGTCCGGTTTCGATGTGGTGCTTACCGCAAATTTGGACCAATAGCGCGCGGAGTGTCTCACCACGCTCAACGCACCCAGAACCAGCGCGCCATTCTTCGACCTGGCATCGAGCCGCGCGATGCCTTCCTGTTCCAATTCCTCGAATTGCACCGCCGCCGCGTCCAGGCCCTCGGCGTTCTGCACAATCTGGTCCACTCGCACGATGAACGAGAACTCGTAGGCACTGAGCTGCTGACGCAGTTCGGCCAGGTTTTCGGTCATCGGGCGGAGCGGATCGATGGCATCGATCATGGGCTGCTGCGTGGCGATAAAGCGCTCCAGCGGCATGCCGGGGTTGTAGCCGCACTTCTCGACCAGCACGGCCAGGGCCTCGTCGGGCGAGGCGTTGGTGTCCATCAGGCAGCCCAGGTACATGTTGTGCTGGATGCCTACCTGATCGAGCGGATTCTCGGCCGCCAGCACGGGCGCGGTACCGAAGGCACTACCGACCAGGAGGGTGGCGGTCGCGGCAAAGAGCTTTTTGTTCATCAACGTTCTCATGTAATGGATGGAGGGTGGCCCAGATCTTCCGACGTTCCCGCGGAGGACCCAGGCGAGGCGACCACAGCGCATCGGCACACGGCGCGATGCGACGGTTTCAGGCTAGGCAGATCTGCGGCGACGCACGAGGACGAAACCGGGTCGAGACGGGAACGAACCGGGTCGAATTGGCGAATCGATGGCACCGTCACCACATCGCGCAAACGCGGCCCCTGGCTTCCGGCGGACACTCCATTATTGAGGAATCAATGCCTTGCGCCGATTCGTTCCCGATCCATCGCCGCGGATGCGCTGGAATCGCGGCGTCGCTGCTACGCGGCTGTTGCGGGCCTTGTGGTTAGGAAGCTCACCTACCCACCAGCGTCTCGCCGCCCATGCCGTGCTGGCCGCACCGCGGCCGCCGGCGCGCATTCCATCGCCGCGGCCCTTCGAGCTTGCCGTTAGCCGTCTACAGCCGAGACACCCCACCCTGCCGCCGGACTGCTGCCTGGAGCGGGATCACAGGCCGGAGGTGGTGACGAAGTTTGATTTCAACCGGGAATCACCGCGGCAGCTGACGGCCACGTGCGGGGCAGCCGACCACGAGACGCCTAACTCGAATGCCCTGGCAACCATTGCCGCTTGTTGCGACTTGGCTTCGGCAGCGCCACGCTCCATTGCGCCGCGCTCAACGCATCGCGGCAGGTACCTGCGCGCTCACCGGCGCGTGCGATGCCGGTTCGGTCCAGATCCGTTGCCACATCCGCGCCAGCGCCGCACCAATCTGCCCACGTGCCACCGGCGCCCGGTACGCCGCCTGCATCTGCCGCGGCGGCATCGCCGCCCAGCCGTCGCCCTGCTGTCGCGCCACGGCGAAGTTGAAGTTGTAGTCCGGTTCCAGGCCCATGCGCAGGTCGCTGAGCACCAGTTCGCCATCCTTGACCTGCGCGCGCATGAAGCCGCGGTTGAACCACGTCAGGCGCTGCACCGCGGGCAGGTCGCGCACCTGCGCCAGCGCCTGGGTGTTGGAGGGACAGCCCTGGAAGCGCATCGGCCCGTGGTCGGCGACCAACGAGCGCTCGCCGATCACGTAGCCGCTCGGGGTCATCGCCACCACCCGCCACAGCAGCGTGTTGAACGGCATCGGCACCGAGAAGCGCGGCGCCTGCGCCAGGCCCATCGCCGCCAGCGCACGGTCGGCCTCGCGGTCGACCAGATGCTTGGCCAGCAGCGACCAGCCCAGGTAGGTGCTGCTCAGCAGCAGCCCGACCAGCAAGGCCTGCTGCGCCACGCGGCGCGCGCGGGCGAACCAGGCGATGGCGCAGGCCAGCAGCAGCCACAGCGTGTAGACGGGATCGATGATGAACACGCTCGACCACATCGTCGGCGGCGGCCGCAGCGGCCACCACAGCTGCGTGCCGTAGACAGTGAACGCATCCAGCAACGGATGGGTGATCAGCGCCAGTTGGATCGCCCAGAACCAGCGCCGCGGCGCCTCGGCGACCCGCCCGTGGCCGAAGCGGCGGAACAGCCACCAGACCAGCCAGCCGAGCAGCGGCAGCACGAACAACGAATGGCTGAAACTGCGATGCACTGTCATCAGCGTGACCGGATCGCGGGTCAGCGGCAGCAGGATCAGCGAATCGAGGTCGGGCACGGTGCCGAGTGCGGCACCGGCGAGCAGTGCCGCACGCCGATGCGCGGCCGGCGCGATGGCCGCAGCAATGGCGCCGCCGAGCACGATCTGGGTAAGGGAATCCATCGGCCGATGCTAGCAGCGATGCGGGGATGCATGCGTGGCGGGAGCGGTGTCGATAACGTCGGTCAGACCGGGACCCTCGCTCACGAACAGGGAGTAAAGAAAGGCATCCCGCCGGGATGCCCTTCCCTTCCGCTGTGCTTGGCTTGGATCACTAATCTTTGAATACAGCGGCATGAACGGACTGAGACTGAGAGGACGCCTCTCCGACGTCGAAGGACTCGACGAAGCCACCTACGTCGGCAAAGACAACAGACAGCCATTTCCAGAACCCGCCCCTCTTCGCCGTGGTGCCGCCGCTGGCAGCGAACTCACCGCTTTCGGCCGCGCGTTTTGACCAGTAGCGATTGGAATGCCGGGCGACGCTCAGCCCACCCAGGATCAACGCACCGCTATCCGACTTGGCATCGAGCCGATCGATGGCTTCCCGCTCCAGTGCTTCCAACTGCCGCGCCGCAACATCCATGTCCTCGGCGTTCTCGGCGATCTTGTCCATCCGTTCAATGAACGAGAATTCGTATGCACTGAAAACCTTGCGCATTCCTGCCAGGTTTTCGCTCAACGGCCGTGACGGGTCGTACGCATCGATGGTGGGCTGATGCAGAGCGACGAACCTTTCCAGCGGCATGCCCGGGTCGTAGCCGCACTTTTCGACCACAACCACCAAGGAATCCTTGGCAGGTGCATTCAGGTCCATCAGGCAGCCCAGGTACATGTTGTGCTGGATACCTGCATGATCCATCGGGTTCTCAGCCGCCAGCGCAGGGGCGCCAACGACACTGCCCGCCAGCAGGGCGGTTGCGACAAGGAACTTCTTCTTCATGAGCGTTCTCTCGCTATATGGAAGGGATTGGAGATGGCTGGGTGCATAGATCGCCCCGGGGGATGGCCACCGCCGCATCGGCACACGCTGCGATCCGGCGATTTCAGGCTAGGCAGGGCGTCGGCGCAGCACGAGGGCGAAGCCGGGCCGCCCGCGGAACGAACCGGGCGGGATTGGCGAGGCAGAGTGCGGCGGCAGGCCTGCACCGGGCGCGCGCTGCACCTGTGGCGCGAATGCCACCATCCTGGAAATCAATGCGTTAGGCGGATTTGTTCCCGGTCTATACCCGTGGATGCGCTGGCATCCGCCGCGGCGCCGCTCGTAGGCTGCTGGTCCCTTCTCTGCGTATTGCGAGATTCCGATGCCTGCCTACCGCTCCATCTTCCACACCACACTCGTCGCGGTGCTGCTGACCCTTCCCCTGATCGCCCACGGCCACGACACCTTGCCACCGGACTGGTGCCTGGAGCAGGACCAGGAACCGGAGGTCGTGGTGAAGTTCGATTTCGACGGCGAGCAATTGCGGCAGACGATGGACAAGTGCGGGGTGGTCGATAGCCACGAGCCCTACACGAATACGCTGAACACCATCGCCGCCTATTGCGAGGTGGTGGCGCCGTCGCGATCGGCCAAGCCCATCGTGCTCGGCCCGACGACGTTCCTGGCCCGCGACCACCACAGCAGCTATCGCATGGAACACGGCTTGAAAGGCGCGTGCGTGGTCTGCCCGGCCAAGCGCGGGCGCTGACGCACCGTGCAGGCGCGCGCGCTCCTCAATGCGGCCAACGATCGCCAGCAGGAATGCCGGGCACGCTCAGCCGAGCGCGTCCCGGCGGGTGTAGGCCAGCACCGTGTCGATCCTGGACTGCAAGGCGGCGCGCGCCTCTGCCGAGATTCCGTCGCACTGCGCGAGCACGAAATAGGCCGAGCGCAGCACGTCCCGCCAGCGCGGGTTGCGTGGCAACTTGGCGACCGCCAGGTAGCGCTCCATCGCCCGCGCGCGCAGGCGGCCGTCGTCGATGTTCACGCGCCAGATCCGGCTGCGCTCGGCCAGTTCCAGCCGGCCGGTCGCCGTGGCGCGCTCCCAGGTGTCGATGACCGCCAGCATCAAGTCGACCAGCGCGCGCCGGAACGCGTCGCGCAACGCAGGCGCGGCGGCCTCCTCGTGCACGTCCTCGGCCTGCGCGGTGTCCGACGCCGCGTCACGGTCGCGTTCCTGCAGGCCGAGGACGACCAGGCCATCGCCGCCCCGCCAGGGCGCGAGGGTGGCGGCGAGCGGCGTGCCGTGCCGCGCCACGACCTCGAGGCGCTGCGCGGTGCTGTCCTCCATCCGCTCCAGCGCCGCCTGCAACGCCGGGCGGTCGCTCTCGGCAATGCAGGCGAACACCGCCTGCCCCACCGGGTCGGCGGCGTCCGCCCCGCCGAGCAGCAGGCGGCCGGCACGATTGGTGGCCAGCACCTGACCGTCGGCATCGAGCAGGCACAGCGCATCCTCGCGGCTGTCGAGCAGCGTCTGCAGCAGGCTGCGATCCTCGGCCAGCGCGTCCGCCTCGCGCCGATAGCGCGCGAGTTGCTCCTCGTGGCGGACCTGGCGCGCGGCTTGCAGCACGCGTTCGCGCTGCCGGCGACGCTGCAGCAACAGCCAGCCGCCGAGCACGGCGGCGACGCCGGATACCAGCGCCAGCCACAGCAGCAGCGTGCGTTGACGCAGCTGCGCCTTGCGCAGACGGTTCTCGCTCTGCAAGGCGTCGATGGTGCGCTGCTTCTCGGCGGTGTCGAAGCGGATGCGCAGCCAGTCCAGCTGGCGATCGTGCTGCGCGCGCACCAGCGCGGCGGCTTCCGCATTCGCGCGCCGCAGCGTGGCGATGGCTGCCACCGTATCGCCACTGGTTTCCTGCAGCCGCGCCAGCTCCTCCAGCAATGGCACCCGCACCGGATCGCCGCCAGCGGTGGCCGCCAGCGCCGCGCGCAGGCGTGCCGCGGCAGCAGCGGCATTGCCTTCGAGCCGGGCGGTTCGCGCCAGTTGCAACTGCAGCGCAGACGGCAACGGCAGCGCCCATGCCTCGGCCAGGGCCAGCGCACTGGAGCTCCAGCGTTGCGCCTGCGCCACATCGCCAAGTGCCAGGGCCGCGCGGATCAGGCCGTCATGCACCCGCAGTTCGTACACCCGGCGTCCCTGCGCGCGGTACACGGCCAGGGCCTCCCGTAACCAGGCCAGCGCCTGCTGCGTGTCGCCGCTGTCCAGCGCCAGCTCGGCCATGGTTTCCTGCACGTGCGCGGCCTCGATGGCGTCGCCCTGCGCGCGGTTGGCGGCGAGCGCGTCGCGGTAGTAGCGCATCGCCGTGGCCGGCTCGCGCAATTCGCGATACACGTCGGCGATATTGGTCAGCACGGACGCCGACACCGCGCCGCGGGCGCGCTGCAGGTCGAGGCTGAGCATCAGGTGCCGCAGGGCATCGCGAAAATCGCCGAGACGGCGCAGCGCCGCGCCGACATTGTTCAGATCGCGCGCCTCGCCTGCGCGATCGCCCCGCGACCGGGACAGCGCCACCGCGCACTCGAAGCGTTCGAGCGCCTGCGGAATGCGTTCGCGACGGAAGTCGAGAATGCCGCGGCGGCGGGTGAGTTCGTAGCGCAAGCGGGTATCGCCGGCATCGCCGATGTTGGACGCGGCGCAGTCCAGCGCCTGTTCGGCAGCGTCGAGGCGACCGCCATCGAGCTGTTGCTTGGCACGCGCGAACAATGCCTCGACCCGCGCAGCGCCCGCCGCATGCGGCGTCGACACGCCAGCCTGCTGCACGCACAGCAGCGGATCGGGAAGCGGACGCGGCGCCGCGGGCTCCGCGCAGCCATAGACCGTGTTCTGCGCGATCGAGGCCGCGCTCGCGGCGAGCAGGACACCCAGGCAGGCCAATCGCAGGCATGCCCGCGATCGCATGCCTGCCGCCGTGGCCTGCGCCAGGACGGGCTCGCCGGAAACGGCGAACCCGTCCAAGCCGAGCCACGTCCCCACCGATCTGCGCGACCGGCCGCACAACGCCTTCCCTGGTTTCACGGTCTCCACGACTCCAGAACTGATCGGGATGCGGCGCACGCGCGCCACAGCGACATGGATCAGCGCCACGCCCGGACGCGAACGTGGGTTCCTGCCTGGGCATGCGGCGCCGACGCACCGCAGTAGACCCGATGCCACGCGAGCCGGGCAAGCGCGCGCGGAGGCGATGCACACCCCATACGGGCCATCGTGGAATGGCGGTCACGCAGGGTTCTACGCTTCCGTCCAGGGCAGGTGCGGCGGCGCCGCGGCCGGGCCGAGCGCGGCGGGGACAACGGCACGGCGCGCGCAGGCGCGGCAGCAGTCGACGGCACCAACATGCCGGGCCGTGCAGCGCCGCCCGGCGATCGCCGGCCTCAGGCTGCCCGCGGCCAGGCGCTCTCCTGCACCAGCCGCAGGCGCGGCGGCAGTTCGCGCAGCACCTCGCCACGGTGCGAGAGCAGGCGTAGCGTACCGTCGGCGTCCTCGGCGAGCGCAGTCAGGCTTTCCACCCAATCGCCGTCGTTGGCGTAGACCAGGCCGTCGCGTTCGAACAGCCCGGCGCGGTGCACGTGGCCGCAGATCACCCCGTCCAGGCCGCGGCGGCGCGCATCGTCCAGGCCGGCGGCGACGAAGCGTTCGATGTAGCGCTCGGCCGCGCCGCTCTGCCGCTTCAGGTAATCGGCCAGCGACCAATAGCGCATGCCCAGGCGGCGGCGCACGCGGTTGGTCAGCTGGTTGCCGGTGAGGATGCGGTAGTACAGCCAGTCGCCGAACTTCTCCTGCAGGCCGCCGAACTGGGTCACGCTGTCGTAGTCGTCGCCGTGCACCACCAGCAGCCGGCGCCCGTCGGCGGTGGCGTGCACCGCGCGCCGGCGCACCTGCATCGCCGGCAACGCCAGCCCGCAGAAGCGGCGGATCGGCCGGTCGTGGTTGCCGGGCACGTAGATCAGTTCGGTGCCGCCGCGGGCCAGCGCGTGCAGCGCATCGACCACGCGCTGGTGCGCCGCGCTCCACACCGCGCGGCGCTGCGCCATCCACCAGAAGTCGACGATGTCGCCGACCAGGTACAGCTGTTCGCAGCGCAGGCCGCCGAGGAAGTCGGCCAATTCGCGCGCATGGCAATGCGGTGCGCCCAGGTGCACGTCGGAGACGAACACCGCGCGGCGCGGCGACAGGCTGCTGACCGGATTCATGCCACCACCTCTGCTTCGTTGCGGGGACGTTCGAGGTAGCGCGCGCGCTTCTTGCTGCGGATGCGCTGCAGGTCCAGCTCGATCAGGCCGTCGATCGCATCGTTGAACGCGGGGTCCACGCCGAAGGCGAGGAAGCGCGCGCCGCCGGGCTCGCATAGATCGGTGTACTGCTTGTAGAGCATCGGCACCGCCGCGCCCAGCGCGTCGAGGTTGCCCTTGAGCACCTTGAAGGCGGTGTCGGCGTCCAGTGCGTCGAACGCCGGCGGCGCTTCCGGATACGGAAACGGCCGCGCCGAGGCGGCTTCGCCGCTGGCGTCGCCGTAGTAGCGCGCGTAGTAGGCCACGATCTGCTCGCGCGCTTCATACGGCAGTGCGGCGCTGATCGACACCGCGCCGAACAGGTAGCGCACCTGCGGATGGTCTTGTAGATAGGCGCCGATACCCTGCCACAGGTAGTCGATGCTGCGGCTGCCCCAGTAGTCCGGCACCACGAAGCTGCGGCCCAGCTCCATGCCCGCGGCGATGCGCGGCAGCATGCCCTCGCCGTAGCGGAACAGTTCGGCGGTGTAGAAGCCGGCCAGGCCGCGCTCGGCCAGCACCGGCGCGCCGCGGGCGACCCGGTAGGCGCCGACCACGCGCGTGGCGGCGCCGTCCCACAGCACGATGTGCTCGTACCAGGTGTCGTAGTCGTCCAGGTCCAGCCGGCGGCCGGTGCCCTCGCCGACCGCGCGGAAGGTCAGTTCGCGCAGGCGCCCGATCTCGCGCAACAACGCCGAGCCGGCGCGCAGCCGGCCGACACGGATCTGCTTGCCGTCCAGGGTGTGGCCGAGGCTGCGCAGGCCGGCCACTTCCACCGCCAGCTGCGCCGGGTCCTCGGCGGCGACCAGCGCCTCTTCGCTCGGCGCGGCCTGCCCGCCGCTGCGGCCGAGCGCATACAGCTCGCTGCGCAGGCGCCGCATCAGCTCGGCTTCGGGCAGCTCCTGCGACAGCGCACGGGCACGCCCCAGGCTGAGCGCGATGCGGCGCTCGCGGCGGGCGAACATCTCCCGCGCCAGCAGCGCGGTCCCGGCCGGCTTGAACAGCGCCGAGGCGCCGTAGAACAGCGCCGAGTTGCGCGCGTGGATGCGCACCGGCAGCACCGGCGCGGCGGTGCGCAGGGCGAAACGCAGGAAGCCGCGGCGCCAGCGCCCGTCGGCGACCCCGCCCCAGCCCAGCCGCGAGACCTCGCCGGCCGGGAACACGATCACGCATTGCTCCTGCGCCAGCGCCTGTTCGATCGCCCGCACGCTGGCCGGCGACGGCGCGCCGCCGAGGATGCGCACTGGCAGCAGCAGCTCGCGCAGGCCTTCCAGCGCCCACAGGAAATCGTTGGCGACGATCTTCACGTCGCGCCGCACCTGGCCCACGCAGTCCAGCAGCGCCAGCGCGTCCAGGGCGCCAGAGGGATGGTTGGCGACGATCAGCAGGCGCCCGCGCGCCGGGATGCACTCGGCCGCGGTCGGCGCGACCACGTAGCGGGCCTGCAGGAAATCCAGTCCGGCCTGGACCAGGGCGAACCCGCGCAGGTCGCGGTTGGCCTCCAGGAACGCGTCCAGCGCGTCCAGTCCGGACCATTTCTGCAGGCCGCGCAGCAATGGCCGGACCAGCCGCGAGCGGCGTCCGGCAAACCAGTGCGGGTAGCGGTCCTGAAGACGGCGTTCGAGTGCGAGCACGGCAAGCCCCCTTGCTGACTGCGCACAGCTTCGGCCGCGGCGGCGACACCGATCTTGCAATCTGACTACGGCAAAGTGACGGGCGCACCGCGGCGCGGCAACCGGTTAACCTTGGACAACGTCCGCCCCGGGCAGCATGCACGTCGCCCGGCGCCCGTGTATCATGCGCCTCCATCTTTTCATCCGAATACAAGGATATAGCCGCGATGTCCAGCTATCTCTTCACCTCCGAGTCGGTCTCCGAAGGCCACCCGGACAAGATCGCCGATCAGATCTCCGATGCGGTGCTCGACGCGATCCTGACCCAGGACAAGCGCGCGCGCGTGGCCTGCGAAACCCTGGTCAAGACCGGTGTGGCGATCGTCGCCGGCGAGATCACCACCAGCGCCTGGATCGACCTGGAAGCGCTGACCCGCAAGGTGATCCTGGACATCGGCTACAACAGCTCCGACGTCGGCTTCGACGGCGAGACCTGCGGCGTGCTCAACCTGATCGGCAAGCAGTCGCCGGACATCAACCAGGGCGTGGACCGCAAGAAGCCGGAAGAACAGGGCGCCGGCGACCAGGGCCTGATGTTCGGCTACGCCACCCGCGAGACCGACAGCTTCATGCCGGCCGCCATCCACCTGTCGCACCGCCTGGTCGAACAGCAGGCCAAGGTGCGCAAGAAGAAGAACTCGCCGCTGGCGTGGCTGCGCCCGGACGCCAAGAGCCAGGTCACCCTGCGCTACGAGGACGGCGTGGCGACCGCGATCGACGCGGTGGTGCTGTCCACCCAGCACGATCCGGACATCAAGCAGAAGCACCTGGTCGAAGCCGTGCGCGAGGAAATCCTCAAGCCGGTGCTGCCGGCCAAGTGGCTGCACAAGGGCACCAAGTTCCACATCAACCCGACCGGCAAGTTCGTGATCGGCGGGCCGGTGGGCGACTGCGGCCTGACCGGGCGCAAGATCATCGTCGACACCTACGGCGGCTGGGCGCGCCACGGCGGCGGCGCGTTCTCCGGCAAGGACCCGTCCAAGGTCGACCGTTCGGCCGCCTACGCCGCGCGCTACGTCGCCAAGAACGTGGTCGCCGCCGGCCTGGCCGACCGCTGCGAAGTGCAGGTCTCCTACGCCATCGGCGTGGCCGAGCCGACCTCGATCTCGGTCACCACCTTCGGCACCGGCAAGATCGCCGACGACAAGATCGAGAAGCTGATCCGCAAGCATTTCGACCTGCGTCCGTTCGGCATCATCCAGATGCTCGACCTGATCCACCCGATGTACCAGCAGACCGCTTCGTACGGCCATTTCGGCCGCACCCCGAAGGCCTTCACCTACACCGACGGCACCGGCGCCCAACACCAGGCCACCGCGTTCTCGTGGGAGAAGACCGACCGCGCCGAGGCGCTGCGCGCGGACGCCAAGCTGAAGTAAGCCTGCCTGCCGCGCTTGCGACGCAGAACGGGCCGCACTGCGGCCTGTTCTGCGTTTGGGGGATGGGAACTGGCCAGTGGCGGGAACTGGCAACGGCCATGCAGGCAGGGGCGTGTCATGCCGCAGGAACGCGTTCGCGCAGGAGCGGCTTCGGCCGCGACAGGCCTTGGTGGGAACGCGCATCGCAACGGAAGTCGCTCCGCAGGCATGGGCTTGGCCTCCTTGTGGGAGGGACTTCAGTCCCGACGACGGAGCGTGTCACTCGGCGTTCGGCTTCGCTTGCCGCGGCTGCATGACAGTTGACGCTCACAGGCAGGCACGTGCGCCGCCGCATCGTCGGTTTGCGCTTAAGGGCGGCCGTCCGGGCGGCATGGCATGCGCTTCACCCTAGAGCGTGTCACCCCTTCCCGAGGATGCCGCGTCTGCCAGGCCCAACCCGAAGGGCCGCGATTGCTCGGGGATTGATGACACGCCCTGGTCCGCCAGGCAGCAGCGAGTGTCACGGCGGGAGCGGTTCAGCCGCGCCGCTGCAGCGCCGCCTGCAGCAACGACTGGAACTTCGGCAGCGGGCATAGCCCGGTCGCCGGGTCGCTGCAACCGGGAATCTGCAGGGTCTGCAGCAGCGGCGGATGGCGCAGGCTCAACGGAGCCAGCGTGCGCAGCTGGTCCAGCGACTGCGCCTGGTAGCGCACGCGCACGTAGCGCTGGCCATCGTGCGGGCCGCGCAGCTGCTCCACCACCAGCGCGCCGCCCGGAGGCGCGTCGTCGCGACCAAA
The DNA here is from genome assembly GCF_024266585.1 of Xanthomonas sacchari. Taxonomy (NCBI): domain Bacteria; kingdom Pseudomonadati; phylum Pseudomonadota; class Gammaproteobacteria; order Lysobacterales; family Lysobacteraceae; genus Xanthomonas; species Xanthomonas sacchari. The sequence continues at coordinate 4,219,801 of NZ_CP100647.1, forward strand.
ACCGGGCAACTGGAAGTGCAGGTCGAGCAGGCCGCTGAGCGCGGCGATGTGGGTGTCGCTGGCGACCAGCACGCTCAGCCGTGGCGCGTCGGCCGCGCCCAGCGTGTCCAGCAGGCGGTGCGCCAGCGGCGCGCCCGCGCGCGCGGCCATGTACTGCGGCCGTGCATAGATCTCGAACAGCAAGGCATGCAGCCGCGACACCGCGGCGATGCGCGCCGGGGTCGCGCGGCCCCAGCCGACCTGGTCCAGCGGCATGCCCTCGGCGTATTGCAGGATGAACACCTCGGCCGTGCCGGAGGTCAGATCCAGCGGCCCGTGCAGGGCCAGGCTGCGGCCGTTCGCGCCCGGCGTCAGCGACGAGGGCATGTGCGCGAAGTCGCAGCGCTGCGCGCAGCCGAGGATCTCCTGCATGACGCGGAGTTCGCGCGCATACGGCGCCAGCACCGCACCCGGACCGCCGGTCTGGCGCTGGATCGAGGCCACCGCGGCGGCGGCATCGAAGTCCACCGCGCCCGCTTCCACCGGACGGAACAGCGGGTCGTCGCTGCCCTCGGCCTGGTGGCCGGCCTGCAGATGGCAGCCGGGCGCCAGGGTGTCGGCCAGCAGCTGCGCGCTGACGATGGTGCGCTGGTCGGTGTTGGCGTAAATACTGACCGTGCCGTCGGCGGGGCAGCCCTTGGCCGGCAGCACGCCATCGCGCAGCAGCCATTGCCGGGTGTAGTCGCCGCTGCGCTCCACCGCGGTGCGGCCGTGTGCCGTGAGCAGGCTCGGCGGCGTGTCCCACACCGGCCAGGGTTGCGGCGCCAGCGCGGCGGCCGCGGCCTCGCCCGGCAGCGGCGCGCGCACGCCGTGACGGAACAGCATCCACACCTTTTCCACCTGCAGCGCGGGCGCGGCCTTGGGCGCAGGCCGTGCCTGCGCACCCAACGTCGCCATCACCAGCACGACCCATAACATCCAGCGCGTACCTGTTTTCATCATCGTCCCCAACATGGAAAGTCTCACGGTGCGGTCGCACCGCACGCGGCCGTGACCCGGTCGCAGCGCAGGCCGGTGGCGATGCCGAGCCAGTAGCCCAGCCGCTGCGAATCCGGCGCGCCGGCGTAGTAATCGGTGCTGATCCACTGCGCGCCGGCCTCCAGCGCCGCCTGCGCGCGGCGCCGATCGTGCGCGCGTGCCTCGCGGCCTTCAGCGTCGGCGCGCGTGCGCACCACGAAGCCCTGCGCGACCAGCGCGCGGACGCGCGGCGCCTCGGCAAGCGGATCCTCGATCGACAGCACCGCCGCCTCGGGCTGGTCCGGCGCGTACCAGCCGAACATCATGCGACCGCGCAGCGATGGATGATCCTGTCGGTACAGCGCCTCGTGCCGCGGATTGCCATCGAGCACAAACAGCATGCGGCCGCGCGCCTGCGCCACGCGCGGCCAGGCATGCGCCAGCACCGCGTCGCGCAGGCTCGGCGCGTCGCCGCGCACGTCGTCGGGCACGATCAACCGCGCACGCCCGACGACCTCGGCGATGTCGCGGTCCAGCGCGTCCAGGTCGTTGGCGTCGAAAGCGGAACGGTGCGGCCACAGGCCCGGCACCGGATCGAAATCCACCGCATTGACCAGCACCACCAGCGGCGTGTGCCGCGGGTGCGCGCGCGACCAGGCGGCGAGGATCGCCAGGCAGTCGCGGAAGCGCAGGCAATGGCTGGCGTAGTCCAGGCCCGGCTGGTGCAGGACCTTGGCGCCCGGTGCGCGCATGCTCGCGCGGGTCGCCGCATCTGCGTGCGCATACGGCGCGGCATACAGGCCGCCATGCGGATCGGCGGCCACGTCGAGTTCGAGTTGCCGCAGTCCCAGCGCGAGCTGGGCCTGCAGCGAAGGATGGCCATAGGCCAGTGCCGGCCATTCGGCGGCGGCGTGCACCTGCAGGCGCCGCCGCACCTGTGCGGTCGGTACCGGTCGATAGCTGTTGTGCGAGCCGAGCAGTTGCACCTGGTCCAGGCGTAGACCGTCGATCGGCAGCGCCGTCGGCGCGTCCGCCGCGTGGGCGGACGCCGGCAGGCCCGCCAGCATCAGGCAGACGAGCAGGACCGCGAGGCAAACAACGCCCCACCCGCCGCGCGGCACAAGGCCACGCGGCGGGTGACGACGTCCAGCGTGCGCCGGTGCCCGGTTCAGAACGTGTACTTCACGTTCAACAGCGCAGTGCGGCCGGCATCGACGATGTCGGAAATCGCGGTGCTGTTGCGGCCCACGTGCGCCCAGTAGCTCAGGCGGTTGGTGAGGTTGGCCACCGACAGGTCGGCGCGCAGGTGCTCGTTGAAGGTGTAGCCGACGTGCAGGTCCACGCGGGTGATCGGCTTGACCCACAGATCGTCCCAGCTCGCGCCGCGGTTGTAGTAGTCGTACACCGAGACGTATTCGCCGGAATAGTGGTAGGCCAGGTTCACCGACAGCGGACCCTTCTCGTAGAACAGCTCGGCGTTGGCCATCAGGTCCGGCGCATTCTGGATGCGCTCGTCGTGGAAGCCATCCATGCCCAGGTCGACGCGGGTGCTTTGGCGGGTGAGGTTGGCGCCGATGCCGAAGCCGTCCAGCGGCGCCGGCATGCCCTGCAGGGTCTGCCGCACCGCGGCCTCGACGCCGAGCACCTTGCCGTCGCCGCCGTTCTGCGGCCGCACGTAGCGCACGTTGCCGGCGCCGGCGCTGCTGCCGGCGTTGGCCGGATCCGAACCGCTCTCGTAGATGTAGTCGGTCAGGCGCTTGTAGTAGCCGGCCAGCATCGCGTGGCCGCCATGGCCGTTGTCCCACTCGCCGGACAGGTCCACGTTGAGCGACTTGATCGGCTTCAGGTCCGGGTTGCCCTCGGTGATGACCGTGGTGCCGTCGCTGGAGACGTCGTAGTTGGCGCCGCCGCCGAGCTGCACCAGCGCCGGCCGGGTGTAGCTGGTCCACACCGAGGCGCGGTACACCGCGTTGCCGTCGCCCGGGCGGTAGTTCAGGAACACGCTCGGCAGCGGCACGTCGTAGCTGGTGTGGTTGCTGCTGAAGAAGCCCGGCAGCTCGTTGCCGTTGGCGTCCTCGGGCATGGTCCAGAAGGTGTTGCGGATGCTGGTGTGCTCGAAGCGCACGCCCGGGATCACTTCCAGGTCGCCGCTGCGGAAGGTGGCCATCGCATACGCCGAGGTCACGGCTTCGTCGCCGCGCATGGTGGCGCAGTTCTGGTTGTTGATCGCCAGGCTGCCGCAGGTGTCGAAGCTGGCCGCGGTCAGGTGCTGGGCGATCATCGCCTTCAGCCCGCCGTTGCTGAGCTTGACCGTCGGCCACGCATACTTGCCCGGGTACACCGCATCGTACTGGCCGACCACCAGGCCGGTGTCGCGCAGCAGGGTGCCGTCGGTGAACTTGCTGTTGGTCCAGTCGCGCGAGGTGAAGTCGCGCGAGCTGTCGACGTACTTCACGCCGAACTGGACGTTGCTCAGCGCGCCCTGGTCGAAGTCGTAGCGCACGTCGAACTTGGCGCCGCCCTTGGTCTGGCCGCTGTAGGACTTGGTCAACTGGCCGTAGCGGCGCGCGTACAGGCTGCCGATGTCGCTGGCCTGGGCCTGGATCGCTGGGGTCAGCAGCGGCTTGGGGAAGCCCTCACTGTCGTAGCCGGAGAAGGTGTTGGCGCCGCCGTAGGGGAACTGGGTGGAGGCGTACTGGTCCACGCGCGCGGAGATTTCCACGTGGTCCGGGCGATCGTTGTCGCCGTAGCTGTAGAACAGGTTCGGCGACAGCGTCCAGTTGCCCAGTTGCTTGTCGGCGCCGAACTGGAAGGTGGCCAGGTCCGCCACTTCCGGATTGGTCTCGTACCAGTAGCGCACCGCCACGCGGTTGATCTGCGGCTGGTACACGCCGGTGGTGCCGATCTGCACCAGGCTGACGTTGGCCGGCACCAGCTGGGTGTAGCCGGTGTTCTGCTCGGTCTTGGCGTAGGCGTAGGTGGCGCGCGCGTACAGCTGCAGGCTCGGGTCGACGTGCCAGTCGAAGGACACGTTGCCGCCGTAGCGCTTGGTGTCGCCGGCGGAGTAGCCGATGTTGGCGCCGGTGGCCAGCAGCAGGTCCTGCGGATCGTAGCCGGGCGCCGGCTGGCCGTTGGCGGTGGTGCGCGAGAAATACTTCCTGCCCCAGTCGCCGCGCGAGGCGGCGGCATTGGCCACTTCGCTGTTCACGTAATGGCGCTCGTCGTAGTACGCGCTGGTATACACGCCGAACTGGTTGTCGGCGCCGAACTTGGCATGGAACTCGCCGGCCGCGCCCTTGCCCAGGCCGTCGTCGCCGTAGTCGCGCGCACGGCTTTCCATGCGCCCGCTGGCGGTGACGCTGCCGCCCATCGCCTCGCTGTAGTCGAAGCCGCTGGGGGTGCGGTAGTCGATGGTGCCACCGATCGCATCGCCGTCCATCGCCGCGGTGGAGGTCTTGTTCAACACGATGGTCTGCAGGCCCGACGGCGGCAGCAGGCTCAGCTGCACGCTGCGGCTGTAGGGCAGGCCCTGGGCGACGTTGACGCCGTTGATCAGGTTGACGTTGTATTCGGCGTTGAGGCCGCGCACCGAGGCGAACATGCCCTCGCCGCGCGCGGCGCCGTCGACGCCGCCGAAGTACGACTGCCCGGTGTTGACCACGTTGACGCCCGGCAGCAGGCCCAGCGCCTCGGCGATGTTGTGCACGGCGGTGTACTTCAGGTCGTCGGCCGACAGCACGTTGGCCGTGTTGGTCGCCGCCATCTGCATGTCCGCGGCGTTGTAGCGGGTGACGGCGACGGTGATCTTGTCCAGGGTCTTGGCGCTGGCGTCGGAGGCGGTGTTCTGCGTCTCCTGCGCGTCCTGCGCCTGGGCCAAGGCCATCGGCGCGACACCGAGCAACGCTGCGGCGATCGCCCGCGACAGGCGTTTTTGAAGATGGATCGAGTGCGACATGAAAAATCCGAACGTAGGCGCGGCCGACGGAAGCGCTCCGCAGGCCGGGCAATGGAGGGGAGAGAGGCCGTGATCGCGTTCACGGCGGCGGGCATTGTTCGGGGTGCGTGGCTGCAATTTGATGACAACGATGTCACTTGAAACCAATGCACCTCGGTTCGACGCGTTTCCTGCGCAATTCGGCACAACCAGGATGCGTCGCCGTGCGACCCTGCTGCCGTGGCACCGATGCAGCGCAGTCGCTGGCCGCTGCCGGCGACGCCTGGGTCAACGCGCCCGCACGCGCCGCGTCGCGGTCGGCATGGCGCGACCACGCCGTGCCGCCGGCGCCCTCCGCGGCGCAGGCGCACCACCGCCCGCCGCAGGCAGCGTCACCGCGGCGTGGCGGCGTCGACCTGCAACTGCGCGTGCAGGATGCGGCGGATCTCCAGGATCGCCTGCGGCGTCTCCTGCACGCTGTGACCCGAGGTGACCACCAGTTCGGATAGCGCGCCCGGCAGATGCGCGCTGCGGTACGGCACCAGCCCATCGTCGGACTCGGCCAGCGGCACCGCCGGATCGCGGCGGGCGATGATGGTGTGGTAGCGCACCGCCGGCGCGATCGGCAGGTCCGCCGCCGCGCGCACGAACGGATCGGTGTCGCGCAGGTTGTCGATGCTGTTGGGCACGCGGATCGGCGCGCCATCGGGGCCGTCGATGCCCTGCAGCAAGGTATTCAACCGATCAAGCAGCGCCACCGGCAGGCGCACCAGGCGCGCGGCCAGGCGCCCGAGGCGGCCTTCGGCGAAGGCGGTGCCACGCTGCGGCGCGGCGATGAAGATGGCCCGGTCCACCTGCGGCAGCGGCGCGAAGCGCAGCAGCGGCTGCAACTGCGCCAACGCCTGCGGGTCCAGCGGGCGCCGGTCGCCGCGCGCGCCGATCAGGTCGTTCCACAGCGTGTCGCCGGAGTCGCTGACCAGCAGGCGCCCGATCACCCCGCCCATGCTGTGGCCGATCAGGACCATGTGCCGCGAGGCCGGCGCCTGCCCCTGCGGATCGAAGTGACGCAGGGTCTGCTGCAGCAGCGCGGCGATCTGCGCGCGGTTCCAGGCGATCGGCATGTTGGTCGGGTAGTAGACCTGCCAGATCTGGTAGTGGCGGCGCAGTTGTTCGTCGCCCATCAATTCGTTGGCGACGTTGACCCAGGCCTCCGGACTGCTGGCCAGGCCGTGCAGCATCAGAATGATGCGCCGGTCCGGATCGTACGGCTGCATCAGGTACAGATGCGGCTGGTCGATGCCGGCCTTGCGGCCGAGCATGGAGCGCAGCGACTGCCGCGCGAAGCCGGAACGGGCCAGCCACAGGCCGTAGGCGGCGGTGAAGTTGGCCGCCAGCGGCAGGCGCTGGCCGTGCACCTCGACCTCGCCGTCGCGGTACGGATCGCAGGGCGCCACCACCACGCTGCGGGTGTCCAGCACCTGCGCCAGGCTGTCGCCGTCGAAGCGCAGCAGCACCGTGGTCGGCGCATACGGCATTTCGCTGAACGCCGGCGCGTGCGGGTCCGGCGCGGCCTTGGCCGCGATCGTCGCGGTCGGGTCGCCGACCTTGGCGGGGGCGATCTCCGCGACCAGTTCGGCGCCGAAGCCATCGCGCCGGTAGGTGCTGCGCAGGCCATCGAAGCGCAGCGTCGACGCCGGCAGCATCGCGTCCGGCCGTGCCACCCCGCCGGGCAGGCGGAAGCTGCCCATGTCCGCGCGCACCAGCCAGCCGGCCGTGCGCAGCGTGTCCTCGTCGTGCAGTTCGCCGCTGGCGCTGCCGGCACGCCAACGCAGGAACAGCTGGCCGACCACCTGCTGCACCGCGTAGTTGTAGTAGTCGCGCACCTGGGTCTGCCGATCCTCGAAGGCGCGCGCGCTGGCCGGGCGCGGGGTGTAGAACAGGTAGGCGTAGGCGTAGCGCGCCGCCTCCAGCCACGCCTGCAGCGTCGCATCGTCCAGCGCCCTCGCCTGCCGCGGCGTGCGCGCATTGGCCGCATGCACCCACAGCTCCGACAGGGTTGCCAGCCGCCGCTCCTGATCCAGCCCCTGCAATGCGCGCAGCTGCGTGGCGCAGGCCGGAACGTCCGCCTCGCAGGTCTTGGGATCGAGCGCGAGGACGCGCAACGTCTCCAGGCTGGCATCGCTGAGCCTGCCCGTGCTGAGCACATCGCCGCGCTGGGTGGCGATGTAGTCAGCGGCGCTGCGCGACTGCACGCTGACCATCGCGCAGCCGGCGCCGAGCAGCAGCGCGGCGGCCAGCAGCGCCGCGCCCGTGCGACGCACCAGGCGTGCGCGCAGGGTCATGGCGCGGCGGCGGGATCGTCGCCAGGAATGCCGGCGCGGATACGCGTGGAGAAGTCGGCGCCGGCACCGGCCTGGCGGGCGCGCTCGCCGATGCGGCCGCGCGCGCGCAGCGTGGCCAGGCTGTAGCCGGGCACGAAACCGTGCTGCGCGTACACGTAGGACGGCAGGTAGCCGGACAGCAGCAGGCGGACGTCGAGCGGCAGCGCCGGGTCCAGCTTGCGCGCCAGTTCGAACACGATGGTGGTGCAGTTGCTGGTGACGGTGTTGTAGAACCGCGGCGCGCGCTGCAGCTGCTGCGCCTGCGCCACATAGCCCAGGAACAACTGGCGCAGCTGCGCGCGCGAGAGGTTGAGCCGGTACAGGTACACGTCCTCGCCGCGCACGTTGCTGCGCACGGCGAGGATGTCGCGCTCGTCGGCGGCGACCATCACCTGCTCGAAATTGCGGAAGAACCCGGCCAGCGCCGAGAACGCCTCGTCGCGTTCCTTGCGGATCTCCAGCGAGAACACCACGCGGCGGCCGTCGTCGAAGCCGAACGAGACCAGGGTGTGGGCGATCGCCGGCCCCATCCAGTACGACAGCGCCAGGTCCGCCGAGGCCAGCCGCTCCAGGTCGTAGCGGCGGGTCTCCCAGCGCGGGGTGTAGTCGCGCTCGCTGCGCCAGGCGAAGTTGCGCACGTTGTGCAAGGTCACCACCTGCCCGTCCACCTGCGGCTGCAGCAGTTGCGCGACATCGTCGGCCCAGTCGCGGTTCTGCTGCGGCTGCAGCGCCGCCCAGCCCACCGCCATGCCGGCGCAGCCGAGCGCGAACAGCAGCGGCAGCACGCGGTACTCGCGCGGGTGCCGCAGCCCCCACACCGCCGCGCCGCCCAGCGCCGCCCACAGCAGCGCCGAGCCGTAGCGCACCACCGCGCCGGTATGCGGCAGGTAGGCCAGGAACAGCGCGCCCCACAGGCTGGCGGCGAGCACCGCCAGCATCGCCAGCGCGCGCGCCAGCCGCCAGGGCCAGGCCGGGCGCGGCGTGCCGGTCTGCGCCGCGGCGCGGCGTGGCGCGACGTCGCTCACAAGTCAGCCGCCGCGGCAGGCGTGGCCAGGGCGTGGCACAGCAGGCGGCAGCCGCGTTGCGCCAGCGCCTTGCGCTCGGCCTCGTCGCTGCCGCGCTGGCAGGCGCCAAGCATGTCCATCACCAGGGCCAGTTCCTGCTCGCCCAGGTCCGCACGGCACAGGCCGGCGTCGATCGCACGCTGCAGGAACGGCAGCAGGATCGCCATGCCCCGCGCGTGCGCCGCGGCGATCGTCGGATGCGCGCGCGGCATCGACCGCCAGTAGTCGGCCAGCGGCGCCGACATCGCGATGTGTTCGGCCACGTCGTGCAGCAGCAGGAACAGGCCGTCCGGGCGCGTGCCGATCTCGCGCGCGCAGCCCTCCAGGCCGTCCAGGCCGCGATCCAGCAGCGCCGCGATCAGCTCGGTACGGTCGGCGAAATGCCGGTACAGGGTGGCGCGGCCGAGGCCGGCGCGCTCCACCACCAGTTCCAGCGGCGCCAGCACGCCATGCGCGCAGAACACCTCGTCGGCAGCGTCCAGCAACAGGCGGCGGCGTTGGGCGGTATCGGCTCGCATCTCCATGCGCGGCATTATCGGACAATTTTGTCCGCCCGCAAGCGGACCATGGCTGGGACGTCCGGCACGGCCCGGCGGCGCCCCGTCGGGCGGGCCTCAGCCGGTGTTCTGCACGCCTTGGGCGACGCCGTTGACGCAGGCCACCAGCGCCCGCAGCAGGTCCTCGTCCTCGCCCCCGGTGGCGCGCCAGCGCTGCAGCAGGTCCACCTGCAGCACGCTGATCGGGTCGATGTACGGATTGCGCAGGCGGATCGACAGCGCCAGGCGCGGGTCGTGCTGCAGCAGCGACGCCTGCCCGGTCAGCGCCTTCACCCAGCCCTTGGTCAGCGCCAGTTCGTCGCGGATGCGCGGGAAGAAACGTTCGTGCAGCGGCCCGGACAGTCGCGAGAACATCTCGGCGATGTTGAGGTCGCCCTTGGACAGGACCATGGCGATGTCGTCGAGGAAGGTGCGGAAGAACGGCCAGTCGGCGGCCATCGCCCGCAGCGCGTCCTCGTGCCCGGCATCCACCGCCGCCTGCAGGCCGCTGCCCACGCCGTACCAGCCCGGGATCACCGCGCGCGCCTGGCTCCAGGCGAACACCCAGGGAATCGCGCGCAGGTTGGACAGCGCCGCATCCTGGCCGAGCCGCCGCGACGGCCGCGAGCCCAGGGTCATGCGCTCGATCACGTCGATCGGCGTGGCCAGGCGGAAGTAGCGCATGAACTCGGCATCGCCGACGAAGTCGCGATACGCCTGGCTGCTGCGCTCGGCGACCAGGTCCATCACCGGCCGCCAGTCGTCCTCGCGCGTGTCGGCCGCGCGCGGGCGCAGGCTCGACAGCAGCACCGCGCCGGTCATCTGTTCCAGCGAACGCAGCGCCAGCGCGCGAATGCCGTACTTGCGGTGGATCACCTCGCCCTGCTCGGTCACCCGCAGCCGCCCGTCGACGCTGCCGCGCGGCGCCGCCTCCAGCGCGCGCGTGGTCTTGCCGCCGCCGCGCACGATCGAGCCGCCGCGGCCGTGGAAGAAGGTCAGGCGGATGCCCAGTTCGGCCGCCGCCTCCAGCAGTTCCACCTGCGCACGCTGCAGGCCCCAGCGCGAGGCGGCGATGCCGCCGTCCTTGCCGCTGTCGGAATAGCCGAGCATCACCATCTGCACGTCGTCGCGCGCGGCCAGGTGGCGGCGGTAGACCGGATCGGCGAGCAGGTCGCGCAGGGTCGCGGTGCCGCCGCGCAGGTCGTCCACGGTCTCGAACAGCGGCACGATGTCCAGCGGCACCGCGCCATCGGCGTCGACCAGGCCGCCGCGGCGCGCCAGCGCCAGCACGGTCAGCACGTCGGCGCGGTCGTGCGCCATCGAGATGATGTAGCTGCCCAGCGCATCGGCGCCGTGCCGTGCGCGCGCGTCGGCGAGCGCGGCGAACACCGCATCCAGCCGCGCGTTGCCCTCGTCGCCGGCCGCCGGCAGCGCCTGCTCGCCGCCGGCGTAGGGGCCGAGCAGGCGCGCGCGCTCCTCCACGGCCCGCGCGTCCCAGTCCTGCGTGTCCAGCGCGGCGGCGACCGCGCGCGCATGCACGCTGGACTCCTGGCGCACGTCCAGCCGGGCCAGGTGGAACCCGAAGCTGCGCACCCGCCACAGCAGGCGCCGCACCGCGAACCAACCGGCGTGCAGGCCCTTGTTGGCCTGCAGGCTGTCCAGGATCAGCTGCAGGTCGTGCTCCAGTTCGGCCGGCGCGGCATAGGCGCCCGGCGCATCGTCCAGGGTGGCCTGCAGGCGCGCGCGCATCAGGTCGTTGAGCAGGCGGTAGGGCATGTCGCCATGGCGCGGCCGCGAGCGCGCCGCGGCCTTGGGCAGCAACTGGCGATACCGTTCGAGCTGTTCCAGCAGCGGCGCGCTGACCGCGACCAGGGTGGTCGACTGGCTGAGCAGGCTGGCGAGCTGCCATAGCTCCTTCAGATAGCGCTCCAGCACCGCGCGCCGCTGCGCGTCGAGGGTGGCGGTGATGGTGGCGGCATCGACGTTGGGGTTGCCGTCCATGTCGCCGCCGACCCAGGTGCCGAAGCGCAGCAGCCGCGGCAGGGCCAGCGCCTGCCCGTAGGTCTGTTCGATGGCGTGCTCCAGGGTCTCGTACATCACCGGGATCACCCGGTACAGCACCTGGGTCAGGTAGAAGCCGACGTGCTCGCGCTCGTCCTCCACGGTGGGACGCACCGGCGAGGAGTCGGCGGTCTGCCACGAGGCGGTCAGCGCCATGCGGAAGCGCGCCGCGTCGGTGGCGCGCTCGCCCGGGGTGCGCAGGCCGTCGAGGTTGTCGACCAGGCTGGCGACCATCAACTGTTCCTTTTCCAGCAGCGCGCGCCGCACCGCCTCGGTCGGATGCGCGGTGAACACCGGCTCGACGTCGATGCGCGGCAGCCAGTCGCGCAGTTCCTCCACGCCGACGCCCTGCGCCTTGAGCCGGCGCAAGGCGTCGTGCAGGCCGTCCGGCTGCGGCGTGTCGGCGCTGCTGCGCTGGTAGTCGCGACGGCGGCGGATGCGGTGCACGCGCTCGGCGATGTTGACCACCTGGAAATAGGTGCTGAAGGCGCGCACCAGCGCTTCGGCATCGCGCGGCGCGCGGCCGGCGAGCTGTTCGCTCAGCGAGGACAGCGGCGCGGCGCGCTCGCGACGTGCGATGGCGGTGGTGCGGATGCGTTCGATCTCGTCCAGGAACTGCGCCGAGACCTGTTCGGCGAGCAGGTCGCCCACCAGGGCGCCGAGGCGGCGCACGTCGTCGCGTAGGGGAAGGTCGGGCGTGGCGAAGACGATACTGCTGCGGGACTCGTTCATCGGGAAACGCATGGCTCGGCAGTGGGGGCGCCGCAAGCCTAACCGAAAAGGACCACCTTCCCGCCGGCCGCGGCGACGGTTTCAAAGCGAACCATTTGCCCGGTACGGCAGCGCCCCTGCACCCCGGCCGCGCGGACGCGCAGCCGGGGTGCAGGCACAGCTCAGGGCGACGCGGCGCCGGACACAGCCGGAGTCGGCGTGGGCGTGGGCGCCGGCCCCAGATAGGTGCGCAGCCAACGCTCGCTCTCGGCCAGCATCTGCAGCACCGATTCGCGCGCACGGTAGGCATGCGCCTCGTTGGGCAGCATCACCAACCGCGCGGTGCCGCCGTTGCCCTTGATCGCCGCGTACATGCGCTCGCTCTGGATCGGGAAGGTGCCGGAGTTGTTGTCCTCGGCGCCGTGGATCAGCAGCAGCGGATCCTTGATCCGGTCGGCGTAGTTGAACGGCGACATCGCCTGGTACACCGGCTGCGCCTGCCAGTAGGTGCGCTCCTCGGACTGGAAGCCGAAGGGGGTCAGCGAACGGTTGTAGGCGCCGCTGCGGGCGATGCCGGCCTTGAACAGGCGGGTGTGCGCGAGCAGGTTGGCGGTCATGAAGGCGCCGTAGGAATGCCCGCCGATGGCGATGCGATCGCGATCGGCGACGCCGCGTCGCACCACCTCGTCCACCGCCGCCTGCGCATCGGCGACCAGTTGCTCGACGTAGGTGTCGTTGGGTTCGCGCGCGCCCTCGCCGACGATCGGCATCGACGGGTCGTTGAGCACCGCATAGCCCAGCGCCAGGAACGCCTGCGGCCCCCAATAGCCGATCGCGTTGAAACGGTACGGCGAATCGGTGACCTGGCTGGCGGCGTCGGCGGATTTGAACTCGCCCGGGTAGGCCCACATCAGCATCGGCAGCGGACCGTCGCGCTTGGCGTCGTAGCCGGGTGGCAGCAACAGGGTCGCGGTCAGCTCCACGCCGTCCTTGCGCCGGTAGCGGATCTGCTCCTTGTGCACGTCGCGCAGCTGCGGCGTGGGATGGGTGAAGCGGGTCAGCGCCACCGGCTCCGCGCCGGCGCCATCGAGCCGGTAGAAATTGCGCGGTTCCTGCGGCGTCTCGCGGGTGATCAGCAGGCGCTGGCCGCTGTCGTCGAGCAGGGCCTGCGGCACCGCGTAATAGGGCGCCTGCGACTGGAACAGGCGGGTAGTTTGCCGCGTGTCCAGATCGTAGCGGTCCAGGAACGGCCGATCGCCCTGCGGCGAGGCGCCTTCGCCGCGCAGGAACAGGCTGTGGCCGTCGGCGGCGATCAGCAGGCGCGGATTGCCGGCCGCATCGCGCACCGTCACCGGCGTGCCCGGATCGGCATAGCGGTCCTCCTGCGAGCGCTGCACCAGCAGCTGCGGCGCCTGCGCGGGATGGTCCGGCGCCACGCGCCACTGCCTGGTCTGGCGCGTCTTCCACCAGAACTCGTCGATCAGCGCCAGGTCGCCACGACCCCAGGCGATGCCGGCGAAGCGCGACTGCAGGCGCGCCAGCGTTACCGGCGGCGCGGCGAAGGGCGCGGCCTGCATCAGCACCGCATCGCGCACCGCCGCCTCGCGTCCCGGGTCGCCGCCGTCCTGGGCCTCGGCCCAGACCAGGGTGGCCGGGGCGTCGCTGCGCCAGTCGATATCGCGCACGCCGGTACGCACCGCGTCGTTGCCGGTCGGCAGGCCTTCCACCAACGGCAGTTGCGCCACCGTGTGCACCGGCGTGCCGGCGCGATCGAGCACCTCGATGGTGCGCGGGAAGCCGCTGGCCGGCACCAGGTAGGAGAACGGCCGCTGCAGGCGCTGTGCCAGCAGATAGCGGCCGTCCGGCGACGGCGCCAGCGACAGGTACAGGTCGGGCGTGGCGATGCGCTGCAGGCGTCCGTCCATGTCGACCAGCGCCGGCTGCGCGCGCAGCTGATCATCGAACTGGCGCGCATCGGCCTCGTTCTTCAGCAGGTCCTGGTAGGTGCGCAAGGCCGTGGCGCCGCCGCCGGCGGTCTGCTGCACCGCCGGCCCGGTCGGCACCGCATCGGCAGGCGGCGCCGCGCCCTGCTCCTGCGGCTGCAGCAACACCAGCAACTGGCGGCTGTCGGGCATCCACGCATAGCCCTCGCCGGACACCGTGTTGAGCCGTTCGGCGACCCGCCGCGCACGCCGCGCGGCGATGTCCACCACCCACAGCTCGTTGGCGCCGCTGCGCGCATCGACGCGATTGAAGGCCAGATGGCGCTGGTCCGGCGCCCAGGCCATGCCGGCGATCGACAGCGGCGACGGCAGGCCATCGATCTGCAGTTCGCTGCCGTCGGCGATGCGCAGCAGCCACAGTGTCTGGCCGAAGGCGAAGCGGCTCTGCGAGCGGGTGCGCGGGTGGATGCGCAGCCCGGCCAGCTTCAGTTCCGGCTGCGCGACCTGGGCGATGCCGGGCAGCGCGGGCAACTGCAGCAGCGCCGCCAGATCGCGCCGCGGGCTCAGCGCCAGCTGCGGCGGCCGCGGCGCATCGACGATGGCCTGCAGCGGCGCCGACGGCAGTTGATAGCCGCTGTCGGCCGGATCGGCCGCTGCCGCTGCCGCCGCTGCCGCCGCGGCGGCGCCGGCGCCGGCGCTGGCGCTGCCGGCTGCCGCCAACGCCGCGCACAGCAGGCCGCAGACCGGGCCGGCGATGCGGCGGCGGCCGCGCGCTGTGATCTGGTTCATCTCTCGCCTCTCCTTCGCCTCGATCGAGCCGACGACGGTAGCAGGGCCTGCGCCGCACGCCCCCTGTCGATGGTTGGGCCGGCGCGCGTGTTCAAGCGCCACACGTGGCAGCCGCTATAATCGATCACCCCTTGCGCCGAGGGGCGCTGCGACCGGATCGAGACCGGAGTCCCCGTCTCCAGACCCGGCCAGGCTCGGCGCGAGGCTTGAGCGACAACGGCGCCCGGACTTCGCGAGTTTCTCGCCATTGACCGGAGCTTTATCGATGAACGCTGCACTCAAGAGTTTTTCCACCGAGGGCGACTACAAGGTCGCCGACATTTCCCTGGCCGACTGGGGCCGCAAGGAACTGGACATCGCCGAGCACGAGATGCCGGGCCTGATGTCGATCCGCCGCCAGTACGCCGCCGCCAAGCCGCTGGCCGGCGTGCGCGTGACCGGCTCCCTGCACATGACCATCCAGACCGCGGTGCTGATCGAGACGCTGAAGGACATCGGCGCCGACGTGCGCTGGGCCTCATGCAACATCTTCTCCACCCAGGACCACGCCGCCGCGGCGATCGCCGCCACCGGCACCCCGGTGTTCGCCTGGAAGGGCGAGACCCTGGAGGAATACTGGGACTGCACCCTCGACGCGCTGACCTTCACCCTGCCCGACGGCACCCAGACCGGTCCGGAACTGGTGGTGGACGACGGCGGCGACGTGACCCTGCTGATCCACAAGGGCTATGAGCTGGAGAACGGCTCCAAGTGGGTGGACGAGCCGGCCTCCTCGCACGAGGAGCAGGTAATCAAGAACCTGCTCAAGCGCGTGGCGGTGGAACGCCCGGGCTACTGGACCCGCGTGGTCAAGGACTGGAAGGGCGTCTCCGAAGAGACCACCACCGGCGTGCACCGCCTGTACCAGCTGGCCGAGGCCGGCACCCTGCTGGTCCCGGCGATCAACGTCAACGACTCGGTGACCAAGAGCAAGTTCGACAACCTGTACGGCTGCCGCGAGTCGCTGGCCGACGGCCTCAAGCGCGCGATGGACGTGATGCTGGCCGGCAAGGTCGCGGTGGTGTGCGGCTACGGCGACGTTGGCAAGGGCTCGGCGCACAGCCTGCGCGCCTACGGCGCCCGCGTCATCGTCACCGAGATCGACCCGATCTGCGCGCTG
The DNA here is from genome assembly GCF_024266585.1 of Xanthomonas sacchari. Taxonomy (NCBI): domain Bacteria; kingdom Pseudomonadati; phylum Pseudomonadota; class Gammaproteobacteria; order Lysobacterales; family Lysobacteraceae; genus Xanthomonas; species Xanthomonas sacchari. Next base: position 4,235,375 of record NZ_CP100647.1, read on the forward strand.
CAGGCGGCGATGGAGGGCTTCGAGGTCAACACCGTCGAGGACACCCTCGGCCAGGCCGACATCTACGTCACCACCACTGGCAACAAGGACATCATCCGCATCGAGCACCTGACGCAGATGAAGGACCAGGCCATCGTCTGCAACATCGGCCACTTCGACAACGAGATCCAGGTCGAGGCGCTGTACAAGCTACCGGGCGTGCAGAAGATCAACATCAAGCCGCAGGTGGACAAGTTCGTGCTGCCCAACGGCAATGCGATCTTCCTGCTGGCCGAAGGCCGCCTGGTCAACCTGGGCTGCGCCACCGGCCACCCCAGCTTCGTGATGTCCAACAGCTTCGCCAACCAGACCCTGGCGCAGATCGACCTGTGGCAGAACAAGGACAGCTACGAGAAGCAGGTGTACCGCCTGCCGAAGAAGCTGGACGAGGAAGTGGCGCGCCTGCACCTGGAGAAGATCGGCGTGAAGCTGACCAAGCTCACCGATGCGCAGGCCGCCTACCTCGGCGTGCCGGTGGAAGGCCCGTACAAGCCGGAGCACTACCGCTACTGAGCCATCGGCAAGACATCGCCATGCAGACAGGAACGGGCGCCGCGAGGCGCCCGTTTTTTGTGCGATCGGCGCTGCGCGCGCGTGGAGGAAGGGAGCTGGAAATCGTACGGAGCGAAAAACCGCAGACATCGCCACCTTCCGCCAATCCTGCTCCAAGCGGCCTTTTCCGGCCAGTTGGCCGACGCGTCTGTCCAGCTAGGTCATCTGCACCACACCTGCGCTACGGGGACCTGGCGTTGTATCGCGATGTGGACGTGACCGATACGGTGATCGTGCTGGCCATCCGCGCACAGCGGGAGGCGGGCTATGCGCGCGACGCATGAAACACCAGCGGCGCGATCACGATCTTAGCCACCAGTTGGCGCCGGCCTCCGAAACGCTACGCTGCGCCGATCGCCCGCGATCCGGCAACACGCCTTCATCGCCGTCCTCCATCTCCAGCGCGTTGCGCGACAGGGTGATCGGTGCCAACGGCAGCGCGTTCTGCCCCGCACGGCCGCCCCCACTGCCCTCACCAAGCCGACCGATGCGCAGGCAATCCTCTCGCCCGCCTGCGCCGCATCCGCACCTGCGCTATCATTGGATGATAATCATTCGCATTAATCCGCAGACATGGCGTTCGCCGCGGCCACCGTCCCTTCCCGCTCGACCTGGCGCCACGAGGCCCTGCCGCGTGCGCTCGCGGCCGGCATCGCCATCGGCGCGCATCTGGCGCTGGCGTGGCTGCTGTTCGGCATCGCCACGGCGCCACCGCCGTTGCCGCCGCCCCAGGAATCGGTGCGGATGCGCCTGACCCTGCTGCCGCCTGCGGCGCCGCCGATGCCGGTGGCGCCGAAGGAGGCGCCGCAACCGCGCCCGGAGCAGGCGGCGACGCGGCAGACGCGGCGACCGCCGGCCGTGCAGCCCCCGCCGGTGCAGCGCCCCACCGCGCGCCCATTGCCGGCATCGCCGCCACTGCCGCAGCCCGCGGCCGATGCGCTGGCGCACCACCCCGGCACCGATCCCAGCGCCGCCACTGCCGATGCGCCGCAGGCGGCGGAGGCGGCGGCGCCGTCCTCGCCGCCGCTGCCGCCGGCAGCGCAGGCGGCCGGCACCAGCGACCCGAACTGGGAAGGCAAGGTACTGGCGCGGCTGCACCAGTTCCGCCGCTACCCGCGGCAGGCGCGCAATCGCCGCCAGGAGGGCGTGGCCTACGTGCGTGCGCGGCTCGACCGGCAGGGCCGTGTGCTGTCGGCGACGATCCGCCACGGCAGCGGCTACGCCCTGCTCGACCAGGAGGCCCTGCAGACCTTCCTGCGCGCGCAGCCGCTGCCGCGCGCGCCGGACACGCTGCCGGACCCGGTCGAAGTCGACGTTCCGGTCGAATTCTTCCTGCGCTGAGCCGGCGCCGGTGCTGGCGCGCGGCAGAGCGGCCGCTGCGGGCTCCGGCGCAGCGCGTGCCCGCGCCCCACTCGCGCGTGCGCAGTCCGGGCGCAGCGGCGCCTACAAGGTATCCAGGAACGCGGTGATCGCCTCCAGCTCGCTCCGGTGCAGGTCCAGCGGTTGCAGCAGCGGGTCTGGCTGCGGAAACAGCGGGTCGCCCAGCTGCGCCGGCCTGGGCTTGGGCCGCGGCATGCCGACGTTGTACAGGTTGACGATGCCGCGCAAGTCGGCGAACCCGCCGTTGTGCATCCACGGCCCGGTCTTGCCGACGCCGCGCAGCGAGGGCGTGCGGAACTTGCCGCTGTCGGCGGGATCGCCGGTGACCTCGTAGCGGCCCAGGTCCTGCCGCGCGCGGCCGTAGAAATGCAGGCCCAGGTTGTGGAAGCCGTTGTCGGTCAGCGCCGGCCCGCTGTGGCAGTTCATGCAGCGCGCGTGGGTGCGGAACAGATGCAGCCCCCACACCTGCTGGTCGCTGAGCAGGTCGCGCCGCCCCTCCAGGAAGCGGTCGAAGCGGTTGGCGCGCGGGACCAGGCTGCGCTGGTACGCCGCCAGCGCCTGCGCGAGTTGCTGCGCGTCGATGCGCCGCGTCCCGAACACGCGCTGGAACTGCGCCGGGTAGTCCGCACTGCGGTTCAGCCGCCGCAACAGCGCGGCGATGTCGAAATCCATTTCCTTGCGATCGACGATGGGATGCAGCGCCTGCTCTTCCAGGGTGCGCGCGCGTCCGTCCCAGAACAGCGGCTGCGCATAGGCCGCCATCGCCACGCTCATCGCGTTGCGCCGCCCGCGCTGGCGGGCGTTGCCGAACGGCACGCTGCGGCCGTCGCCCCAGCCCAGTTCGCGGTCGTGGCAACTGGCGCAGGCGATCTGCCCGGAGCGCGACAGGCGCGGATCCTCGAACAGCATGCGGCCCAAGGCGATCTTGTCCGGCGTACCGGGATTGTCCGGCGGCTCCGGGGTCCTCGCCGGCAGCGGTGCCAGCTCGCTCCACTGCGCGCCGTCGGCCACCTGCGGTGCCGGCCACTGCGCGATGGGCTGGGCATACACCCGGCGCAGGCAGGCATAGTCGATCGTCGCTGCGCTCGCCGCGATGCGGCTACGGCAGTACGCCAACGCCGCATCAGCCTCCGCCGCGGCGGCCGCAGGCGCCGGCGTGACCGCCTGCGGCGCTGCCGCCAGCCCGGCCAGCAGCAGCGCAAGGCAGTACCGGCGCACACGCCTGCGCCGGCCGCGCGCCGCCCCCTGCGGCGCATCGGCCGGCGCCCGCTCCTGCACGCACTCGCGCATCAGAAGCGGTAACCGGCTTCCAGCCAATAGCTGCGCCCGGCTTCGTAGTAGGCGGAATTGCCAGCGCCGACGATGGGGTTGGCCCGGTTGAGCACGTTCATCGCCTCCAGCCGCGCGTAGACCTGTTGCGCGCGCGGCAGCTCGACGCTGTATTCCAGGGTGGTATCGAGGCTGAAGGAGCGCGGATAGACCACGTCGGCATAGACGTCGAGGGTCTGTCCCTGGTAGTCGGCGCTGCCGCGCTGCAGGATGTTGCGGAAGCCGGCGCGGTAGCGCAGGAAATTGCTCCACAGCAGTTCGCCGGGTCCCAGCGCAAGCCGCGTCTGCGTGGACAGGCGTGCGTTCCACCGGCGTGCGAAGTCGGTGGCCGGCAGGTCGTACAGCCACGTCGGCTGTCCCTTGTACAGCACCAGCGCGTCCGCGGCGTCGTTCCAGCTTGACTGGTAATCGGAGTAGTTGCGCCGGCTGTCGGTGTAGTCGAACGCGAACTGCGCCTGCGTGGTGCTGCCGCCCCACACCAGCGGCGCCTGCGGCGCCACGCTCAGGGTGTAGACCGCGCTGCGGCTGCGGCCCTTGTTGACGTACTCGTAGACATTCGTGGCGTAGGCGCCGCTGGCATCGTTGCTGCGGACCGACTGGCGCAGCACTTCGTCGCGGTTGTCGCGGTTGACGTACTTCAGGCCGATCTCCATGCCTGCCCAGCGCTGGTCCACGCCCACCGTCCATTCGTCGGTATGGGGAATGTCGACGTCGGCCAGGCGGTTGCTGGAGCCGCCGCTGGTACCGGTGACGCTGTCCCAGGCGGTGCGGCTGCTGCTGCGGGTCTTGGTCAGGCCCAGGCGCTCGCGCCCTTCGCGCAGCAGATAGCTGAAGAAGTTGCGCCCGTAGTAGCGGTTGAGGCCGGCGCTGAGCACCGTCGCGCGGTCGCCGCGCAGGTCCCACGAGGCGGCCAGGCGCGGCGCCAGCGTGGCCCTGTCCCAGATGTCGTCCTGGTCCAGGCGCAAGCCCGGACGCAGGCTGAGGTCGCCGATGCGGATGTCGTCCTGCAGCCACGCCGCCCATTCGTCGCCGCTGACCGCGAACGCACCCGCGCGGTAGATCGTCAGGCGCCGGAAGTACTGCCCGCGGCCGGCGATCAGCGTGCCGGACGTGGCCGCCACCGGCGACAGCGAACAGCTGTCGCTGTCCACGCGCCCGTCGGCGGTGGTGCAACTGGTCGTGGCGTAGGGTTGCAGATAGGAGAAGTGGTCGTTGAGGCGGGCGTAGTTCGCCTTGCGGCGCTGATAGGACACGCCGGCTTGCAGTGCATGGTGGGTCGCGCCCCAGGCGACGGCTTCGCGGTCGAGCTGGAACTGGTAGCCGAGCTTGCGATCGTGCTGGTCGACGTTGCCCCAGCTGCCCTCGAAACTGCTGTTGTTGACGCCCCAGTCGTAGGCTGCCGACTTCGCCCAGGCCTTCCAATAGTTCACCTGGCTGCGCCGCGAGCTCTCCAGGTCGCTGTAGCTGAGCGTGTTGCGCAAACGCCAGGCACCGTGCTCGGCATTGGCGCGCAGGCTCAGCACCGGGCCGCCGGACTTCAGGTCGAACCAGGCGTTGTTGGCGTTCTGGATGAAGTAGCGGTCGTCGCTGGGCGCATAGGCGAGGCTGGCGCCAAGCTCCAGGCCGCTCTCGCCGCGCCAGTCCGCGGCCAGGGTGACCGCGCTGTTTTCGCGCGTTTGCGTCTTGCGGTTGCTGTCGCTGCGGCTGAGGTTGCCGGCGGTGTAGCCGCGCAGCGGAATCTCCGAGCGCGTGCGCAGCAGCGTGCCGACCAGGCCGAGGCCGGACGCGGTCCGCCCTTCCAGGCGCAGGCCGAACTTGGCCTTGTCGTAGCGCGGCTGGTAGGACGCGCTGGCCGATTGCGCGAAGCTCTGCTCCTGGCCCGTCGGCACGATGATCTCGTCCCAGGCCGAACGCGCCATCCGCCACCAGAGCTTGCCGCGCAGCGCATCGCCGGCCTTGCGGGTCTGCGCATCGACCACGCCGCCGGTGAAGTTGCCGAAGGCCGCCGGCACGTTGCTGTCGTAGACGGTCACGCTCTCCAGCAGATCGGTGTCCACCGCCACGCCTTGGGAGTGGCTGGGCACGTCGGCGAAATGGTTGGGGTTGTCGAAGGTCGGATCGATGTCGTTGTTGAAGCTCACCCCGTCCAGCAGGAACAGGTTCTGGTAGAACGGCGCGCCGTTGATGCTGATGTCGGCGGGACGGATCTCGCCCATGTTGCGCGAACTGCGCGCGGTCTCGCTGAACTGCACGGCCGGATCGATCCGCAGCAGCGTGGCGATGTCGCCGTCGCCCTTCGGCGCGCCTTCGAGGTAAGCCTGGTCCAGCGCCATTCCCTCCGAATACGGAAACGTCCGCTGCGCGCCGATGCGCAGCGGCGCGAACGGCAGCGCCGCGGCGCCGGCCGGGGCCGGCACCAGGGTGTAGCTGCCGTCGGCACGTGCGATCAGGCGCAGGCCCGATCCCGCCAGCAGGCGCTCCAGGCCCTCGCGGTCGTCGACCTGCCCGTGCAGCGGCGGCGCCTGCCGGCCCTCGGTCAGCGCGGGATCGAACGCCAGCGCGATGCCGCGCTGCCCGGCGAAGGTGCTCAGGGCACTGCCGAGAGGACCGGCCGGCAGATCGACCGGGGCGCTCTGCGCGCGGGCGAGGGACGGTGGCACGGCGGCGAGGGCGACGGCCAGCAGGCTGACGCGGATGGGACGTGGGAGGCGACGCATGGGCGATGGGACTCGACGAAGAAGGATTCGCAGCCTTGCCACGCGAGTCGCGAAAAAGTGTCAGCGCGCTTGCGTAGGCGCGCGCTCGCGCGGCGCCAGCGTGGTCCACCAGCCGTCCGCCTGCCGCCGCACGCGCACCGGATAGGTCGCTTCCAGCAGCGCCAGGCTGCGCTCGGGATCATCCAGCGGGAACGCGCCGGACACCCGCAGCCCGGCAAGCGCCGGATCGCAGCGCAGCACGCCGCGACGGTAGCGGCCCAGTTCGCGCAACAGGTCCGCCAGCGGCCACGCATCGGCGACCAGCATGCCGCGCGTCCAGGCGGCGGTTCCCGGCGCGATCGCCCGCAGCGCGCCGCAGTGGCGGCGATCGAAACGCAACGCCTGCCCGGCCGGCACCCGGCACGGACGCGCGGCCGCCGCGCCCGGCTGCGCCAACACCGCGCCCTCCAGCACCACCACGCCGGTGCCGCGGGCATCGGCGCGCACCTCGAACCGCGTGCCCAGCGCCTGCAGCGCGCCATCGGCGGTCGTCACCCGGAATGCGCGGGCGGGGCGCTGCGGGTCCGCCGCGGTCGTCACCAGGATCCTGCCGTGGCGCAGGCGCAGCAGACGCTGCTGCGCGTCGAAGGCCACCTGTAGCGCGGTGTCCGTATCTAGCTCAAGCAGGCTCGCATCGTCCAGGCGCAGCCGCCGGCGTTCGCCGACCGCCGTCTGCAGCGTCGCGCCGGCCGGCGACCGCTCCAGCCACTGCCAGCCCAGCCACGCGCCGGGCGCCAGCAGCAGCAACGCGCCCATGGACTTGATCGCCGCGCGGCGCCCGCCACGCGACGGGCGGTCCAGCACCGGCCGCGCCAGCGTCGCCGGCACCGCTGCGATCAGGTCGTGCAGGCGTTCCACACGCGCCCAGGCGCGGGCGTGATCGGGGTGCTGCGCACGCCAGCGCGCGCAGGCGGCGTGCTCGGCCTCGCCGGCGCCGTCGTCGCCCAGCCGGACCAGCCACTCCACCGCCTGCTCCAGGACACGCGGATCCAGCGCCGCGCCCGCCGGCTCAGGGCGCATGCAGCAGGCAACCGAGCAGGGCGCGCTTCATGTGCCGCTTGACCGTGCTGAGCGACACCCCCAGCCGGCAGGCGATCTCGGCGTAACCGAGCCCGTCGAACTGCGACAGCAGGAACACCCGGCGCGCCTGCGCGGGCAGGCCGTCGAGCATCGCGTCGATCGCCTCCAGCGCCTCGCGCACCAGCGCCTGCTGTTCGGCCGACGGCATCGCCGCCTCCGGCAGCGCCGCCAGCCGTTGCAGATAGGCACGCTCCAAGGATTGCCGCCGGCACCAGTTGGCCATCAGGCCCTTGGCGACGGTGGTCAGATAGGCGCGCGGCTCGTGCAGGCGGGAGAGGTCGCGTCCGCTGAGCAGGCGCGCGAAGGTGTCCTGCGCCAGGTCGGCGGCGACGTCGCGGCAGCCCAGGCGCCCGGCGAGCCAGCGCTGCAGCCAGGGCTGATGATCACGGTAGAGCTGACCGAGCAAATCCCGATGGAGAAGCATGCGACCCCCGAGCGAAGCGGCGTGGGGCCGCTTCGACGCGCGTGGCTCGCCCCTGAACAAAAGAAAACGATTCTTATTTACTTTAACGTCCGGCGTCAATGCGTGGCGGCGGGTGCCCTGCCCTGCCCTGCCCTGCCCGGCGCGGCGCGGCCGGCATGCCTGCCGCGCGATCGCGTCGCCGTGGCGGCGGCGCGACTGCCCAAGCGCTCCGCGGAGTGCGATGGCCTCGGCTGCCCGTCCCCTGCCAGCGCCCCGCTTCCGCCCCGTGTCCGGCGCATCAAGGTGCGGCCACCAGTTCGCTTCGTGCGCCCGGAACGCCTCGCTACGACGGCAGGCGGCGCGGTCTGCTGCCGGTCTCTTCGATGCGCAACGCATGGCGCAGATGGCGATCGCACCACGCTTCAGCACCACCTGCGCGCGTTGCTGGCGGCGAAGGGCGCCGCATCCGCTACAGCGTGAAACTGCGCTTGATCGTGAACGCCCAGGCGCCGTCGATCGGATTGGATACATGCACCCGGCCATCGCCGTCGGCCACGCCGGTGGTGTAGCGGCGGTACACCCCGGCGCTGTTCCAGGCGCGCGCGTAGCTCAGCGCGAACTCGGTGCCGCGCCAGGTGCGGCTCAGGCCCAGGCGCGCATCGGTCCAGCCGTAGTCGGCGAAATGGCGCACGTGCTGGTGGCCGGCATGCACGCTCGCCTGCCAGTCCGGTGCCAGCGGCAGCGTGGCGTCCAATGCCAGGTAGCCGGAGCCGCGCGAATGCCGGCCCTGGCCGACGCCCAGCGTGGCGCTGTTGTAGCCGAAATAGTCGCGGGTCCAGGTGCTGGCGTAAGACAACTCCAGCGTGCGCCAGCGCCCGGCGACGATCGCCTCGCCGTAGTCGTAGCGGGTGCCGCTGGCGCTCATGCGCGCGCCGGGATAGGCGTAGTGGTAGACCCCGGCGCGCCAGCCCCAGTCGCCGCGGCTGGCCGCGTAGCCGGCGTACACGTCCCACTCCAGGTGCCCGCCTTCGATGAAGTACGGGCTCACCCCCGACGCCCAGGTGCCGGCGAACCAACCGCTGTCGCTGGCCACGTCCAGCCCGCCCTGCAGCACCGGCCGGCCCCAGCTCTGCTCGAACCCGCGCGAGACGTAGTTCGAGGTCGCCGCCAGATTGGCGCTGGCGGTCCCGGCCCAGGCCGGTGCGGCGCTGCCCAGCGCCACCGCCAGCGCTACCGTACGCGCCGGCCTCACGACACCAGTTCCAGCCGCGCCCGGCCCGACGCGGGCGCGGCGAGCTTGAACAGCGCCACCGCGCGTTGCAGTTCCTCGGCCTGATCCTCCATCGCCCGCGCCGCCGCGGTGGCCTCCTCGACCAGCGCGGCGTTCTGCTGGGTCACCTCGTCCATCTGCACGATGGTCTTGCCCACCTGTTCGATGCCGGCGCTCTGTTCCTGCGAGGCGGCGGCGATCTCGCGCATGATGTCGGTGACCCGGCGCACGCTGGCCACCACCTCGCGCATGGTGTCGCCGGCGCCGTTGACCAGCGCGGTGCCGTCGTCGATCTTGCCGACCGAGGCATCGATCAGGCCCTTGATCTCGTGCGCGGCGGTCGCCGAGCGCTGCGCCAGCGCGCGCACCTCGCTCGCCACCACCGCGAAGCCGCGGCCCTGCTCGCCGGCGCGCGCCGCCTCCACTGCGGCATTGAGCGCCAGGATGTTGGTCTGGAAGGCGATGCCGTCGATCACGCCGATGATCTCGGCCATCTTCTTCGACGCGTCGGAAATCCCGGACATGGTCTCCACCACCTGCTCGACCACCGTACCGCCGCGCGAGGCCACGTCGGCGGTGTCCTGGGCCAGGCGGCTGGCCTGGTGCGCATGCTCGGCGTTCTGCTTCACCGTGGCGGTCAGTTCCTCCATCGAGGCCGCGGTCTCTTCCAGATTGGCCGCCTGCTGCTCGGTGCGGCGCGACAGGTCGTCGTTGCCGGCGGCGATCTCGCTGGCGGCGGTGTTGATCGCGGTGGTGGCCTGCTGGATGCGGCCGACGATGCCAGTCAGCTGCTCCACGGTGGCATTGGCGTCGTCGCGCATCTGCGCGAACACGCCATGGAACTCGCCGTGCATGCGCGCGGTGAGATCGCCCTGGGCCACGGCGCGCAACAGCGCCGACAGGGCCGAGAGGTTGCCTTCGGTCAGCTCCATCAGGCCGTTCAGCCCGACCACCATGCCGCGGAAGTCGTACTGGAAGCGCTCGGCGTCGCCGCGCCGGGAGAAATCGCCCGAGGCCGCGGCCTGCGCCAGTTCGGTGATGGCCTGGTTGATCGCCTGCAGGCTGCGCTTGGTCGTGCGCATCGCCTCGGTGATCGCCGCCTTTTCGCCCGGCAGCGGTTCCATGTCCACCTGCATGTTGCCGATCGCGTACTGCGCCATCACCTCGACCAGGCGCCGCTGCACGTCCACGTGCGCGGCGACCAGCGCGTTGGTGCCGTGGACCATGCGCCCGTACTCGCCGGGGAAGCGCGCGGCGTCCATCCGGTAGCTCATCTCGCCGGCGTCGTGGCGCTGCGCCATCTCCGCCTGCGCCTGCATCACCGCCTGCAGCTGCGCCTGCATGCTGCCCATCGCGTCCAGCAACTGGCCCAGTTCGTCGTCGCGACGGTGCCGGACCTGGCTGTCCAGGCGCCCGGCGGCGACCGCGGAGGACACCCGCACCGCCTCGGCCAGCGGGTCGAGCACCTGCCGGCGCAGCAGCAGGTACAGCGCGCCGCTCAGCAACAGCGCCGAAAGCAGGCCGACCGCGGCGATGGTCCACAACAGCGCGCGCGCCTTGGCCATCACCAGTGCGTACGGCACCGAGATGCCCAGCGCGAACGCCTGCGGCGCATCGCCGATCTTCAGCGGCACGAACACGCTCAGCGCGTCCTCGCCGTCGCTGCGGCGATGGTCGAACACCACCTGGCCCTTGGCCACGCGCGCCAGCATGTCCTTCGACCAGGCGTCGTTGCGGGTCTTGCCGACCTGCTGCGGATCGCGGCTGGCCATCACCACGCCCCGCGGCGACAGCAGACTGGCATAGCCCTCGCCCATCGGCCGCAGCGCGGCGATGCGCCGCTGCAGGGTATCGAGGGTGAAGTCGACGGTGACCACGCCCAGGAAACGGCCGTTCTCCAGAATCGGCGTGGCCAGCGTGGTCATCAGCGTGTCCTTGCCGGCCACCGGGTAGTAGTACGGCTCGATCACCACCGGCTTGTGCGTGTTGCGCGCCAGCAGGTACCAGTCGCCGTCGCCGGGCTTCTCGTAGTCGCGCAGCGCCTCGCGGACCAGCGTGCCGTTCTGCCGCGACCACCAGGTCATGTAGCGGCCGGTGGCGTCGTGGCCCTCGGCGCCGACAAAGCCTTTGTCGTTGCCGTCGAACGCGTCCGGCTCCCACATGGTGCTGATGCCCAACCACTGCGGATGCGCGTCGAGCTGGCTGCGCAACACTGCCGTGGCGGTGTCACGCGACAGGCCGCCGGCGCCGTGCTGCACGCGGAAGCTGTTGGCCAGCGCCTCGCTGGCGTCGAAGGCCACGCCGATCTCGCGCGACACGCGCTGCGCTTCCAGTTGCGCCAGGTTCTCGATGCTGGTGCGCGAGGTCGACAGCAGCGCGTCGCTGCTGCGCCAGTAGATGATCATCGCGGTCAGGCCGAAGCAGGCCAGCGCGAGCAGGCCGGTACCCAGCATCAGGCGTTTGGCGACGCTGCCGCGACGGCGATGCGGCGAGGGAGTGGACATGACGACTTCCTTGGCAGGGGGAGGGATACGGTCTTGGGGTCACACGCCGCGCCGTCTCCGTCGCCGATGGCCCGCCAGGGACGCCTTCCCCACCGGGCCACGACGCGCCGCCGGACATCACCTCCGGGTGCTGCTGCATGCGCCCCACCCTCTGGCTATCGTCCCGCCATCCGCAAACTTGATGGCCGCTCCGCGCCAAGCCGATGAATGGGCAGAGGTTCCCGGTGAAAACGCGCGGTAGCGCGCAGTTCCCTGCTGCACGTTTGCGCTGGTGAACAGCCGGGTGCACGGGTGCAACGCGGCGTGCCGACAGCAGCACAGCAGCAACGGGGAACGGATGACGACGGCTGCGTAGGTGCGTGGCCGAGCGCCAGGCGCTCACGCCCGTGCGCAGTAAGGGCAGCTGCGCGCGGCGCGTACGCAACGCGCTGTGCGGCCGGCAAGGCAGCGCGCGCGGACGGCGCGCGCTGCGCTTACGGACGCCAGTTGGCGTTGTGTTCCCAGAACGCCACGCTGCGCCGATAAGCGTCGCGATCCAGCGGTACGCCCGAGCCACCCTCCTCCACGCCCAGCGCATTGCGCAGCATGGTGATCGGCGCCATCGGAATCTCCTGCGGCTCGGCGGTGTACAGGCAACCGACCACGCCCCAGTCGGCCTCGATCGGCGCGCCCTCGTGCGCGAGTTGCGCGCGGCTGTAGAGGATCGGCAGCAGGTACTCGGCCACCGGCGGCTCGACGCCCTCGAACCAGCGCACCAGCACCGGCAACTCCTCACGGCTGCGCGCCTCGTAGCCGGAACGCAGCAGGCGCCGGTTGGCGTCGGTGATCGGCACGGTCAGGCAGCGCGTCGAGGTCCAGTTGCGGTGCACGTGCAGCTTGCAGAACGGCGCGTAGCCGTCCAGCACCTGCAGCGGCGCATGCGCGTTGAGGTGCTGCTCGAACTGCTCCGGCGTGCAATCCTGGATCGCATTGCGGCGCCCATCGCGCGGGAACAGGCGGGTGCGGGCGAACGGCGTGAGGACGATGGACATGGCGTCGTGGCGAACGAGGGCGCACCAGCGTAGCGCGCGGCAGGGCCAGTGCCCACCGCTGCCACCGTCGCCGCGCCGGCAAACCCCGGTGTTCGGAGACCCCACGTAGCAGCGGCTTCAGCCGCGACAGGCGCTATCGGTAACGCCCTGCGTGGCTGAAGCCGCTCCTACAGGGCACGCAGCCGGCTTGCGGCTACGGATGCGCCAGGGCGTAGTCGATCGCCGCGCGCACCGCCGCCACCTGTGCGGCGTTGCACTGCTGCGGCGTGGCGCTGGCGCTGTCCGGGTAGACCTCGGTGGTGGTGGCGTAGCGCGCGTCGGTGATGCCCGCGCACAGCCCCAGCCGCTTCACCGGATAGTTGATGACCCCCGGCGCCGCCAGCGGCGTGCCGATGAGTTCGCCGGCGGCGTCGGCCGGGGCGATATGGGTGACCTGCGCCACCGCGGCCAGCACCGCCTGCTGGAACGCCGGCTGCGGATTGTCGCTGTCGCCGACCAGGTAGAAGCCGTCGGGAATGCCGCCGGGCGCGTAGGCGACGCCATCGCGCGCGGCCAGCGCCGGGCGGAACTCGGACTCGTCGCTGTCGGTGGTCTCGTGCAGGTCGATGTGCATGCGCACCCGATCGCGCAGCGGCGCGACCAGGCGCAGCAGCGCCGCCGACTCCTGCGCCGGGCTGTCGGCGCGGAACGAACGGTTGGGATCCAACGCATCGGCGTTCCAGCGGTGGATGCGCTCGTACGCCCAGGGACTCACGCACGGCGCCACCAGCACGTTGGCGCGGCCGGCGTAGTCCTCGGCATGCTGCTGTGCGAACTGCAACGCGCCGTGCACGCCGCTGGTCTCGTAGCCGTGCACGCCGCCGGTGACCAGCATGCACGGCAGCGCATCGTCCCAGCCGCGGCTGCGCAGCGCCAGCAGCGGATAGCGCGCCTGCGCGTACGCCAGTTCGCCGTACTCGACCACCTCCCATGGCCCGCGCAGGCGCTCGATGGCCGCGACCACCTCGTCCTGGTAGCTGCGCCGGCGCGGCTGCGTGGCCAGCCAGGCCGCCTTCTCGGCGGCGCCCCAGGGCACGCCGGGGGTTCCGATCGGATAGAAGGCTGCACTGGTCATGGGGCGGCTCCGCGTCGACAGGTGAGGGCGGCGACTGTAGCAAAGCGCACCGGCGGCGACGCCGCATACAACGGAAACCCGGCATCGGTAACGCACCCGCGCGGAAGCGGATACCGATCCCGCTTTCGCGCGCTGTCGCCATGAATACGTATGTAGCGCGCGCATGTTGCGCCGCGATGCGCGCTTAGCATCCTCCCGCCGCACGCCAGCCGCGCGGCGACCTCACGCCCCTGTCCGGCAGGCGCCGTGCCTGTGCCCACGCAACGAGGAGATCGAACGATGCGCGTCCCATCCGCTGCAAATCGTCTGCTGCGCCTGCATCGCTGGCGCGGCCTGCTGGTCGGCCTGCTGCTGCTCCTGGCCACCGCCAGCGCCCAGGCCGACGTCATCCTGCACGCGTTCAACTGGCGCTACGCCACCGTGGAAGCGCGCGCCGCGCAGATCGCCGCCGCCGGCTACCGCAAGGTGCTGGTGGCGCCGGCCTACCGCTCGCAGGGCGACGCCTGGTGGGCGCGCTACCAGCCGCAGGACATGCGCCTGATCGACAACCCGCTCGGCGACACCGATGCCTTCGCCAGCATGGTGCAGGCGCTGAAGGCGGTCGGCGTGGAGACCTATGCCGACGTGGTGCTCAACCACATGGCCAACGAGGCGGCCACGCGCGCGGACCTGAACTACCCGGGCAGCGCGGTACTCGGCCAGTACGCCGCCAATCCGCAGCGCTATGCGTCGCTGCGGCTGTTCGGCGACCTGTCGCAGAATTTCCTCAGCGCCAGCGATTTCGGCCCGGCGCAGTGCATCACCGACTACAACGATTCCTACCAGGTGCGCACCTACCGCATCTGCGGCGGCGGCAGCGATCCCGGCCTGCCGGACCTGGGCGGCAACGACTGGGTGGTGCAGCAGCAGCGCAACTACCTGCTGGCGCTGAAGGCGCTGGGCGTGACCGGCTTCCGCATCGACGCGGCCAAGCACATGACCTTCGACCATCTGAACAAGGTGCTCGACGCGCAGGTGCGCGCCGGCGTGCTGGTGTTCGGCGAGGTGATCACCGGCGGCGGCAGCGGCAATGCCGACTACGACCAGTTCCTGGCGCCGTACCTGCAGGCCACCCCGCACGCGGCCTACGACTTCCCGCTGTTCAATTCGGTGCGCAACGCCTTCGCCTACGGCGGCAGCATGGACCTGCTGGTGGATCCGGGCGCCTATGGCCAGGCGCTGCCGGGCGCGCGTGCAGTGACCTTCGCCATCACCCACGACATCCCCAACAACGCCGGTTTCCGCTACGCGATCATGGATCCGGTCGACGAGACCCTGGCCTACGCCTACCTGCTCGGCCGCGACGGCGGCGTGCCGATGGTGTACTCGGACAACAACGAGAGCGGCGACAACCGCTGGGTCAACGCCTACCAGCGCGAGGACCTCAAGCGCATGGTCGGCTTCCACAACGCCGCGCAGGGCCGCGACATGCAGGTGCTGGCGCACGGTGCCTGCTACCTGCTGTTCCGCCGCGGCGACCTGGGCATCGTCGGCATCAACAAGTGCGGCGACACCGTCACCGCCGCGGTGCCGATGAACGGCAGCGTGCTGCGCTGGAACGTCGACTACACCGATGCGCTGGGCTCCGGCAGCGTGGTGCGCATTTCCAGCGGCAGCTACACCTTCAGCCTGCCGCCGCGGCAGGCGCGGATGTGGCAGCGCTGAGCTTGTGCGCCGGAGCGGCGCGCCCCGAGGCGCGCCCAGCGGGGACAGCATCGCCGATCCGGGCGGCGCGGTGGCGGCGGCCGCGCCGATGCGGCGGCCAGCGCTTCTTGCACATCCATCCGGATGAAGAGATATACTGACCGCATTGCCCGCCGCGCTGCGCCCATGACCGCCATCAGCTTCGAGTTCTATCCGCCCAAGACCGACGAACAGCGCGCGCAGCTCGACCGCACCGCCGCGCGGTTGAAGGCCCACGCGCCGGAGTACGTGTCCTGCACCTTCGGCGCCGGCGGCTCGACCCTGAGCTACACCTCCGAGACCGTGCGCCACCTCAAGCAGCACCATCGCTTCGAGGCCGCGCCGCACCTGTCCTGCGTGGGCGGCAGCCGCGAGGAGATCCGCGAACTGCTCAAGCTGTATCGCGCCATCGGCTGCCGCCGCCTGGTCGCGCTGCGCGGCGACCTGCCGTCCGGCATGGGCCACCCGGGCGACCTGCGCTACGCCGCCGACCTGATCGCCTTCATCCGCGCCGAGCACGGCGATGCCTTCCGCCTGGAAGTGGGCGCGTACCCGGAGACGCATCCGCAGGCCAACGACGCGCTCAGCGACCTGCGCCACTTCAAGGCCAAGGTCGACGCCGGCGCCGATGCGGCCATCACCCAGTACTTCTACAACGCCGACGCCTACTTCCACTTCGTCGACGCGGTGCGCAAGCTCGGCGTGCAGATCCCGATCGTGCCCGGCATCATGCCGATCTCCAACTTCAGCCAGCTGCGCCGCTTCTCCGAGCAGTGCGGCGCGGAAATCCCGCGCTGGATCGGCAAGCGCATGCAGGCCTACGGCGACGATGCCGAGGCCATCCGCGAGTTCGGTGCAGACGTGGTCGCCACGCTGTGCCAGCGCCTGATCGACGGCGGCGCGCCCGGGCTGCATTTCTACACGCTCAACCTGGCCAAGCCGACCACCAGCGTGCTGGCGCGCCTGCGCTCAGCCGGCGGCGCCGGCTGAGCGTCGCGGCCCCTGTGCGGCCGCTCGGGATTGGGGATTGGGGATTGGGGATTGGGGATTGGCAACAGCGGCGCACATGCGCGCCGACCCCGCTTTGGCGAATCCCCAATCCCCAATCCCCAATCCCGGCGTTCCTAAGGCATTCGCCCAGCAGTCACGCCAGCTGCGGCTACCCTGCGCCGATGCGCGCCCTTCCGCCGATGCCGCTGCTCCTGTGCCTGTGCATGTTCGCGCTGCCCGCCGCGGCGCAGCGGGTGAATCGCTGCAGCGGCCCCGACGGCACCACCGTGTTCAGCGATCGCCGCTGCGAGGACGTCGGCGCGATCGACCGACTGCCGCCACCGGCCGCGCCCGGCAACGTCGGCGGCAGCACCGGCGATCCGGCGCCGCCGCAGTGCGTGCGCCGGCTCAGCGTGCTGGCACAGCAGATCCGCACCGCGGTGGCGACCCGCGACGTCAACCGGCTGTCGGCGCTGTACTGGTGGAACGGCGTCTCCGACGCCGGCGCGCAACGCATTCTCGACCGGCTCGACGCGATCGTGCGCCGTCCGCTGGTCGCGATCGTGCCGGTATTGCCGGACGACGCGGCAGAGACCGCGGCCGCCACGCCCGCCGCAGCCGCGGAAACGCCGATGCCGGGCACGCCGGACGGCGACGGCACCGACGGCCCACCGCGCCGGCGCGCGACCGGCCTGCGCCTGCAACAGACCTTGAGCGGCAGCATTACCCCGGCGTCCACCGTGCTGGGGCTGCGCCGGCAGTACGACTGTTTCTGGATCAGTTTTTGAGAGGCGGGGATTGGGGATTCGCGACGGCGACTTGCCCGTACGCGCCTCCCCTTCGCGCAGGAGCAGTTTTAGCCGCGGCGTGTCGGCAATCCGATGTGGCGGCTGGAGCCGCTCCCACAGGTGTGGCGCCAGCCTCGTCGGAGGATCACTGTGGGAGGACTTCAGTCCCGACGCATTGCGCCATCGGACAGCGCGCTCCTTCGCGCGTCGCGGCTGCATGACAGTCGACTCCTGCGGGAAGCGGTTGTTGCCGCCCGACTCATGCCACATCGGCCGCCAACGGCCATAGTCCGCGGATCGCGGCGATGCCCTGGCCGCCGTGGCGGCGCGCCTCGGCCACCTGGGTCGGCGCCAGGCCACCGATCGGGTAGATCGGCAGGGCGACCTGCTCGCGCAGGCGCTCGAACGCTTCCCAGCCCAGCGTTGCGGCGCCCGGATGGCTCGCGGTGGCCGCCAGCGGCCCCACCACCGCGAAATCGCAGCCGAGGCGCTGCGCCGCCTGCAATTCCTCGAGACTGTGGCAGGACGCGGCCACCGGCTGCCCGTCCGGCAACGGACGCGCCTGCCACTGCGGCAGCTGCTCCGCGCCCAGGTGCACGCCCACGCCCAGTTCCTGCGCCAGCGCCACGTCGCGGTTGAGCAGCACCTGTGCGCCACGCGTCGCGCACAGCGCCGCCGCGGTCCGCGCCAGTGGCGCCCATTGCTCGGCCGGCAGGCCGCGCGCGCGCAACTGCACGCGGCGCACGCCGGCGTCCAGCGCGCGCTCCAGCGCCGTCAACCAGGGGCCTGGCTCGGCCGGCTCCGGCGTCACCAGGTAGCAGGCGGGCTGGCGCAGCATCGCCACCACCGGCTGGTCGGCCGGCGGCATCGGGTAGCGGCCCAGCTTGTCCGCGGCCACCCAGGTCAGCGCCTGGCCCTCGCGGCCGCGCGGCGTGCCCTTCCACGACAGTACCTGGCGCACTTCCAGGCGCAGCCGCTTGTCCGGATAGCGCTGCGGCACCTCCATCAGCCAGTCGCCGACCACCGCCTCGATGCCCAGCTCCTCCTGCAGTTCGCGCACCAGCGCCTGCTCCGAGGTTTCGCCGGGCTCGCGCTTGCCGCCGGGGAATTCCCACAGGCCGGCCAGGTCGCGGCCCTCGGTGCGGCGGGCGAGCAGGATACGGCCGCGCGCATCGGTGATGACGCCGGCGACGACATGGATGGATCTGAGCGGTTCGGACATGGCGCAAGCTTGCCGTTTCCGGCGCCGCCAGCGCAATGAACCCGGTTCACATCGGCGCGATCGGCCATGAAGGGCCGCCCCGCGCAGCCGGGCGATCCAGGGCCAGGCGGTGCGCTGCGCGAGGACGTGCCTTGATCGCCGGATCCTGCCAGGCCGGCACAAAACCAGGATCGGGGCGGGCGTCAGGCGTGCGCAGGCCGGCCTGTCGCGCGGCGGCCCCGCCGCTCGGCGCCGTGCTGCCGCGTGCCTGGCGGCGGCGCCGCGCGTCCGCAGCGCCATTCGCTCAGGCGTCCAGGCGGTGACCGATCCGCCACAGCACGCCGCCGGGATCGTGCAGGGTGAAGTCGCGCATACCCCAGGGCCGATCCTCTGGATCGCCCAGGCGCGCGCCGTAGAGGCCGGCCAGGTCGGTCGCCTGCAGGCGCCGCCACCAGGCATCGGCGTCCTCCACCCACAGATGCAGGACGAGATGGTGCGCCAAGCCTTCGTGGTAGAAATCCTGCAGCAGGAACGCGCAGCGATCGCCATGGCGGAAGCAGATCAGGCCGTCGCCGAGCGGCTCGGGCGCAAATCCCAGTGCCGCGTAGAACCGCGCCGACAGCGCGACATCGCGCGCCGGCACGAACACCTTCAGTTCCAGGCTGGGGGACGGTTGCACGGCAGGCCTCGAGAGGCAATGGCGAGATCGGCCACCCTACCCGCCGCTGGCGCGATGCGCCACGCCACCGAGCGCATCGTCCCGCGTCCCTCCCAGAAACAGAACGCCCTGCGCGAGGCGGGGCGGTTCGCAAAAGCGTGGGCAATGCCGGCAGCGCGTTCGGGACACGGCCCCTTCAGCTAGGGGCGCGCCGAGTCTGCGACGCCAACCGCGAGGCTGCTGCGCGATCGCGCAGCAGCGCGCTCAGCTCAGCTGGCCGTGGCAGTGCTTGTACTTCTTGCCGCTGCCGCAGGGGCACGGATCGTTGCGGCCGACCTTCGGCGCCTCGCGGGTCACCTGCGCCACGGTCGGGGCCGCTGCGCCGCCACCCTGCACCTGCTCGGCTTCCTCGTCGGCGCTGTAACCGCCGGCGTCCTGGTGCTGGAACTGCGCCTGGCGCAGCTGCGCCTCCACCTGCTGGCGTTCCTGCGCCTCCAGCGCCGCCACTTCCTCCTCGCTGCGGATGCGCACCCGCGCCAGCAGGGTCACCACTTCGCGCTTGGCGTGCTCCAGCATCTCCGAGAACAGCTCGAAGGCTTCCTTCTTGTATTCCTGCTTGGGCTGCTTCTGCGCGTAGCCGCGCAGGTGGATGCCCTGGCGCAGGTAGTCCATCCGCGCCAGGTGCTCCTTCCAGCTCTGGTCGAGCACGGTGAGCATCACGTGCTTCTCCAGCGCGCGCATGGTCTCGCTGCCGATCGCCGATTCCTTCTCGCGGAAATGGCGGTCCACTTCCTCACGCACCTTCTCGACGATGCCGTCCGCGTCCAGTTCCTCCTGGCGCTTGACCAGCTCGCTGATCGACAGCGACAGGCCCAGTTCGCTGGCCAGCGTGGCTTCCAGGCCCGCCAGGTCCCACTGGTCGTCCACCGAGTTCGGCGGCACGAAGCGCGACACCAGGTCGTAGATCACGTCGTCGCGGATGCCGTCGACGTTCTCCTTCACCGACTCGGCGTCCAGCAGCTCGTCGCGCTGGGCGTAGATCACCTTGCGCTGGTCGTTGTTGACGTCGTCGAAGTCGAGCAGGTTCTTGCGGATGTCGAAGTTGTGCGCCTCGACCTTGCGCTGCGCCTTCTCGATCTGCCGGCTGACCAGCTTGTCCTCGATGACGTCGTCTTCCTTCATGCCCATCATGCGCATCGCCTTCTGCACCCAGTCGGAGGCGAAGATGCGCATCAGGTTGTCTTCCAGCGACAGGTAGAAGCGCGAGGAACCCGGGTCGCCCTGGCGGCCGGAACGGCCGCGCAGCTGGTTGTCGATACGCCGCGACTCATGCCGCTCGGTGCCGATGATGTGCAGGCCGCCGGCGGCCTTGACCGCGTCGTGGCGCTCCTGCCAGGCCGCCTTCAGGCGCGCGCGCGTCGCCTCGTCCGGCTCCTCGCCCAGCGCGTGCAGTTCGGCTTCCAGCGAGCCACCGAGCACGATGTCGGTACCGCGGCCGGCCATGTTGGTGGCGATGGTCACCGCGCCCGGCTGGCCGGCGTTGGCGACGATCTGCGCCTCGCGTTCGTGCTGCTTGGCGTTGAGTACCTCGTGCTTCACGCCGGCCTTGCGCAGGTGCTCGGACAGCATCTCCGAGGTCTCGATCGAGGTGGTGCCGACCAGCACCGGCTGGCCGCGCTTGGCGCAGTCCTCGATATCGGCCAGCACCGCGTTGAACTTGCCCTGGCGGTTGAGGAACACCTGGTCCGGCCAGTCCTTGCGGATGGTCGGGCGGTTGGTCGGGATCACCACCACTTCCAGGCCGTAGATGCTCTGGAACTCGTAGGCTTCGGTGTCGGCCGTACCGGTCATGCCGGACAGCTTCTTGTACATGCGGAACAGGTTCTGGAAGGTGATGCTGGCCAGCGTCTGGTTCTCGCGCTGCACCGGCACGCCTTCCTTCGCCTCCACCGCCTGGTGCAGGCCGTCGGACCAGCGCCGGCCCGGCAGGGTGCGGCCGGTGAACTCGTCGACGATGACCACCTCGCCGTCGCGCACGATGTAGTCGACGTCGCGCTGGTAGATGGCGTGCGCGCGCAGCGCCGCGTTGAGGTGGTGGACCACGCTCAGGTTCTGCGCGCCGTACAGGCGGTCTTCCTCGTCGGCAAGGATGCCGGCGGCGCGCAGCAGTTCTTCGGCGTGCTCCATGCCCGCTTCGGACAGGTGCACCTGCTTGCCCTTCTCGTCGACCCAGAAGTCGCCCTCGCCCTCTTCCGACTCCTGCTTGACCAGCTGCGGCACGATGCGATTGACGCGGATGTACAGCTCCGGCGACTCGTCGGCCGGGCCGGAAATGATCAGCGGCGTGCGCGCTTCGTCGATCAGGATCGAGTCGACCTCGTCGACGATGGCGTAGTTGAGCCCGCGCTGGAAACGGTCGGCCTTGGACAGCGCCATGTTGTCGCGCAGGTAGTCGAAGCCGAATTCGTTGTTGGTGCCGTAGGTGATGTCGGCGGCATAGGCGGCGTGCTTGTCGCTGTGCGGCATGCCCGGGTACACCACGCCGACGCTCAGGCCCAGCCAGTTGTACAGCTTGCCCATCTGCGCGGCGTCGCGGCGCGCCAGGTAGTCGTTGACGGTGACCACGTGCACGCCCTTGTCTTCCAGCGCGTTGAGGTACACCGGCAGCGTAGCGACCAGGGTCTTGCCCTCGCCGGTGCGCATTTCCGCGATCTTGCCCAGGTGCAGGACCATGCCGCCGATCAACTGCACGTCGTAGTGGCGCATGCCCAGCACGCGTCGACTGGCCTCACGGCAGACCGCGAACGCTTCCGGCAGCACCTTGTCCAGGGTCTCGCCGCCGGCGATGCGGCCGCGCAGTTCCGGGGTCTTGGCCTGCAGCTGCTCGTCGGAGAGCTGCTCCATCTCCGGCTCCAGCGCATTGATCTTGGCGACGATACGGTGGAGCTGGCGCAGTTGGCGCTCGTTGCGGCTACCGAAAACGCGAGTAAGCAGACTGTTGATCATTGAAGGAACCGGTTGGAAAGGAACGCCTCTACGGCCCGATCCCCCATGGAATCGACGGGCCGCAAACGAAACAGGGCGCGAGGCGCCCTGTCGATGGCAAAGCACATTGTAGCTTGGGGCGGCGCCCGGCGATTCAAGCGCCGCCACGCCGCCCCCGGCGCGGCTCAACCGCGGCCGCGGCGGCCCACCGGGATGGCGCCATCGCCGAGGAACTTGGCCGGGTTCACCACCACCCCGTCCTTCCACACCTCGAAATGCACGTGGGCGCCAGTGGAACGGCCGGTGGAGCCGGCCTTGGCCACTTCCTGGCCGGCCCGCACCAGGTCGCCGACCTTCACCGACAGCCGCGAATTGTGCGCGTAGCGGGTGACATAGCCGTTGCCGTGGTCGACCTCGACCACGTTGCCGTAGCCGCCGCGCACCCCGGAGTAGCTGACCACGCCGTCGGCCACCGCCAGCACCGGGTCGCCGACGTTGGCGTGGAAGTCGATGCCCTTGTGGTTGCCGGTGCCGCGGCCGAACGGATCGGCGCGGCCGCCGAAGGCCGAGGTGATGTAGCTGTTGCGGATCGGCATCCGCGAAGGCACCGCGTTCTGGTCCAACTGGTGGTCGAACAGCAGCGACTCGAGCACCGACAACTGCTGGCCGGAGGTGGCGAACTTCTGCTGCAGCCCGTCCAGTTCCTTGCCCAGCTGCTGCGCGGGCATGTCGTGGCTGGGTTCGTCGTCGCCGCCGCCGACGCCGACCGGCTGGTCGAAATCGAACTCGCCGTCCTGCAACTTGCCCATGCGGGTCAGGCGCTCGCCGAGCGCGTTGAGCCGGGTCGCCTGCGCCTGCAGCTCGCCCAGCCGCGCCGCCAGGGCGTTGACCTGGGTCTGCGCGTCGCGGCGCACCTGCGCCAGCTCCTGGTCCTGCCGCTCCAGCTTGGCGCGCATCTGCGCCGAACCACCCCACCCCGCCGCGGCGCCGACGCCGATGCCGAGTACCATGCCGAGGCCGAGCACCGCACCGAGCGCGGCGAGGGGGCGACGATCGGCGTACTCGCGCAATCGCCACGGCAACGTTTTGACCCCCTTTTCACTGGAACGGATTACGATCTTCTTGAACGTCATATGAGTTTTCATGTCTAAGCGAAAGTCCGGCGAAGGCCATACCGCTACGCCGCAGCCGGCGTTGGACGCCGCACTGGCGGACAAGGCGGGCGACCCGTTGCGCCGCGCCTTGTGGCTCGACGCGCTGGACCGGCAGTTACGCCCCCATCTGCCGCCGAACCTGGCCTCCCGTTGCCGGTTGGCCAATGTGAACGGCGAACAGCTCGTTTTTCTCGTTGAGTCTCCGGTCTGGCACGCCCGGGTCAGGCTGGCCGAGGCCGACATCCTTGCTGCGGCCCGTTCCCTCGGGCTGAAAGCCACCAAAGTGACCGTCAAGACGGCGACTGCGCCCGCGCATTCCCCAATGCATCAGGCAAGAAGCACGCCAGCTCCGGTGTCCGCGGCCACGCACAAGGGTTTGCGCGAGGCCCTGGCTTCCCTGCAAGACGTTGGCTCCGCAACGCCCGATGCGACCACGGGCTCCGACCGCGGCCGTCGACGTACGTAGACACGCCGCGACCGACGCATCCTAGCGGGCGCCGGGCGTCAGGTCGTTATCGATTCGTTAAATCGACGTTAAGGGAAAAAGAAGGAACGGCCGATTGCCGATTCCGTGATACCGACCCGGCCGATCGGCCGGGCTGAATGGGTTCAGGCGTAAGCCGCCGCCCCATAGGCCACCGGCGCCTGCTGCGCGGCGGATTCGAAGCTGACCCATTCCCAGGCCGCCTGCTCGGCGAGCAGCGCGCGGACCAGCTTGTTGTTGAGCGCGTGGCCGGACTTGTAGCCCTCGTAAGCACCCAGGATCGCGCCGCCGGCCAGGTACAGGTCGCCGATCGCATCGAGGATCTTGTGGCGCACGAACTCGTCGGCGTAGCGCAGGCCGTCGTCGTTGAGCACGCGGAACTCGTCGAGCACGATGGCGTTGTCCATCGACCCGCCCAGGCCCAGGTTGCGTTCGCGCATGTACTCCAGGTCGCGCATGAAGCCGAAGGTGCGCGCGCGGGAGATTTCCTTGATGTAGGCCATCGTCGAGAACTCGATCTCCTGGCGCGACTGCTTGGCCGGGATCATCGGGTGGTCGAACTGGATGGTGAAACCGAGCTTGTAGCCGCCGTCGTACGGCATGAAGCGGGCGACCTTGTCGCCGTCGCGCACTTCCACCTCGCGCTTGATGCGGATGAAGCGCTTGGCCTTGTCCTGCTCGACGATGCCCGCCGACTGCAGCAGGAACACGAACGGACCGGCCGAGCCGTCCATGATCGGCAGCTCGGCCGAGGACAGTTCGACGATCGCGTTGTCCACGCCGAGGCCGGCCATCGCCGACATCAGGTGTTCCACGGTCTGGATCTTGGCCTGGCCGCGGCTCAGGCCGGTGCACAGCGTGGTCTCGGTGACCAGCTCGGCATCGGCCGGCACGTCCACCGCCGGATCCAGGTCCACGCGCCGGAACACGATGCCGTGGTCGGCCGGTGCGGGGCGCAGGGTCATGTAGACCTTGTCGCCGCTGTGCAGGCCCACGCCGGTGGCGCGGATCGTGTTCTTGAGAGTGCGTTGCTGGGTCATGGCAGACAGTCTGGAAACGTCTGTTCGCACGGGAACTGAACAGACAACGAGAATATCACGCGTTTAGCCAAATTTTAACAAAGCGGTCACAGCATCCCATGGGTGCAACGCTGGCCCGTGCCGGCGTCGCCGTCGCAAAAACCTGCCGGGTCGCGGGGACCCGGCAGCAAGGGACACGGCACGCCGGCCAGGGAGGCGCTCCCGGACGGCGGTGTTGCGTGTTGCGGGCCGGCGCGCACGCCGGCCGATGACACGTCGACCTCAGTCGGCCTGGCGGCGCAGGGCGGGCCGCTTGCTTGCGAAGCACCGCTTCGCGAGCGGCCCCGCGCCCGGCCATGGATGGCCGGGCAGGCCCATCCGCAAGCCGGACGGCTGCGCCAGGGACGGCATCAGTCGGCCTGGCGGCGCAGGAACGCCGGAATATCCAGGTAGTCGCTCGGCAGGTCGGCCGCGGCCGGTGCCGGGGCGGACGCCGCCGCGCCCATGCCGTCGCCGCTCGGACGGCGCAGGCCCAGGCCCATCGCACCGCCGACCGCCTTGGACACGGCGTCGCCGCCGTGGTCGAAGTCGCCGAACTCCGGCTGGCCGGTGGTGGCGTTGCGCACCAGCTTGATCGGCGCGCGCTGCTCCGGACGCTGCGACTGGCGCGACACCGCGCGGTTCAGGCCGGTGGCGACCACGGTCACGCGCACTTCGTCCTGCATGTCCGGATCCAGCACGGTGCCGACCACCACGGTGGCGTCCTCGGAGGAGAAGCCCTCGATGGTGCGGCCGATCTCGTCGAACTCGGCCATGGTGAAGTCCGGGCCGGCGGTGATGTTGACCAGGATGCCGTTGGCGCCGGCCAGGTTGACGTCGTCCAGCAGCGGGTTCTGGATCGCCGCTTCGGCCGCGGCCTGCGCGCGGTCGTCGCCGCGGGCCGAGCCGGTGCCCATCATCGCCAGGCCCATTTCCGACATCACCGTGCGCACGTCGGCGAAGTCGACGTTGATCAGGCCCGGACGCACGATCAGGTCGGCGATGCCCTGCACCGCGCCCTGCAGCACGTCGTTGGCGGCGCGGAACGCCTGGATCATGGTGGCGTTGCGGCCGAGCACGGTGATCAGCTTCTCGTTGGGAATGGTGATCAGCGAGTCGCAGTGCTGGCTCAGTTCCTCGATGCCCTTCAGCGCCACCTGCATGCGGCGGCGGCCTTCGAACGGGAACGGCTTGGTGACCACGGCTACGGTCAGGATGCCCATTTCCTTGGCCAGCTGCGCCACCACCGGCGCCGCGCCGGTACCGGTGCCGCCGCCCATGCCGGCGGTGATGAACACCATGTCCGCGCCCTGCAGCGCGTCCATGATGCGCTCGCGGTCTTCCAGCGCGGCCTGGCGGCCGACTTCCGGGTTCGCGCCCGCGCCCAGGCCCTTGGTGACGTTGGTGCCGAGCTGCAGCTGCAGCTTGGCGCCGCAGTTCTTGATCGCCTGCGAGTCGGTGTTGGCGGTGATGAACTCCACGCCGTCCACGCTGCTGCTGACCATGTGCGCGACCGCGTTGCCGCCGCCGCCGCCCACGCCGACCACCTTGATCACTGCATTGGGTGCCATCTTTTCAATCAGTTCGAAATGCGCCATGTCCGTTTCCTCTTTGAGCCGGGAATGGGGAATCGGGAATGGGGAATCGGATCGCTCCGTTCGCTGTCCCGACACCCGCATTTCGGCGAGTGTTGTTGTTTGGAAGCTGGGAATGGGGAACCGGGAATGGGGAATCGCAACAGCGTCTCCAGCCCGGCACCTGTTCCTCAGCGGAACTACAAAAAAACCACACCTATCTACCCCTCACCGCTCTCCACCTATCTCACCGCAGCACCGCTTTTGCTTTTGCACTTACCCATTCCCAATTCCCGGTTCGCCATTCCCGGCCCTCAAAACTCGCCGCGATACCAGTTCTTCAATTTCTTGAACAAGCTGCCGGCGCGGCCGGTCGGCAGCGACGGGCGGCGCGGGTGTTCGATCTGGCTGCCCATCAGCAGCAGGCCCACGCCGGTGGCGTGGACCGGATTGCCGACCACCTCGCCCAGGCCGGTGACGTGCTGGGGAATGCCCACGCGCACCGGCATCTGCACCATTTCCTCGGCCAGTTCGACCACGCCTTCCATCTTCGAGGCGCCGCCGGTCAGCACCATGCCGGCGCGCACCAGTTCCTCGAAGCCGGAGCGGCGCAGTTCGGCCTGCACCATCTCGAAGATCTCCTCGTAGCGGCCCTGCACCGCCTGCGCCAGCGAATGCCGCGGCATGCGCCGCGGCGGGCGGTCGCCGACGCTGGGCACCTGGATGCTTTCCTCGGCGGTGGCCAGCTGCGCCAGCGCGCAGGCGTAGCGCACCTTGATCTGCTCGGCTTCCGGGGTCGGCGTGCGCAGCATGTGCGCGATGTCGTTGGTGACGTGGTCGCCGGCGATCGGCAGCGAGGCGGTGTGGCAGATCGCGCCCTGCACGAACACCGCCAGGTCGGTGGTGCCGGCGCCCATGTCCACCAGCACCACGCCCAGTTCGCGCTCGTCGGCGGTCAGCACCGCCACCGAGGACGCCAGCGAGGACAGGATCAGATCGTCCACCTGCAGGCCGCAGCGCTGCACGCACTTGCTGATGTTGGCCGCGGCCGACTGCGCGCACACCACCAGGTGCGCGTGCACCTCCAGGCGCACGCCGGTCATGCCGACCGGGTTGCGGATGCCTTCCTGCGAATCGTCCAGCACGTACTCGCGCGGGATCGCGTGGAGGATGCGCTGGTCGGCCGGGATCGCCACCGCCTTGGCCGCTTCCAGCACGCGGTCCAGGTCGTTCCAGGTCACCTCGCCGTCGCGGATCGGGACGATGCCCGGCGAGTTCTTGCACTGCACGTGGTTGCCGGAGATCGACGCGTACACCGAGCGGATCTCGCAGCCGGCCATCAGCTCGGCTTCCTCGATCGCGCGCTGGATCGACTGCACGGTGGATTCGATGTCCACCACCACGCCGCGCTTGAGCCCGCGCGATTCGTGCGAACCGATGCCGATCACCTCGATCGGATTGCCGGGCGAGTATTCGCCGACCAGCGCGACGACCTTGGAGGTGCCGATGTCCAGTCCAACGATGAGGGATTTGTCGCCTTTGCGGTTCATGTCTTGGAGCCGGGAATAGAGAATCGGGAATAGGGAATAGAGAAGAGCGGGTGCGCGCGAGGGGATGGTGGATCGACCAGTGCCGCATGGCGCGTGGGCTGGGGCGGCGCCGCTGGTTTCTTCTCCTTGCCCGGCTCCTTACTCGGCTCTTTGCTCTCGGGTACCCATGCCACCGTGAATCCGTTGGTGTAACGAAGATCGGCGCGCGCCAGCGGCGGCTGGCCCGGCTGCAGCAGTTGCGGCAGCACCCGGGCGAAGCGCTCCAGGCGCGCGCGCGCGTCGTCGCGCCCGACCACCACCTGCACGCCATTGCCCAGCGCCAGCGACCAGCTGCCGCGCGCGTCCAGCGCCACGCCCTGCACCGGCAAACCGACCGGCGCGAACAGCGCGCGCGAGGCGTTGTACAGCGCGACCACGTCGGCGGCCTTGGCGTCGGGGCCGGCCAGGTGCGGCAGCGCCACGTCGCGCAGTTCGTTGGGCAGGGCGAAGATGCGGCCCTGCTCGGACAGCATGCGGTCCGCGCCCCAGCGCGCGAACGGGCGGTGCTCGGTGACGCGCACTTCCAGCACGTCCGGCCAGCGCTTGCGCACCCGCGCGCTCTCCACCCAAGGCAGCCGCTCGATCGCGTTCTGCGCATCCTGCAGGCGCACCGCGAAGAAGCCGCGGCGCGCGTACGGCAGCACCACCTGGCGCAACTGCTCGGCGGACACGCGCTTGAAGTCGCCGCTGACCTGCAGCCGGCTCAACGGCCAGCGCTCGGCGCCGACCCAACCGTTGAGCACGGCCACGATCGGCAGCGCGACCAGCGCCAGCGCCAGCAGCCAGGCGAGGATGCGCAGGGAGGCGTTCATGGGCGCACCGTCCGGTGCGCGAGAATGGGGAATCGGGAATGGGGAATGGGCAAAGCACAAGCGGCCGCGCACGCGGCACCGCTCTTGCCGATACCCCATTCCCGATTCCCGATTCCCGGCTTCACAGCGTCTGCTCCAGGATGCGCCAGCACAGGCCGGCGAAATCCACGCCCAGCTGCGCCGCGGCCTTGGGCACCAGCGAGTGGCTGGTCATGCCCGGGGCGGTGTTGACCTCGATCAGCTGCAGGCCGCGCACGCGGTCGCGCATCACGTCCACGCGGCCCCAGCCGCTGCAGCCGGCCGCGGCGAAGGCCTGCAGGGCCAGCCGGCGGATCTGCGTCTCGTCCTCGCCCTCCATGCCCGGGCACAGGTACTGGGTGTCCTCGGCGATGTACTTGGCGTGGTAGTCGTACCAGTCGCCGGCCGGGACGATGCGGATCGACGGCAGCGCGACGTCGCCGAGGATGCCGACGGTGTATTCCTCGCCCTGCACCATCTGCTCCATCAGCAGTTCGCCGCGGTAGTCGGCGGCGAAGGCGCGCACCGGCGCCAGGTCGGCCTCGGACAGGACGCGGAACACGCCGACGCTGGAGCCTTCGCAGGCCGGCTTGACGAACAGCGGATAGCCCAGCGCGGCGGCCGCCGCGGCCAGGTCGGCCTGCGCGTCGATGCGGGCGAAGCCCGGGGTCGGCAGGCCGGCGGCGATCCACACCTGCTTGGTGCGGATCTTGTCCAGGGTCAGCGCGCTGCCGAGCACGTCGGGGCCGGTGAACGGCACCTGCAGGGCGCGCAGCAGACCCTGCAGCACGCCGTTCTCGCCGTCGCCGCCGTGCAGGATGTTGAACACGCGGTCCACCGCGCCGGCGCGGATGCGCTCGAGCAGCGCAGGAATGCCGTCCACCGGCTGCGCGTCGACGCCGCGGCTGCGCAGCGCCTCCAGCACGTTGGCGCCGGAGTTCAGCGACACCTCGCGTTCGCTGGAGGTGCCGCCGAGCAGCACGGCGACGCGGCCGAACACGGCCGGGTCGGTGACGCGCGGCGGCGGCAGGGTCTGCGCGCTCATGCGTCCGCTCCGCCGGCGAAGCCGTGCTGGGCGATGTGCTGGGCGACGTAGCCGATGTCGCCCGCCCCCATCATCAGCAGCAGGTCGCCGTCCTGCAGCACGTCCGGCAGCACGCGGTCGAGTTCGCCGACCTGGCCGACCACCACCGGTTCGCTGCGGCCGCGCGCGCGGATCGCGCGCGCCAGCGAGCGCGCGTCGGCACCGGGGATCGGCGCCTCGCCGGCCGGGTAGACCTCGCTGAGCACCAGCGCGTCCACTTCCGACAGCACCGCGGCGAAGGCGTCGAACTGGTCGCGGGTGCGGCTGTAGCGATGCGGCTGGAACGCGACCACCAGGCGCTTGTCCGGCCAGCCGCCGCGGGCGGCGGCGAACACCGCGGCCAGTTCGCGCGGATGGTGGCCGTAGTCGTCGACCACGCGCACGCGCGCGCCGCCGGCGGTGGTCACTTCGCCCAGGTCGTTGAAGCGGCGGCCGATGCCGGCGAAGCCCTGCAGGGCGCTGGCGATCGCCTCCGGCGCCACGCCCAGCTGCCAGCCGATGGCGGCGGCGGCCAGCGCGTTGAGCACGTTGTGGCGGCCCGGCAGCGCCAGGGTCACCGGGATGCTGCTGCCTTCCGGCAGGCGCAGGGTGAAGCGCATGCGCGGGCCGTCCTGGACCACGTCCTCGGCGCGCACGTCGGCGTTCTCGCTGAGGCCGTAGCTCATCACGTGGCGCGGCGTCTTCGCCGCCAGCGCGGCCACTTCCGGATCGTCGATGCACAGCACCGCCAGGCCGTAGAACGGCAGGCGCTGCAGGAACTCGGCGAACGCCGCCTGGACCCGCGCGAAGTCGTTGCCGTAGTTCTCCAGATGATCGGCATCGATGTTGGTGATGACCGAGATCAGCGGATTCAGGCGCAGGAAGCTGCCGTCGCTCTCGTCGGCCTCGGCCACCAGCCACTGGCCGCCGCCGAGCTTGGCGTTGGCGCCGGCGGCGAGCAGCTGCCCGCCGATCACGAAGGTCGGGTCCAGCCCGCCTTCGCTGAGCACCGCCGCGGCCAGGCTGGTGGTGGTGGTCTTGCCGTGGGTGCCGGCCACCGCGATGCCGCGGCGGAAGCGCATCAGCTCGGCCAGCATCGCCGCGCGCGGCATGATCGGAATGCGCTGGCTGCGCGCCTCCATCAGTTCCGGGTTGTCCTCGCGGATCGCGCTGGACACCACCACGCAGTCGGTGCCGAGCACGTTGGCCGCCGAGTGCCCGCGCATCACCCGCGCGCCGAGCTTGACCAGGCGCCGGGTGGCGGCGTTGTCGGCGTTGTCCGAGCCGGAGACCTCATAGCCCAGGGTCAGCATGACCTCGGCGATGCCGCTCATGCCGGTACCGCCGATGCCGACGAAATGCACGCGCGGGAACGCGCGGACCAGATCGCCGGTGTCGTGGAGGCGGCGGATCACGGGCGGCCTCCTGCGGAGGCGGGATTGGGGAATCGGGAATCGGGAATGGGGAAAAGCGAAGCGCTGGCGGCGATCCGCGCCTGCCGCGTGTTCGTGTCTGCGTGTGTCACTGCGTGCGTCTGCCCTTGATTGTGCTTGTACCCATTCCCCATTCCCGATTCACCACTCCCGGCCTCTTCCAAGACGATGTCCGCAATCCGCTCGGCCGCATCCGGCTTGGCCAGCTGGCGTGCGGCCTCGGCCATCGCCAGGCGCTGCGCGGGCTGCGCCAGCAGGTCGCGCAGCACGCGCTGCAGGTGGTCGGCGAGGGCGTCGTCCTGCTTCAGCAGCACGGCGGCGCCGCGCTCGACCAGGTATTCGGCGTTGCGGGTCTGGTGGTCGTCGACGGCGGCGGCGAACGGCACCAGCACGCTGCCGATGCCGACCGCGCACAGTTCGGCCAGGGTCGAGGCGCCGGCGCGGCACACCACCAGGTCGGCCCAGGCGTAGGCACCGGCCATGTCGCCGATGAAGGCTTCGACGCTGGCGGCGACGCCGGCGTCGGCGTAGGCGCGCGCGGCTTCCTCGCGCAGCGCTTCGCCGCACTGGTGGCGCACCTCGACGGCCACGCCGAGCGCGGCCAGCGCCTGCGGCAACGCCTGGTTGAGCACGCGTGCGCCCTGGCTGCCGCCCAGCACCAGCAGCCGCGGCGCGCCGTGGCGCGCGGCCAGGCGCTGCGCCGGCGGCGCCAGCGCGGCGATCTCGGCGCGCACCGGGTTGCCCACCGCTTCCTCGCGCGTGGCGAAGCTGCCGGGGAAGCCGGTCAGCACGCGTCGTGCGACCCGCGCCAGCACCTTGTTGGTCAGGCCTGGCGCACGGTTCTGTTCGTGCACCAGCAGCGGCAGCTTGAGCAGCCGCGCGGCCAGGCCACCGGGACCGGCCGCGAAGCCGCCGAAGCTGATCACCGCGCGCGGCGCACGCCGGCGCAGCACGAAGCCGGCGGCGCGCACCGCGCGCATCACCCGCATCGGCGCGCCGAACAGGGCCAGTGCGCCCTTGCCGCGCAGTCCACCGATCTCGATGGTGTCCAGCTCGATGCCGTGCTCCGGCACCAGCCGCGTTTCCATGCGCCCGGCCGCGCCCAGCCACACCACCGGCACGCCGCGCGCGCGCAGCACCTTGGCCACGGCCAGCGCGGGGAAGATGTGTCCGCCGGTGCCGCCGGCGAGGATCATCACCGGTGCGGCGGAGGCGGGAGCGGAGGCAGACGCCGAGGCGCTCATCCGAGCCTCCCGAACGTGGGTTCGACCCGCGGCTGCATGCGGCTGGTGCCGCGCCCCGGGGCGCCCTGGATCGCCGCGGCGACCGCGCTGGCGCTGGCCTCGCGCGCGGCGTGCAGGTCCTCGGCGTTGTCCACGGTCTGCTTGACCGGCATCGCCGCGTCGCTGCGCACCAGCGCCACCTGGCGCTCGGCGCGGTTGAGTTCGTAGGACACGCGCAGCAGCAGGCCCATCGCCACGCAGGTCATCAGCACGCTGGAACCGCCGGCGGAGATCAGCGGCAGGGTCAGGCCCTTGGTCGGCAGGATGCCCAGGTTCACGCCGACCGAGACGAAGCTCTGCAGGCTGATCCACAGGCCGATGCCGAAGGCGATGTAGCCGGAGAAGTGGCGCTTCATTTCCACGCAGCGCATGCCCAGCCAGAACGCACGGCCGACCAGCAGCGCGTACAGCGAGATGATCAGGCACACGCCGACGAAACCCAGCTCTTCGGCGATGACCGAGAAGATGAAGTCGGTATGCGCTTCCGGCAGATAGTTGAGCTTCTGCACCGAGCCGCCCAGGCCGACCCCGAACAGTTCGCCGCGACCCACCGCCATCAGCGCGTTGGACAACTGGTAGCCGGAACCGAGCTGGTCGGCCCACGGATCCAGGAAGGAGGTGATGCGGCGCAGGCGGTACGGCTCGAGGATCGCGATGAAGGCGAACACCGGCAGACCGATCACGATCGGCATCGACATGCGCGGCAGGTTCACCCCGCCCAGCACCAGCATGCCGGCGGTGATCGCCAGCAGCAGCGTGGAGGAGCCGAAGTCCGGCTGCAGCAGCAGCAGGCCGACCAGCGCCACCGCCACGCCCAGCGGCTTGAGCATCGCCGGCCAGGTCGCGTTGACCTCGTCGCGGAAGCGCACCAGGTAGCTGGACAGCCACACGATGTACAGCACCTTCACCGCTTCCACGGTCTGGAAGCGCGAGATGCCCAGGTTGATCCAGCGCCGCGCGCCGTTGACGGTGCTGCCCAGGCCGGGCACGAACACCACCAGCAGCAGGCCGAAGCAGGCCAGCAGCAGCAACTGGTTGTACTGCTCGATGTTCTTCAGCTCGGTGCGCATCGCCCAGAACGCCAGGCCGATGCCGCCGGCCAGGAACAGCAAGTGGCGGCTCAGGTAGTAGAACGGGCTGGTGGTCAGCTCGATCGAACTGGAGCCGACCATCACCACGCCCAGCGACGCCAGCGCCACCGCGGCGCCGAGCAGCCACGGGTCGTAGCGGCCACCGATGGCCTCCAGGCGGGTCGCTTGGCGGGCAGCGTCGTTCATCAGCGCACCTTCAACGTGGCCAGGCCGACCAGCACCAGCACCACCGAAATGATCCAGAAGCGCACGATCACCCGTGGCTCCGGCCAGCCCTTCAGCTCGAAGTGGTGGTGGATCGGCGCCATGCGGAACACGCGCTTGCCGGTGAGCTTGAACGAGGCGACCTGGATCATCACCGACAGGGTCTCGATGACGAACACGCCGCCCATGATCACCAGCACCAGTTCCTGGCGCACGATCACCGCGATGGTGCCGAGCACCGCGCCCAGCGCCAGCGCGCCGATGTCGCCCATGAACACCATCGCCGGGTAGGTGTTGAACCACAGAAAGCCCAGGCCCGCGCCGGCGATCGCCGCGCAGATGATGATCAGTTCGCCAGCGCCGGGAATGGTGGGGATCTTCAGGTAGGCGGAGAACACCGCGTTGCCCGAGGCATAGGCGAACACGCCCAGCGCGCAGGCCACCAGCACCGTCGGCATGATCGCCAGGCCGTCCAGGCCGTCGGTCAGGTTGACCGCGTTGGAGAAGCCGACGATCCAGAAGTAGGCGATGGCGACGAAGCTGATCCCGGCCAGCGGTAGCGCGATCGACTTGAACATCGGGATGTAGAAGGTGATCGCCGCCGGCACGTCGGCGGTGTAGTACAGGAACAGGCCCGCGGCCAGGCCGAAGATCGACTGCAGCAGGTACTTCCAGCGCGACTTCAACCCGTTCGGGTCGCGGCGCACGATCTTGATCCAGTCGTCGTACCAGCCGATCACGCCGAACGCCAGCATCACCGCCAACACCAGCCACACGTAGCGGTTGCGCAGGTCGCCCCACAGCAGCACCGACAGCAGCACGGTGAGCAGGATCAGCGAACCGCCCATGGTCGGGGTGCCGGCCTTGGAGAAGTGGGTCTGCGGGCCGTCCTGGCGGATCGGCTGGCCGCCCTTGAACTGCGCCAGCTTGCGGATCACCGCCGGGCCCAGCCACAGCGACAGGAACAGCGAGGTCAGCGCCGCGAGGATGCCGCGGAAGGTCAGGTAGCCGAACAGCCCGAACATGCTTTCGAGCTGCTGCAGCCAGCGCGCCAGTTCAAGCAGCATGCGGCGCCTCCTGTGCCTGGTTCAGCAGCGCGCGCACCACGGTGTCCATGGCGCTGCCGCGCGAGCCCTTGATCAGCAGCGTGGTCGGGACCGGCGAAAGCGCGCCAACGGACGGCGCGCCGGTGTTCTCATGCATTTGCGTCACTTCCTGCTCTTGATCCTGCTGTTCCCGGGTCCCGGCTGCTGCGGCCAGATCGCGCTGCAGCGCCTGGATCAGCGCCGCGTGGCTGTCGAACACCCGGCCGTTCTCGCCGAACGCCTGCGCGGCGTGGGCGCTGAGCGGGCCGAGCGCGTACAGCCGGGTCAGCCCGGCATCGCGCGCGCGGCGCCCGCCGCTGGCGTGCAGCGCCTCGGCGCCGGCGCCGAGTTCGCGCATGTCGCCCAGCACCAGCCAGCGCTCGCCGCCGGCCGCGGCCAGGGCGTCGATCGCCGCCGCCAGCGAGCCGGGGTTGGCGTTGTAGCTGTCGTCGATCAGCACCGCGCCGTCGGGCAGCGTGTGGGTGATCTGCCGGCCCGGCACCGGCTGCACCTGCGCCAGGCCGGCGGCGATGCGCGCCGGCGCCACGCCCAGCGCCAGCGCCAGCGCGGCTGCGGCCAGGGCGTTCTGCAGGTTGTGCCGGCCCGGCAACGGCAGTGTCGCCTCGACGTCGCCGCGCGGGGTGGTCAGCACGAACTGGGTGCGGTCGGCGGCCATGCGCACCTGCGCGGCACCGACCTCGGCGCCCGGCTGCAGGCCGAAGCGCAGCACCTGCGGCCGCGCCTCGCCCGTCGCCAGGCGCTGCTCGAACCACAGGCCGAAGGCGTCGTCGGCATTGATCACCGCGGTGCCGTCGGCCGGCAGCGCGGTGTAGATGGCGCCCTTGGTCTGCGCCACGCCGAGCAGGCTGCGCATGCGTTCCAGATGCGCGGCGGCGATGTTGTTGACCAGCGACACCTGCGGCGGCGCGATGTCGGTGAGATAGGCGATGTCGCCCGGCTTGCCGGCGCCCATTTCGTAGATGGCGTAGTCGGCATCGTCCGGCGCCTCGATCACCGCCAGCGGCAGGCCGATCTCGTTGTTGCGGTTGCCGGGGTTGGCGTAGACGCTGCCGCCGTCGATGCGGCAGGCATGCTGCAGGATCGCCAGCAGCAGCGCCTTGACGCTGGTCTTGCCGTTGCTGCCGGTGATCGCGGCCACGCGGGTGGCACGGCCGCGCTGCATGCCGGCGGCGATCCGCGCCAGCGCCAGCTGGGTGTCGGCGGCGACGATCTGCGGCAACTCGATCTGCGGCTGCACGCGCTCGACCAGCAAGGCGCTGGCGCCGCGCGCGGCGGCATCGGCGACGAAGGCGTGGCCATCGAAACGCTCGCCGCGCAGCGCCACATACAGGCTGCCGGCGGCCAAGCTGCGGGTGTCGTGGCTGATCGCATCGATCGCCACGTCGTCGCCGTGCAGTTCGGCGCCGGCCCAGTGCGCGATCATCGACAACGGCAGGCGCTTCATCGGGCCGCCTCCGCCGCATGCGCGCGCAGGGCCTGCGCGGCGACCTCGGTGTCGTCGAACGGATGGCGCACGCCGGCGATCTCCTGGTAGGGCTCGTGGCCCTTGCCGGCGATCAGCACGATGTCCTCGGCGCCGGCGTCGGCGACGGCCATGGCGATCGCCTGCGCGCGGTCGCGCTGCACCTGCACCGCCTGCAGGCCGTCGAAGCCGGCCAGGATGTCGGCGACGATACGGTCGCCGTCCTCGCCGCGCGGGTTGTCGTCGGTGACCACCACGCGCTCGGCCAGGCGCTGCGCGATCGCCGCCATCTGCGGGCGCTTGCCGGTATCGCGCTCGCCGCCACAACCGAACACGCAGGTGATGCGGCCCTGCGCGTGCGCGCGCAGGCTCTGCAGCGCCTGCTCCAGCGCGTCGGGCGTGTGTGCGTAGTCGACCACCACCAGCGGCTGCGCGCCGTTGCCGCCGAGCCGGTTCATGCGCCCGCGGATCGGCTGCAGCTGCGCCAGGGTAGCGGCGATGCGCACCGGCGCCACGTCCAGCGCATGCAGCGCGCCGGCCACCGCCAGCAGGTTGTCGACGTTGAAACGGCCCAGCAACGGCGACTGCAGCGGATGCCGCTCCTCGCCGATCGCCAGGGTGAAACCGATGCCGCGCGCATCCAGGTGCAACGCCTCGGCGCGCACGTCGGCGCCGTCGTGGCCGCGCGAGCTGACCGCGATGCGGCGCAGCGCCGGATCCAGCGTGCCCAGCAGTTGCCGGCCGAACGCATCGTCCAGGTTGATCACCGCCGACTTCAGCCCCGGCGTGGCGAACAGGCGCGCCTTGGCCGCGCCGTAGCCGGCCATGTCGCCGTGGTAGTCGAGATGGTCGCGGGTGAGGTTGGTGAACACCGCCACGTCGAAGTGCACGGCGTCCACGCGGCCCTGGTCGAGCGCGTGTGAGCTGACTTCCATCGCCACCGCCTGCGCGCCGGCGTCGCGCAGCTGCGCCAGCAGCGCGTGCAGCGGCAGCACCAGCGGCGTGGTGAAGCCGGTCGGCTGCACCTGCCCGTACAAGCCGGCGCCGAGCGTGCCGATGCTGCCGCTGCGCGTGCCCAGCAGGTGCCAGGCCTGCGCCAGCAGCTGCACGGTGGAGGTCTTGCCGTTGGTGCCGGTGACCCCGACCATGGTCATGGTCTGCGACGGATGGCCATGGAACTGGTCGGCCATCGCGCCCATGCGCGCGCGCAGGCCCGGCACCGCGATCGCGTCAGCCGGCGCCGGCAGCTCGGCCGGGGCCGGCGGTTCGTACAGCACGGCGACGGCGCCGTTGCCGCGCGCCTGCTCGACGAAGCCCAGGCCGTGCGCGCCGAACCCGGCGATCGCCACGAAGGCATCGCCCGGGCGCACCGCGCGGCTGTCCATGACCAGCCCGGACACCCGCACGTCGTGCGGCAGCGCCACGCCGGGCAACAGTTGCGACAGCGACATGGCGCGGGTCACTGGCGGGTCTCCTGCAGCGGCGCCGGCAACGCGGCCGGCGGCGGCGCCACGGCGCGCGCGCTGGGCAGCGCCGCATCGACCTCGGCGGCGGCGTCGGGCACGATGGCCGGATCCGGCTCCACCGGCGCCGGCGGCGGCGCATGGCCGCTCTTGCCGGCGGCCTGCGCAGCCAGCCACGACTGGATGTCGTCCGGCGGCACGTCCATCAGCCGCAGCGCTCCTTCCATCACGTTGTGGAACACCGGCGCCGAGACCAGGCCGCCGTAGTACTTGGCGCCCTGCGGATCGTTGATGACGATGACCGTGGCAAAGCGCGGGTTGCTCGCCGGCACCAGGCCGGCGAACAGCGCGTTGTAGTGGCCGCGCTCGTAGCCGCCGGGGCCGGCCTTGCGCGCGGTGCCGGTCTTGCCGGCGACGTGGTAGCCCAGGATCGCCGCGCCCTTGGCGCCGCCCTGGGTGACCACGGTCTCCATCATCGCCACCACTTCCTTGGCGATCGCCGGGTCCAGCACCTGCTTGCTGTCCTCGTGCTGGCCCTTGACGAAGGTCGGGGTGACCAGGCGCCCACCGTTGCCCAGCGCGCAATAGGCGCGGGCGATCTGCAACGGCGTCACCGACAGGCCGTAGCCGTAGGACATGGTGGTCTTGGAGGCACCATTCCAGCGCGCCGGCGACGGGAACACGCCGGCCGATTCGCCGGGGAAGCCGCTGTGCGGGGAACTGCCGTAGCCGTAGCTGTGGACCTGGTCGTAGAAGGTCTGGTCCGGCAGCTTGGCCGCGATCTTCGCCGCGCCGATGTTGGAGCTGCGGGTGATCACCCCGGTCACGGTCAGCACGCCGTTGTTGCGCGGCACGTCCTTGATGGTGAAGCGGCCCACCGACATGTAGCCGGGGTTGGTGTCGATCAGGGTGTCCTTGGTCACCACCCCGGCCTTGAGCGCGGTGGAGATGGTCAGCGGCTTCATCGTCGAGCCCGGCTCGACCAGGTCGGTGACCGCGCGGTTGCGGCGCACGTCCGGGTTGACCCCGTTGACCGCGTTGGGGTTGTAGGTCGGCAGGTTGACCATGGCCAGGATCTCGCCGGTGGCCACGTCCATGATCACGATCGAGCCGCCGGCGGCCTTGTTCTCGACCAGCGCGTTGCGCAGCTCCTTGTAGGCCAGGAACTGGATGCGGCGGTCGATGCTCAGGGTCAGGTCCTTGCCCGGCTGCGCCGGCTTGACCAGGTCGATGCTCTCGACGATCGCGCCCTTGCGGTCGCGGATCACCCGCTTGGCGCCCGGCTTGCCGCGCAGCCAGGAATCGAACGCCAGCTCCAGCCCTTCCTGGCCGCGGTCGTCGATGTTGGTGAAGCCCAGCACGTGCGCCATCGCTTCGCCCTGCGGGTAGAAGCGGCGGAACTCGCGCTGCGAGAACACGCCGGGGATGCCCAGCGCGACCACCGCATGCGCCTTGTCCGGATTGATCCGGCGCTTGAGGTACATGAACTCCTTGTCCGCCTTCTGCGACAACTTGGCGGTCAGTTCGTCGACCGGCAATTCCAGCGCCTGCGCCAGCTGCGGGATGCGGTCCGGGCTGCGCAGCAGTTCCTGCGGATTGACCCAGATCGACTCCACCGGCGTGGACACCGCCAACGGCTCGCCGTTGCGGTCGGTGATCATGCCGCGCGAGGTAGCGATCGGCAGTTCGCGCAGGTAGCGCGCCTCGCCCTGGCGCTGGTAGAAGTCGCTGTTGATCAGTTGCACGTAGGCCGCACGGCCGATCAGCGTCACCGAGCACAGGCCCAGCGCCGCGCCGACCAGCGCCAGGCGGCCGCGCAGGTTGAAGTTGCTGCGGGGACGGTTGCGGCCGCTCTTGTTCACGGCCGTACCACCACGATGTCGCCGGTCTCGGGGAACTTCATCCCCAGCCGCTCGCGCGCGACCTGGTCGACGCGATTGCTCTCGGCCCAGGTCGCCTGCTCCAGCTGCAGCCGGCCGAATTCGATGTTCAGCTCGTCGCGGTCGTGCTCCAGCCGCGACAACTCCACGAACAACTGGCGATGGCGATGGCGCATGTACACCACCCCGATCGCCGAGGCGATGGTGCAGGCGAGTAGCACGAGCAGCAGCAGCCGGCTCATGGGGCGCTCCGGTGGAGCGCGCCATGGGCCGGCGGGAATGGGGAACCGGGAATGGGGAATGGGGAAAAGCTGGTGTCCTGCGCACGGGAATCGTCCGCGCCAGAAGGCCGGCTCTCGCTTTCGCTTCTACCGATTCCCGATTCCCGATTCCCGATTCCCAGCTTCTCGGCCACCCGCAACACCGCGCTGCGCGCGCGCGGGTTCGCCGCCAGTTCGTCGGCGTCGGCCTTGATCGCGCCGCCGTGCAGGCGCAGGGTCGGTACGAAGGGGGTGGCCTCCGGCAGGCGGCGGTTGCTCGGCGGGGCCTTGGCGTGGCGCTGCATGAACTGCTTGACGATGCGGTCTTCCAGCGAGTGGAAGCTGATCACCGCCAGGCGGCCGCCGGGCTTGAGCCGGGCCAGCGCCGCGTCCAGGCCGGTTTCCAGATCGGCCAGCTCGCGGTTGATGTGGATGCGGATGGCCTGGAAGCTGCGGGTGGCCGGATGGGTCTTGCTGTCGCCGCGCGGCATCACCGAGGCGATCAGCTCGGCCAGTTCGGCGGTGCGGGTGAACGGCTGCTTGTCGCGGCGGGCGACGATGGCGCGGGCGATGCGCCGGCTCTGCCGCTCTTCGCCGTAGGTCCACAGCACGTCGGCGATCTCGCGCTCCTCGGCGCGCGCCAGCCACTGCGCCGCGCTCTCGCCGGCGTCCGGGTCCATGCGCATGTCCAGCGGGCCGTCCTTGCCGAAGGAGAAGCCGCGCGCGGCCACGTCCAGCTGCGGCGAGGACACGCCCAGGTCGAACAGCACCCCGTCCAGGGCAGCGGCCGCGTCCCACTGGCCCAGCTCGGCGAAGCTGCCACGATAAATGGACACGCGCGCGTCGCCGCCGAACGCATGTTCGGCTTCGGCGATCGCCTCGGGATCCTTGTCCATCACCAGCAGCCGGCCTCCTGGGCCGAGGTTGTGCAGCACCCCGCGCGCGTGTCCGCCACGCCCGAACGTGCCATCCAGATAGGTTCCGTTCTCGATCACCTGCAGCCCGTCCATGACCTGCGCGAACAACACCGGCACATGCGCCGCCGATGGTTGCGACACCGGGAGGTGACCGGCCTGCGCCTGTCCGCGCATCCGGACACCCCGACTCACAACTTCAGATCGAGCAATCCATCGCCCAGATCCTCGTCAGACAACGTCTGCTGGATCAGTGCGCGATGAGCCTGCTCGCTCCACAGTTCGAACTTGTCGCCCATGCCCAACAGCACGGCGCGCTTTTCAATGCCCACCGCGGCGCGATGGCTCGGCGGGATGGTGATGCGGGCGTTGGCGTCCAGCTCCAGCGCCGCCGACGAACCCACCAGCTTCTGCTGCAGGACCCGCACCACGCGCTGGGTGTTGGGCTTGGCCATGACGTCGTCGCGGACCCGCTCCCATTCCTTCTCGGCATACAGCCACAGACAGCCGGCCTCGAACGGGTTGTAGGTCAGCACCAGCCGATTGCCGCTCACGCGCGCGACAAGGTCGCGGTACGCGGTGGGAACCGCCATACGCCCCTTGTCGTCCACAGTGATTGCGGTCTCGCCCTGAAACACGACGCCTACACCTTTCCGAATCCGCCTGGGCGGTCATTGAACCACGAAAAACCACAAAAAACCCGGTTTCCCCTCAAGTGCCCACCTTAGCAGTGCGCAACGGGTTGTCAACAACTTTGCGAGCGGTAAATCGCTAGCGGGATCAATGGTTTGCAACGATCTTTAGAGACTTGTTCAAGGCTTATCCACAAGTTACTGTTTCGTCTCAAATTTTGAGATTGAACGGAAATTCAGGCCTGTGTACGGGGCGTTAAGGCGGCCGTCACCCCCCGTCGACATGGCGCCTGGGCTCGCGCCGGCTTGCGCAAGCGCGCACACTGCAACGCATGTGTCTGGTCGTTCTCGCGCACGCTGCGCACCCGCGATGGCGCTTGCTGCTGGTCGGCAACCGCGACGAGTTCCACGCCCGCCCGACCGCGCCGCTGCAGCGCTGGCCGGCCCCGGCGCAGCGCCTGCTGGCTGGGCGCGACCTGCGTTCCGGCGGCACCTGGGTGGGGCTGGACGACGCCGGCCGCTGCGCCGTGGTCACCAACGTGCGCGACCCGCTGGCCTCGATGTCCGGCGCCTCGCGCGGCGCCCTGATCGCCGACTACCTGACCGGCGCGCAGCCGGCCGCGGCCTTCGCCGACGCGCTGGCGGCGCGCGCCGACGCCTACCCGCCGTTCAACCTGCTGCTGGCCGATGCCGCCGGCGCCGCCTACGTGGGCAACCATCCGCCAGGCCGCAGCGCCCTGGAACCGGGCGTCCACGGCATGTCCAACGGCGCCCTGGACGCGCCCTGGCCGAAGACCCGGCGCCTGCAGGCGGCGGTGACCGCCTGGATCGCCGCCGGCGACGACGCCCTGGCGCCGCTCTGGCGGGCGCTGGCCGACGCGACCCTGGCCGATCCGGCCGACCTGCCCGACACCGGGGTCGGTCCGGACCTGGAACGGCGGCTGTCGCCGGCCTTCATCCGCGGCCACGACTACGGCACCCGCGCCAGCACCATCGTCGCGGTGGACGCCGCCGGCCACGGCTGGATCCACGAGCGCCGGTTCGGCCCGGACGGGGTGTTCCTGGGGGAGACGCGCTTGGAAAACCATGGCCCGGGGCCCGGGACCGGGGACCCGGAAATGCCGCAGCCGCACCTGTGATGGGCTATGCAGCCGACGGCAACCATGGCTGTCCGCATCGCCATCGCTTTCCCGGGTCCCGGCTTAACATGCGACAATGCGCGCGGCGGAGTCGGCCAGACAGTCGCGTCATCCCCGCGCATTTCGGTGCGAGGGGATGCCGAGGAAAGTCCGGGCTCCATAGGGCAAGGTGCCAGGTAACGCCTGGGCGGCGCGAGCCGACGGACTAGTGCAACAGAAAGATACCGCCTACGTCTGCGCAAGCAGGCCGGTAAGGGTGAAATGGTGCGGTAAGAGCGCACCGCGAGTCCGGTAACGGACCGGCACGGCAAACCCCACCTGGAGCAAGACCAAATAGGGACCTCATGGCGCGGCCCGCGTCGGGTCCGGGTAGGTTGCTTGAGCGTACCGGTGACGGTGCGCCTAGAAGAATGACTGTCCACGACAGAACCCGGCTTATCGGCCGGCTCCGCCACTTTCTCCCAAACGTCGAAAACTCCAAAGATCTCCCTGGGGGCGTGGAGCGCCGGGCGTTCGTAGGGAGTGACGTTCTTCTAGCCTCCGACGCGTTGCAAGCAGGCACGCCTTGCGAAAGTGCAATCATTGCACTATGTTCGGCACATGCCGACGATCGTCCGTTTCGCCAACAGCGTTGTCACGATGTATGCGGCCGACCATCTGCCGCCTCACTTCCACGTCCGAACCCGGGATGGTCGGGAAGCCCTGATCGTCATCGACACCCTGGTGGTGCTTTCCGGCCGCTTGAGCCGACGTGAATTGAGTGCCGCGCTTGAATGGGCCGCGGCGAACAAAGCCACCCTCATCGCCCGATGGCAGGAATTGAATCCATGAACCAACCTCAATTCGTCATTACCAAGGTGAAGGCAGTCGCGGCGCGCGAACTTGCGCTGACCTTTGCCGACGGCTTCACTTGCACCGTCGACCTCAGCGACGTTCTGGCCTCGCATCCCTCGCTGAAGAAGGCACGGCTGCCGCATGTCTTTCATAAGGTCTCGCTCGACGAATGGCAGCGCGGCGTCATCTTCGGCGGCAACGACGAGTTGGCGCTCGCCAGCGATAACCTGCGCGCACTCGCGATCGAGCAAGCCGGTGACTATTCCCACCAGCAGATCATCGCCTGGATGCATCGCCACGATATGACGCTGGATTCGGCCGCCGAAGCATTGGGCCTGAGCCGGCGCATGCTCGCCTACTACCGCAGCGGCGAAAAGCCTGTCCCCAAGAGCATCGGCTTGGCAATGCTGGGATGGGAGGCCGAACAGGCAGGGTTTGATTATTCAAAAGTCGCCTAACAGCGCGGTCGCCTAGGACAACTGGCCGGCGATCGCTCCTCTCGGGGCGTTTCGTGTCGCCTCAGCCACCGTACAAGGCCTTGCGCGAAGCACCGGTCAGCTCGGCGGCCAGCTTGGCGGCGGTGGACGGCGGCAGGTGCTCGCTGAGCTTGGCGTAAACGCGGCGGCCTTCGGCCAGCTGCGCATCGGCGTCGTCGCCGGCGCCCTGCACCATCAGCACGAACTCGCCCTTGCGCTGGTTGTCGTCGGCCTCGACCCGGGCGTGCAGGTCGGCCAGGGTGCCGTCGAGCACGGTCTCGAACAGCTTGGTCAGTTCGCGCGCCAGCACCGCCGGGCGGGCGTCGCCGAAGGCGGCGCAGCAGTCGGCCAGGGACTCGGCGATGCGGTGCGAAGCTTCGTAGAACACCAGGGTGCGCGGCTCGCCGGCCAGCCGCGCCAGGCGCTCGCGGCGCGCCGAGGCCTTGGCCGGCAGGAAGCCCTCGAAGGCGAAGCGGTCGCTGGGCAGGCCGGCCACGCTGAGCGCGGCGATCGCCGCGCAGGCGCCGGGCACCGGGCTGACCCGCACCCCGGCCGCGCGCGCCGCGCGCACCAGGCGGTAGCCCGGATCGCTGACCAGCGGGGTGCCGGCATCGCTGACCAGGGCCAGCGACTGGCCCTCCAGCAGCCGCGCGACGATGCGCTGGGCCAGCGCCTCCTCGTTGTGTTCGTGCAGCGCAAGCAGCGGCCGCTCGATGCCGAAGTGGGCCAGCAACTGGCCGCTGCGGCGAGTGTCCTCGGCGCAGATCGCCGCCACCGTGCGCAGCGTCTCCTGGGCGCGCGGCGTCAGGTCGGCGAGGTTGCCGATCGGCGTGGCGACGACATGCAGGGTTCCGGGCTGGGCGCTCATCTACGGGCTTTCCATGGTCAAGGGTAGAATCGTAGCGGT
Source organism: Xanthomonas sacchari (assembly GCF_024266585.1). Lineage (NCBI taxonomy): Bacteria > Pseudomonadati > Pseudomonadota > Gammaproteobacteria > Lysobacterales > Lysobacteraceae > Xanthomonas > Xanthomonas sacchari. The sequence goes on from NZ_CP100647.1 coordinate 4,280,013, forward strand.
TTTCCCCGGCGCGCCTGGCGTGCCCAGCCGAATGGACCAGAAATGAACAAGCGATTCGCAAGGATTTCCGCCCTGTCGCTGCTGGCGCTGCTCGTCGCCGGCTGCGCCACCACCAGCGTGACGCCGAGCGCCTCGCCGGCCCAGTCGGCGGCGCTGGCGCTGCTGGATCAGGGCAAGCCGCGGGAGGCGGCGCAGCAGCTCGAGGCGCAGGCCGCCGGCGCCGCCGGCAGCGCCCGCAACCAGTTGCTGGCCGATGCCGCCTTCGCCTGGTACGAGGCCGGCGACACCGCGCGCGCGCGCAGCCTGCTGGCGCAGGTGCAGTTGCGGCAACTGCCGACCCCGAGCAAGGTACGGGCGGCGCTGGTCGAGGCCGAGCTGGCCCTGGCCGACCGCCAGCCGGCCAAGGCGCTGCAGGCGCTGGGCAACGATCCGCAGGCGGTGCCGCAGAACCTGCGTGCGCGCTGGCACCTGGCCCGCGCGCAGGCGCTGGAAGGCACCGGCGACGCCACCGCGGCGCTGGACGAACGCGCCCGCGCCGACAACGGCCTCAACGGCCAGGCGCGCAGCGACAACCAGCGCGCCATCGTGCGCCAGCTGGCCACGCTCAACGACGCCACCCTGCAGGCGCGCGCCGCCGCGCTGCCGGCCGGCGACCCGCTGTACAACTTCGTCGGCCGCGCGCTGCTGAGCCGCGGCCTGGCGCTGCCGCGCCCGTTCGACCGCGGCGAGCAATGGGGCTTCGACACCAGCAAGCGGCCGCCGGCCGAACGCGACGGCTACCGCCCGCCGGCCAAGCTGGCAGTGCTGCTGCCGCTGAGCGGCAGCCTGGCCACCGCGGCCGCGCCGGTGCGCGACGGCCTGCTCGCCGGCTACTACGGCGAGACCCGGCGGCGCCCGCCGATCGACTTCATCGACACCACCGGCACCCCGGCCGGGGCGCTGGCCGCCTACCAGAAGGCGGTCGACGGCGGCGCCGATTTCGTGGTCGGCCCGCTCGGCCGCGACGAGGTCACCGCGCTGTTCGCGCGCGATGCGCTGCCGGTGCCGGTGCTGGCGCTGAACCGCGGCACCCAGGCCCCGCCGGGCGGCAGCGCCGGCTTCTCGCTGGCCCCGGAAGACGACGGCATCGCCGCCGCCGAGTACCTGCTGGCGCACGAGCGCGGCAATACGCTGGTGATCGGCAGCAACGACGACAACGGCCGCCGTGCGGTGGCCGCGTTCCGCGACCGCTTCAGCGAGCGCGGCGGCAAGGTCGCCGGCAGCATCAGCGTGGCCGAGACGCCCGGCGACATCGCCGCGCAACTGCGCAATGCCGGCGCCGCCGACTCGGTGCTGCTGGCGGTCAAGGGCAATACCGCCCGCGCGCTGGCGCCGCAGCTGGCCTTGGCCGGTTTCGCCGGCAAGACCCGGGTGGCGACCTCGCAGCTGGTACTGGGCACCGGCAAGCCCGAGGACGACCTGGTGCTGGACGGCATCGTCTACCCGAGCGAACTGTGGAACGTGCGCGGCGTCGGCGGCCTGCCGGCGGCGGCCAGCGTGGCCGACATGCTGCCGACCGCGCGCGGCCCGGCCGGGCGCCTGTTCGCCTTCGGCTACGACGCCTGGCAGATCACCGCCTACCTGGAGAAGCTGGCGACCGCCAAGGACAGCGGCCTGCGCGGCGCCACCGGCGAGCTGCACCTGGACGGCTTCGGCAACATCGTGCGTACCCCCGCCTGGTCCACCTTCAGCGGCGGGCGTCCGACCCCGCTGCCCGATGGAAACTGAGCGGCGCCGACGCGGCAACGCGGTGGAAGCGGCGGCGCGCGCCGAACTGGAGCGCGCCGGCCTGCGTCTGATCGCCGCCAACGTGGCCTTCCGCGGCGGCGAGCTGGACCTGGTGATGCAGCAGGCCCAGAGCCTGGTGTTCGTCGAAGTGCGCTACCGGCGCAACGCCGCGTTCGGCGGCGGCGCGGCCTCGGTGGACCTGCGCAAGCGCCGCCGCCTGCTGCTGGCCGCGCAACTGTTCCTGGCCGCGCATCCGCAATACGCCAGCTGGCCATGCCGCTTCGACGTGGTCGAGGCCGAAGGCGATCCGCCGCGGCTGACCTGGCTGCGCGACGCGTTCCGCGCCGAGGATTGCTGAGGTGCCCAGCATCTTCACCCACGCCGCGGTGCCGCTGGCGCTGTGGGCCGCCGCCGATCGTGGGCGCATCTCCACGCGCCTGCTCGGCGCCGGCATCGTCGCGACGATGCTGCCCGACGCCGACGTGCTCGGCTTCGCCCTGCACATTCCCTATGCCGACGCCTTCGGCCACCGCGGCGCCAGCCACTCGCTGCTGTTCGCCGCCGTGCTGGGCGCGCTCGGCGCGGCGCTGCACCGGCCCTTGCGCGCCGGCGCGCTGCAGGCGGCCGCATGGATGTTCGTCTGCACCGTCTCGCATCCGCTGCTCGACGCGCTGACCTCCGGCGGCCTGGGCGTGGCCCTGGCCTGGCCGTGGAGCGAGCAGCGCTGGTTCGCGCCGTGGCGGCCGATCCGCGTCTCGCCGTTCGCCAACGGCTTCTTCAGTGCGCGCGGCGTGGCCACGCTGCTGTCGGAACTGCGCTGGGTGTGGCTGCCGCTGGCGCTGGCGGTGCTCACCTGGAAACTGCTGCAGCCGCCCTCGCCCTCCACTTCGTCGCCGCCGCCTTCGCCATGACCACCGCCTTGCCCACCGCGCTTACCGACACACTGTCCGCCCTGCTCGGCGCCGAGGGCTGGCGCACCGACCCCGACAGCCGGCGCAGCTACGGCGAGGACGATTCGCGGCGCTGGGCGCTGGCCGACGCGGTGGCGCTGCCGCAGACCCGCGAGCAGGTGCAGGCGATCGTGCGCGCCTGCCGCGCGCACCGCGTGCCGCTGGTGGCGCGCGGCGCCGGCACCGGCACCGCCGGCGCCGCGGTGCCGTTCGCCGGCGGCGTGGTGCTGTCGTTCGCGCGCATGAACCGCATCGTGCAGTTGCGTCCGGCCGACCGCTGCGCGGTGGTCGAGCCCGGCGTGCTCAACGGCGACCTGCAACAGGCCTTGGCGCCGCACGGGCTGTTCTGGCCGCCGGATCCGTCCAGCGCGGAGATCTGCAGCGTCGGCGGCAACCTCTCCACCAATGCCGGCGGGCCGCGCGCGGTGAAGTACGGCGCCACCCGCGACAACGTGCTCGGCCTGGTCGCGGTGACCGGCAGCGGCGAGCTGATCCGCTGCGGCGGCGCCTACACCAAGGACGCCACCGGCTACGACCTGACCCACCTGCTGGTCGGCAGCGAAGGCACCCTGGCGCTGATCGTGGAAGCGACGCTGAAACTGTCGCCGCGGCCGCTGGCGCAGGCCGGGCTGCGCGCGCTGTACCGCGACGCCGCCAGTGCCGCGGCGGCGGTGTCGCGGCTGATGGCGCAGCCGAGCACGCCGACCATGCTGGAGTTCATGGACCGCAGCGCGATCGCGCTGCTGCGCCGCAACGGCAGCGACGTGCCCGAGGCCGGCGCGATGCTGCTGATCGAAGCCGACGGCGACCACGACACCCTGCCCTACGCGCTGCAGGCGCTGGGCGCGGCGGCCGAGGGCGAGGGCCTGCTGGCGCTGGACGTGGCCGCCGACGGCAGCGCGCGCGACCGCCTGTGGGCGGCGCGCCGCGCGCTGTCGCCGGCGCTGCGCACGATCCGCCCGGGCAAGATCAACGAAGACGTGGTGGTGCCGGTATCGCGCATCCCCGAGCTGGTCGCCGGCGTGGAAGCGCTGGCCGCCGAGTTCGCCCTGCCGATCGTCGCCTTCGGCCATGCCGGCAACGGCAACCTGCACGTCAACATCATGTACGCGCCGGACGACGCCGCCGAGACCGCGCGCGCGCATGCGGCGTTGCCGCGGCTGTTCGCGCTGGTGCTGGCGCTGGAAGGCACGCTGTCGGGCGAACACGGCATCGGCGTGGCCAAGCGCGATTACATGGACCAGGCCTTCGACGCCGCCACCCTGGACGCGATGCGCGCGATCAAGCGGGCGCTGGATCCGGATGGGATCCTCAATCCGGGGAAGGTGTTGCCGGAGCCTTGAGGGGGAATCGGGAATCGGGAATCGGGAATCGGGAATCGGGAATCGGGAATCGGGAATCGGGAATCGCAACAGCGTCTTTCGCGAGCGGATGCGGTGCAACGTCGCCATGCCGCCCTGCCGTCGTAGGAACGGCTTCAGCCGCGACCGCAGCGTGTCCGATCACGCCCGTCGCGGCTGAAGCCGCTCCTACATGCCTTGTGGAGACCGCCTGCACCACCCGGGCCATCGCCAGCGTCTCTGTCGCGGGACGATCCACCGCGATGGCGATTTCTCCAATCGGTCATCGCAAGGGCCGGGCTGCGCGCTGCGAACGCCGAAGCAAGCACTGGGCGCCCTGGCTGGCCGGGTGAACACGGCACGGCGCAAGTGCCGACCTCGGCCTCAGCCCTTGCCCGCGTCTCCAGCAGCGGCTCGCGCGGCGCGGCGACGATGTCCGCCCTGCGGGGCGTTCCTGCCACGGAGGCAACGCTTCATGGCGCCCATTCGGCAGGGGTGACGACGCGGACGTGATCAACGCCTTCGGCGAGCGTCGGCGCTTCGAAGAGATCGGCCACCGATCGGATCGACTCCTCGGGAACGTGCTCATCCTCTGCCCGCTGCAGGTTGCGCGCGATCGCGACATCCAACGCCACCTTGAGCCAGACGATCTCGATCCGGGCGCCGGCCGCTTTCGCAATGGCGACGATCGGCGCCCGATGCCGGGCTCCGGGCAGCGCCGCGTCGAAGTAGACGGTGCATGGGCTGATCGGTTGCCGCGCAATCCATGTCGTCTTGCCCGCGCCCTGCAGGCCGCAGACGATCACGACCGTCCAGGTTGCGGCGGATTCGCGCGCACCGGCGAGGATGGCCTTGAGGGCATCGTAGCTTTGCCGCCACGCGGCTCGGTTGCGTTCCGGCGTCCAGACGCGACCATGTTCCGTTTGCAGGAAGCGGTCCGGGTTGATCACGATAGGCAGTGAGGACAAGGGCATCTGTTCTTCCGGCTATCTCGGCCCGCCGCCCTCGAACACACGCATTGCCGGTGCAGGCGCGGCTTGGTCGCCACGGCGGCGTTCCCGGTCGCGGCTGAAGCCGCTCCTACGGGCAGCCGGGGAGGCAGCCACGGCGCATCACGCGGACGGACACGGCACGCCGATGAAGCGCAGCCCCACGCCCGGCTCGGTGGCGATGTAGCGCGGGGCCACGGCGCTGTCGCCGAGCTTCTGCCGCAGCTTGCCGACCAGGATGCGCAGGTAGTGGGTGTCGTCCTGGTGGGTGGGGCCCCACAGTTCGCGCAGCAGTTGCGGCTGCGTCACCACGCGGCCGCTGTGCCGCAGCAGCAGCGCGAGCAGCGCGTACTCCTTGCGGCTGAGCGGCAGCGCCTCGCCGTCCAGGCGCACCTCGCGCAGGCCCAGGTGGATATGCAGGTGGCCGTCGTCGAACACCGGCTCGGCCTCGCCGGCCACCGGCTGCATGCGCAGCAGCACGCGGATGCGTGCCATCAGTTCCTGCACGCCGAACGGCTTGGTCACGTAGTCGTTGGCGCCGGCATCCAGCGCCTGCACCTTCTCCGCCTCGCCAGCGCGCACGGTCAGCATGATCACCGGCACCGACGACCATTGCCGCAGTTCGCGCAGCACGCTGTGCCCGTCCTGGTCGGGCAGGCCGATATCCAGCACCACCAGTTCGGCGCCGTGCGCGGCCAGTTGCGCCAGGCCGGCGGCGCCGGTGTCCGCCTGCAGCACGCGGTAGCCCTGCGCGCGCAGGCTGATGTCGAGGAAGCGGCGGATCTGCGGCTCGTCGTCGATGACCAGCACGCGCGGCGGCGGAATCGGATCGGCGTGGGACTCAGTCGGCATCGGGGCGGGACGGCGGCGCGGCGGGTTCGATGAGCGGCAGGGTAATGCGGATCGTGGTGCCGCGGCCATCGGGACCGGGCAGCGCCTCGACGCTGCCGCCGTGCGCGCCGATCATGCCCTGGCAGATGGTCAGGCCCAGGCCGGTGCCGTGGCGGCCGCGGTCGCCGCGCTCGACGCTGTAGAACATGTCGAAGATGCGCGCGCGCTCGTCCTCGGGAATGCCCGGGCCGCGGTCGCTGATGTCGATGCGCAGGCGGCCCTCGACCATGCCGGCGGCGACGCGGATCGCCGCGTCCGCCGGCGAGAACTTGGCCGCGTTCTCCAGCACGTTGAAGATCGCCTGCTCGACCAGCGCCGGGTGCACCCACAGCGTCGGCAGCTCGGCGGCCAGGGCGATGTCCAGGCGCACCTGCGGCTGGTAGCGCTGCAGGCGCCGCGCGGCCGAGCCGATCAGTTCGTCCACGCCGATCCAGTCGCGGTTCAAGGTCAGCCCGGTGTGGCCGAGCCGGGTCATGTCCAGCAGGTTCTGGATATAGCGGTCCAGGCGCTCGCCTTCCATCTGGATGGTGTCGAGCAGGCTGCGGCGGTCCTCCGCGTCCATCGCCTTGCCGTAGCTGGACAGGCTGCTGGCCGCGCCGATCATCGCCGCCAGCGGCGAGCGCAGGTCGTGCGAGACCGAGGACAGCAGCGCCGAGCGCAGCCGCTCGGTCTCGCCGCTGACCCGCGCGCTCTCCAAATCGGCGACCAGGCGCGTGCGCAGCGCGGCCTGGCCGATGTCCTCGACCATCGCCTCGGCCAGGCGCTGCTGCTCCAGGCCCGGGCGCTGCACGCCGGCGCCGAAGCGCAGGCCGACCACGCCGATCGCGCCGCGCTCGTGGCGCACCGGCAGGAACCACCAGCTCGCCCCGGCCAGGGTGTCGGTGAAGCGGCCGGTGGCCTGGCCGTGACGCTGCGCCCAGTCGGCGGCGCTGCGGTCCACCGCGGCCATCGACGGCGCGTAGTCGTCGGCGCCGGCGTGCGCGCGCTCCAGCGGCTGCAGGCGCAGCCAGGCCTCGGCCTCGAGCGTGCCGGCGAGCGCGCGGCGCCCGGCCTCCAGCACCTGGCCCAGGTCGGCGGCGCTGGCCAGCTCGCGGCCCAACCGCTGCAGCGCGGTGGTCTGCGCGTTGGCCGCACGCAGCGCCAGCACCTGCATGCGCAGGCGCGAGGCCAGGCGCCCGGCGACCAGCGCCGCGACCAGGAACAGCAGCACCGTGACCAGGCCCTGGCGCGCGCCGATGTGCAGGGTGTAGCGCGGATCGATGAAGAAGAAATCGTAGGCAAGGAAGCTCAGGATGGCGGCCAGCACCGCCGCGGCCATCCGCGTCTTCGCCGCGACCATCACCACCGCGACGATGAACACCATCGACAGGTCGTCGATGCCGACCCAGCGCTCGGCCAGCCAGCCCACCGCGACCGCCGCCAGCGTGGCGACCGTGGCGAACACCAGGTCGTCGCGCGACAGCCAATGCCCCGGGCTGCGCCAGCGCCGCCGCGCACGGGCGCGCGCTTCCGGCGAACTGATGATCACCAGCTCGTAGTGGGCGCCGCGTTGCAGCAGCTGTTGGGTCAGCGTGCGGTTGATCATCCGCGCCAGCGGGCGCTCGCGGGTGCGGCCCAGCACCAGGGTGGATACGCCGCTGCGCGCGGCGTGGTCGAGCAGGGTGTCGGCGACGTTGGCGCCGTGCAGCAGCGCGGCCTCGCCGCCGAGCCGCCGCGCCAGCGCGAAGGCGCGGTCGATCTCCAGCTGCCAGTCGGCATCGGGCTGCGCCTGGGTCTGCACGGTGACCACCGTCCACGGCGCGCCGCGGCGTTCGGCCAGGCGCCGCGCCACCCGCACCAGGTAGTCGGACTGGCCGCGCCCGTCGATCGCCACCATCACCGTGCGCCGCAGCGCGACGCTGGTGCGGCCCTGCGCGGCCTGCACGTCGCGCAGGTCGTTGTCGACGCGGTCGGCGGCGGTCTGCATCGCCAACTCGCGCAGCGCGGCCAGATTGGACGGCGAGAAGAACGCCTGCAGCGCCTGCCCGGCCTGCTCGGGCAGGTAGACCTTGCCCTGTTGCAGGCGCTCGATCAGTTCGCGCGGCGGCAGGTCGACCAGCACGATGTCGCGCAGGCGGTCGAAGATCGCATCGGGGACGGTCTCGCTGACGCGCACGCCGGTGATGCGATGGACCACGTCGTTGAGGCTTTCCAGGTGCTGGATGTTGACCGTGCTGTAGACGTCGATGCCGGCGTCGAGCAGTTCCTGCACGTCCTGCCAGCGCCGCTCGTGGCGGCTGCCGGGCGCGTTGCGATGCGCCAGTTCGTCCACCAGCACCAGCGGCGGGCGCAGCGCCAGCAGCGCATCCAGGTCCATCTCGTCGAGGGTGCGGCCGCGATACTCCAGCCGCCGCCGCGGCTGCACGGTGAGGCCTTCCAGCAGCGCCGCGGTCTCGGCGCGGCCGTGGGTCTCGACCACGCCGACCACCAGCCGATGGCCCTGCTGCTGCAACTGCCGCGCGCGCGACAGCATCGCGTAGGTCTTGCCGACTCCCGGCGCCGCGCCGAGGAACACGGTCAGGCGCCCGCCGCGCGCGCGCTGGAGTTCGCCGATCAGCGCATCGGCCTGCTGGGTGCGGGGGTCGGGCATTTGGAGCTGGGAATGGGGAATAGGGAATGGGGAATCGCAAAGCCTACAGCGCGGCGCGCCTTACCGCTTTTGCTCCCTCCCATTCCCGATTCCCGTTTCCCCATTCCCGGCCGCGTCCAAGGCCAGATTCAGCGCCAGCACGTTCACCCGCGGCCTGCCGAGCACGCCGAACTGGCGCGGCTGGGTCTGCGCGGCGACCAGGGCGGCCACGGTCTGCGGCGGCAGGCCGCGCGCGGCGGCGACGCGCGCCACCTGAAGCTGCGCCGCGGCGACGCTGATGTCCGGATCCATGCCGCTGCCGGACTGGGTGATCAGGTCGTCCGGCACCTGCGCCGGGTCGACGCCCTCGCGCGCGGCCACCGCCTGGCGGGTGTCGTCCAGGCGCTTGCGCAGGTCGGGATTGCTGCGCGCCTGGTTGCTGCCGGCCGCCGCCATCGGGTCATACTTGGCGCCGGACGGACGCGGCTGGAAGTAGCCGGCAGCGGCGAACGGCTGCGCCACCAGCGCCGAGCCGACCACGCGGCCGTCGTGGGTGCGCAGGCTGCCGTTGGCCTGCTCGGGGAACAGCGCGCCGGCCAGCATGGTGGCCAGCAGCGAGTACAGCGCCGCGGACGCGAGCACCAGCAGCGGCAGCACCAGCACGGCGCGCCAGCGCATCGGTTCGCGGGGGGAAACGGAGGACACAGTCATGGAGGCAATTCCGAAAGAGCGTGAGAGTCGGCGCCGGGGTCAGCCCAGCGCCACCAGCAACAGATCGATGACCTTGATCCCGACGAACGGCAGCAGCACGCCGCCCACGCCGTAGATCAGCATGTTCCGGCGCAACAGCGAGGTCGCCGAGGACGGGGTGAAGCGCACGCCGCGCAGCGCCAGCGGGATCAGCGCCGGGATCACCAGCGCATTGAAGATCAGCGCCGCCAGCACCGCGTTGGTCGGGTTGGACAGGTGCATCACGTTCAGCGCGGCCATCTGCGGGATCGAGGCGGCGAACAGCGCCGGCAGGATCGCGAAGTACTTGGACACGTCGTTGGCCAGCGAGAAGGTGGTCAGCGCGCCGCGGGTGATCAGTTGCTGCTTGCCCACTTCGACCACCGCCAGCAGCTTGGCCGGATCCGAATCCAGATCGACCATGTTGCCGGCCTCCTTGGCCGCCTGGGTGCCGGAGTTCATCGCCAGGCCGACGTCGGCCTGCGCCAGCGCAGGCGCGTCGTTGGTGCCGTCGCCGACCATCGCCACCAGGCGTCCGCCGGCCTGCTCCTGGCGGATGCGCGCCAGCTTGTCCTCGGGCGTGGCCTCGGCGATGTAGTCGTCGACGCCGGCCTCGGCGGCGATGGCCGCGGCGGTGAGCGGATTGTCGCCGGTGATCATCACCGTCTTGACGCCCATCGCGCGCAGCCGCGCGAACTTCTCGCGTACGCCGTGCTTGACCACGTCCGACAGCTCGACCACGCCCAGCACGTGCCGGCCCTCGGCCACCACCAGCGGCGTGGCGCCGCTGCGCGCGACCTGCTCGACCCGGCCCTTCAGTTCCGCCGGCACCTGCCCGCCCAGCGCGGTGACGTGGCGGATCAGCGCATCGGCGGCGCCCTTGCGGATCGACCGCGGCGGCTGCATGCCGACGGCCGGCAGGTCGACGCCGGACATGCGCGTCTGCGCGGTGAAGGCGACGAACTCGGCGCCCGCCGGATCGGCCGGCGGCAGCCCCTGCTCGCGCGCCAGGCGCACGATCGACTTGCCCTCCGGGGTCGGGTCGGCCAGCGACGACAGCATCGCCGCCTCGCGCAGCTGCGCCACGTCCACGCCGCTGAGCGCATGGAACACGGTGGCCTGGCGGTCGCCGTGCGTGATGGTGCCGGTCTTGTCCAGCAGCAGCACGTCGACGTCGCCGGCCACTTCCACCGCCTTGCCCGACTTGGCCAGCACGTTGGCCGACAGCGCGCGGTTCATGCCGGCGATGCCGATCGCCGGCAGCAGCCCGCCGATGGTGGTCGGGATCAGGCACACCAGCAGCGCGATCAGCAGCAGTGGGTCCACGTGCACGCCGACGAAGCCGGCGATCGCCGGCAGCGTGGCGACCACGATCAGGAAGGTCAGGGTCATCGCCGCCAGCAGCATGGTCAGGGCGATCTCGTTCGGCGTCTTCTGCCGGTTGGCGCCTTCCACCAGCGCGATCATCCGGTCCAGGAAGCTGTGGCCCGGCTCGGCGGTGACCTTCACCAGGATCTCGTCGGACAGCACCTTGGTGCCGCCGATGACGCCGGAGCGATCAGTGCCGGCCTCGCGCAGCACCGGCGCGGATTCGCCGGTGACCGCGGCCTCGTTGATCGTGGCCAGGCCGTGCACGATCTCGCCGTCGGCCGGGATCAGCTCGCCGGCCGACACCACCACCAGGTCGCCCGGGCGCAGTTCGGCGGCGGGCACGCTGGTCTCGCCATCCAGCCGCGCGCTGGCGACCCGGCGCGCCACCAGGTCCTTGCGCGCGCGCCGCAGCGAGGCGGCCTGGCCGCGGCCGCGGGCCTCGGCCACCGCTTCGGCGAAGTTGCCGAACAGCACGGTGACCAGCAGGATCGCGGTCACCGCCCAGCCGAAGCCGGCCGGGCCCTGGCCGGACACGGTGATCAGCGCCGACAGCAGCGTGCCGGCGAAGACCACGGCCATCACCGGGCTGCCGAGCAGGTGCCGCGGCGACAGCTTCAGCACGCTGTCGCGCAAGGCCGCGCGCAGCGCCGCGGCATCGAACAACCCAGGCCGGCGCGCCGGCGAAGAAGCCACGGAAGTAGAAGGAAGCGGGGTGCTCATCGTCGTCGTCTCAGTGCGCGGCCAGGGTCAGGTGATCGGCGATCGGTCCCAACACCAAAGCCGGCGTGAATTGCAGAACGGTCAGGACCGCGATGACCGCGATCAGGGTCAATGCGAAGGTCGGGGTTTCCACCTGCAGGCTGCCGCCGGTTTCCGGCGCCACCCGCTTGCGCGCCAGTTGCGCGGCCACGATCAGCGGCACGATCAGCGCCGGATAGCGGCCCAGCAGCAGCACCACGGTGCAGCTCAGGTTCCACCACGGAATGCCGTCGCCCAGGCCCTCGAAGCCGGAGCCGTTGTTGGCGAACGCCGAGGTGTACTCGTAGAATACCTGGCTGATGCCGTGGAAGCCGGGATTGGAGGTCGCCGAGATCGCCGCCGGCAGCGCCAGGGTGACCGCGGTGAAGCCGAGCAGCACCAGCGGCTGCAGCAGGATCAGCAGCGCCAGCAGACGCACTTCCGGCGCCTCGATCTTGCGCCCGAACAACTCCGGGGTGCGCCCGGTCATCAGTCCGGCCAGAAACACGCTCAGCAGCAGATACACCAGGAACTGCTGCAGGCCGCAACCGATGCCGCCCCAGATCGCATTGATCAGCATGTTGACCATGGCCACGCCGCCGGTCAGCGGCGCCAGCGAATCGTGCATGGCGTTGACCGAGCCGTTGGAGGTCTGCGTGGTCAGCGACGACCAGGCCGCCGACGCATCGACGCCGAAGCGCACCTCCTTGCCTTCCATCAGCGCGGCGCTGCCCGGCGCATGGCCTTCGGCCCACAACGACACCGCGGTGGACGCCAGCGACATCACCAGCATGCTGCCGAACACCAGCGCGGTGAACTTGCGGCGCCCGGTGAACGGGCCGACCATGAACGCCACCGCCACCGGGATCAGCACGATGGCCAGCACCTCCAGCAGGTTGGAGAACGGCGTGGGATTCTCCAGCGCCATCGCGCTGTTGGGGCCGTACCAGCCGCCGCCGTTGGTGCCGAGTTGCTTGATCGCCACCATCGCCGCGACCGGACCGAGCGGGATCTTCTGCGTCTGCTGCCCGGCGCTGGCGTCCAGCGGCGTGGCGACCGGACCGGCGGCCAGCGTCGAGGGCACACCCTGCTGGGTCAGCAGCAACGTCCACAGCAGGCACAGCGGCAGCAGGAAACGCAGGGTCGGACGGATCACGTCGGCCCAGTAGTTGCCGAGATCCACATCCTGCGCCGCGTCGTGGCCGCGCCCGCCGAACAGGCCGCGCAGCGTCGCCGCGACCAGCGCCAGGCCCATCATCGGGGTGATGAACTGCAGGCCGACCACGCCCACCGCCTGCGACAGGTACGACAGCTGCGCCTGACCCGAGTAGTGCTGCTGGTCGGTGTTGGTGAGGAACGAGACCATGGTGTGCAGGGCCACGTCCCAGCGCATGTTGGGCACCGCGTCGGGATTGAACGGCAGCCAGGCCTGGGTGACGAACAGCACGAACACCAGCACGCCCAGCACCAGGTTGCTGGCCAGGAACGCGCCGGCGTAGGCGCGCCAGTGCATGCCGCGCGCCGGGTCGGTGCCGAGCAGGCGGTACAGCGGGCGTTCGATCCAGCCGAACAACGCGTCGCCGCGCATCGGCGCCCCGCGCATCACCTTGGCCAGGTACAGGCCCAGCGGCCATCCCAGCAGCAGCGCGAGCGCATAGACAAGCAATGTATCGATCATGGAAGTGGCACTCGGCTCAGAAATCTTCGGGGCGCAGGATCACGTACAGCAGGTAACCGGCCGCGACGATCACCGCCACGCCGCAAACGAACGAAAGCCAACCGCTCATGGTCTCAACTCCGAAACAAAGGGACGGCCCGCCGCACGGCAGGCCGCAATCGCATGGGAACACCACCGCGCGCGACGCGCGCACGGTGGCAGAAGGGAAGCGCAACATGGCGACGCACGCCGGGTCGGACAGGCCTTCTGGCCCAGGCCGGCATTATCGAAGCCGGCGCCATAAACTCTCCGTGGCGAAGCCGCGCGGCGCGCATAAATTCTGCGTAAAACCGCACGTTGCAGGCGCATCGCCATGGTCGGCGCCGGCAGCGCGCGTTGCCGCGCGACGCGGCCGGCACCGCGTGCGCCATCCTCAGTTCAGTAGTGCAGGATCGCGTCGATCAACGCCGTGGCCTGATGATTGCGGCGCCCGCCGTCGTAGGCCGGGAAATCGTAGGCGTGCTCGTAGCGCAGCTCCGGGCGGATCTCCAGGTCCTGCGATACCCAATGGGTGAGGCCGATGGTGTGGCTGGAGTAGCGCGTGGCGAAGCCGGTGCGTTGGCCGTCGTGGTCATTCACGAACTCGTTGCGGATCGCCAGCATGTCCGATGCGCCGAGCTGGATGTTGACGTAGTTGACGATGGCGTCGGCGCTGCTGCGTCCCAGCGGGAAGTCCGGCGCCTCGCCCAGCGCATAGCCCGGGCGCCCGGTCGGCGCGTGCGACTGCGACGGATCGGTGGCCAGCGCCTGGTCGCGCACGTAGAGGTGATAGGCCTCGGTGAGCATGTGCACCCTCGGCGAGAAGCGATGGCCCCAGGTCAGCACGAACTCCTGCAGGTTGTTGTAGGTCTGCGCGGCGTTGTTGTACGACTCCACGCACGGATACAGCATGTCGTCGTTGCTCTTGGAGACCCAGCGCAGGCAGGCCTGCGCGCTCAGGCGGCTGGTCGCGTCCCAGATCGCCGAATCGTCGCCGCCATGCACGCCGAGCTGCAGCGTCCACTGGTCGTTGAGCTTGGTGGTGGTGAGCACGCCCATGTTGGTATAGGCATCGACCGTGTACAGGATCGAATGGGTCAACAGGTAGTTGTTCGGCGAGAACTGCGCCTCGATGTCCGGCAGCGACAGATAGCGGCCGACCGTGACCAGCATGCCCTGCGCCACCGACGGCAGGTACACATCCACATGCGCGATCATCGGATCGTTGCCGTAGATCTTGCCGTTGAGCGCACTGTTGGGCTGTGGGTGGTGCAGCAACTGGTCGCTGGTGACGCCCTTCATCGTGGTGTAGTGGTAGTCGTAGCCGTACAGGTCGTCGAGGTGGAAGCCCCAGTCGACATGATCGGTCTGCACCGTGTCCGGCACGCGCTGCAGGCGGATCAGCGCCTGGTTGAACTCGCCGCGATTGGGCCGCGTGGAGTAGGACAACGGATAGTTGCTGCGCGAGGACGTGCTGGCGTTGAGCGAGGGATTGATCCAGCCGTACAGCTCGATGCGGTTGCGCTGCATCCACTGCCCCACGCGCGTGCAGGCCAGTGCCTTTTCCACCGGGTACTGCGCATTCTCGTTGGGCACGCCGACCGGGTAGTCCACCGCGCCCAGCTGCCATTCGGCCGACGGGAACGGCGGCGAGGAGAACGGCGCCGCCAGACCGCGGCGCGCCGGCGTCGGCGCCTCGGGATCGGCCGGTTGCGCATCCTCGCGGTAGGCGGAGGCCAGGCGCGAGAAGAAACCGTCGGAACAGTCGGCGCTGCGCGCCGGCGGCGGCGTGGCGGCCTGCGACGCCGGCATCGCCTCCGACATGGGCGCAGCCAGGCCCGCGGCGGCGGCGTGGCCGGCGCACAGCAGGGCCAGGGGCAGGAACAGGGGATGGAGCTTCATGGACATCGCGACTTCGGCTCGCAACGAGCCGTCCTTCTGTGGGTGGAGGGAGGCAACGACAGCGCGCCGCCTCACGCGCACACGCCATCGCAGGCGACGCACTTGGTGGCGCGTCGCAGGGAGAGAGGTGGAATGCAGCGCCGCGGCGGCGGCGTCAGCGGGTCAATGCGCGTGCAGTGAACGCGCGCGGCAGCGTGGCGGCGGATGCTGCAATGCGCTGCGGCAGCCATGGCGGCGGCGCGACGCGGGTGGGCTCGCGGCGATCCAGATGCGGACACCAGGCCAGCCATCCGCCAGCGGATGCCGCGGATGGCGCCTGCAGTCGACCGTTGCGGGCGGCGCCATGCTCAAGATTGCAGCCATCGAGTCCACGCACCCATCCCCGTCGTCAGCGCGGAAAGTATAGGAATCGCCGGATATCTTCGTTGCAAAGCGCGCGCTGGTTCGAATAAAACCTGCGTAAATTCCCGTGTAGAACGGGCGTGGCGCGTTGCGTTTGGGCCATGGGGTGCGCCGTACCCTCATCTGCCCCTGCGGGGCACCTTCTCCCGAGGGGAGAAAGGAGAAGCCAAAGCCCCTCTCCCGCCGGGAGAGGGGTTGGGGTGAGGGTCCGGCGCGCGCAGCGCCACGTGGATCTGTCCACGCGCCGCTGCGCCCGTACCCTCATCCGCTCCTTCGGGGCACCTTCTCCCGGTGGGAGAAGGGAGAAGTCAAAGCCCCTCTCCCGCCGGGAGAGGGGTTTGGGTGAGGGTCCGGCACGCGCAGCGCCACGTGGATCTGTCCACGCGCCGCTGCGCCCGTACCCTCATCCGCCCCTGCGGGGCACCTTCTCCCGAGGGGAGAAGGGAAAAGCCAAAGCCCCTCTCCCACCGGGAGAGGGGTTGAGGTGAGGGTCCGGCGCGCGAAGCGCCACGTGGATCTGTCCACACGCCACTTCACCCGTACCCTCATCCGCCCCTGCGGGGCACCTTCTCCCGAGGGGAGAAGGGAGAAGCCAAAGTCCCTCTCCCGCCGGGAGAGGGGTTGGGGTGAGGGTCGGCGCGCGCAGCGCCACGTCGATCTGTCCACACGCCGCTTCACCCGTACCCTCATCCGCTCCTGCGGGGCACCTTCCCCCTTCGGGGCCATGGTCCCGAAGGGAGAAGCGAACTGCCTCAGTGCAGCGGCACGCTCAGGAACGACGGCGTCGCCGCCGGCGAGCTGAAACTCACGGTGCCGCCGAAGCGGCTGGCCGAGGTGTAGCGCGGATCGGTGGTGTCCACCACCAGCACCAGGCGGCGGCCGGCCGGGATCTCGGCCGCGGTCGCCTGCAGCGCCAGGTCGAGGGTGACCGGCGTGCCCGGGGTCGCGTTGCGCAGGGTGTACGGCACATGGCTCAGCAATTGCGCCGAACCCGCCCCGTCCATGCTGTAGAGATAAGCGAACAGCGACACGTTCGGCTGGCTCGGGGTCACCGTCAACCGCAGCGACGGCGCACCGACCAGGCGCTTGGCGCTGGGCAGCACCGGGCCGCTCCACACCGCGGCGCCCACCCGGCTGACCAGCGGAATCGAGGTGGTCACCGGCTGGCCGAAGCCCTGCAACAGGCCACTGACCAGCACCACGCCGGAATCGGCCAGCGTCGGCACGCCGGTGGCGATGCGGTAGGTCCAGCCGCTGCTGTTGCCGCTGGTCAGCGCCCCGGTCGGCAGCAGCACGCCGCTGGGACCGCTCAGGCCGTAGCGGGTGGCGCCGGCCTGCACGCTGTTCCAGTCGGCGTAGCTGAGCCAGTCGCCGCCGACGGTGGACAGTTGCACCGGCGCGTCGCGGTCCACGCCGTTGTCGCGGCCCTTCAGGTAATGGTCGAACCAGCGCGTGGCGACCGTGTAGACCTGGTTCGGCAGGCCCAGCGCGCCCGGCAACTCGGCGGTGGCATGGTCGCCCTGGCTGAACATCAGGTGCTTGGGCACGCTCAGCCGGTTGTACAGGTCGATGTACTGGTTCGGCGGGAACAGGCCGTCGTTGAACGCATTGGCCATCAGCACCGCCGGGCCGTTGCGGTTGAGCGCCTGCAGCTCGTTGATCACCCCGCGCTCGGCGGCCTTGGGCAGGAAGCCCTGCACCGCGCCGTCGTAGTCGCCCACCGCCACGTGCGCGGTGATCCGCGCCAAGTCCGGACCGGGCCGGCCGGTGAGCGTGCCGGCGCCGACCAGCAGGGCGACGCCCTGCTGGCTGACCGTGCTGTTGGCGTACAGCGAAGCCTGCAGGTCGGCCCAGCCGCTGAGCGCGGCCACCGCCTTGATCCGCGGGTCGCGGGCGGCGGCGAGCAGGCTGGTGCCGGCGCCGTAGGAGATGCCGGACACGCCGATCGCCTTGGCGTCGGCCGGGGTATTGGCCAGCGCCCAGTCGATCACCGCGCTGACGTCCTCCACCGTCGGCGCCCCGGCGATGTCGATCAGCCCCTGGGAATCCCAGAAGCCGCGCGAGGTGTAGCTGACCACCACGTAGCCGTCGTTGGCCAGCTCGCTGGCGCGGCCCACGTACTCCAGGTTGGGCAGCGACCAACTGGCCGGCATCACCACCAGCGGGAACGGCCCCGGTCCCTGCCCCTGCGGTACCAGGACCAGCGCACCGAGCGTGGTGCCGTCGAAACTGGAAATGCGCTGGTACTGCTTGCTGAAGCCGGCCGCGGACGCGGCGGCGGAGAACACCAGCAGCATCGCGCACAGGGCGATGCGACGTGACACGGACATACGCATGGACTGCCTCCCAAGCGGCGCCGGACCGGAATGGCCGGCTGCCGGAACGGTTACGCCAGAACGGTGACGAACGCTCGACACGGAGCCGGGCAGGCGGACCGTACCACCAGGTACGGACGTTTTCACGCCGCAGTGCGGCACGGTATGGAAAGGGAGGCTGCCGCTGCGGCATCCGCCCCACGGGCAGCGCCATTGACAGGGCCGCTGCGCGCAGGCGCAGGCCGGATCAGCTCAGAAAGTGCTCGTAGCCGCGCCGCGGCGGCTGCCAGGGCCGGCCACCGGCATCGCGCACCACGATGCCGCGGCCGGCGACGATGCGCCCGATCGGCGTCGCCGTCACGCCGACCGCCTGCAGCGCCTGCACGATCGCCGCGCGCTGCGCCGGGTCGGCGGTGAAGCACAGTTCGTAGTCGTCGCCGCCGCCCAGTTGCCAGGCGTGCACCTGCGCCGCATCCGCATCGCTCGGCGCGGCGACCGCCGGCAGCGCGGCCAGGTCCAATTCGGCGCCGACGCCGCTGCGCGCGCAGATGTGCTCCAGGTCGGCCAGCAGGCCGTCGGAGACGTCCACGCAGGCCCGCGCCAGGCCGCGCAGGCGCAGGCCGGCCTGCACGCGCGGCGTCGGCCGCAGCAGGCGCTGGCGCAGGTGTTCGTGCACCGGATCGGCGGCCGGCGCGGCCACGCCCAACCGCCCGGCCTGCCACAGCGCCAACGCCGCGGCAGCCTCGCCCGGCTGCCCGGTCACCCAGACCTCGTCGCCCGCCTGCGCGGCATCGCGGCGCAGCGCCGCCGTCGCCGGCACGCTGCCGATCGCGGTGACCGACAAGGCCAGCGGCCCGCGCGTGGTGTCGCCGCCGGCCAGGCCGATGGCGTGCGCGTCGGCAAGCGCGAAGAACCCCTCAGCGAACGCATCGACCCAGGCCATGTCGACCTGCGGCAGCGACAGCGACAAGGTGCACCAGCGCGGCTGCGCGCCCATCGCCGCCAGGTCGGACAGATTCACCGCCAGGGTCTTCCAGCCGATGTCGGCGGCCGCGGTCTCGGCCGGGAAATGCACCCCGGCATTGAGCGTATCGGTGGTGATCGCCAGCAACTCCCCCGCCGGCGGCAGCAGCAGCGCCGCATCGTCGCCGATGCCCAGCGGCAGGTCCGCACGCGCCCGACTGCGTGCGCGCAGGCGCTCGATCAGATCGAATTCAGGCATTGGGGGCTGGGAATCGGGAATGGGGAGTCGGGAATGGTGAGAAGCAGGAGCGAAAGCCGGAACGTCGGCGATCTCGAAGGAGAACGGCATCTGCTTTTGCCATTCCCCATTCCCGTTTCCCCATTCCCGGCCCCTCAGCCCCCCGACTCCACCGCGCGCCACTGCAGCGCGGCGCGGTCCAGGACGCCGTTGACGTAGGTGTGGCCGTGTTCGGAGCCGAAGCGCTTGGCGGTCTCGATCGCTTCGTTGATCACCACGCGGTACGGCACGTCCATGCGGTGCAGCAGTTCGTAGGCGGCCAGGCGCAGCACCGCGCGTTCGATCGCGTCCACTTCCTCGACCGTGCGGTCCAGGTAGCCGACCAGCGCTTCGTCCAGTTCGGCGCGGTGCTTGAGCACGCCTTCGACCAGGTTCTCGAAGTACACCAGGTCGGCGATCTCGTGCGCCTGCTCGTGCGCGAACTGCGCGATCACGTGCTGGGCGTTGCCGCCGGAAATCTGCCAGGCGTAGATCGCCTGCAGCGCGCGCCGGCGCGCGCGCGAACGCAGGACCGGATCGACGCCGTCGCGGCGTGGGGGGTGCTTGTGGCCAGCGGGTTTGTTCACGGCAGCAGCTCCAGCAGGTTGACCATCTCCAGCGCGCTCAGCGCCGCTTCCTCGCCCTTGTTGCCGTGGCTGCCGCCGGCGCGCGCCTCGGCATCCTCGACCTGCTCCACGGCGAGCACGCCGTTGAGCACCGGGATGCGGAAGTCCAGCGAGACGCGCAGCAGGCCCTCGGCGCAGCCGTCGGCGACGTGTTCGTAGTGGCGGGTATCGCCACGGATCACGCAGCCCAGGGCGATGATCGCGGCATGCTTGCCGGCCGCGGCCAGGCGCGCGGCGGCCAGCGGCAGTTCCCACGCGCCCGGCACGCGGATCACGTCCACCGCGTCCTCGGCGATGCCGTTGCCGGCCAGGCTCTGCCGCGCGCCGGCGACCAGCACGTCGGTGATGCGGGCGTTCCAGCGGCTGGCGATGATCGCGAAACGCGCCGACTCGGGAGTGCGGAGGTCGCCTTCGTAGTGGGACATGGCGGTGGCAGCTTGAGGGGGTGGGAGAGTTTAGCAGGCGGTGGGGCCGCGCCCCGGGAAAGCGGTCTGGGGGCCGTGCAGACCGCCAATGGCGGGAATCGCGCGGAATCAGCTTTTACCAATTCCCCCATCCCGATTCCCGATTCCCGGCTCCACATGCTCCACCACCTCCAACCCGAACCCGGCCAACCCGATCTGCCGGCGCGGGGTGCCGAGCACGCGCAGCTTGCCCAGGCCCAGGTCGGCCAGGATCTGGCTGCCGGCGCCGTTGCGCCGCCACTGGCCCACGTCCTTGCCGTGCGCCGCCTCCGGCTGCGCGCGCAGCCGCGCCAGCAGCGCTTCGCTGTCGCGCGGGGCCGACAGCACCACCATCACCCCGCGGTCGGCGGCGGCGATCGCGCGCAGCGCATCGCTGGCGGCCACGCCGAAGTCCTCGCGGCGCCAGTGCAGCAGGTCGGCCAGCGGGTTCTCCACCTGCACCCGCACCAGGGTCGGCGTCTCGGCGTCCGGGGTGCCGCGGACCAGGGCGAAATGCAGGTCGTGGGCGATGCGGTCGCGATAGGTGACCAGGGTAAAGCCGCCGAACTCGGTGTCGATCGGCCGCTCGTCGATGCGCTCGACGGTGTGCTCGGTGGCCAGGCGGTAGGCGATCAGGTCGGCGATCGAGCCCATCTTCAGGCCGTGCGTGCGGGCGAATTCCTCCAACTGCGGACGCCGCGCCATGCTGCCGTCGGGATTGAGCACCTCCACCAGCACGCCGGCCGGCTCCAGCCCCGCCAGCATCGGCAGGTCGCTGGCGGCCTCGGTGTGGCCGGCGCGGGTCAGCACCCCGCCCGGCTGGGCGATCAGCGGGAAGATGTGGCCGGGCTGGCTCAGGTCGTGCGGCTTGGCGTCCGGCTTGACCGCGGTGCGCACGGTGTGGGCGCGGTCGTAGGCGGAGATGCCGGTGGTCACGCCCTCGGCGGCCTCGATGCTGACGGTGAAGTTGGTATGGAACTGCGCGGTGTTGCGCTGGACCATCGGCGCCAGGCCCAGCTGCGCGCAGCGCTCGCGGGTCAGCGACAGGCACACCAGGCCGCGCGCGTGGGTGACCATGAAGTTGATGTCCGAGGGCTTGACCAGCTCGGCGGCCATGATCAGGTCGCCCTCGTTCTCGCGGTCCTCGTCGTCGACGATGACCACCATGCGGCCGGCGCGGAGTTCTTCCAGCAGTTCGGGGACGGAGGCGAAATTCAGGCTCGGGGTGACGGAAGGCGACATGCGGACACTCGGCAAAGACGGAGGATGCCGCGCGCGCCGCAGGCAGCGGCGCCGCGTGGCGGAAGGATGGACGCGGCCAGGATCAGTCCTGGCGGCCCTGCAGCAGGCGTTCGACGTAGCGCGCGACCAGGTCGATCTCCAGGTTCACCGCCGCGCCGACCGCGGTGTGCGCGAACGCGGTGTGCGCCACGGTGTGCGGGATCAGCGCGACCTCGAAGCCTTCCGCGTCGACCGCATTGACGGTAAGGCTGACCCCGTCCACGCAGATCGAGCCTTTCTTGGCGATGTAGCGCAGCAGTGCCGCCGGCGCGGCGAAGCGCCAGCGCTGCGCGCGCGCGTCGTCGTGGATCGACAGCACCTCGCCGAGCCCGTCGACATGGCCGCTGACCAGATGCCCGCCGAGGCGGTCGCTGGGGCGCATCGCCCGCTCCAGGTTCAGCGCCGCGCCCTCGGCCAGGCGGCCGAGCGTGGTCAGCGCCAGGGTTTCGGTGGAGGCATCGGCCTGGAACGAGGCGGCGTCGAAGGCGATCACGGTCAGGCACACGCCGTTGACCGCGATGCTCTCGCCCAGGCGCACGTCGGCGAACGGCAGGCTGCCGGTGGCGAAGGTGAAGCGGAGATCGCCGCCCTGCGGCTGGCGTGCGGCGAGATGGCCGACGCCTTCGATGATTCCGGTGAACATAGCTACGTTTCTCGCAATGGGGTGAGCGAAAAACGCCACAAGGCAAACAGGCACGCGCACAGCCGCGAGGCTGCGCGAAGGCCGTCTTCTTTCATCCGGACTATACCGTCGGCTCCGGCATCGCACCGGATCTGCTGACCTTCCCGATTCGGCGGGTCGCGCCGGCACCGGGAAGCGCTCGCGGGCTCGTGCGCGAACGCACCTACCGCCGGTGGGGAATCGCACCCCGCCCTGAAGACGTTTGTGGTCGCCGGCGAACCGGCCTGGGCATTCTAGCAGGCGTGGCCCGGCCGCCTGCCGCCGCCAGCGCGCCGCGCATGGGACAAAGCGTCGCGGCGACGACGGCAACCCCCGTGCACGTGGCCGCGAAACGCTTGTGTGGCGGTCGCGCACGTTTCGGCAGGGACGCGCCGGCCGGCTAGATCCACACGTCGTTCGGCGCCGTGCGGCTGCCGCCCTGCTCGCCGGTATTGGCCACGCCGCGCGGCTCGATCAGCAACATGCTGACCTCTTCCAGCGCGGACGTGCGGTGCGCGACGCCCCGGGGCACCACGTACAGTTCGCCGGCGTCGACGAACACGTGGCGATCGACGAAGTCGATCCGCAGCCGCCCCTGCAGCACGAGGAAGGCCTCGTCGGTGTGCGCATGCGTGTGCAGGATGAAATCGCCGAGGATCTTGACCAGCTTGAACTGGTAGTCGTTCAGCTCGGCGATCACCCGCGGCTGCCAGTGTTCGGCGATCAGGCCGAGCTTGTGGGCGAAGTTGATGGCGCGCGATGGCGCAGCGGCGGACGGGGACGCGGGCATGGGCTGGACCTGGTCTGGACGGCGGAGGCCCAGTCTGGCGTCGCGTCCCAGGATGGTCTTGTACGATCGTGCACGCCGCGCCGCAGCTCAGGCGCGCGCTGGCCGCAGCATCCGCGACCAGCGTCCCGGCGCCATTCCGTAGGCCTGGACGAACTGCCGCGTCAGATGGCTCTGGTCGGTGAAACCGGCCAGCAGCGCCGCCTGCGCCAGCGTCCGGCCCGCCGCGACCAGATCGCGCGCCCGTTGCAGCCGCCGCATCGTCAGGTAGCGATAGGGACTGGTGCCGTAGAGCGCCCTGAAATCCCGCGACAGGCGCCAGCGATCGCGGCCGCTGACCCGCTCCAGATCCTGCAGCGCGATCGGCTGTTCCAGGCAGTCGAGCAGGTAGCCGCGGGCCAGTTCGGCCGCACGATAGTCCACGCCGGCACGGGCCCGGCGGACGCCGGCGGCAGCGGCCAGGGCGTGCGCCAGATCGAACAGGGCATCGGCTTCCTGCAAGGGATCCAGCGCGTCCAGCGACTGCAGCAGCGCACCCGCGGCCGCGCCGAGGCGCCGATCCTGCGAGGTCCCCATGGCGATGAACGGCAGTGCCACGCCGCCCAACACGCGCTGGATCAATGCCGGTTCGATATACGCCATCCGATAGCGGAACCCGGCCTGCGTGCCCGCATGGCCGTCGTGCGGCTCGTCCGGATGCAACACGATCGTCGCGCCGGGCGTGCCGTGGGCCATGGCGCGCCGATAGTGGAAGCTCTGCACACCGGCCAGGGTGCGGCCGATCGCGTAAGTGTCGTGCCGGTGCATGGCATAGCCATGGCCGCCGAAGAACGCCTCGATGCGCTCCAGCCTGCTGGTCGAGGCGACGCGATGCACCCAGTCGCGTTGGCCCGGCAGTCCGCCGTCGCGTCCCACGATGGTCTGCGCCATGCTTCATTCCCTCCAGGATCGCGCCGCGTTCGGCGCGGTAGCCGGCACTGCGGCAACGGCGAACGCCGCCGCGCCGGAGCGCTCAGGGCCGCAGCAGCAGGCGCAGGTCATCGCCAAGCTGGCGCACGTCCTGCCATTGCAGCGGCACGCGCTGCGCCATCGTATCGATACCGAGCCCGGCCAGCAGCGGTCGGGCGCTGTCGCCCAGCAGCAGCGGCGCCATGTACACCAGCAGCTCGTCGACCAGGCCGGCACGCAGCAGTGCGCCGCTCAGTGTCGCCCCCGCCTCGACCTGCACCTCGTTGATGCCGCGCTCGCCGAGCAGGCGCAACGCCGCGTGCAGGTCGCAGCGGCCGTCGTGCTGTGGCACCGCGGCGAACGCGGCGTGATCCAGCGTCGGCGGCACGCAGTGCGGCGCGTGCAGGTACAGCGTGGGCGCGCTGCCGTCGCGGACCTTGGCCTGCGCCAGGCTGCGCAGTTGCGCGTCCAGCACCACGCGCAGCGGCGGCTCCACTGCGGTCGCCGCATCCAGGCGCACGGTCAGCGCCGGATCGTCGGCCAGCACGGTGCCGGCGCCGGTGAGGATGGCGCCGGCGCGGGCGCGCCAATGCTGCACGTCCTGGCGCGCCGCCGCGCCGGTGATCCATTTCGATTCGCCGCTGGCCAGGGCGGTGCGTCCGTCCAGGCTGGCGCCGAGCTTGATCCGCAGCCACGGCCGACCGCGCTCCAACCGCGACAGGAAACCGCGGTTGAGCGCCCGCGCCTGCGTTTCCATCAGGCCCGCCTGCACCGCGATACCCGCCTCGCGCAGCAGCGCGAAACCGCCGCCGTTGACCTGCGGGAACGGGTCGGCCATCGCCGCCACCACCCGCGCCACGCCGGCCTCGATCAGCGCCAGCGCGCATGGCGGGGTGCGGCCGTAGTGCGCGCACGGCTCCAGGGTCACGTAGGCGGTGGCGCCGCGGGCGCGTTCGCCGGCAGCGCGCAGCGCGAACACCTCCGCGTGCGGGCCGCCGGCACGCTGGTGGAAGCCCTCGCCGACCACCGCGCCGTCGCGCACGATCACGCAGCCGACCATCGGGTTCGGCCGCGTGGTGTAGGCACCGCGCTCGGCCAGGCGCAGGGCCTGCGCCATCCAGCGATGGTCCTCGGCCGAGAAGCCGGGAACGGCGTCGGCGCTCATGTGGATGCGGCAGCAGCGCCGGCGTCGCGGCGCATCACCACGATCTGCAGCGGCCCCAGCGGCAGGTCGGCGTGGCGTTGCCAGCCGAGCCGCTCGTAGAACGGGACCAGCACCGGCTCGCAGTACAGGTACAGCCACTGCACGCCGAAGCGCGCGGCAGCCTGCACGCAGTGCGCGACCAGGGCGGCGCCGACGCCGGCACCGCGCGCCTGCGGCCGAACGTACAACGTGGCCAGCCACGGCGAGAACTGGCGGATGCGTTCGTCGTCGTTCTGCAGCAGGCTCACCGAACCCAGCCAGTCCTGCCCATCGAGCGCGATCCAGGTGGTGGGGATGCGCGTGTCGTCGCGATGGCTGCGCAGGTCGGCCTCGGCCTCCACCACGTTCCATTCCGGCAGCAGCGGGCCGAACGCCTGCAAATGCTCCTGCGCCAGCGCGGGGATGTGCTGCGCGGCCTCGGCCAGACAGACGATGCGCATGCTCAGCGCTTGCCGGCCTTGTCGCCCGGCTTGGCCGCGCGCACCAGGTCCAGCAGCGGCAACTGCTCGCTGCCCACCGGCAACTCGCGCTCGAGCTTCTCGATCTCCTCGCGGAAATCGGCCACGTCCTGGAAGCTGCGGTACACCGAGGCGAAGCGCACGTAGCCGACGTGGTCGAGCTTGCGCAATTCGGCCATCACGTACTCGCCGACCCGGATCGAGGGCAGTTCGCGCTCGCCGGACATGCGCAGCTGGTGCACCACCGCGCGCACCGCCGCCTCGATCTGCTCTTCGGACACCGGCCGCTTCTGCAGCGCGCGATCGAAGCTGGTGCGCAGCTTGCGCGCATCGAACGCCTCGCGGCCGCCGTCGCTCTTGATCACCGTCGGCAGCTTGAGTTCGATCGTCTCCAGCGTGCTGAAGCGCTCGCCGCAGGCCTCGCACTCGCGACGACGGCGGATCGTCGCGCCGTCCTCGGACACGCGCGAATCGATCACCCGGGTATCGGTGTGCTGGCAGAAGGGGCAGTGCATTCAGGGGGCCGGGAATGGGGAAACGGGAATGGAGAATGGGAACGTCAACAGCGCCAGCTTAGCGCTTCTGACCATTCCCGATTCTCCATTCTCCATTCCCGCATCAGCCATACACCGGATACTTGCGGCACTGCGCGGTCACCGCGTCACGCACGCGCGCCAGCACGGCGTCGTCGGCCGGGGCGTCGAGCACGTCGGCGATCCAGTTGGCCAGGTCGACGCAGTCCTGTTCCTGGTAGCCGCGGGTGGTGATCGCCGGGGTGCCCAGGCGCAGGCCCGAGGTCACGAACGGCGAGCGCGGGTCGTTGGGCACCGAGTTCTTGTTGACGGTGATGTGGGCCTTGCCCAGCGCCGCTTCCGCGTCCTTGCCGGAGACGTCGCGGCCGATCATGTCCACCAGCATCAGGTGGTTCTCGGTGCCGCCGGAGACGATCTTGTAGCCGCGCGCGATCAGGGTCTTGGCCATGGCCTGCGCGTTCTTCACCACCTGCTGCTGGTAGCTGGCGAACCCCGGCTCCAGCGCTTCCTTGAACGCCACCGCCTTGGCCGCGATCACGTGCATCAGCGGGCCGCCCTGGATGCCGGGGAACACGATCGACTGCAGCTTCTTGGACAGGTCCTCGAGCGTGTCGCCGGCGCCGGCGGCGCTGGCGAGGATGATGCCGCCACGCGGGCCGCGCAGGGTCTTGTGGGTGGTGGAGGTGACCACGTGCGCATGCGGCAGCGGGGTCGGATAGACGCCGGCGGCGACCAGGCCGGCCACGTGCGCCATGTCCACGAAGAAGTACGCGCCGACCTTGTCGGCGATGGCGCGGAAGCGCGCCCAGTCGATGACCTGCGAGTAGGCGGAGAAGCCCGCCACCACCATCTTCGGCTTGTGTTCCAGGGCCAGCCGCTCGACTTCGTCGTAATCGATCAGGCCCTGGTCGTTGACGCCGTACTGCACGGCGTTGAACAGCTTGCCGGAGGCGTTGACCTTGGCGCCGTGGGTCAGGTGGCCGCCGTGCGCCAGCGACATGCCGAGGATGGTGTCGCCTGGCTGCAGCAGCGCGAAGTACACCGCCTGGTTGGCCTGCGAGCCGCTGTGCGGCTGCACGTTGGCGTAGTCGGCGCCGAACAGTTGCTTGACCCGGTCGATCGCCAGCTGCTCGGCGACGTCGACGAATTCGCAGCCGCCGTAGTAGCGCTTGCCCGGATAGCCTTCGGCGTACTTGTTGGTCAGCTGGCTGCCCTGCGCTTCCATCACCAGTGGGCTGCAGTAGTTCTCGCTGGCGATCAGCTCGACATGGTCTTCCTGGCGGCCGGCTTCGGCGGCGATGGCGCGGGCCAGGTCGGGATCGTAGGTTTCGATGCGGGCGTCGCGCGGGAACATCGGGTCTCCAGGGGCATGGACAGAAGGCAGACGACTAGTTTAAGCCCCGCGCGCGCCCGAGGGCGAACCAAAACGCAGACGGCCTCCCGAAGGAGGCCGTCTGGCGGTGTGCCGCGGCCGTGCTCAGCGGCCGCTGAGCACCAGGTCGGCGATGATGCCGGTGGCGATGGCCACCATCAGCAGGTTGCCGCCGTCGTCGCGCACCCAGCGGTAGCCGTAGGGCGGGCGCCGGAGCTGGTAGCGGTCGTAGTCGTAGACCACGTAGTTCGGGCCGTAATAGCGCTGGCCGCGCGCCCAGCGCGGCGGGCCCGGGCGGTAGTAGACGACGTCCGGCCCGTTGCGGTAGCCGTCGCGGTAGCCGCGGTCGTAGGCGCGACGGGCATCGCGGCGGTCGCGCTCGCGGTCGCGCCAGTAGCGCTCGCGATCGGCGTCGCGGTAACCGCGGTCGTAGTCGCGGTCCGCACGCGGGCCGGGACCCGGCGGCGGCGGCGGGGGCGGCGGCCCCGGCGGGCCCCAGCCCGGCCCGGGACCAGGGCCCGGCCCCGGACCAGCGGGACCCCAGGCGAAGGCGGGCGGCGCCATGAAACCCAGCGCCAGCGCGGACGAGAGGGCGATTGTGGCAAGGCGTTTCATGTTCATGGCAACTCCGTCACGTGGTGTGGCGATCGCATTTAGACCGTTGCCGTCTGAACCGCCTCCTGCTGGAATCGGTTACCTATTCAGCTTTCCAGATCGGGCTAAGAAAGCGTTCATCCAGCGGCGTTTCCGGCCTGCGCGTGCAAGCGCAACAGCGCCGCCTGCGCGGTGTCGTCGGCTGGCAAATAGACCACCAGGCGGTTGCCGTTGCGCGGCGCCGACCACCAGTTGACCTGCTGCAGGCGCAGCTCGCCGGCCTGCGGGTGGCGGAAGCGCTTGAGCTGGTTCTCCACGGCGCGCACCTCGCGGCGCTGCCGCCACAGCGCATCGAACTCGGGCGAGGCGGCGCGGTAGCGCGCCAGCAACGCCTCCCATTCCGGCTCGCCCAGATGCTCGGCCATCGCCGCGCGCAGCAACGCCACCATGTGCTGCTGCACCTCCTGCCGATCGAGCAGCGCGTCGCGCCAGCGCGGATTGGTGAAGGCCTGATAGACGCAGTTGCGGTCGGCGTCCGGCAGGTCGGCCAGGGTCACGCCCATCAGGCGCTCGAAGGCCGGATTGGTGCCGAGGATGTCGAAACGCGGGGTCTGCAGCATCGCCGGCCATGGCCCGAGCTGGTCCAGCAACATGCGCGCGGTGCCGGTCAGGCGCTGGCACCGCGGCGCCGCCGCGGCCGCCGCCCCACCCACGCCGGCCAGCGCCAGCACATGCGCGGTTTCGACCTCCGAACACTGCAAGGCCGCGGCAATGGCGGTCAGCACGCGCGCGGAGGCGCGGACCGGGCGCCCCTGTTCGAGCCAGGTGTACCAGGTCACGCCGACATCGGCGAGCAGGGCCACCTCCTCGCGCCGCAGGCCGGGGGTACGGCGCCTGCCGCCGCGCGGCAGCGCCAGCCGCGCCGGGTCCAGGCTCTCGCGGCGCGCGCGCAGGAAGGCGCCGAGCGCACGGGCGCGCTCGGCGGCCAGGGCCGGCCCGGTGTCGCTGGGCGCCGCCGCGGGCGGCGGCGTGGGGAGGGAACGCTCGACCTGCACTTGCATGATGTTCTCCGTTGTTCGGCGGCCGCGCAGGCCGATCGCCCGCGCGCCGGATGATTCGGCGGCCGCGGCGCCCCGCCAGGCATGGCCGGCGGCGGTCGCCGACGACGCGTCGGTTGCGCCGCCGAGCGCACATCCGGCCCCCAGGGAGGTAGCTTCAGTACCAGGATAAATCACTCCTTGTACCAGTTTATCCGCGCTCCATACTGCGCGCCATGACCACGCCTTCCTCCCCCGCCCTCGTCCCTTCCCCCACCCTGAGCCACCGCGGCCTCGGCATCCTGCTGATCGGGCAGATGCTGCCGTTGATCGACTTCTCCATTCTCAACGTCGCGCTCGGCTCGATCGCGCGCACGCTGCATGCCTCGGCGATGCAACTGGAGCTGATCGTGGCCGTCTACGGCGTCGCCTTCGCGGTGGGCCTGGCGGCCGGTGGCCGGCTCGGCGACAACCTCGGCCGGCGCCGCGTGTTCGGCGCCGGCGTGCTGCTGTTCGGCCTGGCCTCGTTGCTGTGCGGGGTGGCCGGTTCGGTGACGGCGCTGCTGGCCGGCCGCGTCCTGCAGGGACTCGGCGCGGCGCTGGCGGTGCCGCAGATTCTCGCCACCATCCACGTCAGCCTGCACGGCAAGGCGCACGCGCGGGCGCTGGCGCTGTACGGCTCGCTGGGCGGCATCGCCTTCGTCATCGGCCAGGTGCTGGGCGGATCGTTGGTCAGCGCAGACATCGGCGGCTCCGGCTGGCGCAGCGTGTTCCTGATCAACCTGCCGTTCTGCGTGCTGGCGCTGGCCAGCCTGCGCGCCGTGCCGGAGACCCGCGCGGCGCGGCGGATGCCGCCCGACCTGGCCGGCGCCGGGCTGCTGGGGCTGTTCCTGGCCTGCCTGCTGCTGCCATTGGCGCTGGGCCCGGCGCTGCACTGGCCGCCGGCGTGCCTGGCGGTGCTAGCCGCCTGCCTGCCGCTGCTGGCGGCGCTGACGCGGGTGGAACTGTGGCAGGAACGCCGCGGGCGCACGCCGCTGCTGCCGCCGGCCTTGCTGCGGCTGCCCAGCGTGCGCTTCGCGCTGCTGCTGGGCGGGGTGTTCTTCACCTGCTGGAGCGGCTTCATGTTCGTGCTGGCGCTGACCCTGCAGACCGGCGCCGGGCTCTCGCCGTTGCACTCGGGCAACGCCTTCATCGTGCTGGGGGCCGCCTACTTCGTCTCCGCGCTGGTCAGCGCCCGCGTGGCGGCGCGCTGCGGCCCGGTGCCCACGTTGCTGCTCGGCTGCATGCTGCAGATGCTGGGCCTGCTGGCGCTGGCGTGGACGCTGCACGCCGTGTGGCCGCATCCGGGCGCGCTCAACCTGGCCCCGGCGACGGCGCTGATCGGCGCCGGCCAGGCTTGGATCGTGGCCAGCTTCTACCGCATCGGCCTGTCGCAGGTCCCCACCGAACACGCTGGCGCGGGCAGCGCCATGCTCTCCACCATCCTGCAGGCGGCCATGGGCCTGGGTCCGGCGGCGCTCGGCGCGATCTATGCCCACGCCCGCGGCGGCGGCAGCCTGGCGGCGATGCAGGCGGCGCTGACCAGCGAGTGGCTGGCGATGCTGCTGCTGGTGCTCTGCGCGGTGTTCTACCTGCGCCGGCAGCGCCGTGCGGGCGCATCGGCGACGGCGACGACCGCGACGCTGCCGCCGATCGCCGAGTAGCCGCGCGGCGCGGCCCGCGCGTGCTGGCGCGCACCCGTGCGGCCCAGCTTGGCGGCGGCCGTGCGGCTATAATCCGCCATCCCTTTCGACGCCCTCCGGCCGCCGGCCGGCGGGCGCCCTGCGCCTTTGGAGCCGCCATGTCGCAATACATCTACACCATGAACCGGGTCAGCAAGACCGTGCCGCCCAAGCGCCAGATCATCAAGGACATCTCGCTGTCGTTCTTCCCCGGCGCCAAGATCGGCCTGCTCGGCCTCAACGGCGCCGGCAAGTCCACCGTGCTGAAGATCATGGCCGGCGTGGACACCGATTTCGAAGGCGAGGCGCGTCCGCAGCCCGGCACCAAGGTCGGCTACCTGGCGCAGGAGCCGGAGCTGGACCCGAACAAGACCGTGCGCGAGTCGGTCGAGGAAGGCGTGGGCGAAGTGCTGCAGGCGCAGGCCGCGCTGGAAGCGGTGTACGCCGCCTACGCCGAGGAAGGCGCCGACTTCGATGCGCTGGCCAAGGAACAGGAGCGCCTGGAGGCGATCCTCGCCGCCGGCGATGCGCACACCCTGGAGAACCAGCTCGACGTGGCCGCCGACGCGCTGCGGCTGCCGCCGTGGGACGCCAAGATCGCCAATCTGTCCGGCGGCGAGAAGCGCCGCGTGGCGCTGTGCCGGCTGCTGCTTCAGAAGCCGGACATGCTGCTGCTCGACGAACCGACCAACCACCTCGACGCCGAGTCGGTGGAGTGGCTGGAGCAGTTCCTGGCGCGCTACACCGGCACCGTGGTGGCGGTCACCCACGATCGCTACTTCCTCGACAACGCCGCCGAGTGGATCCTGGAACTGGACCGCGGCCGCGGCATTCCGTGGAAGGGCAACTACACCGAATGGCTGATGCAGAAGGACGAGCGCCTGAAGCAGGAAGAGAACCAGGAAAAGGCACGGCAGAAGGCGATCCAGAAGGAACTGGAGTGGGCGCGGCAGAACGCCAAGGGCGGCCGCTCCAAGGGCAAGGCGCGCCTGGCGCGCCTGGACGAACTGCAGTCGGTGGACTACCAGAAGCGCAACGAGACCAATGAAATCTTCATCCCGCCGGGCGAGCGCCTGGGCAACTCGGTGATGGAGTTCAAGAACGTCTCCAAGAAGTTCGGCGACCGCCTGCTGATCGACAACCTGTCGATGATCGTGCCGCCGGGCGCCATCGTCGGCATCATCGGCCCCAACGGCGCCGGCAAGTCGACCCTGTTCAAGATGATCACCGGGCAGGAGAAGCCGGACTCGGGCGAGATCGTGGTCGGCCCGACCGTGCAGCTGTCGTACGTGGACCAGAGCCGCGACAAGCTGGAAGGCAACCACAACGTGTTCCAGGAGATTTCCGGCGGCCTGGACATCCTCAACATCAACGGCGTGGAGATCCAGTCGCGCGCCTACATCGGCCGCTTCAATTTCAAGGGCCAGGACCAGCAGAAGATGGTCGGTTCGCTGTCCGGCGGCGAGCGCGGCCGCCTGCACATGGCCAAGACCCTGCTGCAGGGCGGCAACGTGCTGCTGCTCGACGAACCGTCCAACGACCTGGACATCGAAACCCTGCGCGCGCTGGAAGACGCGCTGCTGGAGTTCCCGGGCAACACCTTCGTCATTTCGCATGACCGCTGGTTCCTGGACCGCATCGCCACCCACATCCTCGCCTTCGAGGGCGATTCGCACGTGGAGTTCTTCCAGGGCAACTACCGCGAGTACGAGGAAGACAAGAAGCGCCGCCTGGGCGACGACGCCGGTCCCAAGCGCCTGCGTTTCAAGGCGCTGAAGTAAGCCGCTCGCCCCACGTTGTCCCCGCCACGGCCCGCCTCGTGCGGGCCGTGTGCGTTTTGGGCGACGGCTGGCTTGGGACGCGTTCGGGCTCCGGGAGCCCGGTGGAAGTCAACCGTCATGCGGCCGCGACGCGCGAAGTGGCGTGCTTTCCGATGGCGCCATGCGTCGGGACTGAAGTCCCTCCCACAGTGCACCCGGCGAACTCGCCGCAAGCCCCTGTGGGAGCGACTTCAGTCGCGACGGGCTCTACCGGTAAAGCCGGTCGCGGCTGAAGTCGCTCCTACAAGGAACGCTGCACCGCGTGCATGCGGCGCGGACGGCCAGGCTTGCGTCGGCCACGCCACGCATCCCGCGCGCTACAAGTCGTACGACAGCACGTCCTCGAAGCCGAACTTGTCGAAGTCGCGGATGCGCGAAGGATACAGCCGGCCGATCAGATGGTCGTGCTCGTGCTGCACCACGCGGGCATGGAAACCCTCGGCGTCGCGCTGCAGCGGGGTGCCGTCCGGCAGCACGCCGCGGTAGCGGATGTGCCGGTAGCGCGGAATCACCGCGCGCAGGCCAGGAATGGACAGGCAGCCTTCCCAGCCGTCCTCCAGTTCGTCGGACAGCGGTTCGATTTCCACGTTGGCCAGGGCCGTGCGCGGCACCGGCGGCGCGTCCGGATAGCGCGCGTTGCGCTCGAAGCCGAACACCATCAGTTGCAGGTCCACCGCGATCTGCGGCGCGGCCAGGCCGACGCCGCGCGCGGCGTCCATGGTCTCGAACATGTCGGCCACCAGCGCATGCAGTTGCGCGCTGTCGAAGTCGGTGACCGGCGGCGCCTGGCGCAGCAGGCGCGGGTCGCCCATGCGGATGATGTCGCGGATCATGTGCGGGCTCCTGGCAATGGGGATGGCCGCGATTATCCGCCGTGGCGGCGGCGCGTGCAGCGGGGCGGCGGCGTCCCCTGCCCCAACTGCGGCCTGCCGCGGTGCAATCCCCGCGTTGCGGCGAAGCGCTGGCGACATTCTGCAGGAGTGAACTGTCATGCAGCCGCGACGCGCGGCGTGGCGCGCTTCCCGATGACGCAATGCGTCGGGACTGAAGTCCCTCCCACAGTGCACCCAGCCAACGTATCGCGCGTTCCATCACAAGTGGTTCCACATCGCCGTGGGCCATCCGCCCAGACGGATGTCCACACGTGACGCCCGCCTGACGTCACTCCCACAGGATGGGCTGGACATCCTTGTGGGAGGGACTTCAGTCCCGACGACGGAGGGTGTCAGTCGACTTTCGGCCTCGCTTGTCGCCGCTGCATGACAGTTGACTCCTGCGCCGGTATCCGCGCGGCGCGCCCTACTCCGGCACGTACGGCGAGGCCAGCACCTGCGGGCGGCGGCCGAGGCCGGCGCCGAGCCGGTCGAGCACGAAACGCACGTAGAGGTTGGTGCTGAACTGGGTGTAGTCGCGCGCGTTGTTGAACAGCAGGCGGCCGCCCAGGAACAGTTGGGGGGCGATCTGCCATTCGGCCGCGCCGGCGATGTTGTAGGACATGCCGGTCTTGCTCTGCCCGGCATAGACCGGCGCGACGTAGCGGTCGGTCAGGCCCAGCAGCGCGGCCAGCGAAGCGGCGTCGTAGGCGGCCTGCTGCATCTGCGCGCTGGTCGGGAAGTACGGGCTGTCGTCGCTGCGGAAATGCTGCACGCCGACGCTGGCGTCCACGCTCCAGTTGACCGTGCGCCCGGCCGTGCGCCCGCTCCAGTGCACCGGGAAACCCAGATCCACGTAGTCCTGCGGACTGAAGTAGCCGCCCTGGCCATAGGTGTAGCCGCCCAGGTTCTTGTCGTACTGCATCGCGGTCAGGTTGAGGCCGGCGGTCAGCGACTGGTTCTCGGTGTCCAGCGCGTGCACGTACACGCCGAGGTCAACCTGGCGGTGGTCGTTGCTGGCGACGTTGCGGCCGACCAGGCGATCGGCGCCGACGCTGGCATAGCCGCCGAGCAGGCCGTTGTCGAGCGTCGCCGACAGGCGCAGGCCATTGCTGGTCACGCCGCCCCAGCCGAGTCCGGCGCGGCCGTCGTCGACGCCGCCGAAGGACAGCAGGCTGTCGCTGACCGCGCGCCGGAACACCTCGCCCGAGTAGGTCAGGCTGTCGCCGGCCTGGCCGCGATAGCCGACGCCGCCGATGATGCGCCGCTCGGGGAAGCCGACCGGCGTGCTGCCCAGGTCGGCGCTGAAGCCGCCGTTCTTGTAGGTCACCGCCACGCCGACGCCGCGTGCGTCCTGGTCCATGCGCCGCGCGCCGTTGCCGTTGGCGGCCATGGTGTACAGCGCCTGGCTGAAGCCGGCCGGGGTCAGCGCCGCGGCGGTGGGGTTGGCGGCGAGGTTGCGGAAGCGGGCGATGTCGGCGGCACTGAGATCGGCGCTGCGCGACGCATCGCCGAGGATGGCGCTGGCCAGCGTGCCGATCGCGGTGTCGGCGGCGGTATTGCCGAGCAGGAACGCCGACAGCGGCTCGGCGTACAGCGCCTGCAGCGCCGCCGCCTCGCGCTGCGCGTTGGTCAGCGCCGGGTCGGTGTCATTGAACAGCTTGTTGTACAGCCCGGTGTTGACCGCATAGGTGCGCAGCGCGTTGCGGGTGGCATTGTTGTTGCCCTCGGTGAGCAGCAGTTGGTACAGGTCGCTGCCGACCAGGCTGTCGATCGGGGTGCGATCGGCGGCCAGCGCATCGCCCATCGCCGCGACGGGGCCGGCGCCGAAACGGCTGGCGGTGGCATAGCCGGTGCCGAGCGCGCCGGCGTCGAGCAGGGTCGGGGTGACGTCGACCTGCAGCTTGCCCTCGCCCACCGCGAACTCGCCGTGCAGCGGCACTTCCAGGTCGCGCAGCCGGCCCAGGCCGGCCTCGCCATCGCGGGCGCGGTAGCTGGCGCCGGTGGCGAGGCTGTCGCTGTTCTCGGCCTGCACCTCGCGCAGCTCGTCGAGCACGCTGGAACCGCCGGCGGAGGCGGACGGTACGGCCGGCTGGCGCAACGACGCGCGCGGCGCGGCCGCCAGCAGCCCGTCGTCGGCCAGCGCGCGCGGCGCGCCGCGGGCGATGGGGCTGCGCTGGCCCGGCACCGGCAACGCGGCCAGGGCCACGCCCGTGGCGCCGGCACTGGCCGGCGGCGGCAGGTCGTCGCCACCGGTCAGCGCCGTCGCGGGCGCCGGCAGCGCGGGCGCCGCGTAGGCCGGTGCCGGCACGCCGCCGCCGAGGCTATCGGACACCACCGCAGCGCTGCGCGGCATGCGCCCGGTCATGCCGGCGAACGGATTGAGCGGGCGCCCGGCGGCGGCGTACGCCGCCGGGCCGTTGGCGGCCGGCAGGCCGTTGTCGTACTGGCCGGCCTCGCGCGCCTGCGCCGCCAGCGCGGCGCGGAAGTAGCGCTCGGCCTTGCGGTTCTTGCCGGCGCTGCGGTACACACGGCCGGCGGCGGCGAGCACCTGCGGCGACTCCGGCGCCTGCGCCAGCGCACGCTGCAGGTAGTCCTCGGCACCGCGCAGGTCGCGCAGCGCAGCGGCGGTGTTGGCCGCGGCGATCAGCGTGTCCAGGTCGTTGGGCGACTGCTGCAGTTGCTGCTGGTACAGCACCAGCGCCTGGCGCTGGTCGCCGGCGGCGGCATACAGCCGCGCCAGCGCGGCCACCGCCTGCGGGTCCTGGTTCTGCTGCGCCAGCAGCGGCGCCAGCGCGTCGTAGGCGGCTTCGAGATTGCCCAGTTCGCGCAGCGCATCGACCTGGCGCAGCACGTAGCCGCTGCGCAGCGCCTGGTAGCGGCGCTGCTGCTCGGCGCTCATGTCGCTGTCGCGCAACTGGCGCAGGGTCGCCGCCAGTTCCGCGTCCTGGTGCGCGCGCAGCAGCACGCCGGCGTACTGCAGGCGCGCCTCGGTGGTGGGGTCGTGCGCGACCAGGCGTTGCGCCAGGGTCAGCGCACGCTGGTTGCTGCCGATGTCGGCATAGGCGCCGGCCATCGCCGCCAGCAGCGCCGGCTGCTCCAGCGCATCGCCCAGCGCGGCCTCGGTGCGGCCCAGCAGCAACTGCGCTTCGCCGCCGCGGCCCTGCTGTTGCAGCAGGCGCGCCTGCGCCGCCTGCTGTTCCACCCAGGCGGTGTTGCGCAGCGCACGCATCTCGGCGGTGCGCGCATTAGCCGGGATGCGCTCCAGGCTGGCGTAGGCGCTGGCCCAGTCGCCGCGTTCCTGCGCCAGCAGCGCGTTGGCGTACAGCGCCTCGGGCATGTCGCCATGCACCGCGAGCAGGCCGTCCATGACGCTGCGCGCCTGGTCCGGACGCCCGGCCTGCTGGTACAGGCGCGCCAGGTCCAGGCGCACCCACGGATCGCCGGGGTTGTCGACCATGGCCGCCTCCAGCTCGCTCTGCGCGGTCACGGTGTCGCCAGCCTCGAGCGCCTGCTGCGCGCGGGCGCGCTGCAGGTTGGCTTTCAGCGCGGCCTCACCGCCGGCCTGCTGGCGCTGCGCCGGGCTGAGCCGGGCGAACAACGCACTGGCCTCGGAGGCCCGGCCCTGGCGGCTGTACAGGGCGATCAGGCCCTGCAGCGCGCCGGGATCGTCGGCATGCAGGCGCAGCGCCTCGCGGTAGCTCTTCTCGGCCGCGGCGGCATCGCTGGCCGACTGCAGGTCGCCCAGCAGCGCGTAGCCGGCGGCCTCCTCGGGCTTGAGCTTGACCGCCTGCTGGACCAGGCGCAGCGCGGCATCGCTGTCGCCGCGCGTGCGCGCGGCCTGCGCCTGCTGCAACTGCAGCCAGTAGCGCGCGCTGTCCAGCGCGCCGCGCCACTTGCCGTTGGCGGCCGCGGCCGGACGCAGCAGTTCCTGCGCTTCGCCGAAGCGCTGCTGGCGCAGCCGCACCGAGCCCAGGCCACCGAGCGCCTCGGCATCGCGCGGACGCGCGCGCAGCACCTGCGCGAAGCGCTGTTCGGCCAGCGCCAGGTTGCCGGCATTGAGCGCCTTGAAGCCCTCGCCCAACTGTTCGCCGGCCGGGTCGCCGCCTTGCGCGCGCCGCGCCTGCAGCTGCGTCAGCTTGTTGGCGACCTCGGCATCGTTCGGATTGGCGGCCAGGAACGCCTGGT
Organism: Xanthomonas sacchari; assembly: GCF_024266585.1. Taxonomy (NCBI): domain Bacteria; kingdom Pseudomonadati; phylum Pseudomonadota; class Gammaproteobacteria; order Lysobacterales; family Lysobacteraceae; genus Xanthomonas; species Xanthomonas sacchari. Next base: position 4,317,496 of record NZ_CP100647.1, read on the forward strand.
ACAGCGGCGCATCGGCGAGGCCGGCATTGAGCCACAGCAGGGCCTGGCGCCAGGCGGCGCGGGCCGGGCCGGCGACATCGGCGCGCTTGCTCAGCGCGGCGAGCTGGGCGATGCCCTCGCGCCGCGACGGTTCGCGATAGGTCAGCACCTGCGCCAGCGCCAGCGCCGCGGCGGTGTTGTCCGGCTGCGCGGCGGCCAGGCGGCGCAGGCCGTCGCGTGCGCCCTCCCAGCCCTGCGGCGTGCCGGCCAGCACCTGGTAGTACTCCAGCGCCAGCGCGTCCGGCGGGCCCTTGCCGTCGAACAGCGCCTGGTAGGCGCGCACCGCGTCCACGTAGCGCCCGGCGGCCGCGGCGCGGCGCGCGTTGCGCAGATCGACGTTGTCGGCGGTCCCGCCGATCGCCATGGCCAGGCGCTGGGTCTGCGGCGCCTGCGGATGCGCCTTCTGCAATTGCGCCAGGCGCTTGCGCGCGTCGGTCTGGCGGCCCTGCGCCAGATCGATCTGGGCCAGGCCGAGCAAGGCGTCGGGCTGGTTCGGATCGACCTGCAGCAACTTGCGCCAGGCGTCGGCGGCGAGATCGTCGCGGCCCTGGTCGTGCCAGTAGTTGCCCTGGCTGACCAGCTGCTGGGTGGCGGCGGCGTTCTGCGCGTGCGCGCTGCCGGCCAGCAGGCACAGGTCGATCATGCCGGCCAGGTACAGGGGCTTGAGGTTCATGCGGAGCATTGGGTTCTCCAGGCGGGCTGCAGCGCGCCGTCTGCGGAAAAACGATAGCGGTTGTCGAGCCAGGCGCGGCCGAACAGGATCAGCACCCGGTCGTAGTAGGGAAGCCGGGCCGCGGCGGCAGCGCCGGGCGCGGGAATGCGTTGCGCCTGCGCCTTGAGCAGCGCCGGTTCGCGCAGCGCGCTCAGGTATGGCAGCAGGGCGGCGGAGAAGCCGGGCGGCGCCTGGCCGCTGCCGACGCCGTGGCGGGTGTCGATCTTCTCGTCGAGATGGCCCTGCGCGCGCAGTTGCTGCAGCGGCCCGGACAGGTCGTCGAGCAGCGCCTTGCGCAGCGGCTCGGCGGGGTCGAGCATGCCGGCCCACAGGTACACGCGGATCGCGTCGTAGCTGCCCAGCGCGCCCTTGTCCGGATCGACGCCGAATGCGCGGCCGTCCCAGGCGGTCCAGTCCGGCGCGAAACCGATCGGCGCGCTGTCGCGCAGCAGCCGCGCGCTGCGCGTGGCCAGGCCGGCCCACGGCCCCTTCGGATCGACTGCGGCGAAGCGCCGCAGCAGTTGGATCGGCAGGTAGCTGGGGTTGAGCGTCCAGCGCTGCGGCTTGACGAAGCCCTTGGCCGCCGGCAACACCATGCTGCCGAACCCGGGCAGCTCGGCCAGTTCGGTGCGACGCACCAGCGCCAGCGTCTGCAGGCCGGCCTGGGTATAACCCGGCCGTTGCCACAGGCGCCCGGCCTCGAGCAGCACGTAGGCGATCCACAGGTCGGCGTCGCTGGCGCTGTTGCCGTCGAGCACGCGCCAGCCGCCGTCGCTGGCGCGGCCCCACAGCCAGGCCGGCAGCACCTGTTGCGGGCGGCCGCCGCACAGGTTGTGCCGGGTCCAGCCGAGTACCCGCTCGAACAGCACCTGGTCGTTGGCCACCAGCGCGAAGAACAGCGCGTAGGACTGGCCTTCGGAGGTGCTGCGCTGGTCGGCGTGCTGGAAATCGATCACCCGCCCGCTGGCATCGAGATGCTTGTCGACGAACGCGGTCCACTCGCGCCACGGCGCGCAGGCCGGCGCCGCCGCAAGCGCGGCGCGCGCCGGCGGCAGCAGCGTCGCCGCACCGGCGGCGAGCAGGCCGCCAAGCAGGCGACGGCGTTGGCCGGTGTGTCCGTTCACCGCCCTTCCTGCAACCGCGCCGCCGAATGCCGGCGCAGCACCACGCGCGCGGCCAGCGCCAACAGCATGCTCAGCGCCAGCACGGCCAGCCCCAGCAGCAGCGGGTGCTGCGAGAAGTACCAGCGCGCCCAGGTCGGCAGCGGCAGGTGGCCGACGTAGTAGGTCTGGTTGCCGGCCAGGCTGCGCACCTTGCCCTTCTGCAACAGCACCACGCTGCCCTGGAAGTCCTTCAGCGTGGCCGGCTCGAACCAGGCGTCGAAGAAGTCCTCGACGCTGGCCGGGTCCTCGGCCAGCAGCGCCACCACGCTGCGCCCGGCCTTCAGCGGCGACTGGAAGCCCATCAGCACCACGTCGCCGGGCGCGGGCTTCACCGCCACCTCGGCGGTGGTCGGCAGGTCGGTGCGGCGCGGATCGACCGACAGGAAGCCGGGCAGCTTGTCCAGCACCCAGTCGCTCATCGCGAAGCGCCGCCCGCTGGCGCCATCGCCGATCGGCAACGCCGCGCTCCAGCGCTGGAACAGCGGCTGCGAGCGCAGGCTGCCGAACACCAGCAGGTCGCTGTCGGCGTGCTTGTCGACGTCGGCGGCGTGGATCAGGGTCACCCGCAGCGCCGGGTAGCCGGTCGACGCGCCGAGCCGGCCGAGCAGGGTCAACAGATTGGCCATGTCCTGGTCGCCGATCTCGTCGGGCACCACCACGGTCGACTCGGACAGGTCGGCCAGGCGGGTGAACGGGAAGCCGGCATTGCCGAACGCGGCCAGGTTCGGCATCGCCATGTAGTGATGGAACGAACTCAGGTCCACAGTGGAATCGGCGTCGATCGCGCCGGACACGTCGGGGAAGGTGTTCTTGCACGCCTCCGCCTGCGGGCGGTCGAAGAAGAAGTGGAAGCGCAGCTGGCTGTTGGCCGAGAACGGTCCGGTCGGCAGCAGCAGCGTCTGCTCCACCGGCATCGCGCCCTTGGGCGAGAGCGCGTGCCACCAGCGCAGCGGCAACGACTCGGCGTAGGCGTGGCCGGTCAGCGGCAGCGTGGTCACGAAGGCGTCGTTGATGCTGACGTTGAGCGCGGATTTGTTCTGCGTCTCCGGCACCGTGTAGCGATAGCGCAGGTTGACCGGGATGCCGTCGCGCTGCCACACGAACAGGTCCGGCGGCAGTTGCAGGCCGACCCGGATCAGGTCGGGGTGGTAGCCGCTGACGTTCAATTGCGAAGTCTGCGCGACCAGGTCGCCGAAGCGCACCGGCCTGTCGCTGGAGATCCAGTTGGGCGCGTCGTAGGGCTTGCGCGGCTGCGCCTGCTTCAGTTCGCCGATGCGCGCCACCGGGCCATTGAACGGCGTGCCCAGGCTCAGCGCGATGGCGGCCTGCTGCAGCTCGGCGTCGTCGCGGCCCAGCACCAGCAGCAGCTTGCCGGTGGCATCGCGCGGGTTGGTGATCATCGCCAGGGTCGGCCCGGCGATCTCGTTCAGGCCGGCCTGGGTCGCGGCCAGCTCCGCCGGCAGGGTCGCGGCGGTGGCGAACAGCACCGCGTTGCCGGTGAGCGGCACCTCGCCGATGGTCACGCCGAAGGACGCGCCGCGGTAGCCGGCCTGCGCGCCGAACCAGGAGGCGACGATGCCGGCGCTGCGCAGCATGGCCAGGTCCGGGCGCTGCGGGAACACGAACGGCAGGTCCAGGCGGCGCGTATCGCGCTTGTCGTAGAACGGCACCGGCAGCAGCGCCAGATCGTTGCGCAGCAGCAGCGGGGTGGCGGTCAGCGACAGCCGCGTGGACGGATCGATGTTGGCCCACAGGCTGGTGTGGTCCGGGTCCTCGCAGTCGCGGGTGTAGTGGCCGATCAGCTGCAGATTGAGCCGGTTGTAGTCGCTGATCAGGCGCGGATCGATCGGCACGTCGCTCTGCTGCAGCTTGCCGGCGTTCTCGCGGCTGACCGGCAGGGTCGCCACGGTGACGCCGTTGACGCTGACCTTCAGGTGCGACAGGTCCGGCAGCAGCGCCGGCGAATAGCTGTAGACCAGGTGCAGGTTCGCCGCCTGCACCACCTCGTCGGTACGCGTGCTGAAGGCGATGCCTGCGCTGCCCTGGATGCCGCGCAGGGTCATCTCGTAGTCCACGCCGAGCTGCTTGAGCGTGGCCGAGCGCTCGCGTTCGACCGGGGCCGGCCGCGCCGTGGCGGTCGCTGCGGCGGCCGGCGCGCGCGTGGTGGCGGGAAGGGTCGGCTCCTTGGCCAGGGCCAGGCCGGACAGGACCGTGAGACAGCATGCAGCCAGGGCAGGGAGACGCATCGACGGCAACCGGAAGGAAGTGAAAGAGAAGAAGCAACGCAACACAGCGGGGCGGCGACTCATGGCGCGGCCTCCTCGCCGGCCGCGCGACCGCGCCAGCCGCTGCGCGCGCTGCTGCCGATGTGCTGGCCGAGGCGCCGGAAGCCGCGCATGCTGGCCGCGAACACGCGCCCCAGCGACACCCAGAAGCGGTCGCGGTCGTGGCGGCCCCACTGCGACACCCAGATGTCGGCGCGGGCGAAGGTGCAGGCCACCAGCCAGCGCTCCTGCTCGATCGACATCGGCCGGAACTGGATGCTGATTTCGCCGTCGCGGTCGTGGCGCACCATCGCCGGCAGGCGCTTGGCGCTGCCGCGCTGCGGCAGTTCGATCTCCACCGGCATGTCCGGCTCCACCGGCACCGGCGCGAGCAGGCGCAGGGCCATGCCGCCGGTGGAGAAGTTGACCGTGCGGCAGGCCAGTTCGCGCCCGTCGGCCAGGTGCAGGCTGGCCGGGATGTCCAGCGGCACGCGGTGCGAACGGCGCACCTGGCGCATCTCGCTGGCGGTGGCGATGGTGGCGCCGAGCAGCAGCACGTTGTACGCGGTCCAGGCCAGGTTGAACCAGATGGTCTGCTCCTCGCCGCCGGCCTGCACGCTGAGCAGGCGCATCACCCCGGCGGCCAGGCCGGCCAGGTTGAGCACCAGCAGGAACAGGTACGGCTTGGCGATCTGCCCGTCGAAGTAGCTGCGCGGCACCAGGCCGCCCTTGGGGGTGACGTTGAACTTGCCGAGCTTGGGATTGAACAGCGCCACCAGCGTCGGGCGCAGGATGTACCAGGCCAGGGTGGTCTCGTAGACCTCGTTCCACAACAGATGGCGGAACTTGCCCTGGGTGCGCAGGTTGGTCAGGTTGGCCTGCAGGATGTGCGGCAGCGCGTAGGCCAGGATCATCAGCGCCGAGGCGTGGATCACGTGCGCGCCGAAGAACAGGAAGGCCAGCGGCGCGGTGAGGTAGACGATGCGCGGCAGCCCGTAGAAGAAGTGCAGCATCGCGTTGGCGTAGCACAGCCGCTGCGACAGGCGCAGGCCCTTGCCCAGCAGCGGGTTGTCCAGCCGCGCGATCTGCGCCATGCCGCGCGCCCAGCGGATGCGCTGGGCGACGTGGCCGGACAGGCTCTCGGTGGCCAGGCCGGCGGCCTGCGGCACCGCGATGTAGGCGCTGCGATAGCCGCGGCGGTGCAGCTTCAGCGCGGTGTGCGCGTCCTCGGTGACGGTCTCCACCGCCACCCCGCCCACTTCCTCCAGCGGCTTGCGCTTGATCACCGCGCACGAGCCGCAGAAGAACGTGGCGTCCCACTGGTCGTTGCCGTCCTGCAGCAGGCCGTAGAACAGCTCGCCCTCGTTGGGCACCTTGCCGTGGTTGCCGAGATTGCGCTCGAACGGATCGGCGGAGAAGAAGTAGTGCGGCATCTGCACCACCGCCAGCTTCGGGTCGCGCAGGAACCAGCCCATCGCCACCTGCAGGAACGAGCGCGTGGGGATGTGGTCGCAGTCGAAGATCGCCACGTAGTCGCCGCTGGACTTCTTCAGCGCGGCGTTGATGTTGCCGGCCTTGGCGTGGAAGTTGTTGGTGCGGGTGACGTAGTGGATGCCGGCCTGCTCGCAGAACGCGCGGAATTCCTCGCGGCGGCCGTCGTCGAGCAGGTAGATGTTGAGCTTGTCGGCCGGCCAGTCCATCACGCTGGCGGCGAGGATGGTCGAGCGCACCACCGACAGCGGTTCGTTGTAGGTGGGAATGAACAGGTCGACGCTGGGCCATTCGCGCTGGTCGGCCGGCAGCGGCAGCGGCCGCCGGTTGAGCGGCCACAGCACCTGGAAGTAGCCCAGCGCCAGGATCACGAACGCGTACAGCTCGGCCAGCAGCAGGCCCAGGCCCAGGCTCAGGTCGACGGGACTGCTCATGCCCACGGTCTGGGTCAGGCGCCACCAGATGTAGCGCGAGGACACCGCCAGCGACAGCGCCATCATCACCAGGATCGCCAGGCGGCTGCCGCTGCGCCGCAGCAGCATCGCCGCGGCGAACACCACCAGCGAGAACAGCAGCTGCTGCGGCACATCCATCGGGATGGCCACGACGAAGACCAGCGACACGGCGCCCAGCAGCCACAGCGACCAGGTGGCCAGGACATGCAGCGGGCGCGCGGCATGCGACGCGGAGGCAGCGCTCATCGGAGGTTCCTAACAAGGAGGAGTGAGGTCGGCGCGCGGTCTCCCCACCGCGCGGCAACGGCAATCAGGTGCGGCGCCCCAAGCGCCGCGCGACGTCAGCGGTTCTGGAAACGCTTGAGCGGGCCGCCCGGCGCCGGCACGGCGGCCTCGCGACCGGCCTCGAGCAGGCGCTGGAACAGCTGCTGCAACGGCGTCGCCGCGCCCATGCCCGCGGTGGCGGCGACCGGCGCGGGCGCCACCGGCACGGCAGGCGCGACCGGCGCCACCGGCAGCGGCGCGGCCGGCCTGGGCTCGACCGGGGCCCGCACCACCGACAGCACCGGCGCCGGCGCGGCCGACTCCACCGCGCTGAGCCGGGTGGCGGAGAAATCCTGGTAGGCGGTGGCGCCGCTGCTGCCGAGCTTGGCGAACAGGCTGGAGACGTCGTCGCCGGTTTCGGCACCCATCTGCTTGGATTTCTTGGACATGACTCCCCTCATGACGATCTGAAATTGGTTGGTCCTTGCTGCTGCGCTCAGCCGACCCGGGTCAGCACGAAGCGACGCAGATCCTCGTTCGCAGACGACAACGCACGCACGCACAGCCCGGCCGACATGCCGACCTGCACGAACCATGCCTGATACACCCCTTCCATGAATCCGTCGGCGCCGGTGGCCTGCCCGGCCAGGCCGATGTGCAGCGGCGAACCGGCGTGCAGCAGGTCGAGGCGGTCGGCCTGCTCCTCGAACCGCACATAGCCCCATTCCAGGCGGTCCCAGATACGGTTGGCCGCCTCCTCCAGGTCCTGCAGGGTGGCGCAGGTGCCGACCGGGTGTTCGGCGGCGAAGCGACGGCCGATCCGCGCCATCAGCAACGCCAGGTCCTCGGCACCCAGTTCCGCGGCGAATTCCTCGGCCAGCGCGTGCAGGAAGCCCCGCCACTGCCGCGAACAGGCGTGGGTGCGGTAATGGGTCTGCAACGCGTGAGCGCTCATCGAGGAGGTCTCTGACCAAGGGCGGGACGACAATGGCGTGGCGGCGGCAACGCTTGCTGGCGACAGTGTGCCGGCCGTCACTATTGCGACACAGTTCTCACTTTCTCTCGCAGTTTATCGCACGGTTGCGTCGCAGCAAAGCCCTCCCGCGCCGCGCGTCGCGTCCGGTCCCCGGCGACGCCAAGGGGCCCCTGCCCGGCTTCGGCCGGGCGAGTCGGCGACTCAATCCTGGGCCTCGACCGGCGCCTGGAACACCTGGCGCAGGTAGGTCAGGTAGGCCGGGTCGTCGCACAGGGTCTTGCCGGGCGAGTCGCTGAGCTTGGCCACCGGCTGGCCGTTGCAGCGGACCATCTTGATCACGATCTGCAGCGGCACCAGGCCCAGGTCGTTGGTCAGGTGCGTGCCGACGCCGAACGCCAGCATACAGCGGTCGCGGAAATGCGCGTACAGCCGCATCACCTTGTCGATGTCCAGGCCGTCGCTGAACACCAGGATCTTGCTACGCGGATCCACCCGATGCCGCTGCAGGTGCGCCAGCACCCGCTCGCCCCACTCGAACGGGTCGCCGGAATCGTGGCGCATGCCGTCGAACAGCTTGCAGAAGTACAGATCGAAATCGCGCAGGAACGCATCCAGGCCGACCACGTCCGACAGCGCGATGCCGAGATCGCCGCGATACTCGCGCGCCCACGACTCCAGCGCCGCCGCCTGCGAGTCGCGCAACCGCGGCCCCAGCGCCTGGAACGCCTGCAGGTACTCGTGGGCCATGGTGCCCAGCGGGGTCAGCCCGTAGCGGCGGGCGAAGTGCACGTTGCTGGTGCCGACGAACTGCTTGCCCAGCGTCTGCTGCAGCACCGGCAGCAGTTCGCCGTGCCAGGCCCGCGAATAGCGGCGGCGGGTGCCGTAGTCGGCGATGGCGCAACCGTCGTAGCCGGGGGTATCGCGCAGCAGCGCGATCTTGGCCTGCAGGCGGCGCAGACCTTCGGCATGCTCGGCGCCGCCGGCATTGCGGAACCACACCTCGTTGATGATCGCCAGCAGCGGCACCTCGAACAGGATCGTGTGCAACCATGGCCCGCGGATGCGCAGTTCGATCTCGCCGGGCACCTTGGCCGAGGCCTGCAGGTGCAGATACTTGCGGTCCAGGTGGAACAGCGCCAGGAAATCGGCGAAGTCCGGCTTGATGAAGCGCATCGCGCGCAGGTAGTCCAGCTCGTCCTCGCGGAAGCGCAGCGCACACAGCGCGTCGATCTCCTCCGAGATCTGCGGCAGGTACTGCGCCAGGTCGATGCCCGGGGTGCGGCACTTGAAGCGGTACTCCACCTGCGCGCCGGGGTGCTGATGCAGCACCGCCTGCATCATGGTGAACTTGTAGAGGTCGGTGTCCAGCAACGAATCGATGATCATCGGGCGATTATGCGCCCGGCGGGTTGCAGGTTCGGTCTGCGTGCGGTGCTCGTCGGCGCGGCTGCAGCCGCGACCGGGCCTTGCCGGGCATGCCGGTCGCGGCTGCAGCCGCGCCGACGAAACGCGATCGGAAGCGCGCTGCGCCGCGCGCCTCAGCGCTTGAGCACCGCCTGCGCCGGCTTGTGCTGCACGGTGAAATCGCTGTCGTCGGCGCCGCCGGCGTCCGGATCGGTGTACCAGCACCACAGCGCGATGCCAGCGATGCGCGGCTGCGCGTCGAGCACGTCGCGCCATTCGCGCAGCACCTGCGCCTGCAACGCGGTGTCGACCTCGGCGCTGCGCTGCTCCGGGCTTTCCCACGGCGCGGCGAGGCTGCCGTGCGCCGAGCGCAATCCCAGTTCGGCCACCCACACCGGGCGGCCGCTGCGCTCGCCCAGCGCCTGCACCCGCGCCGCGGCCGCGCGCATCTGCGCCAGGCGCTGCGCCGGCGCCGCGGCCAGCGCCGGATACAGGCTGGTGCCGACGAAATCGAAGCGGTCCCAGTAGCCGAAGCGCTCGGCCTGCTCCAGGCCGTCGGCGACGTAGCCGATCGGGCCGCGATAGACCTGGCGCACCGCCGCCAGCAGCGCCGGCCATTGCGGCGCATCCTGCAGCTGGCGCAGCTCGGTGCCGACGATCAGCGCGCTGGCGCGCTCCTCGGCGGCGACCTGGGCCAGTTGCAGCAGCGCGCGCCGGTAGCCGGCGAACCAGGCGTCGCGATCGGCAGGCGCGGCCTCGCCGGCCCAGTGCCCGGGAATCCACAGGTGCACCTTCAGCACCGGCTGCAGGCCGGCCGCGTGCATCTGCCGCAATCCGGCGCGGACCAGCGCCGGACTGCTGTCGCTGCCCAGCACCGGCGCCGAGGACTGCGGCGTCGCCTGCCAGACGAAGGCGACCAGCAACGCGCGGGTGGCGCCGGCCTCGGCCAGTTGCCGCAGCGAGCGCTGCGCCGCCGCGCTGCCCCACGGCGCCTCGGGCGAAACCTTGACGTTGGCGCCCAGCCACGGCGGCGCCGGCGCCGCGCTGCAGCCGCCGGCGCTCAGCGCCAGCAGCAGTGCGGCCAGCAGTCTCACGGCGATCGGCGCCATACCCGGTAGATGCCCTGTCGGTAGACCAGACTGTAACCCGGCAGGCCCTGCTGCCATAGCTGCGGGAAGCGCCGGTTGAGGCTGTCCAGGGCGCCGGTCTGGCTGGCCGGATCGCTCACCACCACCTGCGCCGGCATCCGCCGCGGATCCACCAGCGCCTGCTTGAAGCGCGGATCGAACGGCAGGATCAGTTGCTTGGCGTCGCCACGGGCGACGATCACCGGATAACTGGCGCGGTCGTCGAGCAGGGTCGGCAAGCGCGCCTCGGCCAGCCACGCCCCCAGCCGCGCGGCGTCGGCATGGCGCGGCGGCGCCGGCGCCTGCAACGCGCCGATCCAGTCGCGGGTGGTGGGGGTGGCGGTGCGCGCGATCACCCAGCCGCTGGAGACCGCGCCAGCCAGCAGCAGGACCAGGCCCAGCCAGCGGACGTTGTGGCGCAGGTCGCCCAGCACCAGCGCCACCGGCACCAGCAGCAGGGCCAGGAAGTCCAGCGGCTGCGCGCTGAAGCGCGCCCAGGTCGCCAGCGTGCCGGCGCCGATCACGGTGGCGATGGCGGCCAGCACGCAGCGCCAGGTAGTGCGGCTGCGGGTGTGCCACGTCAGCAGCAACAGCGGCGCGCTGACCACACCGGCCAGCAGCAGCCACAGCGGCGGCCACCACGGCCGCGCCGCGGCCTGCTGCAGCCACGGCTGCAACGCCGCCTGCGCGTAGATGCCGCGGAAGGCGGAGTTGGCGTCGCGCACGAACAGCAGCGGGTCGCCGAAGAACATGTAGTTGAGGTACATCCACGCCCCCACCGCGAACAGGAACGGCAGGTAGCACACCAGGTAGAAGGCCAGCGGCGCCTGCCGCATCAGCCGCAGCGGCGCGACCAGGAACAGCCACGGCGCCAGCGCCACGGCCAGGAAGCAGGCGCGCTCGTCGACGAAGAACAGCAGGCACAGGCTCGCGGCCAGGCGCAGGTAGGCGAAGGCCTCCGGATCGTCGCGGACGTGGCGCAGCGCGCGCGCGGCCACGTAGAACACCAGCAGGCCCAGGCCCTGGTTGTTGCCGGACAGCGTCGGCCACAGGAAGAACGGCTGCAGCACCAGTCCCGCGCTCAGCGCCCAGGCCCAGCCGCGGCCCAGGCCGGCGGCGATGTCGCGCCACAACAGGGTCACCAGCGTCGCCCCGGCCAGCACGTCGACCAGGTACGGCAACAGCGGCGTGGACAGGCCCGGCAGGCCGCCGATCAGCACGCCCAGGTACAGCGAGGCCTGCGCGTACAGGAAGCCCAGGTACTCGATGCGGAAGCCGGCCGCGTCGCGCAACAGCAGCAGCTTGGCGTACTGCGCCATCGCGTCGTCGCTCATGTAGCCGTGCGCGAGCAGCCGGTGGCACAGCAGCGCCAGCAGCGCCGCGGTGAGCACGAACACCGCGGTGCCGCGCGCGCGCGGCGCCGCGTCAGTCGTCGAGTGCGGCGCGGCGCTCTTCGGCCATGTGCTTGCTGATGCCATGGGTGGTCTTTTCCCAGTAGAACGGGTTGCGGATGAGCTGCCACAGGCCCTTGTAGGCGGCGATGGACTGCAGCAGCCAGTACAGCGGCACGGTCAGCGCGTAGGGCGCCAGGCGGAAGTAGTCGCGCTTGAACGCCGCCACCAGGGTCATGTAGATCAGGAAGCCGTTGCCGAGCAGCAGGTTGAGCAGGCTCAGGTACAGCAGCGCCGGCGGGAAGAACGGATCGAAGAACTTCGAGCCCACCGCCAGCCACAGCCCGTAGCTCAGCCACATCAGCGGCGCGGCCAGCGCGGTGAAGAAGGTGCCGCCGACGAACAGCTGGAAGCCCCAGAACCCGCGCACGCCGGTGGAGCGGTACAGCTGCACCGGGTTGCGCATGTGCACCAGCCAGGTCTGCATGTAGCCCTTGAGCCAGCGCGAACGCTGCCGGATCCAGTTGGGGATGCTGACGTTGGCTTCCTCGAACGTGGTCGAGTTGACCACGCTGACCCGGTAGCCTTGCTGGGTCAGGCGCACGCCCAGGTCGGCGTCCTCGGTGACGTTGTACGGATCCCAGGCATGGACCTTGCGCAGGATGTCCAGGCGGAAGTGGTTGGAGGTGCCGCCGAGCGGAATCGGGATGCGCAGGGTCTCCAACGCCGGCAGGTAGAAGTCGAACCACAACGTGTATTCCAGCGTGAACATGCGCGTGAGCCAGTTCTCGTCGGCGTTGTAGTAGTTCAGCCGCGCCTGGATGCAGGCCACGTCGGCCGGCGACTTGCGGAACGCGGCGACCACGCGCTTGAGCTGGTCCGGCTCCGGCTTGTCCTCGGCGTCGTAGATGGTGAGCATCTGCCCGCGGGCGAAGCGCAACGCGTAGTTGCAGGCCTTGGGCTTGGTCTTGGGCTGCGACGGCGGCACCCGGATGATCTCGAAGAACGCCTCCAGGCCCAGCGCCTTGGCCGCCTCGATGGTCTCGGTGTCGTCGGCCTCCAGCACCAGCTTCACGTCCAGCTTGGAGGTCGGGTAGTCGAGCCGGCGCAGCGCGTTGGCCAGGATCGGCAGCACGTCCGGTTCCTTGTACATCGGCACCAGCACCGTGTAGACCGGCAGGTCCTCGTCGCCGAGCGCGGCCACTTCCTCGTCGCTGACCTTGATGTCGATGCGGCGCCGCGCGCCGCGCCAGGCCAGCACCAGCTTCAACCCGAAGGTGGCCAGGAACGCCACCGCGATCAGCGTGTTGAGCGCGATCAGGGTGAACAGCGGCCACAGCGCCAGGGCCGCGGCCAGCACCACGGTCAGCGCCACCAGGAAGACCGACTGCGCGCGGGTGATCACCTGCCGCGCCGAGTGCTCCGGCGCATGTTCGGCCAGCAGGTTCAGCGCGTCGTGGGTGAGCAGCGCGTCGGCGTGCTGCTGCAGGCTCCAGACGATGTCGAACTTGGAGGTGCCGACGAAGCGCACCTGCTCGCCGTAGGTGGCGCGCGCCCAGGCGAAGATGTCCGGCCCGGGATCGGCCACCGCCAGCACCAGTTGGCCGTCCTCCTCGCGCCACGGCAGCACCAGGCGCTGCGCGTAGTCGGCCAACCGCTCCGGCTGGAACAGCGCCGGGTCGATCGGCTGCTTGAGCAGATTGACGAAGTTCAGCCCGAAATGCTGTGCCAGCACCGTGTAGAAGCGCAGCGCGACGACGCCGCGCTGGGCCAGCACCACGTCGCCCAACCGCGAGCGCCAGCGCGCCTGCAGGGACAGCGCGTTCTGCAGTTGCGGCGGGTCGATCACCCCCGCGGCGACCAGCGCCTCGCCGATCGGCGCCTGCAGGCCGCCATTGGTCGGCAGCCGCCCGAGCCGGCCGGGGACGCTCGCCTCGGCGGCAACGCGCTGGTGATTCCCGGACATGGCTAGAACCGCCACCAGGCGGCCACGAACGGACCGCCGGCGCCGCCGGTATTGCGTCCGGCCACCGGCTGCTGGTAGCCGAGCTGCAGCTGCGTGCCGCCGGGCAGCGTGTACAGCACCGAGGCCTGCAGCTTGCTGAAGTCGAAGTTGTTGCCGCGGATCGGCGTGTTGTCGCCGGGCGCGTAGATCCGGTTCGGCCCCTTGCCGTTGCCCAGGCTCTGGATCACGTTGAACTCGCCGATCAGCATCCAGCGCGGCGCCAGCGCCAGGCCGCTGGACACGTCCAGCCGCGCCTCGTCGGAGGCGTCGCCGCCGCGCAGGCGCACCGCCGTGCCCAGATCGACATAGCCGTCGTGCTCGCCCAGGCGGTAGCCGCGGCCGACGCTGTAGCGCAGCTCGGCACCGTAGTCGCCCTGCCCCAGCGCCGGCCGCGCGCTGTCGCGCTGGCGCGCGTAGCCGGGCACCAGCGCCAGCACCTGCAGCGCGCCCTGCCAAGGGCCATCGCCGCCGTCGGGGTCGAGCCGGTAGCGCAGGCCGACTTCCTGGTCGGACCAGCCGCTGCTGTGGCGGTCGCCGTAGCCGCTGTCGTTGCGGTAGCCGACCTTGCTGAAATAGAAGTTGCCGACCAGGGTCAGATCCGCGCTCAGCGCGTACTCGCCGTAGAGATTGAGCTGGTCCTGGCGGCTGCGCCCGGCATCGGGGAAGTTGCCGCGCTGGCCGTGGCTGTTGAACACCGCGCCGCCATCGGTATGGCTGGCCTTGAGGATCACCAGCCCGTGGCCGGCCTCGTCGACCCAGGCGCTGGCGCCGCAGGGACCGGCCGCCAGCGCGAGCAGCGCCAGCGCCAGCCGCGCGCGGCGCGCAGGCGACGCGCGACCGGCAGCGGGCATGGACACAGCGGACGCGCAGCCGCGCGCGTGGGTGCGCGAGCGCACGCCGTCGGAATCATGCATGGTTGAGTTCCTGGTGGGGTCCCCTGAACCAGAGAGCAGGCACAGTGCAGGGGGAATCGGCGGAACACGTCATTTGTTAAGTGACGTACTTCGCAATATAGCGATTTTCTGCTGCCATGCCGCCCGCGCGCGCAACGCGGCGGATTTCGTTCAGCCTGGACGGCGCCAGCACAGCCGGGCGAAGGTGACCCAGGCATGCAGCCAGATCACCGCCCAGACCGCCGCACGCACCGGCCAGGTCCGGCTCGGTGCCTCGAACTTGCGGAAGTAGCGCCACAGGCCGCGGTGCTTGTGCCACTCCACGAACCACGGCCGCTTGCGGCTGGACACGCCGCGCATGTGCAGCACGCGCAGGCTGTTCAGCACCGCCACCGTGGCCCCGGCCTGGCGTACCCGGCGGCACAGGTCCAGGTCCTCGGCGTGCAGCCGGTAGCCGGCGTCCCAGCCGCCGATGCGCGCGAACAGCGCGCGCGGCAACAGCATCAGCGCACCGGACAGCGCCGGCACCGGCTGCAGCGGCTGCGCCGGGTCGGCGGCCAGCGCCAGCCGCGAGCCGGCCAGCGGATGCCGCAGCATCGCCGCGAAATCCGGGTCGCGGCGGCGCACCGCGGCGTCGGCGCGGCCCTGTTCGTCGACCTGCTCCACGCCCAGCAGCGCCTCGCCGAGCGCGGCGGCCTGCGCGCGCAACTGCGCCAGGGTCTGCGGCTCGACCATCAGGTCGGGATTGACGAAGGCCAGCCACGGCGCATCGCTGGCCGCGGCGCCCTGGTTGCAGGCGGTGGCGAAGCCGGGATTGTCGGGATTGGCGATGAAGCGCACCCGCGCATCGTCCAGCGCATGCCGCTGCACCACCGCCAGGGTGTCGTCGCGCGAGGCGTTGTCGACCACCCGGATCTGCGCCACCTCGGCCGCCGCGCGCAGCCGCTGCAGACAGGCATCGATGGTGCTGCCGCTCTCGTAGGTCACCACCACCACGGCTATCTGCTGTTCGCTCATCCGCCGATTATCCCGCATGCGCCGCCTGCCACGCGCGGCGGGCATGGCGGCGGCGGCGATTGCCGCGCATACTCTGCGCCCCGTGCGCTGCGCGGCCGCCTGCGGCCCGTGCGTGCGGGAGACGGAGCGATCCGTGTCCTTTCCTTCGCCCAGTGCAGATGCCGGCCAGCGTTGTTTCCTGTCCCAGGCTGCCGCCCCACCCCGCAGACCGCGCGCGCCGCCTGAGCCCGCGCGCATGCCGAGACGCCGGCGGCGCCACCGTCCCCGTCCCCGATCGCGCGACCGGGCCCTGCCCCAGGCCCGCCCACTCCTGGTCTAGACCAACCCCTGGCGATGGCCGCGCCGCGGCGCGCGACCGGTCACGCCTGCGGCCACCGACGTGGCACGCCGAGTCGGGTCTGCGCAACAAGGCGTGCGCATGAGCGTTCGCCACCAGATGCACGGCATGGGCACGCAGACCGTGGTCGCCGACTGGCCGCCGCTGTCCGAGGGCGAGGTGGAAGCGCTGCTGCGGCAGTACGCCCTGCCCGGCCACCTGCACGCAGTGCGCTGGCACAGCCCGCGCCCGTTCTCCGCGGCGGCGGAGGTCGCGACCGCCGCCGGCACGCTGTTCGTCAAGCGCCACCATCGCCGCGTGCGCGACCTGCGTGCGCTGGGCGAAGAGCACGCCTTCATCGCCCACCTGCACGCGCAGGGCGTGCCGGTGCCGGACGTGCTGCGCGACCGCGACGGCGCCAGCGCGGTGCGACGGGGCCACTGGACCTACGAAGTGCTGCGCGCCGGCGACGGCGAGGACCGCTACCGCGAGGCGATGTCGTGGACGCCGTTCGCCGACACCGTCCATGCCGCGGCCGCCGGCCGCGCGCTGGCGGCGCTGCACCGTGCCGCCGCCGGCTACGCCGCACCGCCGCGCGGCACCACCGTGCTGGTCGCCAACCTGCGCCTGTTCGCCCAACCGCAGCCCCTGCAGGCGCTGCGACAGGACCTGCCGCGACGCCCGGCGCTGGCCGCGTGGCTGCAGCGACGCGACTGGCAGGACGACCTGCGCGCGCACCTGCTGCCCTGGCACGCGCAGGCCTGGCCATTGCTGCAGACGCCGCCGCCGGCGCTGTGGACGCATGGCGACTGGCACGCCTCCAACCTGCTGTGGCGCGGCCACGGCGCCGCCAGCACGGTCAGCACGGTGTTCGACTTCGGCCTGGCCGACCGCACGTTCGCCCTGTTCGACCTGGCCACCGCGATCGAACGCAACCTGATCCCGTGGCTGCAGCTGGACGACGGCGGCAGCGCGGTCGCCGAACTCGACCAGCTCGATGCGCTGCTGCACGGCTACGCCACGCTGCTGCCGCTGGACGCGGCGCAGCTGCGATTGCTCGGCGCGCTGCTGCCGCTGGTGCATGCCGATTTCGCGCTCAGCGAGATCGAGTACTTCGCCGGCATCACCGGCTCGGACGCGCACGCCGAGATCGCCTACCGTCGCTACCTGCTCGGCCACGCCGCCTGGTACGGCGAGGGCGAGGGCCAGCGCCTGCTGCGGCACCTGCGGCGCCGCGCCGCGGCCGCGCCATGAACCGTCGCATCGACACCGGCACGTCCGCCGGCACGGCTGCCGTGCGCACACCGTGCGGCTGTGCCGCCGCTTTCCCCTTCCGTCCCGTTTCCACGAGGTCGCTCCGCATGCTCCCCACCCGCCGCTTCCCCGCTCCGCACGCGCTCGCGCTGGCCCTGGCCATCGCCCTGCCGCTGCCGGCCCTGGCCGCCGACGACGCGGCGACGTCCACCAGCACGCAGACCCCGGTCGAACTGGACGCGGTCAACGTGCAGGGCCGCCAGCCGCACAACCGCAGCAGCCTCAGCGGCTACGGCGATGCGCCGCTGCTGGACACGCCGATGGCCATCGACACCATCGACCGCACCCAGCTGTCCGACCGCCAGGTGCGCGTACTCAGCGAAGTGCTGCGCGCCGACGCCGCGGTCGGCGACAGCTACGCGCCGATCGGCTACTACGAGAACTTCCTGGTCCGCGGCTATTCGCTGGATGCGGCCAACAGCTACCGCATCAACGGCCTGACCATCGCCGGCGAGCAGAACGTGGCGCTGGAGAACAAGCAGCAGGTGCAGGTGCTCAAGGGCCTGTCCGGGGTGCTGTCCGGCATCACCACGCCGGCCGGCGTGATCGACTACCAGACCAAGCGCCCGCAGCACGTGCGCAGCCTGCTGCTGAGCGGCGACGACGACGGCAGCCGCGGCGCAGCGGTGGACCTGGGCGACTGGTTCGGCAGCGAGCGCCAGGTCGGCCTGCGCGTCAACGCCGCGCACGAGACCCTGCGCAGCTACGTGGATCACGCCGACGGCCACCGCAACTTCCTGTCGCTGGCCGCGGACTGGAACATCGATCCGCAATCGACCCTGCAGTTGGACGTGGAATACCAGGACCGCCAGCAGCGCTCGGTGCCGGGCTACCAGTTGCTCGGCGGCACGCAGCTGCCGAGCGGGGTGTCGGTGCACCGCCTGCTCGCCTACCAGCCGTGGTCCAAGCCGGTCGGCATCGAGGCATTGAATGCGCAGGTGCGCTACGAGTACCGCTTCAATGACGCCTGGACCCTGCACGTGGCCGCGGCGCACAGCCGTGCGCTGATCGACGATTACTCCAGCTTCGCCTGGGGCTGCTACGGCGCTGCCAGTTGCGCCAGCGACGCGGTGCCCAATCATTTCAGCCGCGAGGGCGACTACGACATCTACGATTACCGCAGCCCCGCCGACAGCCGCCGCAACGACGAACTGCAGGCGATCGCCAGCGGCAGCGCCAGCACCGGCGCGCTGCAGCACCAGTTCCAGGTCGGGGTCGATTCCCTGCATCGCACCATCGAACGGCACGGCTCGATCAACGAAATGATCGGCAGCGGCAACATCGATGCCGATCCGCCGCTGCTGGCGCCGGCCGACGCCACGCTTGGCCCCAAGCGCCGGCGCCTGGACAGCGCTCAGACCGCCCTGCTGGCCAGCGACCGCATCGGCATCGGCGATGCCTGGCAGTTGCTGCTGGGCGCGCGCCAGGTGCGCTACGACGAACGCGCCTGGGACCGCGACGGCACCCTGACCCGGCGCACGCGCCGCTCGGTGCTGCTGCCGCAGGCGGCGCTGCTGTTCAAGCTGCAGCCGTCGCTGTCGCTGTATGCCAGCTTCGCCAAGGGCCTGGCCCCGGGCGGCACCGCGCCGTGGTTCGCCAGCAACGCCGACAGCATCCTCGCCCCGACCAGCGCCTACCAGCGCGAGGCCGGCATGAAGTACGAGCGCGACGGGCTGACCCTGGGCGCGGCGCTGTTCGACATGCGCCAGGCGGACCAGTACGCGCAACCGCAGGCCGACGGCAGCTTCCTGTTCGTGCAGCAGGGCCGCCTGCACAACCGCGGCATCGAACTGTCGGCCGCCGGCACGCCGGGCGCCGGGCTGCACCTGCAGGCCAGCGTCGCCGGCATCCGCGCGCGCGCCGAGGACACCGGCACGCCGGGCGACGAGGGCTACCAGGCGTTGAACGTGCCGCGGGTGCGCGCCAGCGCGCAGGCCACCTGGGACGTGCCCGGCGTCAACGGCCTGGCGCTGCTGGGCGGGGCGCAGTACAGCGGTGCCAAGTACGCCGACCGCGGCGGCCAGGTCGCCGTCGGCGGCTACAGCGTCTACAACCTGGGCGCCCGCTACGCCACCCGGCTGGGCACGGTGCCGACCACGCTGCGGCTGAGCGTGGACAACCTCACCGACAAGCGCTACTGGCGCGACGTCGGCGCCTACGAAGGCGACAACTATCTGTTCCTCGGTGCGCCGCGGACCGCACGACTGGCGCTGCAGTTCGATTTTTGAGGGGCGGGGATTGGGGAGTCGGGAGTGGGGATTCGTAAAAGCCGGAAGCAGACATGGCGCGTTGCCGGTGTGGGAGCGGCTTCAGCCGCGACGCGCTACTGCGGACGGGTCGAGGCTGATCCCCACAGTGAGACAAGCTGCTCCTTCAACAAACCCTGTCTTCTTCGCTCGCAAAAACGCCTGACCCTGTTCTCCGGATCCACCATGACTTCATCCATTCGCGCCCCCTCTCGAACACCAGCCACGCCGATGACCGATGTGGCGATCCACTGCCATGCAGCGGAAACGCGCGAAGTGGTGTGCGTTTCGGTGGCGCAATGCGTCGGGACTGAAGTCCCTTCTACTGTGCACCCGACAGGCTCGCCGCAAGCCCCTGTGGGAGCGGCTTCAGCCGCGACGCGCTACCGCTGACAGGGCGCGACTGAAGCCGCTCCACGAACGCGCGCAATGCACCGCGCTCGCGAACCACACCCCATCCCGAATCCCCACTCCCCACTCCCGGCCACCCCACCATGTCCCCCCTCGAACTTCTCGCCGTGCTGGTCAACGTATTGGGCGTGTGGCTGACCGCGCGGCGGGTGCGTTGGTGCTGGCCGGTCAACGTGGTCGCGGTGCTGCTATACGCGTGGCTGTTCTATCAGTGGAAGCTGTACTCGGACATGCTGCTGCAGGGCCTGTATGTGGTCCTGCAGGGCTATGGCTGGTGGCGCTGGAGCCAGGGGCTGGACGAGGACGGCAAGGTCCGGGTCGGGCCGTTGCCGTGGGCCGAAGGCGTGCGCTCGTTGCTGGCCGGCGCCGCCGGCGCGGCGCTGCTGGGCTGGCTGATGCACCGGCACACCGATGCGGCACTGCCGTGGCTGGATGCGGCGCTGTCGGCGTTCAGCGTGGTCGCCAGCGTCTGGGCGGCGCGCAAGCGTGTGGCCAGCTGGGGCCTGTGGATCGTGCTGGACTGCGTCTACGTCGGCGTGTTCGTGTACAAGGGCCTGTATCCCACCGCGGCGCTGTACGCCGGATTCGTGGTGCTGGCGGTGTACGGACTGCGCCTGTGGCAGGCCGATCTGCGCCGCGCGCGTGCCATCGCCTGAGCGCGCTCGGTGCCGGCGAAGTGCGCAGCGGCACAGTGCGAGCCGTCGTCGGATGTGCGGACAGCGCGCAGCAGACATCCACGCATCGTCCGCACTCGCCAGCCGGCGGCGTAGTCTTGTCGGCCACGCTTCGCCACGCCCTGGACTTCGCATGAGCTTCGCCACCGCCGCCGGCTTCGCCCAACGCATCGCCGATGCGCTGCTGGCGCGCATCGCCGCCGGCGAGTGGCGGGCGGACCAGCGCCTGCCGGTGGAGCGCGAGCTGGCCGCGCTGTTCGGCTGCACCCGCATCACCTTGCGCGAGGCCCTGCAGCAGCTCGAATCGGACGGGCACATCTACCGCGAGAACCGCCGCGGCTGGTTCGTCAGCGCGCCGCGGGTGCGCCACGACCCCAACAGCATCGCCGGCTTCATGCAGTACGTGGCCGCGCAGGGCGGCGTCCCGCGCACCGAACTGCTCGCCGCGCAGCGCCAGCCGGCCGGCGCGGCGCTCGCCCGGCACCTGCACCTGGACGATCCTGCGACCGAGATGTTCGTGCTGCGCCGCCGGCGCTGGATCGGGCGGCGTGCGGTGCTGCTGGAAACCAACGCCATCCTCGCCGCGTGGGCGCCGCGCCTGCTCGAGCACGACCTGGCCGGCTCGCTGAGCGCGGTGCTGACCCAGCGCCTGGGCTTGCGGCAGGCGCGCAGCCGGCTGTCGATGTATCCGGCCACGCTCGACGCCGAGCAGGCCGCGCTGCTGCAATCCACCGCCGGCACGCCCTGCTTCCGCCTGCAGCGCGTCAGCTATGCCGCCGACGGCCGCGCGGTGGAGTTCGATATCGAATCCTGGCGCCACGACGTGCTGGAAGTCTCGGTGGACGTGTACGCGCCGCCGAAATAAGCCGATCTGCGGCGATGTCAACCAGGCACGGGGGTTGTGGGAGTCAACTGTCATGCAGCCGCGACGCGCAAAGCGGTGCGTGCTTTCCGATGGCGCAATGCGTCGGGACTGAAGTCGCTCCCACAGTGCATCCGGCGGGCTTGCCGCAAGCCGCTGTGGGAGTCAACTGTCATGCAACCACGACGAACGGAGTAGGTGGACGATCGGACCTCGGAAGCCGTCGGGACTAGACCCCACAAAAGGGAACGAGATTCCCTCCCACATCGCGCCCGGACACCGATCACCGCCAGTCCCTGCGGGAGTCGCGGTCGCTTGGCTTTGGTTGTTGCTCTTGCTTTGGTTGTTGCTCTTGCCTTGCTTTTGACTTACCGGGTTCCCTTCCGAAGCGGCGGCCAGCGCGGGGAAAAACCCGAAGGGCGGCGCACATGGATGTGCGCCGTCCGCGGCAGGGGCAGGATGCCCCTTCCGCGGATCCCCGCGCTGGACGCGGACCCGGAGCGCGCAGCGCGGAGGGCGCGAGGCAGGGCGCGCTTGACCAGCCTTCGGCTGTGGTAAAGCGCTTCTTTTGGTTACTTTTCTTTGCGCGAGCAAAGAAAAGTAACTCGCCGTAAGGCGAAAGCTTTGCTCTTGCACTTGTCGTCACCATGGCTGAATGTGGAAGCGACCTCGACACGAGACGCACTAGGCATCGAACAGCGCGCCTTGCGGATCCGGCGGCGGCGAGGTGTCGTACAAGCGCTGGAATTCCTCACGGCAGGCGCGCAAGGGATCGTGCATCAGGAACTCGGCCAGGCGCGCGTGCCAGGCCGGCCAGCGCGTGGCCAGCGCATCCATGTCGCCGTCGGCGGCGCGGCCTTCGCCACTGCAGGCCACATGCGCGGTCTCGCACAACACGTTGCGCCAGCCGAGCCCGGCCATGCGCAGCGACAGGTCGGTCAGCGCCGCATACCAGGACCCGTAGCTGCTGGCGTCCAGGCCGCCGGCGCGCTGCCGCGCCACGCCGCGCAGGACCACCGCGTGGCACACCGCCGACGGCAGTTCCGGATGCAGCGGCGGCAACGCCGCGCAGGTCCGCGCCAGGCGCTCGGGATCCTCGGGCAGCGGGTTGATCTCGCCCAGCCGCGGCCACGCACAGGCTTCGCCGGCATTGCTCCACGGCGTGGCGCTGGCGATGGCCGCATCGCGCGCCAGGCAGGCGCTCAACTGCTGCAGCCAGCCCGGCCCGGGCTGCGCATCGGCGGCCAGCACCGCCACGTCGGCATCGCCGCAGGCGCGCAGCATCTCGTCCATATGCGCCACCTCGCCGAGCATGCGCGGCCGCCGCGTGTAGTCGGCCTGCAGGCGCGTGCGCGCCAGCCAGGCCTCGATCACGCGGATGCCGCGCGGGCCGGCCTGCGCATCGTCGGCCAGCCACACGCGGGTACCGGCCGGCGTGTTCTCCTCCAGCGCACCGAGGCAGGCGTCCAGGGCGACGTCGTCGACGCCGACCGCCAGCAGCACGATGGGCAGGCTCACCCGCTTACTTCTTGCCGCGTACCGGCAGCGGCTCCATGGCCTTGAACTTCTGCCCGTACTCGTCGGTGAGATTGCGCGCTTCCTGCGGGTTGCGCACGATCGTCGGGGTCAGCAGCACGATCACTTCGTTGCGGTTCTTCTGCTGGGTCTTCTGTCCGAACAACGCGCCGACCACAGGCAACTTGCTCAGGTACGGCACGCCGCTGCTGCCGTCGGTGGTGCTGTCGTTGATCAGGCCGGCGAGCATGATGGTGTCGCCGCTCTGCACCGCCGCCTCGGTCTTGACCCGGCGGGTGTTGATATCGACGTTGCAGGCCGAGCTGTTGACGATGGTGCTGGAGGACGTACATGCCGTCGGCCGCGCGCCCGGCGTGCTGACCTCTTGCACGATGTCCAGGAACACCATGCCGTCCTTGGTGACCCGCGGGCGCACCTTGAGGATCACGCCGGTGTCGATGTACTGGACCGACGAGTAGCTGGTGTCGGTGCCGATACCCGTGTTGATCGAAGTGGAATTAATCGGAATCCGCGTGCCCACGTTGAGGGTGGCTTCGGCGTTGTTGCGCACGAACACCGACGGGGTCTGCAGCAGCTTGAGGTTGGTGACCTTGTCCAGGGCGGTGATGACCGCCGCAGCATTGGTGCCGAGGAAGGTCCAGCCGAGGCCGCTGCTGCCGGTGATCTTGCCGGCGATATCGCCCCAGATCTTGCGACCGGCCGCGCTGGGCAAGCCTGCGCCCGGGCCGAGGCCGGTGGAATTGGCCACGGTGGAATCGGCGGAGGCGTTGACCGAATTCTCGAAGAACCAGTTCACGCCGTACTGCAGATCGCCGGTCAGGCTGACCTCGGCCACCTGCGCCTCGATGTGCACCTGCATCGGCATCACGTCGAGCTTCTCGACCACGTCGCGGATCGAGCGCCAGGCCTGCGGGGTCGAGCGCACCAGCAAGGTGTTGGTTTCCTCCACCGCCGAGACGCCGACCTTGTCGCCCTGCACTTCCAGGGTCACGCTGCCGTTGCCGGCGGTGCGCGGCGACAGCTGCAGGCTGCCGTTGCCCAGGCCGCCGCCGCTGCTGCCGGAAGAACTGCTCCCGCCCAGGCTGTCGCTACTGCCGCCCAGGCTGCCGCCCACGCCGCCGCCCAGGCTGCTGCTGTCGCTGCCGTTGAAGCCGCCCAGGCCGCCGCCGTTCAACTGGCTCATCTGCGAGCCCGGCATCAGCGAGGCGTTGGAATCGCCGCGGTTGCCGCCGCCGGCGCCGAACACTTCGGCCAGGCGGTCGGCCAGGTCCTTGGCCTTGATGTACTTGAGCTCGTAGGAGAACAGCCGCGCGCCGCCGCCGGCGCTGTCGATGCGGTCCAGCCACTCCTGGATCTGGTCCAGGTAGCGCGCCTGCGGGGTGATCACCAGCACCGCATTGGCGTTCTCCAGCGGCATGAAGCGGAACATGCCGGCGCTGGGGGTCTTGCTGTTCTCACCGAACACCTTCTCCAGGTCGGCCGCGACCTGCTCGGCCTTGCCGGACTGGATCGGGAACACGCCCACCGACATGCCCGACAACCAGTCGACGTCGAAGATCTGCACCGTGCGCAGGTAGTTCTCCAGTTCGGCGCGGGTGCCGCCCAGGGTGATGACGTTGCGCGAGCTGTCGATGCCGACGATGGCGTTGGGCCGCGCGTACGGCTCCAGCACCTTCTTCATTTCGCTGGCGGAGATGTACTTCAGCGGCACCACCCGCACCTCGAAGCCGCGCGCACTGGCCGGCGAGGCGGTGCTCGGCGCCACCGTGCCGGCCAGGGCCTGGTCGGCGGGGACGATGTTGTAGCGGCCGCCGCTGTAGACCATGCGCGCGTTGTTCCAGCCCAGCACCATCTCCAGCAGGTTCAGCGCCTGCGCCGGCGACACCGGCTTGGGCGTGGCCAGGGTCACCGTACCCTGCACGCCCGGCGCGATCACGTAGTTCTGCCCGAGCATGTCGCCGAGGATGGCCTTGACCACCGCCTGCAGCGATTCGCCCTCGAAGTTGAAGGTGGCGCTGCCGCTGCTGGCATTGCCCAGCGAGGGCGCCGGCGCGGCGGCGGCCGCGGAGTTGATCATGGTGCCGCTGCCGCGGCGGATCACCGGGGCGGTGCGCTCGGGCAAGGCATTGGGATCGGCCGGGCCGCCCTGGCCGTCGGTCTGGGTACTGCCGGCCGCGCCCACCTGGGGGTTGATCGCGGCGCCGCGACGGATGTCCGGCGAGGGCGTGGTGGCGCAGCCGGCCACCAGGCCGATGGCGAGGAACAGGGAAAACAGACGCGGCGTCATGCGATCACTCTTCAAGGGTTCTGGCCTGATGGGTTGTTCTGGCGCTGTTGCTGCAATTGCCGGCGCCGCGCTTCGATCCGTTCGCGGATCGCCTGCAACTGCTCCGACGACGGCGCCGGGGACGCGGGCTGGGGCGCGGACGGGGTCGGCGCCTGGTTCGGCACCGTGGTGGGGGTGGCCGGGGTCGGCGGACGCTGCATGCCGGCGTTGGGCTGGCCGTTGCCCGCGGCGGCCTGCGGCGGCACCTGCCCGGCGGCCGCGCGCCCGGCCTGGCCGAGCACGGTCGGCGGCTGCCCGCCCTTGCCGTCGAACACCTTCAGCTCCAGGGTCTGGGTGCCGCCGGCGCCGCTGACCGTGGCCTGGCGCGGCGCCAGCGACAGCAGCCGCCAGCCCTGCACCGCGTCGCCGCCTTCCTTGAGGCGCAGCGACTCGCCCTGCTCGGTGGTCAGCGTCGCCATCTTGAAGCGATCGGTGAGCAGCACGCCGGTCAGGCGCACGTTGGGCGCGGCGGCCTGGCCGTTGTCGGCGCTGAGGAAGAACGGATGCGGGCGGCGATCCTCGGCGAACACCGGCCGCGCGGCGATCTCGCCGTACTGCGAGAAATCGCCCAGGCGGTGCGCGGTGGCCGCGGGCAGGCCCGGCAGCCGCTGCAGCATCGACGGATCGTCGGGCAGCGGCGCCACCCGCTCGCCGAGTCCGCCCAGGCCCAGCGCCCAGACCAGCAGGCCCCACAGCGCCAGCGTGCCCAGCCACACGGTGCGCAGGCCCATCGCTTCAATTCGCATGGCGGCCCTCCACCTGTTGCGGCAGGTCCGCCGGCGCGGCAGCCGGGGCGCCCGGCAGGTTGGTCGCGCCGGGCGCGGCCGGCGGCGACGGCACCGTGGCCGGCTCGCTCGGCCCGGCGCCGGCGGAACCGCCGGCGTTCATCACCGGGGCGGTCGCGGCGGGTGCCGCCGCCGCGGACGGGTCCGGCGTGGCGGATGCCGGCGGCGCCGGCATCGCGTTCGGGCGCAGGTAGCCGGCCAGTTCGAAGGCCACGTCCAGGCCGTTGCCGCTTTCGCCCGGCGAGAGCTGGTAGCGCTGCGCCATCACGTTGAGGTTGTCGATGAACAGCGCCGGCGTGCCGCTCTCCAGCGCATGCAGCACGGCGGCCAGTTCCGGCGTGCCGCAGCGCAGGCGCACCTGCACCGCGACCCGGGTGAAGCGGTCGCTGCGATTGTCGGCGGCCAGCGGCGAGCGGTTGCT
Source organism: Xanthomonas sacchari (assembly GCF_024266585.1). NCBI lineage: Bacteria > Pseudomonadati > Pseudomonadota > Gammaproteobacteria > Lysobacterales > Lysobacteraceae > Xanthomonas > Xanthomonas sacchari. The sequence goes on from NZ_CP100647.1 coordinate 4,343,588, forward strand.
GATCGCGCAACTGCGGTTGCCCGGGCTGGCCGTGGCCACTGCGCTCTCCAGGCGCTGTACCAGGCCGGCCGAGGCCAGCTCGGCCGAGGTCTCGCGCAGGAAACCCGGGCGCGTGGCCAGTTCGCGCTGCGCCTGCTGCAGCCGTTGCGCCACCTGCGGCGCCTGCTGCAACTGCATGCGCACGCGCAACTCGCGCTGGCGCAGTTCCTGGAGCTGCGCATCGACCTCGCGCATCGGCACGGTCCACCACGGATGCACCAGCACCAGGTAGCCCAGCGCCAGCGCCGCCAGCAGCAGGCCCAGGGCCAGCCAGCGGTCGCGCTTATCGACCTGCACCGGCATCGGCGGCCTCCTTGCGCTTGGTCCCGGCCAGTTCGGCGGTGAGGGTGAAGCGGTCGCGATGGCTGCCCGGATCGGCCTGCAGCACGCCGGTCAGCGACGGCGTGCGCCACAGGGGCGAGCCTTCCAGCCGCCCGACCAGCGACGAGGCTTCGCTGCTGAGGCCGATCAACTGCAACTGATTGCCCTCGATCGAGAACTTCTCCAGATAGGTGCCCTCCGGCAGGCGCTTGCTCAGTTCGTTCCAGACCTCCACCGAGGCCGGGCGCTCGGCGCGCAGTTGGTCGAAGAACGCGGCGCCTTCGACCAGGTCGAGCAGTTGCTGGCGCTGCGCGGCCACCGCGCGCGCGCGCTGCGCGCCGCTGTCCACCTGCGTGCGCAGGTGCTCCAGCGCGTCGCGGCGGTTGTCCAGCAGTTGCCAACCGGCCGCAAATAGCGCCAGCAGCGCGGTGGCGGCGAGGATCGCGTTCCAGCGCCGCATCGGGTCGGCGCGACGGTGGCGCTGTTCCTGCGGCAGCAGGTTCACGCCCAGCGGCGCGCCATCGCTGCCGGCGACGTCGATGCCGGCCAGGGTCGGGCGCAGCGCGCCGGCGCTGGCCTGCAGGTCGTCGAGCACGCGGCGCGGGGCCACCACCAGTTCGACATCGAGCTGGGCGTCGTCGCGGCGGCCGTCGGCGCGCACGTCGTAGATCACCTGGTCGGCCTGGAACGGGGTCTGCCGGTCGATCTCGAACTTCACCACCTCGCGCAGGTGCTCGGCCGCCGCCGCCGGCAGGCGCAGCCGGCGTTGCAGCGCCGCCTCGGCCGGCAGCAGCCACACCCGCGGCAGCGCCGCCAGGCGCGGCCCCAGCAGCGCATCCAGTTCGTCGGGCAGCAGCGGCCACGGCAACGCCAGCGGCGCGCCCAGCTCGGACTCGACCTGCCGCGCCAGCATCAGTTGCTCGCCCTGGCGCCACAGCAGCAGCCGCGCCTGCGACCAGCCCAGCTGCAGCTGCCAGCGCGGCGGCAGCCACGCCATCAGCGACCGCTGCCACCAGGACAGCAGCCCGCCCGCACCGGGGGCGATGCGTACGCCAAGTTTGTCCATCGTGTCGCGCCACGCCGTCATCGCACCGTCGTTCCTTCTTCCCAACGCAGCACAGTGTAGGCGGAGCCCGGCAGCGCCGACGAGCCTGGGCGCACCACCGCGCGCAACACGCCCTCGCGGCCATTGCCCAGCCGCGCCCGGCTTTCGATGCTGTAGGTGCCGCCACCGCCCAGGCCGACCATGCCGAGCTGGGTCTGGTCGGTGCGTTCGCGCTGCGCCAGCACCTGCTGCGCGTCCAGGCCGAGCGCGGTCAGCACCGGCCCCGGCGCGAAGTCCGGTGTCGGCCGCGACACGCCGGCGTACAGGGTCAGGTTGGGCAGCAGCTTGGCGTACAACGCAGGGTCCATCCCCAGCACCAGTTGCAGTTCGGCCAGGCTCTCGAACGGCGCATCCTTGGCGCCGTAGGGCAGGCCGGCGGCGGCGTAATCCGGATCCTCGGCGCCGTTGGGCTGGGTCAGGTTGTCCGGATCGCGCCAGTCCACGATCGCCGCGGCGATGCGCTCGGCGCGCTGCGGATCCTCGCCGACCGCGCGCACCAGCGCCGCCAGCAGCGGCGCATCGGCCATGTTCAGGTCGACCTTGCCGCTCTCGTCGGTGACCCGCAGGTCGACCGTGGCGCCTTCGTACTGCCAACGGTAGCGCCGGCCGTCGGCACGCCAGCCCGGCTGCGTGGCGGTGCCGGCGAGCCGGGTCAGCGCGTATTCCAGGCCGGCGCGGGCGCGCTCCTGCGCCTCGGCGCCGTCGCCGAGCACCTTGCCCTGCAGGTTCTCGGTGCGCGCGGTCAGCGCGAAGGCGCCGATCAGGGCGGTCAGCAGCGCGATCAGCCACAGCACCAGCACCAGCGCCGCGCCGCGGTTGTTGCGTGCCGCGCTCACTGCCGCATCTCCGCGCCGCCGGCCTGGCGCAGCGCCACCACCAGCGGCGGCCACGCCACGCCGTCACCGCTGCGCAGCTCGATCGAGACCAGCAGCGGCAGCGTGTCGGTGCGCTCCCAGCGCTCCTGCCACGGGCCGATGGTGCCGCGCTCCGGGTCCAGGCCGCGGTAGCGGAAGCGCACCTCGCGCAGGTCGCGCGCCAGCGGCTCGGGCGGACGCGGCGGCGTCTCGGCCAGTTGCTTGCCGGCCTGTACCTGCACCAGCGCGATCGTCAGCTGCCGGTGGTCGCCGTCGCCGCTGACCCGCAGGTCGTGCAGGTAGGGGCCGCCGCGGCCGAGGTACTCGGGCAGATCGGCCACGAACTGCATGCGCTGCGGTTCGCCGACGAAGCGCACCGGCTGCAGGGTGTGCGTGTCGATGTCCAGCGGCAGCGACTGCGCGCCGCTCAGGCGCCGGCGCAGGAAGCCCTCGACCGCACGCATGCGTTCGCTGCGCCCGGCGATCGCCTCGCCGCGGCCGCTGATCGCCATCGCCGAGCGCAGCGTGGCGAAGGCCAGGGTCAGGCCGCCGACCAGCAGCACCGTGGCCAGCAGCACCTCGATCAAGGTGAAGCCGCGCATCCCGGCGCGGCGCGGCGCGCGCAGGCTCATTGCGGCACCCCGGCGCTCTGCGGCGCGACCAGGCGCAGGGTCTTCCACTGCAGCGCCTGCGCCGGCGCCTCGCCCCAGCGCACCTGCAGGGTCAGTTGCAGCAGGGTCGGCGCGCCGGGCACCACCGCCGCATCCGGCGGCCGCCGCGGATCCGCGTAGGGCGCCACGTCCAGGGTCCAGCGGTAGCCGCCCTGCTCCAGCGTGCCCTGGCTGCGCCCCGGCTGCAGCGGCTGCTCCACGCCCTGCGCCGCCAGCAGCGACTGCGCGTACAGGGTGGCGCGGCTCAGTTGATCGGCACGCTGCACCTGGCGCGCGGCGCCGGACAGCGAGCCGAGCAGCAGGGTCAGCGCCAGCGCCAGCAGCGCGAACGCCACGATCACCTCGATCAGGGTGTAGCCGCGCTGGCGGTTCATGAGCCCGCCTGCTCCGGCGCACGCCCGACCGTGACCTCGCCGGTCAGCCAGGTCACGTCGATGCGCCAGCGCGCCTGGCGCGCCTGCAGCTCGATGCGCCCGCCGGTGGAGGCGCCGTCCTCGAAGAACTGGATCGCGCCCTCGCCGTCGCGGCGCTGCGCCTGGCGCGCGCCGGTGAAGCGGATCGTCAGCGACGGCGGAATCTCGCCGTGGCGGCCGTTGGGCGCCTGCCAGCGGTGCGCCTGCGGGTCGATCAGAAAGCGCTGCGGCTGGCCGCTGGCGATCGCCTGGGTGCGGGTGTAGCGCAGTTGCGAGGCGATCTCCTTGGCCGCCGAGCGCAGGCGCATGCCGTCGATGCCGCCGGTCAGCACCGAGGCCGCCAGCAGCGCGGCGATCGCGATCAGGCCCACCACCAGCAGCATCTCCAGCAGCGACACGCCGCGCATGCGCGCACGCGCAGCCGGCGCGCCCGCCGGCGCGCCGAAGCGCAGCGCGCCGGCAGGGGCCTGGATCACGGCGCCGGATCACTCGTACTTGATGTCGGCGTCGTAACTGCTGCCGCCGGGCTGGCCATCCTTGCCGAGGCTGATCAGGTCGAACGGGCGGCCTTCGCCGGGCACCTTGTACTCGATCGGGTGGCCCCAGGGGTCGTTCAGTTCGGCGGGCTTGGCGTACGGGCCGAGCCAGCCGCTGACGCCGCCCGGCGCGGTGACCAGGTCGTCGAGCTTGGACGGCAGCTTGCCGGTATCGAGCTGGTAGTTGTCGACCTTGCCGGCCAGGGTCTGGATCTGCGACTTGGCCAGGTTGGCCTTGCCGCGGTCGGCGCCGCCGAGCACGCGGCTGCCGACCAGGGTCAGCACCGCGCCGATCAGCACGATGACGATGATGATTTCCAGCAGGCTCATGCCCGCCTGGCGTGCGGCGGACGGGGAACGGGTCAGGGAGCGGCGGAGAGTACGCATTGCATCGGATCCTTGCGGTGGAAGACCTATGTAGCCGAACACGGTGACGATGGCTGCCGGCGCCAGCCGGCGGTACAGCGGCGCGTCACGCACGCCGTCACACCTGGCAGCGGAGGATCCGTGCCGCGCGCACGCACGGCCGCGGCCGGCGCGCGCGGCGCCGCTGGCAATGGGACAGGGGCGACGGCCGAAGGTTCCCGCCCGGGACCGCGCGGCGTCACAGTCCGCGACAGCCGTCCGAGGCCAGGCCATGCGCGGGCGTGCGGCGCCCCATCCGCCATGGCGCGCCGCGCGGGCGCTGCGGGCAAGGCCACCGCGCTGCATGGCGCCGCAGTCCCGGCGCCGGACACGCCGGCCCGGCCCGCCATGACCTCACCCAATCGCATTGGTAAGGTCGTAGAGGGGGACGAGGACGGAGATGATCACCAGGCCGACCACCGAGGCCAGGACCAGGGTGATCGCCGGCACCATCGCCGCCAGCAGGCGGTCGATGGCCTGCGCGGTCTCCTGCTCGAAGGTGTCGGCGGTCTTCAGCAGCATGATGTCCAGCGCGCCCGATTCCTCGCCGACCTGGATCATCTGCAGGGCCAGGCGCGGGAAGCGCTTGCCCTTGGACAGCGAGGCCGACAGCCCGTGGCCGTTCTTGACGTCGTCGGCGGCGGCGCCGACGTCGGCGGTCAGCGCCAGGTTCGACAGCACGTTGCGGGAGATGCCCAGCGCCGCCAGCAGCGGCACGCCGTTGCGCAGCAGGGTGCCGAGGGTGCGGGTCAGGCGCGCGGTCTCCAGCCGCGAAATCAGCACGCCGACGAAGCGCTGGCGCAGCAGCCAGGCGTCGAAGCTGGCGCGGAACGCGGGGTCGCGGCGCTTGCGGTCCACCGCCAGGATGATCACCCCGGGCACCACCAGCAGCACGATCCACCAGTCGCGCACGAACAGGCCCACGCTCAGCACCGCCTGGGTGAACCACGGCAGGGCCACGTCCAGGCTCTCGTACATCTGCGCGAACTGCGGCACCACGTAGCCGAGCAGGAACAGCAGCGCGCAGCCGACCACGCTGACCAGGATCGCCGGATAGATCAGTGCGTTGATCACCCGCCCGCGCAGTTCGCGGCTGCGTTCCAGGTATTCGGCCAGGCGCTGCAGGGTGTCGTGCAGGCTGCCGCCGGCCTCGCCGGCGCGCACCATGTTGATGTACAGGCGCGAGAACAGCCCGTGCTGGCGCTCCAGCGCGGTGGACAGCGGCGCGCCGCCGCGCACCGCGTCGCGGATGTCGCCGACGGTGCGCTTGGAGCGTTCGTCCTCGGGCAGCTCGAGCAGGATCGACAGCGCGCGGTCCAGCGGCTGGCCGGCGCCGAGCAGGGTCGCCAATTGCTGGGTGAACTGCACCAGCGCCGCGCCGTCGAACGGCTTGGGTCGGAACAGCCCACGCAACGAGGTGCCACCGCCCTCGGCGGCGAGCCGGGCCTGCATCGGCATGTGCCCCTGCTCCTGCAGGCGCAGCGCCACCTCCGCCTCGCTGGCGGCTTCCATCTGCCCTTCCAGGATCTCGCCGTGCGAGTCCAGGGCCTTGTAGCGGTACAGGGGCATCAGGGCTGGGAATGGGGAATGGGGAATCGGGAGTGGGAAAGCGCGTCGTGCACGTTCGCTGCGTACCCGGGCGCCGGCCGCGAGCGCATGGCGAAGCACCACGCTGCCATCGCCGGAGCGCATGCCGCGCGCATCAGGTTTCCTCCGTCACGCGCAGCACTTCCTCGATCGTGGTCTGGCCGCTGAGCGCCTTGGCCAGGCCGTCCTCGTACATGGTGCGCATGCCGGCCTCGCGCGCCAGTTGCTCGATCTCGCCCATGCCGGCGTGGCGCATCACCGCACGCCGCAGCGCGTCGTTCATCACCAGGAATTCCATGATGGTGGTACGGCCCACGTAGCCGGTCGGGGCGAGCGCCGAGGGCCGCGGGCGGTACAGGAAGATCTCGCCCTCCGGCTGCAGCCGGCGCAGCTCGAACTTCTCGATCTCTTCCGGCGAGGCCGCATAGCGCTCGGCGTGGGTCGGCTCCAGCCGCCGCACCAGGCGCTGGGCGAGGATGCCGTTGATGGTGGAGGTCAGCAGGTAGTCCTCCACACCCATGTCGAGCAGGCGGGTGATGCCGCCGGCGGCGTTGTTGGTGTGCAGGGTGGACAGCACCAGGTGGCCGGTCAGCGCGGACTGGATGGCGATGCGCGCGGTTTCCAGGTCGCGCATTTCGCCGATCATGATGATGTCCGGGTCCTGGCGCACGATGCTGCGCAGCGCATGCGAGAAATCCAGGCCGATCTGCGGCTTGGCCTGGATCTGGTTGATGCCCTCGATCTGGTATTCGACCGGGTCCTCGACGGTGATGATCTTGACGTCGGCGGTGTTGAGCTGGCTCAGCGCGGTGTACAGCGTGGTGGTCTTGCCCGAGCCGGTGGGGCCGGTGACCAGCAGGATGCCGTGCGGCTGCTCCAGCACCTTGCGGAACTGCGGCAGGAACGCGTCGGTGAAGCCGAGCCGGTGGAAGTCGAATACCACGGTCTCGCGGTCGAGCAGGCGCATCACCACGCTCTCGCCGTGCGCGGTGGGCACGGTGCTCACGCGCAGGTCCAGTTCCTTGCCCTGCACCCGCAGCATGATGCGGCCGTCCTGCGGCAGGCGGCGCTCGGCGATATTGAGCTTGGCCATGATCTTGACGCGGCTGATCACCGCCGCGGTCAGGTTGGCCGGGGGGCTCTCGCCGTCGATCAGCACGCCGTCGACGCGGTAGCGCACCTTCAGCCGGCTCTCGAACGGTTCGATGTGGATGTCCGAGGCGCGCAGTTCCACCGCGCGCTGGATCACCAGGTTCACCAGCCGGATCACCGGCGCCTCGGAGGCGAGATCGCGCAGGTGTTCGATGTCGTCGGCGGCGACGCTGTCGCCGTCGGCGGTCTCCACGATCGCGCCCATCGCGCTGCGGCCCTGGCCGAACCAGCGCTCGATCAGGTCGTCGATCTCCGAGCGCAGGCCGACCCGCGGCAGCACCTGCAGGCCGGTGGCCAGGCGTACCGCGTCGGCGGCATAGGCGTCGTGCGGATCGGCCATCCACAGTTCCAGCACGCCGTCGCGCTCGCCCAGCGGACACACATGGAACTGCTTGAGGAAGCGCAGCGACAACGGTTGCGCCTCGGGCAGGCTTTCCGGCGCGGTGGCCGGCAGCTGCTTGGCGTCCAGCAGCGGCAGGCCCAGGACCTCGGCGCTGAGTTCGGCATGGTCGCGCTCGGAGACCAGGCCCAGGCGCGCCAGCAGCGCCAGCAGGCCGCCGCCGGACTCGCGCTGCAACTGCCGCGCGCGCGCCAGGTCGCCGTCCTTGAGCCGGCCCTTGGCCAGCAACGCCTCGATGATGCGGGTTTCGGGCGTATCGACGGCGACGGCAGTGTCCTTCACGAGCGCGTTCACGCTATCCCTCCCAGATGACCGTGCGACTTTAGCAGTTCGGCGCGACCCGACGCCGAATCCGGCGCGCGCCGTCGCCACTGTCTACCGGGCGGCAGGGTGCCGACCCGGCGGCGCCCGTCGCGGTCATCGCACTGACATGCCGGAAGGATAAGCTGAGCGGGCGCGCAGCGCGCCGCCGCGGCCACCAGCACCTGGTGTTCCATGCGCTCGGCGACTCGGCGATCGTCGGGCCGGTGCGCCGGCCCCAGACGCAGGAAACCCGGCCGGAGCCGGGTTTCCAGGGACTGCGTGGCGCTTCCCTGCGCCGCGTGCGCTTACTGGCGCGCGACCAGGCTGACGCCGCTGTAGGCGCTCTCGCCGACCAGCTTGATGTAGTAGGTGCCGGCCTGCGGCGCGGTGAAGCGCACCGTCTCGTTGTTGCCCGGACGGGTCGACTTGGCGTCGGCGTTGCCGGCACTCGGCTCCTTGCCGAAGCTCACGTACAGCGAGACGTTGCCGCTGCCGCCGTAGGTGAGGAAGCTCAGCACCGCACCGGCCTTGGCCTCGAAGCTGTACAGCGCCTCGTTGCCCGCGGCACCGGCCAGACCCGCGACCGCCACCTTGTTGGTCAGCGCGGTCGCGGTCGGCGCGCACTGCTCGGTGGCCGGATCGCACGGCTCTTCCAGCGCCTTGGCCAGCGCGGCCTTGGCATCGACGATGCCGGTGCCGATCGGGGTACTGGACGGGATCGACACCGGGAACGGTCGCGCGGTCTGCTTGAGCAGGGTCTCCAGCGCGGCCGGGGTCAGCGGCGCCTTGCCCGCGGCGATCAGCGCGCTCTGCACCAGCGCCGCCACCGCCGCCACGTGCGGCGAGGCCATCGAGGTGCCGCCCATGCCCATGTAGGTGTAGCTGCCGGAGGTGGGCGTGGTCGCGCCGGTGTAGCCGTTCTGCCAGACGTAGCCGCCCGGGTTGCCGTCGACGCTGCCGCCGCCGCCGGGACCGGACAGGTCCACCTTGGCGCCGTAGTTGGAGTAATAGGTGATGCCGCCGGTGATGCGGGTGGCGCCGACCGCGATCACGTTGTCGCAGCTGGCCGGGCTGAAGTTGGCGGCGTTGGCGGTGTTGTTGCCGGCGGCCACCACCACCGTGGTGCCGCGCGACACCGCGCCGTTGATCGCGTCCTGGGTGACGCTGTCGCAGGCGCCGCTGCCGCCCAGCGACATGTTGATCACTTCGGCCGGGTTCTGGTTGGCCGGCACGCCGGACACGGTGCCGCCCGAGGCCCAGATGATCGCGTCGGCGATGTCGGAGGTGTAGCCGCCGCACTTGCCGAGCACGCGCACCGGCAGCACGGTGGCGTTGGGCGCCACGCCGGCCATGCCGACGCCGTTGTTGGTCGCTTCGGCCACGGTGCCGGCGACGTGGCTACCGTGCCAGGAGCTGTCCTCGGCCGACGAGCCGGTGTAGCACTCGTTGGCGTTCTCGACCCAATCGCCGTAGTCCAGCGCGCCCGGTACGCGGGCATCGGTCGGACGCCGCGAGGTCGCCGCGTCGGAAATGAAGTCGTAGCCCTGCAGCAGGTTCACCGCCACGTCCGGATGGTTCGGCAGGATGCCGGTATCGAGCACCGCCACCACCACGCCGTCGCCCTTGGACACGTCCCACGCGGCCGGCGCGTTGATGCCGCCGTTGGCGTTGCTGTAGTGCCACTGGTACTGCGCGTACAGCGGATCGTTGGGCACGAACTGCGGCTGCACCTGCGCCTTGGCCCGCAGCACTTCCACCGGCCGCAGCTTGGCGTCGACCTGCGCGTATTTCACCGCCGGGTCGGCGGCGATTTCCGCCACCACCTTGTCCACGTCGGCCTTGCTCAGCTTGCCGGTCAGGCGGATCAGGTCCGCGCCGATGCCCAGGGTGCGCACGTACTCGGCGCGCACGCTGGCCGCGGCCGCGCGCGAGATGCCGTTGCCGCCGCCGAGGCTGGCGCGGCCCACCGCCGACTGCACCGCCGACAGCTTGGCGCTGCGGTCGCTGGCCGCGGCGCTGCCGGCGTTGTAGCGCACCAGGATGCGGTTGGAGGTCACCGCATCGGCCGGCGCGGACCTGCCCGGCTCCTTGACCGGCAGCGGCGCCGAAGCGCCGGCCGCGACTGCGCTCGAGGCGCCCAGCGACATCGCCAGCATGGCGGCGGCGATGGCATTGATACGAAGGTTTTGCTTGTCGATCACGTTGACGTCCTCTTCAAAGTTTCGTGGATCAGGCGACAGTTGCGGCCGTAAAACTCCCTTTTCCGAATCCGTTGGCCGGCCCAGCCAAGGTCCTGTGGTCTGCCCCCTCAGGCCGTTGAGTGGCGGACGGCGGCACGCGCCGCCGTCCGCGATGGATCACCAGCCGAAACCGGCACCGATGCCGATGGAGCTGTCGTCGCCGCTGAAGGCACCGCCGATGGTCACCGTGGCGCGGTCGCTGAAGGCGCGCTGGTAACCCACCGACAGCGCCGACTCGCCGTTCTGGAAGCCGATGCCGGCGCCGACCCGGTTCTGGGTGCGGATGCCGGCGGCGCTGGTGGCCATGTTGAGCATGGCCGCGCTCATCGCGCCCTGGCGGTCGATGCGGCGGTCCTGGTCGCGCAGGCGCGCATCGACGTCGCCGCGCAGCACCTCGAAGCTGTCGGCCATGGTGCCGAAGCGCGCATCGGTGTACGACTTGGCGGTGGCCACACCGTTGTCGAGCTGGCTCTTGTTGACCGCATCGGTGGCCTGGGTGCCGGCGGCGACGTGGGCGAGCTGGCGCTCGTTGCCGGCGCTGCCGATCGAGACCGTCTGTGCGCGATCGGCCACCGACCCCTGGCCCAGCGCCACCGCGCCCTGCGCCGTGGCGCTGGCGCCCTGGCCGATGGCGGTGCCCGAGGCCGCGCTGACGCTGGCGCCCTCGCCCATCGCCACCGCATTGGTCGCCACCGCCGCGATGTGGCTGTTGGCGCCCACCGCGGTGCTGCCGTCGGCATTGACCTTGGCGTTGCTGCCGATCGCGGTGTCGTTGGGGCCGTGCGCGTAGGCGCTGCCGCCGATCGCGGTGCCGGTGACGTCGTTGGCGCGTGCGGCAGCGCCGACCGCGGTGGCAGCGGCGGCCACCGCCGTGCTTTCGCCGACCTGCGCGGTGCCGATGCTGCCGGACACCGGCGTCGCCGCCGCGGTTGCAGCCGTCGCGGCCGATGCCGCAGGCGCGGCCTCGCTGGCCTGCGCAGCCACCGCACTGGCGCTGACCATGCGCGCGCTGCGGGCCACGGTGGCGCTGCCGCCGGTGCGCGCATCCAGTTCGCTGACCTTGCCGTCCAGCGCCGCCAGCGCCGCACCGACGTTGTTGTAGCTGGCCCCCTGGATCACGTAGGTCGGCGCCACGAACAGGCCCTGCGCGCCGAGCCCGGCGCCGCCGCCCAGGAACGTGGCCATGTTGCTCAGCGACTGGTACAGCTGGCCGCCGTTGATCGCCTCGGTGCTGCCGGCGGCCACGCTGCCGGCGGTCAGGTTGACGATGCGCCGGGTGGCCGGACCGCCGCGGCCGTTGCCGCTGCCCAGCGACACGGTGTCGGCCTCGTACGCCCGCGAACCGGCGCCGAGCGCGACTGCGTTGTCCGCGGAGACGCCGGCATTGGCGCCGAGCGCGACGCCGTTGCTGCCGCTGTTGCGGACGAAGCTGTTGTAGCCCATCGCCACGCCGTTCTCGCCGATCGCATTGGTCTGCAGGCCGATCGCGGTGCTGCGCGCGCCGGTCGCCGAGCTGCCGGCACCGGTGGCGGTGGCACCGGCGCCGGCGGCGACGCTGCCCACGCCCAGCGCGGAACTGCGCAGGCCGCTGGCGGTGGCGCCGGCACCGGCCGCGGTGCTGTCCACGCCGCTGGCGCTGGCCACCGCGGTGCCGGAACTCTGGAAGCGCGCACTGGTGTCGCCGGCGGCCGAGGCCACCGCGTCCAGCTGCGCCTTGTTCACCGCATCGGTGGCGTTGACCGCGGCCCCGACATTGGTGATGCGGCGCGTGGCCGGCGCGGTGACGCCGTTGCCGCCGCCCACCGACACCACGTTGGCTTCGCTGGTGCGCGCGCCCGAGCCCAGGGCCACGCTGCCGGCGCCGCTGGCCGAGGCATTGATGCCCAGCGCCGTGGCATTGGCGCCGCCGTAGGCGAAGGCGTTCTGGCCGATCGCGGTGCCGCCCTGCGCGGTGGCCCAGGCGAACTGACCGACCGAGGTGGTCTGCGCCGCGGTGGCCCAGGCCGAGGCACCGAGCGCGGTCGCGTCCTCGCCGGTGGCGCGGGCGCTGTAGCCCAGCGCCGCGGCATACGCGCCGGACGCGGTGCTGCCCCAGCCCAGCGCCGAGGCGTAGTTGCCCGCGGCCGCCGCCCCGTAGCCGAACGCACTGGTGCGGGTGCCGCTGGCGTTGCTGAAGGCGCCGACCGCGGTGCTGTAGTCGCTGCCGGCGCTGGCCTTGTAGCCGTTGGCGGTGGCCTGCAGTCCGCTGGCGAGGGCGCCGGCGCCGCTGGCGCTGCTGAACGTGCCGCTGGCCTGCGCCCCCGCGCCCAGCGCGGTGGCACCGGCGGCGCTGGCGGTGGTGGTGCCGTCGAGCAGCACGTTGCCGGCCGCATCGGTGTAGTACAGCGAGCCGCCGATCGCGGTGCTGGACTCGCCGGTGGCGGTGGCGTTGTAGCCGGACGCGGTGGCGTAGCGGGCGCCGGCCAGCGCGCCGCTGCCGAACGCCGAGGCGCCGGTGCCGTAGGCGTTGCTGGCCTCGCCGGCGGCGGTGGCGTAGGTGCCTTCCACGTAGCTGCCGACATCGTCGGCCGGATCGCTGCCGCCGTTGGCCTTGAACTGCTTGCCGGTGGCGTCGGCGGACTGCTTCACCGCCTCCAGCTGGGCGACGTTGACCGCGTCGGTGGCCTCGGTGCCGGCGGCGACGCTGGTGATCTGCCGCTCATTGCCGGCGCTGCCCACCGAGACGGTGTTGTCGCGCGCCGCCGTGGAGTTCGCACCCAGCGCCACGCTGTTGATGCCGGACGCGGACGCGCCGTAGCCGAACGCACTGGCGCTGTCGGCGCTGGCGTAGCTGAGGCTGCCGAGCGCGCTGCTGAAGTCGGCGGTGGCGCCGGCGCCGGCACCGAACGCGGCGCTGTTGGCGCCGGACGCCTCGGCCGGGATCAGCCCGAAGAACGAGGTGCCGCCGACCGCCACGCTCTCCTCGCCGGAGGCCACGCTGTACTCGCCCACCGCCACGCTGCTGCTGCCGGACGCGGTGGAAGACACGCCGACCGCGGTGCCGTAGCTGCCGGAGGCGAGCGCGCCATAGCCCAGCGCCGAGGACAGATAGCCGCTGGCCTCGCTGTAGCCGCCGAGCGCGGTGGCGCCGGTGCCCGAGGCGGTGCTGCGGAAACCGGTCGCCGTGGCCTGGTTGTCCGAGGCCACCGCTTCGTTGCCGGTGGCGGTGGCATAGGTGCCGCTGGCCTGCGCGCCGGCGCCGCTGGCGGTGGCGCCGATCTCGCTGGCCTGGGCGTTGCTGCCGATGGCGATGCTGTTCTCGCCCGCAGCCTGGCTGGCATTGCCCAGCGCGACCGCGTCGACGCCGCTGGACACGGCGTTGAAGCCGATCGCGGTCGCCCCGGCGGCCACCGCATTGGCGCCGCCGCCGAGCGCGGTGGCGCCGTCGGCGGTGGCGTTGGCCGCCTCGCCGGCGGCCAGCGCGTTGTCGCCGTCGACCAGCGCGCCGGCATCGCTGTCGGCGCTGCCGCTGGCCTGGAAGTACTTGCTGGTAGTCGCTGCCGCCTGCTTCACCGCGTCCAGCTGGGCGACGTTGACCGCGTCGGTGGCCTCGGTGCCGGCGGCGACGTTGGCGATCTGCCGCTCCTTGCCGGCGCTGCCCACCGACACGCTGCCGGCACGATCGGCGACCGATCCCTGGCCGAGCGCGACGCTGTCGCTGGCCGCGGCCTTTGCACCGTAGCCCAGCGCGGTGGAATCGTCGGCCTGCGCCCAGGACGCGGCGCCGAACGCGGCGCTGGAGACGCCGTCGGCCGAACTCAGCCAGCCGACCGAGGTGGAGAACGCGCCGTTGGCCCAGGCGCCGGCGCCGAACGCGCTGCCGCCTTCGCCCCGCGCCTCGGTGACGTACTGGCCGAGCACGCTGCCGCCCACGGCGGTACTGGACGCGCCGCTGGCCAGGCTGGAAAAGCCCACCGCCACGGCCTCGCCGCCGCTGGCGTTGGCGCCGTAGCCGAACGCGGAGGCGAGGTCGCCGCCGGCCTGGCTGAAGCCGCCGGTGGCGGTCGCGGCCAGCCCGGTGGCGGCGGCGGAGAAGCCGGTGGCGGTGCTCTGCACGCCGTCGGCGCGCGCCGCGGTGCCCAGCGCGGTGGAGAACGCGCCATTGGCCTGCGCGCCGGCGCCGAACGCGCTGGCGCCCTGCTCGGCCGCGGTGGTGGTGCCTTCCAGCAGCACCTCGCCGTTGTCGTCGACGATCGACAGCGCACCGCCGACCGCGGTCGCCGAGGCGCCGACGGCGGTGGCGTTGCTGCCGACCGCGGTGGCATTGCCGCCCAGCGTGGTGGCGCCGCTGCCCAGCGCGCTGGCGCCGTCGCCGATGGCGTTGGCGCCTTCGCCGGCGGCCACCGCATTGGCGCCCTCGACGTAGGCGCCGGCATCGCTGGCGTCGCTGCCGCTGGACTGGAAGTACTTGGCGGTGGTGTCGGCGGTCTGCCGGACCGCGTCCAGCTGCGCCACATTGACCGCATCGGTGGCCTCGGTGCCGGCGGCCAGGTTGGTGATCTGCCGTTCGTCGCCGGCCTTGCCGACCGAGACGCTGTTGTCGCGATCGGCCAGCGCATCGGCGCCCAGCGCCACGCTGTTGCGGCCCTGCGCGACCGCGCTATTGCCCAGCGCGGTGCTGTTGAAGCCGCTGGCGCTGGAGAAGCCGCCGACCGCGGTGGCGTACGCGCCGGTCGCGTCGGCCGCCAGACCGACCGCGGCGCTGGCCGCACCGGAAGCGATGCTCTCGGCGCCGAGCGCGGTCGCACCATCGCCATTGGCGGTGCTGTAGTAGCCGAGCGCGCTGGACTCCACGCCGCTGGCTTCGCTGAGCGTGCCGCTGGCCACGCTGCCGTCGCCGCTGGCGTTGCTGGCCGCGCCGGTCGCGGTGCTCTGTGCGCCGCTGGCATTGCTCTCGGCACCGACCGCGGTGGCGTAGTCGCCGCTGGCGCTGGCGTTGTCGCCGATCTGCACGGCCTGTGCCTGCGCCACCGCGGGCAGGCCCGCCGCGCCGGCGCCCAGCGCCAGGGCGATCGCGCCGGCCAGGGCTAGGCCGTGCGCACGGGCGGCACGACGGTCGCGGACGAGCGCGCCACGCGCGTCGCCGCTGGCCAGTTCCGATGCCACCACCCACATCCCCAACGCGTTGTTCCAGACCTTGCGATAAATCCGATTCATCGACGACTGCTCCTCAATTCGGCTGGTTTTGGTCAAAAAGCCACCCTCGCCCGGCGTTCCGGCCGGCCGACCCCCTGTCGGTTTTTTGGTGCCGCACGTCCCGATACGGGACCCGAGAGGCTCACGCCTGTCGCTGCTCGGAGCTGAAGATGAACCGAGGTGGAATGCGGAACTGGCCGAAGTGTTAACCCGGTCTCTCGCGTACGTCAAGTTTTTGACTTGCGACGACATAGGCCGTGACAAAGACCGCGAATTCAGGTCGTTTTCGTTAATTTTTCGGTAAATATCAATAAAAACAACCGGGTCACGCCAAATTTTCGGCACACACCTTGCCAGCCTTGACACATTGCGTTTGGCGCGATTTCGTTACCCGTCAAGGACTTGACGCAAACGCGTGGTAGGCGCATCCAGACCCGCCAACGCGAGGCGAGCGACGGACGCGGAGGGCGCCGATTGCGCGAAACACGCAGCCGACGTCGCGCGGCAGCCCGGGCTGGAGCGTTGGAGGTCTGGGAGGGAGCCACGCTTGGCGGCGGCGCAGCGGAGAGCGCCATGCGTGCGCGCCACTGGCCTGCGCGAGACGCCGAATGGCGCAGGCATGCGGACGCTGCCGCCATGACGGCAGCGCCAGAAGCGCCGCGATGCGCGTCGGAGCGGCTTCAGCCGCGACCGCGCACGCTCAGATCATCGGAATGGGGGTTGGGCCGAGACAACGCAGCTCGGCCCACAGGAAAAAACGACGGCATCGACCGCCCAGCCGCCGGCCCGGAGGCTGTCCAGCGTCGGGACTGGAGTCCCTCCCACACGGGATGCGGCGACGCGCGATCCAGCGCCTGCGCCGCGCGACCAATCCAGAGACGCTGCGCGGTGCGCCGCGTGGTGCTGTATCTGCATCCCCCAGCACGCGGCAGGGCCCACGGCAGCGTGTCGCCGCCGAGGCCGTCCTGGCGCATCGCCATCGCGGCGCACGCCAGGCGCAACGCCGGGCTCAGCCCACCC
Source organism: Xanthomonas sacchari (assembly GCF_024266585.1). Classification (NCBI taxonomy): domain Bacteria; kingdom Pseudomonadati; phylum Pseudomonadota; class Gammaproteobacteria; order Lysobacterales; family Lysobacteraceae; genus Xanthomonas; species Xanthomonas sacchari. The sequence continues at coordinate 4,359,809 of NZ_CP100647.1, forward strand.
AGACCCGCGCGTTGCGGAACATGCGCAGCCACGGCGCCTCGTCCGGCCACTCCGCCGGATGCCAGCTGAGGTTGAGCGAGCGCAGCGTGCGCTCGGGATGCGGCATCAGGATCGTCACCCGGCCGTCGTCGCTGGTCAGGCCGGTGATGCCGTCGGGCGAGCCGTTCGGGTTCAGCGGGTACTGCGTGGCGACGGCGCCATGGCCGTCGACGAAACGCAGCGCCACGCGCGCGGCGGCCTGGTCCACCGCGCTGTCGAACTCGGCGCGGCCTTCGCCGTGCGCCACCGCCACCGGGATGCGCGAGCCGGCCATGCCGCGCAGGAAGATCGACGGCGATTCCACCACTTCCAGCAGGCTGGTGCGCGCCTCGAACTGCTCGCTGCGGTTGCGCAGGAAGCGCGGCCAGTGCTCGGCACCGGGGATGATGTCCTTGAGCTGGCTGAGCATCTGGCAGCCGTTGCACACGCCCAGGGCGAAGCTGTCGCTGCGCGCGAAGAACGCGGCGAAGGCATCGCGCAGCGCCGGCCGCTCCAGGATCGAGGTGGCCCAGCCGCGCCCGGCGCCGAGCACGTCGCCGTAGCTGAAGCCACCGCAGGCGGCCAGGCCGACGAAGTCGGCCAGGTCGACGCGGCCGGCGATCAGGTCGCTCATGTGCACGTCGAAGGCGCGGAACCCGGCCCGTTCGAACGCATTGGCCATCTCGATCTGGCCGTTGACGCCCTGCTCGCGCAGGATCGCCACCTTCGGCCGCTGGCCGCTGGCCACGAACGGCGCGGCGATGTCCTCGGTCGGGTCGAAGGCCAGCTTCGGCTTCAGCCCGGGCGCGGCGAAGTCGCGCGCCAGCGCGCGCTCCTCGGCGGCGCTGTCGGGGTTGTCGCGCAGCGTCTGCATGGCGTGGGTCACCGACCACCAGGCGTCGAACAGCTCCTCCCAGCGCCATTCGGCCAGGGTCTTGCCACCCAGGCCCACGCGTACCGCCGCCGCGGTGCTGGGGCGGGCGATGCGCTGTGCGCATTCGGTCAGCGCGTGGCGCTCGACCAGGTCGGCGAAGGCGGCGCGGTCTTCGCGCGCGACCTGCACCACCGCGCCCAGTTCCTCGTTGAACAGGCTGCGGAACGGATCGTCGCCCCAGGCATCGAGGGTGATGTCCAGCCCCTGCCGCGAGGCGAACGCCATCTCGCACAGCGCGGCGAACGCGCCGCCGTCGCTGCGGTCGTGATACGCCAGCAGCAAGCCGGCCTCGCGCGCATCGCGGATCAGCTCGAAGAACGCGCGCAGCCGCTGCGGGTCGTCCAGGTCCGGCACCGCCCCGCCGAACGCCGGCAACGCACCGTCGCCATGCACCTGCGCCAGCACCGAACCGCCCAGGCGCTGCTTGCCGCCGCCCAGCCCGATCAGCCACAGCTCGCTGTCGGCCTCGCGCGCCAGCAACGGCGTCAACTGCGCCCGCGCATCGGCCACCGGCGCGAACGCGGAGACGATGAGCGAGACGGGCGAGACGCTTTTGTGCGTCTCGCCTTTGTGCGTCTCGCCGGGACTGGTGAATGGGGAATCGGGAAGCGGAGAAGCGGCGGCATCGGTGGCGGACGCATCGCGCTTTTCCCGATTCCCGATTCCCGATTCCCGATTCACGGCGGTCACCGCCCACTGCGCCTGCATCGACAGCGAGTCCTTGCCCACCGGGATGCTCAGGTCCAGCTGCGGGCACAGTTCCATGCCCACCGCCTTGACCGCGGCGTACAGGCGCGCGTCCTCGCCGTCATGGTTGGCCGCGGCCATCCAGTTCGCCGACAGCTTGACCTGGTCCAGCGCCTGCACCGGCGCCGCGCACAGGTTGGTGATGGCTTCGCCCACCGCCATCCGCGCCGCCGCGGCGGCATCGAGCAGGGCCAGCGGGGTGCGCTCGCCGATCGCCATCGCTTCGCCGGCGTGGGTGTCGAACCCGGCCAGGGTGATCGCGCAATCGGCCAGCGGCAGTTGCCAGGGGCCGATCATCTGCTCGCGCGCGGTCAGGCCGCCGACGCTGCGGTCGCCGATGGTGACCAGGAAGCTCTTGGCCGCCACCGTCGGATGCGCCAGCACCCGCAGCCCGGCCTCGCGCAGGTCCAGCGCATCGGTGTCCAGCTCCGGCCAGCGCGGCGCCGGCGGCTGCCGGGTGTCGCGGTGCATCTTCGGCGGCTTGCCGAAGAGCACGTCCATGGGCAGGTCGATGGGATGCTGGGAATGGGGAGCGGGGAATGGGGAATGGGCAACAGCGGGGTATGCCTGCTTTTCACCATTGCCGGTTCCCGATTTTCCATTCCCGCCGCCGAGCACCCCGTAGCCCACGACCAGCCGTTCCTCGGCAGTCGCCACACCCACGGCGGCAAACGGACAGCGCTCGCGCTCGCACAGGGCGGCGAACTCGGCCAGGCGCGCCTGCGGCACGCCGAGCACGTAGCGCTCCTGCGATTCGTTGCACCACAGCTGCATCGGCGACAGCGAGGGGTCGTCGCTGGGCACGCGGTCCAGGTCGATGATCCCGCCCACGCCGGAGTCGTGCAGCAGTTCGGGAATGGCGTTGGACAGGCCGCCGGCGCCGACGTCGTGGAACCAGCGGATCGGGTTGTCCGCGCCCAGCGCCACGCAGCGGTCGATGACCTCCTGCACGCGCCGCTCCATCTCCGGGTTGTCGCGCTGCACGCTGGCGAAATCCAGGTCCTCGGCGCTGTCGCCGGAGGCCACCGAACTGGCCGCGCCGCCGCCCAGGCCGATCAGCATCGCCGGGCCGCCGAGCACGATCACCGCATCGCCGGGCTGCAGCGGGATCTTCTCCACCTGCACGCGGTCGATCGCGCCCAGCCCGCCGGCCAGCATGATCGGCTTGTCGTAGGCGCGGGTCAGGTCCTGCGTTTCCGGCAGTTCGAAGCTGCGGAAATAGCCGAGCAGGTTGGGCCGGCCGAATTCGTTGTTGAACGCGGCGCCGCCGAGCGGGCCGTCCAGCATGATCTCCAGCGCCGGGGCCATGCGCGGGTTGAGCGGGCGCGCGCCCTCCCACGGCTGCGGCAGGGTGGGAATGCGCAGGTGCGAAACGCTGAAACCGGTCAGGCCGGCCTTGGGCTTGCCGCCGCGGCCGGTGGCGCCCTCGTCGCGGATCTCGCCGCCGGCGCCGGTGGAGGCGCCCGGGAACGGCGCGATCGCGGTCGGGTGGTTGTGGGTCTCGACCTTGATGCAGAACGCCGACGGCGTCACCGGCTCGCGGCGGTATTCGCCGCTGGCCGGATCCGGGCGGTAGCGCGCGGCCGGATGCCCTTCCACCACCGCCGCGTTGTCGCTGTAGGCGCTGAGCGTGTGCTGCGGGGTCTGCTGGTGGGTGTGCTTGATCATCCGGAACAGCGAGCGGTCCTGCTCCTTGCCGTCGATGGTCCAGCTGGCGTTGAAGATCTTGTGCCGGCAGTGCTCGGAATTGGCCTGCGCGAACATCATCAGTTCCACGTCGGCCGGAGCGCGGCCGAGCTCGCCGAAGCGCTGGCGCAGGTAGTCGATCTCGTCCTGGGCCAGGGCCAGGCCCAGGCGCGCGTTGGCCGCATCCAGCTGGTCCAGCGGGATGCGCTCGACCTCGCCGCGCGCCGGCGCCTGGAACAGCGCCTGCGCCTGCGCGGCGCCGTCCAGCAGCGACTGCGTCATCGGATCGTGCAGCAGCTTGGCCAGCGCCGCCTGGTCGGCCGGCGCCTGCGGCCAGCCGGCCAGGTCCAGGCGGGTGCCGCGCTCGACCCGGCGGATCGCCAGGCCGGCGCCGCGGACCAGTTCGGTGGCCTTGCTCGACCAGGGCGAGCGCGTGCCCAGCCGCGGCACCACGTAGCGCGAGCAGGTCCCCGCCGCGGCCGGCGCCGGTGCCTCCTGCGCCTGCAGGATGCGCCGCGCCGCGACCAGATCGAGCGACTCGGCGTTCTCGCCGTCGATGAAGTAGACATGCCAGGCGCCGGCGATACGCACACCGGGAACCAGGGACTGCAGGCGGGTTTCGAGCCGAGCGCGACGGAACGGCGAAAGGGCGGAAGCGCCCTCGAGGACGATCATGTCCGGGGAACCGTGTGAGGAAACGGGCTGGCTATTGTAGCGGAGAGCTGGGAATGGGGATTCGGGAATGGGGAATCGGCACAGCCGGCCGCCGAGCGGGGTCGGCGCACGCGGACGCTAGCGGTGGTTGGGCGCCAACGGACGCGGCGCTCCAGCGGCAAAACGCGGGGTGGCACCACCGGTGGCGCGAAGGTCGCACCGCCGGCCAAGGGGGAGAGACGCGCGTTCAGCGCTCGTGCCCGCGGGAACGAGCGACGTCGCGCCCATTCCCGATTCCCGTTTCCCCATTCCCGGCCGCTCAGCGCACGGCCCTTAACGGCTTCCGCCAGCCTTCGTCGCTTCCGCCGCGCGCTTGTCCAACGCCTCGCGCATCTTGGCCGGGGGCAGGTAGCCGCCGATCTGGGTGCCGTCCGGGGCGAAGATCGCCGGGGTGCCGTTGACGCCCAGGCGCTGGCCCAGGTTGTACTGCATGGTCACCGGGTTCTTGCAGTTGGTCGCGCCCGGCACCTTGCCGCTGCTCTTGGCCTCGGTCAGCGCCTGCTTCTTGTCCGCCGCGCACCACACCGCGACCATGTCCTTGAAGTCCTGGCTACCCAGACCCATGCGCGGGAACGCCAGGTATTCCACCGCGATGCCCTGCTTGTTGAGCTCGCCGATCTCGCTGTGCAGCTTGCGGCAGTAGCCGCATTCGATGTCGGTGAACACGCTGATGGTGTACTTGGGATTGGCCGGGGCGAACACGATGCGATCGGCGCGCGGCGCCGATTCCAGCAGCTTGCGGCGGTAGCTCAGCAGGCCCTCGCTGGAGGCGAACTGCTTCTCCTGGATGTCGAACGGCTGCGCCTGGAACAGGTAGCGGCCGTCGTCGGAGACGTACAGCACCTGGCCGCCGACCACCACCTCGCGGAAACCAGGGAACGGCGCGGCGCCGATGTAGTCGGGCTTGAAGTTGGGATCGAGCTGCAGCAGCGCCGCGCGCACGCGCTGTTCGCCCGGCGCGCCGCTGGCGGCGGGAGCGGCCTTGGCCCCGGCGGTGGCGCCGGCGGGCGGCGTGGTGGACTGTGCGCAGGCGGAGAGCGAAGCCGCGCCCAGCAGCGCGCAAAGAGCAAAACGGAGCATTGGCGATCCATGAGGGCTGCGAATCGCCCGATTGTCGCACACCCCCCGGCGCGCTCCATGTAGACAGGCTGAGCGGCCCGCCCGCGCCGCGGCGGCGTTCAGCCGCGCGGATGATGCTTGCGGTGCAGGCTCTGCAGGTGCTCGCGCGCGACCAGGGTGTAGATCTGGGTGGTGGACAGCGAACTGTGGCCGAGCAGCATCTGCAGCGCGCGCAGGTCGGCGCCGCGGTTGAGCAGATGGGTGGCGAAGCTGTGGCGCAGGCCATGCGGGCTGATCTTCGCCGGATCGATCCCGGCCACCGCCGCATAGCGCTTGACCAGCCCCCAGAACTGCTGGCGGGTCAGCGCGCGCCGGGCGGCGTCGATGAACAGCGGCACCACGCCGTCGCTGGCCGGCACCGCCTGCCCGGCCGCCAGCGCCGGCCGCGCGCTGTCCAGGTAGCGCTGCAGCCAGTGCTGCGACTCCTCGCCCAGCGGCACCAGCCGCTCCTTGCTGCCCTTGCCGGTGACCCGCAGCACGCCCTGGCGCAGGTTCACCGCGTTGGCCGGCAGGTTGACCAGCTCGCTGACGCGCAGGCCGGCCGCGTACATCAGCTCGAGCATGGCGCGGTCGCGCAGCCCCACCGGCGCGGACACGTCCGGCGCCGCCAACAGCGCATCGATCTGGCTCTCGGCCAGCGCCTTGGGCAGCGAGCGCGGCAGCCGCGGCGGCTCCAGCAGCGCGGTCGGGTCGTCGCCGCGCTCGCCGCGGCGCACGCGCAGGGCGAAGAAGGCGCGCAACGACGACAGCCAGCGCGCATTGCTGCGCGGCGAATAGCCCAGTTCGGTGCGCCAGGCCAGATAGTCGAACAGCGCCTGCCGATCGGCGCCGGCCAGGCCGCCGCCGACCCCGTCGCGCCAGCGCGCGAAGCCCTCCAGATCGCGGCGGTAACTCTCCAGGCTCTGCCGCGCCAGTCCCTGCTCGGCCCAGGCCGCATCCAGGAACTGCTGGATCGTCACCGCATCGGCCTCGCGCAGCGGCGCGAGCCGTTGCGCCTGCTGGCGGCGTTCGGCGGGGGAATGCAGGGAGGGCATGCGGGCGGGATTCGGGATTCGGGATTCGGGATTCGGGATTCGGGATTCGGGATTCGGGAGAGCCTAGCCGCTTTGCCCGGGGGCGCAAGGTCGGCGTGGCCGGGCAACGAGCGCCAGGATGGCGTGCGCGAGCGGCGCGACCGCGATGCACGCGGTCCACCGCAATCCGCGCGACTGGCTCTAAGCTGTGCCGATGAGCGCCTCGCCTCCCGCCTCCGCCCCCCGTCCACGCGCGCTGCTGCTGTGGCGGCTGCTGGCGCTGTTCTACGACGCCTGGCCGGTGCTGGCGCTGTGGTTTGTGGTCTCGGCGCTGTTCACCCTCGGCTACACGCTGGAGGGGCATGCGCCGCGCGAGAACATCGCCCCGTTCAGCGCCCTGCAGTGGCTACTGTGGCTGTGCTGCTGGGTCGTCGCCGGCCTGTACGCGACGCTGAGCTGGCGCCGCGGCGGCCAGACCCTGGGCATGCGTCCGTGGCGGCTGCGCCTGCACGGCGCCGACGGCAAGCCACCGAGCTGGAGCGCGCTGTGGCGGCGCTATCTGGTCGGGACCGTGTCGTTGCTGCTGGGTGGATTGGGGTTCTGGTGGGCGTTGTTCGATCGGGAACGGTTGACGTGGCATGACAGAGCCAGCGCTACCCGCTTGACCCGTCAATCCAAAGCCAAGCCCTGACCGCAGCAGAAAGCCGCACAGCGGCGCCCAGCCGTTGCTGACGTATCGGGATTAGGCGCCAAGCGGCCTCAGGAACGCTATGCCGCTCAACCTCGCATGGACCGCGGCAGACGCATGACAGCGCGCCGCACCAGTGCCTGCAGCGCACATCCGGTCAGATACAGCAGCAGCCCGAACGGCGGGATCAGCAGCAGATAGCGGGCGACCCAGGACAGGCCGGGCAGCGCACCATCCACACCCAACGCCTCCAACACCAGCAACTGCGGCGTCAACGGCAACTGCAAGAACACGAAACGGCCCTTGTCGTCGGCGCCAAGCGCCCCCCACACGCAGCACGCCACCAGCGCCGCATACAGCATGCACAGACCGAGGCCGAGCAGGCTGCGCCGGCGCACCGCTAGCTACTGCGTTTGCGGAACAGCAACCAGGACACGGTCAACATCACCAGCGGCGGCAAGGCGTAGGCGATGCGGTAGTCGAACTTCAGGGCACCGGCCATGCGCCCGAAGAACAGCTGCAGCAGCCAGAACACCAGCGCGAACAGGATGCCCAGGAACAGGCGCTTGCCCATGCCGCCGCTGCGCAGCGCGCCGAACGCGAACGGGATCGCGGCGAAGCACAGCGCCAGCACGTTCAGCGGATAGAACCAGCGGCTCCAGTACTGGTCCTCGTAGTCGCGCGCGTCCAGGCCGTTGCGGCGGCGGTACTCGATGCTGGTGTGCAGGTCGCGCGCGGACAGGTTGCGCGGCTTGGCCAGGCCCGAGGCCAGCGCCGCCGCATCCAGCCGCGATTGCCACGGCAGGCTGTCGAACTTCTCGCGCTGCACCGAGCGCTCGCCGAAGGTGTCGCGGTAGGCCTGCTTCAGGGTCCAGCCGTCATGGCGATGCTCGGCGATGGCGGCGTGGGTCAGCGAGGCCAGCCGGCCGTTGTCGTCCAGCGTGTACAGGCGCACGTCGCGCAGCTCCAGCCAGGTGCCGCCACCGTCCTCCAGGTGCTCTTCGCCGGCCTGCGCGTTGAGGAAGGTGTTGCCCTCGCGCGCCCACAGCCCGGAATAGCGGGCCATGCTCATGTCGCCGTTGTACTTGGCGTTGGCCTTGATCGCGTCGGCCTGGTTCTGCGCCCACGGCGCCAGGGTCTCGCCGTTGACCACCATGACCACGGTCAGCACCGCCATGGTCGAGGCTGCGGCCAGGCTCAGCCGGCGCCGCGACAGGCCCAGCGCGCGCAGCGCGGTCAGTTCGGAGGTGGCGGCGAGCTGCCCCAAGCCCATCAGCACGCCGATCACCGCACCGGTCGGGAACAGGGTGTAGGCGCGGCGCGGCACCGTGTAGGCCACGAACGCGGCGGCATGGCCCAGGCTGTAGCTGCCGGTGCCGATGACCTTGAACTCGTTGGACAGGGCCATGATCACGTCCAGGCCCAGCAGCACCGCCCAGGTCAGCAGCACCGTGCCGAGCACGGCGCGGCCCACGTACACATCATGCAGATTCGGACGCAGCCTCATGCCGGCTGCCTCCGCGGCCGCGACAGCCGGCCATCGCGCAGGTACATCCAGACCGACAGGGCCAGCAACGGCAGGGTCAGCCACCACAGGCCGAGCGCGCGCGGCAGCTTCTCGGTGCTCAGCCACTGGGTGCCGAGGAACATCAGGTTGGTGCCGACCAGGTAGGCCAGGAACGCCAGCATGATCCGGCCATAGCGCTGCTGCCGCGGCGAACTGCGCGACAGCGGCAGGGTCAGCAGGGCGAAGGCCAGCGCCAGCAGCGGCGGCGCCAGGCGCGCGTGCAACTGCGCATTGGCCTGCGGGCGCGGATCGCCGATCAGCTTGGCGGTGGGCAGCAGTTCCGGATCGTCGTCCTTGCGCGCGGCGTCACGGTCCGGCAGCGCCACGTCGTTGCTGACGAAGCGCATCATCCGGTAGTCCAGCCCGTCGCCGGCCAGCGGCCCTTCGACCCGGTAGCCGTCCTCCAGGCGCAGGTAGCGGTCGGCCTTGCCTTCGAAGAACATCGCGCCGCGCTGCGCGGTGACCACATCCAGGCGGCCGTCCTTCTGCCGCTGCATGAACACCTTGCTGAGCTTGGTGCCGTCCCCGGACAGGGTGCTGATGTAGACGATGCCGCCATCGGACAGCGGGGTGAAGCGGCCCGCCTCCAGCCCGGCCATCAGCAGGCTGTGGTTGGCCTCGTCGATCAGCCGGTCGGAGGTGCGGTCGGCCCAGGGGCCCAGCCACAGCGAGCACATGCCGACCAGGGTCACCACCGGGATCACCAGCATCAGGATCGGCCGCAGCAGGCGCCGCGGACCGACGCCGATGGCGGTGATCACCGCCATCTCCGAATCGCGGTACAGGCGCGCCAGCGCCAGCAGCAGGCCCAGCATCAGCGCCAGCGGCAGGATCAGCGGCAGGTACACCACGAACTGCAGGCCGAGCTGTGAAAACAACAACTTGGCCGGAATGCGGCCATCGGCGATGTTGCCCAGGATGTCCACCAGCACACCACCGACGCTGACCACCAGCAGCACGATCAGGGTGGCCGAGAAGCTCTGGACGAAATCGCGCAGCAGGTATCGATCGAGCTTCGGCATGGGGGTGGGTTGATTTAAACTCTCGGATTCGTTCGCGGCGGACCCAGCCTATTCGACTGGGGGTAAAGAGTCCGCGATTGTACGGATTTGCCAACGGAATCTGATCAATGGCCCTGGAATTCACCCTGAACCACGACGCCCCGGCCACCGCGGCGTTCGATTGCATCGTCGTCGGCGTGTTCGCCGACAAGCGCCTGTCCCCGGCCGCCCAGGCCCTGGACGCGGCCAGCGGCGGACGCCTGACCGCCCTCGCCGAGCGCGGCGACGTCAGCGGCAAGACCGGCGCCACTGCCCTGCTCCACGACCTGCCCGGCGTGAAGGCGCCGCGCGTGCTCGCGGTGGGCCTGGGCGACGCCGCCAAGTTCGGCGTGCCGCAGTACCTGAAGGCGGTCGGCGACGCCGCGCGCGCGCTCAAGAGCGGGCCGGCGGCCAACGCGCTGCTGACCCTGAGCGAGCTGGAGGTCAAGGGCCGGGACCAGGCCTGGGCGATCCGCCAGGCAGTGATCGCCAGCGACCACGCCTGCTACCGCTACACCGCCACCCTCGGTAAGAAGAAGCCCGACGACAGCGGCCTCGCCCGCCTGGCCGTGCATGGCGACGACGCCACCGCGCTGGCCCAGGGCGAGGCGATCGCCGCCGGCGTGACGTTCGCCCGCGAACTGGGCAACCTGCCGCCGAACCTGTGCACCCCGGCCTACCTGGCCGAGACCGCGGCCGCCTTCGCCCAGGGCGTGGACGGCGCCGAGGCCGAGATCCTCGACGAGACGCAGATGCAGGAACTGGGCATGGGCTCGCTGCTGGCGGTGGCGCGCGGCTCGGCCAACCGCCCGCGGCTGCTGGTGCTGAAGTGGCATGGCGGCGGCGACGCCCAGCCCTACGTGCTGGTCGGCAAGGGCATCACCTTCGATACCGGCGGCGTCAACCTGAAGACCCAGGGCGGCATCGAGGAAATGAAGTACGACATGTGCGGCGGCGCCAACGTCATCGGCACCTTCGTCGCCGCGGCCACCGCGCGCCTGCCGCTGAACCTGGTGGTGGTGGTGCCGGCGGTGGAGAACGCGATCGACGGCAATGCCTACCGCCCGTCGGACGTGATCACCAGCATGTCCGGCAAGACCATCGAGGTCGGCAACACCGACGCCGAGGGCCGCCTGATCCTGTGCGACGCGCTGACCTACGCCGAGCGCTTCAAGCCGGCGGCGCTGATCGACGTGGCCACCCTCACCGGCGCCTGCATGGTCGCCCTCGGCCACCAGACCGCCGGCCTGATGAGCAAGCACGACGACCTGGCCGCCGAACTGCTGGCCGCCGGCGAACACGTGTTCGACCGCGCCTGGCGCCTGCCGCTGTGGGACGAGTACCAGGGCCTGCTGGATTCCAGCTTCGCCGACGTCTACAACATCGGCGGCCGCTGGGCCGGTGCGATCACCGCCGGCTGCTTCCTGTCGCGCTTCACCGAAGGCCAGCGCTGGGCGCACCTGGACATCGCCGGCGTCGCCAGCGACGAAGGCAAGCGCGGCATGGCCACCGGCCGCCCGGTGGGGTTGTTGTCGCAGTGGTTGCTCGACCGCGTTGCGGCCGGGAATTGAGAAACGGGAATCGGGAATCGTGAAAAGCGCCTTGTCTGACCCAACCGGAGGCGGCGCGCGCGCCGCACGCTGTTCCCATTCCCCATTCCCCATTCCCCACTCCCAGCCCTGATGCGCGCCGACTTCTACCTGATCGCCAAGCCGCGGTTCCTCAACGAACCGCTGCGGCTGGTGTGCGAGCTGGCGCGCAAGGCCAACGACGCCAACCTGTGGACGCTGGTGCTGGCGCGCGACATGGCCCAGGCCGAGGAGCTGGACGAGCTGCTGTGGGCGTTCGACGACGAGGCCTACATCCCGCACCAGATCGCCGGCGCCGACGCCGACGAGGAAGAAGCGCAGGTGCTGATCGCCCCGCCCGGCGTCGACGCGCCGGCGCGGCCGCTGGTGATCAACCTGCGCGATGCGCCCTACCTGGGCGCCTGCGACCGCGTCCTGGAAGTGGTCCCGGCCGATCCGTCCGCACGCGAACCGCTGCGCGAGCGCTGGAAGCAGTACAAGGCCCAGGGCTACGCGGTCAACAAGCACGATATGTGATGCAGCGGAGAATCGGGAATGGAGAATCGGGAATCGTTTCTCCAAGCGCCGCATTGAGGCGGGTCCCGCTCTGCGCTCCATCGATTCCCCATTCCCGATTCCCGATTCCCAGCCAATGACCACCCTCGCCTCCAGCTACGATCCCAAGTCCTTCGAATCGCGCCTGTACGCGCAATGGGAGGCGTCCGGTTACTTCGCGCCGTCCGGGCAGGGCACGCCGTACACGGTGCTGCTGCCGCCGCCGAACGTGACCGGCACGCTGCACATGGGCCACGCCTTCCAGCAGACGCTGATGGATGCGCTGGTGCGCTACCACCGCATGCGCGGCTTCGACACGCTGTGGCAGGTCGGCAGCGACCACGCCGGCATCGCCACCGAGATGGTGGTGTCGCGCAACCTGACCCTGGAAGGCAAGGGCGAGACCCGCGATTCGCTGGGCCGCGACGGCTTCATCGCCAAGGTCTGGGAGTGGAAGCAGCATTCCGGCGACACCATCGAGCGGCAGATGCGCCGCCTCGGTACCTCGGCCGACTGGTCGCGCAGCACCTTCACCATGGACCCGCAGCCGTCGGCGGCGGTGATCGAGGCGTTCGTGCGCTGGCACGAGCAGGGCCTGATCTACCGCGGCCAGCGCTTGGTCAACTGGGACCCGGTGCTGAAGACCGCGATCTCCGACCTGGAAGTGGAGAACGTCGAGGAAGACGGCTTCCTGTGGTCGATCGCCTACAAGCTCGACGACGGCGCTAGCTACGAACACGTCGAGCACGACGCCGACGGCAACGAGACCCTGCGCGAGACCCGCGACTACCTGGTGGTCGCCACCACCCGCCCGGAGACCCTGCTCGGCGATACCGCGGTGATGGTGCACCCGGAGGATGCGCGCTACGCGCACCTGATCGGCAAGACGGTGACGCTGCCGCTGACCGGCCGCCGCGTGCCGGTGATCGGCGACGACTACGTGGACCGCGCGTTCGGCACCGGCGTGGTCAAGGTGACCCCGGCGCACGACTTCAACGACTACCAGGTCGGCGTGCGGCATGGCTTGCCGATGATCAACCTGTTCACCCCGACCGCCGCGCTCAACGAGAGCGTCCCGGAAAAATACCGCGGCCTGGACCGTTTCGACGCGCGCAAGGCGGTGCTGGCCGATCTGGAAGAGCTCGGCATCCTGGTCGAGACCAAGCCGCACAAGCTGCAGGTGCCGCGCGGCGACCGCACCGGCCAGGTGATCGAGCCGTATCTGACCGACCAGTGGTTCGTGAAGATGGACGCGCTGGCCAAGCGTGGCCTGGAGCTGGTCGAGTCCGGGCAGATCCAGTTCGTACCGCCGAACTGGATCAACACCTACCGCCACTGGATGGAGAACATCCAGGACTGGTGCATCAGCCGCCAGCTGTGGTGGGGCCACCGCATTCCGGCCTGGTTCGACGACGCGGGCAACTGCTATGTCGGCCGCGACGAGGCCGACGCGCGCGCCAAGGGCGGCCTCGGCGCCGACGTCGCCCTGCACCAGGACAGCGACGTGCTGGAGACCTGGTTCTCCTCGCAGCTGTGGCCGTTCTCGACCATGGGCTGGCCCGATCCGCAGGCGATGGCCGAGCGCGGCTTCGACCGCTACCTGCCGTCGAGCGTGCTGGTCACCGGCTTCGACATCATCTTCTTCTGGGTGGCGCGCATGATCATGGCCACCGACAGCTTCACCGGCAAGGTGCCGTTCCGCGACGTCTACATCACCGGCCTGATCCGCGACGCGCAAGGCCAGAAGATGTCCAAGTCCAAGGGCAACGTGCTCGATCCGCTGGACATCATCGACGGCATCGACATCGAGGACCTGGTCGCCAAGCGCACCACCGGCCTGATGAAGCCGCAAGACGCCCCGAAGATCGAGAAGGCCACGCGCAAGGAATTCCCGAACGGCATCGTCGCCCACGGCGCCGACGCGCTGCGCTTCACCATCGCCGCGCTGGCCGGCCACGGCCGCGACATCAAGTTCGATCTGGGCCGCGCCGAGGGCTACAAGAACTTCTGCAACAAGTTGTGGAATGCCAGCCGCTTCGTGCTGATGAACACGCCGGGCGGGGAGTCGGGAGTCGGGAGTCGGGAGTCGCAACGGCTCGCACCGGTCACCGATGCCGAGAAGTGGATCCTGCTACGCCTGCAGGCGGTGACCGCAGAGGCGCAGGCGCAGTTCGCCGCGTACCGCTTCGACCTGCTGGCGCAATGCCTGTACGAATTCGCCTGGAACGAGTTCTGCGACTGGTTCCTGGAACTGGCCAAGCCGGCGCTGAGCGGCGACGACGCGGCGGCCGCCGACAGCACCCGCCATACCCTGCTGCACGTGCTGGAAACCCTGCTGCGCCTGCTGCACCCGCTGACTCCGTTCGTCACCGAGGAGCTGTGGCAGCAGGTGGCGCCGCGCCTGGGTATCGCCGCGCCGACCATCTCGCTGCAGCCGTACCCGGACGCGGCGGCGATGGACGTGGCCGCCTACGACGCGGCCGCGGCCGACGTGGAATGGCTGAAGGCGATGGTGTCGGCGCTGCGCCGCGTGCGCAGCGAGCTGCAGGTGGCGCCGTCGCGGCAGGTGCCGCTGCTGCTGCAGGGCGGCCAGACGCAGGACCGCGCGCGGGCGGACCGCTTCGCCGCGCAGCTGCGCTTCCTGCTCAAGCTCGAGGCCATCCAGTGGCTGGACGACGGCGTACCGGCGCCGGCCGCGGCCACCGCGATCGTCGGCGAACTGAAGCTGCTGGTGCCGCTGGAAGGGCTGGTCGACCTGGATGCCGAGCGCCTGCGCCTGGACAAGGAAATCGCCCGCGTCGCCGCCGAGAAGGACAAGAGCGAGGCCAAGCTCGGCAAGTTCACCGACAAGGTGCCGGCCGCGGTGGTCGAACAGGAACGCCAGCGCCTGATCGACTGGAGCGCGCAGCTGGACGGCCTGCGCGAGCAGCGCGCCAAGCTGTAGCGCGGACGCGGGGGCGCCACCGGGCACGGCGTCGTAGGAGCGGCTTCAGCCGCGACCGGGCCTTCCCATGAACGCCCGGTCGCGGCTGAAACCGCTCCTACCGCGGGCACATGACATCACGGCCGTCCCCAGGTGCCGCCGCCCTGCCTGGTAGGCGACGACACCTGTCAGGCTCAGAGCTTGCCCGCGCCGGCCTTGGCCTTGACGTCCGCGGCCACCTTGTTCGCCGGCAGCAGCGAATAGGTGTACGGCGGAGTCCAACCGACGCTGTTGTTCCACGAACAGGTCAGCGCCTGGCCGTTGAGCAGCGAGCCGAAATCGCGGTAGACGCTGCCGCCGTAGTTCGCCGCGATCTTGTCGCAGCCGCTCACCCCGCCGATGTCGAAGACGTTGTTCTCGGAGAAGATCTTCGACTCCTTGCCGACGCCGTGGGCGTAGGAGAACGGATACACCGCGTTGCCGGTGCTGCCCACGTGGTAGTTGTTGTACAGGTGCACCTGGCCGAAGCGCACCCGCGGCGCGCGCGCGGCGATGTTCTCGAACAGGGTGTTGTGGATGGTCACCTTGAGCTTGCCGCTGTCGGTGCTGGAAGCGCTGTCGCTGGAGCCGATCAGGTTGTTCTTCTCGTGCGACTTGAACACCGAGTACGACACGGTCACGTAGTTGGCGCCCTTCTTGATGTCCAGCGCGCCGTCGTGGTGCTGCTTGGGCCGGCCGTTGGCGGTGCCGTTCTGGTCGTCGGTGCGGCGGCCGTCGGTGAAGGTGACGTGGTCCACCCACACGTTGCTGGCGCCCTCGATGGTCATGCCGTCGTATTCGGCATTCCAGTTGCCGGCGCTGCCGTCGTCCGGATCCCACACCGGCTGCGGATCCCACGGGTTCTCGATGGTCAGGTTACGCACGATCACGTCGTTGGCCTTGACGTAGAAGTAGCCCTCGCGGATCTCGGCGTTGCTGCCGACGCCGATCAGCGTGGTCTTGGTCGGGATGTCCAGGCGCGCGCGGCTCTTCATGTCCGCGGTGGTGCTGTAGGGCGTGCCTTCGCTGATGTCGATGATGCCGTTGACCTTGATGATGCGGCCGTTGCTGCCGGCGCTGGCCTTCAGCGCGGCCTTCAGCTGCGCGGCGGTGCTGACGCTGTAGACGTCGGCCGCGGCGGCCTTGGAACCGCCCTTGGTGCCGCCGTTCTGCGTGGCCCAGCCGGTACTGGCGACCTCCAGGCTGGCGTCGGCATGGGCGGCCCCGGCGATGCCGGCCAGGCACAGGGCCAGGCCGAATGTGCGCAGCGGCGATGGAGCGATGAAGGACTGGGTGATCATCCTGGAAACCTCGTGTGCATGCGTGATTTGGACGCAGACGCGCGCGCTCCGCGGCAGCGGAACCCACGGCGACGCCTGCGCGGTCGCTGTCCCCTCGGACAACTGCGGGTCATGCCCGCGTGGGAGGCAGGCGCCGAAGAGGCGCGCACTTTAGGGAGGGCGACGCGCGTGTAAAGAGGCAACAAGGCGACGCCAGGATCCAGTCGCACGATGTGTGATCCACCGCGCACGAATGGCCTGCACGCCGCAACGCGGCGCAGCGCCATCGCTGCGGGACAACAACGCTGTCCCACCGACAGGAGGCGACATTGCGGATCGACGTGGCGCAGCGCCAGAACGCCGCAAACGCGCGTGGCGGACGCCGACCGCGTGCGCGTCGCCGTTGGCGGTCAGCGCGCCTGTCGCCGACGCGATGCCGGTGGGGTGGCAGGGTCCGTATCGGCAGGCGATGTCGCCGCACCAGGAAGCCACCGCGGCGCCCCTGACGTCGGAAGCGGGCGGGGAACGCGCGGCACGCGGCGTGCTTGCATTGCGCGCCCCTCCCGACATCCGCCAACGGCCGCTGCGCTGTGCACCGGCCAGGCGCGCGAACGGCGCGCGGCGCGAGGATGGCTCAGGACATGCCTTCGAAGAACAGCTCGATCGCCATCACCAACGCGTCCTCGCGGCCGTTCGCGGCCGGGTAGTAGCGCGGGCGCCGGCCGATCTCGTTGAAGCCTTCGCTGTGGTACAGGGCGATCGCGTTGGGATTGGACGGGCGCACTTCCAGGAACACCCGGCGCGCGCCGAGGTCGACGCCGTACTTGATCAACGCGCGCAGCAGCAGCCGGCCGTAGCCGCGCGACTGCCGCTCCGGCGCCACGCAGACGTTGAGGATGTGCGCCTCGTCGGCGGCGACGCTGATCACCCCGTAGCCGACGATCGTGCCCTCCTCCACCAGCACCCAGCCCGGGTAGCCGGCCTGCAGGCAGTCGCGGAAGATGCCGCGGGTCCAGGGGAACGGATAGGCGCGGCGCTCGATCTCCATGACCGCGTCCAGATCGGCCTCGCGCAAGGCGCGCAGCGTGGCCATCGGCGCCGGCGCCGAGCCGAGCGCGCTCATCGCGGCGCCCGCTTGCGCAACGCGCGCAACTGCGGCCACAGCGCGCGCTTGGCCGCGGCGTTGCCGCGCAGCTCGTCCAGCGGCCAGGTCGCCATCAGCGCCTGCGTGGCCGGATCGTTGGGATTGAGGCTGGAGGCGCGCAGCAGGGCGATCTGCAGGCGGTCGGGCAGGCGCAGCCCGACCCGACGCGCGCCCGCCACGGGTGCGACTCGCGGCGCATCCGGCTGCACCGCCGGCGCCGGTGGCGGCGGCGCCCGGCGCCGCTCCGGCACCTCGGCAGGAGACGCCGTCCGCGGCGGCATCGGCGCCTGCCGCTGCGCCGGTACCGCCGGCTCCACCTCCGGCGGCGGCGTCGGTTCGACCACGGCCGCGGCATCCACGTAGACGGTATGGCCGAGCGCCTGCAGCCAGCCGACCTGCTCGGCCGACCACAACGGCGCGTGCATGGACGCGTGCTCGCTCATGCCGCGTCCGGCACCCTGCGCCAGCGCCGCCACAGCCACAGGCACGGCCCCGACAGCGCGTACAGCACGCCGATCGCCAGCAGCGCCCGCGCCAGGTCGATCACCAGCACCGCCAGTACCACCGGCGCCAGCACCAGCATCAGGAACGGCACCCGGTCGGTGCGCGGGCCCTTCTCGCCGCTGCCCTTGAAGCTCCAGAAGCGGATGCGGCTGACCATCAGCAGCGCCGCGGTCACGGTCAGGCCCAGGGCCACGTAGCGCAGCTGTTCGCCGTCCCAGCCCAGCGAGCCGTCGGCGAAGGACCACACGAAGGCCATCATCAGCCCCGCCGCGGCCGGGCTGGCCAGGCCCACGAACCAGCGCTTGTCGACGGTGCCGACCTGGGTATTGAAGCGGGCCAGGCGCAGCGCGGCGCAGGCCGCGTACAGGAACGCCGCCGACCAGCCGACCCGGCCCAGCATGCTGCCGTCGAACTTCAGCGCCGACAGCGACCAGTGGTACATCACCAGCGCCGGCGCCATGCCGAAGCTGACCAGGTCGGCCAGCGAGTCGTACTGCACGCCGAATTCGCTGCTGGTGCCGGTCAGCCGCGCCACGCGCCCGTCCAGCCCGTCCATCACCGCGGCCACGAACACCGCCACGCTGGCGTGCACGAACTGGCCGTTGGCGGCGGCGATGATGGCGTAGAAGCCGGAGAACAGGCCGGCGGTGGTGAACAGGTTCGGCAGCAGGTAGATGGTGCGCGAACGGGGGGGCGGTCGGGATGGGTCCATCCCCTCAGTCTAATCGACTTGCCAGGCGCGTCGGCGGGTGCTGCAATCGGCGCTCCCGCCGCGCCCTGGAGACCGCGATGCGCGCCCTGCCCCGGTTTTGCTGCCTGCCCCTGCTCGCCGTCAGCGGCATGCTCGGCGCCACCACCCTGTACCAGTGGAAGGACGCGCAGGGCGTCACCCACTATGCCGAGACCCCGCCCCCCGGCGGCAAGTACCAGGTCCGCAAGGTCGACACCCGCGGCGACGCCCCGGCCGAGACGCCCGCGGCGGCCCCGGCCGAGAACGGCCAGTGCCAGACCGCGCGCAAGAACCTGGACATCCTCGGCAAGCCCGGCAAGATCGCCACCGACAACGATGGCGACGGCAAGCCGGACGGGGAACTGGACGCATCCCAGCGCGATGCGCAGAAGGCCCTGGCCGAAGCCGCGATCAAGGCCTACTGCAGCCCGGCGGCCGCGCCCGCCAAGTAACCCGAACACGTCAGGCCAGCCGCGGGCGATGCCCGCAGCGCCGGCAATGACTGGCAAAATGGGCGACCCGCCGTCTGCGAAGCCCCTCGATGCGCCTTTCCCAGTTCCACCTGCACACCACCAAGGAAACCCCGGCCGACGCCGAACTGATCAGCCACAAGCTGATGCTGCGCGCGGGCATGATCCGCAAGCTCGCCTCCGGCCTGTACACCTGGTCGCCGCTGGGCCTGCGCGTGCTGCGCAAGGTGGAAACGGTGGTGCGCGAGGAAATGAACCGCGCCGGCGCCCTGGAAGTGCTGTTCCCGACCATCCAGCCGCGCGAGCTGTGGGACGCCACCGGGCGCTGGAGCAAGTTCGGCGGCCTGATGCTGCGCATGCAGGACCGCAAGGAGCAGGACTACTGCTACAGCCCGACCGCCGAGGAGGCCGCCGCCGATTTCGCACGGCAGGAGCTGAACAGCTACAAGCAGCTGCCGGTCAACTTCTACCAGATCCAGACCAAGTTCCGCGACGAGATCCGCCCGCGTTTCGGGGTGATGCGCGCGCGCGAGTTCCTGATGAAGGACGCCTACTCGTTCCATCTCAGCGATGAGGACCTGGCGCGCGAGTACGAGAACATGAAGGCGGCCTACACCCGCATCTTCACCCGCCTGGGACTGCAGTTCCGCGCGGTGCAGGCCGATTCCGGCGACATCGGCGGCGACGCCTCGCAGGAATTCCACGTGCTGGCCGCCTCCGGCGAGGATTCGCTGGCGTTCTCCACCGGCTCGGACTACGCGGCCAACGTCGAGGCGGCGATCGCCGCGGCGCCGGCGCCGCGCGCGGCGGCCAGCGAGGACCTGCGCAAGGTCGCCACGCCCACCCAGAAGACCTGCGAGGCGGTGGCCGAACTGCTCGGCCTCCCGCTGCAGCGCACGGTCAAGTCGGTGGCGGTGATGGCCGGCGAAACCTTCGTGCTGGCGCTGGTGCGCGGCGACCACACGGTCAACGAGATCAAGCTGGGCAAGGTCGCCGGCCTGGCCGGCTACCGCATGGCCAACGAGGCCGAGATCCTCGCGCACCTGGGCAGCGAACCGGGCTTCCTCGGCCCGCTGGGTCCGCGCCAGCCGATCCGCGTGGTCGCCGACCGCGACGTCGCGGCGCTGGCCGACTTCGTGGTCGGCGCCAACGAACCCGGCTTCCACCTGGCCGGGGTCAACTGGGGCCGCGACCTACCGGAGCCGGACGCCGTCGCCGACCTGCGCAACGTGGTCGAGGGCGAGCGCGCGCCCGATGGCGGCGAGATCCGCCTGGCCCGCGGCATCGAGGTCGGCCATGTGTTCCAGCTCGGCCGCCAGTACGCACAGGCGCTGGACGCCACGGTGGTGGACGAGAACGGCAAGACCGTGACGCTGGCGATGGGCTGCTACGGCATCGGCATCTCCCGCATCGTCGCCGCGGCGATCGAACAGAACCACGACGACGCCGGCATCCGCTGGCCGCAGCCGATGGCGCCGTGGACGGTGGCGGTGTGCGTGATCAATCCCAAGCGCGATCCGGCGGTCGATGCCGCCGGCGAGGCGTTGCTGGCGGAACTGCAGCAGGCCGGGCTGGATGCGGTGCTGGACGACCGCGGACTGCGCGCCGGCGCGATGTTCGCCGACATCGAACTGATCGGCATTCCGCACCGCGTGGTGGTGTCCGAACGCGGCCTGGCCGCCGGCACCTTCGAATATCGCGCGCGCAGCGGCGGCGATGCCGAGCACCTGGATCGCAGCGCGCTGCTGGCGCGACTGCAGGGCTGAAGAATGGGGCCGGGAGTATATCCCGGCCTTTTTACGCTATCGTCACGCCCATAAGCGAAATCTTCGCGCTACTGCCGCAATTGAATACAGCGGGTATACAACGGCAGACGAATACTGCAGCGGCATTCCACTTGCAAATGCCTGCCGCGAATAAGCCTGATATTTGTCAATCCGATAAAGCATCATTATGCTTTCGCGGTTGCCAGGGAATGGCGAACGGACACCACCCATTTTCCGGAGCAAAGATGACCATCGATCTCAGCGGCCTGTCCGCCAAGCAATTGGGCGCCCTCATCAAGACCGCCAAGAAGCAGCAGTCCATCGTCGCCAAGCGCACTCCCATCGCCAAGGTCCGCACCCAGCTGGCGCGCCTGGCCAAGAGCCACGGCTACAGCATCGAGGAAGTCTTCGGCGGCGCGCCCGCCGCACGCGGCCGCAAGGCTGGCAAGCCGGGTCCGAAGCCGGGCCGCAAACTGGGCAAGGTGCCGCCGAAGTACCGCAATCCCGCCAATGCCGCCGACACCTGGACCGGCCGCGGCAAGCAGCCGCGCTGGCTGGCCGATCTGGTCGCCAAGGGCAAGAAGGTCGAGGATTTCCTGATCGCCGGCGCCGCCGCCAAATCCGCCGCACCGGCCAAGAAAACCGCCAAGAAGGCCGCCAAGCGCATTGCCAAGAAGGCCAGCAAGACCCCCGCGCCGAAGGCCTGATTCGCCGCGACAGCCGTCACGAAGAACGCCGGCCATGCCGGCGTTTTTCGTTTCAGTCTTCAAAGATTCTTGCGCGCCGGCACCAACAGATTGCCGAACAGCAGGCCGGCGACCAGCGCCATCACGATATTGGTCACCGTCAGCAACGCCGATTGCCCGCCGAGTACGTCCTGCTGCTGCACCAGGGTCAACAACCCGCGCAGGCTGGCGCTGCCGGGCACCAGCATGATGATGCCCGGCAGCCGCACCAGCGCGCCCGGCCGCTGCACGATGCGCCCGAACAGATTGCCGGCGGCGGTCAACACCATCGCCGACAGGAAGATGCCGACCGGGCTGCCCCAGGCGTCGCCGGCGAAGCGCGCGATCACATAGCCGGCCGCCGAGGCCGCCATCACGAACGGGTAATCGCGGCCGCTGGCCTTGAACAGCAGCGCGAACGCGTAGGCGGCGACCAGCAGCGAGGCCCATTCCACCCAACCGTGCTGCGGCCGCGATGCCCGCACCATCGGCTCCAGGCCGAGCAGCTGCGCCAGGGTCACCGCGATCACCGCGCCGACGGTCAGCTTGACGACGGTGGTGACCGCGCCGGCGAAGCGCGCCGTGCCCGACACCCAGTGCTGGCTGGTCAGTTCGTTGACCGCATTGGTCAGCGCCATGCCGGGCAGCAGCACCACCAGCGAGGCGATGATCACCGTGTTGAGATTGAGCGGCGCCACGAAGCTGGCCACCAGGGTCGCGACGAAACCGGCCAGCAGCGCCGCCAGCGCGTCGTTGGCTTCCTTGGTCGCCGGACGCTTGTCGGTGAGCTGGGTCAGCACGCCGATCAGCAGGCCGATCACGGTGGCGGTGGCGATGTCCAGCCACGGCAGGCGCCACAGCCCGGCCACGCCGGCCGCGGCCAGGCCGAACCCCAGCACCTGCATCGCCATCCAGCGCCGTCCCGGCGGCTGATCCAGCTGGCGCAGCGCGGTGTGGCCCTGGGCCACGCTCATGCGCCCGCTGGCCACGTCGTCGGCGATGCGGTCGGCGACGCTGAGCTTGTGCAGGTCGTTGTCGCCGGGCGCCAGCCGCACCACGCGGGTGATGTCGCTGGAGCCGATCGCCTTGGTCGGGTCGCTGAAGCTGAGGATCAGCCCGGTCGGGTTGGACCAGGGCTCGCAATCCAGGTCCAGTTGCTGCGACAGCGCCACCACCGCCGCCTCCAGCCGCTGCGCGGTGGTGCCGTAGGTGTGCAGTCGCCCGGCGATGTCGGAGACAAAGGCGATGCGCTGCGCGTAGGTCGCATTGGCGGAGGGACTGACGGTGGGAGCGGCGGGCATGTCGGCTAGTATGGCGCCAACGCCGCGCCCGGCCACCCTGTCGCGATCACCACATCTGCAACACGGGCGAAACAGGTATGCTCGCGCACCGGACGCCCCCATGATCGAACCGCAACCGCCCAAACTCAGCCAGGACGACCGAGACCCCTCGCGGGTGCGGCTGACCGGCAGTTGGACCCTGGCCACCGCCCTGGCCTCCTCGGAAGTGCTGCGCGGCATGCCGGCCGGCACCACCGGCATCGACGCCAGCGGCATCGGCCAGCTGGATTCGGCCGGGGTGCTGCAGCTGATGCGCTACGCCACCCGCAACGGCATCGCCCACGAGGCGGTGGATTTTCGCCAGGACCATCGCGCGCTGGTCTCGACCATCGAGGACGTGGCCGACGACCGCCCTAAGCGCAAGCGCGACTACGGTTTCGCCGCGGCGCTGGAACGCCTGGGCTATGCGGTGCACCGCAACGGCAAGGAAATCGTCGCCCTGGTCGGTTTCCTCGGCGAGACCCTGGTCAAGCTGCTGCGGCTGCTGCACGCGCCGCGCCGGTTCCGCCTGACCGCCACCGTGCACCACATGGAGCAGGTCGGCCTGGACGCGGTGCCGCTGGTGGCGCTGCTGTCGTATCTGGTCGGCGCGGTGATCGCCTTCCTCGGCTCCACCATCCTGCGCGACTTCGGCGCCGAGATCTACGTGGTGGAACTGGTCAGCATCGCCTTCCTGCGAGAGTTCGCGGTGCTGCTGACCGCGATCGTGCTGGCCGGGCGCACCGCCAGCGCCTTCACCGCGCAGATCGGCGCGATGAAGGCGCGCGAAGAGGTCGACGCGATCCAGACCCTGGGCCTGGACCCGATGGACCTGCTGGTGATCCCGCGGCTGGTGGCGCTGCTGCTGATGCTGCCGCTGCTGACCTTCGTGGCGATGATCGCCGGCCTGGCCGGCGGCGTCACCGTCGGCGCCTTCGACCTGGGCATCCCGCCGCAGATGTACCTGGCGCGCATGCACGACACCATCCAGATCCGGCACATGCTGGTCGGCCTGTCCAAGGCACCGATCTTCGCCATCGTGATCGGCCTGATCGGCTGCCTGGAAGGGCTGCGGGTGGAAGGCACCGCGCAGTCGGTGGGCGAGCGCACCACCTCCAGCGTGGTGCAGACGATCTCGCTGGTGATCATCATCGACGCGATCGCCGCGCTGTGGTTCATGAACATGGGGTGGTGAGTTGAAGCCGGGAATCGAAAATCGAGAATCGGGAATGGGGAACGCCGGCTGCGTCAGCGACGTCGGCCGGGAGTGCACGCCTTGACCATTCCCGATTCCCCACTCCCGATTCCCGACCAGGAACTCGCCATCTCCGTGCGCGGCCTGGTCAACCGCTTCGGCAGCCAGACCGTGCACGAGGACCTGGACCTGGACGTGCGCCGCGGCGAGATCCTCGGCGTGGTCGGCGGGTCGGGTACCGGCAAGTCGGTGCTGATGCGCACCATCCTCGGCCTGCGCGAACCCGATGCCGGCAAGATCCAGGTGCTCGGCGTGGATACCGATTCCGGCCGCCGCGCCGATCGCCTGCACGTGGAGCGCAATACCGGCGTGCTGTTCCAGGACGGGGCGCTGTTCTCCTCGCTGACCGTCGGCGAAAACGTGCAGGTGCCGCTGAAGGAGCATTTCGGCGAACTGCCCGACAGCTGGCATTACGAGCTGGCGCTGCTGAAGGTCAAGCTGGCCGGCCTGCCCGCCGACGCGCTGAACAAGCTGCCCTCGCAGCTGTCCGGCGGCATGCGCAAGCGCGCCGGGCTGGCGCGCGCGCTGGCGCTGGACCCGCCGCTGCTGTTCCTGGACGAACCCACCGCCGGCCTGGACCCGATCGGCGCGGCCGCCTTCGACCGGCTGATCCGCACCCTGCAGGAAGCGCTGGGCCTGACCGTGTTCCTCATCACCCACGACCTGGACACCTTGTACGCTATCTGCGACCGCGTGGCGGTGCTGGCCGACCGCAAGGTCATCGCCAACGCGCCGCTGGCCGAGATCGAGCAAGTGGACCATCCGTGGATCCAAGAATATTTCCACGGCCCGCGCGCCCGCGCCGCACGCGATGCCAAGACCGCCTGGACCGAGACCCGCTGAGCCCATGGAAACCAAAGCCAATTACGTGCTGATCGGCGCCTTCACCATCGTGGTGGGGATCGCGCTGCTGCTGTTCGGACTCTGGGCCGCCAAGTACTCCTCCGACCGCACCTGGCAGGAATACCGCGTGGTCTTCCGCGAGGCGGTGACCGGCCTGTCGGTCGGCAGCCCGGTGCAGTACAACGGCATCGCGGTGGGCTCGATCACCGAGCTGACCCTGGCGCCGAACGACCCGCGCCAGGTGGTGGCGCGGATCCGGGTCAACTCGACCACGCCGATCAAGAGCGACACCCGTGCCAAGCTGGGCATCACCAGCCTGACCGGGCCGTCGATCATCCAGCTCTCCGGCGGTACCCCGGAAGCGCCGACGCTGACCTCGATCGACAACAGCGATGCGCCGATCATCCAGACCACGCCCTCGGCGCTGCAGAACATCACCGACACCGCCAACCGCATCGTCGAGCGCCTGGACGAAGTGCTCAGCGACCGCAATGTCGCCAGCATCACCGCCACCCTGCACAACCTGGAGACCATCAGCGGCGGCCTGGCCGACCGCGACCAGGGCATGCAGTCGCTGATCGTCAGCGCGCGCGACGCCGCGCGCAACCTGGACACCACGCTCAAGACCACCAACGGCACCATCCAGCGCCTGGACCAGAACCTGGTGCAGCAGCTGCCACCGATCCTGGACAAGCTGGAGGACACGCTGAGCAAGCTGGATTCGGCCGCCGGCAATGCCGACAAGATCCTTGGCGAGAACCGCTCGGCGATCAACAGCTTCGCCAACGACGGCCTCGGCCAGCTCGGCCCGACCCTGACCGAACTGCGCGGCCTGATCCGCGACCTGCGCCGGGTCAGCGACCGCCTGGACAACAACCCCGCGCGCTACCTGCTCGGCCGCGACGCCCCGAAGGAGTTCAAACCCAAATGAAGCCGATGCGCGCCTTCCTCCTGCTCGCGGTGCCGGCCCTGCTGCTGGCCGGCTGTTCGCTGCCGGGCGGCAGCAAGGAGCCGGTGACGATTTACGCGCCCGACGTGCGGGTGACCGCGGACCCGGCCTGGCCGCAGGTGACGTGGCAACTGGCGCTGACCAAGCCCAGCGCCGCGCGCGTGGTCGACAGTTCGCGCATCGCGGTGCGCCCGACCCCGGACGAACTGCAGGTGTACGGCGGCGTCAGCTGGGCGCAGCCGGCTACCGACATGCTCGAGGACATGCTGCTGCGCGGGTTCGAGGATTCCGGGCGCATTCCGGGCGTGGCCCGGCTCGGCACCGGCATCCGCGCCGACTACAAGCTGCTGCTGGACCTGCGCCGCTTCGAATCGGACTACGCCGGGCGCGCGGTGCCGTCGGCCACCATCGAACTCAACGCCAAGCTGCTGTACAGCGCCGACCAGCGCGTGGTCGCCTCGCGCACCTTCCTGGTGACCGAGCCGGCCGCCGGCACCGCCGAATCGCAGGTGGTCGATGCCTTCGCCAAGGCGCTGTCGCAGATCGGCCACGACGTGGTCGGCTGGACCCTGCAACAGGGCCAGGCCGACGCCGCCACCGCACTGGCCCCCAGCGTTCCGCCGCCAGCCCGCCCGAAGCCGCCGCGGCGCTGACTGACTCCCCTCTCCCACCGGGAGAGGGGCCGGGGGTGAGGGTACGGCGGCCAGGGAGCCCCTGTTCCTCCAGATGCCTCCCTGGCAACCCGACCCGCATCCGCCCCTTCGGGGCACCTTCTCCCGGTGGGAGAAGGGATGCGGTTGCGGCATTCGGACCTTTCGCTGGGGCAGCGACCGGCGCGTGCGCGCCGGCCCAGTAAGCCCATACCACGCCAGCTTTGCTCTCCTCTCCCACCGGGAGAGGGGCCGGGGGGTGAGGGTACGGCGGCCAGGGAGCCCCTGTTCCTCCAGATGCCTCCCCAGCAACCCGACCCGCATCCGCCCCTTCGGGGCACCTTCTCCCGGTGGGAGAAGGGATGCGGTTGCAGCATTCGGACCTTTCGCTGGGGCAGCGACCGGCGCGTGCGCGCCGGCCCAGTAAGCCCATGCCACGCCAGCTTTGCTCCCCTCTCCCATCGGGAGAGGGGCCGGGGGTGAGGGTACGGCGGCCAGGGAGCCCCTGTTCCTCCAGATGCCTCCCTAGCAACCCGACCCGCATCCGCCCCTTCGGGGCACCTTCTCCCGGTGGGAGAAGGGATGCGGTTGCGGCATTCGGACCTTTCGCTGGGGCAGCGACCGGCGCGTGCGCGCCGGCCCAGTAAGCCCATACCACGCCAGCTTTGCTCTCCTCTCCCACCGGGAGAGGGGCCGGGGGGTGAGGGTACGGCGGCCAGGGAGCCCCTGTTCCTCCAGATGCCTCCCCAGCAACCCGACCCGCATCCGCCCCTTCGGGGCACCTTCTCCCGGTGGGAGAAGGGATGCGGTTGCAGCATTCGGACCTTTCGCTGGGGCAGCGACCGGCGCGTGCGCGCCGGCCCAGTAAGCCCATGCCACGCCAGCTTTGCTCCCCTCTCCCATCGGGAGAGGGGCCGGGGGTGAGGGTACGGCGGCCAGGGAGCCCCTGTTCCTCCAGATGCCTCCCTAGCAACCCGACCCGCATCCGCCCCTTCGGGGCACCTTCTCCCGGTGGGAGAAGGGTGGGCGCTAGACGATCCGACGGAACGTCAGGTTGATCCGCTCGCCAACCGGCCTGGCGGTGCGCGGCAAGGCGTGCCGGTACAGACGCTGGGTGTCGCCCGCCATCAGCAGCAGCCCCCCGGAGGTCAGCTCCAGCGCCTGGCGCAGCGCCGGCTGCTGGCGATGGCGCAGCACGAAGCGGCGCGGCGCGCCCAGGCTCAGCGAGGCGATTACCGGGGACGGGCCGAGTTCGCGCTCGTCGTCGCTGTGCCAGCCCATCGCATCGCGGCCATCGCGATAGCGGTTGGCGAGTACGCTGTTGAACGCCACCCCGGTCTCGGCCGCCAGCCTCGCACGCAACGGCAGCAGCGCCGCCAGCCACGGATGCGGCGCGAAACGGGTGCCGGAATAGCGGTAGCTGGCGTCCGCATCGCCGATCCAGCAACTCAGCCGTGGCGAATCGACCAGCTTTCCGAACAGCCGGATCCGGTGCACCTCCCACGGCACCTCGCGCAGCAACTGCGCGCACAGCGCGGCCGCCGTCGCCGGGTCCAGCCACTCGGGATACCAGCGCAGATCGGCGCCGGGCAGGTCCAGGTCCATTGCGCCACGCTAGCATGCCGGCCGCCACCATACGCCAGCGTGCGGAATTTGCCCCTTCACGCGCAAACCCTGAAAATGCGGGCAGCCAGAACGAGCCAACGGGAGCGGAGCAGATGACGGGAACCGAGGGCGGCGCCAACGCGCCGCAGCCAGTGGAGCGCGACGTCATGGAATACGACGTCGTCACCGTCGGCGCGGGTCCGGCCGGGTTGGCGTTCGCGATCCGGCTCAAGCAGCTCAATCCCGACCTCTCGGTCTGCGTGATCGAGAAGGCCAGCACCATCGGCGCGCACATCCTGTCCGGCGCGGTGATCGAACCGGCGCCGCTGGACGCGCTGCTGCCGGGCTGGCGCGACAACCCGCCGCCGATCTGCGTGCCGGCGGCCGAGGACGAGTTCTGGTACCTGAGCAAGGACGGTGGGCACAAGTTCCCGATGGTGCCGCCGGGCATGCGCAACCATGGCAACTTCATCGTCAGCCTCGGCGCCCTATGCGCCTGGCTGGCGCCGCAGGCCGAAGCGCTGGGCGTGGAGATCTACCCCGGCTTCGCCGCCGCCGAGACCCTGCACGCCGAGGACGG
Organism: Xanthomonas sacchari; assembly: GCF_024266585.1. Taxonomy (NCBI): domain Bacteria; kingdom Pseudomonadati; phylum Pseudomonadota; class Gammaproteobacteria; order Lysobacterales; family Lysobacteraceae; genus Xanthomonas; species Xanthomonas sacchari. The sequence goes on from NZ_CP100647.1 coordinate 4,388,240, forward strand.
CACGGTGCTGGGCGTGCGCATCGGCGACATGGGCGTGGCCAAGGACGGATCGCACAAGCCCGGCTACACCGCCGGCATCGACATCCACGCCAAGGTCACGGTGCTGGCCGAAGGCGCGCGCGGACATCTGACCAAGCGCCTGATCGCGCGCTTCGCGCTCGACGCCGGCCACGATCCGCAGGCGTTCTCGATCGGCATCAAGGAACTGTGGCAGCTGCCCGAGGGCCGCGTCAGCCCCGGCAGGATCGTGCATACCCTGGGCTGGCCGGCCGACAGCAAGACCTATGGCGGCAGCTTCCTGTATCACCTGGAGAACAACCAGGTGGCGCTGGGCTACGTCAGCGGCCTGGACTACCACGACCCCGAATACCGGCCGTGGGAAGCGTTCCAGCAGTGGAAGAACCACCCGATGATGAAGTCGCTGCTGGAAGGCGGCACCATCCTCTCGGCCGGCGCGCGCGCCATCGCCAGCGGCGGCTGGCAGTCGCTGCCGAAGGTGGAGATGCCCGGCGCGCTGCTGATCGGCGATACCGCCGGCCTGCTCAACGTGCCCAAGATCAAGGGCACCCACCAGGCGATCCGCAGCGGCATGCTCGCCGCCGAGCACCTCGCCGCCGGCGCCGCGCTGGACCCGGCCGGCTTCGACGCGCGCCTGCGCGGCTCGGAGGTGATGGCCGAATTGCGCCAGGTGCGCAACATCAAGCCCGGCTTCAAGAAGGGCCTGTGGTTCGGCCTGCTCAACGGCGCCTGGGAAACCCTGGTCAAGGGCGCCTCGCCGTGGACGCTGAAGGTCGGCGCCGACTGGAAGAGCCTGGACCGGCTGGGCGAGCACGAGCAGCCCAAGCGCGACTATGTGCAGCGCGAGTTGGCCCCGCGCGACCGCCTGCAGGGCGTGTACTTCGCTGCCACCGAGCACGACGAGGATCAGCCGGTGCACCTGCACGTGCGCGATCCGCAGATCTGCGTGACCCGCTGCACCGAGGAATACGACAATCCCTGCACGCGCTTCTGCCCGGCGGCGGTGTACGAGATCGTCGACGACGCGGCCGGCAAGCGCCTGCAGATCAACGCCGCCAACTGCGTGCACTGCAAGACCTGCGACATCAAGGACCCCTACGCGATCATCGACTGGGTGACGCCGGAAGGCGGCTCCGGACCGAATTACCAGAACCTGTGAGCGATCGCCGAATGAGCGAGTCGGTGTCGGGGCGTCTGCGCACGGGCATGTACCGGCTGATGCGCCTGGCCTTTCGCGCGTTGCCGATCGCCGACGGCACGCGCGACCGATGGCGGAACTGGTTTCTCGACAGGTACGCCGGCTGGGCGCCGGCCGCGCCCAAAGGGCAGGTCGCGAACACCGGGACCATGGCCCTGCGCGCCCTGCACCGCGCCGACGAGGCCGCGATTGGCCATGTCCCATACCGCAAAAGCACATTGCCAGCGCCACTGCCGGCCACGCTCGTCGCGTTCTATCTGCCGCAGTTCCATGCAATTCCGGAGAACGACGCATGGTGGGGCAAGGGCTTCACCGAGTGGCGCAATGTCAGTCGCGCCCTGCCGCAGTTCTATGGGCACATGCAGCCGCGCATTCCGGCTGACCTGGGGTTCTACAATCTGCGCGACCGCGAGGTGATGCGCCAGCAGGCGCAACTCGCCTCCGAGTACGGGATCGGCGCCTTCTGTTTCTATTTTTACTGGTTCGCCGGCAAAACCCTGCTAGAGGAGCCCATCCGCAACTGGCGCGACGACGCGACCATTTCCCTGCCCTATTGCCTGTGCTGGGCGAACGAGAACTGGGCGCGCCGCTGGGACGGCCGCAACACGGATATCCTGATCGCGCAGCAGCACAGCGACGAAGACGATCTTGCCTTCATCGCGCACCTGGCCACTTATCTGGTCGACCCGCGTTATCTGCGCGTCGACGGCAAGCCGCTGGTGCTGGTCTATCGTCCGAACCTGATGCCCGATCCGAAGGCGACGGCGTCGCGCTGGCGCGCATGGTGCGCCGCCAATGGAATTGGCGAGATCCATCTCGCATATGTCCAGGGGTTCGAGCGCCCGGATCCACGCGAGATCGGCTTCGATGCCGCGGTCGAGTTCCCCCCCAACATGAGTGCGCCGCCGTCGGTGGCTGGCGCGCAGTTGCTGATCAATCCGGATTTTTCCGGGGAGGTGCTGGACTGGCGCGTCCTCGCGGCCGAAATGGCAGCCAGGCCGCTGCAGCCCTACACGCTCTATCCCGGCGTCAATCCTGGCTGGGACAACGAACCGCGCCGCTCGGGCAAGGGCCGAATCTATCTTCACGCCTCGCCGCGCGGCTACGAGGCATGGCTGTCGCACACCATCCACGACCGCCTTGCGCCGGTTCCAGCCGCCCAGCGCCTGGTGTTCGTCAATGCCTGGAACGAATGGGCCGAAGGTGCAGTACTGGAGCCGGATGCACGGCTCGGTCACGCGTGGCTGGAAGCGACCCGGCGCGCCCTGCACCCCACATGCACTCCGGCCGAGCGGCCGTACGTGGTCATCCACGCCTGGTACGTCGATGTGCTGGAGGAACTGCTGGCGCAGGTACGCGACGCGGCGTTCGATCACCACCTCATCGTGACGACGACGGAGCGCAACCTCGCCGGGGTCAACCTCGCCCTGCAACGCCAGGGAATGGAAGCCGAGGTCGTGGTCCACGACAACCATGGCCGCGACATCCTGCCATTTCTGCGGATCGCCGATCGCCTGCTCAATGCAGGCGCCTCCGTAGTGCTGAAACTGCACACCAAACGCTCCGTGCATCGCCAGGATGGCGATCAATGGCGACGGGAAATGGTCGGCAGTCTTCTGGAGCGCGACCGGGTCAAGGCCATCGTCGATGCCTTCAAGCACCGCCCGGATCTCGGCTTGGTCGCCCCGGAGGGCCATATTCAGCGCCTCAGCTTCTACTGGGGTGCCAACGAGCAGGCCGTGCGCGCCCTGGCCACCCGCATGGGTCTGGCGCAACCGGACATCGAGACGGCCGTCTTTGCAGGCGGCAGCATGTTCTGGGTGCGCCTGCAGGCGATCCAGCCCATTCTGGATTGCCATCTGCAACCCGGCGAATTCGAGAAGGAGGCAGGACAGGTCGACGGCACCCTGGCGCATGCCATCGAGCGGCTGTTCAGTCTCTCCGCAGTGGATCGCGGCTACGCGCTGACCAGTGCCGCGTCGATCGTGGGGGCCGAGGACGGCCCCACTGTTCCCTACAAGTACGCGCGCAAGGGTTAGATCAGGCGGGGGCCGTGGAGAACGGCACGCCGGTCTTGGCGACCAGTTCGGCCTCGTCCACGCCCTCGGCGGTCTCGACCAGCACCAGGCCGTTGTCGGTGACGTCGAACACCGCCAGATCGGTGATTATGCGGTCGACCACACCCACGCCCGTCAGCGGCAGATCGCAGGCCGGCAGGATCTTGTGGCTGCCGTCCTTGGCCACGTGTTCCATCAGCACGACCACGCGCTTGACCCCGGCCACCAGGTCCATCGCCCCGCCCATGCCCTTGACCATCTTGCCCGGCACCATCCAGTTGGCCAGGTCGCCCTGCGCACTGACCTGCATCGCGCCGAGGATGGCCAGGTCGATATGGCCGCCGCGGATCATCGCGAAGGAGTCGTGGCTGCCGAAGTAGCTGGCGCCGGCGCGGGCGGTGACGGTCTGCTTGCCGGCGTTGATCAGGTCGGCGTCGACCTCGTCCTCGCTGGGGAACGGGCCGATGCCGAGCAGGCCGTTTTCCGACTGCAGCCACACGTCCACGCCCTCGGGAATGTGGTTGGCGACCAGGGTCGGCAGGCCGATGCCCAGGTTCACGTAGGCGCCGTCGGTGAGTTCGCGGGCGGCGCGCTGCGCCATGTCGTCGCGGGTCCAGGCCATGTCAGGCGTCCTTCTGGCGCAGGGTGCGCTGTTCGATGCGTTTTTCCGGATGCGGGTTGTGCACGATGCGGTCGACGTAGATGCCGGGCAGGTGCACCTGGTCCGGATCCAGGCTGCCGGTCTCCACCACCTGCTCGACCTCGGCGATGCAGAGCTTGCCGGCCATCGCGCAGGCCGGATTGAAGTTGCGCGCGGTCTTGCGGAACACCAGGTTGCCGGCGGCATCGGCCTTCCATGCCTTGACCAGGGTCACGTCGGCGCGCAGGGCGGTCTCCAGCACATAGTGCTTGCCGTCGAACTCGCGGGTCTCCTTGCCCTCGGCCACCACCGTGCCGTAGCCGGTGGCGGTGAAGAAGGCGGGGATGCCGGCGCCACCGGCACGCAGGCGTTCGGCCAGGGTGCCCTGCGGGTTGAATTCCAGTTCCAGTTCGCCGGCCAGGTATTGGCGTTCGAACTCCTTGTTCTCGCCGACGTAGGAGGAAATCATCTTGCGGATCTGCCGCGTCGCCAGCAGCTGGCCCAGGCCGAAACCGTCGACGCCGGCATTGTTGGAGATCACGGTGAGGCCGCCGACGCCGCTGTCGCGCAAGGCCGCGATCAGCGCCTCCGGGATGCCGCACAGGCCGAAGCCGCCGACCGCCAGGGTCTGGCCGTCCGCCACCACGTCGGCCAGCGCCGTGGCCGCATCGGGGAAAAGCTTGCCGCGCCGCCCGCCCGCAGGGGTAGAGGTGTCGCCCATTCGCCAGCTCCGCGTTGGAAATAGGCGCGTAGTCTAGCCGCTCGCCGCGCCGGACCCCCGCCGCACCGCCGCAACGACCGATTAAGCGCCGTAACGTTACACTCCGGTTTCCCCCATCTAGGACCCTCATCCATGTCGCTTCCCGCATTCAAGGCCTACGACATCCGCGGTCGCGTTCCCGACGAACTGAACGAGGAGTTGGCGCGCCGCATCGGCGTGGCGTTGGCCGGGCAATTGCAGAGCGGCCCGGTGGTGGTCGGCCACGACGTGCGCCTGGCCAGCCCGGCGCTGCAGGCGGCGCTGTCAGCGGGCCTGCGCGCCAGCGGCCGCGAGGTCATCGACATCGGCCTGTGCGGCACCGAGGAAGTGTATTTCCAGACCGACCACCTGCAGGCGGCCGGCGGCGTGATGGTCACCGCCAGCCACAACCCGATGGACTACAACGGCATGAAGCTGGTGCGCGAGAACGCGCGCCCGATCAGCTCCGATACCGGCCTGTTCGCGATCCGCGACACCGTCGCCGCCGACACCGCGGCGGCCGTTGCCCCCACCGCCGCCGAGCATCACCGCCCGGACAAGAGCGCCTACATCGAACACCTGCTCAGCTACGTCGACCGCGCCACGCTCAAGCCGCTGAAGCTGGTGGTCAACGCCGGCAACGGCGGCGCCGGCGCCATCGTCGACCTGCTGGCGCCGCACCTGCCGTTCGAGTTCGTGCGCGTCTTCCACGAGCCGGACGGCCATTTCCCCAACGGCATTCCCAACCCGCTGCTGCCGGAAAACCGCGCCGCCACCGCCAACGCGGTCAAGCAGCACGGCGCCGACTTCGGCATCGCCTGGGACGGCGACTTCGACCGCTGCTTCTTCTTCGACGCCGACGGCCGCTTCATCGAGGGCTACTACCTGGTGGGCCTGCTGGCGCAGGCGATCCTGGCCAAGCAACCGGGCGGCAAGGTCGTGCACGACCCGCGCCTGACCTGGAACACGATCGAACAGGTCGAGGAGGCCGGCGGCATCCCGGTGCTGTGCAAGAGCGGCCACGCCTTCATCAAGGAGAAGATGCGCAGCGAGAACGCCGTGTACGGCGGCGAGATGAGCGCGCACCACTATTTCCGCGAATTCGCCTATGCCGACTCGGGGATGATCCCGTGGCTGCTGATCGCCGAGCTGGTGTCGCAGTCCGGCCGCTCGCTGGCCGACCTGGTCGAAGCGCGCATGCAGAAGTTCCCGTGCAGCGGCGAGATCAACTTCAAGGTCGCCGATACCAAGGCGGCGGTGGCGCGGGTCATGGAGCACTTCGCCGCACATGCGCCGGCGCTGGACTATACCGACGGCGTCAGCGCCGAATTCGCCGACTGGCGCTTCAACCTGCGCAGCTCCAACACCGAACCGCTGCTGCGCCTGAACGTGGAAACCCGCGGCGATGCGGCCCTGCTGGAACAGCGTACGCAGGAAATTTCCGAGTTGCTGAAAGCCTGATCGCGTCGTTGCCTTTCTCTCCCCCTTCAACGGATCCATGGAGTCCTTCCGTTTATGAGCGACATTCTGCCCATCATCCTGTCCGGTGGTTCCGGCACCCGCCTCTGGCCGCTGTCGCGCGAGGCCTATCCCAAGCAGTTCCTGCCGTTGGTGGGAGACACCACCATGCTGCAGTCGACCTGGCTGCGCGCTGCGCCGATCGCCGGGCGTCCCCCCATCCTGGTAGCCAATGAAGAACACCGCTTCATCGCCGCAGAGCAATTGCAGCAATTGGGCGTCAAGCCAGGCGCGATCCTGCTCGAACCCAAGGGCCGCAACACCGCGCCTGCCATTGCGGTGGCGGCGCTGGAGGCGATGCGCGACGGTGCCGATCCGCTGCTGCTGGTCCTGCCCTCGGATCACGTGATCCTCGACGAAGCGGCGTTCCAGGCGGCGGTCAAGGCCGCCGCGTCTTCGGCTGCAGACGGCAAACTGGTGACCTTCGGGATCAAACCGACCGCACCGGAAACCGGCTACGGCTACATCAAGGCCGCCGCCGGCGATGGCGCACGCGCGGTCGAACGCTTCGTCGAAAAGCCCGACCTGGCCACCGCCCAGGGGTATCTGACCTCGGGCCAATACTATTGGAACAGCGGCATGTTCCTGTTCCGCGCCTCGCGCTACCTGGAAGAGCTGCGGCGCTTCCAGCCGGCCATCGCCGACGCCTGCAGCAAGGCATGGCAAACCGCCAAGCGCGATGCCGACTTCACCCGCCTGGACAAGGACGCCTTCGCCGCCAGCCCCTCCGACTCCATCGACTACGCGGTGATGGAGAAGACTGCCGACGCGGTGGTGGTACCGCTGGACGCGCAGTGGAGCGACGTCGGTTCGTGGTCGGCGCTGCTGGACGTGTCGCCGCAGGACCCCAACGGCAACGCCCACCACGGCGACGTGATCGAGATCGATTGCCGCAACACCTACGCCTACGGCTCGCGTCTGATCGCCATGGTGGGCCTGCAGGACGTGGTGGTGGTGGAGACCGACGACGCGGTGCTGGTCGGCCACAAAGAGCGCATCCAGGAAGTGAAGGACGTCGTCGCCAGGATCAAGGCCAATGGCCGTTCCGAAGCCACCTGGCACCGCAAGGTGTACCGCCCGTGGGGCGCCTACGACTCGATCGACAACGGCCAGCGCTTCCAGGTCAAGCGCATCACGGTCAAGCCCGGCGCCACGCTGAGCCTGCAGATGCATCACCACCGCGCCGAGCACTGGATCGTGGTCAGCGGCACCGCCGAGGTCACCCGTGGCGAGGAAGTGCTGCTGCTCACCGAGAACCAGAGCACCTACATCCCGCTGGGCGTGACCCACCGCCTGAAGAACCCGGGCAAGCTGCCGCTGGAGCTGATCGAGGTGCAGTCGGGCAGCTATCTGGGCGAGGACGACATCGTGCGCTTCGAGGACACCTACGGGCGCACGTGATACTGAGACCCTTGCACGGATGCGACGGACCGGATGGAGGCCGCTTACGCGGCCTCTATCCCGATGTCAGTCCGCCACCCTCTGCACGTCCACATCCTGCGCAAGGCCACCGTCCTCGATCCAGCTCACACCCTCCTGTACCAACCTCAGTTGGAGCGTGAAGCGGCCGCTACGTGCCGGAGTACGTACTTGCACCGCAATCGTCAGATGCCCGCCCGCCCCCAATGCTACGGGCAGCACACTGCGCTCACCGTCGTACACAACCACCTCGCCGCTCTCGGCATCGACCCAGTGGTAGGAGACATGTAGCGGGTTCGGCGGACGGCTGCTCAACAGTTCGTCGGAGTCGTTGCGGACGCGTGCCTTCAGCACGACCCGCGTATCGGCAGGTAGCGTTCGTGGACATTCCAGGAGCGTCACACTGATGCGCTTGAACGTAGACGGCTGCAGCGGCAACCGCCAGGCCAGTCCGGCATGACCTTCGCGCCTGGCCTCTTCCATCACCAGCGAGCGCGCCATCGCGTTGAAGCGTTCCGCGAACGCGCCCCTGGCCCACTCGTACAGTGCGCGGTCCAACCCGGTGACACTTTCCACGGCGACACGCACATCGGCAGCCACCCCGAACTCGGGGAGGCGGTCGACCGATGCATTGAGATGCGGAACCGGCAGCCCCGGATCGAATCCGAAGGTGTGCGCGAACAGGGCCAGGGAATCTTCGATACGCTCGACGATGCCGAACTGCATCGATTGCAGGCGGTGTTTCGCGGTCTCCAGCAACGCCGGATCGTCGCCGCGCTCGGCATAGGCGCGGATCGTACGGCGGCCATAACCGGTCGGATCCGCTGCCAGCCTTTCGAAATCCAGATCTGCGGCCAGGGACAACGTTTGCGTATTGACCAGGTCCCAGCGCGTTTCAGGATCGGAAACGAAATCCAGTAACGACCAGCGTTCGCGTACCACCTGTTCGTGCCGGTACGCATTGGGATCGCGACGCACATGCGCATACCACGACAATGTGCGCTGCAAAGGGTCCCGTAGCATCGTCAGATAACGCAGTGGCTGACCGACATACCGTTCCAGCCCGTGCCACAGATGGCCGCGGAACAGGCGGTAGCCACCCAGGCGATTCCGGTCGAGTGCGAACAAATCCGGCAGCAACTGGCTCGGACATATTTCATCATGCGCATACTGCGCATCGAGAAAAGCGCTGAGTGTGGTCCCTGCCGTCTTCGGGATATGCAGGTAGTACAGGGCTGACGCCGGCGATCCAGATGCTTGGACACCAGGGTTCAACTGAGTTTTCATCAGCCTTCATTTGAGCCGCGATCTGCGCGCGCCTATCGGAAGGCTGCACGGCCAATCATTGCATCGAACTTATCACATTTGTAACTTCATTTTGCCAATGCGGTAACTCAACGCAAAAATCGGCAAAGAACGAGCTCGTATCCAACCGTGAATAGGCTGGCCGTGCCGCCGCGGTTGGGTAATCTGCGGTCGCGATCGGCGTCAGCTTCGGCACGCGATCGGCCAGCCCGAGCGCAAGGGCGGTCGCAAAAATGTATTCGGCAAAACCATACCAGCTCGTCTCTCCGGTGGCCGTCAGGTGCCAGGTTCCCGAACGTTGGACGGGATGCCGCATCGCCCGCACCGTCATCTGCGCGATCAACGCCGCCGGCGTTGGCGTGCCAATCTGGTCGGCCACCACTCGCAACTCGTCGCGTTCGGCACCGGCACGCAGCATCGTGCGCAGGAAGTTGTGGCCGTGTGCCGAATACACCCAAGCGGTGCGGAAAATCAAATGGCGACCGCCCGCAGCTCGGATCGCCTGCTCTCCGGCCAGCTTGCTCTCACCGTAGACGCAAAGCGGGCCGGTCGGATCGTCCGGCAAATAGGGGCGCCTGGCGCGACCGTCGAAGACATAATCCGTCGAGTAGTGCAACAACGGCACATCCTGCTCGGCGCACCAGCGCGCGATCGCGGCGGGCGCCTCGGCATTGACCCGAAACGCCGCCGCGCGCTCCTGTTCGGCCTTGTCCACTGCGGTGTAAGCAGCCGCATTGATCACCCAGGTCGGCCGCGCGACGGACAGCAGCGCGACCAGTTGTTCCGGCTTGTCCAGGTCCGCGCGCAGACAGGCCGATCCGTCGGCCAGCAGGCCACTGCGCGTAGTCGCCAGTACCCTGCTGCCGGAAAGCGCACGCAGCAGCTCCTGACCAACCTGACCGTTACCGCCGATGACCAGCACGCTCACGCTGCGTCTCCCTGCGCCGGATACACCGGCAGACATTCCTCACCGAGCTGCTCGAGGAACGGTGCGTGCGCATCCTTCGACGAGAGGATGGGGTCGGCGATTGGCCAATCGACGGCAATGCTCGCATCGTTCCAGCGCACGCCCGCATCGGCGGTTTTCACGTAGACATCGGTGCACAGGTAGCTGAAGACCGCGAACTCAGAGAGAACCGCGAACCCGTGTGCGAACCCCTCGGGAATCCAGAACTGGCGGCGGTTCTCCGCACTCAGAATCACCGCTTCCCAGCGTCCGAAGGTCGGCGAGCCTCGGCGCAGGTCCACCGCCACATCGTAGACCTCCCCCTCCAGCACACTGACCAGCTTGCCCTGCGGCCGTGGCCACTGGTAGTGCAGGCCGCGCAAAACGCCCTTGGACGACGCAGACACGTTGCTCTGCACGAATCGACTGGGAAGCCCCAGTTCCGCGAAACGTTCGGCATTCCACAGTTCCATGAAGTAACCGCGGGCATCGCCGAACACCGCCGGTTCGATCACCATGCAGCCGGGCAAGTTTGTCTCAATCACTTTCACGGAACGATTCCTCGTACAGCCAGCTCCTGCAGATATCTGCCGTAGCCATTCTTAAGTAAAGGCGCGGCCAGCCTTTCCAATTGCGCGGCATCGATCCACCCCTGTCCGAACGCGATCTCTTCCGGACAGCACACCTGCAGCCCTTGCCGCGACTGAATGGTCTCGATGAAGTTAGAGGCCTCGTGCAGCGACTGGTGGGTCCCGGTGTCCAGCCAGGCGTAGCCACGGCCCAGCGCCTCCAGATGCAGTTCGCCGTCCTGCAGATAACGGCGATTGAGATCGGTGATTTCCAGTTCACCGCGTGCGGAAGGTTGCAGTTCCGCGGCGTAGTCGCTGGCGCGGCCATCGTAGAAATACAGCCCGGTCACCGCATAGTTCGAGCGCGGCTTGGCCGGCTTTTCCTCGATGTCGATGACCTTGCCCGACGCATCGAACTCGGCCACGCCGTAGCGCTCGGGGTCGTTGACCCAATAGCCGAACACGGTGGCGCCATGCTCTCGCGCATCGGCGCGGCGCAGGGTTTCGGTCAGGCCATGGCCGTGGAAGATGTTGTCGCCCAGCACCAGGCAGCTCGGCTTGCCGGCGACGAAATCGCGACCGATCAGGTAGGCCTGGGCCAGCCCGTCCGGGCTCGGCTGCACCGCGTACTGGATGTCCATGCCCCACTGCGCGCCATCGCCCAGCAGCGCGCGGAACAGCGCCTGTTCGTGCGGGGTATTGATGATCAGCACCTCGCGGATCCCGGCCAGCATCAGCACGCTGAGCGGGTAATAGATCATCGGCTTGTCGTACACCGGCAGCAGTTGCTTGCTGACGCCCTTGGTGATCGGATACAGCCGCGTGCCGGAGCCGCCAGCGAGGATGATGCCCTTGCGTTGTGTCATGAGGTGTTCCCTGGTGAAGTCCGCACGTCCGGACGCTTGTGCGGGACGCGCGTTATGCCGCGGTGCCGATCCGTTCCAGCCGATAGCTGCCATCGAGCACGCCCTGCACCCAGTCCTGATGGCTCAGGTACCAGTCCACGGTGAGCGCGATACCCTGTTCGAAGGTGTAGTGCGGCTCCCAGCCCAGCTCGTTCTTCAGCTTGGACGCATCGATGGCGTAGCGGCGGTCGTGGCCGGGCCGATCGGCGACGTAGGTGATCTGGCTGGCGCGCGGCTTGCCGTCTTCGCGCGGACGCCGCGCGTCCAGCAGCGCGCAGATCGCCTGCACCACCTCGATGTTCTGCTTCTCCGCATTGCCGCCGACGTTGTAGGTCTCACCGACCTTGCCCTTGGCCAGCACGGTGCGGATCGCCTCGCAGTGGTCGCCGACGAACAGCCAGTCGCGCACCTGCTTGCCATCGCCGTACACCGGCAGCGGCTCGCCGGCCAGCGCCTTGGCGATCACCAGCGGAATGAGCTTCTCCGGGAAATGGTACGGGCCGTAGTTGTTGGAGCAGTTGGTGGTCAGCACCGGCAGGCCGTAGGTATGGTGGAACGCGCGCACCAGATGGTCGGACGCGGCCTTGGACGCGGAGTACGGCGAATTCGGCGCATACGGCGTGGTTTCGCTGAACTTGCCGGTCTCGCCGAGCGTGCCGTAGACCTCGTCGGTGGACACATGCAGGAAACGGAACGCGTCGCGGCGGCCGTCCGGCAGCGCCTTCCAGTGATCGCGCACCGACTCCAGCAGGCCGAGGGTGCCGACCACGTTGGTCTGGATGAAGGCGCCAGGGCCGTCGATCGAGCGGTCCACATGGCTTTCGGCGGCGAAATTGACCACGGCGTCGGGCTGGTGCTCGGTGAGCAGGCGACTCACCAGCGCGCGGTCGCCGATATCGCCGTGCACGAACACGTGGTCGGGGTTACCCTCCAGCGACGCCAGCGTGTTCAGGTTTCCGGCATAGGTCAACGCATCGAGGTTGATCACGCGCACGCCGCGCGCCGCCGCCTCGAGCACGAAATTGCCGCCGATGAAGCCGGCACCGCCGGTCACGAGCCACGTTGCCACTGTCTTTCTCCCGTTTCTCGGCCTGTGCACCAGACACAATCGCTGGAGCGTAACCGGTAAGCATAGCGCCCCGGAGACGGTGCGATACGCGTGCAACTGCCGCTGTTCAGTCCGCCGACCGCCCTTGACCATACGCCCTCGCATGGTCCCCCGCGCCCGGTTAGAATCCTCCGACTGCCCCGCGCCAGCCGCCGCGGCCGGGCCTTCCCGCACTGCTGAAGGATCTCGTACACGATGAAAATCCTCGTCGCCTACAAGCGCGTGGTGGACTACAACGTCCGCATTCAGGTCAAGCCGGACGGCTCCGGCGTGGTCACCGAGGGCGTCAAGCTCTCCGCCAACCCATTCGACGAAATCGCCCTGGAAGAGGCGCTGCGCCTGCGCGACGCCGGCATCGCCAGCGAGGTGGTGGTCGCCACCATCGCCCCGGCCGACGCCGCCGCGCACCTGCGCAACGGCCTGGCGATGGGCGCCAACCGCGCCATCCACGTGGTCGCCGACGCGGCGATCCAACCACTGACCGCCGCGCGCACCCTGCTCAAGCTGGTCGAGCAGGAACAGCCGGACCTGGTGATCCTCGGCAAGCAGGCGATCGACGACGACGCCAACCAGACCGGGCAGATGCTGGCCACGCTGTGGGGCCGGCCGCAGGCGACCTTCGCCGGCAAGCTGGTGGTGGCCGACGGCAAGGCCACGGTGACCCGCGAGGTCGACGCCGGGCTGGAGACCCTGGAGGTGGACCTGCCGGCGGTGGTCACCACCGACCTGCGCCTGAACGAGCCGCGCTTCATCAAGCTGCCGGACATCATGAAGGCCAAGAGCAAGCCGCTGCAGACGCTGGCCTTCGCCGAGCTGGGCGTGGAGGCCAACGACAGCCTCACCACCACCCACTACGCACCGCCGGCCAAGCGCAGCCGCGGCGTGATGGTCAAGGACGCCGCCGAACTGGTGGCCGCACTCAAGCAGAAGGGGTTGCTGTGATGTCTAAAATCCTCGTCGTCGCCGAACACCTCAACGGGCAGCTCAACGCCGCCACCGCCAAGTGCGTCAGCGCCGCGCAGGCGCTGTCGCCCGAGGCCATCGACATCGTCGTGCTGGCCGCCGATCCGGCCACGGTGGCCGCCCAGGCCGCGCAGATCGCCGGCGTCGCCCGCGTCCTCACCGTCGCCAATCCGGCCAACGAACACGCCATCGCGCAGGTGCTGGGCCCGCAGATCGCCGCCCTGGCGAAGGGCTACAGCCACGTGTTCGGCCCGTCCACCACCTTCGGCAAGGACCTGATGCCGGTGGTGGCCGCGCTGCTGGGCGTCAACCAGATCTCCGACCTGATGGCAGTGGACGGCGAATACGCGTTCAAGCGTCCGATCTACGCCGGCAACGCGATCATCAGCGTGCAGGCACCGGCCGACCAGATCGTGGTCGCCACCGTGCGCAGCGCGTCCTGGCCGGAAGCCGCACAGGGCGGCACTGCCGCAGTCGAAGCGGCCAGCGTCGACGCCGCCCTGCCGGGCCACACCCGCTTCGTCGGCCTGGCCGCCGGCAGCTCCGACCGCCCCGACCTGCAAAGCGCCAAGCGCGTGGTCTCCGGCGGCCGCGGCGTCGGCTCGGCCGAGAACTTCCAGATCGTCTACCAGCTCGCCGACAAGCTCGGCGCGGCGGTCGGCGCCTCGCGCGCGGCGGTCGACGCCGGCTACGTGCCCAACGAACTGCAGGTCGGCCAGACCGGCAAGATCATCGCGCCGGAACTGTACGTGGCCGTGGGCATCTCCGGCGCGATCCAGCACCTGACCGGCATCAAGGACGCCGGCACCATCGTCGCGATCAACAAGGACCCGGAGTCGCCGATCTTCGAGATCGCCGACATCGGTCTGGTCGGCGACCTGTTCACGGTGTTGCCGGAGCTGGAAAAAGCGCTGGGTTGAACAGCGTCCGGCCCCTACACCTCACTCCCGCTGGCAGCAGCGGGAGTGTGTCGAGCGGGCACCACGCGCCAGGGAGGTACCGGACATGGCGCCAGCGAGCCTGCAGATGGCCATGGCAAGCCAGCCCGGTGCCCCGGCATGGCGATCAAGGAAGGCCTATCCGCCTCGCAGCACCGAACAACCCTCAGTTGTCTCCGAACAGGTCTCGGGTGTAGACCTTCTCCTGCACATCCTTGAGCGCGTCGGCCATACGATTGCTGATGATGACGTCGGCCTGGGTCTTGAAGGCCTGCAGGTCATTGACGACGCGCGAGTGGAAGAATTCCGGCTCGTCCAGGCATGGCTCATGCACGATGACCTCGACGCCCTTAGCCTTGATCCGCTTCATGATCCCCTGGATGCTCGAAGAACGGAAATTGTCCGACCCGCTCTTCATGATTAACCGATAGATCCCTACCACCTTGGGATTGCGACGGAGGATGTCGGACGCGATGAAATCCTTGCGCGTGGTATTGGAATCCACGATCGCGCGGATCAGGTTCTGCGGCACGCTCTGGTAGTTGGCCAGCAGCTGCTTGGTGTCCTTTGGCAAGCAGTAGCCGCCATAGCCGAACGACGGATTGTTGTAGTGCGAGCCTATGCGCGGATCCAAGCAGATGCCCTGGATGATCTGGCGACTGTCGAGCCCGTGGGTGAGCGCGTAGGTATCCAGCTCATTGAAGTAGGACACGCGCATCGCCAGGTAGGTATTGGCGAACAACTTGATCGCCTCGGCCTCGGTCGGCTCCGTGAACAGCACCGGCACATCCTGCTCCAGCGCCCCCTCCTTCAGCAGTTCGGCGAACCGCTCCGCACGCGCAGAACGCTCGCCAACGATGATCCGCGAGGGATGTAGATTGTCGTAGAGTGCACGGCCCTCACGCAGGAACTCGGGAGAGAAGATGATGTTGTCTACACCGAACTGCTTGCGTACCTTGCTGACGTAGCCGACCGGAATCGTCGACTTGATCACCATCGTCGCGGCGGGATTTATCGCAAGCACACCACCGATGACCGCTTCGATCGAAGAGGTATTGAAATAGTTCGTCTCCGGATCGTAGTCCGTCGGCGTCGCGATGATGACGTACTCGGCGCCCGCATAGGCCTCCTGCGGATCGAGCGTAGCGCGGAAGTTGAGATCGCCGCCGATCAGTACCCGTTCCAGCTCGTCGTCAACGATCGGCGAACGCCCCTCATTGAGCATCCGCACCTTCTCTTCGACGATATCCAGCGCCACAACTTCATGATGGCGCGCCAGCAGCACGCCATTGGAGAGACCAACGTATCCGGTTCCTGCTACCGCAATCTTCATTATCCGAGTCCAGACTTAGGGACGAG
The DNA here is from genome assembly GCF_024266585.1 of Xanthomonas sacchari. NCBI lineage: Bacteria > Pseudomonadati > Pseudomonadota > Gammaproteobacteria > Lysobacterales > Lysobacteraceae > Xanthomonas > Xanthomonas sacchari. The sequence goes on from NZ_CP100647.1 coordinate 4,403,922, forward strand.
GCACGTACAACATGCGCTCGGTCGCACAACTATAGTAGGTATCCGAGCGCCAGAAGCTCAATCCGAGCTGCTGGCTGGCAGGTTCCTGCATGGCTTGCTTCATGCGCTCGCATTGCTGCGCCGGCCACATCGTCTCGCCGATCATGTCCGCACGCGCGGCCAGATAAGGCAGCGACACGTAGTAGGCCGACCAGAGCAAGGTCGGCGCCAACGCCAGCACCACCCAGGCCATGCGTCGATCGGTGGCGACCGACACAGGGCGCAGCGCCAACAGCCCGGCCACCAGGACCGCAAGCATCGGCTGGATCATCAGCCGGTTGCCCCAGGAACTCCATCCGAAGGGCGCCCACCAGCGCGCGAATCCGATCAGGGAGATCAACGCCGCCAGCACGGCGATCGCCAACGTATCGCGATCTGCACGCAGCCCCAGCACCCGCCAGCCAACGAAGGCCGCGGTCAGGCCGAGGGTCCAGAACACCAGTACACCGCCATTGGGGGAGAGCACAGAGCCGACCAGGAACCCAGCGCTGGTTCCCCAGGACGGCTGGGTCTGCCTGGCCTCTTCCAGGTATGCCAAAGGCAGCAGCGAGTGGTAACGCAACAGGTTGTATCCGAGGACGACGCACAAGCCCACCGCAACGCCGGCCCCGGCGGCGATCAGCGCAAGCCTCACCCCATCCCGCCGCTGCGCCGACGCGGATTCCGCCTGCACACGTTGACGCGCCCTCCAGAACCCGGCAACCGCTAGCACAGACAGGCCAACGCTGAGGACCACCGTATCCTTGTAAAGAACCGACCAGGCACCGGTCAGCGCGATCAAGGCGACCTGCCCGCGGGTGAGCGGCGCCGTTGCCCGCAACCCTATGCCGAGCAGCCCGATGAACATTCCGATCACGACGCCGGCCTGCACCTCCAGCGCTCCCGACCTCAGATAGAACATCGGCAGCGGGGTCAAGGCGATTGCGCCAAGATAGACGATCGCGGGCGCAAGCCCACGGCGCCAGCCGTGCAGCCTGAGAACGGCGAACACCGGCAGCAGCAGCACGAACAGGTTGAGACCGGTCATCCGCGCGTGCGATTGCGCCGGACCCGCGCCCTGCAGCAAGGCCGAATTCGCCAGGTAAGCGACGGGAAACTTGCTCACGCCAGCACAATCCGACGTCGGTGCAGTGGCGCAGCGCTCAACTAGCGGAGCATCGTGGATCCAAGTCTCCATGTCGTAGACGCTGAAACCGCCAGCGCCCAACCATGCCGACAACAGCGCCAGAACCACGAACACGCCAGTTACCACCGCTTGCCGCGCCCACGAACCGCGCGCGCGTTCTAGCGGCGCGGGGTGCATAGCCATGAATCATCTCCGTTCACGTGCTGCTTGCAGTCGAAACGCCCGCCGAACCGATCACTGTAGGTGGCGTAGAGATCCGGCGACAACAAATAGATCGCGGACGCGTCCGGTCGCTCCAGCCGATGCGGATAATCGCAGTGGTAGGCCAGTTGTTCAGGCAGACTGCGGGCAGCGTAAAAGTTATTCGTCACGATTCCATGACGCAGCGCGAAGACGCCGACCGACTCGTAGTTACGGATTCCCAACGGCGTCTTCGCGTTGTCGCACTGCCACGCCGGATAGACCAGGATCGCGGAATACTTGCCCGGCGCAACCCCATGCAGCTCCTGAGTCTGGCCATTGGCGATCGCAAACTTGATGTTGCGGGCGATGGGCTGCACATCCACCACTTGCAGCACCAAGATCAGCATCAGCAACGGCAGCGCCCGTGCAGCCCCCAGCCGCAGCACGCAGGCGCTCAGGCCGATCAAGATGATCCAGAATCCCGACATCCAGAAGAAGCGCCCGCTGGAGCGGAATCGACTGAGCGCGGCCTCCAGTCCTGGCGGAATCGTGAAGTGGTGCCCCTGCGAACCGAAGTAAACCGTACTCGAAAGCGCCAGCAGATAGCAGACGAACACCACCCCTAACGCCGGCACGAACGGGAAAGTGGACGACCGCCCCCGATAGTTGATGAACATCGACACGGCAAGGACGCCCATCAGCAGCACGCCAAAGCCAAGGTAATCGAAGCCTTCGAAGGCCTGGCCGCCGGTCGGGTCGGCGATGTCGAGCCCGACAATGCGAGCCAGTCCATTTGAGTCCAGCGGCCCCAAGATGTTCATGGAGTACGTGCCATAGCCGCCGGCAGCAGTACCGGACGCACCCATGAATCCGAAAACAGACAACCCCAGTGCGGCGACCAACCCGGCAGCGGCGATGCGCAAGGCGACCTGCGGCCAGCCCAGGGTCCGATAGCGCAGCACGGTGATGCCGCACACGTTCACCAGCACCATCAGGCAAAGATAGGGATTGATGCCCGCCGCCAGCAATACGACGCCGCAATTGCCGAACAACCAGCGGTTGCGACTGCTGTGCAGCGTGAGCAGGGTCACCCAGATCGAGAGCACCAGCAGCCACTGCGATGACAGCGCGGTGTGGCCCTGGAAACGGAAGAAGGTGAACGGCGCAAGCGCGAACAACATGCCGCCCAGCACCGCAATCACCACATTTAGCCCGCGGTACGGCTCATCCAGCAAACGCAGCGCGCGCTCGGTCGCGAGGTAGCCGAACACGCCCTGCAGGACCACGCACAACAGGAAGTACGGGCCGATGAACTGCAGGCCATCCGGCAGCAACCAGCCTAGCGGACGTGCGAGCAGCAGGAACAGCGGCATCGGGTCGAACAGCGCGATGCTCATCGGCACGGGATGGCTCAGCCGCAGCGAATCCAGCCAGCCTTTGTCCGGGTCCGCCAGATATTGCCCCCAGGCGACGTAGACCTGCGCCAGATCGCCCCAGATCCAATGGGTGTCATGTATGTCCAGGGGCACGGGACCAAGCGCATAGCGGCCCCATACCATGGCCAACCCGGCCACAACGACGATGCCGAGCCAGAAAGCGCGCCCGAGGCCCACGGCTCGCTGCGCAATGCGACGCACTGCGTTGTTCATGTTCATTGGCATGTGTAGTCAACGCTTTCGGTGCTTTTACGGAAGGGATCCACCAGGTCGTCCGTATAGGCGTTCATGATTAGGCGCTTCCTCGGCAGGAAATGCGCCCGGTAGAAGCGGCTGATCGAGGCAATATCCTGGCCCTTCGCGGTCAGCAGCACGCAGCCATGCTTTATTTCCACCGTCCCGGACTGCAATTGCTCGGTTAGCCGGATATCCACCAGACGGTGTTCCTTCATGTACTCATGGACAAAGACGTCGCCGATCCGGTTCTCGAGGATGCCGCCGCCTCGCTGCTGCAGCTTCTCAAGGATATAGAACGACAACGAGCGGTCCAGCACCGTCGGTACACTTATCGCGTACACATAGCCGAGCAGGCACCAGATGACCAGCAATTGGGTGAACTCGAGCCTGCTCAGCCCATCGAGCAGGCGCCAGACACGGAACAGCACGGCCGTGACAAGCACCGCCAGCAGCGCGTCCATGAGCGAGGAATACAGCACCACATTCACGTCGAAGAAGCGCATGTGGATGAAGTTCGTCAACAACAGAATCCCGACGTAGACCACTGTGGCCAGGATCGGACGGAGCAAGACCTTCATTTGAACACCATGAACTTGTTGACAAAGAAGCTGAGGACCATCTGCATGCCCGTGGCCAGCAGGAATCCTATGCGGTAATCGAACGCGAGCCGGTCGGTCCACGCATACATGACAAGCGCATGCAGCAGGGCGATGCCCACGTAGAACAGCAGGAACAGCAGTCCCTGGTTCAGCAGTCGCCCCCGGGTACCGCGAAACACGAAATAACGGCTGCCGATGAAGGACGCGGTGATGCCGAAGATCGCCGCGATGCCGTTGGCGACGCCGGCCGAGCCAATCCCCACCACGTCGAGATTGAACTTGAGGACCGAGAAGTGGATCGCCGTGGCCACCAAACCGTTGACAACATAGCGGAAGAACTGACCGCCCAAGGCGCGGTCAGCGCGGGCGTGCATGGATGACCTCGCGGACGAAGTCGCGGTAGCTGCCGGCGACCAGCACGCCACCGCTGCGGATCATTCCCGACATCATCAAAATGATCAGGGTCAGCGCCGCCGTCTGCAGGAACACCAGCAACAAGATCCCCGATGCCAGCGAGAACCAGCCTGGCGTCGTGAAGCCCAGCGCCTTGAGCAGCAGCGCCGCCACGCCACCGATGATCGACAGCCCGGCCACTAGGGTGCAGGCGATGCCCACGCGTACCAGCACATCCTCGGCGAACACCATCAAGGCGCGGAAGCCGTGCAAAGCCAGGCCGACGAAATTCATTTTGCTGCGACCGGCATAGCGCGCACCACGGTCCAGCGAGCAGGTCTGTACGCGCAGCTTGGAGCCGAGCACCGCGGCGGCGACATGGGTCCAAAGCTCCTGCATCGCTGCCAGGCGGCGTACCGCCGGCATCTTCGCCGCCATGAAGTTGCCGAAGCTGATCTTGCGCCCGCTGAGCAGGGAGAACAGCAGCTTGTAGACCAGGTAGAACGTCTTGAACTTCAGCGACTCCACCCTGCTCTTGCGGGTCGCCACCACCACGTCGACCTCGGCCGACGCCAGGCCGCCCACCAGCTCGGTGATGCTGTGCGGCGTATCCTCGCCGTCGGAGTCCATGGAAATGACGATGACATCGTCGCCGAAGTGGTCGGCGACATAGCTCAGCCCGATGGCGATGGCACGCTGATGTCCGACGTTGCGGCGCAGTTTGATCACCACCCCTTCCAGGGCGGCGGCCTCGATGGCCGAGATCTCCAGCGGCTGGCGCACCGACCCGTCATCGACGGCGACGACGTAAATGTCCGGCCCCTGCGTCCTTGCAAGCTCGAGAAACAGCTTCGAAGACGCCTCCAGGTCTTCGTATACCGGCATCACCACGACCTTGCGCATGCTGGCGTCCCTCAAGCGAGCAGGCGCTGGCGGAAGTAGCCGATGGTCTCCTTCAGACCGTCTTCCAGCGCGACCTTCGGCTCCCAGTCGAACGTGGCTTTGGCCAGGCTGATGTCGGGCTGACGTTGCTTCGGATCATCCGACGGCAGCGGACGGTATTCGATCTTCGACTTGCCGCCGACCAGGCGCAGCACGGTCTCAGCCAGCTCCAGCATGGTGAATTCACCGGGGTTGCCGATGTTGACCGGGCCAGTGAAGTCTGCAGGCGACGCCATCAGGCGCAGCATTCCCTCAATCAGGTCGTCGACGTAGCAGAAGCTGCGGGTCTGGGTGCCATCGCCGTAGATGGTGATCGGCTCGCCCTTCAGCGCCTGCACGATGAAGTTGCTGACCACGCGGCCATCATTCGGATGCATGCGCGGACCGTAGGTATTGAAAATGCGCATGACCTTGATTTCGAGCTGGTGCTGGCGCCAGTAATCGAAAAACAGCGTCTCCGCGCAGCGCTTGCCTTCGTCGTAGCAACTGCGAATGCCGACCGGGTTGACGCGGCCCCAATAGCCCTCCACCTGCGGGTGGATTTCCGGGTCACCGTAGACTTCGCTGGTGCTGGCCTGGAGGATGCGGGCGCCGACGCGCTTGGCCAGGCCCAGCATATTGATCGCACCATGCACGCTGGTCTTGGTGGTCTGCACCGGATCGGACTGGTAGTGCACCGGCGAGGCGGGGCAGGCCAGGTTGAAGATACGGTCCACTTCCACATAGAGCGGGAAGGTCACGTCGTGGCGCATCAGCTCGAAACGCGAGTGATTCAGCAAGCCCGCCACGTTCGCCTTGGCTCCCGTGTAGAAGTTGTCGACGCACAGCACATCGTGGCCGCTGTCGATCAAGCGATCGCACAGGTGAGAGCCCAGGAAGCCAGCGCCACCGGTGACCAGAACCCTCTTTTGTTGTTCAAGCATGTACGATCTCCAGAGAAATTTGCGCGCCCGCGAACGGGCAAGCCATCGTGCCCGCGATTTAGCGCGGCATTGTATTCGAAATTACCGCCCCGCTTGGGCGGCCGCCCCTTGTGGCACCGGCCCTCTCCGCCCCGCGCCGTCACTCCCCGCAACGCTCCCGGGCGCTGCGGCCTATCCTATCACTGGCTGTAGCCACGGCCCCTGTAGCAGCAGCGAGCGCAGTTCGCGCCCGTAGTCACGCCAACTCAGGATGCGCCCGGCCAGAGGTCCGCACCCGGCCAGCTCCGGCACCCGCAGCAACGCAGCCAGCGCCGCGCTGTCGCCGACTGGGAAGTAGGCGGCATGTTCGCCGGCAATTTCCCGGAATACGGCGATGTCCGACAGCAACAGCGGGGTCCCGTGGCGCGCAGCCTCCACAATCGGCAGCCCGAACCCCTCGGACAGCGAGGCCTGGATCAGTCCATGGGTGGACCGATAGGCCAAGTCTAGTTCAGCGTTGTTGACCTTTTCCGGCCAGAACAGCCGCTTGCCGAACTGCGGGCTATTGCGAATGGCCGCGACCAGCTCCTCGCTCCCCCATCCATCCTTGCCGACGATCAGCAGATTGGCCTCCAGGCCGGCCGCCCACCCCGCCTCGAAGGCGCTGAGGATGGTGCGATAGTCCTTGCGCGGCTCCATCGTGCCCACCGCCAAGAAGGTGCGCGTGCCGGCCTCGAATAAGGCGCTGATCGATGGACGGATCTCGCTGTCCATGCCCACCTCCATCACGTCCGATCCCAGATGGACATAACCGATGCGATGGTTGGCGCGATGTTCGACGCCGTTCTCGGCGATCCAGGCGCGAAGATCCTCAGCGGTGGTCCGCGAGTTGCAGACGAACATATCGGCATGACGCACGGCGAACTCGGTCCACGCGCGAAACGCCGGCGGCATGCCTTCGCCACAGGTCTCGGGGAAGCGTAGCGGAATGATGTCGTGGAAGAACACCGCCACCTCGCCGCCATTGCGGCGGACCTTGCCAATGCTCGGCAGGAAGCGTTCGGGACCCACCCAGGCGGAGTCGGCCAGGAACAGCATGTCGCGGCTGCGGATGCCCTCGACCTCATCGAAGGCCGGGCACTCGACGCCCAACGTCTTCTTGACCAACAGATGCGCCGAGCGGATTCGCTCGCCTTCATGGTAGACCGGCACGAACAGCATCCGCCCTTCGGCGTTGCGCGCACACAGCTCGCGGACCAGGTTGCGGACCACGCGCTGGATACCGGTGCCGTAGTCGACCCGCGCCATCTCGCTCATGTCGATCAGCACGCGTTGGGGGCTGCCGAAACTGCCCACCGAGCACAGCGATTCGTAGATCCCATCGACGATCGAGGCCGAACGCGCTGACAGCGTCGGCTTCAACAACGCCGCAACACCCGCACTCGACAGATGCGCATAGTGCGCGCGGACCGCCTCGGCCCAATCGATGGCTGTCCCCGGCTGCGCGGCACCGCCCAAGGATTGCACCGGCACGCGCCGCAGCATCGGCGCGACCGCCATCGCCAGCTTTGCGGGCTGAGAACCGGCTTCCATGACCCCCAGGCAATCGGAGATCAGCTCGGGCAGGGCATGGTCGTGCGCTGGCAGTTGCCCCTGCGCAAGCAGGGCGTACAGCCCCGGCCACTGCGCATGCACTTGGCCGGCGCGCTCGCCGGGGAACGCCAAACCGCGAATCGTCGTGCCATCGGCGCTGCCGTGCAGCGCAACCACCACGTCCAGCCCCAGGTCCGAAGCCAGCGGTTGCTCGGGAAACGCCTGCACATGCATGTAAGTCGGCCATTGCCCGGCGTCGCGACTGGCGATTTCCACGCTGTTGGTCCTGCCGAACAGCGAAATCCGCTCGACCCACCCGCCGATCGTCTCGGCCGGGAGGGTATCGGCGACCACGATGGCGACCTTCGAATGGCCCTCGTTGCCACCCCGACCCGACTCGCGCCGCTCCAGCGCAGCCTGCCAAGCGGCGATGCTGAGCTGCGCGGTGCGGCGCCAGGAAAAATCCTTGACCCGCTCCAATCCATAACGCTGCAACTGGGAGCGCCAAGCATCGTCGCCGAGCACGCGCTGCAGCGCGGCGGCGATCGCCAGCGGACTTGTCGCATCGAATCGCGCCTCGTCCAGCGCAACGATCTCCTTCAAGCTGGAATTGTCGCCTACCACGACCGGCGCACCGCAGGCCATCGCTTCCACCACCGGCAGGCCGAAACCCTCGTATAGCGACGGGAACACGAAGGCACTGCAGCAGGTATAGAGGTCGACAAGTTCAGCGTCGGTGACGTAACCGGTGACCACCAGCGCATCGTTTTCTAGGTCGCACTGCTGGGCGAATTGGCGCAGTTCTTCGGCTTGCTCGGCCTGATTCAGCACGAGTTTCAGCCCTTGCCGCTGCGCTTGCGGCACGGCCGCGAAGCCAGCGATGGCGCCGCGGGTGTTCTTTCGGTAATCGTTGTTGCCAGTGTAGAGGACATAGCGTTCGGCCAACCCGAAGCGTTTGGCCAGGCGCGCACGCGCAGCGGCGATGTCGGGCGAGGGCTGGAATACCTCCGAATAGCCGGCATAGATCACATGCACACGCTCCGGGTCCAGATCCAGCAGACGCACCGCGTCGTCCTTGCTGGACTGCGAGTTGGCCAGGAGCACATCGAACTCGCGCAACTGCGCCATCTTGTGCTGGTACCAATCGCGGATGCGCGGATCGGACAGGTAGCGGTCGCTCATCACCAACGGAATCAGATCGTGGACCAGACAACTGGTGAGGCTGCCGCGCGTGCGCGCCATCCGCCCCAGGCTGGCGCAGGGCTCGACAGCGCCCTCGAACAGGCTCGGCACATGCACGATGTCCGGTGCCATCGCCTCTACGTGCAGGCGTACCAGTTCCTCGCGCAACGTCGCCTCGGGTTCGCTGGTCGGAAACGCACTCCACAAACCGGCCGGATAGCGGTAGCCATGCAGGCGGTCGGCGGCGATCCTGCCGGCGAATTCGCCGAGCACGTCGCCGGCCTGACGCTCGTAGGTCAGGTCCAGCGAACAGTGCAGATCGAACGGCAGATCCGCCGCGCCGAGCAGTCCTCGCAGATGCTCACGGGTATAGCGGCCGATGCCGCGCGTATTCGATCCGTTCTGCAGCGACTGCAGATCGAAAAGCAATGAAGGTTTTCGTTGTTGCATGATATCCACGCTGCCCCCTGTCATATCCATCGCAGCCGGTTTACAGCGGCTTGGTCGCGACGATGGCGTAATCGGGGGAAACCGAAAGCCAGTCGACGAAGCGATTGATCTGTTCCGCGCCCGGCACGTCCGCAGCGACGGACCCGGTCTCGGGCACGAAGCGCCCGTCTTCGAGCAGATCCACGTGCACATCGGCGAAACCGCGATCGCCGGCCATCCACGCCAGCAACGGCGGCGGTAGCGGATTGCGGTGAGTCGGATCGAAATAGAAGTAGTAGGCGCTGGTGCGCAGGTTTTGCGGATTGGGCGTCTCCAGGATCAGCTTGCCGCCCGGGCGCAGCGCCCGCAGCGCTAGGTCCAGCAAGCGCACCAGCACTTCCACCGGCACATGTTCCACCAGATGAATGGATGTGATGACCGCCAGCGAGTCCGGCTCGCAAGCTTCCAGGGCGGTCAGCGCGTCGACCAGCGAAACCTCGCGACCGGCCTGGCGGTTCTCCTCTACAAACACCGGATTCAGGTCAATGCCACGCGCCTCGTAGCCATGCCCAGCGAGCAGGCCAAGCAGTTCACCACGACCGCAGCCCAGATCAAGCACTTTGCGGCAACCGGTCGCAGCAGCGGCGTCGGCGATGTAGGGCAGATACACTTCGCCGCGGCGCCGGATCTCCTCCTGGCTGCCCCGAAAGGCCTGCTCCAATCGCACGTACATCGCGGACAGCTCGTCCTGGGTCGCCGCCTCCGCGGTGACGTTCTGCATGGCCGCGCCGTAGAGGCCGGGGTGCTGCGACAGGCGCTGCATCAGATCGTCGAGGATCGCCGACCGCCGGGATTCGAGACCAGCATCGATGTCCTCGATCCGGTTGGCGAGGTCCTGCATGCGGCGCATGACCTCACCCTCGGTCCTACCGACCGACTTGCGCAGCGTGTGTGCGGACGCCGAAATCTGCTGGCGCAACTCCGTGCGCAGGTCGTCGACCGCGGCAGCGGCGCGACGTTCGGTGCGGTCGCCACGCGCGGCCAGGCGCGCCTCGACCGAATCGATACGCTGCCGCAACTCGCCTACGCGCAACACCGACAGAACGAAGTCCAACACGCGCCCACCGCGCTTGCGGCGGATCCGCTGCAGGAAGTAACGCAGACGCAGGTCATGGATCACTACGCCGGCATTCAGCCCCTCCTGCGACTTGCGCAGTTCACCCAGAACTTCGATCTTGGACAGCTGCCCGACCTCCAGCGCGCGCAGGTAGACCTGCCGCCCGGAAGCATCGGGCAGACGCCTGAGTACCGCCTGGTAGGCGATCTCGATGAACTCCTCGCCGGAATAGGCCAGCAGCTCGGACAACGCGTACGCGTCCTTGGGTTGGAACGGAACGGTCACGCGACGTGACACATCGCCTTCGACATCCCGCGCCAACATCGGCAACTGCAGTTCCTGCATCACTGTACGTGGATCGATCAACATCGACTCAACCCTTCACCAAAGCAGCCGAGCAGGCATCAGTTCGCTGCATGGAAATCTCCGCCGGTAACCAGGCCACGCCGTCGAAGCGCGGCTTGCCGATGTTGGCGACCTTGAACACCAGCGCAAGGTCCCGCCACTCGTAGTTGTCGACCAAGTGGGTCTCGGTGCTCGACAGCGCCACGGAAACCGAATAGCTGCCCGCCCCCATGTTGGCATCGAACTCGGCGATGAAGCAGATGCGTTCGCCGGCGCCGACGCGCTCGACGACCTGACGCGTATGATCGGTATTGGTGCCGAACACAGCCTGGCCGAGACGGTCCTTGATCAGGTAACCGACCACCAGCCTGGCGATCTCGCCGACGCAAACGATGTCGACACGCAGGCGCACCCGCTGCCCGACCGCGACGAACTCCAGCGGGTCGCCCTTCTCGTCCAGCAGCATCACGTTCTCGACGGTGGCCTGGCCATTGCCCGAGACGGTAACCAGTTCGCCACGCTCGTTGACCATCTGCTGGATGTCGACATCATCCTCTTTCTGCGCGATTAGGGCGTTGTAGTAATCCATCACGCCTGCGGCGTCACCATCCATCAACAGCCGCCCCTTTTCGATCAGGATCGCGCGATCGCACAACGAGATCACCGCGGACGGGTCGTGGCTGACGATCAGCAAGGTGGTACCCGCCTCCTTGTACTCGCGGATCCGCTTGATGCACTTGTGGACGAAGTAGGTATCGCCCACCGACAGCGCCTCATCGACGATCAGCAGATCGGGACGGAACGCCGTCGCCACGCTGAACGCAATGCGCATCTGCATACCGCTGGAATAGGTGCGCACGGGCTGATCGAAATACTCGCCGATCTCGGCAAAGTCCTCGATCCCCGCCATCGCCGCGTCGATCTGCCCCTGCGAATATCCCATCAGGCCCGCGGCATGGCGAACGTTCTCGCGACCGGTCAGGTCGCTGTTGAAGCCCATGCCCAGCTCAAGGATGGCCGCCACCCGGCCGATCCGCTCGACCGAACCGGCGGTCGGCATGGTGGTGCCGGTGATCAGCTTGAGCAGGGTCGACTTGCCGGCGCCGTTCTGGCCGACGATGCCGACGGTTTCGCCGGCGCGGATGCTGAAGTTCACATCGCGAAGCACCCAGTGCTCATCTGCCGGCTGCAGCGGCACGCCGAACCACGACAGCGCGCGTAGCCATTCGCTGCTCCACTTCCGATAGGCCTTGCCCAGGCCAGTGACTTGCAAGGAACCATTCATAGCACGTCCACCATTTCCGGGCTCGCTCGACGAAACATGACCAACCCCGCGACGAGCATCAACAACGACGCGATCACCAGATAGGCCAGCTCATGGAAAAGCGGTGGCTTGTTGAAGACCAAAACGTTCTGGTAGCTGGTCACCAGGGGATAAAGCGGATTATAGGCGAACAGGCGCCGATAACTCTCGGGCAGAATGGTCAGCATGTACACCACCGGCGTCATCCAGAACAGCGCCTGCAGCACCACCGGGACTACCTGCGCGATGTCGCGCATGAAGGTATTGAGGATGCCCAGGATCATGCCCAGGGAAAGCGCGAAGATCAGGGTGATCAGGATCAGCACTGGCAGCCATACCACCTGCGTTCCCGGCATGTGCCCAAGCATGGCAAACACGCCAAAGATCGCCAACAGCAACAGCATGTTATTGACCAGCATGGTGCCGCCTGCGATCAACGGCAGGCAGATCCGCGGAAACGCCATCTTCTTCAACAGATTACCGTTTTCCACGAACAGGTTGCAGCATTTGTTGATGGTTTCCGAAAACAGTGACCATGCCAGCGTGCCAGCCATCAGATACAGCGAATACGCATATTTGTTGTCCACGCCCGGCAGCTTGGCCGACAGCACTTCAGACAGAATCAAGGCGAAGATCAGCACCTGCGCAAGCGGATGGATGATCATCCACAGGCCGCCCAGCTTGCTGCGCACGAACCGCGAACGCAGTTCGGACTTTATCGAGGAAAAAATGAAGAACCGATAGGCCCAGATAGCCCTCAGCATGCCCAACATGGAGTTACCTCGTGATCGAAAGCGGCGTGATGAATCATTGGATGTGTTGTAAGGTCTGCAACGATCGCAACCTGGTGATCATCGCGGCAGCGGCGGCATTCGCGCTCATCAGGGTGGAGATCGTGTGTTGCGCGCACTGCCCCTTGCGGCGCGCAAGCTCGGGCGACGCGACCAGGCGCGCCATCCAATCGGCGGCCACGTCGACGTCTGCGTCTGCCCACTGCCCGCCCTGGACGTGCGGATACTGACCTTGTTCCACCGCAATCAACCGGAAAGGCACCAGGCAACTATTCTCATCGTCCATGAAATCCAGATTACCGGACCAACCCGTCCCGATGACCGGCTTGCCGAGCGCCATGGTTTCGGCGAGCCCCAGGCCCAGGCCCTCCGCACGATGCAGCGATACGTAGGCATCGACGCTGCGCTGCAGCGCGCAGACCTGGGCGTCGCTCAGGATTTGGTCGCGCAGGAGCACACGGGCGTCGCCCTGGGCGTGGCGGCGAAGCTCCGCCAACAGCGCCGGATGGCGGTGGCCGTTACTGGTCTTGATCAGCAACTGCACCCGCGCGGCCGGGTCGGGAAACGCCCTCTTGAACGCTGTAATCACCGCAAACGGGTTCTTGCGATGGATCGACGAATTGAAATCGAAGCTGCACAGGAACACGAAGGCATCGTCCTGCAGATCGAAGCACGACCGCGGCAATGTCAGGTCGAGCGCCTGCGGAATCGGGTGCGGGATGCGGATCACAGGTTTATCGGTCGCATGACGAAACGCGCGTTCGACGAATGCCGTCGCGACCCAGATTTCATCAACCTGTGCGACCACCTGCATCCAGTCCGCGGGGATGCTGTCCAGTTCCCAGAACCAGAAACCGATGGTATAGGCCGCCGCCGGCAGCGACGGCCGGACCTGCGCGAAATGATCCGGATTGACGAAGACCAGATTGATCGGATGCGATGCCGCCCCCCCCATGAACGACACGAGGCTACGATCGTCGCAGGCATGCGGGATGGCGATGCCAGCATCGTTGAGGCTGACTGGATAACCCGCCTGCAGCAAGGCGCGCGCATACTGCCGGGCGCTCTGCCCCAGCCCGAACTGACCGTATAGATAGCCATAGAGGTTCAGCCCCGGCCCCAGCGTCGCATCCACCGCAGGAAACGCTGGCGGCCGCTCCGGCCCGGATGCCACCTGCGCTGTGTCGCGCAGACCCGCAAAGCGCATCGTCGCCATCTGTCTGGACAGGCGCCACTCACACAGCCGGTCGCGCGCTTTGGCGAGCGGAACCCGCAGGTTGCCGCCCACGGCGCGTAACAGGCGTCTCACCATGGCGTGATGCACGCCGGACCCGTCGTGCCATCCTGTGCCCCGGCATGCATCACTGCAATGCCCTGCCCAGATCGGCCCGCAAATCCCCCACATCCTCCACCCCCACACTCAACCGCACCAACGCATCGCTGATGCCGAGCTGTTCGCGGCGCTGCACCGGCACCGAGGCGTGGGTCATCACCGCCGGGTGGTTGACCAGGCTTTCGACGCCGCCAAGGGATTCGGCCAGGGTGAACAGGCGGGTGCGTTCGCAGAAGCGCTTGGCCGCCTCGAAGCCGCCCTTGAGCACGATCGAGACGATGCCGCCGTAGCCGCTCATCTGCCGGCCGGCCAGGGCGTGCTGCGGGTGCGAGGGCAGGCCCGGGTAGATCACCTTCTCCACCGCCGGGTGCGTGTCCAGCCACTGCGCCAGCGCCAGGGCGTTGTCGCAGTGCGCGCGCATGCGCAGCGGCAGGGTCTTCAGGCCGCGCAGGGCCAGGAAACTGTCGAACGGGCCCTGCACGCCGCCCACCGAGTTCTGCAGGAAGGCCAGTTGCTCGGCCAGCTCGGCGTTGTCGCCGACCACGGCCATGCCGCCGACCATGTCCGAGTGGCCGTTGAGGTACTTGGTCGCCGAATGCACCACGATGTCCGCGCCCAGCGCCAGCGGCCGCTGCAGCAGCGGCGAGGCGAAGGTGTTGTCGACCACCACCAGCAGGCCGTGCTTGCGCGCGATCGCGGCGATCCCGGCAATATCGACGATCTTCAGCATCGGATTGGTCGGGGTCTCGATCCACACCATCTTGGTGGTCGGACGGATCGCCGCCTCGAACGCGGCCGGATCGGTCAGGTCGACGAAGCCGAACTCCAGCGCCGCGGTGCGCTTGCGCACGCGCTCGAACAGGCGGTAGCTGCCGCCGTACAGGTCGTCCATCGCGATCACGTGGCTGCCGCTGTCCAGCAGCTCGATCACCGTGGCGGTGGCGGCCATGCCGGAGGCGAAGGCGAAGCCGCGGCTGCCGCCTTCCAGCGCCGCCACGCAGCGCTCATAGGCGAAGCGGGTCGGATTGTGGGTGCGCGAGTACTCAAAGCCCTGGTGTTCGCCGGGGCTGGACTGGGCATAGGTCGAGGTCGCGTAGATCGGCGGCATCACCGCGCCGGTGGACGGGTCCGGATGCTGTCCGCCATGAATGGCCAGGGTCGCCAGCGCCAGCGCAGGGCCGTCGCCATGGGGATTCGACGTGTTGTCCGTCATGAGGGGTTCCCGGAAAAGGGGCGTGATTCTAGCAGCGCGGTCTGAACGGCCCCATGCAGCGCGGGGCCGTGCCGACCGCAGGGATTACTGCACCCGGCGGCGCAGGTAGTTGAGCAGGTCGATGCGGGTGATCAGGCCAAGGAAGGCGCCTTCGTTCATCACGATGGCGACCTGGCCGCGGTCGAACACCGGCAGCAGGGCCTCGATCGGCGATTTGACATCCAGCCGGTCGAGCTTGCTGACCATGGCCGTGGCCACGGGGTCGCGGAACCGCGCCTCGTCGCCGTAAACGTGCAACAAGACATCGCTTTCGTCGACGATACCGACCAATTGGTCGCCTTCCATGACCGGCAGCTGCGACACGTCGTACAGCTTCATGCGCTGGTAGGCGGTGGTCAGCAGGTCCTTGGGGCCGACCACCACGGTGTCGCGCTGGCTGTACGGGCGCAGGATCAGGTCGCGCAGGTCGCCGTGCTGCGGGCGCTCCAGGAAGCCGTTGTCCAGCATCCAGTAGTCGTTGTACATCTTCGACAGGTACTTGTTGCCAGTGTCGCAGACGAACACCAGCACCCGCTTGGGCTCGGTCTGCGCGCGGCAGTACTTCAATGCCGCCGCCAGCAGGGTGCCGGTGGAGGAGCCGCCGAGGATGCCTTCCTTAGCCAGCAATTCGCGCGCGGTGTGGAAGCTTTCGGCGTCGCTGATCGAATAGGCCTTCTTGACCCGGCTGAAATCGGAGATCGCCGGCAGGAAGTCCTCGCCGATGCCCTCCACCAGCCAGCTGCCGGACTTCTCGCTGACCGTGCCCTGCTCGATGTACTCGGTCAGGATCGAACCGACCGGGTCGGCCAGCACCAGTTCGGTATGCGGTGAAGCCGCGGCGAAGGCGCGCGACAGGCCGGTCATGGTGCCGGAGCTGCCGCAGCCGAACACGATCGCGTCCAGCCGGCCGTCCATCTGCCGCAGGATCTCCGGGCCGGTGCCGAACTCGTGCGCGGCCGGGTTGTCGGGGTTGCCGAACTGGTTGATGAAGTAGGCCCCGGGGGTCTCGGCGGCGATGCGCGCGGCCAGATCCTGGTAGTACTCGGGGTGGCCCTTGGCCACGTCGGAGCGGGTCAGCACGACCTCGGCGCCCATCGCCTTGAGGTTGAAGATCTTCTCCCGGCTCATCTTGTCCGGGACCACCAGGATCAGCTTGTAGCCCTTCTGCTGGGCGACCAGGGCCAGGCCGATGCCGGTGTTGCCGGCGGTGCCCTCGACCAGCACCGCGCCGGGCTTGAGGTCGCCGCGGCGCTCGGCCGCCTCGATCATCGACAGGCCGATGCGATCCTTGATCGAACCGCCGGGATTGGCGCTCTCCAGCTTCAGGTACAGCTCGCACACCCCGGCGTCGAGCTTGCTGGCCTTGACGATGGGGGTGTCGCCGATCAGGTCGAGTACGGAGGAGTGAATGGCCATCGGGTCCGAGTGCGTCGCGCCGCGGCAGCGGCTGGACCGGGCATTATCCCTGCTCGGGGGTGGAAAGTCAGAGAATGCGCGCGGCGCAGACGAAAAAAGCCGCAATCGCGGCTTTCGGGAGGGGGATGACGCGGACGGTGGCAAGCCGACGAGGAGGCCAGCCACCGCCCGCGACAAGGGGAAAGCGGACGGTCAGTGCGGCTTCTGCTCGTAAAGGCGCAGCAGCTTTTCCTTGGCGGCGAGCTTTTCGCGCTTCATCTGCGCCAGGGTGACATCGTCGATCGGCAGTACGCCGAGCTCGGCGTCCATGCACTTCTTGTCCAAGGTCTTGTGCCGCTGGTAGAGCTGCTTGAACTCCGGATCGGACTTGATCAACGCGTCGATTTCGGTCTGCGGTTGCCCTTCGAACATAGGAATAGCCTCCTTCAGCTAGAAACAAGAACGCCCCGGCCGCTGCGGCACGGGGCGTTGCCTGGGAGCGGAAGCGTGCGAGCCGCCGGCTGCACCGCCGCAACGCCTGGAACCGCGGTTCCTGCGACGTCGGATTGCGGTGCGCGCCACTGCATCATCGGCTCGAACTCCTCCGTTGGCACCAGGCGGCGGGAGTGTCGCCTGGAATACCGACCCTACGCTTCCCCACCGCCGCGGACAAGAGAAGCAGGCCCGCTTTACCGCATTCAGTTGCTCGGCGCTCAGGCCCAGGGAAAAACCCCGTTAAATCACCGGCGCAGGGACCTCGACTGCCTCAGGGCGCGATCACGACTTCGGCCGAACGGGCCTTGGTCGAGGCGCCCTTCTTGCCGACCGCCTGCACCCGGTTGGCGGCGACGCCAGCGCTGACCAGGGCCGCACGCAGGGCGTCGGCGCGCTTCTGCGCCACCCCGGCGTCGCTGTCGTAGGCCTCGATCCGCGCCCGGCCCTTGTTGATCTGCAGGTACTGCGACAAGGCCTTGGCCTGGTTCGCGGCATCGCCCGACAGCGCCGCCTTGCCGGCGCCGAAGGCCGCGCCGGTGAAGGTGAAGACCTCCCCGCGGGCCTCGAAGCGCGAAGCCGGCAGCTTGGCGCCGGCGACCAGTTCGGCCTCCTCGCGCGCCAGCTTGGCCGATTTCTGCTGCGCGGCGCTGAGCTTGGCGGTCTGCTGCCCGGCAACGCTGGCCAGCGCCGCATCCGCATCGGCGCGGGCAGCCTGTTCGGCCTCGGCCGCCTGGCGCAGGCTCTCGGCCTCCTCGGCCTGAATCTGCGCCTGCACGCGCAGGCGCTCGGCCTCCTGGCGGGCGCGCGCGGCCTCGCGACGGCTGGCCTCGATCAGCAGGTCGCTGCGGGTCTTCTCCAACTGGTCGACCTGGCGCCGCGCCAGTTCGGCGCGGGCCATGGTCTCGGCGATCTCGACCCGGCGCTCGGCCAGGTAGCGCGCCTCGTCGCGCTCCTTGCGCTTGGCGTTGGCGAAGTTGGCCACCGCCTGCTGCGCCTGCAGGCGCTCGTAGGCGGCGACATCGGCGTTGAGCGGATCGGCCTGCAGCGCCATCAGGCGCTGGTTGAGCACGGCCAGTTCCGGATCGTCGGCGGCCAGTGCGCCCAGCGGCGCCAGCAGCAGCGCCAGCAGGGCCAGGCGGCGCATCCCGTGCAGCGCGCGGCTCATGGCGTGCCCTCCCCGGTGCCCAGGGTCTGTTGCAGCTGGGCCACCTCGGCCTGGCGCTGCTTCAGTTGCGCGGTGGCCACCGCCTCCTCGCTGCGCGCCCGCGCCAGGTCGGCATCGGCGGCCACGCGCAGCGCCAACTGCGGCGCGGTCTTGCGCGCGCGGCGATCGAGCGCGGCCTGCTGCGCCTGCTCCAGGCCCTGGCGGGCGCTGGCCAGCAGGTCCGGCGCGTACTGGTCGGCATCGGCCTGGATCGCGCGCTGCACCGCCTGCTGCGCGGCCAGCAGTTCCGGCGAAGCCACCTGGGCGAACGCGGCCGGCGCGGCGAACAACGCCAATGCGCAGGCCATCACATACTGCTGACAACGGAAGTGTGCGAAGCTAGTTTTCATCTAGGGGGGCCGTGGACGGAGACGTCGATCACGGCCATTGTCGGAAGCCTGTGGCGCGCTTGCAACGGGCGACTGCGGATCGTTGGGGAACCATTGCGCATGGATATCGGCTATTTCCTGAAGCTGATGACCGAAAAGAACGCCTCGGACATGTTCCTGACCACGGGAGCACCGGTCTACATCAAGATCGAAGGCAAGCTGTACCCGCTCGGCGCCACCGGCCTGCCGCCGGGCATGGTCAAGAAGATCGCCTACTCGCTGATGGACGAAAGCCAGGTGCCGCTGTTCGAGCGCGAACTGGAATTGAACATGGCCATCGCCCTGCAGGACGCCGGACGCTTCCGCGTCAACGTGTTCAGGCAACGCGGCGAGGTCGGCATGGTGATCCGCGCGATCCGCAGCAAGATCCCCAGCATCGAGGAACTGCACCTGCCGCAGGTGCTCAAGGACGTGATCATGACCCCGCGCGGGCTGGTCCTGGTGGTCGGCTCGACCGGCTCGGGCAAGTCCACCTCGCTGGCGTCGATGATCGACTACCGCAACAGCACCACCACCGGGCACATCCTCACCATCGAGGACCCGATCGAATACCTGCACAAGCACAAGCTGTCCATCGTCAACCAGCGCGAGGTCGGCCTGGACACCCACGCCTTCCACAACGCGCTGAAGAACGCGATGCGCGAGGCGCCGGACGTGATCCTGATCGGCGAGATCCTGGACGCGGAGACCATGGAGGCGGCCATCGCCTTCGCCGAGACCGGGCACCTGTGCCTGGCCACCCTGCACTCCAACAACGCCGACCAGACCATCGAGCGCATCCTCAACTTCTTCCCCGAGAGCGCGCACAAGAACGTGCTGATGAACCTGTCGCTGAACCTGCGCGCGGTGATCTCGCAGCGCCTGGTCAAGGACAGCAGCGGCCGCCGCCGGCCGGCCTCGGAAGTGCTGTTGAACACGCCGATGATCCGCGACCTGCTGCGCCGCGGCCAGGTCCACGAGATCAAGCAGGCGATGGAGGAGTCGCTGGAGGAAGGCATGGAGACCTTCGACCAGTGCCTGTTCCGCATGGTCAAGCAGGGCCAGATCGAGCAGGAGGAGGCGCTGCGCGCGGCCGACTCGCGCGACGGCCTGGCGCTGAAGTTCCGCCTGTCCGAAGGCGGCAGCGGCGAGCACGACCCCTACGCCGACTACGACAGCGGCCCCAGCGCCGCGCCGCGCATCACCCACGGCTTCATCTGAGGCGTCGCCGTAAGTAATGCGGCGCCTATGCAGGGATACCTGGGTAGGAGCGGCTTCAGCCGCGACGGCTTTCCCGGACGTGCCCGGTCGCGGCTGAAGCCGCTCCTACGACGACGCCGGGGTTACTGCGCGTCCGGCTGGTGTTCCGGGCGCGCCGCGTCGAACGCCGGCAGCGCCAGGCAGGTGCGTTCGATCCGCTGCAGGGTCGGATAGGCCTGCAGGTCCATGCCGAAGCGGCGTGCGTTGTACAGCTGCGGCACCAGGCAGCAATCGGCCAGGCCCGGTTGCTCGCCATGGCAGAAACTGCCGGTGTCCGGCGACTCGGCGAGCAGTTGCTCCAGCGCATCGAAGCCGGTCTGCATCCAGTGCCGCATCCACTCCTCGCGCTCGGGCTGCGGCACGTTCCAGGCGCTTTCGAAGAACTGCGCCACGCGTAGGTTGTTGAGCGGATGGATGTCGCAGGCGACCAGTTGCGCCAGCCCGCGCACGCGGGCGCGGTCGATCGGCGCGTCCGGCAGCAGCGGCGGCTCCGGCCAGTGCTCGTCCAGGTATTCCAGGATCGCCAGCGACTGGCGGATCGGCTGGCCGTCGTGGCACAGGGTCGGCACCAGTTCCTGCGGGTTCAACCGCGCATATTCCGGCGAGTGCTGCTGGCCGCCATCGCGCACCAGGTGCACCGGCACCGCCTGGTAGGCCAGCCCCTTGAGCTGCAGCCCGATGCGGACGCGGTACGCGGCGCTGGATCGCCAATAGGTGTAAAGCTGCAGTGCCTCGTCCATGCCCGCCTCCGTCTGCGCAGTCGACAACGATACCGGTGGACACCGGCGCCACGGCACCGCCGGTCGCCCCGGTAGCGCCGCCGGCCGGGTCAGGGCAGCGGCGCCTGCTCGATGCGCTGCTCGATCGCGCCGAAGATGCTCACTCCGTCACGGTCCAGCATCTCGATCCGCACCACGTCGCCGAAGGACATGTACGGCGTGCTCGGCTTGCCGTCGCGCAGGGTTTCCACGGTGCGCTGTTCGGCGAAGCAGGAGGCGCCGCGCGTGGTGTCCTGGTTGGCGATGGTGCCCGAGCCGACCACCGCGCCGGCCGCCAGCGGCCGGGTCTTGGCCGCGTGCGCGACCAGCTGCGCGAAATCGAACTGCATGTCCTCGCCGGCCTCCGGCGCGCCGAACCAGGCGCCGTTGATATGGGTCAGCAGCGGCAGATGCACCTTGTTGTCACGCCAGGCCTCGCCCAGTTCGTCGGGGGTGACGAACACCGGCGACAGCGCCGAGCGCGGCTTGGACTGCACGAAGCCGAAGCCCTTTGCCAGCTCCGGCGGGATCAGGTTGCGCAGCGACACGTCGTTGACCAGGCCGATCAGTTGGATGTGCGCGGCGGCCTGCGCCGGCGTCGCCGCCATCGGCACGTCGTCGGTGACCACCACGAGCTCGGCTTCCAGGTCGATGCCGTAGTCCTCGCTGACCACCTTGACCGCATCGCGCGGGCCGTAGAAACCGGCACTGACCGCCTGGTACATCAGCGGGTCGGTATAGAAGCTCTCCGGCACCTCGGCACCGCGCGCGCGGCGCACCCGCTCCACGTGCGGCAGGTAGGCGCTGCCGTCGAGGAACTCGTAGGCCCGCGGCAGCGGCGCGGCCAGCGCGGCCATGTCCAGATCGAACTGGCCGTCGGCGCTGCCGTCGTTGAGCGATTCGGACAGGGCGTTCAGGCGCGGGGCGAGGTTGCTCCAGTCCTCCAGCGCGCGCTGCAGGGTCGGCGCGATGCCGGTGGCGCGCACCGCGCGGGTCAGATCGCGGGACACGACGATCAGGGTGCCGTCGCGACCGCCTTCCTTCAGGGAACCTAGCTTCATGTCCGTCCAGTGCTGGGGGCTGAGCCGGCGATTGTACGGCCAGACGACGGCTTGGTTTCAACTGAAACGGAACGACATTTTGTGCGGCGCGCCAATTCAGGTACACTGCGGCGGTCTGCATGCGGCCGTCCGTTTCCCTCAGGGACCGCCGGCGAGGCCAGGATCGCAATGATCCGCTCGCCCGCCCCGCCCGACGCCTTTCGTGGTGCCGACGAACCCCAGCCTCGTGCCGCGGGTTGATCCACCCTCTCGCAGCGCGGTTCACGGGAACGCTCCGAGCCTCACCTACTTGCGCCTGCGCACCGGGTCCGTCCCGGTGTCGGCGCGTTATCCGGAGCATCCTAATGTCGTTCGAATCCTTGGGCCTTGCGCCCTTCCTGCTGCGCGCGCTGGCCGAGCAGGGCTACGAAACCCCCACCCCGATCCAGGCGCAGGCCATTCCCGTCGCCCTGGAAGGCCATGACCTGATGGCCGGCGCGCAGACCGGCACCGGCAAGACCGCCGCGTTCGGCCTGCCGCTGCTGCAGCACCTGGGCACCTCGCCGCAGCCGGTGGGCCCGGGCCCGCGCAAGCCGCGCGCGCTGGTGCTGACCCCGACCCGCGAACTGGCCACCCAGGTGCACGACAGCCTGCGCGGCTACAGCAAGTACCTGCGCATTCCCAGCGCCACCATCTACGGCGGCGTGGGCATGGGCAACCAGCTCGACGCGCTGCGCCGCGGCGTGGACCTGCTGATCGCCTGCCCGGGCCGCCTGCTCGACCACCTCGAGCGCCGCAGCGTGGACCTGTCCGGCATCGAGATCCTGGTGCTGGACGAGGCCGACCGCATGCTCGACATGGGCTTCCTGCCGTCGATCAAGCGCATCCTGGCCAAGCTGCCCAAGCAGAACCGGCAGACCCTGCTGTTCTCGGCCACCTTCGAGGAAGGCATCAAGCAGCTCGCCCGCGAGTTCATGCACGACCCGCAGGAAATCCAGGCGACCCCGAGCAACACCGTTGCCGACACCATCACCCACCGCGTGCACCCGGTGGACGGCGCGCGCAAGCGCGAACTGCTGCTGCACCTGCTGGCCGCCGATTCGCGCAAGCAGACCCTGGTGTTCGCCCGCACCAAGCACGGCGCCGACAAGCTGACCACGTTCCTGGACAAGTCCGGGCTGAAGACCGCGGCGATCCACGGCAACAAGAGCCAGGGCCAGCGCCTGCGCGCATTGAGCGACTTCAAGGCCGGCCGCATCACCGTGCTGGTGGCCACCGACATCGCCGCGCGCGGCATCGACATCGACCAGTTGCCCAAGGTCATCAACTACGACCTGCCGATGGTCGCCGAGGACTACGTGCACCGCATCGGCCGCACCGGCCGCAACGGTTCGACCGGCGAGGCGATCTCGCTGGTGGCGCAGGACGAGGCCAAGCTGCTGCGCGCGATCGCACGCATGCTCAAGCGCGACATGGACATCCGCGACGTGCCCGGCTTCGAACCGGCCACGCCGATCCGCTGGGGCAACAACAACCCGCCGGACGAGCGTCCGGGCGGCCAGCGTCCGCCGCGCCGCGGCAGCCATGCCCGCCGCGGCCATGGCGATGCGCCGGCGCACGCGCACGCCCATGCCGGCAGCAAGAAGCCCGGCGGCAGTCACGCCGACGGCGCCCGCCGCCAGGGTCAGGGCCAGGGTCGCCGCCACGGCAACGGCGGCAACCGCGCGCCCGCCGCGCCGCGCTGAGCCACACTGAGCGCGCGCCCACGGCATTGGCCGTGGGCGCCGCAACACCGCCAGAGCCGCCCTTCGGGGCGGCTTTTTCATGCGCCGCGCTCCTGCGCCAGGAGCCCGCGCAGCGTGCGGCCGTCGCTGGCGGCCGCCCCCGCCACGCGCCTTCGCCTCAGCCGCCGATCAACGCGACATTGCGGTCGATCTGCGCGCGATACGCGTCCAGCACCGCGGCAGTGCGCGCGATGTAGGTGCGCAGGTCGTCCCAGCGCCGGTCTTCCAGCGCTTCGCGGATGCCGGGCAAGGTCTTGACCTCGTAGCCGGTCGCCAACCCCGGCGCGTAGACCAGATTGCGGTACCACGCGCGTCCGGGCAGCCCTTCCTCGGCCAACAGGCGCTGGTCGATGCGCTGCAACGAGGCGTTGAGCGTGCGCCGCGTCGCCGCATCCAGCGCGCCGGCACGCGCGGCCAGCGCCGCGTCGTAGCGCTGGCTGCTGGCCTGCAGGCGGGCGATGGCCTGGTCCAGCGCGGCGAAATCGATCGGCGGCACCGCCGGCTTGGGCGGCGGCGGCTGCAGCGGACGATTCGGATTGTCGGCCGCGCGGTAGGCGCCGTCGCGCAGCAGCGCGGCCTGGGTCAGCGCGGCCTCGCGATCGCTGTCGGCCTGCTGCTTGAGTTCCTTGGCATAGCCGGCCACCGCATCGGCGAAGTCGCCGAAGCGCTGCGGCAACACCGGCGCATTGGCCACGCGCAGCACGGTGCGGCCGACCGTCTGCGACAGCAGCGGCAGATAGCGGAAGTCCGGATCGATGAAGCGCGCGAAATAATCGTAGGAGTCGTAGAGCGAGTGATAGACGCCGCTGCCGCCGCCCTGGCCGCCATAGCCCAGGTCCAGCGTGGCCAGGCCCAGGTGCTGCAGGAACGGGCTGTAGTCGCTGCCCGAGCCCAGCGCCTTGAGCGGCAGGTCCTCGCCCGCCGCGGCCTTCCTGGCGATGTCCTTCTGCAGCGGCTTGGCGTTGGGCGCCAGCGCCTCCAAGCGCGCGCGGGCACGCTGCCGCTCGAGCACGCTGACCCCGCTGTCGGGATCGCGCAGGTCCGCGGCCACGCCGTTGACCAGCCGCTGCAGCGCATGGCTGCCGCCGGCGTTGAGGAAGCCGCGGCCGTTGCCATCGGTGTTCACGTACAGCACCGCCTTGCGCCGCAACTCGTCGGCATGCTGCTCGGCCCACTCGGTGGACCCCAGCAGCCCGGCTTCCTCGCCGTCCCAACTGGCGTAGACCAGCGTGCGCCGGGGCCGCTGGCCCTGCCGCGCGAGTTCGCCGATCGCCTTGGCCTCGGCCAGCAGCGCGGCGGTGCCGGACAGCGGGTCGGCGGCGCCGAACACCCAGCCGTCGCGATGGTTGCCGCGCACCACCCATTGGTCGGGATACTCGCTGCCGCGCAAGGTGGCGATGACGTTGTACAGCGTCTTGCGCCCGCTCCAGTCGGCATCGACCTTCAGGTGCACCTGCGCGGCGCCGTCGCCGCCGAGGCGGTAGGTGATCGGCAACGCGCCGCGCCAGTCCTCCGGCGCCACCGGGCCGCGCAGCGCCGCCAGCAGCGGTTGCGCGTCGCCCCAGCTGATCGGCAGGGTCGGGATCTTCAGCACGCTGCGCGCCTGATCCAGCGGCAGGCGCTTGGCGCCGGCGGTCGCGCCCACGCCGGGGGTCAACGGATCGCCGGGATAGATCGCGAAGTTGGCGACCGAGCCGCGCTGCACGCTCCACTGGTTGCGCGCCGGGCCGTCCGGATACGGCAGGTCCTGGAAATAGCCGTCGTCGCGCGGATCGGAGTAGATGATCGCGCCGATCGCGCCGTGCTCCTGCGCCAGGCGCGGCTTGAGCCCGCGCCAGCCCTTGCCGTAGCGGGCGATGACGATCTTGCCGCGCACGTCCACGCCATTGCGCGCCAGCGTTTCGTAATCCTCGGCGATGCCGTAGTTGACGTAGACCAGGTCGGCGGTGACATCGCCGTTGCCGCCGTAGATCACGTACGGCGGCAACACGTCCTGGGTCTGCGTCGAGGTGCTGTCGCCGGGCAGCGGCGGTTCCTGCAACCGCGCCACGTACGGCTGCGCGCCCAGCAAGCGCAGTTCCGCGCTCCTGGGCGACGGCCACAGCACCTGGTATTCCTCGATCCGCGCATCCCAGCCGTAGCTGCGCAAGCGCGCCTGCAGGTCGCGGGCGTTCTCCAGGTTGTGCGGGGCGCCGACCTGGTTGGGACGCGAGGACCACTGTTTGAGCCAGCCGCGGTAGTCCGCGTCCTGCAGCCCGGCATCGAAGCGCTCCTCCAGCGCGCGTTGCGCCTCGGCGGCCGCGGCGTCGTAGCCGGGCAACGGCGCCGGCTGCGCGAACGCGGAGGACACGGCGAGGATCAGGACCAGCCCGGCACTGCGGCGGCGGTGCGACATGAAGACACTCCTTGAAGGGGACATGCGCGAACTCAGAAACGGTAATCGAAACCGACGGTGAAGTAGCGCCCGCGCAGGTCGTATTGGGTGAAGTCGTAGGGCGCGCGGATGCCGGGGAAGGAGGCGTCGTACGGCGGCCGTGCGTCGGCCAGGTTCTCGATCTTGGCGTAGACGGTGAGCCTGTCGCTGCCGCGGTAACCCAGGTACAGGTCGAACTGGTCGTAGTGGTCGACCCGCGATTGCACCGCGCTGGCCGCCGCGCTGGCCTTCTGCGCGTAACCGCCGGTGTAGTACCAGGTCAGCGCCGCGCTGACGTCGCCCAGGCTCCAGTCCAGCGTGGTGGTGGCCTTGTTGCGCGGCAGCGACGGGCCGAGGTTGCTGCCGGCGTAGTCTTCGAGCGGACCGCCGACCACGGTCGGCCGCCGGTAGTCGCGCACATGGGTGTAGGCGCTGCTCAGGCCGAACTCGCCGAGCGCGGCGCTGCGCCAGCGCTGGCGCAATTCCACGTCGATGCCCGAGGTGCTGAGCGTGCTCAGGTTCTGGTAGCGGTTGTAGACCGCGACCAGCTTGCCGCGCGCGTCGCGGACCACGTCGGCCGGCGCGTTGTTCTGCACCACGGTGGCGACATTGTTGGTGCCGATCAGGTGGTCCAGTTCGATCTTGTACCAGTCCACGCCGAGGCTGCCGTCGGCCCACGGCGACAGCACCACGCCGACGTTGTAGCTGCGTGTGCGCTCCGGGTCCAGGCCGGTGTTGCCGACGGTGAAGAAGGTCGGCGTCTGCCGCGAGCCGGGCACGTCCGGGTCGTAGGGATCCACCACCGACCCGTAGGAGATGTTGGTGCTGGCCGCGTTCTCCGACAGCGACGGCGCGCGGAAGCCGCGCGAGGCGGCCGCGCGCACCAGCAGCGCATCCAGCGGCTGCCAGCGCAGGCTGACCTTCGGCGAGAACGCATCGCCGAAATCGCTGTAGTGGTCGCCGCGCCCGGCCAGCTGCAGTTCCAGCGATGGCAGCAGCGGCAGGTTGACCTCGGCGTACAGCGCCGACACCGCGCGCTTGCCATCGACCTCGGCGATCGCCGGGCGGATCTGCAGGCCGGCGTCGATCTGCCACGGATTGCGCGACACCAGTTGCTCCTGCCGCCACTCGGCGCCGGCGGCGAAGCCGACGCTGCCGGCCGGCAGCTCGAACAGGCTGCCGGACAGCCTGGCATCGACGCCGCGCAGGGTGGAGCGCGCCGGCCGCAGGGTGCTGAGGTTGATCGCCGCGATCACCGACTGCGGCGTGGCCGCCGGATCGAACAGGTTGTAGCTGCCGTCGGCCAGCGCCTGGGCCAGCGTCCAGCGATTGGCGAAGCCGCCGGACACGGTCTCGTGTTCGCTGCTGCGCGCGGCGAAGGCGGCCGCTTCCCACTCCCAGCGCGCGGTCGACCCGCGCACGCCGCCGAGGAAACGGTAGGACTGCGAGCGGTTGGTCTTGATCGACTCGCCCAGGTCGAAGAACGTGTATTCGATCGGTACCGCCACGCCGTAGGGGTTGTACGGGCTGGAGGCCGGCAGCAGGTTGGAGACCGGCTCGGCCAGCCCGGTGGTCGCGTTCAGCGCGAACCGCCCGCCTTCCAGGGTGAAGAACGGGCTGGAGCCGAAGATCGACACGCCCTTGACCTCGCTGTAGAGCGCCTCGCCGAACGCCTCGAGATTGTCGCCGAGCCGGAACGTGGCGTTGGTATAGGCCTGGTAGCGCTTGGTCGAGGGAATCAGCGTGGTGTACGGCGCCAGATTGAACGCGCAGGTGTCGCCGGCCAGTCCGTCGATCGGCGCGCTGGCGGTCAGCACCGTACGCTCGGGGCATTGGCCCTGGGCGTCGAGCATGGGTACCGAGCGCCCGCCGACCAGATAGCGCGCGCCCTTGGCCGACCAGCCGTTCCAGCGGCCGCCCGGCGAATCGGTGTAGATGCCCGAGCGGGTCAGCGCGCGCTGGTCCTGGTCCAGCCGGTCGCGGTTGTAGGCGTCGACGCTGAACAGGAGGTTGTAGCCGTCGCGGTCCAGGTCGCCGATGCCGCCGATGAACTTGGCGCGCTGGGTATCCAGCCCGCCCTGGTCCGAGGTGCCGCCGCTGAGGCCGAATTCGGCCCCCTGGAAGTCCTGGCGGGTGATGATGTTGACCACCCCGGCGACCGCATCGGACCCGTACACCGCCGAGGCGCCGTCCTTCAGCACTTCGATGCGTTCCACCGCCACCAGCGGCAGGGCGTTGAGGTTGACGAAGGTGTCGCCCAGGCCGTTGGCCGGGAAGCCGTAGTTGGCCAGGCGCCGGCCATTGAGCAGCACCAGGGTGTTCTTCTGCGACAGGCCACGCAGACCAATGCCGGCCGAGCCGGAGGCCCAGCCGTTGTTGGTGGTCTCGTTGCTGGCATTGCCGGTGTTGGCGGAGATCGAGCGCAGCGCGTCGGCGACGGTGAGCTTGCCGGAGCGCTCCAGTTGCTGGCGGCCGAGCACCTGCACCGGGTTGGGGCCTTCGCTGTCGCTGCGCTTGATGTTGGAGCCGGTCACGCTGACCGTCGCCAGGGTTTTTCCGGCGGCGTCGTCGCTTCGGGATTGGGCGGAGGCGACAGGGGCGAGCAGGACGCCCGCAAGGCTCATGGCAA
Organism: Xanthomonas sacchari; assembly: GCF_024266585.1. Taxonomy (NCBI): domain Bacteria; kingdom Pseudomonadati; phylum Pseudomonadota; class Gammaproteobacteria; order Lysobacterales; family Lysobacteraceae; genus Xanthomonas; species Xanthomonas sacchari. The sequence goes on from NZ_CP100647.1 coordinate 4,432,470, forward strand.
GCAGGTGGGGAACGCGCGGCTGCACACGGACATCCGTAGGTGGGGCGCCACAGTGAGCCATCGCCACCGGCTTAACGAAAATTACATAACGGCATACGAATATGTCTTCGCGTGACATGCATCGACATCGCACGGCATGACACGGTGAGCGCGGCGATGGCCTGGCCGGCCTGGCCTTACAATGCCGCGCATGGATATCTTCAAAGTCTTCACCCTCGAAGCCGCGCACCGCCTGCCCAACGTGCCGCCCGGGCACAAGTGCGCGCGGTTGCACGGGCACTCGTTCCGCATCGAACTGCACGTCAGCGGCGAACCCGGCGCCGAGAGCGGCTGGGTGATGGATTTCGGCGACATCAAGGCGGCGTTCCGTCCGCTCTACGACCAGCTCGACCACCATTACCTCAACGACATCGCCGGGCTGGAGAACCCCACCAGCGAGCGCCTGGCGGTGTGGATCTGGGAACGGCTCAAGCCGGCGCTGCCGCTGCTGAGCGAGGTGGTGGTGCACGAGACCTGCACTTCCGGCTGCCGTTACCGCGGGCCGGTTTGAAGGCGGGGAATGGGGAGTGGGGAATGGGGAATCGCAAAGGCGGCGCTGCGGTGGCTGCGGGATTCCCAATGGACGGCATGTCGGAGGATCGACGCGCGTCGTAGCGCTTGGCGGGGGCGTTACGCGACCCGGCGCCGGCGCTGGCGATGTGCCAAGCCGTTGATCTGAAAAGCAGTTTGAACGAATCCTGAGCGGCTTCAGAAAATTTTGTTGCATCGCAGCAGAATGGGCGTATGTTGCACTGCAACAGCAATCAGCATTCCCATGGAGTTGCGTGATGTCCGCTCAGTTCAACGACCAGTTCAGCAGCTATACGCAGCAGTTCGCCGCCACCGCGGCGCGCGCCAACCGCCTGGCCCTGGAAAGCGCCGAGAGCGTGTTCGGCGTGCAGTTGAAGACCTTCGAGAAGAACGTGTCGGCCACCACCGGCTTCTTCGGCGAACTGACCGAGGCGCGCGACCTGGGCACCGTGCAGGCGCTGTGGCCGAAGGGCCTGCAGATCGCCCGCGACAACTTCGAGCGGCTGGCCTCGGCCAACCAGGAAGTGTTTGGCCTGGGCCTGAAGACCTCCGAAGCCATCGGCCAGCTCGCCAAGCACCAGTTCGAGGCGGCGACCGAACAGGCCGCGCCGAAGGCCAAGCCTTCCGCCAAGTAACACCGTATTCGACGTCGCTGCGGTACGCCGCCCGACGCACGCTCGGTCTGCATGGGTCCCTCCCCCCGTGCAACCCCAGGCCCGGTAGATCCCTCCCTCTACCGGGCCTTTTTTATGGGCGGGATTCGGGAGTGGGGAGTGGAGATTTGCCGATCGCGCGCGTTTTTGGCTTTCCTTGTGGGACAGGCTTCAGCCCCGATGCTTCGCCGGAAACAGGTAGATCTCCTGCTTCTATCTGGCTTACCCATGCGCATTCCGAGAGCCGAACTGTGCACTCGGATTAGCCCATCTTGCAGTGCCGGGACATCTTGCTTTTGTGGGAGGGGCTTCAGCCCCGACGCCTCAGCAAAGACGCGTCGGGACTGAAGTCCCTCCCACAAACGGCGGCAGCGCGGCGCGCGCTCGGCAGCGGCTCAGTTGGGCGCCATTCCCGCCCACGGCTGCAACTGTGCCGCCAACTGCTCGGCCTGCGGTTGCGGCCGGTACGGCAGGCGGCCCCAGCACGGCATCGGCAGGCGCGCCCGCAGCATCGCCATGTTGTCGTCGATGCGCTCCATCGCCGGATCGATCTCGTTGCCGATCCAGCCGATGCACTGCAGGCCGTCGGCGGCGATCGCCGCGGCGCTGAGCCGGGCGTGGTTGAGGCAGCCCAGGCGCAGGCCGACCACCAACAGCACCGGCAGCCCCAGCGCGCGCGCCAGATCGGCCTGGTCCAGCGTCGCCGACAGCGGTGCGGCCCAGCCGCCCACGCCTTCCACCACCACCACGTCGGCCTGCGCGCGCAGGCGTGCGAACGCGGCGGCGATCGGCGCCAGCTCCAGCTCCACGCCGGCGTCGGCGGCGGCCAGTTCCGGCGCCAGCGGCAACGGCAGTGCGTAGGGATTGAGATCGGCGTAGTCCGGACGCGGCAGGCTCGCCTCCTGCAGCGCCAACGCGTCCTCGTTGCGCCAGCCGTCGGCGTCGCGGGTGCAGCCGCTGGCCACCGGCTTCATGCCCACCGCGCGTTGGCCGCGCGCGCGCAAGGCGTGCAGCAGCGCGGTGCTGGCGATGGTCTTGCCGATGCCGGTATCGGTGCCGGTGACGTAGAAGGCGGACACAGCCATGCGAAACCCTGTCGGTTGGCCGGCGGGACGCGCGGCGGCGCGCAGGATAGCCGGGCGCGCCGCGCGCGTCAGCCGCCGCGGTGCCGGCGGACGTAGTGCACTGCTAGACTCGCGCGATGTTCGCCTCGTCCTCGCTCACCGGCAGCAAGCCGGAACAGTACGCCCAGTTGCTCGACCAGGCCCGTGCCCTGGTCGCCGGGGAGCCCGACCGCATCGCCAATGCCGCCAACCTGGCGGCGCTGGTGTATCACGCGCTGCCGCGGCTGAACTGGGTCGGTTTCTACCTCTACGACGGCAAGGAACTGGTGGTCGGCCCGTTCCAGGGCCTGCCCGCCTGCGTACGCATTCCGCTGCACAAGGGCGTGTGCGGCGCGGCCGCCAGCAGCGGCCAGACCCAGCGCATCGACGACGTGGAGGCGTTCCCCGGGCACATCGCCTGCGATGCGGCCTCGCGCTCGGAACTGGTGGTGCCGCTGCTGCGCGACAGCGCGCTGGTCGGTGTGTTCGACCTGGACAGCCCCGACCTGGCCCGCTTCGACGCCGACGACCAGCGCGGCCTGGAAGCGATCGCCCAGGTCTTCGTCGACAGCCTGCGATGAGTACCGCCAAGCTGCGCAACATCGGCCCCAAGAGCGCGGCCTGGCTGCGCCAGGTCGGCGTGCGCACGCAGCAGGATCTGGAGGCGGCCGGCGCGGTCGGCGCCTTCGTCAAGGTCAAGCGTGCCGGCTTCAAGCCCAGCCTCAACCTGCTGTATTCGCTGGAAGGCGCGCTCAGCGGCTGCCACTGGCAGGAACTGTCCGAGGCGCGGCGCGCGCAGTTGCTGGGCGAGCTGGAGACCGCGACGGCGGCGCTGCCGGCGCAGCGCGGCCTGCCGGTCGCCGGACCGGTGGCGACCACCCATTTCGACCGCGATGACGCACGCGGCGGCGACGACGCCGACGGCGCTTATGCGCAGGACACGCCCGACGCGCCGCTGGCCGACCGCCACGGCGACGACGACGGCCACGGGCCCCACGCAGACTAAGCCGCGCGGCCTGCGGCGATCGCGTACAATCGCGCCGCTTCAAGGTGACCCGCCGGCTCCGGTCAGCGGGTTGAAACGGGAAGCCGGTGCGTCTTGCGACAAGGCCGGCGCTGCCCCCGCAACGGTAAGCGATCCGCGCTGACGACCTGCGCCACTGTGCCCCGGCATGGGAAGGCGTCGCAGCCGGGAGGTCCGCCTCCCCGATCGCCAGCCCGGAGACCGGCCTTGCAGTTCACTGGTTGCGATGCGGAGGGCGTCGCGGCGTGCCGCGCCGCGTCCGGCGCCGTCCGCTTGCACCTTCCGTTCGCGACTCCCTTGCCGTCACAGCGCGCAGCCGCGCGCCGGAGTTGCCACCCATGTCGTCCCGCCTGCTTTCGGTCGCGATCGCGTCCGCCCTGTCCCTGCCCGCGCTGGCCCATGCCGCCGATGCCGCCACCGACCTCGACCAGGTCCTGGTCACCGCCACCCGCACCCAGATCTCGGTGGAGGACAGCGTGGTCCCGGCGCAGGTCATCGACCGCGCCGAGATCGAGCGCAGCCAGGCCGATTCGCTGGCGCAGTTGCTGCAGGGCCGCGCCGGCATCGGCATCTCCAACCAGGGCGGGCTGGGCAAGCTGACCACGCTGAGCCTGCGCGGCAGCGAATCGGACCACGTGCTGGTGCTGGTGGACGGCGTGCGCATCGGCTCGGCCAGCGCCGGCCTGGCCGCGTTCCAGGACCTGCCGCTGAGCCAGATCGAGCGCATCGAGATCGTGCGCGGCCCGCGCTCGAGCCTGTATGGCTCGGACGCGATTGGCGGCGTCATCCAGATCTTCACCCGCCGCGGCGGCCAGGGCTTCCAGCAGAACCTGAGCCTGGGCGGCGGCAGCCACGGCCTGCGCGAGGCCGGCGCCGGCTTCAGCAACCGCGGCGAGCGCGGCTGGCTGGCCGTGCAGGGCGGCTACCAGAAGACCGACGGCATCAATGCCTGCAACGGCTCGGCCACGCTGTTCGCCGGCTGCTTCGTCGACCAGCCCGACCGCGACGGCTACCGCAACGTGTCGCTGAGCGCGCGCGGCGGCTACGCGCTGACCGACACGCTGCGCATCGAAGGCCAGGCGCTGAACATCGACAGCCGCAACGAGTACGACGGCGACCCGCAATTCGCCGGCAACGAGGCCGACAACACCCAGCAGGTGTTCGGCGGCAAGCTCGACTGGACGCCCTCCGATCGCCTGCACCTGGCGGCGCAGCTCGGCCGCAACGTCGACGACGCCGACAGCTACTACCGCGCCCCCGGCGCGCGCACCCGCAGCTTCGTCAGTACCTTCGACAGCCGCCGCGACACCGCCTCGCTGCAGGGCGACATCACCCTGGCCGAAGGCCACCTGCTCAGCGTCGGCAGCGACTGGCAGCGCGAGCACGTCGCCAGCAGCACCGCCTTCGACGTCGACAGCCGCGACAACACCGGCGTGTTCGCCGAGTACCAGGGCCGCTTCGGCGCGCAGCAGGTGCAGGCCAGCGTGCGCAGCGACGACAACGAGCAGTTCGGCGAGCACACCACCGGCAGCCTCGGCTGGGGCCTGGCGCTGGACCACGGCCTCAAGCTCACCGCCAGCGTCGGCACCGGCTTCAAGGCGCCGACCTTCAACGACCTGTACTACCCGTTCGCCGGCAACCCGGCGTTGAAGCCGGAGCGCTCCAAGAGCGGCAACCTCGGCATTGCGCAGTACGCCGACAGCTGGAACTGGACCTTCAACGCCTACGAGACCCGGGTCAAGGACCTGATCTCCTACGACGCGGTCAGCTTCCTGCCGGTCAACGTCGACGAGGCGCGGATCCGCGGCGCCGAACTGACCGGCTATGCGTTGCTGGCCGGCTGGGAACTGTCGGCGCAGCTGAGCCACACCGATCCGCGCAACCGCAGCGACGGCGACAACCGCGACAACTGGCTGGCACGCCGCGCGCAGAACACCGCGCGCCTGGACGTGGACCGCGGCATCGGCCCGGTCAAGCTCGGCGTCACCGTCTTCGGCAGCGGCCACCGCTTCGACGACGCGGCCAACCGCGTGCGCCTGGCCGGCTACGGCACCGTCGACCTGCGCGCGGAATACGCGTTCACCCCGGACTGGACACTGCAGGCCAAGGCCAGCAACGTGTTCGACCGCGACTACCAGACGGTGAACTGGTACAACCAGCCGGGCCGCGAGTACGCGCTGACCCTGCGCTACGCGCCGGCGGTGCGCTGACCGCACGCAGCGCGCCGCAGGAACAACCGCAGCCGCGAACGGGCATCGCCAGGAACGCTCCGTTCGCGGCTTAAGCCGCTCCTGCAGGGGCGGTGACGCGGCTGCTTGCGGGCGTGCGCAGCGTGCCCATGGCATGCTGCGCACCCACCGGCAGTGCCGGCCGATGCAAAGGATTGCCAGCATGCGTGTCGTCTATCGCCCTGCCGTTCCCGCCGATGCGGCCGCCTGTATCGACCTGCGCGCACGCACCCGCGAGAACGCATTCTCCGCCGAGCAGTTGGCCGCGCTCGGGATCGATGCGGGCAGTTGGCAGGCGTGGATCGCCGATGGCAGCGTGCCCGGGCACGTGGCCGAGGTCGCCGGGCGCATGGTCGGCTACTGCTTCGGCAACCGCCACAACGGCGAAATCATGGTGCTGGCGCTATTGCCCGAATGGGAGAACCACGGCATCGGCAAGGCGCTGTTGGCGCGGATGGTCGAGGATTTCCGCCGCTGGGGCTTCGCACGCCTGTTTCTGGGCTGCGCGGCCGACCCGGCGCTGCGCTCGCATGGGTTCTATCGCCACCTCGGCTGGCGCCCGACCGGCGCGATCGACGCCCTGGGCGATGAGGTGCTGGAGTATCGGCTGCCGCGCTGAGCGGTTCGCGCCGCCATCGGCGACGCCGCCCTCGGCGCGGTCAGTGCGCAGCGGCGGTGGCGCGCGCCTCCTCCAGCAGCCAGTCGACGAATCGCTGGAGCGGCGCATCGCTCAGTTGCACCGGCTCCGGCAGCACCAGGCAGAAGGTCTTGGCGATCGAGGTGGCCGCCGGCCACGGACACAGCAAGCGGCCGTCGGCCAGTTCGGCTTCCACATACAGGCGCGGCACCAGCGCGACCCCCAGGCCGGCCAGTGCGGCTTCGATCGCCATGGCATGCAGGTCGTAGCGTGCGCCGTGCGCGGGGTGGCTCAGGGCGATCCCGGACTCCTGCGCATAGCGTTGCCAGGCATCCGGATTTTGCCGGCGCTGCAGCCGCGGCAGCGCATCCAGCGCGCTGGTCGGGTCCTTCCCGTGCAACAGCCGCGGATGGCACACCGGCACCAGCACTTCGTGCAGCAGGCGCTGCACGCGCATCCCCGCCCAGGCCGGGTGCTCGAAATGCAGCGCGGCATCGAAGCCGCTGCCAACGAGCACGAACGGCTCCATCCGTTCGGCCAGATGCACGGTGATCTGCGGATGCCGCGCCTGGAACCGGCCCAGCCGCGGAATCAGCCAGCGCATGGCGAAAGTCGGCAGCGCGGCGATGTCGAGACTCGCGCCGTCGCGCGGCCGCCCCATCAGATCGCGGCTGTCGCGCTCCAGCCGGTCCAGGATCTCGCGGACCTGCGCCGCATAGCGCCGGCCATTCGGCAGCAGCCGCACGCGATTGCCGATGCGCTCGAACAGGACCACGCCGAGGAAACTTTCCAGGCGTCCGATCTGACGGCTGATGGCGCCTTCGGTCAGGACCAGTTCCTCGGCCGCGCGCGCGAAACTGCCATGCCGGGCCGCCGCCTCGAACGCCATGAGCGCGGAATGGCTGGGGATCTTGCGGCGCATATCGGCTCCGGTAGCAGGCGGCGCACTTTACCAGTCCGAGCATGACATGCAGTCACGGAAGGGTGACCGAATATCGATATCAACGCAGAAAACACCGGACTAGGATGAGTCATCCTCAACCATGACACGCCGGCACGCACCGTTCCGGCCCAGGACGATCCGATGCTCTACACCGTGGAATGCAGCTTCGCCGATCCCGCCAGCGAAGCGGAATGGAACGACTTCTACAGCCGGGAAAAACTGCCGGCGCTGATCTCGGTCGAGGGCTTTCGCAGTTCGCAGCGCTTCAAGGCCCTTCGCGACGGCAGTCCTACCTATCTTGCGCTGCACGCCATCGACGGCCCGCACATCCTCAGCGGTGCGGAATACCGGCAGAAGGGCGGCGGCAACTTCGCCCGCTGGCAACGCCACATCGCCGACTGGCACCGCAATCTCTATGACGGCCTGGAGCGCGCGCCGGCCGTGGCGCGCGACGAGGTGCTGCTGGTCAGCGCCGACGGCCCCGAATCGCTGTTGCGGCTCGGTCTCGCGCCGCATGGCCTGCATGCGGTGGAACTGGACAAGGTGCCGGCGCAGCGCTGGCTCGCCAGGTGCGACCGCGCCCGGCTGCCGGCCATCGGCAAGCTGGCGCAGGATCTCCAGGCCTACGCGCCAATGACCGCGCAACTGGTCGCAGATCGCGGTATCGCCCGCACGATGCCGCAGTAGGCGCGCGATGCCGAACCTCACCCTTTTCATCCCCGCGCAGGCCATGCCGGCCGATCCGGTGCTGGCCGCACTGACCGACCACTGCACCGCGCTGTGCACGGACGTGCTGTTGGCCGCGGTGCAGAACGTGCACATCATCTATGTGCCGGTCCGGCACGGTCGTGGCCACCCGGTGTTCGCGGAACTCCGCTACCGACGCGCCGACGCGCGCACGCCGGCGGTCATGCAGCGGTTCATGGCCGCAATCGACGACGCCATCCGCGGCGCGACCGGCGCCACCGCACGCATCCGCTGCGTCGGCCACGCGCCCGCCGAACTGCACGCACGCAACTGAGCCCCCGGGATCCGCATGTCCATCCCCACGTTTCCGCACCTGCAGATCGGCGATGTCAGCGTCACCGCCCTCAGCGATGGCTATCTCGCCACCGGCCTGGAGATCCTGTCGCCCATCGCCGCGGCCGATGCGCTGCAGATGCAGCAGGCCGCGCGGGTGCTGCAGCCCAGTGCGGTGCACATCAACTGCTACGTGGTGCGCATCGGCGGCCGCGCCGTGCTGATCGATGCCGGCGCCGGCGGCTTCCGCGACGGCGCCGGCCGGTTGCGCGGCAACCTGGCGTCGGCCGGACTGCAGCCGGCGCAGATCGATGCGGTACTGCTGACCCACGCCCATCCCGACCATGTCGGCGGGCTGATCGAGGCATCCGGAGACGCCGCGTTCCCGAATGCGGAGTTGCTCGTGCAGCGTCGCGAAGTCGGGTTCTGGCAGGACGACGCCAACCTGAGCCGCGCGCCCGCACGTGCCCGCGGCAACTTCCTGCTCGCGCGGCAGGTGTTCGCGGCCTATCGCGACAGGTTGCGCAGGTTCGACGACGGCGAAATCCTGCCCGGCATGCACGCGTTGCCGCTGCCGGGACACACCGCCGGGCACACCGGCTATCGGCTCGATTCCGGCGGCCGCGGCCTGCTGGTGTGGGGCGACATCGTGCATTTTCCCGACATCCAGATCCCGCGCCCGGACGTGGCGGTGGTCTTCGACCACGATCGGCAACTCGCCACCGCGACCCGCGCGGCGCTGCTGGATCTGGTCAGCGCGGAGCGGCTGCCGATCGCCGGCATGCATCTGCGCGAGGCCGGCTTCGCCCACATCGAACGCCGCGGCACCGGCTACGCAATCGCCAGCGCTCGGTCGTGACCGGTCGATGGCGACCTGCGGCCGCTGCCCATCGGCACGCAGGCAGCGGCCATGCCGTGCCAGCCGCGTTCCACCGCCGGCGTCAACGCAGCGTCAGCAACTCGCGCAGGTCGTCCATCAGCAGCACCACGTCGGCTGTGTCCAGATCCAGATCGCGCGGATAGCCGTAGCGCACCAGCGCCACCGGCATGCCGGCGGCATGGCCGGCCTGCAGGTCGGTGGGGGAATCGCCGACCATCAGGCAGTGCGCTGGCGGCTGCCTGAACTGCTGCGCCAGGTGCAGTAGCGGCGCCGGGCTGGGCTTGCGCTCGGGCAGGCTGTCGCCACCCAGCACGGCAGAGAACAGATCGGCCACGCCCAGATGGCGCAGCAGCGGCGGCACCATCGCCGACGGCTTGTTGGTGCACAGCGCCAGCGTCACCCCATCGGCGTGCAACTGCGTCAGCGCTTCGGCCGCGCCGGGATACAGCCGCGGACTGCGCAACAGGCACTCGGCGTAGTGACGCATGAAGGTCGGCATCACCGCGTCGATCGGCGTGGCATCGCCGGCATGCCGCCAGGCGGCCTCGACCAGCTTGCGCACGCCGTCGCCGATCCAGCCGAGCACCGTGGCCTCGGGCACGCGCGGCAGGCCGAAGTCGACCAGGGTGCGGTTCAGCGCCTCGGCAATGTCGGCGCCGCTGTCGACCAAGGTACCGTCCAGGTCGAACACCACCAATGCGTACGGAAATGTCATCGCCGACCTGCGCGTAAAAGGGTGTCCCCATTGTAGCGGCGCCGGACGTGTGCGCCGCCGTGGCGCGCACGAGGCCGCAAGCGCGGGGACGTCGCCTCGTTCCAGCGATGCGTCGGCACGACGCAACGTGTTCTTCATCTGGTTCAGTCCACGCACCCGCGAGGGTGCGACGAGACGCCGGATAGCCTCCAGAGCATCGCCCACGCGTTTCAATCCACGCACCCGCGAGGATGCGACAGCAGCGCCTCAATTAGCGCCAATTCGTCATCGTTGTTTCAATCCACGCACCCATACAGGTGCGACCTCGCAGCGACCAGCACCTGGCCGAGGAGGCACTGAAACGTCAGCCACGCGCGCGCTCCTGCTCCCCCAGATCAACCGAACAAGCGCCCCTGCGCCTGCCCCGGCTCGCGCTCGTGGAAGCCGGACAGGCCCACGCCGACCAGGCGGTAGCGGGTGGATGCCGGCAGGTCCACGCGCTCGCGCAGCGCCAGGGCGATGTCGATCAAGGCCTGCAGCGATTCCGGCGGCTGCTCCGGAGTGAAACTGCGGGTGAGGATGCGGAACTGCGCGGTCTTCAGCTTCAGCACCACGGTGCGCGCGATGCGCTCGGTGCGGCGGGTGGCGTTCCAGGTCTTCTCGGCCAGTTGCCGGATCGCCGGCTCCAGTGCGTCCAGCGCCAGGTCTTCGGCGAAGGTGTCCTCGGAGGAGATCGACTGCACCGGCTGGTCCGACTCCACCGGGCGTTCGTCGATGCCGCGCGCGCGCTGGTACAGGCGCAGGCCGAAGCTGCCGAAGCGCGCCTCCAGTTCCGCCTCGCTGCGCGCGCGCAGGTCGCCGACGGTGGCGATGCCCAGTTCCGCCAGCTTCGCCTCCATGACCTTGCCCACGCCGGGCACCTTGTTCACCGGCAACGGGGTCAGGAACGCTTCCACGCGATGCGGGCGGATCACGAACTGGCCGTCGGGCTTGCGCCAGTCCGAGGCGATCTTGGCCAGGAACTTGTTCGGCGCGATCCCGGCCGAGGCGGTCAGCGCGGTTTCCTCGCGGATCTGTGCGCGGATGGTCTGCGCGATCTCGGTGGCCGTGCGCAATTCGCCCTTGGGCGCGGTGACGTCCAGATAGGCCTCGTCCAGCGACAACGGCTCGATCAGGTCGGTATGGCGCTGGAAGATCTCGCGCACCTGCCGCGACACCGCCTTGTAGCGGGCGAAGTCCGGCGGCACGAAGATCGCGTCCGGGCACAGCCGCTCGGCGCGCAGCGCCGGCATCGCCGAGCGCACGCCGAACACCCGCGCCTCGTAGGAGGCGGCGCACACCACCGAGCGCATGCCGCGCCAGGCCACCACCACGGGCTTGCCGCGCAGCGCCGGATCGTCACGCTGCTCCACGGACGCGTAGAACGCATCCATGTCGACGTGAATGATCTTGCGCATCGACCCCCTACCCTACGCCTGCGAACGGTATCCGCATGATAAGCCCGGCACTGCGCACGGACTGAGAATGCGCGCCTTGATCCGGCGCAGTGCGCGCGTCGCCGCGGGTGCCGACACTACGCGTGCGTACGGATAAAACGTTTGATTGAACGCGCGACGCTCATGCACTCTTGCGCGCCTCGACTGTCTCGCCTGGGAATGTTCCGCTCATGAGTCGTCTGTCCTCCTATTCGCGCGAGCAACTGCTCGCCAGCGCACGCGGCGAGTTGTTCGGCGCCAACGCCGGGCGCCTGCCCAACGATCCGATGCTGATGTTCGACCGCATCGTCGCCATCGACGAGACCGGCGGCGCGCACGGCAAGGGCGTGATCCGCGCCGAACTGGATATCCGCCCGGACCTGTGGTTCTTCGGCTGCCATTTCATCGGCGACCCGGTGATGCCCGGCTGCCTGGGCCTGGATGCGATGTGGCAGTTGACCGGCTTCTTCCTGACCTGGCTGGGCGCACCCGGCCGTGGCCGTGCGCTCGGCGTGGGCGAAGTGAAGTTCACCGGCCAGGTGCTGCCCACCGCCAAGCAGGTCGTGTACGAGATCGACATCAGCCGGGTGATCAACCGCAAGCTGGTGATGGCGGTGGCCGACGGCCGCATGGCGGTGGACGGGCGCGAGATCTATACCGCCAAGGACATGCGCGTGGGCCTGTTCACCTCGACGGAGGCCTTCTGATGCGGCGCGTGGTCATTACCGGGATGGGCATCACCTCGTGCCTGGGCAACGATCTGGACAGTGTGTCGCGCGCCTTGCGCGAGGGCCGCTCCGGCATCCGCCATAACGCGCAGGCAGCCGAGGCCGGCCTGCGCAGCCAGGTCGGCGGCGACGTGCAACTGGACCTGGACGCGGCGATCGACCGCAAACTCAAGCGCTTCATGGGCGACGCCTCGGCCTACGCCTACCTGGCGCTGCGCGATGCGCTGGCCGATGCCGGCCTGGACGAAGCGGCGATCAGCGACCCGCGGATCGGCCTGATCGCCGGCTCCGGCGGCGGCTCCAGCCACTGGCAGGTGGAAGCGGCGGACCTGCTGCGCAACCGCGGCGTGCGCAAGGTCGGCCCGTACATGGTGCCGCGCACGATGTGTTCGGCGGTGTCGGCCAGCCTGGCCACCGCGTTCAAGATCAAGGGCGTGAGCTATTCGCTGTCGGCCGCCTGCGCGACCTCTGCGCACTGCATCGGCGCGGCGGCGGACCTGATCCGCCACGGCCAGCAGGACGTGATGTTCGCCGGCGGCGGCGAGGAACTGGACTGGACCATGAGCCTGATGTTCGACGCCATGGGCGCGCTGTCCACCGGCTTCAACGACACGCCGGCGGTGGCCTCGCGGCCCTACGACGCCGCGCGCGACGGCTTCGTCATCGCCGGCGGCGGCGGCATGCTGGTGCTGGAGGACTACGAGCGCGCGGTGGCGCGCGGCGCGCGCATCCATGCCGAACTGGTCGGCTACGGCGTGACCTCCGACGGCGCCGACATGGTCGCCCCGTCCGGCGAAGGCGCGGTGCGCTGCATGCGCATGGCGCTGCAGGGCGTGGACGCGCCGATCGACTACCTCAACACCCACGGCACCTCCACGCCGCTGGGCGACGTCACCGAACTGGAGGCGGTGCGCGCGGCGTTCGGCGACGCGGTGCCGCCGCTGTCCTCGACCAAGGCGCTGTCCGGGCATTCGCTGGGCGCGGCCAGCGTGCACGAGGCGATCTACTGCCTGCTGATGCTGCGCGACGGCTTCATCGCCGGCTCGGCCAACATCGACACGCTGGATCCGCGCGCCGAGGGCTTCCCGATCGTGCGCGAAAGCCGCGACGCCGCGTTGCGCACGGTGATGTCCAACAGCTTCGGCTTCGGCGGCACCAACGCGGCGCTGGTGTTCGCCAAGGCCTGAGTCGGGCCACGCCTGCACAGTGCCGGCAGCGGCAGCGTGCCGCGCGTCAGCGCTCCAGCTGCCTGACGTCGCGACGCCCGGCGTCGTCGTCCTTGTGCGCTGCCGGCTTGGCCGGTGGCGCTGAAGGTGGCGCTGAAGGTGGAGGTGGAGGTGGAGGTGGAGGTGGCGGAGGCGGAGGCGAGGTCGGCTTCGGCGAATGCCGCTCGACCCACTGGATGGTCGCCGGCGACGGCGGCCACGCCGGCGATGCCGAGGGCGCGGACGCAGGCGGCGGCACCGGCTGCAATCCCAGCGATTCGCGCTGGCGCCGGTCGTCTTCCTGCCGTTGCAGTTCCTTCGACAGGTCTTTGTTGTAGCGGGGATTGAGCGCGTCCGGCGGCGGGATCTGATACATCCGCTCGCCCGGCGGCGTCCATTGCGGCGCGCTGCTCACTGCCTCGGAGGCAGACGACACTGGCGGCGGCGCCCGCCATTGCGGCGCCAATTGCCGCTGCAGCGGAGTCGGAATCTGCGCGGGGCCGGCCGCATTGGCTGCACGTTCCAACGGGCGGTAGCGTTCGCGCTCGCGTGCCCAGGGCAGGCCGCGGTAGTGCGCATCCCAGTAGCGATCCAGGGCAAAGCCGACAGTCGGCACGGCGGGCGCAGTGCCCTCGCCGTGCGTCGCAAAGTCGATCGCCCCGCCTGGCAGCCAGCCGCGCTTGTCGCGCCAACTGACATCGCACCAGGACCAGTCCTGGGTACATCCATGCACCTGCAGCGTGTCGTGGGTGACGGCGGTCGCCACCCGCGGATACCCCGGCGCCGGGCCGGCACGCAGACTGGCGCCGATGCGCACGGTGCCGCTGTCGTCCTGCGCCAATGCCGGCGCTGCCATTGCCAACAGCAACGGCGTCCACCACCTTGCTCGCTTCATGCGGTCCCCCTTGTGCAGTGCGGCTGTGTCCTGCGCCGCGATCGCGGCGGCAAACATCAATGTGCCGCTGTGCCCTGTTCTAGCACAGAGGAGCCGGGATTCGGGATTTGGGATTCGGGATGACCCGCCTGCGGCTGTTGAAAGCCGGGATTGGGGATTGGGGATTGGGGATTGGGGATTCGAGAACGGCAACGGGGTCGTCGTGCACGGAGCAACATCGCGATCAAGCGATCTGAAGAATGTGGCCGCCTTCCGATGAAAAAGTCGCCGCTTTTTGTGGGAGGGGCTTCAGCCCCGACGGGCTTTCCCGGAAAAGCCCGTCGGGGCTGAAGCCCCTCCCACAACATCCTCGCAACTGCCAGAAACGCGCGAAAAATCCCTAATCCCTAATCCCTAATCCCTAATCCCTAATCCCTAATCCCTAATCCCTAATCCCGGCTTTCATCCCGACTCCCCGCCTACCCCGCCATGCCACTATGCCGCAGCAGCGCCTCCAGCTCCGGCGCGCGGCCGCGGAAAGCGGTGAAGTTCTCCAGTGCCGGGCGGCTGCCGCCGCGCGAGAGGATCTCGCGCAGGAAGCGCGCGCCGGTGTCCGCCAACTGGTCCGGCGCTTCCTCGAACGCCGCGTAGGCGTCGGCGCTGAGCACTTCGGCCCACTTGTAGCTGTAGTAGCCGGCCGCATAGCCGCCGGCGAAGATGTGGCTGAACTGGTGCGGGAAGCGGTTCCACGCCGGCGGCCGGTTCACCGCCACCGCATCGCGCACGCGTTCGAGCAACTGCAGCACGCTGTCGGCCTGCGCATCGAAGCTGTGGTGCAACTGCATGTCGAACAGCGCGAACTCGAGCTGGCGCACGGTGAACATGCCGCTCTGGTAGTTCTTCGCCGCCAGCATCTTCTCGAACAGCGCGCGCGGCAGCGGTTCGCCGCTGTTCACGTGCGCGGTCATCGCCTGCAGGCGCGGCCACTCCCAGCAGAAGTTCTCCATGAACTGGCTGGGCAGTTCCACCGCGTCCCATTCCACGCCGTTGATGCCGGCCACGCCCAGCTCGCCGATCTGGGTCAGCAACTGGTGCAGGCCGTGGCCCATCTCGTGGAACAGCGTGGTGACCTCGTTGTGGGTGAAGGTGGCCGGCTTGCCGTCGCTGCCGCGGCCGAAGTTGCATACCAGGTACACCAGCGGGGTCTGCACGCCCTCGGCACGCTCGCGGCGGTTGCGGCAATCGTCCATCCAGGCGCCGCCGCGCTTGCCTTCGCGCGCGTACAGATCCAGGTAGAACTGCCCGACCAGGCGCCCCTGCGCGTCGCTGAGGCGGAAGAAGCGCACGTCCGGATGCCACACCGGCGCGCTGTCGGCCTCCACGCGCAAGCCGTACAGGTCGTGGATCAGGCCGAACAGCCCCTCCAGCACCTTGGGCTCGGTGAAGTAGCGCTTCACCTCCTGCTCGGAGAAGCTGTAGCGCGCCTGCTTGAGCTGCTCGCCGGCATAGGCCAGGTCCCAGGCTTCCAGGGTGTCCAGGCCCAGGTGCTCGCGTGCATAGGCCTCCAGCTCGGCGCGGTCGCGCTGCGCGTAGGGCTTGGCGCGTGCGGCCAGATCGTGCAGGAACTCCAGCACCTGCGCTGGATCCTGCGCCATCTTCGTGGCCAGCGAGTACTCGGCGTAGCTGGCGAAGCCGAGCAGCGCCGCCAGTTCGCCGCGCAGGGCGAGGATGCGGCCGATCGCCGCGCTGTTGTCCAGCGCCGCATCGCCGAACTCCGAGGCGCGGATCGCGTTGGCGCGGTACAGCGTCTCGCGCAGCGCGCGGTCCTCGGCGTACATCTGCACCGGCAGGTAGCACGGCATCTGCAGGGTCAGCTTCCAGCCCGCCTGGCCGTCGCGCTCGGCCGCCGCGCGCGCGGCGGCGATGCTGTCCTCGGGCAGGCCGGCCAGGCGCGCCGGGTCGTCGATCAGCAGCGACCACGCATCGGTGGCGTCGAGCACGTTCTGCGAGAACTTGGCCGACAGCGCCGACAGTTCCTCCTGGATCGCGGCGAAGCGCTGCTTGTCGGCCTCGCCCAGTTCGGCGCCGCCCAGGCGGAAATCGCGCAGCGCGTTGTCCAGCACCTTGCGCTGCGCCGGGGCGAGTGCGGCCGCCTGCGGCGATTGCGCCAGCGTGCGGTACTGCGCGAACAGCGCCAGGTTCTGCCCCAGCGCGCTGGAGAAGCGCGTCACCTTGGGCAGGTTGGCGTTGTAGGCCTCGCGCAGCGCCGGCGTGTTGACCACCGCCTGCAGGTGGCTCACCTGGCCCCAGGCGCGCCACAGGCGCTCGGTGGCGTCGTCCAGCGGCGCCACGAAGCTGTCCCAGCGCACCGGCGCCACCGTCTCGGCGGCGGCCACCGCGGCCTCGGCCTGCGCCAGCAGCGTGTCGATCGCCGGGGCGATGTGCTCGGGCTGGATCGCATCGAAGCGCGGCAGGCCGGAAAAGTCGAGCAGGGGATTGGTCATCGCGGAACTCTCGGTAGCGGAGGAAGGACCGGCGCGGCCGGTCATGGAAGGCAGATGGCGGTCAGTCCAGCGCCGCACAAGGTAGCGGCGGCAAGCCGGCGCCGGCCACCGCCGCGGCCAGCTGCGCATCGGCCTGGTCCACGTCGATGCCGTGTTCGGCGTACCACTGCGGGCGGTAGTAGCTGTGCACGTAGCGCTCGCCGCTGTCGCACAGGATGGTGACGATGGCGCCGCTGCGGCCCTGTTCGCGCATGCGCGTGGCCGCCTGCAGCACGCCGACGAAGTTGGTGCCGGTGGAGCCGCCCACGCGCCGGCCCAGGCGTGCGCTGACGTAGCGCATCGCCGCCAGGCTCAGCGCGTCGGGCACCTTGACCATCGCATCCACGCAGCTGGGAATGAAGCTCGGCTCCACCCGCGGCCGGCCGATGCCTTCGATGCGCGAGCCGCCGGTGCTTTCCAGGCCGGCGTAGTCGCGCCCGGCCAGCGCCTCGCGGTAGCCGTCGAAGAACAGCGACACCTCCGGATCCGCGCACAGGATGCGGGTGGGATGGCGCCGGTAGCGCACGTAGCGGCCGAGCGTGGCCGCGGTGCCGCCGGTGCCGGGGCTGCACACGATCCACTCGGGGATCGGATGCGGCTCCTCCTGCATCTGCCGGAAGATCGACTCGGCGATGTTGTTGTTGGCGCGCCAGTCGGTGGCGCGTTCGGCGTACAGGAACTGGTCCATGAAGTGGCCGCCGGTCTCGCGCGCCAGCTGCACCGAATCGGCGTGCAGGTCGCAGGCGCGCCCGACCAGGTGGCAGCGCCCACCCTGGAACTCGATCGCGGCGATCTTCTCCGGCGAGGTGCTGGCCGGTATCACCGCGATGAACGGCAGCCCCAGCAGGCGCGCGAAGTACGCCTCGGACACCGCCGTGGAACCGCTGGAGGCCTCGATCACCGGGCGCCCCTCGCGCAGCCAGCCGTTGGCCAGCGCATAAAGGAACAGCGAGCGCGCCAGGCGGTGCTTGAGGCTGCCGGTGGGATGGCTGGACTCGTCCTTGAAGTACAGGTCGATGCCGGGGAAACCGGGCAGGTCCAGCGGAATCAGGTGGGTATCGGCCGAGCGGTTGAAGTCGGCTTCGATCTTCTGGATGGCGGCAGCCACCCAAGCGCGATGGGTCATGGCGGTGCGGGAGGGAGAAATCGCGCCCACGATACACGCCCGGCCGCGCGCCCGGGCCATGCGCGGCAGCGGCGGCCACGCCGGCGTTCACCCGCCGTCGCACGCCGACGGCAGCGGCCCTCGCTCAGCCGGCCACCACGAAGCCGGCGTCGGCGATCGCCTGTTGCAGCGCGGCCACGTCGATGCGCGCGGGGTCGTAGTCGATGCCGACGCGCCCGCCTTCCAGCACCACCGTGCTGGCGGTCACGCCCGGGCAGGCGTCCAGCACCCGCTGCAGCCGCGCGCTGCAGCCGCCGCAGGTCATGCCGTGGACGAGGAGATCGAGATGCTGCATGTCATGCTCCAGGGTCGAGAAATCGAATCCGCGCTCACTGCGCACGCCAGCGATTGAGCAACAAGGCATTGCCCAGCACCGAGACCGAACTCAGCGCCATCGCCGCGCCGGCGATCACCGGGTTGAGCAGGCCGAACGCGGCCAGCGGGATGCCCAGGCCGTTGAAGACGAAGGCGAAGAACAGGTTCTGGCGGATCTTGCGCACCGTCGCCGCGGACAGGTCGATGGCGGCGGCGACGCCGGCCAGGTCGCCGTGCATCAGCACCACGTCGGCGGCCTCGATGGCGATGTCCGAGCCGCTGCCGATGGCGAAACTGACGTCGGCCGCGGCCAGCGCCGGGGCGTCGTTGATGCCGTCGCCGACCATGCCGACATGCGCGCCGGGCAGCGCCTGCAGCCGGCGCACATGCTCGGCCTTGTCCTGCGGCAGCACCTCGGCCTGCACCTGCGCGATGCCCAGCCGCGCGGCCACCGCCTGCGCCGCGTGGCGGTTGTCGCCGCTGAGCATGGTCACCGCGATGCCGCGCGCCTGCAGCCGCGCCACCGCCTCGGCCACGCCCTCGCGCAGCGGATCGGCAATGGCCAGATAGCCGGCGACCGCGCCGTCCACCGCCACCGCGACCACGCTCTGGCCCTGCGCCTGCGCCGCCTCGGCCCGCTGCCGCTGGGCCGCGTCGGCCGGGGCAGCGGCCAGCCCGTCGATCCACGCCAGCGCCCCCAGCGCGACCTCGTGCCCGTCCACGCGGCCACGCACGCCCTGTCCCGGCAGCGTCTGCACCGCTTCGGCGCGCGGTGCCGGCAGCGCCGCGCGCACGCCCAGGTCGGCGGCGCGCTGCACGATGGCGCGCGCCAGCGGATGCGCCGAACCGGCCTCCAGCGCCGCGGCCAGGCGCAGCAGCGGCGCGGTCCCGGCCTCGTCGGCGACCAGCACCGCGGTCACCTGCGGCTGGCCCAGGGTCAGCGTGCCGGTCTTGTCGACCACCAGCGCGGTCAGCGCGCGGGCGCGTTCCAGCACTTCGGCGTCGCGAATCAGGATGCCGGCACGCGCGCCGACGCCGGTGCCGACCATGATCGCGGTTGGCGTGGCCAGGCCCAGCGCGCATGGGCAGGCGATCACCAGCACCGCCACCGCGTGCACCAGCGCGTCGGCGAAGCTGCCGCCCAGCGCCCAGGTCGCGCCCAGGGTGAGCGCGGCGATGCCCAGCACCGCCGGCACGAACACCGCGGCGATGCGGTCGACCAGGCGCTGGATCGGCGCCCGCGAGCCTTGCGCGGCATCGACCATGCGCACGATCTGCGCCAGCAGCGTGTCCGCGCCGACGCCGGTGGCGCGCGCGCGCAGCAGGCCCAACTGGTTGACCGTGGCCGCGTGCAGGCGGCTGCCCGGCGCCTTGGCCACCGGCATGGCCTCGCCCGACAGCATCGCCTCGTCCACGCTGGAGTGGCCCTCGAGGACCTCGCCGTCCACCGGCACGCGCTCGCCGGCGGCGACCACGAACACGTCGCCGACCGCCAGTTCCGCCACCGGCACCTCCACGGTCGCACCGTCGCGCTCGACCCGCGCGGTGGTCGGCGCCAGGTCGAGCAGCGCGCGCACCGCCGCGGTGGTGCGGCGCTTGGCGCGGGCCTCGAGCAGGCGCCCGAGCAGCACCAGGGTGATGACGCTGGTGCTGGCCTCGAAGTACACGTGCTGGCCGTGCAGGCCGGCCACGGTGACCACGGCGCTGTACAGATAGGCCATGCCGGTGCCGAGCGCGACCAGCACGTCCATGTTGGCGCTGCCGTTGCGCAGCGCGCGGTAGCCGGCGCGGTAGAAGCGCGCGCCGATCCAGCACTGCACCGGCGTGGCCAGCAGCAATTGCAGCCAGCGCGGCAGCGGTTCGGCGTGCGCGCCGCGCAGGGCGTCGCCGTCCAGCATGCCGAGCATCTGCCCCCAGAACGGCAGGGTCAGCAGCACCGCCGCGGCGAACATTCCCAACTCGCGCCGCCAGGCGCGGCGCTCGCTGCGCTCGCGCTCGGCCAGGTACGCCGGGTCCATGGCCTCGACGACGCGCGCGCCGAAGCCGGCGTGGGCGATCCGCGCGACCAGGTCCGCCGGCGCGACCGCGCCGGGCACGATCTCCACCCGCGCCTTGGCCGAGGCCAGGTTGGCGTGGCCGGCGAGCACGCCCGGCGTCTTCGCCAGCACTGCGTCGATCGACGCCACGCAGGAGGCGCAGTGCAGGCCGCTCAGCTCCAGGGTCAGGGTCTGCGTCGGCACCGCGTAGCCGGCCTGCTGGATGCGCTGCAGCAGCGTCGGCAGGTCCACCTGCTGCGGGTCGTAGTCCACCTGCACACGCGCCGCGGCGTAGCTGGCCTGTGCCGCGACCCCGGGCAGGCGCTGCAGCGCCTTCTCCACGCCGGCCGCGCAGGCGGCGCAGGTCATGCCCTGCACCGGCAGGGTCAGCGAGGCGGTGGCCGGGGTCGCGCTCATCGCGGCGTGTCGGCGGCGCCGGCGCCGCGGATGTCGCCCAGGATCGGGCAGGCGTCCGGCGCGCCGTGGCCGGGGCAGTCCTCGACCAGCGCGGCCAGCGCCTGGCGCATCTCGGTCAGCTCGGCGATGCGCCGGTCCAGCGCCTGCAGGCGCGCGCTGGCGCGCTGCTTGATGCCTTCCACGCCATGCACCTGGTCGTCCTGCAGGGCCAGCAGCTCGCCGATCTCCTCCAGCGAGAAGCCCAGCTCCTTGGCGCGGCGGATGAAGCGCACCCGCTGCACCGCCGCGGCGTCGTACTCGCGGTAGCCGGAGGCACGGCGCGGCGCGGGCGGCAGCAGGCCCTGGCGCTCGTAGTAGCGCACGGTGTCGATGGCGACGTCGGCCTGGCGGGCGAGTGCGCCGATGGTGAAGCGGGCGGTGGCGGGGTCGGATCGCATGCGCACACCCTACTCCCTGGACCCGGGTCCAGAGTCAAGCCTTGCGGTGCCGCGGTCGCTTGCCGCCCACGCCGGCTTCGGTATCCTCTGCGCTTCCCGCCGCCACGCTGCCGCCTGTGCCGACCTTCGCCGTCCTGATGCGCCTGCTGCTGTGCCTGAGCCTGCTGCTCAACGGCACCGCGACCGCGATGGCGATGCCGGGCATGGCGGCACACGCCACCTCGATGCACGCCGCCGCCAGCGCGGCGCCGGCGCCGACGCATGCGGCGATGCCCTGCCACGAGCAGGTGCCGGCGCCTCCGGCCGAGCACGACGGCCACTGCCACGACCATGCCGGCAAGCACGGCGGCGGCTGCGGCATGACCGGCTGCCAATGCCCGCATGTGCAGCCGCTGCCGGCCCTGCTGGCGATGCCGCTGGCACTGCCGCGCATGCCCCGCCACCTGGTCGCCGCCGCTCCCCAGGCCGCGCACGGCGCGCCCGGCCTGCCGCGGCTGGAACGTCCTCCCAGCGCCTGAGCGCGAGCGGCCGCCCCTCGGGCGGCCTCCTGGCGGCGGCGCGCAGGCGCCACCGCGTCCACGCCTGCCGCGCCACCATCGGCGTGGCGCGGCGCATTGCCTCCGCTTCCGGACATCGCACATGAACGCATCTTCTTCCGGCCTGCCGGCGCTGCCGTCGCGGCGCCGCTTCGTCACCGGGCTGGCGCTGGGCGCCGCCGCCGGCCTCGCCGGGCTGCCGCTGCGCGGCGCCCAGGCCAGCGCGCTGGCGCGCAACGGCGCCGCCCCCTACGTGCTGCACGGCACCGACCTGGACCTGCGCATCGGCAGCACCCGGGTCAACTTCACCGGGCGCGAGCGCCCCGCCATCGCCGTCAACGGCAGCGTGCCGGCGCCGATCCTGCGCTGGCGCGAAGGCGACACCGTGACCATCCGCGTGGCCAACCACCTGCCCGGCCACACCCAGACCTCGGTGCACTGGCACGGCCTGCTGTTGCCGGCCAACATGGACGGCGTGCCCGGCATGAGCTTCGACGGCATCTATCCCGGCGAGACCTACCAGTACCGCTTCGCCCTGCGCCAGTCCGGCACCTACTGGTACCACAGCCATTCGCTGCACCAGGAGCAGGCCGGGCTGTACGGCGCGATCGTGATCGACCCGCGCGAGCCGCCGCCGTACCGCTACGACCGCGAGCACCTGCTGCTGCTGTCGGACTGGACCGACCTGGACCCGGCGGCGCTGTTCCGGCGGCTGAAGCAGATGCCGTCCTACGACAACCTGTACCAGCGCACCGTCGGCGATTTCCTGCGCGACGCGCGCGAGGACGGATTGCGCGCCACCCTCGCCGACCGCGGCATGTGGGGGCGCATGCGCATGACCCCCAGCGACCTGTCCGACGTCAACGGCAACACCTACACCTACCTGCTCAACGGCATGACCCCGGCCGGCAACTGGACCGGGCTGTTCCGTCCCGGCGAGAAGGTGCTGCTGCGCTTCATCAACGCCTCCAGCATGAGCTACTTCGACGTGCGCATCCCCGGGCTGAAGATGACCGTGGTCGCCGCCGACGGCCAGTACGTGCATCCGGTGAGCGTGGACGAGTTCCGCATCGCCGCGGCCGAGACCTACGACGTGCTGGTCGAACCCAGCGGCCAGGACGCCTACACGGTGTTCGCCCAGGACATGGGCCGCACCGGCCACGCGCGCGGCACCCTGGCGGTGCGCGACGGGCTGCAGGCGCCGGTGCCGGCGCAGGATCCGCGCCCGCTGCTGCGCATGCAGGACATGGGCCACGCGATGGGCGAACACGCCGGCATGGGCCACGCCGCGGGCACGGCCATGCACGGCATGGAAGGCGGCTGCGGGGCGAACATGCACATGGCCGCCATGCCCGGCATGGACCACGCCGCGCACGCGACGGCCGGCGCTGCCGCCACACCTGCGCATCCGCGCAGCGAACGCGGCAATCCCCTGGTGGACATGCAGTCCTCCGCCACTGCGCCACGCCTGGACGACCCGGGCATCGGCCTGCGCGACAACGGCCGCCGCGTGCTGACCTACGCCGACCTGCACAGCCTGTTCGAGGACCCGGACGGACGCGAGCCGGGGCGCGAGATCCAGCTGCACCTGACCGGCAACATGGAGAAGTTCGCCTGGTCGTTCGACGGCATTCCCTTCGCCAGCGCCGAGCCGCTGCGGCTCAACTACGGCGAGCGCCTGCGCATCGTGCTGGTCAACGACACGATGATGCAGCACCCGATCCACCTGCACGGCATGTGGAGCGACGTGGAGGACGCGGCCGGCCGCTTCCAGGTGCGCAAGCACACCGTGGACATGCCGCCGGGCACGCGCCGCAGCTATCGCGTGCGCGCCGACGCGCTGGGGCGCTGGGCCTACCACTGCCACCTGCTCTACCACATGGACGGCGGCATGATGCGCGAAGTGCGGGTGGACGCATGAGCCGCGCCCGCTTCGCTCCGCTCGCCCAGGCGCTCGGCCTGGCGTTGCTGTCCGCGCATGCGGTGGTGCATGCGCAGCCTGTCCCCGCTGCCGACGCCGACGCATCCGCCGCGCGCTGCGCCTGCCCGGCCTCCGCTGCCCCCATGCCCATGCCGGACAACAGGGTAGCCGCGCAGCCCGTCACGGCGATGCACGGCACCCTGGACCACGCCGCGATGGGGCATGCCGCACCCGTGCCGACCATGCACGGCACACCTCCCACGCAGACCGCGGCAGGGACCGCCGACGCCATGTCGCACGGACACATGGACCACGCCCCGCTGGACCACGCGGCCGCACCGACGTCGCAGGCCGATCACGGCGAACACGCGCACGCCGCGCACGACGGCATGGGCCATGCGATGCCGTCGGCGCCCACGCCGGCGGCGGCCGCATGCCGGTGCCCCGGGAACGCCGACACGGCGCTGCCGCGCGAGCCGATCCCGCCGATCACCTCCGCCGACCGTGCGGCGGCATTCCCGGTGCTGCGCGAGCACGGCATGGCACACGGCGCGTCGCGTACCGGCTACCTGCTGGTCGATCGCCTGGAGGGCTGGGACAACGCCCACGGCAGCGGCCAGGCCTGGGAAGCGCGCGGCTGGTACGGCGGCGACATCGATCGGCTGTGGCTGCGCAGCGACGGCGAACGCGAGGGCGGCCGCACCACCGCGTCCACGCTGGAACTGGCCTATGGCCGCGCGATCTCGCCGTGGTGGGATGTGCTGGTCGGCGGCAAGCAGGCGTTCGCACCGGGACGCGCACGAACCTCGGCGGCGTTCGGCGTGCAGGGCATGGCGCCGTACAAGTTCGAGGTCTCGGCCATGCTGTACGTCGGCGAAGGCGGCCATGCCAGCCTGCACCTGGAAGGCGAGTACGACGTGCTGCTGACCAATCGCCTGATCCTGCAGCCT
This sequence comes from Xanthomonas sacchari, assembly GCF_024266585.1. NCBI lineage: Bacteria > Pseudomonadati > Pseudomonadota > Gammaproteobacteria > Lysobacterales > Lysobacteraceae > Xanthomonas > Xanthomonas sacchari. The sequence continues at coordinate 4,456,824 of NZ_CP100647.1, forward strand.
CGGCTGGAGGCGGAACTGGCCGCGCGCGACGATCCGGCGCACCGCACCGGCAGCGGCCTGACCGCAGTGGAGGGCGGGCTGCGCCTGCGCTACGAGGTCACTCGCCGCTTCGCACCCTACGTCGGCGTGGACCACGTCCGTAACTTCGGCGGCACCGCCGACGCGCGCCGCGCCGCCGGCGAGGCGGTACGCGAAACGCGCTGGGTCGCGGGCCTGCGGTTCTGGTTCTGAGCCGCGGGCGAACGGCAGCGCGAAGGATGTGCCGCCGCGCTTCCAGGCACTGCACACGGACGTCGTCATCTGTAGGAGTGGCTTCAGCCGCGACAGGCATCCCCGGGAAAGCCCGTCGCGGCTGAAGCCGCTCCTACAGGCAGGGCGCGCGCCTGCGAAAGTACAAGGCGGCGCCGCCGCAGCCGCTGTGCGCCGCTACCGGCTTACGCCTGCAGCGCCGCCACCTCGCGTCGTGGCGGCCGCAGCGCGCCCAGAGTGGTCACCAGTTCGCGATAGCTGCGCGCCAGCTGCGCGAACAGCCCCGCGTCGCTGGCCCGGGTCTCGGCGACTTCGGCATAGGCGCCGCGGCCGAGGTCGATGAAGTAGTCCACGCTGACCCGGCGCCGCGCCGCCACGCCGGGAAACAGCCCAGCGATCAGCAGGCAGCCGTCGCCGACCTCGCGCAAGGCGTCGGCGCGCGCGCGTCCGACCTGGTCCTGCGCATGCAGCCAGGCCAGCGCCTGGATGCGCGCCAGCAACTGCGCGTCGCGCTGGTAGCGCAGCAGCACGAACACCAGATAGTGCTCGCGCGATTCGTCCAGCGGCCGGCCCAGGCGCTGCCCGGCCTCGTGCACCAACGCCTGCCACAGCTCGGCCGGCGCCCCCTGTCTGAAAGACTCGTACATGCGTCCTCCTGCGTCGTGGGAACCCTCGCCGAAATCTTATGCACGCGCCGTGCCGCTGCGTTGGCAGACCGACGGCGCGTCTGCCAACCGGCGGATCGGCACGGATCTCGCAGCGCGCCGACGGCTCTCCACATCGGCCGCTACGCCGCCGCCGTTAGAATTGCCGGCAACCACGTGCCGCGGCACCTCCCCCACGCGAGACCCCTCATGCCCACCACCTCGTTCGACCATCTGCCCGGCGTTTCCGCGCCGCCCGCCGAGACCACCGGCTTCGTGTTCAACCACACCATGTTGCGGGTGAAGGACATCGCCCGTTCGCTGGATTTCTACACACGCGTGCTCGGCTTCCGCCCGATCGACCACCGTGCGTTCCCCGAGGCGCAGTTCAGCCTGTACTTCCTGGCGCTGCTGCCGCCGACGGTGCCGGTGCCGGCGGACCCGGCGCAACGGCAGGTGTGGATGGCCGGCCTGCCCGGCGTGCTGGAACTGACCCACAACCACGGCAGCGAGCTGCAGGACGGACCGGTGTATCACGACGGCAACAGCGAGCCGCGCGGCTTCGGCCACCTGTGCGTGTCGGTACCGGACCTGCAAGCGGCCTGCGCGCGCTTCGAGGCGCTGCAGGTGCCGTTCCAGAAGCGCCTGAGCGACGGGCGCATGCGCAACATCGCCTTCATCAAGGACCCGGACGGCTACTGGGTGGAGATCATCTCCAACACCTCCAGCGACTGAGTGCCGTGCGCGGCGATGGCGGCGAACTGCGGCATTGCCGCGGTTGGTCCGCCATCGCCGCCTGTACGCCCAGGCCGCCGGCTTGCGGCATCTTGCATACCGCCGGGTTGCGCAGCCGCCCAGCCCGATTGCGGAGCGGGCAGACCAGACCGGCGACGCCGGAATGCTTCCGATCGCAGGCGGTGTCGATCACCAACGGATCGACCGTGTCGCGATCGCCCAGGCCGGCACGCGGCATCTTGACGTCGATCGCACACGCCTGGCCGTCCGGCAGAACCCCGATCCGCGCACCGCTGCCGGCGCGGCGGGTACGCCTTCGCACGCGCATGCGTGTGCCGCCCGCGCGCAGCGGCCGCGCCGCAAGCGGCGACGCCCCCAGCTGCACGGCGGCGGAAGTCGCCACAACGGCGCACTGCCTGCGCCTCGCACCGACATGACGGCCCGTGCACGCCGGCCGTCGCTGGCGCGCGCCGAACGCGCCTGGACGCGCTTACTCCACCGTCACCGACTTGGCCAGGTTGCGCGGCTTGTCCACGTCGGTGCCGCGCGCCAGCGCGGTGTGGTAGGCCAGCAACTGCACCGGCACGGTGTGCAGCACCGGGCTGAGCACGCCGGCGTGACGCGGCGTGCGGATCACGTGCACGCCCTCGGATTCGACGAAATTACTGTCCTGGTCGGCGAAGACGAACAGTTCGCCGCCGCGCGCGCGCACTTCCTGCATGTTCGACTTCACCTTCTCCAGCAAGGTGTCGTTGGGCGCGATCACCACCACCGGCATGGTGGCGTCGACCAGCGCCAGCGGGCCGTGCTTGAGCTCGCCGGCCGGATAGCCCTCGGCGTGGATGTAGGTGATCTCCTTGAGCTTGAGCGCGCCTTCCAGGGCGATCGGGTAGTGCAGGCCGCGGCCCAGGAACAGCGCATTGTGCTTGTCGGCGAAGCGCTCGGCCCACACCGCGATCTGCGGCTCCAGGTTGAGCACGTGCTGCACGCTGCCGGGCAGGTAGCGCAGTTGTTCCAGGTAGTCGGCCTCCTGCTCGGCGCTGAGCCGCCCGCGGCGCTTGGCCAGCACGCAGGTGAGCTGGAACAGCGCCGCCAGCTGGGTGGTGAAGGCCTTGGTCGAGGCCACCCCGACCTCGGCGCCGGCGCGGGTGTACAGCACCATCGCGCTGGCGCGCGGGATCGCGCTCTCGGGTACGTTGCAGATCGACAGGGTCTTGGCATGGCCCAGCGCCTTGGCGTACTTGAGCGCCTCCATCGTGTCCAGGGTTTCGCCGGACTGGGAGATGGTCACGATCAGCTGCCGCGGATTGGCGCAGGCGTCGCGGTAGCGGTACTCGCTGGCAATCTCCACGCTGCACGGCAGCCCGGCGATGCCCTCGATCCAGTAGCGCGCGGTCAGCCCGGCGTAGTAGCTGGTGCCGCAGGCCAGGATCTGCACCCCGTCCACGTCGGCCAGCAGCGCCTCGGCCTTGCTGCCGAACAGCGCAGTGTCGAACCCGCCGGCATCGAACAGCGCTTCCAGCGTGTCGGCCAGCGCGCGCGGCTGCTCGTGGATCTCCTTCTGCATGAAGTGGCGGTACGGGCCCAGTTCCAGCGAGGCCAGCGACACGTCGGACACGTGCGGCTCGCGCTGCACCGGCTGGTCCTGCGCGTCGTACACCTGCACGCCGTCGCGGCGCAGCTCGGCGGTATCGCCTTCCTCCAGGAAGATCACCCGGCGCGTGGCCTGGATCACCGCCGAGACGTCGGAGGCGATGAAGTTCTCGCCCTCGCCCAGGCCGATCAGCAGCGGACAGCCCATCCGCGCGCACACCAGCACGTCCGGACGCGCCTTGCTCACCGCGGCCACGGCGTAGGCGCCGGTCAGTTCCTTCACCGCCGCCTGCAGCGCGCCGAGCAGGTCGCGGCCCTGGGCGATGTAGTGGTGGATCAGATGGGCGATGACCTCGGTGTCGGTCTGCGACTCGAACACGTAGCCCAGCGCGGTCAGGCGCTCGCGCTGCTGTTCGTGGTTCTCGATGATGCCGTTGTGGACCAGGGCCAGGTCGCCGTGGCTGACGTGCGGGTGCGCGTTGGCCTCGGTGACGCCGCCATGGGTGGCCCAGCGGGTGTGGCCGATGCCCAGCGGCGCGTGCAGGCCCTCGGCCAGCGCGGCGCTTTCGGTCTCCGCCACGCGGCCGGTGCGGCGCACGCGGCGTACCTGGCCGTCGGCGATGGCGGCGATGCCGGCCGAGTCGTAGCCCCGGTATTCCAGGCGTTTCAGCCCTTCGATCAGGACCGGAACCACATCGCGATCCGCGATCGCACCGACGATACCGCACATAGCCACGCCCTTCGCCGAAAAGTCCGCCATTCTAGCCAAGTCCGCTGAATGTCTCGCCGCTGTCCGCTGCCGGACACGGTGTCCGCGAACGTGTCCGCGGACACCCGGACACCTGTCCGCGCCGGCCACTTCCATGCAATTCAATGGCTTGCAATTGGCACGCCGCGTGCTTTGGAGTTTCCGTCCTCACCGCTGCGACCCGACGATGATCCGTGACACCTCCGCCCAGGACCAGGTTCTCGCCCGCCCCCGCTCCGCGGCCTGGCGCCGCTGGCTGTGGCCCGGGCTGATCGCCGCACTGGTGCTGCTGGGCATCGCCTTCGCCGCCCGCGGCTGGATCGCCGGCAGCCGCTCGTTCGACGCGCAGCGCGTGCGCATCGCCACGGTGACCCGCGGCGACCTGGTCCGCGACATCTCCGCCGACGGCCGCCTGATCGCCGCCAACAGCCCCACCCTGTACGCCATCTCCGGCGGCACCGTGACCCTGAAGGTGGTCGCCGGCGACGTGGTCAAGCAGGGCCAGGAACTGGCCGAGATCGACAGCCCGGAGCTGCGCAGCAAGCTGGCCCAGGAAGAGGCCACCCTGGCCGGCCTGGAAGCGGAGGCCGGCCGCGCCGACCTGGACGCGACCCTGGCCCGTGCCAACGCCAGCAAGCTGATCGACCAGGCGCAGATCGAGCGCCAGGCCGCCAGCCGCGACCTGGAGCGCTACCAGCGCGGCTACGCCGGCGGCGCGGTGCCGCAGGTGGAGCTGGCCAAGGCCCAGGACACGCTGAAGAAGGCCGACATCGCGATGAGCCACGCGCAGAAGGATTCGGGCCTGCAGGCGCAGGGCGCGGCGCTGGACGCGCGCAACAAGCGCCTGCTCGCCGAGCGCCAGCGCGCGGTGGTGGCCGAGGTGCAGCGCCAGGTCGACCTGCTGACCCTGCGCTCGCCGTTCGATGGCCAGGTCGGCCAGGTGCAGGTCTCGCAGCACACCAACGTCGCCGCCAACGCGCCGGTGCTCAGCGTGGTCGACCTGTCCAAGTTCGAACTGGAGATCAAGGTGCCGGAAAGCTTCGCCCGCGACCTGGCGATCGGCATGCCGGCGCAGTTGACCAGCGGCGCCGGCGAACCGTTCGCCGGGGCGATCTCGGCGGTGTCGCCGGAAGTGGTCAACGGCGAGGTCACCGCGCGCATCCGCTTCACCGACAAGCAGCCGCCGGGCCTGCGCCAGAGCCAGCGCATGAGCGCGCGGGTGCTGCTGGACACCCGCAAGAACGTGCTCAAGCTCGAGCGCGGCCCGTTCGTCGAACAGTCCGGCGGCCGCTACGCCTACGTCATGGACGGCGACTCGGCGGTGCGCCGCCCGGTCGAACTGGGCGTCACCAGCCTGGGCGAAGTCGAAGTGCGCTCGGGCCTGCAGCCGGGCGACCGGGTGGTGGTCTCCGGCAGCGATCTGTTCGGCGATGCGCCGCAGGTCACGGTGCATTAGGAGCCGGGATTGGGGAATCGGGAATGGGGATGCGCAAGCCCCTCTCGTTTTCCTTTCCTGGCCACCGCTTTCGAATCCCGACATCCCCAATCCCCAATCCCCGCTCCACCACCACAGGAACTCATGCCATGCTCGAAATGCGCGCCGTCTCCAAGGTCTTCCGCACCGAACAGGTCGAGACGCATGCGTTGCGCTCGCTGGACCTGCATGTCCGCGAGGGCGAGTTCGTCGCCGTCACCGGGCCGTCAGGTTCGGGCAAGACCACCTTCCTCAACATCGCCGGGTTGCTGGAGACCTTCACCAGCGGCCAGTACCTGCTCGATGGCCAGGACGTCAGCAACCTCAACGACGATGCGCGCTCGCGCATGCGCAACCAGAAGATCGGCTTCATCTTCCAGGGCTTCAACCTGATTCCCGACCTCAACCTGTTCGACAACGTCGACGTGCCGCTGCGCTACCGCGGCATGGGCGCGGCCGAGCGCAAGCAGCGCATCGAGGAGGCGCTGAGCCGGGTCGGGCTGGGTTCGCGCATGAAGCACTATCCGTCCGAACTGTCCGGCGGCCAGCAGCAGCGCGCGGCGATCGCCCGCGCCCTGGCCGGCAGCCCGCGCCTGCTGCTGGCCGACGAACCGACCGGCAACCTCGACTCGCAGATGGCGCGCGGGGTGATGGAACTGCTGGAGGAGATCAACGCGCAGGGCTCGACCATCGTCATGGTCACCCACGACCCGGAACTGGCCGCGCGCGCCCAGCGCAACGTGCACATCGTCGACGGCCAGGCCACCGACCTGCAGCGCGAACCGGCGCTGGCGCAGGGCGCTGCGACGCTGCCGTCCGCCGCCGACGGCCGCTGAGACGGGCCCTGCCATGTCGCTGCCGTATGCCGTGGAACTGGGATTGAGTGGGATGCGCCGGCATCCGCGCACGGTGCTGCTCGCCGTGCTCACTCTCGCCCTGGGCCTGGCATCGGTGATGACGATGCTGACCCTGCAGGCGATGCTGTCCGCCGATCCGCTGCCCGGCCTCAGCCAGCAGCTGTACCTGGGCTGGGTGGACTCGCGGCAGATCGCCCGCCAGGACGACCCCGACGCGGGCGCGTCGCCGCCGGCGCTGTGGAAGCTGGACGATGCCACGGCCTTCATGGCCACGCTGCCGCAGGTGCGGCAGGCGGCGCTGACGCTGAGCACGTTCGACGTCAGCGACCAGGCAGGTACGCGCCACCAGCAGGTCTACGCGATCAGCGCGCTGGGACCGATGCCGGCGCTGTTCGGCCTGCCGCTGCGGTCCGGCCGCTACTGGACAGACGCGGAAGAACGCAACCGTGCGCCGGTGGCCATCATCAGTCACGCGCTCAGCCTGAAGCTGCTGGGTAGCGAGAACGGCGTCGGCCAGCAGATCCGGCTGGGCAATCATCTGTTCCAGGTCGTCGGCATCAGCGACGACTGGAAACCGCGCCCGGCCTTCTACTTCCTCAATGGGCCGGAAACGGCATGGCAGCAGAATCCGCTGGAGGTGTTCGTTCCGGCACGGGCGGCCCTGGACGCGGACGCCAAGCCGGCATTCGCCCAGGACTGCGACGACACCGGCCGCGCCGGCGTGCGCTTCAACGAACTCGACCTCGGCGCCTGCCGCTGGATGATGCTCTGGGCGCAGTTGTCCACCCCCATGCAGGTGAATGCCTACCGCGATGCGCTGTCCGCGTTCGCGCAAGCGCGCCATGCCGATGGCGTGTTCCAGCGCGCGCCGCAAGCAACCGTGTACGGCGTGGCCGACTGGCTTGCGCGCAACCGCGTGGTCCCGGACAGCGTGCGCCTGAACGTCTGGCTGGCGATCGCGCTGCTCGGGCTGTGCATCGTCAATGTCGCCGGCCTGCTGGCCGCACGTTTCCTGCGCCGCTCCGCCGAACTCGGCGTGCACCGGGTGCTGGGCGCCCCGCGCGCGGCGGTGTTCGTCCGCTGCCTGACCGAAGCCGGGGCGATCGGCCTGTTGGGCGGCGTGCTGGCATTGCCGGCCACGCTGTTCGGCCTGTGGATCGTGCGCATGCAGGCGCAGGACTACAGCGACCTGGCGCACTTCCAGCCCAGCCTGTTCCTGGCGATGGTGTTGCTGGCGATCGGCACCGGCCTGCTGGTGGGTCTGCTCCCGGCGTGGCGCGCAGCGTTGCTGCAACCGGCGCTGCAAGTGAAAAGCCTCTGAGGGCCTGCCGATGTCACTGCGCCCCTACCTCTCGCCCCTGCTGCGGCATCCGCTGATGCCGCTGCTGGTGATCGTGCAGACCATCCTGGCCTGCGCGATCCTGACCAACGTGCTGTTCCTGCTGTGGCAGAAGCTGGCACCGATGCTGATCCCGGACGGCATCGCCCACGATGAGGTGATCCTGGTCGACCAGGTGATCAATGGCCAAGGCGGCTGGAAAGCGCCGCAGATCCGCGTCGGTACCGACACGCTGCGACGCATCCCCGGGGTCACCGCGGTCTCGCCGACGATCGGCCTGCCGATGAGTTCCTCCATGATCATGGTCGGCCGCGTCGCCGGCCCTGCGGCGACCGAGCGCGTGAGCCTGCTGGTCGGCGACGACCTGATCGGTGCGCTGGGCCTGGACCTGGTGGCCGGACGCAACTTCAGCGCCGACGAAATGCGGGTCGGCGACCTGCCCGCCGCGACCGCGCCCGACCGTACCACCGCGGTCATCCTCACCCAGGCGCTGGCACAGCGGCTGTTCGGCTCGCGCCCGGCCCTGGGCGGGGTACTCACCGACGGACAGGCGAACGCGACCAGACGTTTCGTCGTGGTCGGCATCGTCCGCCACCTGCTGCGCTACCAGCTCGACGCGCTGGACGACGGCAAGGCCGAGTACACGATGCTGACGGCGGGCACGGTCACCGGGACGCCGATCCTGACCTACGCGGTGAGGACCGCGCCGGAGCGACGCGCGGCCGTGATGGCCGAGATCCCGCAGCGTCTGCAACACCTGTTCGGCGACGCGCTGCTGCGCGGGATCACGATCCGTGCGAACGACTACGAGTCCCAGCGCAACGAACGGCTCCAGCCGCGCCGCGCGGCAGTGTGGCTGTTCGGCACGGTCAGTGCGGTGGTCACCCTCATCACCCTGATCGGCATCGCCAGTCTCAGCGGCTTCTGGATCCAGCAGCGGACCCGGCAGATCGGCATACGCCGTGCCCTGGGCGCCAGCCGCGGCCAGATCCTGCGGCATTTCCTGCTGGAAAACCTGATGGTCATCGGCAGCGGCGTGGTCCTGGGCATGCCCTTGGCCTACATCGCCAATCTCTGGTTGATGCAGCACTACGAACTGTCGCGGCTGCCCGCCGCGTGCCTGCCGATCGGCTTGCTCTCCCTGTTGCTGCTCGGCCAATGCGCGGTGTTGTCGCCGGCGCGCCGCGCCGCCGCGATCCCGCCTGCCACCGCCACCCGCAGCGCCTGAGCCAAGGACCCCATGTTCCGTTACTACATCCAACTGGCAGTACGCAGCCTGCGCCGCAGCCCGGTGCTGACCGCGCTGATGGTGTTGTCCATCGCGGTGGGCATCGGCGCGGCGATGACCACGCTGACGGTGATGCGGCTGCTGTCCGGCGATCCGTTGCCCGGGCGCAGCCAGCAGATCTTCTTCGCGCAGCTCGATCCGCGCCCGGGCAACCGCGCCAACCAGAAGCCGTACGACAAGCTCGACTACCCCTCGGCCATGGACCTGTGGAACAGCGGGCGCGCCGATCGCCAGGCCATGGTCGCCGAGAGCCAGATCAAGGTGCACGCGCCGGACAGCGCCGCCGCGCCCTTCATGACCCAGTTGCTGATGACCCAGGCCGACTTCTTCCCGATGTTCCAGGTGCCGTTCGCCTACGGCAGCGGCTGGCGCGCACGCGACGACCAGGACCGGGCACGGGTGGCGGTGATCTCGTCCGATCTCAACGCCAAGCTGTTCGGCGGCCGCAACAGTGTCGGCCGCACGCTGCTGGTGCGCGGCACCGCGGTGCGCGTCGTCGGCGTGCTGGCGCCGTGGCGGCCGTCGCCGCTGTTCTACACGCTGGCCGGCGGCAGCTTCGCCCATGGCGACACCGCCAGTTTCTACGGACGGCCGCAGGACGTGTTCATGCCGCTGTCCAGCAGCCTGGAGGTCAACGACGGCCACATCCAGCCGTGGACCTGCTTCGGCAAGCCCGAGGCCACCCTGGACCTGCGCAGCGCCCCCTGCGTGTGGCTGCAGTTGTGGGTGCAGTTGGACACGCCGGCCAAGGTCGCCGACTACCGCCGGCTGCTGGCCGACTACGCCGCGCAGCAGCACGCGGCCGGACGCATCGGCCGCGCCGACACCGCGCGCCTGCTGTCGCTGCCGCAATGGCTGGACCACAACCGCGTGGTGCCGGGCGACGTGCGCCTGCAGAGCTGGCTGGCGCTGGCGTTCCTGGGCCTGTGCCTGTTCAACAGCGTCGGCCTGCTGCTGGCCAAGTTCCTGCGCCGCGGCGGCGAGATCGGCGTGCGCCGCGCGCTGGGCGCGTCGCGCCGCGCGATCTTCGCGCAGTGCCTGGCCGAGGCGGCGGTGATCGGGCTGGTCGGCGGCATCGGCGGCTGGCTGCTGACCCTGCTGGGCTTGTGGAGCGTGCGCCAGCAGCCGACCGCCTACGCCGATCTGGCGCATCTGGACCTGACCACCTTCGCCGGCACCTTCACGCTGGCGATCGCCTGCAGCCTCGCGGCCGGCCTGTTCCCCGCCCTGCGCGCCAGCCGCATCGCGCCAGCCCTGCAGTTGAAGAGCCTGTAACCGGACACCACGACGATGCAGATCGCCCCCATCCTCAGCGCGCTATCGCGCCACCGCATCGCCGCGACGCTGATCGCGCTGGAAGTGGCGCTGGCCTGCGCCGTGCTGTGCAACGCCTTCTTCCTGATCGGCAACCGGCTGGACCTGGTGCATCTGCGCAGCGGCATCGACGAATCGGCGCTGGGGCTGGTGAGCCTGGCCAGTTGCGACGACTGCAACGCCACCGATCTCAATGCCCGCGCGCTCGATGCCATCCGCCGGATTCCCGGCGTGCGCGCCGCCGGAACCGTCAACACGCTTCCTTTCGCGCCGCCGGTCTACAACAGCGGCCTGTGCCTGGATCGGGATTGCCGGCAGGTCGGCGGCGTACCGCATTTCTACATGGTCGATCCGGGTGCGGTGGCCGCGCTGGCGCTGACGCCGGACAGCGGCCGCGCGTTCGGCGACGCCGACTACCAGACCATCGAAAACGGCATTCCCACCGCCACCAGCGTGTGGATCACGCGGGCGCTGGCCGAACACCTGTGGCCGGGCCAGGACCCGCTGGGCCAGGAGTTCTGGGCCGGCGGCCATTTCCGCGTGATCGGCACGCTCGCCCACCTGGCACGCCCCGATCCCGGCCGCAGCGAGGATGGGGTGATCGGCAGCGACTGGTCGGTGGTGGTGCCGGTGCGCGAGACGGCGCAATCCGGGGTCTACGTGCTGCGCGCCGATCCGCGCGAACTGCCGCGGATCGTCGCCGCGGCGCGCGCGGCGGTGGCGCGGGCGGTCCCCGAAGCGGTGATGGACAACGCCTACAGCGAGCCGCTGAGCGACCTGCGCCAGACGTACTTCCAGAGCGACCGGGCGATGACCGGGCTGATGGTCGCCGTCATCGTTGCGATGCTGCTGGTCACCGCGCTGGGCATCGTCGGCCTGGCCAGCTTCTGGGTGCAGCAGCGCACCAAGCAGATCGGCATCCGCCGTGCGCTCGGCGCCACCCGCCGCGACATCCTGCGCTACTTCCAGACCGAGAACCTGCTCATCGTCGGCGCCGGCGTGGCGCTGGGCATGGTGTTGGCCTACGGCGGCAACGTGCTGCTGATGCACGTGTTCGAACTGGAGCGGTTGCCGGCCAGCTACCTGCCGGTGGGCGCGCTGCTGCTGTGCGCGCTCGGCCAGCTCGCCGTGCTCGGCCCGGCCCTGCGCGCCGCCGCGGTCGCTCCCGCCATCGCCACCCGCAGCGCCTGAGCCGGAGTCCGCATGCTCGCTTACTACCTACGCCTCGCGCTGCGCAGCTTCGGCCGCAACCGCATCCTCACCGCGCTGATGGTGCTGGCCGTGGCGCTGGGCATCGGCGCGTCGATGACCATGCTGACGGTGCTGCACACACTCTCCGGCGATCCCTTGCCCGGGCACAGCGCCACGCTGTTCCACCCGCAGCTGGATCCGCGTCCGCGCAACCTGCCCAGTGCCGCCCCCGAGCCGCCGGACGAGTTGACCTGGCAGGACGCGACCGCGCTGTACCGGGCGCAGGCGGCGCCGGCGCAGACCATGACCAGCGGGAACTGGCTGCCGGTGCGCCAGACCGTGCCCAACAGCCCCTTGCGCATGCTCACCACCCGCGCCGCCACGGCCGATCTGTTCGGCATGTTCGGCATGCGCTTCCTCTACGGCAGCGGCTGGAGCCATCGCGACGATACGCAGCGCGCACTGGTGGTGGTGCTGAGCCGCCAGCTCAACGACGCGCTGTTCGGCGGTGCCGACAGCGTCGGCAAGACCCTGACCATCGCCACCCGCCCGTTCCGGGTGATCGGGGTGATCGACGCCTGGGATGCGCAGCCGCGCTTCTACGACCTCAACTCCGGCGCCTACGCGCCGCCGGAAGCGCTGTACATGCCGTTCGAGACCTGGCTGGACCTGCCGCAGGACTACGGCTACGGACCGATGCAGTGCTGGGGCAAGGACGGCGAGGCCGGCCTGCACGACCCCAAGGCCGCGCAATGCACCTGGGTGCAGTACTGGGTGCGATTGGACACGCCGGAACAGGTGCGGCGCTACCGCGCGGCGCTGGACGCCTACAGCGCACAGCAAGGCCAGCTCGGCCGCTTCGAACGCGCCCCGAACACCCGCCTGCGCAGCCTGGTCGACTGGCTGGACTACAAGCGGGTGGTGCCGGCCACGGTGCGCATGCAGACCTGGATCGCCTTCGGCGTGCTGCTGGTGTGCCTGCTCAATGCGGTCGGCCTGCTGGTCGCCAAGTTCATGCGCAAGGCCGGCGAGATCGGCGTGCGCCGCGCGCTCGGCGCCAGCCGCCGCGCGGTGTTCGCGCAATGCCTGGCCGAATCGGCGCTGATCGGCGGCCTGGGCGGCCTGCTCGGCATCCCGCTGACCTGGATCGGCCTGTGGCTGGTGCGCCAGCAACCGGTGGCCTACGCGCAGCAGGCCCATGCCGACCCCGCGATCCTGGGCGTCGCCCTGGCCGTGGCCACGCTCTCGACGCTGGCCGCCGGCCTGTGGCCGGCCTGGCGCGCCTCGCGCATCGCCCCCGCCCTGCAGGTGAAATCGCTATGACCGCGCTGCCTCCCGTGCGTCCCATTCTGTCGGCGCTGGGCAGCCATCGCGCCGCGGTGGTGCTGATGGCCCTGCAGATCGCCCTGACCCTGGCGGTGCTGTGCAACCTGGTGTTCATCATCGCCCGCACCTACCAGCGCGTGCACACCCCGACCGGGGTGATGGAACAGGACATCGGCCTGATCCAGAGCATCGGCGTGATCGGCGAGCAAGGCAGCGTCAGCAGTGTCGGCCGCAGCCTGGACCTCCTGCAGGCGGTGCCCGGCGTGGAGGCGGCGGCGTTCGGTCCGCCGCCGCTGGCCGGCCCCAACCGGGCGCAACTGTTCCTGCAACCGCAGGCCACGCAGCCGGCCGCACGGGCGACGCTGTTCAACGGCAGCCAGGGCCTGAACCGGACCCTGGGCATCCGTATCGTCGCCGGCCGCGACCTGCGCGATGCCGAACTTCCCTCCGCCGCCACGGTGTTCGGCGATGGCGGCGACGCGCAGCGACGACTGCCGGCGCTGATCACGCCATCGCTGGCGGCCAAGCTGTTCCCCGGCGTCTCGCCGCTGGGGCGACAGGTGTACACCACCCTGTGGAACCAGCTGGTGCGCCTGGACATCGTCGGGGTGATGGCGCCGGTGCGCGGCAGCATCACCGGCCACGACGACGACGCCGACGCGCTGCTGACCGAAGTCGCCGCCCGCAGCGAAGGCTGGGGTGGCATCTACCTGATCCGCAGCAAGCCCGGGCAACTGGCGCAGGTGCTGCCGCGCGCCGCGGCGGCGATGCAGCGCGCCAATCCCACCTACGTGCAGCAGCAGGTCGCCACCCTGCAGGAAGTGCGTGCGGATTACTTCAAGGGCGACAGTGCGGTGGCGCGGATGCTGCTGGCGATCATCCTGATGCTGCTTACCGTCACCGCGCTGGGCATCGGCGGGCTGGCCAGCTTCTGGGTGCAGCAACGCGCCCGGCAGATCGGCATCCGCCGCGCGCTCGGCGCCACCCGCGGCGACATCGTGCAGTACTTCCAGCTCGAGAACTTCCTGATCGTCGGCGGCGGCGTCGTGCTCGGCGCCCTGCTCGCCTACGTCATGAACCAGTGGCTGATGCAGCGCTTCGAACTGGAGCGGCTGTCCTCGCCCACCGTCCTCACCGGCGTGCTCGCGGTCTGGCTGCTCGGCCAGTTCGCCGTGCTTGGCCCCGCCCTGCGCGCCGCCGCCGTCCCGCCCGCCACCGCCACCCGCAGCGCCTGACCCCGGAGCTCCCATGTTCGGCTACTACCTCCGCCTCGCCTTGCATAGCTTCCGCCGCAACACCGTCCTCACCGCGCTGATGGTGCTGGCCATCGCTTTAGGAATCGGCGCCAGCATGACCACACTGACCGTGTTCCACGTCCTCTCCGGCGACCCGATCCCGCAGAAGAGCGACCGCCTGTTCTACGTACAGGTGGACGCCCAGCCCAAGGCCGGCTTCCAGCCGGGCGAGGAGCCGGATTCGCAGAACACCCGCTTCGATGCCGAGGCCCTGCTGCGCGAGAAGCGCGCCAAGCGCCAGGCGCTGATGAGCGGCGGCAGCGTGGCGATCGAGCCGAACAAGAGCGGCTTGAAGCCGTTCAAGTCGGAGGTGCGCTTCACCTCGGCGGACTTCTTCCCGATGTTCGATACCCCGTTCCTGTACGGCCACGGCTGGACCGGCACCGAAGACGAGCGCCACGACCGCGTGGTCGTCATCAGCAAGACGCTCAACGAGAAGCTGTTCGACGGCGCCGACAGCGTCGGCCGCGAACTGCGCATGGACCAGAATACCTTCCGCATCGTCGGCGTGCTCGACACCTGGGAGCCCAAACCACGCTTCTACGACGTGACCAACACCTACGGGTCGGACGAGCAGGCCTATCTGCCGTTCTCGGTGGCGATGGACCTGAAGATGGACCGCAACGGCAGCATGAACTGCTTCGGCGACAGCAACGGCGAGCAGACCGCACTCAACGCGCCCTGCGCCTGGGTGCAGTACTGGGTGGAACTGGAGAGCCCCGCGCAGGCCGCCGACTACAAGGCCTACCTGGAGAACTATTCGGCCCAGCAGCGCGCCTCCGGTCGCTTCCAGCGCCCCAACAACGTACGCCTGCGCAACGTCATGCAGTGGCTGGACTACAAGGAAGTGGTGCCCGGCGACGTGCGCCTGCAGCTGTGGCTGGCGATGGGCTTCCTGCTGGTATGCCTGCTCAATACCGTCGGCCTGCTGCTGGCCAAGTTCCTGCGCCGCAGCGGTGAGATCGGCGTGCGCCGCGCGCTGGGCGCCTCGCGCGCGGCGATCTTCGCGCAATGCCTGGTGGAAGCCGGCGCGATCGGCCTGGCCGGCGGCGTGGCCGGGCTCGGCCTGGCCATGCTCGGCCTGTGGGCGGTCCGCCAGCAGCCGGCCAGCTACGCCAAGCTGGCGCACCTGGACCCGAGCATGCTGGCGCTGACCTTCGCCATGGCGGTCGGCGCCAGCCTGCTCGCCGGCCTGTTGCCGTCGTGGCGCGCCATCCAGGTGGCACCCGCCCTGCAGCTCAAATCCTGATCCTGCGCGCCCTGCGCCTCCCACGCCCTCTCACAAGGTCACCGCCATGGATATCCGCCCCATCCTGTCCACCTTGCGCCGGCACAAGACCGCCGCCGCGCTGATCGTGCTGGAGATCGCCCTGGCCTGCGCGATCGTGTGCAACGCGCTGTTCCTGATCGGCAACCGCATCGAGACCCTGCACCGGCCCAGCGGCATCGCCGAGTCGGAGCTGGTGACGATCTCGCTGGGCGGCATCGGCCAGCAGGTCAACGCCGCCGCGCGCACCCGCGAGGACCTGGCCGCGCTGCGCGCGGTGCCCGGCGTGCGCAGCGCCACGTTGCTCAACCAGGTGCCGTTCGTGCACTCCTCCTGGAACACCAGCCTGTCGCTGACCCCGGACCAGGAGCGGCCCACGCTCAACGCGGCGCAGTACATGGCCGAAGAGGGCACGCTGAAGACCCTGGGCCTGAAGCTGGTGGCCGGACGCGATTTCGCCCCCGACGAGTACATGGATCTGGAAGCCGCCGAGACCGACAAGCGGGTACAGGAGAAAGGCACCGCCATCATCCTCAACCGCGCCACCGCGGAAAAGATGTTCCCGGGGCAGAACGCGCTGGGCAAGACCGTGTACACCGGGCCGGTGGGCGCCCGCGTGGTCGGCATCGTCGAGACCCTGGCGCGGCCCAATGCGGTCAGCGGCCTGGGCGAGATCGACTATGCGATGCTGATGCCGTTCCGCCTGACCTACACCGACGGGATGTACGTGCTGCGGGTCACCGATCCGGCGCGGCGCCAGGAGGTGCTGAACGCGGCCACCGCGGCGCTGATGAAGGTCGACAGCAGCCGGCTGGTGCTCAAGCAACAGACCTACAGCGAGATCCGCGACGCCTACTTCCAGGGCGACCGCGCGATGGTGTGGCTGCTCGGCGCGGTCTGCGTGGCGCTGCTGGTGGTCACCGCGCTGGGCATCGTCGGCCTGGCCAGCTTCTGGGTGCAGCAACGCACCAAGCAGATCGGCATCCGCCGCGCGCTCGGCGCCACCCGCGGGCAGATCCTGCGCTACTTCCAGACCGAGAACTTCCTGCTG
Organism: Xanthomonas sacchari; assembly: GCF_024266585.1. Classification (NCBI taxonomy): domain Bacteria; kingdom Pseudomonadati; phylum Pseudomonadota; class Gammaproteobacteria; order Lysobacterales; family Lysobacteraceae; genus Xanthomonas; species Xanthomonas sacchari. The sequence continues at coordinate 4,473,195 of NZ_CP100647.1, forward strand.
GCCAGTACCGGCATCGTGCTCGGCATGCTGCTGGCCTACGCCATCAACCAGTGGCTGATGGGCAAGTACGAACTGCCGCGGCTGCCGCTGGCCTACCTGCCGATCGGCGCGGTGGCGCTGTGGCTGCTCGGCCAGCTGGCGGTGTTCGCGCCGGCCCGCCGCGCCGCCGATGTGCCGCCGGCCGTGGCCACCCGCAGCACCTGACCCACCCCCTTGGCCGGCTCCGAACGGCCCTTTTTCTTCAGGAAGCACGATGTTCGGCTACTACTGCAAACTGGCGCTGCACAGCTTCGGCCGCAACCGCCTGCTCACCGCACTGATGGTGCTGGCGATCGCAGTGGGCATCGGCGCATCGATGACCACGCTGACCGTGTTCCACGTGCTGGCGGCCGATCCGATTCCCGGCAAGAGCGCGCAGTTGTTCAACGTGGAGTTCAACATCGTGCCGGACGACCACTACGATCCGAACGACACCGATCCGCAGCAACTGACCCGGCGCGATGCCGAAGCGTTGCTGCGCGACAAGCGCGGCGACCGCCAGGCGATGATGTCCGCCGGCGGCGTGACCGTGGTGCCGGCGCAGGCGAACCAGTCGCCGTTCGGCGCCGAGGCACGCTACACCAGCGCCGACTTCTTCCCGATGTTCGCGGTGCCGATGCGCTATGGCCACGCCTGGACCGCGGACGACGATGCCCGGCGCGCGCGTGTCGCGGTGATTTCCCGGCGACTCAATGCCCAGCTGTTCGGCGACGTGGACAGTGTCGGCCGCCAACTCCAGCTGGGCGATGCAGTGCTGCGGGTGGTCGGGGTGATCGACGCCTGGGACATGAACCCGCGCTTCTACGACCTGACCAACACCGAGTATGGCGACAGCGAAGAGGTGTTCGTGCCGTTCTCCACCGCGCGCGACCTGGACCTGGACGTCAGCGGCTCGATGTCCTGCTGGGGCGACCATGCCGGCAACAGGACCAGCGAGAACGCCCCCTGCGCCTGGATCCAGTACTGGGTGGAACTGGACACCCACGCCAAGCGCATCGCCTATCTGGATGCGTTGCAAGCCTATGTGCGCCAGCTGCGCGACGCCGGCGGCTTCCGCCACCCGCCGGACATCCGCCTCAGCGACGTGATGACCTGGCTGGACCGCAACCACGCCGTCCCCTCCGATGTGCGCCTGCAGGTGGGGCTGGCGCTGGCGTTCCTGGGCATCTGCCTGCTCAACACCGCTGGGCTGATGCTGGCCAAGTTCCTGCGCCACAGCGGCGAAATCGGCGTGCGACGCGCGCTCGGCGCCTCGCGGCGGACGATCTTCGCCCAGCACCTGATCGAAGCGGCGGCGATCGGCCTGGCCGGCGGCGCCGGCGGCCTGCTGCTGGCCTGGATCGGCACCTGGCTGGTGCGGCAGCAGCCGGCCGACTACGCCGCGCTGGCGTACCTGGACGGCCGCATGTTGCTGCTCGCCCTGGTGCTGAGCCTGGGCAGCAGCCTGCTCGCCGGCGCGCTGCCGGCGTGGCAGGCGATGCGCGTGTCCACCGCCCTGCAGCTCAAGTCGCAATGACGCGCCACGCGCGCCCTTCTCCACCAGGAATTCCCGCCGTGTCCCTGCATCCCATCCTCTCGAGCCTGCGCAAACACCGGGTCGCCGCCGCCCTGATCGTGCTGGAGATCGCCTTCAGTTGCGCCGTCGTCTGCAACGCGCTGTTCCTGATCGATCAGCGGCTCGAGCGCATGCACAGGCCCAGTGGCGCCGCCGAGCAGGAGCTGGTGCAGCTGCGTAGCCGCAGCGTGGTCAGCGACGGCAACGATGCCGCGCAGACCCGGGCCGACCTGGACGCGCTGCGACGCATTCCGGGTGTGCGCGAGGCCAGCATCATCAACCAGGCGCTGTTCGGCGATTCGCTCGGCTACAGCGGCGTGTCGCTGCGCCCGGATCAGGAACGCAGCACCCTGCATGCGGTGCAGTACTTCGGCGACGCGCGGCTGCTCGACACCCTGGGCTTGCATCTGGTCGCAGGGCGCCGCTTCGCGGACGACGAGTTCATCGACGACGCGCAACTGCGCGATCCGGTGGCCAAACGCATCCCGCCCTCGGTCATCCTCAGCCAGTCGCTGGCGCAACGCCTGTTCCCCGGTCAGAACGCCGTGGGCCGCACCATCTACGTCTACGGCGAACACCGCGTCGTCGGCGTGGTGCAGCGCCTGGTGCAACCCCGCGAAGGCGGGAGCACCGGCAACTACGAGGACACGATGCTGTTCCCGGTGAACGTTCCCTACGATCGCGGCACCTACCTGCTGCGCGTGCGCGATCCGGCGCAGCGCGAGGCCGTGTTGCGGCAAGCCAAGGCGACGCTGTCGCAACACGGTCCACGGCGGATGGTGAACCGCACCAAGACCTTGCAGCAGGCGCGCGCGGCCTATTACCGCAACGACCAGGCGATGGCCTGGCTGCTGGTCGGGGTCTGCGTCGCGCTGCTGCTGGTCACCGCGCTGGGCATCGTCGGCCTGACCAGTTTCTGGGTGCAGCAGCGCACCAAGCAGATCGGCATCCGCCGCGCACTCGGCGCCACCTGCACGCAGATCCTGCGGTATTTCCAGCTGGAGAACTTCCTCCTCGCCAGTACCGGCATCGTGCTCGGCATGCTGCTGGCCTACGCCGCCAACCTGTACCTGATGAGCGCCTACGAGTTGCCGCGGCTGCCGTTGTGGTACCTGCCGGTCGGTGCGCTGGTGCTGTGGTTGCTCGGCCAGCTCGCGGTGCTGCCGCCCGCGCGCCGCGCCGCCGCGGTGCCGCCGGCGGTGGCCACGCGCAGTGTCTGAGGCGCCGATGCACGCAGGCACGACAAGCCGCGCGCGGACTGCGATGATGCCGCCTGGTCCGTTTTTCTTCGCCGGCGCGCCCGCACGCGCCCAAGGTGCACGATGCCCTGCCTGCTGATCATCGACGACAACCCCGCAGTCGCCACCGCGCTGGAAGTGCTGTTCTCCCTGCACGACATCGACACCGTCTACGCCGACAGCCCGCAGGCCGGCCTGCAGCGCCTGGGCGAGGGCGACATCGACCTGGTGCTGCAGGACATGAACTTCACCGCCGACACCACCTCCGGCGAGGAGGGCGTGGCCCTGTTCGAGGCGATCCGCGCGCGCCATCCGGACCTGCCGGTGATCCTGCTGACCGCCTGGACCCAGCTCAGCAGCGCGGTGGAACTGGTCAAGGCCGGCGCCGCCGACTACCTGGCCAAGCCCTGGGACGACCGCAAGCTGCTGACCACGGTCAACAACCTGCTGGAGCTGTCCGAGACCCGCCGCGAGCTGGAGCGCCGCCGCGACGGCGAGCGCCGCCATCGCCAGCAACTGGCGCAGCGCTACGACCTGTGCGGCGCAGTGTTCGCCGACCCCGCCAGCGAGCGCGCCATCGCCCTGGCCTGCCAGGTCGCGCGCTCGGAACTGCCGGTGCTGATCACCGGCCCCAACGGCAGCGGCAAGGAGAAGATCGCGCAGATCATCCAGGCCAATTCCCCGGTGCGGCGCGGCGCGTTCGTGGCGCTGAACTGCGGCGCGATCCCGGCCGAACTGATCGAGGCCGAACTGTTCGGCGCCGAGGCCGGCGCCTACACCGGCGCCAACAAGGTGCGCGAGGGCAAGTTCGAGGCCGCCGACGGCGGCACCCTGTTCCTGGACGAGATCGGCAACCTGTCGCTGGCCGGGCAGATGAAGCTGCTGCGGGTGCTGGAGACCGGCCGCTTCGAGCGGCTCGGCTCCAACCGCGAGCGGCAGGTCAAGGTGCGGGTGATCAGCGCCACCAACGCCGACCTGACCGGGATGATCCGCGAGGGCACGTTCCGCGAGGACCTGTACTACCGGCTCAACGCGGTGGAGCTGGCGCTGCCGGCGCTGGCCGAGCGCCCCGGCGACATCGTGCCGCTGGCCGAGCACTTCCTGTCCGGCGACAAGCCGTTGTCGGCCGGCGCCTGCCAGGCGCTGCAGCGCCACGCCTGGCCCGGCAACGTGCGCGAGCTGCGCAACGTGGTGCAGCGCGCCGAGCTGCTGGCCAGCGGTGCGCAGATCGAGGCCGCCGACCTCAACCTGCCCAGGCCGGCCGCGCCGCGCGCGGCGGCCGCCGCCGAACCCGACCGCGAGCGCATCGTGGCGGAACTGGGCCGCGCCCACGGCGTCATCGCCCAGGCTGCCGCCGAACTGGGCATGAGCCGGCAGGCGCTGTACCGGCGCATGGACCGCTACGGCATCCCGCGCGAATGAAACTGCGCCGCTCCTTCACCGCCATGCTGTTCCTGCGCCTGCTGCCGGTGCTGGCGCTGGCGGCGGCCCTGCCCTGGCTGCTGGCCTACTGGATGGACCGCGGCTGGGAAGTGGTAACGGCCTCGGCGCTGGCCCTGCTGCTGCTGATGTGGTGGACCCTGCGCCGCGCCACCGCGCCGATGCGCTCGGTGTTCCGCGCCCTGGCCGGCACCGTCAGCAGTTATCGCGACGGCGAGTACAACTTCGGCGTGCACTGGCGCGGCGACGACGAACTGGGCGAGATGGTCGCCGCGCATGCACAGTTGGGCGAGATCCTGCGCGAGCAACGCCAGGGCCTGGCGCAGCGCGAACTGATGCTCGACACCATGGTGCAGAACACCCCGGTGGCGATGCTGCTCACCTCCAAGGGCGGCGATGGCCTGCGCCGCGTGGTGTTCTCCAACCTGGCCGCGCGCAAGCTGCTGCACAGCGGCTGGAAGCTGGAAGGCCAGCGCCTGGACGACCTGCTGCTGGGCGTGCCGGCGCCGCTGCGCGAAGCGATCTCGCGCGGCGGCGACAGCCTGTTCGCCATCGAGGGCGGCGACGAGGATCCGGACGAAGAGCAGATCTACCACCTGTCGCAGCGCCGCTTCCATCTCAACGGCCGCCCGCACGAACTGCTGCTGATCCGCCTGCTCACCGCCGAACTGCGGCGCCAGGAAGTGCACACCTGGAAGAAGGTGATCCGGGTCATCAGCCACGAGCTCAACAACTCGCTGGCGCCGATCGCCTCGCTGGCGCACTCCGGTGCCGAGCTGGTGCGGCGGCAGAAGGTGGAAAGGCTGGAAGAGGTGTTCGGCACCATCGAGGAACGCGCGCGGCACCTGGAAGGCTTCATCCGCGGCTACGCGCGCTTCGCCAAGCTGCCGCAGCCGCAGCTGCAGACCGTGCACTGGGCGCAGTTCCTGGCCGGGCTGCAGCAGCACATCCCGTTCGCGCTGGAACTGGAGGCGCCGGACCTGCACAGCCGCGTCGATCCGGCACAACTGCAGCAGGCTCTGCTCAACCTGGTCAAGAACGCGCACGAATCCCTGCCCGAGGGGCAGACACCGACCGATGGCGTGCGCGTACGCGTGTCCACCCGTCCGGACTGGCTGCGCCTGGAAGTGCTGGACCGCGGCAGCGGCATGAACGAGGCGGTGCTGCACAACGCGCTGATGCCGTTCTATTCGACCAAGCGCAACGGCACCGGCCTGGGCCTGGCGCTGACCCGCGAGATCGTCGAGGCCCACGGCGGCCGGCTGTCGCTGCACAACCGCGACGAAGGCGGATTGTGCGTGACGGTGCAGTTGCCGCAGGGGGAGCGGGGCTGATTTTTTGGGAGCCGGGATTGGGGATTGGGGATTGGGGACCGGAAGCGCGTAATCACGGGTAGGGAACGCAGCGACCACCGCACTGAATTTTGTTCCAGCGAACGCTCCGCGGTGCGGCGGCGTGTACCAAGGACGCGTTCGGCGCGGCTGAAGGGCACCTCGAATCACCTGCTTTTGCCACACATGACGCTGTCCCCTAGGAGCGGCTTCGGCCGCGACGGGCGTTCCCGGTAAACCCGTCGCGGCTGAAGCCGCTCCTACAGGACGCGTCCCGTCGTTACTCGCGGTGTCCGGAGGTCGACGCCGGAAAGATGCGCAACACCCGGGCCGACACCCCGACGCCCCTTGCATCGTGTGCTCCCTATCGTCGTGTCGCAGCGGCATGGCTGCGCTGCTGACCAGCCCCCTGCAAGCGGACGACCACGAGATCGCCCAGCGCCCCCCGCGCTCAGTCGTCCCGCAGCGGACAGCGCATCGCCACCCGCAGATGCATCGGGAAGCCCATCGCGGCTTCCTGCTGCAGCGTCGCGCGCAGCTGCGGCCCCCATTGCGCGGGTGGCAGTTCGGCGAAGCCTTCGCTGGCGTAGAACGGCGCATTCCACGGCACGTCGCGCAAGGTCGTGAGCAGCATGCACGGGAAGCCGGCGGCCACCGCGGCCGCGCGCGCATGCCGCAGCAGCGCACGACCATGGCCGCGACGACCGTAGCGTGGGTCGACATCCATCTGCTGCACGTGGAAGCCCTCGTCCAGGCAGCCGCCGAGCAGATAGCCGGCGCAGTCGCCATTCTCCTCCAGCGCCACCCACAGTTGCCCGCGTGCGAGCCCCGCGCGCAGCGCCTGCGCATCCAGCGTATGCGCCGCGAACACGGCCTGCGCCGCATGGCCCTGCAACAGGGCGCCGGCGCGCCGCTCGATCCGCGGCAACCGCGCCAACTCCTGCGCGCGCGCCAGGCGGATGCGCCCGGCCATGCTCAGTCGCGCTTGCCCGGACGCTTCCAGCCTTCGACCGTTTCCTGGCGCACCCGTGCCACGCTCAGCTTGCCGGCCGGCGCGCTGCGGGTGATCACCGAACCGGCACCGATGGTGGCGCCGTCGCCGATCTCCAGCGGCGCCACCAGTGCGCTGTTGGAGCCGACGAACACGCCGTCGCCGATCACCGTCTGCGACTTGTTGACCCCGTCGTAGTTGCAGGTGATGACGCCGGCGCCGACGTTGACGCCGCTGCCGATGGTCGCATCGCCCAGGTACGTCAGGTGATTGGCCTTGCTGCCGACGCCGAGCACAGCCTTCTTGGTCTCGACGAAGTTGCCGATGTGCACGCCGTCGGCGAGCACCGTGCCCGGGCGCAGCCGCGCGAACGGGCCGATCTGCACCGCGCCCTCGGCTACCACGCCTTCCAGGTCGCAATGCGCGCGCACTTCGGTGCCCGGCCCCAGCACCACGTCCTTCAAACGCACGAACGGGCCGATGCTGACGCCGTCGCCCAGTTCCACCTCGCCTTCCAGGATCACGTTGGCGTCGATGCGCACATCGCGGCCGGCGCGCACGCGGCCGCGCTGGTCCAGGCGGTTGGGGTCGATCAGCTGCACGCCCTGTTCGCACAGCGCACGCGCGGCCCGCGCCTGCCAGGCGCGTTCCAGTTGCGCCAGCTGCCACGGATCGTTGGCGCCCTCGGCCTCGATCGGGTCGGCCACCAGCACCATCTCCGCCGGGGTGAACTCGGCGGCGGCGGCGGCGAAGATATCGGTCAGGTAGTACTCGCCCTGCACGTTGTCGTTGCGCAACTGCGCCAGCCAGCGCTTCAGCGCGGTGGACTCGGCGGTGACGATGCCGGTGTTGATGGTGCGGATGTGCCGCTGCTCGTCGTCGGCGTCCTTCTGCTCGACGATCGCCGCGACCTTGCCGGCGGCGTCGCGCACGATGCGGCCATAGCCGCTGGGGTCCTCCGGTTCGGCGACCAGCACCGCGACGCGGCCGGGCGCGTGCAGCAGGCGGGTCAGGGTCTCGGCGCGGATCAGCGGCACATCGCCGTACAGCACCAGCACCGTGGCCGCATCCGGTACGGCCGCCATCGCCTGCTGCACCGCATGGCCGGTGCCCAACTGTTGCGCCTGCTCGGCCCACCGCAGGTCCGGCTGGTCGGCGAAGGCCGCCAGCACCGCGTCGCCGCCATGGCCATGGACGATGTGGATCGCATCGGGCTGCAGGTGGCGCGCGGTCTCGATCACATGCGCCAGCATCGGCCGGCCGGCGATCGGCTGCAGCACCTTGGGCTTGACCGATTTCATCCGCTTGCCCGCGCCGGCGGCGAGGATCACGACGTGCAGGGGCAGGCTCATGGGGCGGTTCCGTTGCGGATGGACGACGAATTCTAGAGGCTGTCGGCCATGCCTGCCGTCACGACCACCGCACACGCGGCGGGCTGCACATCGGCGCCGCAGGCGCTAGCATGCGCGATCGTCTTCTGCTGCGGATGTTCATGGGTCTCCTGCGCCAGGGCAGCCAGTTCCTGCTGATCGGCCTGCTGCAATTGCTGGTCGACTGGAGCGTGTTCGTCGCCGCGACCGCGGCCGGCATGCCGACGGTCCCGGGCAACGTGCTGGGCCGCGTCTGCGGCGCCCTGCTCGGGTTCTGGCTCAACGGCCGCATCACCTTCGCCAACGGCGACGATGCGCGCCTGGGCTGGCGCCGCTTCGGCCGCTTCATGGCCATGTGGATCGTGCTCACCGCGCTCAGCACCTGGCTGGTGGCGTTGTGCGCCCACGCGCTGGGCCTGCGCCTGGCCTGGCTGGCCAAACCGCTGGTGGAAGGCATGCTGGCGGTGGTGTCGTTCTTCCTGGGCCGGCAGTTGGTCTACCGCTAGCGCTGGCGGCACGGCGCGCAAAAAGACGTCTCCGATTGATACGATCCTCGCGGACGACTTTCGGGGCTGACGCCTCTCGCTGAAAGATCCAGCGCATGCCGGGAGCATCCTTGTGGGCGCGACTGCAGCCGCGACGAACGCAGACCGGGCAATGATCAGCGCCGACGGATGTCGGGGCTGAAGCCCCTCCCACAATAGGCCCAGCGGACGCCGGGAGCATCCCTGTGAGAGCGACTTCCGTCGCGACGAGCGAAGCTCGGGCAATGATCAGCGTCGACAGCCGTCGGGGCCGAAGCCTCTCCCACAAAACCCGGCAGATGCCGGGAGCATCCCTGTGTGAGCGACTTCAGTCGCGACGAGCGAAGCCCGGACGCCGGGTCCGCATCAGGGGCGCTGATCGCCAAGGCAACGTTGCCTGCCTCCGGCGCAGGCCATCCGTCGCCGGCCGGCGACCGACGACTCAGTGGCAGAAATCGCCCAGGCTGCGCACCAGCGCGGTGCGGTGCAGTTGGTCGAGCTGCCAGCGCAGCGCATAGGCCTCGGCCGCGCGCGCGGTCGTGGCCGGGCAGTCGGGCGCCTGGCGCACCGCGGCGCTGGCCTGCAGCGCATCCAGCATCTCGCCCTGCAGTTGGTCCAGGCGCGCGCGCAGCGCGGTCAGGTCCGGGCGCGGGCTGTTGGGCGCGCGGCCGCGCAGGTGCCAGCGCGACAGCAGTTCGTACTGCACCAGCTTGTTGGATTCGATCTGCATGCCGAAGAAGCGCGCCGCATCGTCCGGGTCCACGCCGTGGGCCGGCGCCTGATCGCGCACGCTCGCGAGCACCGCGGCCTCGCGCGTGGCGTCCAGCACCGGCTTGCCGCTGTCCCACTTGCTCAGCGCCACCTGGTCGCCGATGGCATTGCGCTCGACGATGCGATCCAGCAGCGATTCCAGCGGGGTGGCGCTGCGCGCGGGCAACGCGCATCCCATCAACAGGGCGCCGGCCAGCACGGCCGTCAGCGCATGCACGCAGGGACGAGGAACGGAAGCGGACAGGCTCATCTCGATTCTCCGGTAACCGTCTGCGGATGGGGGATGGGCCGCAGATCGGGCGGCCATCTTGCCGCAGCCAACGGACCGAACGATGACCGCACCGGCGTCTTGTCGCATGGCGACACCACCGAGTCAGCGACCAGCAAGCCAGCGACGTGCGCGACGTCGCATTCCACACCATTCGTGTCGCGATGGCCCAGGAACGTGCCCGGCGAACCGCCGTGCGCACGCGTCCCTGCATGCCGCAGACACGACAACGCCGGCAAACGCCGGCGTTGTCGTCGCGCGTGCGGCCGCTGGGCCGCGTGGCACGGAACTCAGTGCTTCAGGTTCTTGCGCAGGCGCTCCAGCGCCTGCAGTTGCGCGGTGACCTCGGCCAGCTTGGCCTGGGCCTCGGCCACGTCCATGCCTTCGCCGCGGTTGGCGAGCAGGCGCTCGGCTTCTTCCTTGGCCTTGCGCACCGACGCCTCGTCGATGTCCTGCGCGCGGATCGCGGTGTCGGCCAGGATCGTCACCACCTGCGGCTGCACCTCGAGGATGCCGCCGGAAATGGCGAAATCCAGCTGCTCGCCGCTGGGGGTGGTCACCACCACCTTGCCGGGCTTGAGCCGGGTGATCAACGGCGCGTGCTTGGGCGCGATGCCCAACTCGCCCAGCTCGCCGGTCGCGACCACCAGGGTGGCGTCGCCGTGGTAGATCTCATGCTCGGCGCTGACGATGTCGCAACGGATGGTGCTCATGGTGCCTCACTGGGTGAGGCGGGAATCGGGAATCGGGAATCGGGAATGGGAGAAGCGGATTGCCTCTGACCACTGTGCGATGCCTCGGATGCCGTGTCTCCCGCCTTGACGATTCTCTATTCCCGATTCCCCATTCCCGGATGCCGGCCGCATGCGGCCGGCGTCCAGATCAGGCCTTCTCGGCCATCTTCTTGGCCTTCTCGACCGCTTCCTCGATGCCGCCGACCATGTAGAAGGCCTGCTCCGGCAGGTGGTCGTATTCGCCGTCGACGATGGCCTTGAAGCCGCGGATGGTGTCCTTCAGCGACACGTACTTGCCCGGCGAGCCGGTGAACACTTCGGCCACGTGGAACGGCTGGCTGAAGAAGCGCTCGATCTTGCGCGCGCGCGACACGGCCTGCTTGTCCTCTTCGGACAGTTCGTCCATGCCCAGGATCGCGATGATGTCCTTCAGTTCCTTGTACTTCTGCAAGGTGGACTGCACGCGGCGGGCGGTGTCGTAGTGCTCGTGGCCGATCACGTTCGGGTCCATCTGGCGGCTGGTCGAGTCGAGCGGATCCACCGCCGGGTAGATACCCAGCGAGGCGATGTTACGCGACAGCACGACGGTGGCGTCGAGGTGGGCGAAGGTGGTCGCCGGCGACGGGTCGGTCAGGTCGTCCGCGGGCACGTACACGGCCTGGATCGAAGTGATCGAGCCGGACTTGGTCGAGGTGATGCGCTCCTGCAGCACGCCCATTTCCTCGGCCAGGGTCGGCTGGTAGCCCACCGCCGACGGCATGCGGCCCAGCAGCGCCGACACTTCGGTACCGGCCAGGGTGTAGCGGTAGATGTTGTCGACGAACAGCAGCACGTCCTTGCCCTTGCCCGAGGCGTCCTTCTCGTCGCGGAAGTACTCGGCCATGGTCAGGCCGGTCAGCGCGACGCGCAGGCGGTTGCCCGGCGGCTCGTTCATCTGGCCGTACACCATCGCCACCTTGTCCAGGACGTTGGAGTCCTTCATCTCGTGGTAGAAGTCGTTGCCCTCGCGGGTACGCTCGCCCACGCCGGCGAACACGGACAGACCCGAGTGCGCCTTGGCGATGTTGTTGATCAGCTCCATCATGTTGACGGTCTTGCCGACGCCGGCGCCGCCGAACAGGCCGACCTTGCCGCCCTTGGCGAACGGGCACATCAGGTCGATGACCTTGATGCCGGTTTCCAGCAGCTCGGTGGCCGAGGACTGATCTTCGTAGGTCGGCGCCGCACGGTGGATTTCCCAATGGTCGCTGGCCTGCACGTCGCCGGCTTCGTCGATCGGACGGCCCAGCACGTCCATGATGCGGCCCAGCGTACCGGCACCAACCGGCACCGAGATCGCGCGACCGGTGTTGGTGGCGACCAGGTTGCGCTTGAGGCCGTCGGTGGAACCGAGGGCGATGGTGCGCACGATGCCGTCGCCCAGCTGCTGCTGCACTTCCAGCGTGATGGCGGTGCCGTCGACCTTCAGTGCGTCGTAAATCTTCGGCACATCGGCACGCGCGAATTCGACGTCGACGACCGCGCCGATGATCTGAACGATCTTGCCCTGACTCATTTGGATAACTCCACTAATGTCTATTCGAAACTGGTGTCGGGAATGGGGAACGGGGAATCGGGAATGGGAAGATCGAGCGATGCTGCGACCATTCCCGTTTCTCCATTCCCTATTCCCGGCTACACAGCGGCTGCGCCGCCGACGATTTCGGAAATTTCCTGGGTGATCGCAGCCTGACGCGCCTTGTTGTAGACCAATTGCAAGGTGCTGATCAGCTTGCTGGCGTTGTCGCTGGCCGCCTTCATCGCGACCATGCGCGCCGCGTGCTCGGACGCCACGTTCTCCAGCACCGCCTGGTACACCAGCGACTCGATGTAGCGCGTCATCACGTGCTCGAGCACGCTCGCGGCATCGGGTTCGTACAGGTAGTCCCAGTCGTGGTGCGCGACCTGGCTCTCGGCCGCCGGCAGCGGCAGCAGCTGGTCGAAGCTGGCCTTCTGCGTCATCGTGTTGATGAAGCGGTTGTAGACCAGGTACACGCGGTCCAGCTTGCCTTCGGTGAACGCGTCCAGCATCACCTTGATCACGCCGATCAGCTGCTCCACGCGCGGCTGGTCGCCCAGGTGGCTGACGCTGCCGACCATGTCCACCTTGAGCCGGCGGAAGAACACCGAGGCCTTCTGGCCGACGGTGACCACGTCCACGCCCGCACCCTGGTCCTGCCACTGGCGCACTTCGCCCAGCATCTTGCGGAACAGGTTGTTGTTCAGGCCGCCGGCCAGGCCACGATCGGAGGAGATCACGATGTAGCCGACGCGCTTGACCGACTCGCGCTGGACCAGGAACGGATGGGTGTAGTCGGTGCTGGCCTGCGCCAGATGCCCGATCACCTGCTTCATCGCCTGCGCGTAGGGACGCGAGGTCTTCATCCGATCCTGCGCCTTGCGGATCTTGGAGGCCGAGACCATCTCGAGCGCGCGCGTCACCTTGCGGGTGTTCTGCACGCTCTTGATCTTGGATTTGATTTCGCGTCCGCCTGCCATGCTCTCGCTCGCTTTGCTCGCTTCGTGGGAATGGGGAAAGGGGAATCGGGAATGGTCGAAGCCAGAATCCCGCTCTTACGATTCCCTATTCTCGATTCCCGATTCCCTGCAACTGGATTACCAGCTGCCCGTGGTCTTGAACTCGCCGATGCCCTTCTTGAACGCGGCCTCGATGTCGCCGTTCCAGTCGCCGGTGTCGTTGACCTTGGCGATCAGCTCGCCCTGGGTGTTGGCGAAGTGGGCGTGCAGGCCCTCTTCGAACGCCAGCAGCTTGTTGACCGGCACGTCGTCGAGGTAGCCCTCGTTGACCGCGTAGATCGACAGCGCCTGGTTGGCGATGGACATCGGCATGTACTGCTTCTGCTTCATCAGCTCGGTGACGCGCTGGCCGCGCTCGAGCTGCTTGCGGGTGGCTTCGTCCAGGTCCGAGGCGAACTGCGCGAACGCCGCCAGCTCGCGGTACTGCGCCAGCGAGATGCGGATGCCGCCGGAGAGCTTCTTGATGATCTTGGTCTGCGCCGCGCCGCCGACGCGCGAGACCGAGATGCCGGCGTTCACCGCCGGGCGGATGCCGGCGTTGAACAGGTCGGTTTCCAGGAAGATCTGGCCGTCGGTGATCGAGATGACGTTGGTCGGCACGAACGCGGAGACGTCGCCGGCCTGGGTCTCGATGATCGGCAGCGCGGTCAGCGAACCGGTCTTGCCCTTGACCTCGCCCTTGGTGAACTGCTCCACGTACTCCTCGGACACGCGCGCGGCGCGCTCCAGCAGGCGGCTGTGCAGGTAGAACACGTCGCCCGGGTAGGCTTCGCGGCCCGGCGGGCGCTTCAGCAGCAGCGAGATCTGGCGGTAGGCCACGGCCTGCTTGGACAGGTCGTCGTACACGATCAGCGCGTCTTCGCCGCGGTCCATGAAGTACTCGCCCATGGTGCAGCCGGCGTAGGCGCTGATGTACTGCATCGCCGCCGATTCGGAGGCGGTCGCGGCGACCACGATGGTGTGCGCCAGCGCGCCGTTCTCTTCCAGCTTGCGCACGATATTGGCGACGGTCGAGGCCTTCTGCCCGATCGCCACGTACACGCACTTGATGCCGGTGTTCTTCTGGTTGATCACCGCGTCGATGGCCAGCGCGGTCTTGCCGGTCTGGCGGTCGCCGATGACCAGCTCGCGCTGGCCGCGGCCGATCGGGATCATCGCGTCGACCGACTTGTAGCCGGTCTGCACCGGCTGGTCGACCGACTTGCGCCAGATCACGCCCGGCGCCACGCGCTCCACCGGCGCGGTCGCGCTGGTGCCCAGCGGGCCCTTGCCGTCGATCGGCTCGCCCAGCGCGTTGACCACGCGGCCCAGCAGTTCCTTGCCGACCGGCACTTCCAGGATGCGGCCGGTGGTCTTGGCCACGTCGCCTTCGCGCAGGTTCTCGTAGTCGCCGAGCACCACGGCGCCGACCGAGTCGCGCTCCAGGTTCAGCGCCAGGGCGTAGGTGTCGTTGGGCAGTTCGATCATTTCGCCCTGCATCACGTCGGCCAGGCCGAAGATGCGCACGATGCCGTCGGACACGCTGGTGACCGTACCTTCGTTGCGCGACTCCGCGGCCAGCTTGACCTGCTCGATGCGGTTCTTGATCAGTTCGCTGATTTCGGAGGGGTTGAGCGTGGTTGCCATCTTGGTTTCCTTCGGATCGTCCATCGCGCAACGGCGGATGGCGACGTGTGGTTAGCTTCTTTGAGAATCGGGAATGGGGAATCGGGAATCGCGGGTGGCGTCGCCGCCGGGCCGGGTTCTCTCCTCTCTATTCGCCATTCCCGTTTCTTAGTGGGCCAGTGCGGACTGCAGACGCGACAGCTTGCCTTTCAACGAACCGTCGATGACCACGTCGCCGGCGTCGATCACCGCGCCGCCGATCAGCGAAGCGTCCACCGCCGTGGTGATCTCGACCTCGCGGCCGAAACGCTGCTTCAGCGCCACCTTCAGCGAGGCCACCTCGGCATCGCTCAGCGCCGTCGCGGAGGTCACGTTGGCCTGCACCACGCGCTCGGCCTCGGCCCGCAGCTGGTCGTACAGCCCGGCGATCTCCGGCAGCAGCGGCAGCCGCTGGCCTTCGGCCAGCAGGCTCAGGAAGCGCTGGTACTGCTCGTCGGCCGCTTCCGGCGCCAACAGCGCCACCGCCTGCTCGCGCTGCAACAGCGGGTTGTGCAGCAACGCGGCCACGCGCGGGTCGGCGGCGACCTGGGCGGAGAACGCCAGCGCCTGCGACCAGGGCGCGAGCTTGCCGGCGTCGCTGGCCGCGGCGAACGCGGCGCGAGCGTAGGGACGCGCCAGTGTGAGGGCCTGGCTCATCTCAGATCTCCGCCGCCAGCTCGTCGAGCAGCGCCTTGTGGGCGTTGGCGTCGATTTCGCGCTTGAGCAGCTTCTCGGCGCCGCTCACCGCCAGCAGCGACACCTGGCGACGCAGGTCCTCGCGCGCGCGGTTGGCCGCGGCATCGATCTCGGCCTGGGCCAGTTCCTTCTGCCGGTTGGCTTCGACGATCGCCTCGTGCTTGGCCGCCTCGACGATCTGGTTGGCGCGCGCATGGGCCTGGTCGATGATCTCGTTGGCCTTGATGCGGGCGTCCTTCAACGCTTCGTTGACCTTTTCCTGCGCCTGCGCCAGGTCCTTCTGGCTGCGATCGGCCGCGGCCAGGCCTTCGGCGATCTTCTGTTGGCGCTCTTCGATGGCCTGCATCAACGGCGGCCAGATCTTGGTCGCGACGATCCAGATCAGACCGGCGAACGCCAGCGCCTGGGCAAAGAGGGTGAGACCGATATTCATGGGGTACGCTCAGCCAATGGTGACGGGGTGGACGCGCCGCCAGCACGGCGGCACGTCCGAACCTTCATCCGTAGCGGCGGCCGCCTGCGGCGACCGCACGCCGGTACGACGGGATCAACCGCCCTGCGGCAGACGCGCGACGAACTCGCCGATCATCGGGTTGGCGAACGCGAACAGCAGGCCGACCGCGACGCTGATGATGAACGCGGCGTCGATCAGGCCGGCGGTGATGAACATGCGGACCTGCAGCACCGGGATCAGTTCCGGCTGGCGCGCGGCCGATTCCAGGAACTTGCCGGCCATGATGGCCAGACCGAGGCCGGCGCCCAGCGCGGCCAGGCCGATCATGATGCCGACGGCGAGGACGGTGGAGCTCTGGACTTGGGCGAGGTTGGTCAGGACGGCGAAGTACATGGTTTTCTCCAGGAACAAAGTTGCTTGAGGATGGTGAATCGAACGAAGGGTTGCTTAGAACATGTGAAACAGAAACGTCAGTGGCTGTCTTCCGCCAGGCTCAGGTACACGATGGACAGCATCATGAAAATGAACGCCTGCAGCGGAATCACCAGCAGGTGGAACAGCATCCAGCCGAAGCCGAACGCGCCGCCGGCCAGCGCACCGAGGATGCCGGCACCGCCCAGCACCCAGATCAGCAGGAACACGATCTCGCCGCCGAACATGTTGCCGAACAGTCGCATCGCCAGCGACACCGGCTTGCTCAGCCATTCGACGATATTGAGGATCAGGTTGAACGGCAGCATCCACTTGCCGAACGGCGCGGTGAGGAATTCCTTGGTCATCCCGCCCACGCCCTTGGAGCGCAGCGAGAAGAACAGCATCAGGAAGAACACGCTGATCGACATGCCCAGGGTGGCGTTGACGTCGGCGGTCGGCACCGGCTTCCAGAAGTGCACGCCGACCCAGCTCAGCGGGATCGCGAGGAAGTCCGCCGGGATCATCTTGATGAGGTTCATCAACAGGATCCAGAAGAACAGGGTGATCGCGATCGGGGTCACCAGCTTGCTGGTGCCGTGGTAGGTGTCCTTGGCCTGGCGGTCGACGAACTCCAGCAGGATCTCCACGAACGCCTGCCACTTGCCGGGCACGCCGGCAGTGGCCTTGCGCGTGGCCAGCCAGAAGCCGAACACCATCAGCAGGCCCATCAGCAGCGACATCACCAGGGTGTCGACGTGCAATTGCCAGAACCCGCCTTCCTGCACCTGGAAAGTGAGGTTCTTGAGGTGATGCTGGATGTAGGAGGTAGGGGTTAGTGCCTCGCCCGCCATGAGTCCTGAGCCTTTTCTTGATTCGATCAACGCCTGGCCAGAGCCAGAACCTGGAACATCAGCCCGACGGCGATACCCGCCAACAGGGCCAGAGGAGGCAACCGCCACCAGGCAAAGCCCAGCGCCAGTACCGCGAACACCAACACCCACTTCAGCACCATGGCCACGATCAACCGCGCCAGCGCCGAACCTGCCGCCTGCACGCCGCCATTGAGCGCGGTGCGTGCGGCCAGCCATCCCCCTGCCACGGTCGCCAGCCCGGTCGCGGCGGCGCCCATCGCGTACTTCGGTCCCAGCAGCAGGAACAGCAGGGACACCACGGCCACCGCCACCAGCGGGTAAATCGCTGCGCGCAGCATCAGCCGCCGACCCGCATCAACGGAGTTCAGCACAGAAAATCCTGCAATTGGTGGTGGAGTGAGGACGACTTCGCGTCCGTCGAGCCGCGGAATTATAGCAATGGGACAATTTGCGAGACAACCGCCAAGGGTCCTGAGGGCGTCCGGATCCCGGTCCGCACGTAGACGATAGCACGGCCGCACCCCGCCACCGGCCTCGAATGCGGCAATGCAGCACGTCTTTGCGTGGGAACTTTTTGTCCAGCACGCTGTCCGATTGGACAGGGACTGCGCCCATCCTCGTCGGCCTATCGCGCAGCCCCACCGAGCCCCGGTCCTTCCGGGGCTTTTTTCGTGGCGCGTTTTGGGACAGACGTGGCGGCCCGGACCACCATACTTTCACGAATGGTGGACGCAAATTTAAGGATAGTGGCGGCACGCGCTGGCATTGCCATCGACGCCCCATCCAAAAAATCCCAAGACGACGGAGCTTGTCCCCGATGAAACACCTGCTTGCCCTTGCGCTGCCGTGCGCGCTCGCCGCCGCTTACGCCCTGCCCGCGCACGCCGAAGACGGCGACGACCGCTTCACCCTGCGCGTGGGCGCGATGAACGTCGACAACGACAACACCCTGCGCGGCAACGCCGTGATCAATGGCAACGCCGTGTCCGGCGCGCAGGACTTCAACTTCGGCGGCAAGGAATGGGAGCCGCGCGTGGACGGCGTGTTCCGCCTGAGCACCCGCCAGCGCCTGATCTTCGACTACTTCAAGTTCGACAAGGACCGCCGCGAGGAACTGGGCCAGGACGTCAGCTTCGGCGGCGTGACCGTGCCGACCGGCAGCTTCGTCAAGGGCGAGCTGAAGTACCAGGTGGCCAGCCTGGTGTACGACTACTCGGTGATCGACAACCCGCAGTTCAGCATGGGCCTGCAGATCGGTGCCGAGTGGGCAAAGGTGGAGTCCAATGCCTACGCCGACCTGGGCCCGGTCTACACCGGCACCTTCCTGGACGAGAGCGAGGACGGCGCCGCGCCGGTGGTCGGCGTGCGCTTCACCGCGCACCCGAGCGAGCACTGGCTGTTCAACATCCAGGGCCAGTACCTGAACACCAAGTGGGGCGATTTCGGCGACTACGACGGCGACCTGAGCCGCGCCAACGCCATCGTCGAGTACCGCTTTACCCGCAACTTCGGCATCTTCGCCGGCTACGACTGGTTCAAGCTGGACGTGGACCGCAAGCGCGACAACGCCAGCATCGGCCTGAAGCAGGAGTTCAAGGGCCCGGTCGCCGGCGTGACCTTCGCGTTCTGATGCGTTCGGGTCCCGGGACCCGGGACCCGCGCGGCTTCATGCAGAACCCCGCAGCGATGCGGGGTTCTGTCGTTTTAGGGCAGGTGGTAGATGCACGACGCGACCGACGCCAGCACGCGCTCACGGCGGCTTGGTCGCACCGGCCACCAGCAGATTCCGGTGGAGGGTGCAGTAGCACTCGTCGTGCCAGCCGTAGTGCGGATCGGTGCAGATCGCGTGCTGCACCGCCGCCGGCAGCGACGCCACGTCGCTGCGCAAGTCGCGCTTCAGCGATACGAAGACCGAGCCCGGATGCGGCCAGTCGGTGCGGCGCGGCGGCTCGGCAATGCGGTTGCCGCCGGCCAGTTCGCGCTGCAGCAGCGCCTGCAGCTCGGGACACAGGCTGGCCTGCCCCACCTCGACCTCCATGCGTCGGTTCACCACGGCCGCGACCGCACCGCACACGGCGGCACGGTCGCGCCGGGCGGCGTCACTTCTTCTTGGGGATGTACAGGTCGGTGATGGTGCCGTCGTAGATCTCGGCGCTCATGCCCACCGACTCGCTCAGGGTCGGATGCGCGTGGATGGTGTGGCCGATGTCCTCGGCCTCCGCGCCCATCTCGATCGCCAGGCCGATCTCGGCCAGCAGGTCGCCGGCGTGCACACCGACGATCGCGCCGCCGATGACCCGGTGCGTCTGCTCGTCGAAGATCAGCTTGGTGAAGCCCTCGGTGCGGCCGATGCCGATGGCGCGGCCGCTGGCCGCCCACGGGAACTTGGCCACGCCGACCTTCAGCCCCTTGGCCTTGGCCTCGGTCTCGGTGACGCCGACCCAGGCGATTTCCGGGTTGGTGTAGGCCACCGACGGAATCACCCGCGCCACCCACTCCTTCTTCTCGCCGGCCGCCACTTCGGCGGCCAGCTTGCCCTCGTGGGTCGCCTTGTGCGCCAGCATCGGGTTCCCGACGATGTCGCCGATGGCGAAGATGTGCGGCACGTTGGTGCGCATCTGCCGGTCGACCGGAATGAAGCCGCGCTCGGTGACGTTGATGCCGGCCTTGTCGGCGCCGATCTTCTTGCCGTTGGGCGCACGGCCCACCGCGACCAGCACGCGGTCGTAGGTGGTGGCGGCCAGCGCCGGCGTTTCGCCCGCGGTGGCGGCTTCGAAGGACACGGTGATGCCCTTCTTGTCGGCCCTGACCTCGGCCGCCTTGGTCTTGAGATGGACCTCCACGCCCTGCTTCTTCAGGCGGTCGGCCAGCGGCTTGACCAGGTCCTTGTCGGCGCCCGGCATCAGCTGGTCCATGAACTCGACCACGGTCACCTTGCTGCCCAGCGCGCCGTACACGGTGGCCATTTCCAGGCCGATGATGCCGCCGCCGACCACCAGCAGGGTCTTGGGGATCTCCTGCAGCTCCAGCGCGTCGGTGGAGTCCATCACCCGCGGGTCGTCCCACGGGAAGTTCGGCAGCTTCACCGCCTGCGACCCGGCGGCGACGATGCACTGCTCGAAGCGCAGCAGCTGGGTCTTGCCGTCGGCGCCGACGACCTCTAGTTCGTTGGCCGAAACGAAGCTGGCTACGCCGGTGACGGTGCGCACCTTGCGCTGCTTGGCCATGCCGGCCAGACCGCTGGTGAGCTTGCCGACCACCTTCTCCTTGTACTCGCGCAGCTTGTCCAGGGTGATCTTCGGCTTGCCGAAGTCCACGCCGAAGTCGCCGGCATGGGCGACCTCGTCGATCACCGCGGCCGCGTGCAGCAGCGCCTTGGACGGGATGCAGCCGACGTTGAGGCAGACGCCGCCGAGGCTGGCGTAGCGCTCGATCAACACCGTGTCCAGGCCCAGGTCGGCGGCGCGGAACGCGGCGGTGTAGCCGCCGGGGCCGGCGCCGAGCACCACGATCTTGCATTCGATGTCGGCGGGCTTGCCGCTGGCCAGGGCCGGCTTCGGCGCCGGCGGCTCGGCCGGCGCACGGTGCGACGGCGCCACCGGCGGCTTGCTGGCCGGCACCTCGGCCGGCGCCGCGGCGGGCGCGCCTGCGGCGGCGCCGTCGGCGGTCTCCAGCAGCGCGATCACCGCGCCCTCGGACAGGGTGTCGCCGAGCTTGACCTTCAGCTCCTTGATCACGCCGGCAGCCGCGGACGGCACTTCCAGCGTGGCCTTGTCCGACTCCAGCGTCACCAGGCCCTGGTCCTTCTTCACCGTGTCGCCGACGGCGACCAGCACCTCGATGACCGGAACGTCGCTGTAGTCGCCGATATCCGGGACCTTGACCTCAATGACCGCCATGCAGCTTCTCCTGTGGCCCCTCGCCGCGGCGAGGGGCGTTTGCAGTTCGTCGGCGCGGCCGCGCAAACAGGCGGCGCGCGCAGGTGGGGGAAAACCGGCGCCGCGACGGACGCGGCGCCGTGACGACAGGGCTTACAGCAGCACGCGGCGCATGTCCGCCAGCACCTGGCTCAGGTAGGTGGTGAAGCGCGCCGCGGCGGCGCCGTCGATGACCCGGTGGTCGTAGCTCAGCGACAACGGCAGCAGCAGCTTCGGCGCGAATTCCTTGCCGTTCCAGACCGGCTGGATCGACGACTTGGACACGCCCAGGATCGCCACTTCCGGCGCATTGACGATCGGGGTGAAGGCGGTGCCGCCGATGCCGCCGAGCGAGCTGATCGAGAAGCAACCGCCGCTCATCTCGGCCGGGCCCAGCTTGCCGTCACGCGCCTTCTTGGCCAGCTCGCCGCTCTCGCGCGCCAGCTCGACCACGCCCTTCTTGTCCACGTCGCGGATCACCGGCACCACCAGCCCGTTCGGGGTGTCGGCGGCGAAGCCGATGTGGACGTACTTCTTCAGGGTCAGGTTCTCGCCGCTGGCGTCGAGCGAGGCGTTGAACTCGGGGAACCGCTTCAGCGCCGCGGCGCTGGCCTTGAGCAGGAAGGCGAGCATGGTCAGCTTGATGCCGGCCTTCTCGTTTTCCTTGTTCAGGGCCACGCGCAGGGCTTCCAGGTCGGTGATGTCGGCCTGCTCGAACTGGGTGACGTGCGGGATCATCGCCCAGTTGCGCGCCAGGTTGGCGCCGGAGATCTTCTTGATCCGCGACAGCGGCTTGACCTCGACCTCGCCGAACTTGGCGAAGTCCACCTTCGGCCACGGCAGCAGGTTCAGGCCGTTGCCGCCGGCGGCAGGCGCGGTACCGGCGGCGGCCGGGGCGGCGCCGGACAGCGCCGCCTTGACGTAGCGCTGCACGTCTTCCTTGGTGATGCGACCGCCGCGCTCGGAGCCGCTGACCTGGAACAGGTCCACGCCCAGCTCGCGGGCGAACACGCGCACCGCCGGGCTGGCGTAGGGCACCTTCTGCGGCAGCACGCTATCGGCGTCGAACGCCACCGGCGGGCTGCTCTGGGTCGCCGACGGCGCGGCGGCCTTGGCCGGCGCGGTCGCCTGGACCTGGGCGATCTCGCGCTGGGCCAGCTTGTCCGGCGCCGCCGAGGCCGGCACCGGCTCCACGCCGCCGCCGGTCTCGGCGCTGGGCTGGACCGCGGACGCGGCCGGTGCGTCGGCATCGCTGCCGGCCACTTCGATCAGCGCCACCACCTTGCCCTCGGACAGGCTGTCGCCGACCTTGACCTTGAGTTCCTTGACCACGCCGGCTACCGACGAGGGCACTTCCATCGTCGCCTTGTCCGACTCCAGGGTGACCAGGCCCTGGTCCTTCTTGACCGTGTCGCCGACCGCGACCAGCACTTCGATCACCGGGACGTCGCTGTAGTCGCCGATGTCCGGCACCCGCGCCTCGACCACGCCGCCAGCGGCCGGCGCCGGCTTGACCGCGTTCTGCGCGGGCGCGGCCGCCGGGGCGGCAGCCTGCTGGGCCGGCACGGACGTGGCCTTGGCGGCCGCAGGCGCGGCGGCACTGGCGCCGCCCTCGGCCACCTCGATCAGCGCCACCACCTTGCCCTCGGACAGGCTGTCGCCGACCTTGACCTTGACCTCCTTGACCACGCCGGCGAACGGCGACGGCACTTCCATCGTCGCCTTGTCCGACTCCAGCGTGACCAGACTCTGATCCTTCTTCACCGTGTCGCCGACGGCCACCAGCACTTCGATTACCGGGACGTCGCTGTAGTCACCGATATCGGGGACAAGTGCTTCCTTGATTTCGGCCATGCGGGGAACTCCGGCAACTGATGAGGGGGAAACCCCTATTGTGGCGGCCCGCAGCCGCAGCGCCAACCTTTGAAGGGCAAAAAAGCCCGATCGCCTCCGCGCGCCGGCGCGGCCGCCGGACTGTACGCCGGCGCATGTTGCGCGCCCGCCGCGCCTGACCGCCGGTGCGCCGCCTTCACGGCGCCGCCGCTAGGCTCGCCGAGATTTCCGGAGGGCACGCATGCGGATCCTGCTGCTGTTGATGGCGTTGGCGATGCCGCTGGTCGCCTGGTTCTCGCAACGCGGCGCGTTCGGCCCGACCAACGGCGCCATTTCCGACCGCTACCCCACGCTGATCGTCGCCGCCGGCTACGCCTTCGCGATCTGGGGCGTGATCTTCCTGCTCGATCTGGCCTTCGGCCTGTGGCAATGCAGCGCGCGGCGCCGCCGCGGCAGCGCGCTGGCGCAGGTGCGGGCGCCGGCGGCGCTAGGCTTTGCGCTGACCGCGGCGTGGATGCCGGTGTTCTCGCAGCAGCACTTCCTGCTGGCGCTGGCAGTGATCTGGACCGCGCTGGCGGCGACACTGCTGGCCGCGCTGCGGCTGTCGCGCGATCCGGCGGCCGAGCCCGGCCAGACCCTCTGGGCCTGGCTGCCGCTGTCGCTGCACGCCGGCTGGCTGTCGCTGGCGGCGTTCCTGAACACCGCGCAGGTGATCGTGGCCTACCGCTGGCTCTCGACCGAGCGGATGCTGCCGTGGA
Source organism: Xanthomonas sacchari (assembly GCF_024266585.1). Lineage (NCBI taxonomy): Bacteria > Pseudomonadati > Pseudomonadota > Gammaproteobacteria > Lysobacterales > Lysobacteraceae > Xanthomonas > Xanthomonas sacchari. The sequence continues at coordinate 4,496,621 of NZ_CP100647.1, forward strand.
GCCTGGTGCTGTTCGCGCTGGCGGCGGCGCTGCTGCTGGGCATGAACCGGGCGATGCGCGGCAACCTCGCCTATGTGGCGGCGGCGCTGTGGGCGTTGGCCGCGGTCTACGTCAAACAGGCCGGCAGCACGCTCGCCGGTGCGCAGACCGCGGCATGGGTGGCCTTGCTGCTGGCCGCCGTGCTGGCGCTGCAGACCCTGTGGCTGCGCCTGCGCGTCCGGCGCTGACCCAGCGGCACCACTTCAATCGCCGGCCGCCGGCACGCCCAGCCATTGCTGCAGCGGCGACCACGCCTGCAGCAGGCGCGGCCAGGCGAAGGCGGCATTGGCCGGACTGCTGGAGGGCAGCGCCAGCAGCACCAGCGGCGGATCGCGCAACGGCAACTGCGGCTGCACGAAGCGCGCGAACGCCTGCGCCGCCGCCGCGCCGTTGCAGGCGATGGCGCGCAGCTGCGGCAACTGCGTGATGCGTTCGGGCAGGGCATTGGGGACTTCGCTGCCGCGCACGATCGCCGCGTCCAGGCTGCCGCGGCGCCGGCACTGGCCGATCACGTCCCACAGGCCGACGCCGGCCGCGTGCAGCGCCTGCAATCGCGCCGCGGCGTCCAGTGCCGGATCGAAGCCGCACAACGCTCCCATCAACGGCCAGAACCGGTTGCGCGGATGCGCGTAATAGCGCGCCTGCTGCAACGACGCCGCACCGGGCATGGAGCCGAGCAGCAGCACCCGGCAGTCGTCGCGTATCTGCGCGGGCAGGCCCTGCAACAGGGGCTGCGTCGTCACGTCGCGCGCATCTGGATGAACGGCCAAAAGTCTTAAAACCTCGTTATTTCAAGCATCCTGCGCAAGTGCCTGAACGTCGTCTGCATTCGTCCGGCGAGGGTCGGCGACGATTCATCTTCTCATCGATAGGGTGTGCGCGCCCACTCCCGTGGCCCCACAAGAAAAAGATGAGGAGATACCCCATGCGGTCCATTCAGATCCTGAGCCTGGCTGTCGTTTCCGCCCTTGCGTTTGCGCCCGCCGCATTCGCGCAGGATGGCGATACCGCGTCCGGCAAGCACTTCTCCGTCGTCGGCAGCGCGACCCTGCTCGACCCGCACTCCAAGCCGGCCGCCGGCCTCGACGTCGATGGCGGCCCGGCGCCGACCATCAGCGCCAGCTGGCTGATCGACGACAACTGGGCGGTCGAACTGTGGGGCGCTGCCGACAAGTTCAACCACCGCGTCAAGGCCGACGGCATCGGCAAGGTCGGCACCGTCGAGCAGCAGCCGATCGCGCTGAGCGGCCAGTACCACTTCGGCCAGGCGGACAATGTGTTCCGTCCGTTCGTCGGCGTCGGTTACTACGAGTCCAACTTCAGCAACGAGAAGCTGGCCGGCCTGAACCCGGATCAGCACATCAGCCTGGACACCGCCAAGGGCGCCATCGGCACCGTCGGCGTGGACATGAACATCAACTCCACCTGGTTCGCCCGTGCCGATGCGCGCTACATGCACTCGCGTCCGGAGCTGAAGGTGGCCGGCGAAGGCACCGGCGAAGACCTGAAGCTGGATCCGTGGCTGTTCAGCTTCGGCGTCGGCGCGCGCTTCTAAGCGTTCCGTCTCCAGCGCACACGCAAACGGGCCCGCAAGGGCCCGTTTGTTTTTGTGCGTGCGCTGCGCTCGCGCCTGCTCTCCAACGCCTCCGGCGGCGCGCCCGAACGAAGCGGCATCGCGCACCGCCTGCAGGCACGGCAGCGCTCAGCGCGGCGAGCGATCGAAACCGCGGTGGCGCGCGAAGCGGCGCAGGCGCCGCCGCAACAGCCAGGCGTAGGCGCAGGCGTAGCCGAGCAGCAGCGCCGCGGCGCCCAGCAGGCTGGCGTGGCTCATCCAGCCCTGGGTCGGCCATGCCGCACCATCGACCAGGCTGCGCCAGCCCTGCCACAGTCCCGCCCCGATGCGCACCGCCACCAGCGCGGTCATGCCCAGCACCAACCACAGGTTCGGCGTGTAGTGCAGCCCGTGCGGCAGCGGCTCGAAGCGGGTGCCGACGATGCCGAGCGGGCCCAGCAGCAGTCCGATGCCCCAGCCTGCCGCCGCGTACGTGGCCGCACCCGGCCACCAGTGCCCGGCGATCACGGCGAAGACCAGCAGCACCACGCTGGACAGCAGCGCCGACCACAGCTGCACCGCGACCAGCCAGCCACGCGCCTGACGCCGGGTGGTGCCCATGCGGAACCGCTGCAGCAGCGACAGCGGCAGCAGCACCGCGGTCACCGCCAGCGCGATCACGATCGCCAGCGGAATGGCCAGCAGCAGCGGCATGCGTGTGGGCCGGTCAGAACGCCGGCAGCACCGCGCCCTGGTACTTGCGCTGGATGAAGGCCTTCACTTCCGGGCTGGTCAGCGCCTTGGCCAGCTTCTGCACGCGCGGATCGTCCTTGTTGTCGGGACGCGCGACCAGGAAGTTCACGTACGGCGAGTCCTTGCTCTCGATCGCCAGCGCGTCGCGGGTCGGATTGAGCCCGGCGTCCAGCGCGTAGTTGGTGTTGATCAGCGCCAGGTCGACCTGGTCCAGCACCCGCGGCAGCATCGCCGAATCCAGTTCGCGGAACTTCAGCTGCTTGGGGTTGGCGACGATGTCGCGCTGGGTGGACAGCGCGTTGCTCGGATCCTTGAGCTTGATGACACCCGCCTTGTCGAGCAGGATCAGCGCGCGGCTGTTGTTGCTGGGGTCGTTGGGGATCACCACGTCGGCGCCCTGCGGCAGCGCGTCCAGCGACTTGTAGCGGCGCGAGTAGGCGCCGAACGGCTCGATGTGCACGCCGACCACGGTGACCAGGTTGCTCTTGCGGTCGCGGTTGTAGGCCTGCAGGTAGGGCTCGGTCTGGAAGTAGTTCACGTCGATCTGCTTCTGCACCACCTGGTCGTTGGGCTGCACGTAGTCGTTGAACACGCGCACGTCCAGGGTCACGCCCTGCTGCTCCAGCATCGGCTTGACCACCTCCAGGATCTCGGCATGCGGCACCGCGGTGGCGGCGACGCTGAGGTGGTCGCTGGCGGCACCGGCATCGGGCTTGCCGCAGGCGCCCAGGGCGAGCACGGCGCCGGCGAGCAGGAGACGGAACGGGAGTTTGGTCATGGCAGGAAATCCGCAGAGGTGGGGAAGGAGAAGGGCAACCGGCGGCGCTGCCAGCACGCTAGCAGACCCGGCTGCGGCGTGCGGCGACAGGCCCGGGATCGCGCGCGCAGGATCGGCCGCGACCACGTCTTCTCGGTGCAGCGGTCGCGGCTGACGCCGCCCCCTACGCAAACGCGCGGGGAAGCGCACGGGAGCGCACAAGAGGCAATGCGGCTCACCGCCGGCTGTAGTGCGCGACCAGGCGGTCGCCGAGCATCTGCAGCGCCTGCACCAACAGCAGCAGGATCACCACCGTCACCAGGGCCACGTCGGCATGCGAGCGCTGGTAGCCGTCGCGGTAAGCCAGGTCGCCGAGGCCGCCGGAGCCGATCGCGCCGCCCATCGCGGTGAAGCCGATCAGGGCGATGGTGGTCACCGTGGCGCCGGCGATCAGGCCCGGCCGCGCCTCCGGCAGCAGCACCCGCGTCACCAGTTGCCAGGTGGTCGCGCCCATCGCCAGGCTGGCCTCGACCACGCCGCGGTCGACTTCGCGCAGCGCGGTCTCCACCAGCCGCGCGTAGAACGGCGCCGCGCCGACCACCAGCGGCAGGATCGCGCCGCGCACGCCCAGCGAGGTGCCCATCGCCCACAGCGTCAGCGGGATCATCGCGATCATCAGGATGATGAAGGGCACCGAGCGCAGCACGTTGATGACCAGCGCCAGGCCGCTGTACAGCAGCGGCTTCTGGTGGGTCTGGCGCGGACCGGTGAGGAACAGCAGCACGCCCAGCGGCAGGCCGATCAGCAGGGTCAGCGGCAGCGAGCCGCCGAGCATCAGCAGCGTATCGACGGTAGCGCGGCCGATCTCGCTCCACTTGCCGGCATCGAGATTGCGGAAGAAGCCGGTGGCGGCGGTGGCGAAAGGCATCATCGGCGCAGTTCCTGCACATGCACGCCGGCAGCGACGAATTCGGCCTGCGCCGCATCCATGTCGCCACCGACCAGGGCCACGGTGAGCTGGCCGTAGGGGGTGTCCTTGATCCGGTCGATGCGCCCGGACAGGATGTTGTAGTCCACCGCGGTGGCGCGAGCGATGCGCCCGAGCAGCGGCGCATAGGTATCGACGCCGAGGAAGGTCAGCCGCAGGATGCGCCCCTCCACCGCGGCGAGGTCGCGGTGCAATTCGCCCTCGTCGACATGCTCGGCCTCGGAGACGAAGCGCTTGGTGGTCGGATGCCGCGGATGCAGGAACACCTCGGTGACCGGCCCGCTCTCGACCAGGCGCCCGGCATCGAGCACGGCCACGCGGTCGCAGACGCGGCGGATCACTTCCATCTCGTGGGTGATCAGCACGATGGTCAGGCCCAGCTCGCGGTTGATCTGCGCCAGTAGCGCCAGCACCGAGGCGGTGGTCTGCGGGTCCAGCGCACTGGTGGCCTCGTCGCACAGCAGGATGCGCGGGCGCGTAGCCAGGGCGCGGGCGATGCCGACGCGCTGCTTCTGCCCGCCCGACAGCTGCGCCGGGTACTTGCCGGCGTGCGCGGCCAGCCCGACCCGCGCCAGCAGCTCGGCCACCCGCGCGTCGATCTCCGCGCGCGGCGTGCCCGCCAGTTCCAGCGGGAAGGCGACGTTGCCGGCGACCGTGCGCGAGGACAGCAGGTTGAAGTGCTGGAAGATCATGCCCACGCGCTGGCGCAGCGTGCGCAGCCCGGCGCGGTCCAGCGCGGTGACGTCTTCGCCGTCGATGAGCAGGCGGCCGCCGCTGGGCTCCTCGAGCCGGTTGATCAGCCGGATCAGGGTCGACTTGCCGGCGCCGGAATGGCCGATGATGCCGAACACCTCGCCGGCGTCGATGCGCAGATCGAGCGGATGCAGCGCCACGACCGGCTGGCCGGCGACGGAATAGGACTTGTGCAGGCGCTCGAACTGGATCAACGCGCGGGACCGGCAGCGACGGGGGGCGCAAAGCCTAGCAGGCCGAGATGGCGTGCGTTATTCCATTCGATTCTAACGTCGGCGCGCATCGCGGGATGGCTAGGGCCGCGCCTGCGGCGGCGGATGCGCCACCGCGCGGATCCGCTCGCGGTGCAGCAGGTACAGGCCGCTGGCGACGATGATCGCCCCACCCACCCAGGTCCAGGCATCGGGCAGCTTGCGCCACAGCAGCCAGTCCCAGGGGATCACCCACAGCAGGCCGCTGTACTCCAGCGGCGCCACCAGCGAGGCGTCGCCGCGGCGGAACGCCTGGGTCAGCGCCACCTGGCCCAGCGCCCCGGCCAGGCCCATGCCGGCGATCCAGCCGCCATCGGCCGCGCGCAGCGGCGTCCAGTCCGGCAACGCCAGGGCACCGGCGCCCAGCGCCATGATCAGCAGGAACCACACCACCAGCGACTGCGGCGTGTCGGTGCGCGTCAACAGGCTGACCAGCACCGAGGCCACCGCATAGGCGACGGCCGCCAGCAGCACCATCAGCCCCGGCAGCGAGACGAACCCGTCCATGCCGGGGCGCAGCACCACCAGCACGCCGACCAGGCCGACGCCGATCGCCGCCCAGCGCCGCGGGCCCACGTACTCGCCGAGCAGCGGCACCGACAGCGCCGCCACCAGCAGCGGCGCGACGAAGTAGATGGTGTAGGCGGTGGACAGCGGCAGGCTGCGCAAGGCCCAGGCGAAGCAGCCGATCATGGCGATGCCCAGCACGCCGCGCAGCAGCTGCAGCCCCCAGCGCACCGGCAGGATCGCGCGTGGCCCGGCGCTGGCCAGCACCCACAGCAGCACGAACGGCAGCGAGGCGCCACCGCGCAGCGCCGCGACCTGCAGCGCCGGGTAGTGCGCGCTGAGCTGCTTCATCGACGCATCCATCAGCGAAAAGAACGCGACCGCGGCGATCATCCACGCGGCGGCGACGGCATTGGAACGGGAGGTGGGCATCGGCGCATTATCACCGCGATCGGCGACGTGCGTGGCGCCGGGGCAGATCGCGTCGGGACTGCAGTCCCTCCCCCAAGGCGCCGACCAGCGCATCGGCCACTGTCGTCTCCTGTGGGAGCGACTGCAGGGCACCCGCATCCCCTGCTTTTGCCGCGCATCGCACTGTGCCGCAGGAGCGGCTTCAGCCGCGACAGGCGTTGCCGGGAACGCCCCGTCGCGACCGAAGCCGCTCCCACACGGCACCCTGGATCCGGCTTGAATGCGGCGAAAGCAGGTGATTGGGATGCCCTGAAGGCCCCTCCCACATGAGCCAGCCGCACGTCGGCGTGGCTCCATGCCCTCGAAGGATCGGCCGCGACCTGACATGGGCGGCGGTCGCGGCTGAAGCCGCTCCTACGACATGGCGCCAGTGGGGGGGACTGTCGGGTCGACGCAGGACGCCGCACGAATCCCCAATCCCCAATCCCAAATCCCCAATCCCCAATCCCCGCCCCCGGGGCCTGCCCCATGCACGACCCGCACGTTCTACGATAGGCATCTTTGCCGAGGACTCACCATGCCTTCCTTCGATATCGTTTCCGAGGTCGACAAGCACGAGCTGACCAATGCCGTGGACCAGGCCAACCGCGAACTGGCCAACCGCTTCGACTTCAAGGGCGTGGACGCCAAGTTCGAACTCGACGACCAGGTCATCGCGCAGTCGGCGCCCAGCGACTTCCAGGTCAAGCAGATGACCGACATCCTGCGCGCGCGCCTGCTGGCGCGCGGCATCGACGTGCGCTGCCTGGAGTTCGGCGACATGGAGACCAACCTCGCCGGCGCGCGGCAGAAGATCACCGTCAAGCAGGGCATCGAGCAGAAGCTGGGCAAGAAGATCGTCGCCACGCTCAAGGAGGCCAAGCTGAAGGTGGAAGCGCAGATCAACGGCGACAAGCTGCGGGTCAGCGGCAAGAAACGCGACGACCTGCAGGACGCGATCGCGCTGCTGAAGAAAAGCGATTTCGAGCTGCCGCTGCAGTTCGACAACTTCCGCGACTGAGGCCGGGCCACGCCCGTGCGCGGGTGCGAGACGACCACCGCGTGGCGACGGCTTGTCTCGCACTCGACCGCACGATGCTTTCACCGATGGTGCGCCGGTGCACGCGAATGCGCATCGCCTCACCGTCGACGGCTGCGCGGCGGAACGGCGTGCGCTGCATGTCGCGGCGTGCGCACGCCGTCCGGCCTGTGCAGGCGCGCGCACCCCGGCATGGCAAGCGCGGCGCATCCTGAGCATTGCAGCACGTGCGAAAACGCGTGCGGCGCGTCGACACCGGACGGCACCACGCCACCGCACGACCGCCTCCGCGCCGCGGACGCTCGCCGCGCGCGCCACTGTCCCCGGCTAGGCGCCAGCGGCGACGCCCGCGGCCAGCATCCGCCGCCCCTGCGCCACCTCGGCTTCCAGGTCGTGCGCCCAGATCCAGTCGAAGCGCTGCGCCAGGGTCTGCGCCAGCCGCGCATCGTCGGCACCGGCCTGCGGATCGCGCAGTTCGTACAGCTCGCCGGCCTCGCGAGAGGTGCGCTGCACGCGGCAAGCACGCGGCAGGCGCAAGCGCTCGTAGACCTGCAACAGCGCCGGCAGGTCGCCGCGGCGCAGGCCAGGCGTGGCCAGCAGTTGCGCCAGGAAATAGGCGTCTTCCAGGCCCTGCCCGGCGCCGGCGCCCTGGTGCGGCAGCATGGCGTGCGCGGCGTCGCCGATCAGCGCCAGCCGCCCGTGCACGTAGCCGGGCAGTTCGGCCAGATCGTGCAGCGCCCAGTGGGTGGGCGTGTCGATGCACTCCAGCAGCGTGCGCGCGGCCTCGCCCCAGTGCGCGAACGCCTCCAGCATCTCGCGACGGCTGGCCTCGCGTACCCAGGCCTGGCCGGTGCGCCACTGCGGTGACGGGTCGCTGCGGTCGGAGACGAAGGCGACCACGTTGATCAGCCGGCCCTGCTTCACCGGGAAGGTGAGGATGTGCGCGTCCAGGCCCAGCAGCATCTGCGGCACGTCGACCAGGTGCGCGTCCACGCCGCGCGCGGCGAAGGCGGCACGCAAGCGCGCCGCGTCGATCAGGCCGCGATAGGCGCAGGTGCCGGTGAAGCGCGGCGCCGCCGGCGCGTGGCCGAGCGCGCGCAGCACCTCGCCGCGCAAGGCCGACTTGATGCCGTCGGCGGCGATCAGCACGTCGCCTTCGTACTGGCTGCCGTCGGCGAAGCGCACGCGTACCGCGTCGGCGTCCTGCTCCACGGCGACCGCGCGCTTGCCGAAGCGGGCCAGCCCGAACGGCAGGCGCGTGGCCAGTGCGTCGAGGAAGTCGGCGCGATGCACCGACGACTGGCCAACGCCGGGCGCCAGGGTCTGCCCGAGCAGCCGCGCGTCCTCGCCGCGGCGCCATTCGAACCACACGTCCTGCCACGGCGCGGGGGTGCGGTCGGCGAGCTCGGCATAGGGCTCGCCCATGCCCAGGCCGGCCAGCGCGCGCACCGCATTGGGTCCGAACGAGACGCCGGCGCCGATCTCGCCGAACGCCGGCGCCGATTCGAACAATTGCACGTCGAGATGGCGGTGGCGGCACAGGCCCAGGGCCAGGCCGACGCCGGCGATGCCGCCGCCGACGATGCCGATGCGCAGGGGGGATGCAGGATTCATCTGGAGTCTCCGGTGGGGAACGTCAGTCGCGGCCGGCCAGCAGGATCTTCTCGGCCAGCCGCGCGGGCGCGCTGAAACACACTTCGTGGCTGCCCGGCAGGCTGACCAGGCGGTAGGCGCCCAGGCGCGCGCTCAGCCGCGGATGCCAGCCGTACTCGCCTGGCGGCAACGCCACGTCGTCGGTGGCGTAGAGCCAGCTGCGCGGGATCTGCAGGTCGTGGAAGCGCTTGAGCGGCACCGCATCGAAATGGCTGCGCGCGGGCGTCGGGCTCAGCCGCGCGTAGGCCTGCTGCGCCTGGGCCAGGTCGGCGTCGCCGATGAAACCGTCGCGCCAGATCGGGAACGGCAGCATGATGCCGCCGTCGGCATCGACCGCGTTCTTCCACAGCGCCTGGTAATGCGGCGGCAGCAGGTCGAACAGCGCCTCGCCGTCGCGCAGCACGAAGGCGTTGTGGAACACCAGGCGTTTGCAGCGCTCCGGCTCCTCCTCGGCCAGGCGCTGCACGATGCTGCCGCCCCAGCTGTGGCCGAGCACGACCAGGTCGCGCAGGTCGTGGCGGCGCACGTAGTCCACCACCGAGGCCACGCAGTCGGCGTGGGAGACGCGCTTGTCGGCGCCGGCGCCATGCCCGGCGATGGTCGGCGCATGCACCTGCACGCCGTGCGCGCGCAAGTGGTCGGCGACGCCGTCCCAGGCGTGGCCGTCGTGCCAGGAACCGTGCAGCAACAGATAGGTTTGCATGGGTCGTCTCCGTGCGGCTCAGCGGAAGGTCCAGCCGAGGCCGAGATTGAAATAGGTGAGATCGCGGGTGCCGGCCTGCACGCCGCCGCTGGCGACCGCGCCGCCCGGCGCATGGGTGACGCTGCCGGTCAATGACAACTGCGGCGACAGCCGCCAGGTCGCGCCCAGCGCGTAGTGGCGGTACTGCGCCAGCGGCGCCAGCACCGCCAGCTGCGCCTGGCTGTCGGGAATCAGGCGACTGGCGCGGGAATAGCCCAGCCGCAGCGACCACGCATCGTCCAGGCGATACTCGGCACCGAACCGGAGCACGCGCTGGCTGCGCCAGCCGAAACCCGGGCCGTCCGCAGCGCCGAGCGCCCCGCCCTGGTCGATGCGGTTGCCGTAGGCGCGTTCGCCGGACCAGTCGATCCACAGCCAGTCGGCGGCCAGGGTCAGCGCGTCGCTGGCCTGCCAGGCCAGGCCGGCGCCGGCCTGCTGCGGCAGGTCCAGGCGGCCTTCCGGCAACAGCCCGCGGTAGCGCTGCAGGCGGCCGAAGCGGATGCGGCTGGACCAGGTGACGCCGGCGCTCAGGCCCGGCGCCAGTTGGCCGTACCAGCCCAGCGCGACGCCGTAGCCGTACGCGGAGTCGGCACCGGCCGACTGGAAACCGATGCCCTCCAGGCCGGCGATGTGCAGGCGCTGGTAGGCCAGCCGCGGCGACAGGCCCAGGTACTGATGCTCGCCCACGCGCCAGGCCAGGGTCGGCGCCAGCACCACCTGCTGCAGCTTGGACAGGGTGTCGTGCGTGCCGTAGACCGGCGTGCCGTAGTCCAGCGCCACGCCATGGCCGAACACCGATACGCCCAGGCTCAGGTCGTCGTTGAGCTGGCGGTTGTAGCCGGCGGTCGGTACCGGGATCAGCGCGTCGTCCTTGTAGCGCGTCGTGCCGACCTGGCTGCGCACCGGCGCCGAGATCAGGGTGAGGTCGGCATCGACGCGGTCGCCGACCGCGCCCATGCCGGCCGGGTTGTTGGCCGAGGCCGCCGCATCCAGCGGCAAGGCGATCGAGGTGCCGGCCAGGCCCTGGGTCTGCGCGCCATAGCCGGGCAGCGCCACGCCGTTGTTGGCGGCGGCGCCGCCGGAGACCGCCGCCATGGTCCACAGCAGCGTGGTCCAGCGCGGCGTGCCGTGGCGTTGCGCCCTGCGGCGCGTTGGATGTGGAAACTGCTGCATGATCGGGCCCTCCCTCCGAGCCGATGCGTGGATGCGGCCGCCAGCCGGCGGCGCGCAGGGGTCCGTACCGCCACCGAAAGCGGCGGCGGCAACGGGTGCCAGGAACTGAAAACGGCGTTGGGTGCTGCGCCGCGGCCGCAAGGTGGCCGCGGTGCGCGTCGGCTAGGCGGCCGCGCGGCGGCGCGCCGGATTGGCCTGGTTGTCGACGCCGTCGACCAGCGGGGTCAGGTGGAAATCGAAGGCGATCTCGGCGAACGGGCCGTCCACGCCGTTGGCGGCGATGCTGGCCGGGTCGTGGTGCTCCACGATCGCCGGCACCAGGCCGTCGCGGGTGGCGTAGGCGAAGTCGTCGTCGACCAGCGGGTCGCCGGCGATGTTGATCTGCGTGGTCAGCTTGCGGTGGCCGTCGGCGCCGATGAAGAAGTGGATGTGCGCCGGCCGCTGGCCATGCCGGCCGAGCGCGAACAGCAGGCGTTCGGTCGGGCTGCCCGGCGGCACGCCGTAGCCCTTGGGCACGATGCTGCGGAAGCGGTACCGGCCGTTGTCGTCGGCGACGATGGTGCGGCGCATGTTGAACGGCGCCTGCTTGCCGGTGGGATCGAAGTGCGAATAGAAGCCGCGCGTGTCGCAGTGCCAGACCTCGACCGTCGCGCCGGGCAGCGGGCGGCCGTCGGCGCCGTACACGGTGCCGTGCATGATCAGGGTGTGGCCGTTCTCGTCGCTGCCGTCGTCGAGCCGGGCGACGCCGTGCGCCACCGGCGCGCCGGCCACGTACAGCGGCCCTTCGATGGTGCGCGGGGTGGGGTTGTCGATGCCCAGTTCGGCATCGATGGCGTCCAGGCGCAGGTCCAGGAAGTGGTCCAGGCCCAGCCCGGGCGAGATCAGCCCGGCCTGCCCGGCCGCGCCCAGGTCGTTGAGCCAGGCGATCGCCGCCCAGTACTCGTCCGGGGTGATCTCCAACTCGTCGATGCTGCGGAACAGATCCGACAGCACGCGGTGCACGATCTGCTTCACCCGCGGCGTGCCGCCCGGCATGTCCAACCCGCTGACCTGGCGCAGGAACGCCTGCACGTCGGGGGTGGCGAAGATCTTGACGCTCATGGTGATGCCCTTCCTTTCTCGTGGTGGCGATGGCGGCCGAGACACGTCCCCTCCCGAGGGAGCGTCCGCAGCGGAACTAGCGATCGTCCTCGTACAGCGACGAGGGGTGGCGGCACAGCGGGGTGACCGCGATGCGCATGTAGGGGAACAGCGGCAGCGACAGCAGCAACGCGTGCAGTTCGGCGTTGTCGGCCACGTCGAAGATGCTGACGTTGGCGTACTGCCCGACCACCCGCCAGATGTGCCGCCAGCGACCGTCGCGCTGCAGCGCCTGGAAGCGCGCCTTCTCCTCGCGCTTGAGCTGCTCGGCCCGTTCGGGCGGCATGTCGGCGGGAAGATTTACGTCCATGGTCACGTGGAACAGCATGGTTCAGTCCTCCGCGGTGGCGCTGACCGCCACCACGCTGCGGCCGCGATCGCGGCGGAAGGCCTGCACGCGCGCCTCGTCCAGGGCGATGCCCAGGCCGGGGCCGGCGGGCAGGTGCAGGTGGAAGTCGGCGTAGCGCAGCGGCTCGGTCAGCAGTTGCTCGGTCAGCAGCAGCGGCCCGAACAGTTCGGTGCCCCACTGCAGTTGCGGGAAGGTGGCGAACACCTGCGCCGAGGCGACGGTGCCGATCGGCCCTTCCAGCATGGTGCCGCCGTACAGGCCGATGCCGGCCGCCTCGGCGATGGCGGCGACCTTCTGCGCGGCGATCGGCCCGCCGGACGGCTCGATCTTCACCGCGAACACGTCGGCCGCCGGCGCGCGCGCGGCCAGGAACGCGCTCTCCGGCCCGGCCAGGATCTCGTCGGCCATCAACGCCAGCGGGAAGCGCTGCATCAGCCGCTGCATCGCCTCGCGCGAGGCCACCGGCTGCTCCACCAGTTCGCAGCCGGCATCGGCCAGCGCGGGCAGCGCGCGCACCGCCTCGGCCTCGCTCCAGGCCATGTTGACGTCGACCCGCACCGCGCCGCGCGCGCCCAGCGCACGCTTGATCGCGGCCACGTGGGCGATGTCCTCGGCCGGCGGCCGCGCGCCGATCTTCAACTTGAACACCTGGTGGCGGCGCAGGTCCAACATCTGCTCGGCCTCGGCGATGTCGCGCGCGGTGTCGCCCGAGGCCAGCGTCCAGGCCACCGGCAGGCGCTCGCGCAGGCGCCCGCCCAGCAGCTCGGACAGCGGCAGCCCGACGCGCTTGCCCTGCGCGTCCAGTAGCGCGGTCTCCACCGCGCACTTGGCGAAATGATTGCCCTTGACCTGCTTGCCGATGCGCTGCATCAGCGCCTGCACGCCGCTGGCGTCGGCGCCGACCAGCAGCGGCGCCAGGTAGCGGTCGATCGCCAGCTTCATGCCTTCCGGGCTCTCCGCGCCGTAGGCCAGGCCGCCGATGGTGGTGCCTTCGCCGAGGCCGACCACGCCGTCGGAGCAGTGCAGGCGCACCAGCATCAGGGTCTGCCCCTGCATGGTCGCCACCGACAGGCGGTGCGGACGGATGGTCGGCAGGTCGAGCAGCAGGGTCTCGACGCGCTCGACGGTGGGGGCGGTGCGGCGGGTGGGGGTCGGCAACGGGTCCATGCGCGCCACACTGCGCCGGCCGCGCAGCCACGTCCAAGACTCTGTCGGTCTCGTTGCATACCTTTTTGGTATGTTGTTGGCGCAACCCGCATGATTGCTGGCTTTATTGCAGCGCAACATACCTCGAACGAATACGACTTCCGATGGACCTGCGCCAACTTCGCTACTTCGTCGCGGTCGCCCGCGAGCGCAATTTCACCCGCGCCGCCGAACTGCTGCATATCGCCCAGCCGCCGCTGAGCCGGCAGATCCAGCACCTGGAGGAGCAACTGGGCACGCGCCTGATCGTGCGCAGCAGCCGCCCGCTGCGGCTGACCGACGCCGGCAAGCTGTTCTACGAGGAAGCGCTGCAGGTGCTGGGCCGGGTCGAGCAGATGCAGGACGCCGCGCGCCGGATCGGCCGCAGCGAGCAACGCGTGTTCGCGATCGGCTTCGTCGCCTCCGCGCTCTACGGCGGCCTGCCGATGCTGGTGCGGCGCCTGCGCCAGCAGCGTCCGGCGCTGGACATCCGTCTGCTGGAACTGATGTCCGGCGAGCAGATCGAGGCGTTGAAGACCGGCCGCATCGACCTGGGCGTGGGCCGCATCCGCCACGACGACGAGAGGGTGGAGCGGTTCGTGCTGCGCGAGGAACGCCTGGTGGTCGCGCTGCCGATGGAACATCCGCTGGCCGCCTCCGACGCGCCGCTGGCACCGGAGGCGCTGAACGCGCAGCGCCTGATCGTCTACCCCAACCAGCCGCGGCCGAGCTTCGCCGACCAGGTGCTGTCGCTGCTGCACGACCACGGCATCCGCCCGCTGGCGGTGCAGGAGGTGCGCGAACTGCAGACCGCGCTGGGCCTGGTCGCCGCGGAGATGGGCGTGTGCGTGATTCCCGCGTCGGTGCGGGTGCTGCGCCGCGACCTGCACTACCGCCTGCTCGACGACGCCCACGCCACCTCACCGATCATCCTCAGCCACCGCCGCAACGACAGCTCCGAGTTGCTGCCGCTGATCAAGCGGCTGATCCGCGAGATGTACACGGAAACGCCGGCGTGGCTGGACACCGCCTACAATCGCCTGCACCTTCCCTAGGCCATTTCCGCGACCGATGCACGACGAGATTCCTGGCGACGCGCCCGATTACCTGGGCGACACCCGCCGCTGGCTGGAACGCGCGGTGATCGGTTTGAACCTGTGCCCCTTCGCCAAGGCGGTGCACGTCAAGCAGCAGATCCGCTACGTGCTCAGCGACGCGAGCACGCCCGAGGCGCTGCTCGAACAATTGGCCGAGGAACTGGTGCTGCTGCGCGACACCCCGGCCGAGCAGATCGACACCACGCTGATCGTGCACCCGGACGTGCTGCAGGACTTCCTGGACTACAACGACTTCCTCGACAACGCCGACGCCGCGGTCGAGGCGCTGGACCTGCAGGGCATCCTGCAGGTGGCCAGCTTCCACCCGCAGTACCAGTTCGCCGGCACCGCCCCGGACGACATCGGCAACTACACCAACCGCGCGCCCTACCCCACCCTGCACCTGTTGCGCGAGGACAGCGTGGAGCGCGCCGTGGCCGCCTTCCCGGACGCGGACGTGATCGTGGAGCGCAATCTGCGGACGCTGGAGACGCTGGGCCTGGAGGGCTGGAAGCGGGCGGTTGAGGGTCGGGATTCGTGATTGGGGATTGGGGAGTCGGGATTGGGGATTGGCAAAGGCGGGGCGCGGTCGCGGCTGAAGCCGCTCCTACGCGAGCCGCGCACGTCGTTCCAGACGCCATGCGCTTTTACAAATCCCCAATCCCGAATCCCTAATCCCGGCCCTCAAACAGCACCGCCACGTCCGCCGCCTGCAGCACCCGCCACTGCCCGGCCGGCAGATCCCCCAGGCCGAAACCGCCGATGCGGCTGCGATGCAGCGCGGTGACGTGGTTGCCGACCGCGGCGAACATGCGCCGTACCTGGTGATAGCGGCCTTCGTGCAGGGCCACGCGCACCTGGCGCGGCCCCAGCGTCTCCAGCTCCACCGGCAGCAGCGGCGTGGTCTCGCCGTCGAGCAGCAGCGTGCCGCTGGCGAACTGCGCCGCTTCGTCGCCGCGCAGGTCCTCGGCCAGGCTGGCCTCGTAGACCTTGGCCAGCCGCGCCTTCGGCGAGACGATGCGATGCAGCAGCGCGCCGTCGTCGGTCATCAGCAGCAGGCCGCTGGTGTCGCGGTCCAGCCGCCCGACCGTGGACAGCAGCGGCGAGCGCAGGCGGAAACGCGGCGGCAGCAGGTCGTAGACGATGCGCCCCGGGTCCTTGGTCGAGCAGGTGTAGCCGACCGGCTTGTGCAGCGCCAGGATCAGCCCGGGCGGCGGATCCAGCGCTTCGCCGTCGACCCGGATCGTCGCGTGCGGCACCTGGTCGTCGGCGTACAGCACCTCGCCCTCGGCATCGGTGATGCGGCCTTCGCGGAACATCAGCGCCACCTGCTTGCGGCTGCCGTAGCCCAGGTTGGCCAGATGCTTGACCAGTTTCATCGGCGCGCTCCGCCGCGGCTGCGCACCGCGTGGATCAGCTTGAAGCCGTCGCGGGTGGCGAGCACCTCGGTCTGGCCGAAGCTGGCATCGAGTACCGCCTCGTAGGGCAGATGGCGGTTGGCGACCAGGAACAGGCGCCCGCCGGGCGCCAGCGCCTGCGCCGCCACCGCGATGAAACGCCGGCCGATGTCCGGCCGTTCCATCCGCCCCGGGGCGTGGAACGGCGGATTGCTGACGATGACGTCGTACTGCCCTGGCAGCCCCGCGGTCACGTCGTGCCAGTGGAAGCCCAGCGCCACGCCGGCCGGCGCCTGCGCCAGGTTGGCGCGCGCCAGCGCCAGCGCACGCGCGTCGGCCTCGAACAGGTCCAGCGCGGTCAGCTGCGGGCAGCGCGCCAGCAGTTCCGCCGACAGGTAGCCATAGCCGGCGCCGAGATCGGCGGCGCGGCCGCGCAGGTCGGCGGGCAGATGCTCGGCCAGCAGCGCCGAGGCCGGGTCGACGCGGTTCCAGGCAAACACGCCGGGACGGCTGCGGAAGCGCCCGTCCAGGATCGGCCGCACCGCATCCAGCGTCGCCCAGCGCTGCTGCAGCGCGGCGTCGTGGCCGCCCTGCAGCGGCGCGGTCCAGTACACCCGGCAGTGGTGCTTGGTCAGCTTGCCGCCGAGGCCGGCCAGCTGCTGCAGGTCGTCCTCGCCGGAGCGCGCGCCCTCGTTGTTGGCCTGGCAGGCCACCACCACGCCGCCCGGCGCGGCCAGCGCCACCGCGCGCGCCAGCAGCGCCCGCGCTTCCTCGCGCTGGCGCGGCGGCAGCACCAGCACCAGTGCGTAGCCGCCGGCATCGGCATCGCCGTCCTGCTCGGCGCGCACCGTCCAGCCGCCCTGCTGCAGCGCCGTGGCGAACGGCCGGTAGTCCTGTTCGCAGACCAACTGCGCCGGCGGCTGCGCGTGCTGGCGCAGCGCCCAGCCGTCGCGGGCGCGCAGGAACAGCACCTTGCCCGCAGGCCAGCGCAGCACGCCCTGGGCGAACGGCAGGAACAGGGTGTCGAGGGGGGCGTCTTGCGCAGCCGGCATCGGGCGTGGTCGTCGGGACAGGGACGCGCATTCTACCGGCAGCGCGCCACCGTCCGGATTTTGCGCGAATCCAACGCATCATTGATGTTCCGGCAACATCGGCGCGCCTAGGCTGCAAGGCACCCAACGACTGGAGAGGCAGCATGCGCGCAGTGTTCATCGGCGGCGTCGTCGACAACAGCGAAGTGGACCTGGATGGCAGCCAGCCGCCGTTGCACTACCCGGAGAACACCGGCACCGGGCGTCCGCGCTACCGCCTGCACCAGCGCGGCGCGCGCGACGACGGCAGCGTGGTCTATGCCGTCTACGCCGCCCCGGAACTGGGCGACACCGAAGTCGAACGGGTGTTCAACGAACGCGGTTACGCCCGCCGTTTCGGTGTGGAGCCGGCGCCGGTGGAGCATTGACGGCAGGCAGTCGATGTAGGAACCGTTGCAGGGTGGGTTTAACCGCGAGCCAGGCGTTCCTGTGAATGCGTCGGTCGCGGCTGAAGCCGGTCCTACGAGGGCGATTGCAGGGCGTTTTGCTGTGCCCGACGCCTCTGTTCTCTCTTTCCGACCGCAAATGCGGTCACCTTTTCCCAATGTAGGAGCGGCTTCAGCCGCGACGGGCATTACCGATCACGCCCGTCGCGGCTGAAGCCGCCCCTACGGGCGCATCTGCATCGGCGTTGCACGGCGCAACCGCGAACAGCGCGATGCGCGATCGCTCGGACCCTAGGCCGCACCGTGTCGGCCAAGGCATTCGTAGGAGCGGCTGCAGCCGGGACCGGACTTCATCACCACGACGTCCGCGTCGCCGCTCCTACGGATAGTGCAGGCAGGCGCGTGCAGCGCGCCCGCCGCTCACTTGCCCGGCTTCGGCGTCACCCGCCACACGATGTTGCCGACGTCGTCGGCCACCAGCAAGGCACCGGGCTTGTCCACGGCCACGCCGACCGGGCGGCCCTGCGCGCGGCCTTCGGCGTCGAGGAAGCCGGTCAGCACGTCCTGCGGCTTGCCGCTGGGCTTGCCGTTGACGAAGGGGACGTAGATCACCTTGTAGCCCGACGGCGGGTCGCGGTTCCAGGAACCGTGCTGGCCGATGAAGGCGCCGCCGCGGTAGGTCGGCGGCAGCAGCGCGCCTTCGTAGAAGGCAAGGCCCAGCGAGGCGGTATGCGCGCCCAGCGCATAGTCCGGCTTGATCGCGCTGGCCACCATTTCCGCGTTCTGCGGCTGCACGCGCTCGTCCACGTGCTGGCCGTAGTAGCTGTACGGCCAGCCGTAGAAACCACCCTCGCGCACCGAGGTCAGATAATCGGGCACCAGGTCGCTGCCGAGCTCGTCGCGTTCGTTGACCACGGTCCACAACGTGTCGGTGCCGGGCTGCCAGGCCAGGCCGACCGGATTGCGCAGGCCGCTGGCGAACACGCGGGTGGCGCCGCTGGCCGCGTCCACTTCCAGGATCGCGGCGCGGTTGAGTTCCTGCTCCATGCCGTTCTCGGCGACGTTGCTGTTGGAACCGACACCCACGTACAGCTTCTTGCCGTCGCGGCTGGCGAGCAGGCTCTTGGTCCAGTGGTGGTTGATGCCGCCGGGCAGGTTGGCGACGAAGCTGGGCGCGGCGGTGATCTGGGTATCGCCGTCCTTGTACGGGAAGCTGACCAGCGCATCGGCGTTGGCCACGTACAGGCGGTCGCCGACCAGGGCCATGCCGAACGGCGAATACAGGCCCTTGAGGAACTGCGTGCGTACCTCGGCCACGCCGTCGCCGTCGGCATCGCGCAGCAGGGTGATGCGGTTGGCGCTGGGCACGCTGGCGCCGGCCTTGGCCATCATCGCGCCCTGGATCTTGTCGCGCAGGCCACCGCTGTCCTTTTCCGGCGCCGGCGGCTCGGCGGTCTCGGCGACCAGCACGTCGCCATTGGGCAGCACGTACAGCCAGCGCGGATGGTCCAGGTCGCGGGCGAACGCCTGCACCGCCAGGTCGGCGGCCGGCACCGGCGCGGCGCCATCGGCCCAGCGCTTGACCTCGGCGACCTTGACCGTGGGGATCATGCGCTTGACCGGGTCGGGCAGCACCGGATCCGGTCCCATGCCCTCCTCGATGGAGTGCTTGGCAGTGTCGCCGCAGGCGGCGAGCAAGGCGGCACTGAGCGCACACAACACCCAACGGGCGCGAATCGGCGAAGACATGACCATGTGTCTTGGATATCCGGAAGCTCGGGGGGAACGCCGATGATGCACAGCCCCGGCGCGGAAAGAGTGAAAGACGCGTCAAGAGCCCTCGCTGCGCGGGTCGACGTCCCAGGGCCGCGGCGGCAGCGGGCGCACGC
The DNA here is from genome assembly GCF_024266585.1 of Xanthomonas sacchari. Lineage (NCBI taxonomy): Bacteria > Pseudomonadati > Pseudomonadota > Gammaproteobacteria > Lysobacterales > Lysobacteraceae > Xanthomonas > Xanthomonas sacchari. The sequence continues at coordinate 4,515,812 of NZ_CP100647.1, forward strand.
TGCGGATCTGGTCCAGCCACAGGTAGCGATGCTGGGCCGGATCGTCGAGGTCGTCGATGCGCACCTGCGCATTGCTGCCCTCGTTGCCGTCGGCGTCGCGGAACTGCTGGATGCTGGGGCGCACCGACACGGTGCCGAAGCACACGCTGCCGTCGTTCAACTCGATACGCACATGCGCCTGGCCGGGCAGTTGCAGGATCAACGCTTCCAGCGCCTGGATCTGCGCCTGGTCGGTGTGGATACGCTCGGCATACTGGGTCATCGGCGGACTCCGTGGAGGGACCGCGGCAGCCTAGCGCCGTCGGCGTGAGCCGGCGGGCAAGAGCGCAGGGCCGGCCCTAGCGCTGCCGCGCGAAGCGCACCGCCGAGACCAGTTGCGCCACGCTGTACGGCTTGGCCAGGTGCTCCTGGAAGCCGGACTGCAACGCACGCTGGCGATCGTCGGCGCGCGCCAGCGCGGTCACCGCCACCGCCGGCAGTTCGTCCGCGTCCAGGCCCATGTTCTCGCGCACGGTGCGGATCAGGCCGTAGCCGTCCATGCCCGGCATGCCGATGTCGGTCACCATCACGTCGATCGTGGCATGGCCGCCGCCGTCGAGCACCCCCAGCGCCTCGCTGGCCGATCCCACCGCCACCACCTCCGCGCCCTGCTCCTCGAGCAGGCGCCGCAGGTAGTCGAGCATGTCCGGCTGGTCCTCCACCGCCAGCAAGCGCACGCCCTTGAGCGAATACGCCTCGACCACCTGCTCGGCCATCGCGAACGCGCGCACCTCGCGCAGCGGGCGCGAGCCCGGCGCGTCGCGGTGCAGCGGCAGGCGCACGGTGAACACCGAACCGCAGCCGCGGCCTTCGCTGGCCGCGCTGATCTGGCCGCCGTGCATCTCCACCAGCTGCTGCACGATCGCCAGGCCCAGGCCGAGGCCGCCGTGCAGGCGCGTGGTGGTGCTGTCGGCCTGGCGGAAGCGGCCGAACAGATGCGGCAGGAATTCCGGCGGGATGCCGTCGCCGGAATCGCGCACCGCCACGCTGACGTGCTGGCCGTCGTCCTCCAGCTCGATCGCCAGCGCGATGCGCCCGTGCGCGGGCGTGAACTTGATCGCATTGGACAGCAGGTTCCAGAACACCTGCTGCAGGCGCGTGGCGTCGCCCAGCACCCTGCACGGCTGCGACGGCGCCTGCAGGCTCAGCGCCTGGTCCTTGCCTTCGGCCACCGGCTCCTGCGCGCGCATCGCCTCGCGCACCTGCTCGGCCAGGTCCAGCGCCTCCACTTCCAGCTGCACCTTGCCCAGCAGCATGCTGCTGAGATCGAGCATGTCGGAAATCAGCCGCTGCTGCGCGCGCGCGCTGCTGGCGATGACCGACAGGCCCTTGCTGCTGGGGTCGCCCGGCGGCAGCCGCTGCAGCAGCAGGTCGCTCCAGCCGAGGATGGTGGTCAGCGGCGTGCGCAGTTCGTGCGAGAGCGTGGCCAGGAACTCGTCCTTCAGCCGCGCCATGCTCTCGGCGGCGTTGCGTGCGCTGCGCTCGGACTCCAGCAGCTGCTCGCGCGCCAGTTCGATGTCGCGGCGCTCGGTCACGTCCGGGCTGCTGCCGGCCAGGCCGATGAACTGGCCCTCGGCGGAATAGCGCGGCACAGCGGTCATCTCCACCCAGCGCCATTCGCCGTCGTGGCGGCGCGCGCGCACCAGCGCGCGCAGGTTGCGCTGGTCGTGCAGCGCGTTGCGCAGTTCGTAGGCGAACACGCCCACGTCCTCCGGATGCAGCACGTCGCCCCAGCCCGGGCGCGCCGTGTCGGTATCCAGATCGATGCCGAAGAATTCGGCATAGGCGGTATTGGTGAAGCGCAGTTCGCCCTGGGCGTCCAGCACCCACACCGGCATCGGCAGGCCCTCGGCCAGCGCGCTGAAGCGCGCCTCGCTCTCGGCCAGGTCGCGCTCCACCCGCTTGCGCTCGGTGACGTCGAGGAACTGCACGGCGACCAGGCGCTGCTCGGGCGCGCCGATCCGGAACGCATCCACGGTCCACCAGCGTCCCAGCGGCGTGGAGAAATTCTCGAACTTGGCCGAGCGTCCGCTCAGCGCGACCTCGCCATACAGCTGGAACCAGTGCTCCTCATGGGTCGGCGCCAGTTCGCGCATGCGTCGGCCGACCGCGTCGCGTATGCCGGTTTCGCGCTCGAACGCCCGATTGACCTCCAGGAAAACGTAGTCCACCGCACGCTGGGCATCGTCGAACAGCACCTGGATCACGCAGAAGCCGGAGTCGATCTTGTCGAAGATTTCGCGGTAATGCAGGTTCGTCGCCTGCGCGAACGAAGACGCGGTGGAGTCTGGACTGGCATGCATGACGGAGTAGCTCTGGAAGCGGCCTGCGACCACGGATGAAATCGCCGCGCATCCGTGGCGCCGACAGCGGCGCGCCGAGAATCGCGAGACGGACCCCCCATCTTGTTAAGCCACTCTGCCGCCGTCAAGCCGCCGGGTCCGCGGCGCTCGCGCTCACCCGACCCCGTCACCAGAGGAAGGCGACCACCAGCACGATGCCCAGCAGCGACAGGCCGATGCCGGCCAGCACCATCCACTGGGTCAGGCGCGCATTGCGCAGCGCCTGCTCTTCCAGCCAGCGCTCTGCCTCTTCGCGCCAAGGCGGCGGCGGCGACGCGGCCAGCAACTGCTGCACGCGCGCCGGTCCCAGCTGCCGGCAGTGCCGACGGCATTCTTCGGGGACCACGGCGCGCTCGGGTGCACTGACGACGGACATGACAACGTTCCTGAATTGCTCAACCCAGCGTGAAACGCGGCGCGTCGCCGGCCAGTTCGTGCTCCACCGCCATCCGCGCCAGGCGCGAGTAGTTGGCGCGCGGGCCGGCGCCGCGGCCGACGATCAGGCCCAGGTACTCCAGGCCGGTCCACACCCGCGCCTTCCACTCCACGCCGTCCTCGGCCAGCACCAGGGTCAGGGTGTAGCGGAAGCTCTGCCCCTGCGGGCTGCGATAGTGGTAGCTGGGCGGGAACTGCACGGCCACGTCCCGCGCCTCGCCGAGCGAGGCCAGGTAGCGCCGCAACAGCTGGCGCACGTCGTCGCCAGGATTGAGCCGCAACTGGCGTGCCGCATCGTCCAGGTTGGCCTGATGCTCGACGAACGCGGCCGCGCCGCTGGCCGGGCTGTGCCCGTGGCGCTTGGCCCAGTCGATGAACTGCAGGCGCACATCGCTGCCGGTGTGGGCCTGGTGGAACAACGGCGTCTTCATGCGATCCCCGCATCACTCCAATGGTCTCCATGCTGGCGCGCGCGCCGTGAAGCAGGCGGCGAGGCGGCGTGATCCGCCCGTCATGCCGCACGGATGAATCGGCGGCCAACGGCCGCCGCCGCGCGCGTCGCCGCGATTGCGGGCGCGCCGGCACAGGCACACACTGGGCGTACGCCTCCTGGAGATCCGTCATGAAGATCCGCTATGCCTGGACGGCGCTGGCTGTTGCCTGCCTGTGGGCAGGCGGCGCCTCCGCCGAGATCCGCAACGTCACCGACCCGCAGGCCCCGCGCAGCCTCAGCAGCGACGGCCCGGTGCAGGTGAGCTGGGCCGATCCGGCCACCTTCAGCGAACTGCGGCAGAGCCGCAACCGCTGGGAAGCCGAACGCGGCGACTGGGTACAGGACCTGGCCGCCTATCTGCAGAAGCAGGCCGCCAAGCAACTGCAGCCCGGCCAGCGCCTGGACATCAAGCTCACCGACATCAAGCGCGCCGGCGACTTCGAGCCGTGGCACGGCCCGAACTGGAACGACGTGCGGGTGATGCGCGACCTGTACCCGCCGCGGATCAGCCTGGACTTCACCCTGTACGGCGCCGACGGCCAGGTGCTGGCGCAGGGCCAGCCCAAGCTGATGGACCCCAGCTATCTGTACAACAGCTCGGTCGGCCTGAGTACCGACCCGCTGCGCTACGAAAAGCGCATGCTCGACGACTGGCTGCGCCGCCAGTTCCGCAAGGACAGCGCGGTCGCCGAGCGCTGAGACCGCACGCGCGGCGCCGGCAGCGCGCCGGCGCCGTCAGCCATGGCTCACGCGCCGAGGTAGACGCGCGGGGCGCGCTTGAGGCCGCACAGCAGCCGGTAGGCGCTGGACGCGCAACGCCCCGCCAGCGCGTCGATGCGCGGCTGCTCGCCCCACAACTGCACCTCGCTGCCGAGGCCGGCCTGCGGGTGGTCGGTCAGGTCCACGGTCAGCATGTCCATCGACACGCGCCCGATCAGCTCGCCGGGCACGCCGTCGATCAGCACCGGCGTGCCATTGGGCGCGAACTGCGGATAGCCGTCGGCATAGCCGATCGCCACCACGCCGACCCGGGTCGGCCGCGCCGCGACGAAACGCGCGCCATAGCCGACCGGCTCGCCCGGTGCCAGTTCGCGCACGGAGATGATGCGGGACTGCAGGGTCATCACCGGGCGCAGTTCGCCGGGCAGCGTGGCCGCCGCGGCGAACGGATCGGCGCCGTACAGCATCAGGCCCGGGCGTCCCCAGTCGTTGCGCAGGCCCGGCCAGCCGAGCAGCGCCGGCGAGTTGCACAGGCTGGTCTCGCCGGCCAGGCCGGCGCTGGCCTGGCGGAACACCTCCACCTGCTCCTGCGTGCGCGCGCTGTCCAGCTCGTCGGCGCGGGCGAAGTGACTCATCAGCACCAGCCGCTCGACCTGCGGCAACGCACTCAGCCGCGCGTGCGCGGCACGGAATTCCGCCGGCGCCAGGCCGAGCCGGTGCATGCCGCTGTCCAGCTTCAGCCACAGGCACAGCGGCTGCGGCGCGGCGAAGGCGGCGATCGCCTCCACCTGCCAGGGCGAGGCGACCGCGCACCACAGCCGGTGTTCGGCGACCAGCGGCAGTTCCTCGGCGTCGAAGATGCCTTCCAGCAACAGGATCGGCGCGGCGATGCCGGCCTGGCGCAGCTCCAGCGCCTCCTCGATGCAGGCCACCGCGAAGCCGTCGGCCTCGCCGTCCAGCGCGCGCGCGCAGGCCACCGCGCCGTGCCCATAGGCATCGGCCTTGACCACCGCCAGCGCCTTGCCGCCGCTCAGCCGGCGGGCCAGGCGGTAGTTGTGGCGCAGCGCGTCGAGGTCGATCAATGCACGGGCTGGGCGCACGCGACGGCCTCGGCGACGGACGCGGCGGAACCGCGGGAATAACGGAAGATGTCCAGGCCCTCGCCGCTGATCTGCGGCTGCCGCGAGACCATCAGGTCGGCCAGGTAACGGCCCGAACCGCAGGCCATGGTCCAGCCCAGCGTGCCGTGGCCGGTGTTGAGGAACAGGTTGCGGTAGCCGGTGGCGCCGACCACCGGCGTGCCGTCCGGCGTGGCCGGGCGCAGCCCGGTCCAGAACTCGGCCGCGGCCAGGTCGCCGCCGCGCGGGTACAGGTCGTTGACCACCTTCTCCAGGGTGGCGCGGCGCCGCGCCGGCCGCGACAGGTCGAAGCCGGCCAGTTCGGCCATGCCGCCGACGCGGATGCGTTCGTCGAAGCGGGTGATCGCCACCTTGTAGCTCTCGTCGAGAATGGTGGAGGTGGGCGCCAGCGCCGCGTCGCGGATCGGCAGGGTCAGCGAATAGCCCTTCAGCGGATACACCGGCAGGCGGATGCCCAGGGGCGCCAGCAGGCCGGGCGAATAGCTGCCCAGCGCGACCACGTAGCGGTCGGCGCGTTCCAGCCGGCCGCCGATGCGCACGCCGTCGATGCGGTCGCCATCGGCCTGCAGGGCCTCGATGGTCTCGCCCTGGCGGAACTGCACGCCGGCCGCGGCGGCCATCGCCGCCAGGCGCTGGGTGAACAGGCGGCAATCGCCGGTCTGGTCGTTGGGCAGGCGCAGCGCGCCGACCAGGCTGGCCGGCGCGCTGGCCAGGGCCGGCTCGACCCGGGCGATGCCGGCGCGGTCCAGCAGTTCGTAGGGCACGCCGTACTCGCGCAGCACCTCGATGTCCTTGGCCGCGCCGTCCAGCTGCTGCTGGGTGCGGAACAACTGGGTGGTGCCGAGCTGGCGGCCTTCGTAGGCGATGCCGGTCTCGGCGCGCAACTGGTCCAGGCAGTCGCGGCTGTACTCGGACAGGCGCACCATGCGCGCCTTGTTGATCGCATAACGCTCGGCGGTGCAGTTGCGCAGCATCTGCGCCAGCCACAGGTACTGCTGCAGGTCGGCGGTGGGGGTGATCGCCAGCGGCGCATGCCGCTGGAACAGCCATTTCAGCGCCTTCAGCGGCACCCCGGGCGCCGCCCAGGGCGAGGCGTAGCCGGGCGAGACCTGCCCGGCATTGGCATAACTGGTCTCCAGGCCGGCCGCCGGCTGGCGGTCGACCACCGTCACCTCGCAGCCGTTGCGGGCCAGATACCACGCCGTGGCCGTGCCGATCACACCGCTGCCGAGAACCAGAACCCGCATGCGCTTACTCCGTTCGGATCAATTCCCTGGCTGGATGGCGCCAGGGCAGAAGTTCGGTGCAGTATAGGCAGCACAACCCAGGATTTTCTCCTGATTTCTGCCGGCCCGGCAGGCCAAACCCCTGAGACCCGCCCGCATGGCCGCACGCCTCCGCGAACTGGACAAGATCGACCGCAAGATCCTGCGCATCCTGCAGCAGGAAGGGCGCATTTCCTTCACCGAACTGGGCGAGCGGGTCGGCCTGTCGACCACGCCGTGCACCGAGCGGGTGCGGCGGCTGGAACGCGACGGCGCCATCACCGGCTACTACGCGCGGCTGGACCCGCACTACCTCAAGGCCAGCCTGCTGGTGTTCGTGGAGATCAGCCTGGCCTACAAGTCCGGCGACATCTTCGAGGAATTCCGCCGCGCCGCGCTGAAGCTGCCCAACGTGCTCGAATGCCACCTGGTCTCGGGCGACTTCGACTACCTGCTCAAGGCGCGCATCAGCGAGATGGCGTCCTACCGCAAGCTGCTGGGCAGCACCCTGCTGACCCTGCCGCACGTGCGCGAGTCCAAGAGCTACATCGTGATGGAGGAAGTGAAGGAAACGCTCAGCCTGCCGATCGCCGACTGAGCGTTTCGCGCTGGGCGCAGGTCAGGAAACCAGCAGCTTCTCCAAGTCGTCGCGCGAGGAATTGGCGTGGTTCTTGGCCAGTTCGGCCACCACCCGCTTCTGGACCTCCTTGTGCAGCAGCGGCCGCAACTGCCCCAGCGTATGCGGGTCGGCGACCAGCATCAGGTGCTCCACCTGCCCGCGCAGCGCGTCCTGGTACAGGCGCTCGGCCACCTGGCGCACGAACCCGGCCTCGTCCATGGTCATCGGCCGGTCGCCGTCCTCCACACCCTCGATCGGCGTCGGGTTCAGCACCTCGGTCTGCTCCAGCAGCGCGGTCTCGCCGGCCAGATTGACCCGGAACAGGCGCGCGCTGGTGCGATCGGCGACGACGATCAGAGTGTTGTCGGGAAGCTTGCTCATCGGTTCTCCTGGCGAACGTGGCGCCGCGCGAATCGCGGCCGTCGGGGCAGTCTAGGAACCGATTTGTGAGGATGGCGGCCACGCAGCGTTCGCCGCGCGTTGGCCGCCCTGACGCCGCCGCATCAGTCCTGGATGCGGACCCCGTCGCCGCTGGGCACGGTGTTGTAGTAGCGGCCGGTGCGCGTGTCCAGCGCGCGGTTCGGCCCCACCTGCATCGCCCCGGGGATCACCTGGCCGCTGCGGTCGTACAGGCGGACCGGACGGCGCCCGGACGGGTCGGCGACCGCGGCGGCCTGTGTTGCGGGGCTGGCCGCGCGTCGGTGCCGGGTCTTTCCTTGCGGCCGCTCGTCCAGGCTGGACGACACCGGTGTGGCCTTGGGCGCGGTGGCCGACGCCGGCGGCCGCGCGTCGAGACGGCTGGCCACCGAGGGCGGCGGCGGTGGCGCGGACTGCAGGGTATTGGCGTCGCGATTGCCGGCCGGTGCGCCGGGCACCGGCTTGAGCGCCTGCGCGGCGGCGAGCGCCGGCACGAGCAGGACGACGGCGGCAGCACATGGCAGCAAGCGGTTCACGAGGGCTCCATCGACGGACCGGGAAGAGGATTCCACGCTAGCGCATCGGCGGCGGCGCGTCGACGCCGCGCCGGCGCGCTTGATCCGCCCCGTACAGCCCTCATGTTGTTTTCCCTCTTCCAGCCACGGGCCCCGCCATGCGCCGATTCGACCTCACGCCCCCCACCGCCGCCGAACGCGAGCAGCTGGTGGCCGGACTGAACCTGGAGGAACGCCGGGTGCTGCTGCAGCACGGCACCGAGGCGCCGTTCTGCGGCGTGTTCCTGGACAACAAGCTGGAGGGCGTCTACACCTGCCGGCTGTGCGGACTGCCGCTGTTCCGCTCCAGCGCCAAGTTCGATTCCGGCACCGGCTGGCCGAGCTTCTTCGCGCCCTACCACCCCGACCACGTGCGCGAACTGCGCGACACCAGCCACGGCATGATCCGCACCGAGATCGTCTGCGCCCGCTGCGACAGCCATCTCGGCCACGTGTTCCCGGACGGCCCGCCGCCGAGCGGCGAGCGCCACTGCCTGAATTCGGTCTCGCTGCACTTCACCGAACAGGGCCAGGCGCTGCCCAACCCGCTGCACCGCGGCGGTGGCGAGACCGAACCGGCCTGATTCCGGCGCCGCCGCGCCGCCACAGGGAGACACCGGTATGCGTACCCCGTTGCGTCCCGTTCTGCTCCTGCCGCTACTCCTGGGCCTGGGCGCCTGCCAGCGCAGCCCCGGCCCGCCGCCGCCGGCCGCCCCCGCGGCGGCCGCGTCCTCGCCGACCGCCGCGCCCGGCCTGCAGGCCGATGCCCTGCCCATGCAGTGGCGCTGCGGCGAGGAGTTGGTGCGGGCGGCCGCCGATCCGGCCCGCGAGCGCCTGGCCCTGCAGGTGCGCGGCACCCGCCTGGACATGCAGCGCACCGATGCCGGCACCGGCGCGCGCTACACCGATGCGCTGGGCAATGTCTTCCTGCAGTCGCAGCCGGACCAGGCCACGCTGACCCTGGCGGGCGTGGGCAAGACGCTCAAATGCGTTCGCCACGACAGCGGCATGACCGGCTGAGCCGCCGGTCGGCCGCCCGGGCCGCCAAAAACCCGGCACAGTTCACACCTTCAGAATGGCGCCGCGGGGCCGACATCTAGAGCGTCCCCGCTCCGGCCCGCAGGCTGCCCCCGCCATGCTCATCATCGTTGGCTTCATCGTCGTCATCATCAGCGTGGTCGGCGGCTACGTGCTGTCGCACGGCAAACTGGGCGCGCTGTGGCAGCCCTACGAGCTGATGATCATCGGTGGCGCGGCGCTGGGCGCGTTCCTGGTTAGCACCCCGGGCAAGATCGTCAAGGCGACGCTGACCGGCGTGCTGGGCGTGTTCAAGGGCCCGCAGTACAAGGCCGACGACTACCGCAGCACCCTGACCCTGATCTACGAACTGCTGAACAAGGCGCGCCGCGACGGCTTCATGGCGCTGGAAGACCACGTCGAGCGCCCGGCCGACAGCGCCATCTTCGGCAACTATCCGAAAGTGCTGGCCGACCACCACCTGCTCGACTTCATCACCGACTGCCTGCGCCTGATGATCGGCAGCAACATCGAGCCGCACGAACTGGAGCCGCTGCTGGAACTGGAGCTGGAGAAGCACCACCACGAGGCGATGGCGCCGGCGCATGCGCTGAGCAAGGTGTCCGACGGCCTGCCCGGCTTCGGCATCGTCGCCGCGGTGCTGGGCATCGTCATCACCATGGGCTCGATCGGCGGCCCGATCGAAGAGATCGGCCACCACGTCGGCGCCGCGCTGGTCGGCACCTTCCTCGGCATCCTGCTGGCCTACGGTTTCGTCGCGCCGCTGTCGGCGGCGATGGAAGCGCGCGCCGAGCAGGACAGCCGCATCTTCGAATCGGTGAAGACCGCGCTGCTGGCCTGCCTGCGCGGCTACAACCCGAAGATCGCCCTCGAATTCGCGCGCAAGACCCTGCCGACCGACGTGCGGCCGAGCTTCGCCGACTTCGAATCGCATCTGAAGACGATCAAGTAACGCGGTCATGGCCGAGACCAAATCCACCGTCGTCATCCGCCGGGTCAAGAAGGTCCAGGGCGGCGGCCACCATGGCGGCGCGTGGAAGGTGGCCTATGCCGACTTCGTGACCGCGATGATGGCGTTCTTCCTGGTGCTGTGGCTGGTGGCGGCCACCACCAAGGAACAGCGCGCGGCGATCGCCGAATACTTCCGCAATCCGAGCCCGCTGGCCGGCAAGAGCCCGGCGCCGAGTCCCGGCATGGCCGGCCCCGGCGGCGCCAGCACCTCGATGATCAAGCTCGGCGGCGCCGGCGAGATGCAGCGCGGCAACAACAAGGATCCGTTCGGCAGCAAGAGCCTGAAGGGCGACAACAGCAAGTCCAGCCAACGCGAGAAGGAGAAGGAGCGCCTGGAAACGCTGATGCAGGAGCTGAAGCAGGCCATCGACAAGAGTCAGGCGCTGGAACCGTTCAAGGACCAACTGCTGCTGGACCTGACCCCGGACGGCCTGCGCATCCAGATCGTGGACAAGGAGAACCGGCCGATGTTCGACCTCGGCAGCGCGGTGCTCAAGCCCTATACCCGCGGCATCCTCCATGAGCTGTCCGGCTTCATCAACCAGGTACCCAACCACATCAGCATCACCGGCCACACCGACGTCACCCAGTACAGCGCCAAGAACGGCTACAGCAACTGGGAACTGAGCGCGGACCGCGCCAATGCCGCGCGCCGCGAACTGGTCGCCGGCGGCATGGGCGAGGACAAGGTCTCGCGCGTGGTCGGGCTGTCCTCGTCGGTGCTGTTCGACAAGCTGGTGCCGAACAATCCGATCAACCGCCGCATCAGCATCGTGGTGATGACCAAGGATGCCGAGGAAGCCGCCACGGCCGACGGCGACCACAGCGTCGCCCTGGGCACGGTGCAGCCCGATGCCGACACCAAGGTGCCGGACCTGAGCGCGGCGGCGACGGACGCGGCCGCCACGCCGGCCGCCGGCAAGGGTGCGCCCGCGGCCGCGCCGGCCGCCGCGAACGGCGCAGCCCCGGCGGCGCCGGCCGCCGCGCCGGCCAAGGCCTCGGTGCAGATCGCCGAACCGCGCACCACCTCGCCGGAAGCGGCGGCCGCCGCCGCACGCGAGGCCTTGCGCAGCATCAACGGCAGCGCACCGGTGGCGAGCAATGCCGCCCCCGCCGGCGCCGAGGCAGCCGTCGCGCGCTGACCTCGCGCGGCGCGCCCCCAGGCCGCCCACACGGATTACGATCGCCGCGGCGGGACCGCACACGGTGCGGCGCTTACAATGGCTGCCACTTCGTTAACGAGACCGCCGTGTCCAAGCAATCCAAAGCCAAGCGCGACAAGCGCAAGAAGCAGCAGTCGCCGCGCCCCTTCGCCCGCCTGGGCCGCGAGCAGCCCATCGCCAACCACGCCGTGCTGCAGGACCAGAGCGGCCGCGTGCTGGCCGCGATCGGCCTGCAGGGCCGCCAGTGGCTGTTGGCGGTCGGCGGCCAGACCATGGGCAATGCCGACAATCCGGTGCCGATGCTGGCGATGCTCAAGCACCTGGCCAACCTGCAGGAGCAGGAAGGCAACACCATCACCCTCGAATACTCGGCGCAGCTGCAGCAGATGATCGATGCGCTGGCGGCCGAGGCCGGCCAGACCCCGGCCGAGTACCTGGACGCGCTGGTCGCCGAGTTCGCGGCTGGCGACGGCGCCGCCGAGGACCAGACCGACGCGGACGACGCGCCGGAGACGACCGATGCCGCGCCGGCGCAAGCCGACAGCAGCGCGGCGGCGGACACCGCGGCGGATGCCGACGGCACGCACAAGCCGGCCTGACCGGGCGCGATGGCGGTCTACATCGACGATGCGGTGCATCCCTGGCGCGGCCAGCGCTGGGGCCACCTGCTCGCCGACACCCTGGACGAACTGCACGCCATGGCGGCGCGGCTGGGCATCCCCCGCCGCGCCTTCCAGAACAAACTCAGCGGTGCCCACTACGACGTGCCGGCCGCCCTGCGCGAGGAAGCGATCCGCCTGGGCGCGGTGCCGGTCTCGCGGCACAGCGATCGCGCGCTGCTGAAAACCCTGATCCGCCATGCCCGCGCGCAGGCGCGTGGGGAGGCCGATTGAAACGTGATGGCGGCAGCGGCGTCCGACGCCTTGCTGCGGCGCGGGCATGCGGAGGCACTGGGCCAGCGCTTCCGGCAGCGGCCGACACGGCTGCGTCTGACGACTCCACGCGTCGCGACTGAAGTCGCTCCCACAGGGAGCTGCCGAAGCTTGCCGGTGCACGGCAGGAAGGCGCTTCAGCCCCGACATTCACCACGGGCGATGCGCTCCCTGCTTCGTTCGTCGCCGCTGAAGCCGCTCGCGGCAAGCTCCTGGGTGCACTGTGGGAGGCACTTCACTCCCGACTGCATCCGACGCCAGAAAATTCGAACGCTCCACTCATCGCGGCTGACGTCGCTCCCACAGGGAGCTGCGGATGCGTGCTGGTGCTCCGCGGTAGTGTTTTTAGCTCCGACATTCGCCGCTAACGGTGCGATCCCGACTTCGTTCGTCGCGGCTGAAGCCGCTCCTGCAGGCGCTTGCGACAGGCTGCTGGGTCCACTGTGGGAGGGACTTCAGTCCCGACTGCATCCGACGCCAGAAAATCAGACCGCTGCATTCATCCCAACTGGAATCGCTCCCACAGGATGCTGCGGATGCCTGGCACACAAGGCCACAACACCAATCATTGCTGCACGGCGGGGCGCCGACTGACGCGCGCCTAGAACGGATCGCTGCCCGGGCGCAGGTCGATGCCCAGGATCGCGGCCAGGCGCTGCATGTCCTGGTCGTCGCGGCTGAGCGCCATCCAGCCGGCGCGGATCTCGCTGCCGGCGTCCCAGCACCAGATGCTGTAGCCGTGCTCGCGCAGGCGGTCGTAGGCCACGGCCAGCAGCGCGGCGCTGTCGTGGTCCTCGAGGAAATCGGCGTCGTCGACGTCGCCGCCCCAGTCGATGCGCAGGTTCCAGCGCGCGGCCAGTTCGTCGATCGCGCCGATCAGCGCCTCGCGGTCGTGGCCGTCGACGTAGAAGCCCGCGCGCCAGTCGATCGCGTCCTTCAGCGTCCACAACCAGTCCGCGTCCTCGCGCTCGGCCTCGCCGGCGGCCTCGCGGTAGGCATCGAACTGGCGCAGTGCGCTTTCCTCGTCGCCCGGATTGATCAGCAGCAGCAGGTTCCAGATCAGGCCCTGCTGGGTGTCCGGATCGTCGTCGTCGAACAGGTCGTCGGGATCGTCGTAGTCGGCGCTGTTGTCGGGCATGGCGGCGGCGCATCAGGCATCACGGGGGTTGCCAGTGTGCCGCGCCGGGCGCGGCGACGGAAGCGCCGAACTCGGCAACGGCGCCGCGGGCGTTTATCCTTCGCAGCCCGGAAGACGGCGCTGTCCGCCGTCACGCGAAGCCACCACGATGTCCGACACGCCCCCCGACCGCCTGGCGGTCAGCCCGCAGAGCCCGTTCCACGATGCCGAGACGCTGTCGCGCGGTGTCGGCATCCGCTTCAACGGCGTGGAGCGCGACAACGTCGAGGAGTACTCGATCAGCGAAGGCTGGATCCGCGTGCAGGTCGGCAAGGCGCGCGACCGCCGCGGCAACCCGATGACCATGAAGGTCAAGGGCCAGGTCGAAGCGTTCTGGCTCGACGCCAAGTAGGCGCGGCCGCCGGCAGGCGCAACGCCTGCCGGCGCGACGGCGCTGGGCCGCAGGCCACGGCCCTCGGCGCCGCGCCTCAGGGCTTGAGCCGATAGCCGCTGCGGAAGATCGCCCAGACCACGCCCAGGCACAGCGCCAGGAACCCCAGGGTCATGCCCAGACTGACCGCGATGTGCACGTCGGCCTTGCCGTAGAACGCCCAGCGGAAGCCGCTGACCAGGTACACCACCGGGTTGAACAGGCTGATCTTCTGCCACAGCGGCGGCAGCATGTTGATCGAGTAGAAGCTGCCGCCGAGGAAGGTCAGCGGCGTGATCACCATCAGCGGGATCACCTGCAGCTTCTCGAAGCCGTCGGCCCACACGCCGATGATGAAACCGAACAGGCTGAAGGTCAGCGCGGTCAGCACCAGGAAGCCGAACATCCACAGCGGATGGGCGATCTCGTACGGCACGAAGGCGCGCGCGGTGAGCAGGATCAGCAGGCCCAGCAGCACCGACTTGCTCGCCGCCGCGCCGACGTAGCCAACCACCACCTCCCACCACGCCACCGGCGCCGACAGCACCTCGTAGATGGTGCCGGCCCAGCGCGGCATGTAGATGCCGAACGAGGCGTTGGAGATGCTTTCGCTGAGCAGCGACAGCATCACCAGCCCGGGGATGATGTAGGCGCCATAGCTGATGCCGTCGATGGCGCCCATGCGCGAGCCGATCGCCGCGCCGAACACCACGAAGTACAGCGAGGTCGACAGCACCGGCGAGGCGATGGACTGGGTCAACGTGCGGAAGGTGCGCGCCATCTCGAAACGGTAGATCGCGGCGATCGCGTGCAGGTTCATGCGCGCACCTCCGTGGCCGGCCGCACCAGGTTGACGAAAATCTCCTCCAGCGAACTCTCGCTGGAGCGCAGGTCCTTGATCGCCACGCCCTGCTCCTCCAGTTGCCGCAGCAGCGGGCCGATGCCGCTCTGCTCGGCCTGCGCATCGTAGGTGTAGGTCAGCGTCGCGCCGTCGGCGGACAGCTCCAGCGGCTGCGCCGCCAGCGCCGGCGGCAACGCCGGCAGCGGCGCCTGCAGGGTCAGCGCCAGTTGCTTCTTGCCGAGCTTGCGCATCAGCGTGCGCTTGTCCTCCACCAGCACCAGTTCGCCGCGGTTGACCACGCCGACACGGTCGGCCATGTCCTCGGCCTCCTCGATGTAGTGCGTGGTCAGGATGATGGTGGTGCCCTGCTCGCGCAGGCGCCGCACCATCTGCCACATGTCGTGGCGCAGCTCCACGTCGACGCCGGCGGTGGGTTCGTCCAGGAACAGGATGGCGGGTTCGTGCGCCAGCGCCTTGGCGATCAGCACGCGCCGCTTCATGCCGCCGGACAGGGTGGAGATGCGGCTGCCGCGCTTGTCCCACAGCGACAGCTCGCGCAGCACCCGCTCCAGGTGCGCGTCGTCGCGCGGCTTGCCGAACAGGCCGCGGCTGAAGCGCACCGTCGCCCACACCGTCTCGAACGCATCGGTGGCCAGTTCCTGCGGCACCAGGCCGATCTTGCCGCGCGCGGCGCGGTAGTCGCGCACGATGTCGTGGCCGTCGGCCAGCACCCGGCCGCTGCTGGGATTGACCAGCCCGCAGATGATGCTGATCAGCGTGGTCTTGCCGGCGCCGTTGGGGCCGAGCAGGGCGAAGATCTCGCCGCGGCGGATCTCCAGGTCGATGCCCTTGAGCGCCTGGAAGCCCCCGGCGTAGGTCTTGGTGAGCTGTTGCACGGAAATGATCGGCGACACGGGAACTCCCTGGACGCGCGGCGGGCGCGGAAACGGCCCCCAGGGTAGAAGCCGGATCGTGATGGATAAATCCCGATCCGGCGGAAGCACTCTCCCGGACGCGGGACAGTGCGCGAACCAGTGCCTGCACGCGCCGAGCGCCAGCGCCAGCGCCCCCGTGGCGGTGGCGAACGCCGGCTAGCGGTTGCCGGCGTCGAGCCTGCCGGTGCTCGGTCGCGCCGGGCGCGGCCACGGCAGCACGCGCCAGCCGAAGTTGACCCCGGCCGCCGCCAGCAGGATCAGCAGCGCCCCGAGCACCTGCGTCCACGCCAGCGACTGGCCGAAGGCGATGCGATCGACGGCGATCGCCACCACCGGATAGATGAACGACAGCGCCCCGATCATCGCGGTCGGCAACTTCTGGATGGCGCCGTACAGCAGCACATACATCCCCCCGGTGTTGACCACGCCGAGCACAACCAGATCCAGCCACTCGCCAGGACGGGACGGCAAGGCATCGAAGTGCGTGAACGGCGCCAGCAGCACGATGCCGATCCCCAGTTGCAGCAGCGCCAGCAGGTGCGGCGGCGTGCCTTTCAGGTGCTTGGTGACGATCGAGGACACCGCGTACAGAAACGCCGCGCCCAGCGCCAGCGCGACGCCCTGCAGGTACTCGCCGGGCACCGCGAGCACAGCCGGCGCGATGCGCACCACCCCCACCAGCCCGACGAACGCCACCGCCAGCCACGCCACGGTCGAGGCGCTGATGCGCTCGCGGAACACGATCGCGCCCAGGCCGACCAGCATGAACGGCTGCGTGTTGTAGACGGCGGTGGCCATCGAGATCGAGGCGCGCTCGTAGGCGGCGAACAGCAGCAGCCAGTTCGCCACGATCGCGACCCCGCCGAGCAGCACCAGCGCCAGCATCCGCGGCGAGAACGCCTTGCGGCGCAGCAGCCCCATGGCTGCACAGACGATGGCCAGGGTGGCGGCGCCGAACAGGCAGCGGAAGAACACCACATTGACCGGCGACTGCCGCGAGGACACCACCAGCCAGCCGATCGTGCCGGACATGAGCATGGCCACGACCATCTCGGCCGCGCCACGGCGAATCTCGTTGGAGGCCATCCCGGTTCCTTTCAAAGCGACGAATGGCAGTCATTGTAGAAACCGCCACCGCACGAGAACATGCTTTAAATTAGGCATATCGCAAAATCTACCTACGAAAGGAAAGCCATCATGCAAAATCGCCTTTCCCCTCCAGCCGCCGCCACGCTCGATGCGACCGATCGCGCCATCCTTGCCGCGCTGGCGCAGGATGCGCGCATGGCGACCAGCGAACTGGCCCGGCAGATCGGCCTGTCGGCGCCTGCCACCGCCGACCGCATGCGCCGGCTGCAGCACCAGGGCGTGATCGCCGGGTTCGCGGTCGAGCTCGACCCATGCACGCTCGGCTACACCTTGCAGGCGATCGTGCGGGTGAAGCCGCTGCCGGGGCAGCTGCATCTGGTGGAGGAACTGCTGCAACGCATTCCGGAGGTCGTCGAATGCGACAAGGTGACCGGCGAAGACTGCTTCGTCTGCCGGCTGTACCTGCGCACCATCCAGCATCTGGACAGCATCCTGGCGAAAGTCAGCGAACGCGCCGAAACCAATACCGCGATCGTGAAGTCGACCCCGGTGCCCAGGCGGCTGCCGCCGCTGGCCGAGGATGCCTAGCGCGGGGTGCTAGCCGTGCGCTGCCGCGTGGGCAGGCCTCGCAGCGCCAGCGGCGTAGGCGAGCGGCGGCGGTGTGCCGCCCATTGCAGGCAGAGACGAAGACCCTCGAACCGGCTGCCAGCGGGAAGACACAGGCCGCCCTGCCCGGAACGGCGCCAGGAACCCGCTTTTACGAATCCCCATTCCCGATTCCCCATTCCCAGCCCTCAACTCTTCCGCCGCGCCTCCAGCAAATCCAGATTGCGGATCAGGCGCCGGGCGATCTCGTCGGAGATCTTGCGCTGGCGGGTCAGCTTGAACAGCTCCTGGCGTTCGGCCTGCAGGCCGGCGTGGCGCAGCTGGCGCAGCACCGCGTCCAGGCGCCGCGCTTCCTCCGGGTCGCTCTCCATCGCCTCGCCTTGGTCGAGATGGCGCTGGTACAGCGCGCTGACCCGGTTGGCCGCCTCGTTGTACAGGTCGGCGTGCTCGCTGTCCTGCACCAGCCGCTGGCGCAGCTTCTCCACCGCCGCCAGCGCCGCGCGCGAGGACTCGCGCCGCGCCAGGTCCTCCTCCAGGCGGTCGCTCGGCTCCTCCGGCAGTTCCAGCCCGCGCAGCAGCCGCGGCAGCGCGATGCTGGCGACCAGCAGCGAGGTGACGATCACCGCGCTGGCCAGGAAGATCGCCAGGTCGCGCGCCGGGAACGCGGCGCCGCTGGGCAGGACCAGCGGCAGGGTCAGCACGCCGGCCAGGGTGATGGCGCCGCGCACGCCGGCCAGCGAGGTCGCCACCACGATCCGCCACGGCGGGCTCTGCCGGTTCTCGCCGCGGCGGCGCGCCTTGAGCAGGGTCCAGCGCAGCGACAGCCACACCCACAGGAAGCGCAGCAGCAGCAGGCCGACGTAGATCGCCAGCGCGTAGGCGGGCAGCCACCACGGATCCAGGTGCCCGGCTTCGTCCATGTTGTGCATGGCGCCCTGCACGATGCCCGGCAACTGCTCGCCGAGCAGCACGAACATGATGCCGTTGAGGGTGAACTGCACCATGTCCCACACCGCCGAGCGCTGCACGCGCATGCTGCCCGGGGCGCGGCCGCTCAGCTCCACGTAGCTCATGGCGATGCCGGCGGCGACCGCGGCGAGGATGCCCGAGGCGTTGATCGCCTCGGCCAGCAGGTAGGCGGCGAACGGCAGCAGCAGGTTGACCAGGATCGCCGCGCCCGGCTCCTCGCCGACCTGGCGCCACACCCAGCGCTGCGCCAGGCTGGTGCCGACCACCACCGCGATGCCGGCGGCCACGCCGACCAGCGCCACCCACAGGAAGGTCAGCGAGGCGTCAGCCAGCGAGAACGTGCCGGTGATCGCCGCGGCCACTGCGAACTGGAAGCAGACCAGGCCGGACGCGTCGTTGAGTAGCGACTCGCCTTCCAGGATGTGCATCAGCCGCTTGGGGATCGGCGCGCGCGCCGCGATCGAGGACACCGCGATCGGATCGGTCGGCGACACCACCGCGGCCAGCGCGAACGCCACCGCCAGCGGCATGGTCGGGATCATCCAGTGGATCAGGAAGCCGGCGCCGAGCACCGTGAACACCACCAGGCCCAGCGCCAGCTCCAGGATCACGCCCTTGTCGCGGAACAGGCCCTGCTTGGGGATGCGCCAGCCGTCCAGGAACAGCAGCGGCGGCAGGAACAGCAGGAAGAACAGCTCCGGCTCCAGCGCGTAGCCCTTCTTGAACACGCCGGCGATGATCGCGCCCAGGCCGATCTGTACCAGCGGCAACGGCAACGAGAACGGCAACACGCGCACCAGGTAGCCGCTGGCCACCACCGCCAGCAACATCGCCAAGACCACTTCGATCGAATGCATGCTCGTGGGGACGGCGGCGCCACGCCGGCGGCGCCGCCCATGAATGGGGGGAGCCTGCAAGCAAAGCGCACCGCGGCGACGATGTCCAGTGGCACAAGGGCGTCCAGGCGGCTGTCCGGCGGCAGAGCCGGTGACGGACACCGGCGCCTTGCGCTGGAGAGCGCATGCCTCACCCGCCAGGAACTTGAGCGCTTCATCGGCGAACACCCGGCGGAAGGCAACATGTCGCGGATCCGCGACCTGCGCGGCGGCCACGTCCTCCAGGCCCAGGCCAGCCTGCCGGCCACGCACGCGATGGAGCGGACCTGCTGCCCGCTGCCGGCCACTTCGGCGACGTCCACGCGCTCGGCGGCGTCCACGACCTAGAGCACAGCGACTGGCTGCAACACCGCTGAGTCCATGGCACCGGCCCGCGCAGCGCACGCCAGCGCCGGCAGGCGCGCGTCGCTGCGTGCGCGACCGACGACGCAACGCCTGCGCTGCGCATCGCGTATGCGTCCATCGCCGCGCGGCGGCTGCCTGCTGCACTGCCTGCGCCGCCGTTGCGCGAAGGCACTCGCCCGGACCGCGCCTCGCGCGGCCGCCACCATCCGCCGGCGACACCCGTTCATCATTATCTGGAGGGCGTGATGCAACCGCGCCGGCGCTGCACGCGTAAAGGCCTATGCACGGTCGACTGGCCGTGCATCCCTTTAAAGGAGCAGCCCATGAAACTCCAATTGCTGGCCCTGGCCCTCGCCGGCCTCGTCTCCCTGCCCGCCATGGCCGACACCGGCCAAGCCGCGGCGCACGACCACGCGGCGATGAGCGCGGCCAAACCGAATCCGATGGTCGGCGGCGCGCCGATGTACGCCACCAAGGACATCATCGACAACGCGGTCAACTCCAAGGATCACACCACCCTGGTCGCCGCGGTCAAGGCTGCCGGCCTGGTGGACACGCTGAAGGGCGCCGGCCCGTTCACCGTGTTCGCGCCGACCAATGCCGCCTTCGCCGCCTTGCCGGCAGGCACGGTGGACACGCTGCTCAAGCCGGAGAACAAGGAAAAGCTGACCCAGGTGCTGACCTACCACGTGGTCCCCGGCAAGCTCGATGCGGCGACGCTGCTGGCGCAGATCAAGGCCGGCGGCGGCAGCGCCAAGCTGACCACCGTGCAGGGCGAAACGCTGATCGCTAAGACCCGCGGCGGCAAGGTCACCCTCACCGACAGCAAGGGCAATACCGCGCACGTCACCACCGCCGACGTGATGCAGCGCAATGGCGTGATCCATGTGGTGGACAAGGTTTTGATGCCGTAAGCACACTTCGGGGGGTGCATTGGCATCGCGGGGACGGCTACGGCCGTCCCCGTTTTGCGCGTCCATGCGGCCGACCGCGGCAGCGCTCCGCCGCCGAGGACCGAGCCACGCGCACCGGCGCTCAGCCGCCGGCACTGCCGCCGCGCGGCATCGGCACCTGCTCTGCCAGCATCTGCAAGTCGCGCACGAAGCCGCGATAAGCCACCTCGCCCGCCTCGCCGCCACGCTGGCGCAGCACCCACGACGGATGCACGGTGGCCAGCGCGCGGGTGCCGTCGTCCAGCGCCTGCCACTGCCCGCGCTGGGCCATCAGCGCAAAGCCGCTCCCCAGCACCGCGCGCGCAGCGGTCGCGCCCAGGCACAGCACGATGCGCGGGCGCACCCGCGCCAGTTCACCGGCCAGCCACATCCGACACGCCTCCACGTGCGCGCGCTCCGGATTGCGATGCAGCCGCGCCTTGCCGCGTTGCTCGAAGCGGAAATGCTTGACCGCGTTGGTGACGTACATGCCCGCACGTTCGACCCCCAGCTCCTTCAGCGCGCGGTCGAACAGGCGCCCGGCCGGGCCGACGAAGGGACGCCCGCTCAGGTCCTCCTCGTCGCCGGGCTGCTCGCCGACCACCATCACCGCGGCGTCCTGCGGGCCTTCGCCGAACACGGTCTGGGTGGCCGGCTGCCACAGCGGACAGCGGCGGCAGTCGCGCGCCGCCGCGCGCAGCGCCTCGAGGCTGTCGTCGGCGGCCACCGCCGGCGCCGGGGCCGGCGCGGGAATGCGCCGGCGCACCGGCGCCGGCGCGCGCTCGGCCATCTCGCGCACGCGCTGCCCGGCGTCGCGGATCAGCGTGGGCAGCAGTTGCGCCTCCGGCAGGTGCTTCCAGTATTTCTGCGGCATCTCCTGGCGCATCATCGTCGGGTTGAGCCGCGCCGGATTGAAGATGTTGGCGTAGTAGGTGCGCCACAGCGTGTCCTGCGCATCGTCGGCCGGCGCATCGGCGCGCTGCGCGCCGGCGCCGAACTGCAGCGTCTCGCCATCCCAGCGCACGCTGCGGTACGGGGTGAGGATCGCCCAGCGCATGCCGGCGAAACGGCGTGCGAAGAACGGTGCCACGCGATCGACGATGTGGTGCTCCGGCTCGAACCAGGCGATGTAGACCTCCTGCTCGCCCGGCACTTCGCGGAAGCGCACGAATGCCTTCATCTTGTGGCTGTCGCGGCGCACCGCCTGCGCCCATTGCTGCGCGCGGTGCACATCGATATCGGTGACCCGCTGCAACAGCGCGCGCTCGCCGCCGGCGATGCGCCACAGCAGGCGGTACAGCAGCGCATGCCGCTTCGGATCGCGATGGCACAGCACCGCGCCGGCCAGCGCCAGGAACGCCGCCGACACCCGCGGCGGTGGCACCTGCGCGGGCAGCGTCGCGACGTCGGTGCCGACCAGCAGACCGCCCTGCGCATCGCCATCCCAGGCCAGCGTCTCCGGCGCCACCTGCGCGCACCACGCCGCCCGCGCCACCGCCCGCCAGGCCTCCAGGCTCCATGGCGGCACCACCTCAGCCTGAAACACGGCCCGCCCTCCTCATCGGCTCACCGCAGCGACCGCAAACCGCCACAGCACACCCGCCACCACAGCGACCGCAACCACCGCGCTGTCCGCAGATGCCGCTGTTGCAGTTGCAGTTGCAGTTGCAGTTGCAGCAACCATTGCACCGCCCAAACCCACACCACCGCATCGCGTCAATCAAACAGGCCACCCTGCCGCGGCGCCGGCGCCAATTGCGCGCGCAGCCGCTGCGGATCGTCCAGCCGCTGCCGCGGATGGTGGTCGAGCACGCTGACGAACGGCAGCAGCTTCTTCAGCGGCACCCGCAGCCGCGCCAGGTCCCCGACCCGCAGCCGCGCATGCCGCCGCGCCAGCAGCAACCGCTCGACGTTGCGCGTGCCCAGCCCCGGTACCCGCAGCAACAGTTCGCGCGCAGCGGTATTGAGATCCACCGGGAACCGTTCGGGGTTGCGCAGCGCCCAGGCCAGCTTGGGATCCACGTCCAGATCGAGCATGCCGCTGGCCGCGGGCGGGGCGATCTCCTCCACCGAGAAATCGTAGAACCGCAACAGCCAGTCGGCCTGGTACAGCCGGTGCTCGCGCTGCAGCGGCGGCGCCAGCAGCGGCAGCTTGCTGGAGGCGTCGGGAATCGGGCTGAACGCGGAGTAGTAGACCCGGCGCAGGCGATAGTTGCCGTAGAGATTGTGGCTGGTGTGCAGGATCGCGCGGTCGTCGGCGCCGTCGGCACCGACGATCATCTGCGTGCTCTGCCCGGCCGGGGCGAAGCGCGGCGGCTTGGCCCGCACCCGCGTCTCGGCCTTGCGCGCTTCCTTGCTTTCCTCGATGCGCCAGCGCAACTCGCCCATCGCCGCACGGATGCCGCCGACGTTCTTCTCCGGCGCCAGTTGCGCCAGGCCGCCTTCGGTCGGCAACTCCACGTTGATGCTGAGCCGGTCGGCGTAGCGGCCGGCGGCGGCGAGCAGTTCCGGCGCCGCATCGGGAATGGTCTTGAGATGGATGTAGCCGGCGAAGCGGTGCTCCTCGCGCAGCTGCCGCGCCACCTCCACCAGCTGCTCCATGGTGTAGTCGCTGTTGCGGATGATGCCGCTGGAGAGAAACAGCCCTTCGATGTAGTTGCGCTTGTAGAAATCCAGGGTCAGCTTGACCACTTCCGCCGGCGTGAAGCGCGCGCGGCGCACGTTGCTGGACACGCGGTTGACGCAGTAGGCGCAGTCGAACACGCAGAAGTTGGTCAGCAGGATCTTCAGCAGCGACACGCAACGCCCGTCGGGCGTGTACGAATGGCAGATGCCCATGCCCTCGGTGCTGCCGATGCCGCCGCTGCGCAGCGAATGGCGCTTGTCGGCGCCGCTGGAGGCGCAGGACGCGTCGTACTTGGCCGCGTCGGCGAGCACGGCGAGTTTTTCGAGGGTATTCACCGGCCGACGATGCCGGGCCCGCGTCTCAAACGGTGAGACGCGGATGCGGTGCGGCCTTCACCGCCATGAATCGCTCAGGTCGGAGCACCCCGAAACGCCGCCGCGGCGCTCAGGCCGGGACCGGCGCCGTGGCGCCGTCGAAGCGATAGATGTCCATCGCCAGCATCCCGGCGTCGATGCCGGCGTCGATGCGCTGCGCGCCGAGCCCGCCGGCCCCGGCCGCGCCCATCGCCACGTAGATCGGCAGCCAGTGCTCGTCGGTGGGATGCGCGCGCGCGGCGAACGGCGCCTGCCGGCGGTAGTCGAGCATCGCCGGCACGTCGTCGCGGTACAACGCCTGCTCGATCCATTCGATGAACGGACGCACGTAGGGCCCCTCCTTGCCCTCGGCGTAGCGACCGAAGTCGTGCAGGTTGTGGGTGATGCTGCCCGAGCCGATCACCAGCACCCCGTCCTCGCGCAGCGGCGCCAGCGCCCGGCCCAGCGCCAGGTGGTGCTCCGGCCCCAGCTCCGGCTGGATCGACAGCGGCACCACCGGGATGTCGGCCTGCGGATACAGCAGCGACAGCGGCACCCACGCGCCGTGGTCCAGGCCGCGGCGCTCGTCCAGCACCGGCGCCAGCCCGGCCTGCGCCAGCAGGTCGGCAACTTCGTGCGCCAGTGCCGGCGCGCCCGGTGCCGGGTATTGCATCGCATACAGCGCCTGCGGGAAGCCGCCGAAGTCGTGGATGGTCGGCGGCTGCGCCGCGGCGCCGACCAGCGGCCGCCGGCCCAGCCAGTGCGCCGAGGCCAGCACGATGGCGCGCGGCCGCGGCAGCGTCGCCGCCAACTGCGCCAGACGGATGCCGACCAGGCCGGGCTGCAGCGCGGTCATCGGCGAACCGTGCGAGATGTACAGGGAAGGCAGACGGGACATGTCAGGTCTCCAGAAAGGACAGGCAACACCACGCTCAGCGCGTGCGCAACACGAAGCGGCCGTCGCCGATCAGGAACAGCACCGCCAGCGCCAGCGCCCAGAACGCCGGGTACTCCCAGCCGCCGCCAGGATTGGCGAAGCCGAAGCCGTTGGCGCCGTGCACGCTGACGATGGTGCCGAGCAGCAGCGGGATGCCGAGCAGTCCGACCCAACGCGCGTACACGCCGAGCAGCAATGCCGCGGCGATGGTGAACTCCAACGCCATCGCCACATAGCCCAGCGCGCCCGGCAACCCGAGCGACACGAAGTAGGCGGCGGTGCCGGCCGGGGTGAACACCAGCAGCTTGGTCAGTGCATGCACCAGGAACAGCGCGCCCATGGCCAGGCGCAGCAGGGTGGCACCGTAGGGCGCCAGGCGGGAGACGGGAGCGGACATGGGAGACCTTATGACGGGCCGTGGGATGGGGAATGCTGTACAGGCTATTCCCGTCGCCGCCACGAATAAATTATCGTTATTTCGAGAATTCATTTCGGGATCCGCAACAATGGATACGCTTGATGCGATGCGGGTGTTCGTCGCCGTGGTCGACCGCAACGGCTTCAACGCCGCCGCCGAGGCGCTGGGCATGTCCACGGCCAGCGTCACCCGCCAGGTGGCGTTCCTGGAACAGCGCCTGGGTTCGCGCCTGCTCAACCGCACCACCCGCCGGGTCAGCCCAAGCAGCGTCGGCGCCGCCTACTACCAGCGCTGCCAGTTGCTGCTGGCCGAGTTCGACGACATGGAGGCGGCGGTCGGCGAGCAGGCACTGACGCCCTCCGGCACGCTGCGGATCAACGCCCCGTTCAGTTTCAGCATCGCCCGGCTCGGGCCGCGCCTGGCCGGCTACAGCGCGCGCTATCCGCAGGTGGCACTGGACCTGACCCTGTCCGACCGCCTGGTGGACATCGTCGAGGAAGGCTACGACCTGGCGATCCGCATCACCCGCCAGGTGGCGCCGACCTTGATCGCGCGCAAGCTCGGCGAAGTGCAGGCCTTCCTGTGCGCGGCGCCGGCCTACCTGGCGCGCGCCGGTACGCCGCAGTTGGCGGCCGACCTGGCCGGCCACGCCTTCCTCAGCTACAGCTACGTGCAGGACGACCTGACCCTGCACGGCCCAGACGGCGCGACCCAGGTGCGGGTGGCCGGCACCCTGCGCGCCAACTGCGGCGACGTGCTGCGCGAGGCGGCCATCGCCGGCATGGGCATCACCGTCCAGCCGGACTTCATGGCCGAGGCGGCGCTGGAGGACGGCCGCCTGGTGCGGGTGCTGCCCGACCACGAACTCGGCCCGATCGGCGTGTACGCGGTCTACGCCAGCCGCAGCCACCTGGCGCCGAAGGTGCGCAGCTTCATCGACTACCTGGTCGAGGTCGGCATCGACCGCACGATGCGCTCCCCGGCCGAGCACTGAACCCCGGCGCGCGGACCGGACACAACATCCTGCCGATGGCGCTGATCGCGGCGGCCGCGCATGCGCACAATGCCCGCGCTTTTCCCCTCACTCTCAGGAGTCCGCTTATGAGCAAGATCGCGATCGTCTACTTCAGCGGCTACGGCCACACCGTCAAACAGGCCGAGGCCGTGCACGCCGGCGCCGCCAGCGTCGGCGAGGCCACGCTGTACCGCATCGACCAGGACGGCAACCTGCCCGACGGCGCCTGGGAGGCGATCGGTCAGGCCGACGCCGTCATCTACGGCAGCCCGACCTACATGGGCGGCCCGGCCTGGCAGTTCAAGAAGTTCGCCGACGCCAGCTCCAAGCCCTGGTTCGCCCAGGCCTGGAAGGACAAGATCGCCGCCGGCTTCACCAACTCGGCCTCGGTCAACGGCGACAAGTTCGCCACCATCGAATACTTCTGGACCCTGGCCCAGCAGCACGGCCAGATCTGGGTCGGCACCGGCCTGCTGCCGTCCAACACCAAGGCGCACGGTCCCAACGACGTGAACTGGACCGCCGGCTCCGGCGGCGCGCTGGCGATCTCGCCGTCCGACGCCTCGCCGGACGAGGCGCCGCGCAGCGGCGACCTGGAAACCGCGCGCCTGCTCGGCAAGCGCGTGGCCGAGTTCGCGGCCAAGCTCAAGGGCTAAACCGCAGGCGGCGCCGTGCGTCGGCCACGCACGGCGCCGCTGCGCTCGACGGCCAAGCCACACTCCTAGGCACGCGCCATGCGCGCGGCGTTGCCAGCGCGCGCGTGGCGCATGCGCCTTGTCTCGACGCGCCACACCCCGTTTCGCCCCCGGCTCAAGGGAATCGACACGCTCCGGCGATCACGCGGCAGGGGTGGCGACGCACTCCGGCATCTCGGGCATGGGGCCGCGTTCAAGCAGCCGTCCTGGCCCAGCCAGGGCCGGAAGGCCGCCAGCGGCAAGGCCGCTGCGAGGACGAACCAGCCTGCAGACACTGCGCGCATCGCGACGCGCCATCCAGGCAGCGGTGCGCGCAAGCGTACGCCTGCTGCGCGGCGACTCCGGCACGCGGCGGCATTCAGATCCGCCTGGGCATCGCCGCGCTACGCTGGCGCCGGCATCGCCCGCAACGCGCGCCGGCGCGTGGCCACGACGGAGGACCGACAATGCAGCGACTGCGCATCGCAGTGGACATGGACGAAGTGATCGCCGACGCGCTGTCGGCACAGTTGGCGTGGCTGCAGCAGCGCTTCGGCTACGTCTGGGAAGCGCCGCAACTGCACGGCAAACGCCTGCGGCACTTGCTCGCCGCCGAGCACGCCGAGGCGCTGGAAGCGCATCTGCAACTGGGCGAGTTCTTCGGCACGCTGCGCTGCATGCCCGGCAGCCAGGACGCGCTGCGCCGGCTGTCGCGCCGCCACGAGGTGTTCGTCACCACCGCGGCGATGGAATATCCGGCGTCGATGCCGTTCAAATGGACCTGGCTGCGCACCCACTTCGATTTCCTGGATCCGCTGAACATCGTGTTCTGCGGCGACAAGCGCATCGTCGCCGCGGATATCATGATCGACGACAACGCCCGCCATTTCGCCCATTTCCGCGGCCAGGGCGTGCTGTTTTCCGCGCCCCACAACGCCGCCGAGCAGCGCTACCCGCGGCTGCGCGGCTGGGACGAGGCCGACGCGCTGCTGCAACGCCTGGCGCAGCAGCGCTGAAGACGCCAGCCGCGCGTTCGCGCACGCCAGCCGCCATCGCCGACGCGCCAGGCCGCCCCGCCGCGGCCCGCGCCGTTTTCGCATGCCGCCCGGCGGCAAAGGAGATCGCCATGGACAGACGTACCGTACTCGGCCTGCTCGCCGGCACTGCCGCCGGCCTGCTGCCCGGCGCCGCCGCGGCGCACGACCCCACGCACGGCGACGCGCAAGCCGACGCGGCCTGGGCCGAGCGCTTCGCGCGCCTGCCGGGGGTGCGCCTGCAAGGCGACGAGCAGATCGCGATGCTGCTCTATCCCGGTTTCACCGCGCTGGATCTGGTCGGCCCCTATCACTTCCTGGCCGGGATGATGGGCGCCACGGTGCACCTGGTCAGCAACGGCGAGGACCTGACGCCGGTCCGCAGCGACATGGGCCTGGCGATCGCGCCGACCGTCACCTACGCCGATTGCCCGCGCATGCTCACCCTGGTGTTCGTGCCCGGCGGTACCGACGGCACCCTCGCGGCGGCGCGCGACCCGCGCACCCTGGCGTTCCTGCGCGAGACCGCGCCGCACGCCGACTACGTCACCAGCGTGTGCACCGGCGCGCTGATCCTCGGCGCGGCCGGATTGCTGCGCGGGCGCCGCGCCACCTCGCACTGGTCGGTGCGCCCACTGCTCGCGCGCTTCGGCGCGACCCCGGTGGATGCGCGGGTGGTCGAGGACGGCAAGCTGATCACCGGCGCCGGGGTTTCGGCCGGGCTGGATTTCGGCCTGTCCGTGGTCGCCCACCTGCGCGGCCAGCCCTATGCCGCCGCCGCGATGCTGACCGCCGAGTACCACCCGCAACCGCCGTTCGCCGGCGGCACCGTGGCGACCACGCCGGCCGCGGTCGCCACGCCGATGGCGGCGATGTTCGCGCCGTTCGTGGCCGCGGCCAAGACCTTGCAGCCGCTGCCGGCGCTGCCGGACTAAGGGCGCCGGACAGAACCGCTGCGCGGTCGCCAGGCGGCCGCGCCGTCACGCGCCGGGCGGCGCGGCGCCAGCCGCATGCGCCGCGCGCAAGTGATCGATGAACACCCGCAGCTTCGGCGGCAGGTGCTCGCGCGCCGGGTAGTAGATGTGCCAGCCGGCGAACGGCGCGTGCCAGTCGTCCAGCACCCGCTGCAGGTGGCCGGCGGCGACGTCGGCGGCGACCTGCCATTCGAACGCCTGGGCCAGGCCCAGTCCGCGGCGCGCGGCGTCCAGGCCGACCAGGGTGTCGTTGACCACCAGCCGCCCGGTGACTTCGACCAGGAAATCGTGGCCGTCGCGGGTGAATTCCCAAGCCTGCAGGCGGCCGTCGGTGCGCCGCCAGCGGATGCAGTCGTGGTCGGCCAATTCGGCCGGCGTGCGCGGCGTCCCGTGTGCGGCGAAATACGCCGGTGCGGCCACCACGGTCTGCCGCTGCGGCGGGCCCACCGGCACCGCGATCATGTCGCGCGCCAGGCTCTCGCCCAGGCGGATGCCGGCGTCGAAGCCACCGGCGACGATGTCGGCCAGGGTCCGGTCCGAATACAGCTCCACGCTGACCTCGGGATAGCGCGTCAGGAACGCCGGCAGGTGCGGACACACCAGTTGCTCGGCGGCCACCAGCGGCAGGTTGATGCGCAGCGTGCCGGCCGGGCGGTCGCGCAGGAAATCCAGGTCGGCGAACGCCGCATCGATCTGCGCCAGGCCCGGCGCCACGCGCTGCAGGAAGCGCTCGCCATGCTCGCTCAGGCCGACCCGGCGCGTGGTGCGGTTGAGCAGGCGCGCGCCCAGCTGTGCCTCCAGCGCGCGCAGCGTCTGCGACAGCGCCGAGGGCGAGACGCCCAGCTCGGCGGCGGCGCGGGTGAAGCTGCCATGGTGGGCGACGCGGACGAAGGCGACGACGGCGGACAGCGGCGGTGGACGGTGCATGGCGAGCGGGCAGCAGCGAAGGACGGACGCATCAGGTGCGCCAGCCATTATTTAGCACACCTTCAAAGCACATGCGGATTACCCGGATTTATCCATGGCGACGCGGCGCCTACAGTGCCCGCACCCCACCTGGAGACCGCTGCGATGGCCCTCGATCACTACCGCCTGCTCGGCCGTTCCGGCCTGCGCGTCAGCCCGCTGTGCCTGGGCACCATGACCTTCGGCGCCGACTGGGGCTGGGGCGCGGACGCCGACGAGGCGCGCCGGCTGTTCGACCTGTACGTCGATGCCGGCGGCAACTTCCTCGACACCGCCAACATCTACACCAACGGCAGCGCCGAGACCCTGCTCGGCCGCTTCGTCGCCGGCCGCCGCGACCGCCTGGTGATCGCCAGCAAGTTCGCGCTCAATCCCTTCCCCGGCGACCCCAACGGCGGCGGCAACCACCGCAAGGCGCTGCTGCGCTCGGTCGACGCCAGCCTGGCGCGGCTGGGCACCGACTACCTGGACCTGCTGTACCTGCACGCCTGGGACGGCACCACCGGCATCGACGAGGTCATGCGCGGTTTCGACGACCTGGTCCGCGCCGGCAAGATCCTCTACGCCGGCATCTCCGACACCCCCGCCTGGCAGGTGGCGCGGATGCAGACCCTGGCCGACCTGCGCGGCTGGACGCCGTTCGTCGCCCTGCAGATCGAATACTCGCTGGCGCAGCGCACGGTCGAGCGCGAACTGGTGCCGATGGCCGAGGCGCTGGGCATGGCGGTGCTGGCCTGGTCGCCGCTGGCGATGGGCGTGCTCACCGGCAAGTACGGCGCCGCCGATCTGGCGCGGGTGCGCGCGGCCGCCTCCGGCGGCGCGCAGGTCGACGGCGTGGGCCGTGCCGAGGTCGCGCATTCACAGCGTACCTTCAACGAGCACGCGCTGGCGGTGGCCGAAACGGTGGTGGCGCTGGCCGCCGAGTTGCAGCGCTCGCCGGCGCAGGTGGCGCTGGCCTGGCTGCTGGCGCGCGGGGCGATGCCGATCGTCGGCGCGCGCAGCGTGGCGCAGTTGCAGGACAATCTGGGTGCGCTGACCCTGCGCCTGGATGCCGAAGCCCTGCAGCGGCTGGATGCCGTCAGCGCGATCGAACTGGGCTTCCCGCACGATTTCCTGGCCTCGCCCAATCCGCAGGCACTGCTGAGCGGCGGCACCCGGATCCAGCCCCGTTGACCCCCATGTCTCTCATCGCGAGGTGCAGCGCATGTCCACTCCCCATCGTTCCCTGCTGAAGGCGGCCCTGGCCGCCAGCCTGGCCGTCGGCGGCGCCGAGGCCGCCAGCGCGGCGCAACCGCCGTCCCCGCCCCGGCCCAGCGCGCCCGCCGCCCTGCCCGGCCAGACCACGCTTGCCGAGGCCGAGGCCGCCGGCATCGCGCAGATCGACGCCTTGATGGGGCCGGCGCAGGCGCAGGCGATCCGCGCGTTGGCCGACGCCCCGGACACCGCGCTCACCGGCCGCGGCGCGGCCATCGCGTTCGGCGAGATCTATCGGCCCGGCACCGCGCTGGACCTGAAGACCCGCGAACTGGTCACCGTCGCGGTGCTGGCCAGCCTCGGCCACGCCGAGCCGCAACTGCGCCTGCACCTGCGTGCGGCGCGCGCCGCCGGCGCCAGCCGCGCCGAGATCTTCGCGGTGCTGGATCAGTTGCATGCCTACGTCGGCTTCCCGACCGCGCTCAACGCCCTGGCCATCGCCCGCGAGGTGCTGGATGCCCCCTCACCCTGAGCGAACCGGACACCGGCCACGCTCTCCCTCCCCTCCCCCCTCAGGAGCATCCTCCATGCAAACCCGCACCCTCGGCCGCAACGGCCCCCGCGTCTCCGCCCTCGGCCTCGGCTGCATGGGCATGAGCGCGTTCTACGGCGGCCGCAGCGACGACGCGGCGTCGATCGCGGTCATCCATGCCGCGATCGAGCACGGCGTCAGCCTCATCGACACCGCCGACATGTACGGCCCGCACACCAACGAAGTGCTGGTCGGCAAGGCGCTGGCCGGGCGCCGCGACCAGGTCGTGCTGGCGACCAAGTTCGGCATCAAGCTCGACCCCAACGACCCAGCCGCGCGCGGCATCGACGGCCGCCCGGAATACGTGCAGTCCGCCTGCGAGGCCAGCCTGCGCCGGCTCGGCGTGGACCACATCGACCTGTACTACCAGCACCGGGTGGATCCGAACGTGCCGATCGAGGACACGGTCGGGGCGATGGCGCGGCTGGTGGAACAGGGCAAGGTGCGTTTCCTGGGCCTGTCCGAAGCCGCCGCCGCCACCATCCGCCGCGCCCACGCGGTGCATCCGATCACCGCGCTGCAGAGCGAGTACTCGCTGTGGTCGCGCGACCCGGAACACGACGGCGTGCTGGAGACGGTGCGCGAGCTGGGCATCGGCTTCGTGCCGTACTCGCCGCTGGGCCGCGGCTTCCTGACCGGGGCGATCCGCTCGCCGGAGGATTTCGAGGCCGACGACTACCGGCGCCATTCGCCGCGCTTCCAGGGCGAGAACTTCGCCCGCAACCTGCAGTTGGTGGAGCGGGTGCGCGCACTGGCCCAGGCCAAGGGCGTGACCCCGGGCCAGCTGGCGCTGGCCTGGGTGCTGGCGCAGGGCGAGGACCTGGTGCCGATCCCGGGCACCAAGCGCCTGGCCTACCTGGAGGAGAACCTGGGCGCGCTGCAGGTGAAGCTGAGCGCCGAGGAATTGGCGCAGATCGAGGCGATCTTCCCCGCCGACGCCGCCGCCGGCCATCGCTACCCGGCCGCCTCGCGCGGCGTCCTGCAGGGCTGAATCGCGTCCCCGGCCGGGGCGCGGGCCGATTGCCCGCGCCGCACCGGCACCGCATGATGCGGGGGTGATCTCCTTCATCGTCCCCGCGCACGACGAAGCCGCCCTGATCGGCGACACGCTGGCCTCGCTGCACGTCGCCGCGCAGGCGCTGCGGCTGGACTGCGAGACGCTGGTGGTGGCCGATGCCTGCCACGATGCCACCGCCGAGATCGCGCGCCGGCACGGCGCGCAGGTGCTGGAGGTGGAGCTGCGGCACATCGCCGCCGTGCGCAATGCCGGCGCCGCCGCCAGCCGCGGCCGCCACCTGCTGTTCGTCGATGCCGACACCCGGGTCAATACGCCGCTGCTGGCCGCGGCGCTGCGCGCGCTGGGCACCGGCGCAGTCGGCGGCGGCGCGCAGGTGCGCCTGCTCGGCGACGTCGCCTGGTACGAACGCCTAGCCCAGGCGTTGTTCGGCTGGCTGTTCCGCTGGACCGGCATCGCCCCCGGCTGCTTCCTGTTCTGCACGCGCAGCGCCTTCCTCGCCGCCGGCGGTTTCGACGAGCGCTACTACGCCGGCGAGGACGTGGCGCTGAGCCGTGCGCTGGCGCGGCAGGGACGCTTCGTGATCCTGCGCGAGGCGGTGCACACCTCCGACCGCAAGCTGCGCAGCTTCAGCAAGCGCGAGCACCTGGGGTTGTTGCTGCGCCTGCTGCGCCGCGGCCGCGGCCTGCTGCGTTCGCGCGACGGGCTGGGCTTCTGGTACGGGCAGCGCCGCGGGCGCTGAGCGCGCCGGCGCGGTTGCCGGCGCCGACGCGCTGGCAGTACGCTGCGCCCCCCTTGTGCGAGCTTTACGGATGAGCGTCCACACCAGCAGGAGCAGGCCCATCGCACTGCGCATCCTCGGCACGGGCGAGTATCTGCCCGCGCAGCAGGTGCCGGCGGAAACGTTCGACCGGCGCTGGGGCAAGCCCGCCGGCTGGACCCTGCGCCATACCGGCGTCGCCACGCGGCACTATGCCGGCGCCGACGAACCGGCCACGGCGATGGGCGAACGCGCCGCGCGCGCGGCGCTGGACGCGGCGCAACTGCAGGCATCGCACATCGACTGCGTGATCAGCGCCTGCAGCCTGATGGAACAGGCGATTCCGTGCAGCGCGGCGCTGCTGCACGCGCGGCTGGGGCTGCAGGGCAGCGGCGTGCCGGCCTTCGACGTCAACGCCACCTGCCTGAGCTTCATCGCCGCGCTCGACCTGGCCGCCTGCGCGATCGCCGCCGGCCGTTACCAGCGCGTGCTGATCGTCTCCAGCGAGATCGCCAGCGTCGGCCTCAACCCGGACGATGCGGATACCGCACCGCTGTTCGGCGACGGCGCCGCCGCCGTGGTGCTCGGCGCCGGCGACGCCGACAGCGGCTCGCAGTTGCTGAGCGCGCGCCTGGAAACCTATTCCGAAGGCATCGACCACTGCCGCGTGCGTGCCGGCGGCACCCGCCTGCGCCTGGATCACGGCGTCGAGGCGCTGCGCGCCGGCTCGCAGTTCGAAATGAACGGCCGCGCCACCTACCGCCTCGCCGCGGCGAAGCTGCCCGGCTTCCTGCAGCGGCTGCTGGCGCAGGCCGGGGTCGAGCTGGCGCAGGTGCGGCGGATCGTGCCCCACCAGGCCAGCGCCAAGGCGCTGCGCCACCTGCGCGTCGCGCTGGGGCTGGCACCAGACGCGCTGGTTGAGATCATCGGCGACCACGGCAACCAGATGGCCGCGTCGATTCCCAGTGCGCTGCACCAGGCGATCCACAGCGGCCGCATCGTCCGCGGCGACCTGATCGGCCTGGTCGGCTCCGGCGCCGGGCTGGCGTTCGGCGGCGCGGTGCTGCGCTACTGACATGGCGCGCGTTCTCGTCACCGGTGCGTCCGGCTTCATCGGCGCCTACCTCGTGCGCGCCCTGGCCGACGCCGGCGTGCCGGTGCGCGCCAGCGGCCGCGACGCCGCCAAGCTGGCGGCCTTCGCCGGCGATCCGCGCATCGAGGTGCTGCGCGCCGACCTCTGCCGCGACGACCTGGCGCCGCTGCTGCACGGCTGCGACGCGGCGATCCACTGCGCCGCGCTGTCGGTACCGTGGGCCAGCGCCGAAACCTTCCACCTGGCCAACGTGGTCGCCACCGAACGCCTGCTCGCCGCCGCGTTGGCCACGCGCGTGCGCCGCTTCGTGCACTTCAGTTCGCCCAGCATCTACTTCCGCTTCGCCGACCAGTACCAGGTGCGCGAGGAATTCACCCCGCCGGCGCGCTGGATCGGCGGCTATCCGCAGACCAAGTGGGAAGCCGAGGAGAAGGTGCGCGCGGCCGCGGCGGCCGGGCTGCCGGCGGTGGTGCTGCGCCCGCGCGCGGTGTTCGGCCATGGCGACAACGCGATCGTGCCGCGGTTGCTGGCGGTGGCGCAGCGCGGCTGGTTCCCGCTGGTCCATGGCGGCCGCGCGATGATCGACGTGTGCTGCGTGGAGAACGCGGTGGCCGCGGCGCTGGCCGCGCTGCGCGCCGAGCACATCGGCGACGGCCGCGCCTACAACATCAGCAACGGCACGCCGATCGCGGTGCGCGACCTGCTGACCCAGCTGTTCGCGGCGCTGCGCCTGCGCGTGCGGCTGCTGCCGGTGCCACGCGGGCCGGCGCTGGCCTTGGCCGCGCTCGGCGAACAGATCGCGCTGCGCCGGCGCGGCCAGCCGGAGCCGCGGCTCAGCCGCTACGGCATCGGCGTGCTCGGTTATTCGCAGACGCTGGACATCGGCCGCGCGCGCCGCGAACTCGGCTATGCGCCGGTGCTGTCGACCGAGGCCGGGCTGGCCGCGCTGGGGCGGCCATGAGCGCGCCGCGGCTGCGCTGGCGGCTGTACGAGGCCGGCCACTGCACACATCCGGAGCGCGCCACGCGCCGCGGCGCGCCACTGGCGCCCTGCCCGTTCCCGGCGCTGGCGGCACTGCTGCAGCATCCGCAGCACGGCGAGCTGCTGTTCGACACCGGCTATGCCCGCCCCTTCTTCGACGCGACCGCGCGCTTTCCCGAACGCCTGTACCGCTGGCTGACCCCGGTGCGGCTGGCAGCCGGACAATCGCTGCGCGAACAGCTGGTCCGCGACGGCGTGGAGCCGGATGGCATCGGCTGGATCGTGCTGTCGCACTTCCATGGCGATCACGTCGGCGGCGTCGCCGAGTTTCCGCACGCACGCCTGGCCTGCGCGCAACAGGCCTGGGACGACCTGCAGCGCCGCGGCCGGCTGGGCGCGCTGCGCGAAGGCTTCCTGCCGGCGCTGCTGCACGGCGCGCGCCCGCGCATGCACTGGATCGAGTCGCTGCCGGCGGCGCCGCGCCCCACCGCACTGCACGACTTCGGCACGCCGCGCGACCTGTTCGGCGACGGCAGCGTGCTGCTGGTGCCGCTGCCCGGACATGCGCCGGGCCAGTACGGGCTGTGGTTCGAGGACGCGCAGGGTCCGGTGTTCCTGATCGCCGATGCGGCCTGGTCCAGCGCCGCGCTCGCCGACGGCACGCCGCCGCCGGCGCTGGTCACCCGCCTGCTCGGCGAGCATCGTGTGTACCGCGACACGCTGGCGCGGCTGCATGCGCTGCGCCAGGCCGAGCCAGGATTGCGCCTGGTGCCCTCGCATTGCCGGCAATGGCGGCCGGCGCCGCAGGCGCACGCCGATGGCTGAGGCGCCCGGCGTGCTGATCACCGGCGCGCGCGCGCCGGTCGCGCTGGACCTGGCGCGCCGCTTCGCCGCGCAGGGCTGGCGCGTGCACCTGGCCGACAGCGTCGCCAGCCGCATCTCCGGCTGGTCGCGCGCGGTCGCCGCGCATCACCGCATCGCGCCGGCGCGCGATGCCGCGCGCGCCTGGCTGGCCGATCTGAACGCGCTGCTGCTGCGCGAACGGATCGACCTGCTGGTGCCGACCTGCGAGGAGGTGTTCTACCTGGCCCGCTACCGCAGCGCGCTGCCCACGCAGTTGCAAATGCCGCTGCACGACTTCGACACGCTGCGCAGCTTGCACAGCAAGTACCACTTCATGGAACTGGCGCGCGGGCTGGACAGCGGGATCGAGGTCCCCGCCAGCGTGCGCGTGCGCAGCCTGGAACAGGCGCGCGCCTGGGCCGGTGCCGGATCGCTTGTGCTGAAGCCGGAGTTCTCCCGCTTCGGCGTGCATGTGCGGCTGTACCCGCACGGCGTGCCTGCCGATGCCACGCCGCTGTCCAATCAGGGCGACTGGGTCGCGCAGCGCTACTGCCCCGGCGAAGAGCGCTGCTCGTACGCGCTGGCGCGCGACGGCGTGCTGCTGGCGCATGCGGTGTACCGCCCGCGCTACCGGCTGCGGCGCAGTTCCAGCTACTACTTCGACGCCGCGCCGGACCCGCGGATCGAACGCTTCACCGCGCAGCTGGTGCAGGCGCTGCGCTTCAGCGGGCAGATCTCCTTCGACTGGATGGTGTCCGCGCAAGGGCGCTGCAGCGTGATCGAATGCAATCCGCGTGCGACCAGCGGCCTGCACCTGTTCGCCGCGACCGATCCGCTGGTGCCGTTGCTGTGCGGCGACGCGGGCGCGGCACAGGCGCCGCTGCGCCCGGCCGCGGACCGCGCGGCGATGCTGGGCGTGCTGATGCTGAGCGTGGCGCTGCCGGCGGCACTGGGCCATGGCCGGCTGCGACAGTGGCGCCAGGACTATGCGCGCGCCGAGGACGTGCTGGCGCCGCGCGGCGACCGCTGGCCGTTGGCCGGCGCGCTGCGCGACCTGGGCAGCCATGCGCGGCTGGCGCTGGCGCGGCGCTGCAGCGTGCGCGAGGCCGCCACCCGCGATACCGAATGGGACGGCGAGGCGCTGCCGCCGCCATGAGCGCCGACGCCGACGCCGCGGCCGCCGACTTCGCCGCGCAACTCCAGCGATTCGCCGCGCTGCATGCCGGCGGCGACGCGCAGCAGCTGGCCGACAACGCGCATGCGCGCATCGAAGTGCTGCAGGCCGACGCACTGGCGCTGCCGGTGACAGTGGCCGAGCGCCACCCGGGCAATGCCTGGGTGTGCTCGCCGCGCACCACCTATGCCGACTACGCCGCCGAGGAGGCCACGCGGCTGCTGCCGGGCGCGCTGGCCGCGCCGGTGCGCGGCCTGTGCGGTGGCATCGGCGCGTGGCTGGACTGGGCGCGGATCGACCGCGCGGTCACCCTCAACAACTGGCTGCTGTCCACCAACCTGTACCCGCCGCTGCCGCCGACCGGGCTGCGCGCGCTGCTGGACGCCGCGCGTGCGCGCTGGCCCGACCACGCGCTGTGGTTCCGTTCGCTCAATGCGGTGGACACGCCGCAGTGGCTGCAGGCGCTGCAGGCCGAAGGCTTCACCCTGATCGCCAGCCGCCAGGTGTACCTGTACGAGGACTGGCCGCGGTTGCTGCGCCACCGCGACCTGGCCCGCGACCTCAAGCTGGTCGATCGGCGCGACCTGCAGCGCTGCGGCAACGACGCCATCGGCGAGGCCGACTACCCGCGCATCGCCGCGCTGTATGCGCAGCTGTATCTGGAAAAATATTCGCGCTGCAATCCGGCCTACCACGCCGGCTTCCTGCGTGCCTGGCACCGCGCCGGGCTGCTGCGCTTGGACGGCTTCCGCGACGACGCCGGGCAGCTGGTGTGCATCACCGGCCTGTTCGGCATCGGCGGTACCGTCACCGCGCCGATCGTCGGCTACGACCTGCGCCTGCCGCAGCGGCTGGCGCTGTACCGCAC
This sequence comes from Xanthomonas sacchari, assembly GCF_024266585.1. Lineage (NCBI taxonomy): Bacteria > Pseudomonadati > Pseudomonadota > Gammaproteobacteria > Lysobacterales > Lysobacteraceae > Xanthomonas > Xanthomonas sacchari. The sequence goes on from NZ_CP100647.1 coordinate 4,553,656, forward strand.
CCTCACCGCCTGCGGCATCGACCATGCGCGGCGGCATGGCCAGCGCCTCAACCAGAGCGCCGGCGCGGCCAGCTTCAAGCGCCAACGCGGCGGCATGCCGGTCATCGAATACAGTGCGGTCGATGCGCGGCACCTGCCGTTGCGGCGGCGCCAGCCGATCGCCGCACTCGGCGCACTGACCCGGCGCATCGGCGTGCCGCTGATGCGCAGGTATCGGCTGTGAATGGCGCCCGCGCCACGCCGGGACACGCTCCGTAACCGTTTCCAGCACCGATCCTGAGGTGCGCGCAAGGTCGCGGGCAATGCCGCTGCCTTATACTTTTCCGCACCTGCAACATCCTATCGCCGCTGCGGCCCGGGACATCTGTGGAATGGATTGCGCATCTGACCCATGCCGGCACCTTGCTGATCGTCAATGCGTTGCTCGCGGCGCTGTCCTCGGCGATGTTCCTGGCGCTGTCCATCACCGGCCGCAAGGAACGGCACGCGCGCAGCCTGTTGCTGCTGGCGCTGAGCTACGGCGTCTTCGCCCTGGGCTTCGGCATCCTGCTGGCGCCGGTCTGGAACGTCACCGCGCCCTGGGTCAACCACACCGGCAACGTCACCCTGGACGTGGCCACCGCGTTGACGCTGGTGGCGGTGAACGCCTACCTGCAACGCCCGCTGCTGCAATGGACGCTGTTGGTGCCGGTCGCGCTGCTCTGCGCGCTGGAACTGTACAGCCTGCACTACGCCGGCCACGATCACCGGATCATGGTGATCTTCGGCGGCCTGGTGCGCGGCATGCTGACCGTGGCCACGGCGGTGGCGCTGTGGCGCCATGCCGCCAGCGTGATGCGCACGGCGGCGCGCTTCACCGCCGTCCTCCACTTCCTGTGGGCTGGCATGATCGGGCTGCGGATCGCCTGGTGGGCCTTCCATCCCGACATCGGTTTCAACTACGACCCGACCACCACCTTCGGCCTGCTCTCGCGCATCGTGCTGACCGCCAGCATCGCTCCCGGCATCCTGTGGATGCTGAGCCGCGAAATGAACGCGGAACTGGCGCGGCACGCGTCGCAGGATCCGCTCACCGGGGTGACCAACCGCCGGGTGATGTGGGAGCGCGGCGAGGCGGCGATGCTCGATGCCGGGCGCAAGCAGGCGTCGATCGCGGTGCTGATGATCGACGTGGACCATTTCAAGGCGATCAACGACCGCTTCGGCCATGCGATCGGCGACCAGGTGCTGGTCGCCATCGCGCAGACGCTGGCGCAGGACGTCCGCCTGCCCGACCTGTTGGCACGCATCGGCGGCGAGGAGTTCATGGTGCTGGTGCCGCAGGGCGACGAAGCGGGCGTGCGCGACCTCGCCGAGCGCCTGCGCCGGCGCATCGCGCAACAGCAGATCGACGCCGCGGCGGAGGCGCCGCTGGTATGCACGGTGAGCATCGGCTACTGCCTGTCACCAGGCGCGCAGGCGTCCTGGCAGACCCTGGTGCTGGCCGCCGACCAGGCGCTGTACGCGGCCAAGCGTGCCGGCCGCAACCGGATCGCCGGCACCACCGTCGCATGATCGCCCGCGGCCGGCGACACGCCATGCGCGCGATGCGGGCGACATGAACGCCTGGCATCCGTCCCTATACCGGCAATGGTTCGCCGTCGCCCCCGCGGCGGCGCTGCGACGGCGGCCGCTGGCGGTGTCGGTGATGGACCGGCATGCGGCGATCGCGCGCTGCGCCGACGGCGGCCTGCTGGCGCTGGAAGACCGGTGCCCGCACCGGCATGCGCCGCTGTCGGCCGGCTGCGCCACCGGCGACGGCCTGTCCTGTCCGTACCACGGCTGGCGCTTCGACCGCACCGGCGCGCTGCGCGAGATTCCCGGCCTGCCGCCCGGACAGGCGCCGCCGGCGGTCCGGGTGCGCGCCTTCGCCGCGCGCGAGCGCGACGGGCTGATCTGGCTGCGTCCCGATCCCGAGGGCGCGGACGCGCCGTCGCAGCTGGTGCAGGCGTTGCAGCCGTCGGCGCGGCGGTTCCTGTGGCGCACGCGCTGGGACGCGCACGTGGTCGATGCGCTGGAAAACTTCCTGGACCCGCTGCACACCCACCTGCTGCATCCGGGGCTGGTGCGGCGCGGCGGCGCGCGCACCGCCATGCGCGCCGAACTGCGCCACACCGACGAGGGCTTCCACGTGGACTACCGCGGCACCGCGGCGCAGAGCGGCTGGCTGTACCGGCTGTTCGAGTCGCCGCGCATCCTGGAACGCGCGCATTTCGCCGCTCCCGGCAGCGCGCAGATCGAATACCGCTACGCGCGCGGCGGCCGCGTGCGGATCAGCCTGCACTTCACCCCGCGCGATGTGCGCAGCACCGATGTCTTCGCCAGCCTGCACGTGGAGGGACGCTGGGCGCCGGCGTGGGCGGTGCGCCTGCTGGTGTGGCCGCTGCTGCGCCGGGTCGGCGAGCAGGACCGGCGCATGCTCGCCCTGCAGTCGCGCAACCTGCAACGCTACCCGGGCGCGCGCGGCGCCTCCACCGCGCTGGACCTGGTGCGCGACCCGCTGCGCCGCTACTGGGAAGGCGAGGCGCTGCCGACACCCGGCAGCGGCCACGACGTGGACCTCATGCTGTGACCGCGCCGAGCTGCTGCAGCACCTCCGCCAGCGGCAGCGGACGCCCGAGCAGATAGCCCTGCACCCGGCCGCAGCCGTGCGCGCGCAGCCAGCGCAACTGCGCCTCGGTTTCCACGCCCTCGGCGACCACCTCCAGCCCCAGGCAATGGCCCAGGGTCAGCAGCGCCTGGCAGATCGAAGCGTTGCGCGGATCGCGGTCCACCTCGGCGACGAAGCTGCGGTCGATCTTCAGCGCATCCAGCGGCAGGTCGCGCAGATACGCCATGCTCGAGAAGCCGGTCCCGACGTCGTCCAGCGCCACCCGCACGCCCAGCGCGCGCAGTTGCCGCAGCACGTCGCCGGCCTGCTGCGGCTGCCGCATCAGGCTGCTCTCGGTCAGTTCCAGGTGCAGGCCGTCGGCGGGCAGCCCGGCCTCGGCGCAGGCCTGCACCAGGTCGGCGACCAGATCGCCATCGAAGAACTGCAGCGCCGACACATTCACCGCCACCGCCAGGTCCGGCCACCCGTGGTCGGCCAATGCGCGGCGCGCGTGCGCCGCCGCGCGCATCACCCAGCGTCCCAGCGACAGGATCAGCCCGGTGTCCTCGCACAACTGGATGAACGCATCGGGCGCAATGAAACTGCCATCGGCCTGCGGCCAGCGGATCAGCGCTTCCAGTTCGCGCGGGGCGCCGCTGGCGGCGTCCATGATCGGCTGGAAATGCAATTCGAACTCCTGCCGCGCGATCGCCTGCTGGATGCGTCCGGCCAGGCGCAGGCGCTCTCCGGTCCGCGCCGCCATGGCGCGGTCGAAGCGCACCAGGCTGCGGCCCTCGGCCTGCGCCGCGTGCGCGGCCTGTGCGGCGCTGCCGATGGCCTCGTCGGCGTCGGCGGCATCGTCCGGACACAGCGCCACGCCGATGTGCGCCTGCAATTGCTGGGCGAACCCGCCGCCCTGCACCGGCGCATACAGCGCCTCCTGCAGCGCCTGCAAGGCCTGCGGCAACGCCTGCGGATCCAGGATCGCCAGCACGAAATCCTGCGCCGGCTGGTGCGCGCTCAGGCCGAAGCGCTCGCCGAGCACGCGGATGCGCCCGGCCACCGCGCCGCGCACCGCGTCGCCGGCGGCGCGGCCCAGGGTGTCGCCGATCAGGGCCAGGCCGCGCACCTGCACGTAGGCGATGGCATAGCCACCGCGCTGCGCGCGCAGGGCGTCGGCCAGGGCCCGCGGCTTGAGCAGGCCGGTGCTGAACTCGTGGCGCGCCAGGTACGCCAGTTCGCGTTCGTGGGCCAGCCGCTCGGTGACGTCCTCGGCCAGGATCAACCGCGCCGGTACGCCGCCGAATTCCAGGTCGGCACTGTGGACGCACACCGACAGCAGGCTGCCGTCCTTGCGCCGGTGGGTCAACACGCTCGGCAGGTCGAAGCCCTCGCGCGGTTTGCGCACGTCCTGCAGCAAGCGCTCGGCATCCTCCGACGGGCGCAGATCGCGCAGGTCCATCGCCAGGAATTCCTCGCGGCTGTAGCCGTACTGGCGCATCGCGGCCTGGTTCACTTCCAGAAAGCGCAGGCTGTCGACGGCGAACACCCAATACGGCAGCGGATTGCGGTCGAACATCAGCCGGAACTGCCGCTCGGCGTCGAGCAGGCGCGCCTGCGCCATCACCCGGTCGCTGACGTCCTGCACCGCGCCGGTCATGCACATGCCCTCACGCGTGCGCACCAGCGCGCCGCGCGCGGCCAGCCAGCGCAGGCGCCCGTCGGGCAGGTGCATGCGGTAGACGGTGTTGTAGTCCGCGCGCCCCTGCGCGGCGTCCTCGTACAGCTGCGCCACCCGCGCGCGATCGGCCTCGTCGATCCGCCCCAGGAAGGCCTCGATCGGCATCTGCATGCGCTGCAGGCCGAACATCGCCCCGGTCGGCTCGGACAGGCGCAGCACGCGCTGCGCGATGTCGATGCGCCAGGTGCCGATGCCGCCCATGCCGTGGGCCAGGCGCAGGTCCTCGTCGCCGCGGCGCAGCCGTTGCAGCAGGTGGCGCTGGCGACGCTCGGCGCGGCGCAGGCTGCCGAGCAGATAGGCCAGGCCGAGCAGGTACAGCATGTACACCAGCGCCGCCGCCGTGGCGAACCACCACCAGCCCGACAGCGTCTCGCGCAGCCCCACGCCGGCCACCACCAGCAACGGATCCGCGCCGCCGCCGCTCAACGCCAGGATCCGCGGCGTGCCGTCGAAGACGTCGCGGCGCAGGCCCAGCGCGCCACCGTGCGGCATCGGCTGCGCCAGCGCCATCGGCAGACGCGGCTGGCCGGCCACGAGCGGGCGGCTGGCGGCCAGCAGCACGCCCTGCGCATCGGTCAGGGCGACGATGCCGTCGCGCCCGCTGTCGGTGCCCCGCACGATGCGCTGCAGGGCGGCCACCCGCCACTGCGCCTCGACCCAGCCGTCCGTCCCCCAGGGCACGGCCACGCGCACCACCGCCTCGCCGTCGGCCAGGCGCAGCGGCGGGCTCACGCACACCCGCCCGCTGCAGCGCGCCCGCGGCAGCCACGCGCGCAGTTGCGGATCGCCGGCGCCGCCGAAACGGCGTTGGCCCTGCGCATCCAGCAAGGCCACCTCGCGCAATTCCGGGCGCCGCGCCTGCAGGCCGCGCAGCGAGGCGGCGATCAGCTCGGGCGCACGCGCCGGCGTCTGCGCCAGCAGCGCCTGCGCGCCCTGTCCTTCGCCATGCAGGGCATGGCCAAGATTGTCCAGTTGCAACTGCAGCAGGCGGTCGACGCCGGTGGCCAGCGCCAGGCTCTGCCGCTGCGCCGCGGCCAGGCGGGTGTGGCGGTCCTGCGCCAGCACCAGCACCAGGCCGGCGGCCAGCAGCACCGCCAAGGCCAGGCCCCAGGTCGCGATCGCCCGCAGCGGCGCGCGCGTGACGCGCCGCAGGCTGTGCCGGAAGCGACGGTCACGCTTCCTGTCGGCGAGCGGGTTCAGCGACATCGAGAGGGGGAGTGCGGCGGAGGTGCTGGATACAGCGGCCCGAGACCGGCGATCTTGACCATCCGTGACGCGTTGTTGCGTTCAGCGATCCGGATAAACGATTCAGTCCAGTACCGGCCATTGCGCCAGTTGCTGCGTCGTCAGGCCCAAGCGCGCCGTGCGATGGCGGACGCGGGCCGCGCGGCATGTGCGACTGCAGCGTGCACTTTGCGGCCGCTGTGCTAGAAAGAAGCTGCCTCAAGATCGCCCGCCGACGTTCCGCGTTCGTCACCGCATCTGCAAGGAGCCCGTCATGATCGCTTTGTTCAAGGGGTTGGGATTGCTGCTCGAGGACAACGCGCTGCACCAGCGCTCGTTTCCCGAACAGGTCGCGCACTGGCAGCACAAGAGCGAGGCGCAGATCCGCGACGAGGTGGCGTTGCTGGCCAAGGCCAAGCAGCAGTGGCTGGTGGCCTCGATCATCGGCTGGCAGGCGATCTCGCTGATCCTGCTCGGCGTGATCACCGCGCAGTTGTGGCAGCACGACTACCACCTGACGTTCTCGCGCATCGTCATCGTGGTCACCTCGTGGGTGGCGATCCTGTTCGTGATCTGGTTCATCGCCAACATGTTCGACCGCACCGCCGGCTTCGAGCGCTGGCTCACCGCGTTCAACAGCCGCGAGCCGCTCTCGGCCGATGCCGACACTGTGGAATGCGTGGCCGACGCGCTGAACATGGCGCGCAAGTACCCGGAGATCCTCGCCTACAAGCGCGAGGTGGTGGCCAATCGCGAACTGCGCCACGAGGACATCCGGATCATGCGCGAGATGGGCCGCATCCGCCTGCATGCCGAACTGGTCGCCTCGCTGATCCAGTTCGAAGGCACGCCGCCGGGAGGCCAGCCCGGCGTGTTCCGCGTCGCCGGCTGAGCAGCGCGACGCCCGCACCGACGCGTTGGTCACCGACGACGGCGGCCAGCGCGTCACCGGAACAACGCCTTCGACCACAGCGGCCTTGCCGGCGACCGGCAGCGCACGATCGCCACCGGCGATTGCGCGCACGCGGCTGTTCCCGTCGAGGCGATGATGTCGCAGTAGAGCTTCCTGTAGGAGCGGCTTCAGCCGCGACGGGCGTTACCGGTAAGCCCGTCGCGGCTGAAGCCGCTCCTACGCGACAACGTCATGCGCGGCAGAAGCAGGTTATTAAAGGTGCTCTTTAATCGCGACGCGTCATCCGGCAGCTCGTTGCACACGCTGTCGGGACTGAAGTCCCTCCCACAATAGCCGCGATCAGATCGCGACATTTCGGATGCGAAGACGGAGTGGACGGTGCGATGCGCCGCATCCGTAGACGTCGTATGCATGGTGGCGGCTGAAGCCGCTCCTACATCTCGCGCGCCGGATCGCGGCAACGCCTCCTGTGGGAGCGACTTCAGTCGCGACGAGGGGCGTCGTCCGGCAGCTTCGCTGCACATGCTGTCGGGACTGAAGTCCCTCCCACAACGGCCGCGATCATGGCGAGGTCTTAGACACGGTGGAGGATCGCTGCAGCCAGCCGTTGGCCATCGCCACTCACTCGCGCCCGCATGCCGAGGCCGACGCATCCGACACCACGCACTGCCGGAAATCGCGCGGCAGCCCGGCGATCGCGCGGCGTTGGCCGACCGGCAGGTCGAACGCCTGCAGCAGGCGCGGGGCACAGGCGGCGCCGGCGCCGCCGCGCGCCGCCGGCGATGCCGCGCAGTCGGCATAGACCTGGTAATGGCAGCGCCCGCTGCGGCTGTCGATGCAGCGGAACGTGGCCAGGCCGCGGCGATACGTGGTCCGACTGAGGAGCAGGGGCACGCCGCGTTCGCTGGCCTGCACCACGGTCTCGCGGCTGGCGCCGACGGACAGGTCGAGATCGGCGTGTCCCTGGCAGCCGAGCAGGCCGAGCAGGCACGACCACAGCAAGGAGAGCAGGCGCATGGCGGAGATTCCTTGTTCCAGTGCGAAGCGAACGGACCTGGCGCGGCTACATGCCGCGGAACAGGCTCATGTACGGCTGGCTGACGGTCAGGACCTCGTCGCGGTGGCGCAACTTCAGCCGGCCCTTGCCGGTGTCGTCTCGCACCACCGAGGCCACCGCCTTGAGGTTGACGATGGTGGAGCGGTGGATCTGCCGGAACGCGGCCGGGTCGAGTACGTCCAGCAGCTCGCGCAGGGAGGTGCGCAGCACCGCCTCGCCATCGCGGGTGAGCACCGTGGTGTACTTGCTGTCGGCCTGGAAATACAGCACGTCGTCGAGCAGGATCAGCCGCGTCTCGCGGCCGCTGCTGGCGGTGACCCAGGCCAGCGGCGGCGGTGCCGACGGCGCGGCCGGTCGCTGCTGCAGGTGCTGCAGCAGCGCGTCGAGCACCGCCGGGTCCGGCCCTTGCGCCGCGCGCGCCTGCAGCCGCTGCACCGTGGCCTGCAGACGCTCGCGCACGATCGGCTTGAGCAGGTAGTCCACCGCACCGTGCTCGAAGGCGTCGATGGCGTACTGGTCGTACGCGGTGACGAACACCACCTGCGTGCGCGGGCTCAGTTCGCCCAGCGCGCGTGCCACCTCGATGCCGCTCAGGCCGGGCATGCGGATGTCCAGGAACGCCACCTCCGGGCGCAGCTCGGCCAGCCGCTCCAGCGCGCTGGCGCCGTCCTCGCACTCGGCGACGATGCGCAGCTGCGGCCACACTTCGCCGAGCAGCGCGACCAGCGCGTCGCGCAGCAGGGTCTCGTCTTCGGCGACGATCGCGTCAGTCATGCTGCGCTCCCGTGGGCACTGCCGCCGGCAGCGGTGGCGGCGACGGCGGCATCCCCGCCGGCAACGGCAGGGTAATGGTGGCGGCCACGCCGCTGGGGAAGTTGGAGACGATGGCGAAGCTCGCCGCGCCCGCATAGGTCAGGCGCAGCCGCTCGCGCAGGTTCTTCAGGCCGATGCCGGTGCCGCTGGACTGGCTGTTGAAGCCAAGGCCGTCGTCGGCCACGGTCAGGGTGACGTGGTCGTCGACCGCACGCGCCAGGATCCAGATGGTGCCGCCGCCGGGCTTGGGTTCCAGGCCATGCTTGATCGCGTTCTCCACCAGCGTCTGCAGCATCATCGACGGCAACGGCAGCGTCTTCATCGTCTCCGGCACCTGCACCTGCAGCTGCAGGCGTGCGCCCATGCGGATGCGCAGGATCTCCAGGTACGCCTGGGTCCGCTCCAGTTCGTCGCCGAGCGAACTCATCGCATCCTCGGCACTGGGCAGCGAGCGCCGCAGGTACTGGATCAGATAGCCGAGCATCAGGTCGGCGCGCGGCGGGTCGGTGCGCGCCAGTACCTGCGCGCTGGCCAGCGTGTTGTAGAGGAAATGCGGTTCGACCTGCGCGTGCAGCAGGTTCAGCCGCGCCACGGTCAGTTCCTGCTCGGTGGCGGCCTGCGCGGCGGCGGCCTGTTCGTCGCGGCGCAGCTCGGCCACGCGCCGCGCCAGCGCCCGGCCCAGCGCCTCGGCGTTCTCGTAGTTGCTGCCTTCGTCGACCGCGAACAGGTCGATCCAGGCGCTGGCGTCCGGCTCCAGCAACAGGGTCAGGCTGCTGGTGCCGGTGCCCGGGGTCACCGTCGCCAGCACCTGGTTGCGCTTGACCGCAAAACGCGCGGCCAGGTTCCAGCGCGACGGCGGGCGGCCGTTGTACGGATCGATGCGGCGCACCTTGGCGCGTACCTGCAGGCTGTCCAGCGTACTCTCGACCTCTTCCACCCGCGGCAGTTCCCGCACCGCCGCATCCAGCAGCGCGAACGCCTCGCGGGTGTCCAGCGGGATCTCGATCTGGCGCCGCTGGCGGCTGGCCAGGGTGCCCCAGTCCAGGCGCCCGGCGATCAGCCAGACCTTGCGCAGGTGGGTGATGCCGGCGATCAGCGCCGACAGCATCAGCAGCATCGCCAGCAGGCCGAAGAACCAGCCCGGCCCGGACTCCATGCCGTAGAACAGCCCGGCCCAGACAAAGGCCGACACGACCACCGCCGCGGCCCAGGCGCACAACAGACGGACGAGGAAGAACAGGCTGGCGAGCATGGCGGCCGGGGCTGGAGGAGATGCCGGCGAGCATAGCGGCCGCGGCCTGCGCTGCCAGCCGGTTGCGACGAAACCGGGAAATCGCGGAGCGGGCACCGGGATCGGCGGTGCAAACCGACGGCGGCGCGGGCGACGCGGCCGCTGCCCGCGCAACGCCGGCATGGCGTGCCGTGACGCCGCACCCGCAGCGGCAATGGCGCGCGCTTCGCGGTGGCGTCGGCGCCAGCGACCGGGTGCCGCGCCGCCCGCCACGGGCGCATCGTCCCGTGGCTCTGCGCCGCCGGCCAGGACGGCTCGCCGCCGGGCAGCGCACGCTCTAGACTCTGACCTCGATCAGCGGGAACCAGAATGCGCCGGCCCCTCTTCCCATGCAGCGCCGCGCCGACGCATGCCCCATGCGCGGCATCCTCCCCGGCGACGCCCTGCCACCACGCCGCACGCGCGCAGGAAATGCACGGCGTTGCGAGGCACGGCGCACTGCGTGCGCGAGCGGTGCGCCGATGCATGTGATCCTGGCGACCGAGTCGATCCGGTATCCGCTGACCGGCGTCGGCCGCTACACGCAGGAACTGGCCACGCAGCTGGCGGCGTTGCCGCAGATCCAGTCGCTGCGCTTCCTGCACGGCCGGCGCCTGCGCCAGGACCTGCCGGCGCCGGGACCGGCGCCGACGCTGGTGCCGTGGCTGCGCGAGCGGCTGTCGGGCGTGCAGCCGGCCGTCGACGTGTACCGACGGTTGCACAACGCGGCCAGATCGCGTGCGCTGCGCGGCCAGGCCCCGGCGCTGTTCCATGGCTGCAACTACTATCTGCCGGCATTCGACGGTCCCTGCGTCGCCACCTTCCACGACGTCTCGATCTATCGCTGGGCCGAGTGCCATCGCGCCGACCGGGTGCGCTACATGCGCAAGGAACTGGCGCTGTCGCTGCGCCGCGCGCAGCTGATCCTGACGGTTTCGGAATTCTCGCGGCGCGAGATCGCCGCGCAGTTCGACTGGCCGCTGGCACGCATCCGCGCCATCCCGCTGGCCGGCAATGCGGCCTTCCGCCCGCACCGCGCGCAGGAGCTGCAGGCGCCGCTGCAGGCGCTGGGCCTGCAGGCCGATGGCTATACGCTGTTCCTGGGCACGATCGAGCCGCGCAAGAACCTGCAGACGCTGCTGCAGGCCTATGCCGCGTTGCCGGCGGCGCTGCGCACGCGCTGGCCGCTGGTGGTGGCCGGCCACCCCGGCTGGCACAGCGAGGCGCTGCACCAGCGCATGGCGCAGGCGCAAGGCGACGGCTGGCTGCGCTACCTGGGCTACGTGGACGAGACGCGGCTGCCGGCGCTGGTCGCCGGGGCGCGGCTGTTCGTGTTCCCGTCGCGCTACGAGGGGTTCGGCCTGCCGGTGCTGGAAGCGATGGGCAGCGGCACGCCGGTGCTGTGTTCCAATGCCGCGGCGCTGCCCGAGGTCGCCGGCGACGCGGCCGCCCTGTTCGATCCCGGCGACATGGATGCCCTGGTCGGCCTGCTCGCGCGCGGCCTTGAGGATGCGGCGTGGCGCGCGGCGCTGAGCGCGGCCGGGCGCCGTCGCGCGGCGGAGTTCGATTGGCGCACCTGCGCCGAGCGTACCGCCGCGGCCTACCGCGACGCGATGCGCGCATGAACCCCGGATTGTCCGCCTGATGCGCGTGCTGCATGTCTACAAGACCGCCCTGCCCGACTCCATCGGCGGGATCGAGCAGGTGGTGCATACGCTGGCGCAGCATGCCCAGGCACGCGGGGTGCACAGCGAAGTGCTGGCGCTGTGCGGCGATGCCGCGCAGGCCGGCACCCGGATCCATGCCGGCTATACGCTGCATCGGCTGCAGCGCATCGCCGAGGTTGCCTCGATGCCGGTCTCGCTCGGCCTGGTGCGGCGCTACGCGCAACTGGCGCGCCGCGCCGACCTGATCCATTACCACTTCCCGTGGCCGTTCATGGACGCCCTGCACTTCGCCGCCTCGGCGGGGATGCCCTCGGTGCTGACCTACCACTCGGACATCGTGCGGCAACGCCAGTTGCTGCGCCTGTACCGGCCGCTGCAGCGGCGCTTCCTGCGCAGCGTCGACCGCATCGTCGCCACCTCGCCGAACTACCTGGCCACAAGCCCGGTCCTGGCGGAACACCGCGCCAAGGTCAGCGTCATCCCGATCGGCCTGGATGCGGCCCCGCAGCACGCGGCGTCGCCGCAGCGGGTCGCGGCCTGGCGCGCGCGGCTGGGCCCGCGCTTCCTGCTGTTCGTCGGCGTGCTGCGCTACTACAAGGGAGTGCGCTTCCTGCTGCAGGCCGCGCAAGGGCTGCAGATCCCGATCGCGATCGCCGGCGACGGCCCGGAGGCGGCCGCCTTGCGCGCGCAGGCGCAGGCGCTGGGCCTGTCCCACGTGCACTTCCTCGGCCGCGTGGACGAGACCGACAAGCACGCCCTGCTCGCTGCCTGCGAAGCGCTGGTGCTCCCGTCCCATCTGCGCGCCGAGGCGTTCGGCATTTCCCTGCTGGAGGCGGCGATGCATGCCAAGCCGATGATCTCCTGCGAGCTCGGCACCGGGACCAGCTTCGTCAACGTCGACGGCGAGACCGGCCTGGTGGTGCCGCCGGCCGATCCGGCGGCCCTGCGCGACGCGATGCGCTATCTGTGGGACCATCCCCCCATCGCCGCGGCCTTCGGGGGGCACGCGGAAGCGCGCTACCGACGGTTGTTCGCCGCCGATGGCATGGTCGACGCCTATCTTGCGCTGTATCGCAGGATCTGCGGCACGCGAGGGACGGCAGACGGGGAATAGGGATGAGGGGCAGCTTGGGGACGCACGGGAGCAACGCACGGCGAGCGCGCCGCGCGCGGAGCGAACGCGCATGAGACTGCTGGGCGGACCGCTGCCACGGGCAGCGGCATCGGGCCGGGTCGGCGATGCGATGGCACTGGCGGCGACGCTGCTGAAGGTGGCCGATGCCGCAGTGGTGGCGGGCAGCGGCCTGCTCGCCTATGCCGTGCGCGCGGGCCAGGCGAGCCTGCCCGACGCGCCGCGCTATCCGTACGCGCTGCTGGCCGGTGCCGCGCTGGCACTGCTGGTGTTCTCGCAACTGGCGCTGTACCGCAGCTGGCGCCTGGCGCTGCCGACGATGATGCTGGGCCGGCTGCTGCTGGGCTGGGGCGTGGTGCTGGGCGTGCTCGCCTCGCTGAGTTTCCTCAGCAAGACCGGCCCCAGCTTCTCGCGCCTGTGGTTCCTGTACTGGGCGGTGATCGGTGCGTTCGGCCTGGTGGGCGTGCGCGTGGCCGCGGACCGGTTGCTGCGCTGGCTGCACCGGCATGGCGTGGGCACGCGCCGGATCGCGGTGCTGGGACCGCCGGAGCGGGTCGAGCAGGTCGGCGCGCGGATCTGCCAGGGCCCGTGGTCGGGGCTGCAGTGGGTGCCGGCGCCGGCGGCGATCCGCGGCGGCGACCTCGCCGCCCTGCCGCAGTGGCTGGACCTGCACGGCATCGCCGAAGTCTGGTTGACCTGGCCGATGCGCGAGGAGGCGCTGATCCGCGAGAGCATGCGCCGCCTCGACGCCAGCAGCGTCGACGTGCGCTGGGTCCCGGACATTTTCGCCTTCGGCATGATCCACCACGGCATCGCCGAGGTGGCGGGGATGCCGCTGCTGGAACTGTCGGTGCGGCCGCTGTCGCGCACCGCGCACTGGCTCAAGGATGTCACCGACAAGTTGCTGGCCGCGCTGATCCTGCTGCTGAGCAGCCCCTTGCTGCTGGCGCTGGCGCTGGGCGTCAGGCTGTCCGGGCCGGGGCCGGTATTGTTCCGGCAGATCCGCCACGGCTGGGATGGGCAGCCATTCGAACTGTGGAAATTCCGCAGCATGCGCCTGCACGACAGTGGCGATGCCGCGCCGCAGACGCCGCGCGGCGACCCGCGGGTGACCCGCTTCGGCGCCTTCATGCGCCGCACCAGCCTGGACGAGCTGCCGCAGTTCTTCAACGTGCTGCAGGGGCGCATGTCCATTGTCGGGCCGCGTCCGCACGCGCTGGCGCACAACGCGCAATACCAGGATCTGGTGCCGAACTACCTGCAACGCCACCGGGTCAAGCCCGGCATCACCGGCTGGGCGCAGGTGAACGGACTGCGCGGCGAGACCGACACGGTGGAGAAGATGCGCAAGCGCATCGACTACGACCTGTACTACATCCAGCACTGGTCGCTGTGGCTGGACCTGAGCATCATCGCGCAGACCGCCGCGATCGTGCTGTTCGACCGCGACGCGTATTGACCGCAGGGCTTGGGGAGTCCGAATCCGATGCACATCAGCTACGTTCTCGGCACCCGCCCGGAAATCATCAAACTGGCCTCGCTGATCGCCGCCAGCATGCGCGACGGCCTGCGCTTCTCGATCGTGCATACCAATCAGCACTATGCCGAGACGATGGACCGCATCTTCTTCGACGAACTGGAGTTGCCGCGCGCGCACTACAACCTCGGAGTCGGCTCGGCGCCGCACGCCACCCAGATCGGCCGCATGCTGTGCGGCATCGAGCCGGTGCTGGAACGCACCCAGCCGGACGTGGTGGTGGTGCAGGGCGATACCAACAGCGCACTGGCCGGCGCCATGGCCGCCAACAAGCGCGGCATCGCGGTCGCCCACGTGGAGGCGGGCCTGCGCAGCCGCGACCGCAGCATGCCGGAGGAAGTGAACCGGGTGCTGATCGACCACATGTCCGATCACCTGTTCTGCCCGACCGCACTGCAGGCGCAGATCCTGCGCGAGGAAGGCCTGGCGCCGGCCAGCATCCGCATCACCGGCAACACCGTGGCGGATGCGACGCTGGCGCATGCGCGCACCGCGCTGCGGCGTTCGGACATCCTGCAGCGGCTGGGACTGCACCAGGGCGGCTATCACCTGCTGACCTGCCACCGCCGCTCCAACACCGACGACCCGCAGCATTTCGCCGCGCTGATGCAGGCGGTGGCCGCGATCTCCGAGGACGCCGGCGTGCCGTTGATCTTCCCGATGCATCCGCGCCTGGCGAGCATGGGCAATGCCGCATCCGCGCGGCATCGCTGCCTGCGCGCGATCGGGCCGGTCGGCTACCTGGACATGCTGGCGCTGCAGCAAGGCGCGTCGCTGATCATGACCGACAGCGGCGGCATCCAGGAGGAAGCGTGCATCCTGCAGCGCAAGTGCCTGGTGCTGCGCACCAATACCGAGCGGCCGGAAACCCTGCAGGTCGGCGGCGCGGAGTTGCCGCTGAGCCTGGACATGCGCGGCTTGCGCACGGCGGCCGACACGCTGCTGGCGCGCGCGGTGGCCTGGCACAATCCGTTCGGCGACGGCCATGCCTACCGCGACATCCTGGGAGCGCTGCTGGGCACTGCGGTCGAGCAGCACGCGCCGCAGCGCCTGCGCCAGGCCTGATCGGCACATCCAAAGGACTGCGCGCACAGGCCACTACACCGATTCACGCTCGCTCAGCACTCGCGGACAACACGCTCGTCGGCGAGCGCCTGTGCGGGCTTACCCAATCGCGGAGCGCGGTGCGTCGCGGAGCGATGCGGGCAGCGTGGCGTCGCGCGCGGGCAAGCCGGCATACAGCGCGGCCATCGCCAGTGCCGCGTGCAGCGAGAACGCGTAGAACGGCAGGTAGAAGTCGAACACGCCCAGGCCCAACAGCAACAGCAGCCACATCGACGCCCAGCCACGCACGCTGGTACTGCGCAGCAACGGCGCCCACAGCGCATACAGCAGGCCCAGGCACGCCAGCAGCCCGCACAGCCCGGTTTCCGACAGCACCGCCAGCAGCGCATTGTGCGCATGCAGTTCGCCGCGATCGAAGCGGCCGCCGGTGTAGTCCGGCACCAGGAACTGGAACACGCCCGGCCCCAGCCCGAACCAGGGGTGGCTGCGCCAGGCCTCGAGCGCGCCGGCCCACAGGTAGGTGCGCCCCAGCGACACCGCGGTGAGCGTGCTTTCGTGCACCGCGCTGGTCATGTCCGCGTAGCGCTGCCACAGCACGAATCCGACCAGCGCCAGCAGCACCAGCAGCGCGCCGGCAGCCGCGCGGCGGCGCGGCCGCGTGGCGCCGCGCCATGGCCACGCCCACCACAGCAGCAGTGCGCCGACCGGCAACAGCGGGTTGCGGACCTGGGTCAGCGCCAGCGCCAGCACCGCGCCCAGCAGGGCCAAGCCCAGCGCAAAGCGCCCCAACGCGCCGTTGCGCCAGCCCTGCAGCACCAGCGCGGCCACCAGTACCGCGCTCGCCGCCAGCAGCGCCGGATGTTCGTACATGCCGGAGATCCGCGGCAGGTACTTGAAGCTGTCCTCGGCATGGAAGACCAGCGACCCGCGCAGCGCCGGCGGCCAGTGCAGGCGCACCGCAACTCCCAGCGCCAGGTTCCACCACAGCGCGATCAGCGCCGCCAGCGTCGCCGCGCGCGGCCAGCGCGGGCAGGCGAACGCGAGATTGAGCATCGCCCACAGCGCCAGCAAGGCGGTGGCGTAGCGCACGGCGAACCTGAAGGCCAGCGCGGGGTGTGCGGACGCCAGCACCGACACGCCCAGCGCCGCCAGGCATGCCAGGATCGCCAGCAATGGCCGACGCAGGATCGGCGGCAGCCCGTGCCGCCACAGCGCCCACAGCGACACGCCCAGCGCGAACGCGCGGATCGCCATCGAGCCCAGCGACAGGCCCCCGCCGAAGTAGCGGCCGGTCAGCACCACCTGCTGCAGGCAGAACAGCAGGTACACGCATAGGCACGCCGCGACCGCCAGCGGCTGCGGCGCGCGCGCGCCGGCGGCGGACGCGCCCGTCGCCGGTGGGCTCATGCCGGTTCGCGGATCGCCGCGCGCGCGCGATAGCGGCGGCTCAGCCGCGCACGCAGCAGCAGGAGCAGATACAGGAAGTTGGTGCGGACGTAGCGCCAGCCCAGGCGCCGCGGCTCCAGCGCCAGCCGGAACAGCCATTCCATGCCGAAGCGCTGCATCAGCAGCGGCGCGCGCGGCAGCATGCCGGAGAGCACATCGAACGATCCGCCGACACCCATCGCCACCGCCACGCCCAGCTCGGACCAGTGCCGCTGCAGGAACAGTTCCTTCTTCGGCGAGCTGATGCCGACGAACAGGTAGCGCGCGCCGGAGGCGCGAATCGCCGCCACCACCTGCGGTACCTCGGCCTCGCCGAAATAGCCGTCGCGGGCGCCGACGATGCGCAGCCCCGGCGCGGCCGCACGCAGGCGCTCGGCCGCGCCCGCCACCACCGCCGGCCGCGCGCCCAGCAGATACACCCCATCCCCGGACTGCGCGGCCTGCGCGCACAGGTCCTGCATCAGGTCGATGCCGGCGCGCCGCGGCGGCGGCGCCACGCCCATCCAGCGCAGGCCGATGCTGATGCCGCTGCCGTCGATATGCACCAGCTCGGCCTCGTCCAGCGCCGCGCGCAGCGACGCCTGCGCGCGCGCATCGATCAGCTTGGCCACGTTCAGGCCCTCGATCCGCAGCGGCGTGCCGCCGGCGGCCGCGGCCTGCGCCCGTTGCAGCAGGTCGGCAGGCGCGAGCAGATCCAGCGGGCAATCGAAGAAGCGCAGACGCGGGGGCGTGGGATTCAAGGGGCAGGCTCCTGGACGATCAGCGCATCGTACAGCGCCAGCACCTGCGGCCGAATGCCCTCCCAGGTGAAGCCGGCCTGCACCGCTGCCACCACCTGCGGCGCGACGCGCTGCTGCCGCAACGCCGCCACGCGCGCGGCCAACGCCGTGGTGTCGCCCAACGGGTACAGCGCCGCATGCAACCCCAACGGCTGCAGGACCGCGCGATTGCCGGGGATGTCGCTGGCCACCACCGGGCAGCCGAGCAGCAGCATCTCGATCAGCACCGTCGGCATGCCTTCCACCGCCGAGGGCAGCACGAACGCCTCGGCACCTGCGGCCATCGCCGCGACCTCGGCATCGCCGACGAAACCATGGAAGCGCACGCGTGCGGCCACGCCGTGCGTCTGCGCGAACGCCTCCAGACGCGCACGGTCCGGCCCGCGCCCGACCAGGTGCAGCACGGCCTGCTCCATGCCCGGCAACGCCAGCAGCGCGATCGCGTCATGCAGGCGCTTCACCGCATCCAGCCGGCCCACCGAGAGCAGCGCCGGCGCCCCGTCCAGCGCCGCCGCGGTAGCCGGGGCCGGCGCCAGCTCCGCCGCCAGCACCGCGTTGGGCAACAGCAGCGCGCGCGTGGCCGGCATTCGCCGCGCCTGCAGGTAGTCGCGCCAGTAGGCCGACAACAGCACCACGCGCGCGGCGCCGCGCAGCAGCGGGCGCTCCACCAGCGCATCCCAGACGCGCTTGCGCAGCCGCTTGCCGAGGCCGCGGGCATCGTCGTAGTAGCAGTGCGGCGTATACACCACGCGCTTGCCGCGGCAGCGCGCCAGCAGCGCCGCCAGCGCCGCGATCGGGGTGCGCGCGCCGTGCACGTGCACCACGTCGGCCCACCCGACGTGCGGCCACAACCCGGACGCGGCGACCGCGACCGCGGCATAGTCGGACCTGCCCGGGTCTTGCGCCGCCGGCGCCGCCACCCGCACCGCGTGCCCGGCCTGCGCGGCCAGCACCGCCAGGCCATGGATGTGCCGGGCCACCCCGCCGCCGCCGCGGTGCGGCGCGAAATCCTTGTACACGTGCAGGATGCGCACGGCTCAGGCCTCCGCCGGCACGCCCGGCAGCGGACGCAGCACGGCGCCCTGTGCCTGCGGCCGACGCGCCCGCGCCTGGCACTGCCGCAGCACGCCGCCGAGCAACAGCCAGAAGCCGCCCGCGCCGGACACGGTCAGGGCGTTGTCCGAGGACACCAGCGTGGTGGTCATGCCGCACAGCAACCAGAACGTGGCCAGCGCCAGGCGGTCGTCGTGCTGGCGGTAGGCGCGCCACAGGGTGCGCAGGCACCAGCCGATGAAGCCCAGGAACAGCAGCGCTGCCGGCACGCCCATCTGGTAGGCGATGCTGAACACGGCGCCTTCGCCGCCGCCGAGATCGGTCAGCCCCTGCCGCGCGGCGAACGCGCCCTGGCGCCCCAGGCCGCCGCCGAACAGCGCGACCTGATGCAGGTCGGCCAGATTGCGCTGCAGCGCCCACCAATGGCCGATGGTGGAGCCGTCGCGGAACTGGATCGACTGCACCACGATGCCGTAGGAGGCGGCGACGATGGCCAGCAGCACGACGCCAGCCAGCGCGATCCGCGCCGGCGCCGAACGCACCACGCCGCGTGCGGTCAGCAGATAGCCGAGCACCGCGACGATGCCGGCCAGCATCGCCCCGCGGGTGCCGGACATCCAGATCGCCACGAACAACCCGACACAGGCCAGCGCCGCCCGCCACGGCCAGCGGCGCTGCCACAGCGCCAGCGCCGCCAGCGCGGCGGTCACCAGGAACTGGCCCTGCGCCAATGGCGCGGCGAGCAGCCCGCCAGCGCGGCGCGCATAGTCTTCGCCACCGAAGAAATTCCACGGCAGGCCGGTGTCCGGTTCGGTGTCCTGCGGCAGCACGCCCTTGACCTGCTGCATGTAGTCCGGCAAACGCACCTGCCGCACCCAGAAGTCGGTATGGGTCAGATCCCAGGCGCCGAACAACGCACTGGCCACGCCCAGCCAGACCAGGGTGCGGGTGGCGGTGCGCAGGTCGCGCGGCCGCGGCATGCCGCCATACCCGGCCAGCACGAACAGCACCGGCACCAGCACGACACCGAACGATCCGAGCACGATGCCGGCGGGCAATCCGTGCATGTAGCCGAGCGGCGCATAGGCCGCCGCCAACGCGCCGAAGGCCAGCACCGACAGCAGCATCGGCCGCGGCATGCGCACGGTCAGCAG
Organism: Xanthomonas sacchari; assembly: GCF_024266585.1. Lineage (NCBI taxonomy): Bacteria > Pseudomonadati > Pseudomonadota > Gammaproteobacteria > Lysobacterales > Lysobacteraceae > Xanthomonas > Xanthomonas sacchari. The sequence continues at coordinate 4,573,136 of NZ_CP100647.1, forward strand.
GCACAGCGCGGCCAGCCCCAGCACCGTGGCATCGCGCAGCGGCCGCAGCCAGGTCGCCTGCGGCACCGCGCCGCCGGCGTACAGCCAGGCCACCAACAGGTCGCCGAGATGGATCCACAGGATCAGCAGCAGCAGTCCCAGCCGCCTCATGCGGCCTCCTCCACGCGCTGCGGCCAGTGCGGGTCGCTGGCGAAGGTCTGGCGCAGCCACTGCGCCTGCGCCGCCAGCAGGCGGCGGCGCGCCGACGAATCCGTGCACAACTGGTCGATCAACGCACATAGTGCAGACGCATCGTCCACCTGCGTTGGTGGACGCCCGACCGCCAACGCGTCCAGCGAGGCCGTCGCCGGCCAGGCCAGGCCGATCACGTAATGGCCGCGGCAGGCGGCCTGCAGCAGCGCGGTGGAACAGAAACCGACCACGATCGTCGGCGCCGCGGCCGCGGCCGCGTCCAGCAGCGCATGCGGCGGATGCCGGCAACAGCCGGCCAAACCGGGCACGGCATAGGGATGGCCGCCACGCACTTCTTCCGGATGCAGCAGGATCTGCAGCGCCGGCCGGTCGCGACCGGCCAGCGCCTGCGCCAATGCCAGGAAGTCCGCCGCCAGCGCGCGGCCGTAGATCGGCGTGTGCGTCTGCGAGACCAGGTACAGCGCCGCCGGCACCGGTACCTCGGTGTCGGTCCCGGCCGCTGCGGCCGCATCGGCCTGCGCCTGCGCGGGGCCATAGGCCAGCGCCTGCGGCGCCACCCCATGCCGCGCGAACGCCTGTGCGCTGCTCGGCCCCCACACCAGATGCCGCTGCGCGCGCACCGGGAAGAACTCGTCGGTGGGCAGGCCATGCTGCACGCACACGCGACGCCAGCCGGGCCCTGCCGCCTGTTGCGCGGCCACCGCGTACAGATCGAAGTCGTTGTGCAGCAGCAACGTGGCCTGCCCATGCGCGGCCAGCGTGCGCGCCCAGGCGCCGCGCCACAGGCGCTGCCGGAACACGCAGCAGCGCACCAGCCAGGGCGACAGCGGCGCCGTGCCTGCCGATGCCCGCCGCAATCGCCAGGCGCCGGCGGCGTGGCGCCAGGCGACCGCGGCCGGGCGTGCGGGCAGGTCGCCGGCGACGCGGCCGCGCAGGCGCGGATGGATCAGCACGCTGCAGGCGATCCCGCGCTGCGCCAGATCGGCCACGCACGGCGCCAGCGCCCCCCAGCCGTTGGCGCCGGGCAGCGTCGCCAGCGCCACCCAGGCGGCCAGCGGTGCCGGCGCGCGTGGCAGGCGCCAGCACAGCCAGGCGTCGCGCAGCGCGGCCAGGAATCCCCGCAGCAACGCGCCACGCCCACGCCGGGCCAGGAAGTAGAGCTCGTGGCGCGCCGCCGCGGCCTCTTCGCCGTAGTGCGCTTGCAGCGCCTGTTGGAACTCAGCGAAGCGCATCGCGCATCGCCTCCCGCACCTGCCGGCGTCCGCGCCAGCGTTGCACCTCGCCAGGCAGGCCGGGACCGAACGCGCGCACGATCGCACGCTTGAGCGCGCGCCGCAGCCGATCGCGCAGGCCCCAGCGCACGCTGTCCAGCCGCGCATCGAGCCGCCTCACGTCCTCGGTGCTGGCGATCGCCAGTGGGCTGACGCAGGGCTGCGCGGGACGCCGCACCTCCATCCACAGATTGTCGGCCAGCACGCCGCCGGCCGGATGCGCACCGCACTGCACCGCCTCCAGCCCGGCGCTCAGCGCCAGCCGCTGCAGCACCGAATCGGAGAAATAGCTCAGATGCGCCGGTTGCACGTAGTTGCGCGAGCGCCAGTCGCTCATCACGTCGGGCACCTCGATCCAGGCGCGGCCGCCGGGCGCCAGGATCCGCACCAGGGTCTGCAGGAAACCGCGCGGATCGGGCAGATGCTCCAGCACGTGGAACGCCACCACCGCATCGACGCTGGCATCGGGCACCGCCTGCAGGTCCGGCACGAACGTCACGCGCGCGTCGCCGAGCAGCCGCGCACGGTGGTCGAGATCGGGTTCGATCGCCCACAGGTCCAGGTCCGGACGCGCCGCCGCGGCGGCGCCGAGGAAGGCGCCGAAGCCCGAGCCCATTTCCAGCAGCCGGGCGCCGGTCGCCAGCTGCGGCGAAATCCACTGCAGCCGCCGCTGCGCGATCGGCAGGTCGCCGCGCCAGGCGAAGAAGCGCGCTTCGCTGCGCCATGGCGCTTCGGCCGGGAACAACCGACGGTAATCGTGCGCATAGAACCGCGCCAGCGTCTCCTCGGTGAAATCCGGTGCCAGATAGGCCGCCGCGCAATGGCCGCAGCGACGCAATTCCTGGCCGGTGCCGGCATAGACCTCCGGCCACACCGCGCGCTGCCGCGTGGTGGCGCCGCAGCAGCGGCAGGCGCCATCGTCGGCCGCCAGCTCCATCGGCGCAGGTCCGAGCCTAGCCATAGATGCTCCGATACCACAGCGCGACCGACACGGCGAACCACAGCGTGCTGTGCGCCTCGCCACGCTGCCACTGGCGGCGCAACGCCGCCAGGTCGAGGAATTCGCCCAGTTCCGGCGGCAAGGCCGCCAGGATCGGCTGCAGCGGCATGCGGTCGACCAGGAACTGCTCGGCATGGCCGAACCCGGTGCTCTTGCGCTGGCCGACCAGGCGTTGCGGCAGGACGCCGGCGAAGGCCTGCCGCAGCAGCGCCTTGCCGTGGTAATCGCCCATGCGCCGGTCCGCCGGCGTGGCCAGTGCGCGCTCCACCACGCGGTAGTCCAGGAACGGCGCGCGCACCTCCACCCCCGAATGCATGCTGTTGCGATCGGTCATGCGCAGGATCATCGGCAGATTGGTCGCCAGCACGTCGGCGCGCAGGCGCGCCTGCACGTCGCCGCGGCGATCGGTCTGCAGCGCCCGCAAGCGTGGCGCCTGGTCGTGCCACAGCGCCGCCGACATGCTGGCCACGCTGGGCCGGTGCCGGCGCAGCAGCGCCCCGAGCGGACCCGCCGGCAGATCCCAGGCCAGGCGATTGAGCAGCAACCGCGGATCCACCGCGCCGCTGCCGAGCAGGCGCGCCAGGGTCGGCAGGCGCAGGCCGCGCAGCGCGCTGCGCGCGCTCAACGCCAGGTACAGGCGGACGTAGCCGCCGAACAGCTCGTCGGCGCCCTCGCCATTGAGCACGACCGTGTAGCCGGCGTCGCGGATCGCCCGGTACATGCGGAAGCTGGCCAGGATCGACGGGGTGCAGAACGGCTCCTCCTGCGCGCGTACCAGCTCCAGCAACTCGTCTTCCGCCGGGATCGCGTGCGCGCGGTGCACGCGGTGGCGCGCCGCCTCGCCCCACTCGGCCATCAGCCCCGACGCGGCCACGACCTCGTCGAAGCGCGCCTGCTCGGCATCGCGGTAGCCGTAGGTGTAGGCGCCGGCGAAGCAGGTGCGCGGCGCATCGGCGGCGCTCAGGCTGAGCCGGGTCAGGATCGCGCTGTCCAGCCCGCCCGACAGCAGCGTCACCGTGGGCACGTCCGAGCGCAGGCGCAGCCGCGTGGCGTCCTCGAGCAGCGCCTGCGTCGCCTCGGCATCGAGCGACGCCACCTCGCCCGGCAGCGGCCAGCGGTGGTAGCGATGGCGGCGGCTGTGCCCGTCCGCGGAGACGCGGTACACCCAGCCGGGCGGCACCGCGCGGATGCCGGCATAGAACGTCTCGCCGCGGTGATCGGACAGGCCGGCGACCAGGAAATCGAAGATCGCGCCGGGATTGGGCGGCGGGTAACCGCCCAGCGCCGCGGCGATGGCGCGGATCTCGCTGGCCAGCAGCAGTTGCCGGCCGTCGTGGTGCAGGTACAGCGGCTTCACCCCGAGCCGGTCGCGGCAGTAGATCAGCTCGCCGCTCGCCTGCTCCAGCAGCACGATCGCCCACATGCCGTTGCAGCGCGCGAACAGGTCTTCGCCCCAGGCGCGCCAGCCATGCAGGAGCACCTCGGTGTCGCTGTCGGTGCGGAAGCGATGGCCGAGCGCTTCCAGCTCGCAGCGCAGTTCCAGGAAGTTGTAGATCTCGCCGTTGAACACCACCACGTTGCCGGTCTCGGCGCAGCGCATCGGCTGCGTCGCCGCTTCGCTCAGGTCGAGGATGGCCAGGCGGCGGTGCCCCAGCGCGGTCGGTACCGGCTGCAGCGCGCAGACCAATCCCTGCGCATCCGGCCCACGCCGGGCCAAGGCGGCCAGCGCGCGTTCGGCCTGCGCCTGCAGCGCTGCGCCGTCGCCGAAGCGGCGCAACGCGACTATCCCGCACATGCGCAGCTCCTTGAACGTACGCCGCGGCGCGGCACGACAGCGTCCCTCGATGACGGCGTCACGCCGCACGCTCCGGCGCGGGCGCGAACAGGCTGCGCTGGCGCCACGCCGTCCACAGCGCCGGCAGCAGCAGCGCCGCCGCCAACGTCCAGCCGCTGCGTCCGCCGCAGAGCGAGGCCGCCAGCAAGGCCGCGAGCAGCGCCGCAACGCCGCCGCCGTTGAGACGCAGGCCGCACAGATGCAGGCTCGCGGCAGCGATGCCCAGCAGGCACAGCAACCGCCCCCACAACAGCAGCTGCGGTGCCGGCCATGCCGCAGCGGCCAATTGCAGCAAGACGCTGCACAGCACCCCGATCAGCAGCAGGCGCAACAGCGCACGTTCGCGATGGCGCCCGATCAGCAGCGCCGCCAGCACGCTGCTGAGCAGCACGGTGGCGCCGCCGGCCAACACCGGCGTCGCCCACGGCAACCAGGCGCGTTGCGCGGCGGTGCCCCATGCCGCGGTCGCCAGCGGCAGCAGCAGCGCGCCCAGCGCCGCGCCGCCCAGCACCAGCGAGATCAGCGACTGCGCCCAGCGCTGGCCGGCCTCGCTGGCGGCCTCGGCCAGGAGCAGGCGGTTGAACTGGTTGAACACGCCGCTGGCCCCGTTCAGCAGATACCCCAGGAACAGATACACCGGCAGGAACCCCGGCGCCACCGCTGCCAGCAGCAGCGGCGTCAGGCGATCGTGCAGGATGCCGACGATCCCCATCAGCGACAGCTGCACCGCCGTGCCCAGCAGGTGGCGGCCCTGGCCGCGCTGCGGCCACAGCAGGCGCAGCGACGCGGCGAACACCGCCAGGTTGAGCAGCGCCTGCGCCAGATAGCCGATGCTTACGGCGATGCCGGCACCGGCGGCGCCGCCACCGCCCGGCAATGGCCGCAGCAGCAGCCAGGCCAGGATCGCCACCGGCATCGCCACCTGCTGCACGGCGAATCCCGCCAGCCGCCGCCCCTGCGCCAGCAACGGCGCCGAGTAGCCGACCAGGCCGAAGACGGTGGCCGGCAGCACCGCCAGCACATAGCCGAAGCCTGGGCCATGCCACTGCCAGGACCAGCCGGCCGCGACGACCCAGGCCAGGTCCAGCACCACGGTGGCCAGCAGCCGGTGGCGCAGCGCCTGCCGCCACCGCGTTTCCCAGCCCGGCGTCGCCGGATCCTCGCGCAGGAACAGCGAGGCATATCCCAGATCGGCCAGGAACAGCACCGTCGTCAATCCCAGATGCGCCAGTCCCACCTCGCCATAGCCGTGCAGGCCGAACTGGCGCAACAGCAGCCATTGGAACAGCAGCGCGCAGCCCTGCCCGAGCGCGTACAGCAGCGCGCCGGAGACGAAGCCCGCGCGCATGCGTGCGGCCGCGCTCATGGCAGGGCGGACGATCCGGCAACCGGCGCATGGTCTGCAGTGACGCCGGTGGCAACGGCCTGCTCCGCTGCCAGGGTCCGTCGCAACGCCTCGCGCAGGGTCCAGCGCGTGCGCCAGCCCAGCACCGCTCCCGCCTTGGCCGGGTTGCCGAGCTGGTGTGCACGATCGTGCGGACGCTGCCGTTGCGGATCCACCTCCACGTGCGGGACGCGGCCAAGCAAGGTGCCGAGTTCCGCCACCAGTTCGCCGACCGAGTGCTCCACGCCGGAACACAGGTTGAAGACATCGTAGGCCGGCTCCGCCCGCGCGTCGTCGAGCAGCGCCAGCAGTCCCGCCGCGGCATCGTCGGCATGCAGATAGTCGCGCCGCGGCTGCAGGTTGCCCAGCCGCACCTGCGGCGCCGGCGACGGATCGGCAGCCAGTTGCGCCAGGATGTCGGGAATCAGGTGCGCGTTCGGGTCGTCGTGGGCGATGCAGTTGAACAGGCGCGCCACCCGGCCGCGGCGCCCGCTGCCGCGCGCGCACCACAGGCGCAACTGGCCTTCGTTGCAGAGCTTGGACAGCGCGTAGTTGTCGCGCGCCTCGGTGGGGCTGCCGGCTTCGTCCAGCGCCTCCTGGCCCCAGGCGTACACCGCCCCGCTGGAGGCGATCAGCACCTGCTGCACCTCGGCCTCGGCGGCAGCGTGCAGCACGCTTTCGGTCCCGACCACGTTCACCTGCAGGCAATGCATGCGCTGCAGTTCGCAGGTCGGGATATGGTGGACCGCGGCCAGATGCACCACGGCCTCGGCGCGGAAGTCGCGCAGGCACGCCAGCACCGCCGCGGTCTCGCGGACGTCGGCGACCGCGGCGAGGTGCAAGCCGTCGGGAAATGCCATCCCGCTGGACAGATCGTCCAGTCCGGCCACCGCATCGCCACGCTGTAACAACGCGGCGACCAACCGGCGACCGATCATGCCGGCGGCACCGGTCACCAGCACCCGTTTCACAGCCGCTCCTGCACGCGCGGCGGCGCATCCTCGGGCAGCAGGCGGCGGCGCACTCCGGCCGGCAGCCACGCAAACAGCGGATCGCGTTGCGCCGACCAGGGTGCGGACGGATCGCGCAGGCGCCGGGCCGCGACATAGATGCCAAGCCCCAACGACATCGCCAGCAACGAACCAGCGAACACCACGGCGGCGACCAGCAGCGGTCGCCGCGCCGGCACCGGTACCGTCGACAGCGCAGGCAGGGCCCGGTAACGCACCTGTTGCGACCGGCCCAGTTGCTGCGCCAGGGTCAGGTCGATCTCGCGCGCCACCTGCCGGCGTACCGAGTCCGTCTCCGTCTCCGCGCCATCGGCAAAGACCGCCGTGCGGCATGCCTGCAGCCAGGACGCGAGCGCCTGGCCCGAATACAGCGTGGGTGCGCGCCGATCGGCGCACACGAGGAACCGCTGCTTCCAGTCGAGTTGCTCGAGTTCGCGCTGCCCCTGCCGCAGATTGGCCCGGGTTTCGGTGATGGTGGCCTGCAGCGCCACGATCTGCGCCAGCGGCGAGAGATACTTGCCGCCGCCATCGCCGACCGAGACGACCGTGTTGACCTCGCTGCGCCGCAGTTCCGGATAGCGCTCCAGCAGGGCCTGCATGTCCGCGGCCTGTTGGGTGCTCTGCTGGATGGCGAACTGTTGCTGGATCTGCGCGATCTGCAATTCCGGCCGTTTTTCCCGGGTTTGCTGGCGCATGCCGTCCAGCGCATCGCGCAGGCCACCCCACAGCATCGCCTGGCGCACGTGTTGGGCGATCGCCTGCAACTGCCGCGTGGCGGACGCATCGTCGCGTGCAATCAGCGTCACTTCCAGGCCTAACGCACCGACCGTCTTCGGATCGATATTGACCTGCTGGCGGATATCGTCGCGTTCGACCGCGCTGCGGTACTGCACGTGCGTCTGCCAGTAGCGCGGCTGCTGGAACTGCCGCTGCACGCGTTGGCGCAGTTCCGCCGGCAATGCGGCAGCCGCCACCGAATCGGCGACCAGTTGCCGGTCCGAGAGCATCGGCTGCAGGCGCCGCCACTGTTCCAGGGTCATTTGCGGCGTGTCCAGCAACGCGCTGACGCTGTAGAGCGGTCGCAGCGCGACCAGCACGGCGGCGGCCAACGCCAGCAGCACGGCCACGGGAATCAGCAGGCGGCCGAACTGCCGATAGAACCGCAGCAACTCCAGCACCAGGTCGCCCAGGGACGCATCGTCGCCACGGTCACGCACATCGTCTCTGCCAGGCATCGGATCCATCGCCGTGTTCGGATACAAGGTGGGCACCAGCCCGGCACGGAGCCGCGAGCGACATGGCAAGGCCTCCCCGGTCGGCCTGCGGCTGGATGGGCAGGCACTGTGCCACACGGGTCGCGATGGCGGCAATGCGCACGCACGTCAGGCCTGCGCTGCCGAGCCGCGGCGCAGTCCCAGCCACAACGTCGCCGCCAGCACCGCCTCGGTGGCGATCGTCGCCATCGCTGCGCCGCGCGCGCCGTAGTGCGGCGTCAGCAGCAGGTTGAGCGCCAGGTTGGTCGCGGCCGCCAGACCGGCGCCGATCATGTAGCCGCGCTGGCGCTCGAGCGCGATCGCCGTTTGCGTCAGCACGTAGTTGGGCAACACGAAGACGAAGGCGACGAACAGCCACCCCACCAGCGGTCCGGCCGTAGACCGGTACGCCTGCCCGTACAGGAGCCCGACCACCCAGCTGCCGAGCGCGACGCCGGCGATCGCCAGGACGATACCGGCCAGCGCCGCGGCGGCCAGGCTACGGCGCTGCAGACGCTGCGCGGCCGCGGGATCGGCACGGGTCAGGCGCAGGCGCCGGAAGAACAGCAGCGCCACCGGCGCAGCCAGCAACAGCACGCCATCGAACAGGCGATAGGCCGCGGCATACTGGCCGACCTCGGCCGGCGACACCGCGCGGTGCAGGATGACGATGTCGCTGCGTCGATACAGGCAGGTCGCCAGATCGATCCACAGGAAGCCGGCCGCGGCGCGATACACCGCAACCTGCGGCCGCCAGCGCGGCCGCTCGTGCAGGTCCCGGCCCAGCAGCGCGTACGCCAGCAGCAGCCCCACGGTCCAGGCCGCGAACACCACCTCGGGACGGGCGCCCAGCAGCAGCACCGCCAGGACGATCGACAGCGCGCTGAGCGCGCGGGCGCCGACCTGCCAGCGTGCCTCGCGGCGCCACTGCCCGGCGCCCTTCAGTTGCGCCGAGACCAGTTGCGACAGGGTCACCGCGGCGAAGCACAGCACCGCCCAACCCAATGCCGGATCGCCGCTGCCGCGCGGCAGCAGCAGCACCGCGCCCACCAGCGACAGCGTCGCCAGCAGCAGATGCCCGCGCGCCAGGCCCGGCAACGCCGCCGCGGCCCCGGCCAGCGCCGCACTGGGCGCCACGCGCTCGCGCAGCACCAGGGTCCGCATGCCCGCATCCTGGGCCAGCGCCAGCAAGGTCGCCAGGTTGAGCAGATAGGCGTAACGGCCGAATCCGTCCGGTTGCATGCTGCGCGCCAGCCACACCGACAGCCCCAGCGAGACCGCCGCCACGCACAGGATCGCGCCCCATTGCGCGGACAACGCACCGGCGCCCGTGCGCCAGGCAGACCGGCGGAGCCCGCTCATCCGCAGCGGCCGGCAGCGTGGCCGCTCATGCCGCGCCGGTCCATGCCGCGGCCACCTCGTGCCAGCGCCCTTGCGCACGCACCCGGCCCTGCTCGAGCACCACCACCTGGTCCGCGCGTTCAAGCAAGGCGAGCCGATGACCGATCACCACCACGGTCAGATCGCCGTGCAAGCGCTCGATCGCGGCACGGATGCGCGCTTCGTTGTCGTGATCCAGCGCGCTGGTGGCTTCGTCCAGAATCAGCAACGCCGGCCGTTGCAACAGCGCGCGCGCCAGCGCCAGGCGCTGCCGCTCGCCGCCGGACAGGCGCGTGCCGCGATCGCCGATCACGGTGTCCCATCCCTGCGGCAGCGCGTGCACGAACTGCGCCGAGGCCCGCTCCAGGGCCAGGTGCAGCGCTGCCGCATCGGCGTGCGGCGCGGCCAGCAGCAGGTTGTTGCGGATGCTGTCGTTGAACAGGAAGGTGTCCTGCGACACGTACGCCACCGCGTGCCGCCAGCTGCGGCGCGCATGCGCATCCAGGGCCACCCCGTCGATCTCCAGTGCGCCCTGGTCCGGGCCAAGCAAACCGCACAGCACATCGGCCAGCGTACTCTTGCCCGCGCCGGAGGCGCCGACGATGGCGGTGGTGGTGCGCGCCGGCAAGACCAGCGAGATCTGCTGCAAGGCCGGCGCCTCGCGCCCGGCATAGCGCACCTGCACATCGCGCAAGGCGATCTGCACCTGGACCTGCCAGTCGATGGCACGCGGCGGCAGCGCCGGCTCGGACCACTCGCGCGCCTGCGCCAGTTGCCGCTCCACTTCCAGGAACGCAGGCACCGTGTGCAACCAGTACTGGTGCTGCTGCTGCACCACGTTCAGCAATGGCAGCAAGCGCGCGAACATCACCACCAGGATCAGTAACTCGGTCAGCGGCAGATGCCAGACCTGCAGACCCAGCAGCACGTAAGCGGCCAGCAGGACCGCGGCGGCACTGTGCAGCAGGGCCTTGGACAGCGCCAGGCCCGAAGCGAAGCCCACCTGCAGGTCGCGCACCGCCGTCGCATCGCGTTGCACGACAGCGCGATAACGCGGCTCGGCCCCCAGGATCTTGGCCAGGCGCAGTCCGGCCAGGCTGTCGTGCAGGCCGGCATGCAGGCGCTGTCGTGCCTGGGTCAGCGCGCCTCCCAGCCGCAACACGCGGCGGCGGCGACCGAGCAGCAGCACCAGCAGCAGCGCACCCGCGACGACCGTCGCCAGCGCCAGCGTCCCGGCCAACACGAAGGCCGCCAGCAGATAGACGACGGCCGTGGCGAGGGATGCGAGCATGAGCAGTGCATGGCCGAGCCCGACCCCGACCCGCTCCACTTCGGTCAACATCAGGCTGGCATGGTCGCTGCTGCGCTGGGCCACCAGCCAGCGCCATTGTGCCTCCAGCAATGCGGCGAAACTGGCCTCGCGCAGGCGCTCGGCCACGTCCTGCTGCAAGTGCGCGGCGGCGCGCTCGCGGGCGTACTGGATGGCAGTGCGCAACAGCACCAGCGCGCAGAACAGCGCCAGCAGCGGCAGCGGCGCACCGGGTGACAACCCGAGCGCGCCCACGGCGTCGCCGACGGCATGCGCGACCGGACCGCCACGGGTCGCCTCCCCGCCCTGCAGCGCGCCGAGCAAGGGCACCAGCAACAAGACGCCGATGCCTTCGCTGGCACCGGCCAGCAGCATCAGCATGCACACGCCGAACAGACGACCGCGCGGCGCCCATCCCAGCAGCCGCGACAAGGCCCGCCATGCCGTCATCGCCGCGTCTCCGCCGGCACCACGAAGCAACCGACCCGGGCAAAGCGTTCCACGCCGCCACCGCCGGTGACCCGCACGGCCCCCGCCAGCACCCAGGCATGCGCCTGCAGCGACGCCGTTCCCGACGCCCGCGCCACGCCGAAACACAGCATGTGCGGCACCCGGAACAGGCCGAGCAGGCAACGCGCGCTCAGCGCCTGCGCCAGGCAATTGGACTGCCACGGCGTATGCCGCGCCGCCAGACGCAAGGTCCGCCCGATCTGGATGGCACGGCGGTGCGCGCGCGCGTCCAGCGTCGGCGCCGGCGGCGGCTCCGCCACGGCGCGTCCCAGCCATGGCGCCAGACGGCGAAATCCCAGCGCCAGCACCGCCGCACGCGCCACGCCCAACAGCGCCCAGGCCGGCAGCAGCAGGCAGCGTTCGAACCGGGGCAGGCGCAGGAAGCCGCTCAGGCCGCCAGGCATGCATCTTCCCGCTGCCGCAGGCGCGCGGCGCGCACAGCAGCGCCCTGCGCGGCGACGCCCACCGAACCGACGCGGTGTACTGTCGGCAGGCGCGAACGCAGAAGCGGCGACACGACGGACATGGGCGATACCTGCGCAGAGAGGACGACCGCGGGAACCGGCGCAATCGACGCCGCGGCGCGTTGCCGAGCGGCCATGGCGCAAGCGCGGACGCGCCAGCCTAGCAAATGTGTCCCGCGCCTGGCACGCCGGCGCCGTGGCGCGCGAGGGGCCTGCGCTACAGCCGGCTCACGCTGCGGATGCGGATCTCGCTGCTGTCCACGCCGTGGCGTTGCGCCGCCTGCGCGCGCAGGCGGCACAGCAGCCGCTCCGGGTCCAGCGGCGCCGGCTCGGCCCAGGTGTGGGCCAGGGTGCCCCAGGCCACGCGCTGGCCGAAGCTGTAGGCCTCGTAGTCGGCCAGGTAGTGGCGCGCGCGCTCAGGTGCCGACGTGGACATCGCCTTCGTAGCCGTTGCAGCCCAGGTGTTCAAGCGCGATCGACAGCGCCAGCGCGTAGCCCTGCGCGCAGTAGCCGCCGACCTGGCCCAGGCGCTGCCCCGATGCGGCGCACAGGCAGGCTTCGCGGCGATCGCTGGCATCGTCGTGCACTTCCACGTAGGGCCGACGCAGGTGCGCCACCGCGTCGGCGGTGACGGCGCTGTCCGAACACGCGCCCGGATCCAGCAGCAGCATCTCCACGCCGGCCTGGTCGGCCTGGGCCAGCGCCTGCAGCAGTTCGCGCTCGCTGGCGCAGCCGCGCACGGCCAGGGTCTTGCCGGCGCGCCCGGCATGGGCGAGCAATTGCCGCATCACCGGCGGAGCGATGCGCGCCGGGCGGCCGCGATGGCCGGCCACGCAGTCCGGACCACGGAGCAACAGGATCGACATGGCGGCGCCCTCAGTTGGCCAGCGCCGCGCGCGCGCCGAGCCGGCGCTGCGCCACGCCCAGGGCGATCGCGTAGCTGTCGGCGAGCGCGCCGTTGGCGATCACCGTCAGCAACGGCGCGTGCCGCGGGTGCAGCAGCGGCTCCAGCGCCTGCGCGCTGGCATCGTGCACCTCGATGTACGGGTGGCCCAGCGCCTCCAGCGCCGCGCACAGCTGCGCGCCGTGATCGGCCAGCTCCGACGCCGGCAACTCGCCGGAATCCAGCAGCACCAGTTCGGTGCCGTCGCACGCGCCTTGCCGCAGCCGCGCCACGATCTGCGCGGCATCGGCGCAGGCCACCGGGACCACCTGCGCGGCATGGGACGCGGCCAGACACTGCGCCGCGGCGGTGGCCGACGCATCGCGATGCGGGCCCTGGATCAGCAGAATCGACATGGAACACATCCAATGGAGAGGACGGGGCGCAGTCTGCGCGCGCGCCGCATAAGCGTTCCATGGCAGAAGTGGGCCTGGGGCGTAAAGCTTGCGTAAGGGGGAATCGGGAATCGGGAATGGAGAATCGAGGAGCGCAAGCCAGGAAGGTTCGGCCAACGGTGCGCCGCTTTTCCGATTCCCCATTCCCCAATCCCGATTCCCGGCTTTATGCGATCATCCCCCGCTTCCCGCCGCCGCCCGGACTCGCCCATGACCCACTCCGCCCTGCGCCGCGATGTCGGCCCGTTCGCCCTGATGCTGACCGGCCTGGGCTCGATCATCGGCTCCGGTTGGCTGTTCGGCGCCTGGCGCGCCGCCGGGCTGGCCGGCCCGGGCGCGATCTGGGCCTGGGTGCTGGGCGCGGCGATCGTCACCACCATCGCCCTGGCCTATGCCGAACTGGGCGCGATGTTCCCCGAGTCCGGCGGCATGGTCCGCTACAGCCACTATTCGCACGGCTCGCTGGTCGGCTTCATCGCCGGCTGGGCCAACTGGATCGCGATCGTGTCGGTAATCCCGGTGGAGGCCGAGGCCTCGGTGCAGTACATGGCGTCCTGGCCGTGGCAGTGGGCGCAGGACCTGTACGTGCAGCAGCCCGGCGGCGCCGGCGAGCTGTCGGTCCCCGGCCTGTGCATCGCCGCGGTGCTGGTGCTGGTGTACTTCCTGCTGAACTTCTGGAGCGTGAAGCTGTTCGCGCGCTCCAACAGCCTGATCACCGTGTTCAAGCTGGTGGTGCCGGCGCTGACCGGCGTGGCGCTGATCGCCAGCGGCTTCCACAGCGAGAACTTCAGCGTCGGCCTGCACGGCGGCAGCCACACCATCGACTTCGCCGCGGTGCTCACCGCGGTGGCCACCGCCGGCATCGTGTTCAGCTTCAACGGCTTCCAGAGCCCGGTGAACCTGGCCGGCGAGGCGCGCAATCCCGGGCGCAGCATCCCGTTCGCAGTGCTCGGCTCGATCGCGCTGGCCACGGTGATCTACGTGCTGCTGCAGGTCGCCTACCTGGGCGCGGTGCCCCCGGACCTGCTGGCCAAGGCCGGCTGGCACGGTATCGACTTCCGCTCGCCGTTCGCGCAGCTGGCGATCATCGTCAACCTGCACTGGCTGGCGATGCTGCTGTACGTGGACGCCTTCGTCAGCCCCAGCGGCACCGGCATCACCTACACCGCCACCACCGCGCGGATGATCTACGGCATGGAGCGCAACGGCACCATGCCCAAGGTGCTGGGCCGGGTGCATCCGACCTGGGGCGTGCCGCGCCCGGCGATGTTCTTCAACCTGCTGGTGTCCTACCTGTTCCTGTTCTTCTTCCGCGGCTGGGGCACGCTGGCGGCGGTGATCTCGGTGGCGACCATCATTTCCTACCTGACCGGCCCGATCAGCGCGATGGCGCTGCGCAAGCACGCGCCGGACATGCACCGTCCGCTGCGCATCGCCGGCCTGCCGGTGCTGGCCGCGGCGGCTTTCGTGCTGGCCACCGAACTGCTGTACTGGGCGCGCTGGCCGCTGACCGGCGAGATCATCCTGCTGATGCTGGTGGCCTTGCCGGTGTACGCCTACTACCAGCAGCGCGACGGCTGGAAGGATTTCCGCCGGCACCTGCGCGGCGCCAGCTGGCTGATCGCCTACCTGCCGACCATCGCCCTGCTGTCATGGGCCGGCAGCACCACCTTCGGCGGCCACGGCTACCTGTCCTACGGGCCGGACCTGGTGGTGGTCGGCGTGGTCGCGCTGGGCTTCTACTTCTGGGGCGTGCGCGCCGGCTGGCGCACCCCGTCGCTGCAGCAGGCCAGCGCCGCCTGAGCCGCGGCGGCGCTCAGCCGCGGCGCAAGGCTTCCAGCGCCCGCGACAGCAGCGTCGCGCCGCTGAAGCCGGCCAGCGCACACAGGCCTATCGCACCGGCGATCGCCGCCATGCCTGCGTAACCGTCGAGCAGCGCGATCGCCACCCCGATGCACGCCGCCGAGAACCCCGCGCCGACCAGGCCGATGCGCAGATGCGCGCGCCAGCCGCGCAGGCGCGGCCAGGCGCGGACGGCGACCAGACCGGTCAGCAAGGCCGGCAAAACGCCGAACAGGTAGGAATACAGCGCGATCCCCAGGAGCAACAGCAGCCCGACGCCAAGGTCTCCGGAGTGGGCACCACCCCAGATCGACGCGACCGCCATCATCGGCAGGCAGACCACCACGGTCCCCAGCGGCGGCCCGACAAGCGGGAACGCCACCGCCACGCCAACGCCGACCAGCCAGCGCGGCAGCGGATCGTTGCCGGCGTCCGCCTCGACCGGATCGGCCCCTTCCGCGAGCGCGCTCGGCAGCGGGTCCGAGGCCGCCTGCGAGGCAGGCGGCAACGGGCCGTGGCTCACTTGGCGGACGCGGCTTGGCGCTGCGTGGCGCTGGCGTCGCGGGTGGCGCGGAACTCGGAGTCGCGGCTCCAGTTCGGCCACTGCGTCGAATTGGCCAGTTCCTCGCCCAGCGTATACAGCACCTGCATGTCGCGCGCGGCACCGGCGAAGGTCCAGTTCGGCTGCCATTCGTCGCCGGGCTGGTGGTAGCGCTTGGCGGTGTAGTCGTCCGAGGCCGCCTTGCCGGCCGCCACGCCGCCGTCCACCCAGTCCTGGCCGGCGGCGAAGGACAGCGCCGGCACGCCGCGCTTGGCGAAGGAGAAGTGGTCGGAGCGGAAGAAGTAGCCGGCTTCCGGCTTCGGATCGGGCGTGTAGCGCAGATCCCAGCCCTTGGCCACGCGCTTGAGATCGTCGAGCAGTTCCAGCTTGGCGGTGCCGTAGATGCCGAAATCGCGCGAGGGCCCGAACGGGCTCATGCCGTCCATATTGATCACCGCCACCGTGCGCGCCAGCGGATACAGCGGCTTGGAGGCGTAGTACTCCGAGCCGAGCAAGCCCTTCTCCTCGGCGGTGACCGCCATGAACACCACCGAGCGCTGCGGCGCCGGCCCCTTGGCGAAGGCGCGGGCCAGTTCCAGCAGCGCGGCGACGCCGCTGGCGTTGTCCAGCGCGCCGTTGAAGATGCGGTCGCCCTTGGCGTCGGGCGCGCCCACGCCCAGGTGATCCCAGTGCGCGGTGTAGATGAGGGTCTCGTCCGGCCGGGTCTTGCCGGGCAGCCGCGCGACCACGTTGTGCGAGGTGATCACTTCCGACTTCACCGCGTAGTCGGCGTACAGGCGCTCGCCCTTCAGTTCCACCGGCTTGAAGTCGCGCGACTGCGCCTGCTTCTTCAGCGCATCGAAATCCAGCCCGGCGCGCTTGAACAGCTCCACCGCCAGATCGCGCTGGATCCAGCCCTCCAGCTCCGGGTGCACGGCCTTGGGATCGTCGCGGACCACGTCGAACATGCTGTTGGTGTTGGAGTTGGCGACGGTGGCCCAGCCGTAGGACGCCGGCGCGGTCTCGTGCACGATCAGCACGCCGGCCGCGCCCTGCCGCGCGCCCTCTTCGAACTTGTAGGTCCAGCGGCCGTAGTAGGTCATGCCCTTGCCGTCGAACGCGCCCTTGCCGGTCTCGAAGTCGGGATCGTTGATCAGCACCACCGCGATCTTGCCCTTCAGGTCCACGCCCTTGAAGTCGTCCCAGCCGCGCTCGGGCGCCTTGACGCCGTAGCCGACGAACACCAGCGGCGCGCCGTCCAGGGTCACCTGGCTGCTGCCGTCGAGCGCGGCGCGCACGGCGATCTGCTGGCCCTGGGTCAGGGCCTGGCGCTGGTCGCCGCTGGCGATCGCCAGCTGCGGGGTGCCGACGATGTCGGCGCGGCGCAGCGGCACCGCCTGGGTCCACAGGCGCTTGCCGTCGCGCAGGTCGCCGCCGGGCTGCAGCCCGGCCGCCTGGAACTGCGCGCTGAGGTAGGCCACGGTCTTCTCCTCGCCCGCCGAGCCCGGGGCGCGGCCCTCGTAGGCGTCGGAGGCCAGCGTCTTGACGTCGCTGGACAGGCGCTGGGTGTCGAAGGTCGGTGCGGGCGGCGGCGCCGCCAGGCAGGCGCCGGACAGCGCCAGGGCCAGCAGGCTCACGGTCGGGTGTTTCACGGAGTTCCCCTCGGTAGACACAAAGAGGACCGAGTGTAGCGGCGCCCACACCGGGCCGGGATGGGTCGAACGACCCCCATGCGTGCGCTGTCGCAAAAATTTATTGTGATAAACCGCTCAAATATGAAGCTGAACATGCTCTAATGCGGCGCTCGCGTATCGCGGGGCCGAGCCGATCCGGTGGCCCCCGCCGATCCGCGTGCCCGCCCCGGCTTCCACCCGAGCCGGGCCTGGAGTCCGTTGCCCCCACCCTCATCCTGGGCCGCTCCGACTGCGGGGCCGGCTCGCTTCCGGAGACCTGCAGAAATGGCGATGTCCCCCCTCACCCGCATCACCCGCTGCGCGCTGGCCGCCGCGCTGCTGGCCGCCAGCGGTTCGGCCTGGAGTTACGCGGTCAGCAAAGGCACGGTGGTGGACGACCGCGGCAACGCGGTGCAGCTGCGCGGCGTCAACTGGTTCGGCTTCGAAGGCAGCGCGCACACCGTGCACGGCCTGTGGGCGCGCAACTGGAAGGACATGATCACGCAGATGCAGGGCCTGGGCTTCAACGCCGTGCGCCTGCCGTTCTGCCCGCAGACCCTGCGCGGCGTCGCCCCGACCAGCATCGACTACGGCCGCAACCCGGACCTGCAGGGCCTGAGCTCGCTGCAGGTGCTGGACAAGGTGGTCAACGAGTTCAGCAGCCGCGGCATGTACGTGCTGCTGGACCACCACTCGCCCGATTGCCAGGGCATCTCCGAGCTCTGGTACACCGACTCCTACAGCGAGCAGCAGTGGCTCAGCGACCTGACGTTCGTGGCCAAGCGCTACGCGTCGGTGCCGGGCGTGATCGGCATCGACCTGAAGAACGAGCCGAACGGGCGCAACACCTGGGGCACCGGCAACCTCAAGACCGACTGGAACAAGGCGGTCGAGCGCGCCTCGGCGGCGGTGCTGAAGGTGGCGCCGAAGTGGCTGATCGTGGTCGAGGGCATCACCGACAACCCGACCTGCTCCAGCAGCTACGGCTACTGGTGGGGCGGCAACCTGGAACCGCTGACCTGCACCAAGCTCAACGTGCCGGCCAACCGCCTGCTGCTGTCGCCGCACGTGTATGGCCCAGACGTGAACTGGCAGCCCTACTTCGGCGACGGCAGCTTCCCGGCCAACATGCCGGCGATCTGGGAGCGCCAGTTCGGCCAGCTGACCCAGCGCGGCTACGCCATGATGATCGGCGAGTTCGGCGGCAACGAAGGCCGCAACCAGGCGCAGGATCCGGTGCTGCAGAAGGCGCTGATCGACTACCTGATCAAGAAGAACATCCGCAGCGGCTTCTACTGGGCATGGAACCCCAACAGCCGCGACACCGGCGGCGTGCTCGACGACGACTGGACCACCGTGCGCACCGAGAAGATGGTCGGGCTGAAGCGGCTGTGGGGCGACACCAGCGGCACCACGCCGACGCCCACTCCGACGCCGTCGCCCACCCCGGAGCCGACGCCGGAGCCGACCCCGACGCCCACGCCGGCCCCGGGCAGCGCCAGCTTCAGCACCAAGATCATCGTCGACAGCGACTGGAACGCCGGCTACTGCGAACGCGTGCAGGTGACCAACAGCGGCAGCGCCACCGGCAACTGGGCGGTCACCCTGTCCATCAGCGGCACCGTCAACAACCTGTGGAACGCCACCTGGACGCAGTCGGGCACCACGCTCAGCGCCAGCGGCGTGGACTGGAACAAGACCCTGGCCCCCGGCGCCACCGCCGAGTTCGGGTTCTGCGCGGCCCGCTGAGGCGGCACCCGCGCACGGCGCGCTTCGCGCCGTGACCCTGCCAACGGCAGCGTCCCGCGACGCTGCCGTTGGCGTTTCTGTCGCGCGCGCTCGCGCAAACTCGGGCCAAGGCGGCGCCTGCGCCGCGCCTGCCGCACGCAATCGGTGGACAAGCGCGTCTTCTGAAATGGCGATCACGATCGCCGCGGCCACCACTGCCGATCATGGCCGCCAGCATCCGCCCCCTTTGGCTGGCGCATTCCGCACCGGCCGCCATCGGAGCCAACGCGATGAATCGGTCCCTGCATTCCCGCCTCACCCGCTGCCTGCTGGCCGCGACGCTCGTGCTCGCCAGCGGCTCGGCCTGGAGCTACGCCATCCAGCAGGGCAAGGTGGTGGACGACGCCGGCAACGCGGTGCAGCTGCGCGGCGTCAACTGGTTCGGTTTCGAAACCTCCCAGCACATCGTGCACGGCCTGTGGGCGCGCAACTGGAAGGACATGATCACGCAGATGCAGGGCCTGGGCTTCAACGCCGTGCGCCTGCCGTTCTGCCCGCAGACGCTGCGGGCGGTGTCGCCCGGCAGCATCGACTACAGCCGCAACCCGGATCTGCAAGGCCTGAACTCGCTGCAGATCCTCGACAAGGTGATCAACGAACTCAGCAGCCGCGGCATGTACGTGCTGCTCGACCACCACACGCCGGACTGCAACGCCATCTCCGAACTCTGGTACACCGGCAGCTACAGCGAACAGCAATGGCTGGACGATCTGAGCTTCGTCGCCAAGCGCTACGCGTCGGTCCCGGGGGTGATCGGCCTGGACCTGAAGAACGAGCCGCACGGCGCCGCCACCTGGGGCAGCGGCAACGCCGCCACCGACTGGAACAAGGCCGCCGAACGCGCGGCGGCGGCGGTGCTGAAGCTGGCGCCGAACTGGCTGATCGTGGTCGAGGGCATCGCCGACACGTCGACCTGTTCCAGCGGCACCGCGCACTTCTGGGGCGAGAACCTGGAGCCGCTGGCCTGCACCCCGCTGGCCATCCCCGCCAACCGCCTGCTGCTGGCCCCGCACGTATACGGGCCGGACGTGTCCATGCAGTCCTACTTCAGCGCGGCCAACTTCCCGGCCAACATGCCGGCGATCTGGGAGCAGCACTTCGGCCGGTTCGTCCAGGCCGGCCATGCGCTGCTGCTGGGCGAGTTCGGCGGCAAGTACGGCCAGGGCAACCCGCTGGACGTGCAGTGGCAGAACGCGCTGGTCGACTACCTGATCGGCAAGGGCATCCACAGCGGCTTCTACTGGTCGTGGAACCCGAACAGCGGCGACACCGGCGGCATCCTCAACGACGACTGGAGCACGGTGCGCACCGACAAGGTGACCCTGCTGAAGCAGCTGTGGGACGGCGCCGGCAGCGGCAATGCTGGCGGTGGCGGTGGCGGTGGCGGTGACAACGGTGGCGGCGGAACGCCCACGCCGCCGCCGTCCGGCAGCAGCTTCAGCACCAAGGTGCTGGTGGACAGCGACTGGAGCGCCGGCTACTGCAACCGCGTGCAGGTGACCAACACCGGCGGCAGCAGCGGCGACTGGAGCGCCACCCTGTCGATCAGCGGCACCGTCAGCAACCTGTGGAACGCCACCTGGACCCAATCGGGCACCACCCTCAGCGCCAGCGGCGTGGACTGGAACAAGACCCTGGCCCCCGGCGCGACCGCCGAGTTCGGCTTCTGCGCCGCACGCTGAGCGCTCCGCTGCGGCGCTGACGTCACGCGCGCGGCCATTTCCCGGGAATGGCCGCGCGCCATGCCGCCCACCCGGCACGCCCCACGGTGTGCCATCAGTCACGTTCCCGCGGCCGCCGCCGCGCCTCTATGCTGGCGCACTGTCCCACACTCAGGCCCGGCCCATGCTCCGACCCTTGTCGCTGTTGATCTCCAGCATCCTCACCCTCGGCACCGGCGCCGCCCTGGTGGCCGCGCCGCCGGCCCTGGCCGCGGCCGCGCCGAGCCAGGCGACCGCGCCGGAGATCGCCTACACCCGCTTCACCCTGCCCAACGGCCTGACCGTGGTGGTGCACGAGGACCACAAGGCGCCGGTGGTGGCGGTGAGCATCTGGTACCACATCGGCTCGGGCGACGAGCCGGCCGGCAAGACCGGCTTCGCGCACCTGTTCGAGCACCTGATGTTCTCCGGCTCGGAGAACCACAAGGGCACCTACTTCCAGCCGTTCGAGAAGGTCGGCGCCACCGACATGAACGGCACCACCTGGTTCGACCGCACCAACTACTTCGAGACCGTGCCGACCACCGCGCTGGACACCGCGCTGTGGATGGAGTCCGACCGCATGGGCCACCTGCTCGGCGCGATCGGCCAGAAGGAACTGGACACCCAGCGCGGCGTGGTCCAGAACGAGAAGCGCCAGGGCCAGAACCGCCCCTACGGCCGCGTCGACGAAAACATCCTGGCCAACATCTTCCCGGCCAACCATCCCTACCAGCACGACACCATCGGCTCGATGGCCGACCTCGACGCGGCCTCGCTGGACGACGTCAAGCAGTGGTTCCACGACAACTACGGCGCCGCCAACACCACCCTGGTGCTGGCCGGCGACATCACCGTGGCGCAGGCCAAGGCCAAGGCCGAGCAGTACTTCGGCGACATCCCCGCCGGCCGCCCGGTGCCGCGCCAGCAGCCGTGGATCACCCCGCTGGCCAAGCAGACCCGCGGCGTGCAGCACGACCACGTCGCGCAGCCGCGCATCTACCGCACCTGGGTCGCACCGCAGCTGGGCACCGACGACGCGGTGCTGCTGGACCTGGCCACCACCGTGCTCGGCGGCGGCAAGACCAGCCGCCTGTACCAGCGCCTGGTCTACCGCGACAAGCTGGCCGACGACGTCTCCGCCGGCCTGCAGCCCTTCGCCCTGGCCAGCCAGCTGCAGATCACCGCCGACGTGAAGGAAGGCGTGGATCCGGCCAAGGTCGAGGCCGCCATCGCCGACGAACTGCAGAAGTTCCTGGCCGAAGGCCCCACCGCCGACGAACTGCAGCGCGCGCAGATCGGCTACCGCGCCGGCTTCGTGCGCGGCCTGGAGAAGGTCGGCGGCTTCGGCGGCAAGGCCACCGTGCTGGCCGAGGGTCAGGTCTACCGCAACGATCCGGGCGCCTACAAGAAGGACCTGGAGCGCGCGCAGGACGCCACCGTCGCCAGCGTGCGCAAGGCCGCCGACACCTGGTTCGGCAAGGGCGACTACCTGCTGACCGTGCTGCCGGCGCCGGCGGGCTTCGACCCGGCAGCCGAGGACAAGGCGGTCAAGCCGCTGCCGGCGGCCCCGGGCAAGCCCGCGCCGAAGCTGCCGGCGAAGGGCAACTACAGCGTCGGCAAGACCCAGGTGGACCGCGCCGCCGGCGTGCCGGAGACCACCCAATTCCCGAGCCTGAGCTTCCCGCAGCTGCAGCGCGGCAAGCTGAAGAACGGCATCGAGGTGGTGCTGGCCGAACGCCACACCATCCCGGTCACGCAGATCCAGCTGCTGTTCGATGCCGGCTACGCGACCGACCGCGGCAGCAAGCTCGGCACCGCCAACTTCACCGCGGCGCTGATGAACGAAAGCACCCGCAACCTGGATTCGGTGGACGTGGCGCAGCGCCGCCAGCGCCTGGGCGCGATGACCAGCGTGTCCTGCGAACTGGACAGCTGCGACGCCTCGCTCAATGCGCTCAACGACCAGCTGGCGCCGTCGCTGGCGCTGTTCGCCGACATCGTGCGCAACCCCGCGTTCAAGGCCGACGACATCGAGCGCATCCGCGGCCAGTGGCTGGCCTCGATCGCGCAGGAGAAGACCCAGCCGCAGGGCCTGGCGCTGCGCACCCTGCCGCCGCTGCTGTACGGCCCGACCCATCCCTACGGCGTGCCGCTCACCGGTACCGGCACCGAGGCGGCGATCAAGAGCCTGACCGCCAGCGACCTGAGCGCGTTCCAGAACAACTGGCTGCGTCCGGACAACGTGCGCATCCTGGTCGCCGGCGACACCACCCTGGCCAAGATCATCCCGCAGCTGGATGCCGCGTTCGGCGACTGGCAGGCCCCGGCCGGCAAGCGTCCGACCAAGACCCTGCCGCAGGTGGCCGCGCAGCCCAAGCCGCGCGTGTTCCTGATCAATCGCGACGACGCCCCGCAATCGCTGATCCTGGCCGGCCTGCTGGCCCCCTCGACCAAGGCGCCGAACAACCTGGCGATCGGCGTGGCCAACGGCGCCTTCGGCGGCACCTTCACCTCGCGGCTGAACATGAACCTGCGCGAGGACAAGCGCTGGGCCTACGGCGCCAACAGCTTCATGATCGACGCGATCGGCCAGCGCCCGTTCCTGTTCTTCGCTCCGGTGCAGACCGACAAGACCGCCGAATCGGCCGCCGAGATCCTCAAGGAAGCCAAGGCCGTGGTCGGCGACAAGCCGCTGACCGTCGACGAGATCGCCAAGATCAAGGAACAGCGCGTGCGCGCCCTGCCGGGCAGCTTCGAGACCACCGGTGCGGTGCTCGGCGCGATGGAAGGCATCGTCCAGTACGGCCGCCCGGACGACTACGTGCAGACGCTGAAGACGCGCCTGGAAGCGGTCGACCAGCCGGCGGCGGAAGCGGCGATCAAGGAGATCGTGGCGCCGCAGGCGATGACCTGGGTCATCGTCGGCGACCTCAAGCAGATCGAAGCGCCGGTGCGCGCGCTGAAGCTGGGCGAGGTGCAGGTGCTGGACAGCGACGGCCAGCCGATCAAGCGCTGATCGGCCGACACCCGCGCCGCGCTGCGAGGCGATCGCAGCGCGGCGCGGCGCGTGATGCGGCTCACCGCCCTTCGGCGTGCACCGCGTCACGCTTGCGCGCGTGTCCACGCGACATCGCCACGCCCTGCGGTATGGTGCTGCGCCTCGCGATCCGCGCCAGACCCGACGCCGCCCATGACCGATGAAGCCCAGCGCCAGCGTGTCCTCGACAGCTACCGCATCGTCGACAGCCTGCCCGAGGCCGCCTACCAGGACATCGTGCAGATCGCCGCCGCACTGTGCGACACGCCGATCGCCCTGCTGTCGCTGCTGGACCGCGACCGGCAGTGGTTCAAGGCCCGGCTGGGCCTGGAGCCGCCGCAGACCGCGCGCAGCCAGGCGGTGTGCGATCACGCCATCCGCCATCCCGACCGCATGCTCGAGGTCACCGACCTCGCCGACGACCCGCGCTTTTCCGACATGCAGGTGGTGCGCGGCGATACCGGCGCGCGCTTCTATGCCGGCATGCCGCTGGTCACCGAGGACGGCGTCGCGCTGGGCACCGTGTGCGTACTGGACACCGCGCCGCGCCAGCTCACCGACGCCCAGCGCGAGGGCCTGCGCGCGCTGGCGCGCACCGCCATGCGCCTGCTCGACGAACGCCGCCACGCCCTCCAACGCGAGCGCGAGGCGATCCTGCAACCGCACGCCGCCGACGCCCACGGCGCCGGCGCCGACGGCCGTTACCGGGTGGTGATCCTGGAAGTGCAGGAACTGGCCGCGCTGGCCGAGCGGCAGAGCGAACGCCTGCTCGGCAGCAGCCTGCAGCAGCTCGACCGGACCCTGGCCAGCTATGTGCAGGATGGCGGCGCCGACAGCGTCGACCGCGCCACCGAGCATGCCGAGTTCATCGTCATGCTGCATGGCGCCGATGCCGAGCAGAAGCTGCGCGGCCTGCGCGAGATCGCCGCGCGGCAGCAGGCGCTCGGGCTGACCGTGCTGGTCGGCGACGCCCAGGCCGAACGGGCGGACGAGCCGATCGGGCAGGTGTTCCTGCGCGCCGAAGCCGCGCTCAGCGCCGAAAAGGACCGCCAGCGGTCGCAGGCGCCCTGACCCGCGGGCGGACGCCGACCTGCGCGCGCGGCCGCTGGTGGCGCGCTGAACGACCCGCCGCCCCGACCCGGGCGGGTGCTGTGCCGACCATCCGGGAGGCGAAACGCGCCCCCTGCCAGCCCCGCGCTGCAGCCCACGCCGCAGCCGCGGCCCCGTTCTTGCATGCTTCGGGGCGTTGCGGTCCTTCACCGGTGCGAGCCGGGCGGCGCGCGGCCGCCAGGACGGGATCGGCGGCGGCGCAGCCGGGTCCGGCCGCGCGCCCCCCCGCCCCCGCTTCGGTCGTTTACCATGCCGCACGCATCCTGCTCTGGACCCGACATGAGCCATGCCGCTCCTCCCTGCTGCACCCCGCTGCTGAGCCTGTCGCTCGGCCTGTTGCTCGGCACCGCCGATACCGCCATGGCGGAGGCCGCGCCCGCGACGACGCTGACCGCGCCGGCACCGCCGCCGCAGACGCCCGACCTGGCCTACCCGGAACTGTTCCAGGCGGTGCAGCGGCAGGAACTGTTCGACGACCAGAAGCATTTCGTCGACGCGTTGCCGCTGCGCGACCCGGCGCTGATCAACGCCGACTATCTGGCGCAGCGCCAGCAGCCCGGCTTCGACCTGCGCCGCTTCGTCGCCGCCAACTTCGAGGAATCCGGCCCGGTGCAGACCGAGGCGATCCGCCAGGACACCGGCCTGCGCGAGCACATCGACGCGCTGTGGCCGCTGCTGGTGCGCCGCCAGGTCGACGTGCCGGCCTACAGCAGCCTGCTGTCGCTGCCGCACCCCTACGTGGTGCCGGGCGGGCGCTTCCGCGAGGTCTACTACTGGGATTCCTACTTCACCATGCTCGGCCTGGTGGAAAGCGGCGAGCACGAGCGCAGCCGGCAGATGCTGGACAACTTCGCCTACCTGATCGACAGCTACGGGCACATCCCCAACGGCAACCGCACCTACTACCTGAGCCGCTCGCAGCCGCCGTTCTTCTCGCACATGGTGCAGTTGCAGGCCAAGGTCGAGGGCGACGCCGCCTACGCGCGCTACCTGCCGCAGTTGCAGAAGGAATACGCGTACTGGATGGAAGGCGCGCAGACCCTGGCCCCGGGCAGTGCGCATGCGCATGTGGTGCGGCTGGCCGACGGCAGCCTGCTCAACCGTTACTGGGACGCCCGCGACACACCGCGCCCGGAAGCCTGGCTGCACGACGTGCGCACCGCCGCCGAGGCCAAGGACCGCCCCGCCGCCGAGGTGTACCGCGATCTGCGCGCCGGCGCCGAGAGCGGCTGGGACTATTCCAGCCGCTGGCTCGGCGACCGCAAGACCCTGGCCAGCATCCGCACCACCGCCATCGTCCCGGTCGACCTGAACAGCCTGCTCTACCACCTGGAGAGCACCCTGGCCCTGGCCTGCGCCAAGCACCCCGACGCGGCCGGCTGCGACACCGACTATGCCGCCCTGGCCAGCGCGCGCAAGGCGGCCATCGACAAGCACCTGTGGAGCGACGCCGGCTACTACGCCGACTACGACTGGCAGCAGCGGCGGCTGCGCGAGCAGGTGACCGCGGCGGCGCTGTACCCGCTGTTCGTCGGCGCCGCCTCGCCGGCGCGGGCCAAGCGCAGCGCCGACACCGTGCAGGCGCAGTTGCTGCGCCCGGGCGGGGTGGCGACCACGCGCCTGCATACCGGCCAGCAGTGGGACGAGCCCAACGGCTGGGCACCGCTGCAATGGATCGCCGTGGACGGCCTGCGCCGCTACGGCCAGGACGCGCTGGCGCAGCGCATCGGCAGCCGCTTCCTGGCGCGGGTGCAGGCGCTGTTCGCGCAGCAGCACAAGCTGGTGGAGAAGTACGCGGTGGACGCACAGGCCAAGGGCGGCGGCGGCGGCGAGTACGCGCTGCAGGACGGCTTCGGCTGGACCAACGGCGTGACCCTGTTGCTGATGGACCTGTACGCGGCGCCCGTCGCGGCGCCGGCTCCCTCGCATGCCCAGGTGCAGGCGGAACCGGAAGAGGAGGCGTTGGCGCTCTGAGCCGCCGCCGGCGGCACCGCGGCCACGCCGCGGCCGCCTGCACACGCGTCATGGCCAGCGGTAGGCGCCGCAGCTACTGCGCCGGCGTCTCCACGGCGATTCCCATCGCGGCGCGGTAGCGCTGGTACAGCGCCATCACCTTGTCGATGTACTCGCGGGTCTCCGCGTACGGCGGCACGCCGCCGTAGCGCGCCACCGTGCCGATGCCGGCGTTGTAGGCCGCCGCGGCAAGCACCCGGTCGCCTGCGTAGCGGCGCAGCAGCGCGCGCATGTAGCGTGCGCCGCCGGCGATCGACTGGTCGGCCGCGAACGGATCGCGCACGCCGTATTCCTTGGCGACCTCCGGCAGCAGTTGCATCACCCCTTGCGCACCCTTGGGCGAGACCGCGGCGGCGTCGAAGCCGCTTTCGGCATGCGCGATCGCGCGCAGCCACGGCTCGTCCACCCCGGTGGCACGCGCCGCGGCGCGGAACTGCTTGGTGTGCGCCTGCAGTTGCGGCGCCCCGAGCTTGCCCAGGCCAGGGTGCGCGCTCTCGCCGGGCGGGGTCACGGCGGTGAAGCGCAGGTAGGGCCGCGAGCCCGGCAGGTTGCGCGTGGAGTAGACCAGTTGCCCGTCCTGCTCGCGCTCGTACAGGGTGCCGCTGAACACGCCCAGGTTGCCCCACAGATTGGGCGTGGCGATCGCCGCATCGTCCAGTTCCTTCGGCGTGCAGCGCGAGCCCGGCTCCGGCGCGGTGGCCAGGCTGACCGTGCCCTCGCGCACGCAGCGATACACGGTGCGCGCAGACGCGCCGGCGACCACACCGCAGCACAGCAGCAGGCACAGCGCGGCACGGGCAAGCGGCATCGGCGACACCAGCGGACGGGACGGGCGCGCATCATCGCGCAGCGCGCGTCGAGGCGAGTGACGAGCGGTGGTTCGGCACGCTTTCGGCACGCCCCGTGGCAGGAGCGGCTTCAGCCGCGACCCATGACCGAAACCGTGGGTGCCGCCAGACTTCACGCGTCGCGGCTGAAGCCGCTCCCACAAGGACTTTCGATGCGCTGGCTGGGCACTGTGGGAGGGACTTTAGTCCCGACTGCTTCCGAGAACGGATAGCCCGTCTCCTTCGTTCGGCGCGGCTGAAGCCGCTCCTACAGGACGCGTCCCGGCGTCATTAGAGGTGCCCTGATGCCGTTCCTGGAGGACTTGCGACGCGCCGGCCGGGTGCACTGTGGGAGGGACTTCAGTCCCGACTGCTGCCAAGGTCGAATAGCCCACCTCCTCCGCGTTTCGCGGTTAAAGCGGCCACTACCATCGCGCGCCTCCTTCGACCGGCACGCTTACCTACGGTGCGCAGGCCGCCAGCCTCTGATCGGCGTACCACAGCGCACGCCGCGCCAGGTCGTAGGCGCTGTCGGCCTCGCGCGGCAGCAGTTGCTGTGCGCGGATCGGGTCGGCGCCCTTGGCCATCGCGGTTTCCACGTGCAACAGCGCGTCCAGGTGCTCCCGCACCGGCGCCAGCAGGCGCTCGCGCTGCGCCGCCGGGCAGGCGCCGCGGCGTTGCTCCAGCTCGGCCAGGCGCTGGCGGATGCGCCGGCTGGCTTCGCCGTCCAACCCCGGGGCCTTTTCGAACGCGATCGGCGCGGCCTTGTAGGCGTCGCCGGTGGCCTCGCTGCCGAGGTCGCTGGCGCGTTCGTGCAGCGCCGGGTTGAAACGCACGTCCGGCGGCGGTCGCGCCACGGCCGACTGATGCGTGTTCTTGGGCAACAGCTGCTTGATCGCCCCGTCGATCCCCTGCACGGCGACATCGCCGAGGGTGCCGTCGCTGGCCCAGTCCTTGTCGAAACGGGTCGACCGGTAGTCGATCGGGTTGGGCCGTTCGAGCAGGCGCTTGGACTTGGCGACGTCGCGCGGATTGAGCGTCCCTGGCGGCGTGCCCTGCGCCTGCGCGAACGGATCCACCGCCACCCCGTCCGGCAGGCGCGGATGGCCATCGCCGGTATAGAGCGTCGCCGCCATGCCCGTCGTGGCCGCGGCCGCGACGGGCGCGGTCGGCGTCGCCGAGGACGGCAGCGCGGCGGCGGCGGCGCGCGCTTGCCGCGCCGCGGCGGCCATGTGCGCGGCGGGCGAGTGCGCGCGCGCGGCCGCCTGCGGCGGGACCGGCGCACGGCGTGCCGGCTGTCGCGGCAGGAACACCAGGCGCAGCGCATCCTCGGCCGCCGCCCGCGGCGGCGCCGACGGCGCGCCCCACAGCAGGCGCCCCAGCAAGGCCAGGATCATCACGGTCGCCAGTGCCGCCCATAGCTGCAGCCAACGGTCTTGCGCGGGGCGGGCGGTCACGACGGTGGGGGATCCATGGGCAGGCGGCGGTGACGAGTGCGGGGAACGGACCGGTACAGCGTGCTGTGAGTTCCGTTACCGGCGCGTGCCGCCATCCGCCACACGGCGCCACCTGCGGCCGCGGCGTGCGTGCAAGGCCTTGTCGTGCCAGGGATTGCGCCCGCACATGCGGAAAACGGCTAAGGTGACGCGCCCCGCCGGCGCGACAGCCGGCGTACAGCCAGCGGGCACCGATGCCCGCCCTGCCGCAGGAGAACCGCATGACCCGACGCCTGGCCGCCGGCCTGCTCGGCGCCGCCCTGGCGCTGCCCGCGCACGCCGCGCCCTCGCACCTGGACAGCGTGCTGCAACGCGGCGCGCTGCGCGTGTGCACCACCGGCGACTACGCGCCCTACAGCCGGCTGCGCGCCGACGGCAGCTACGAAGGCATCGACATCGCCCTGGCGCAATCGCTGGCCGACAGCCTGGAGGTGAAGCTGCAGTGGGTGCCCACGCGCTGGCCGACGCTGCTGCCGGACCTGCGCGCCGACCGCTGCGACATCGCCGTCGGCGGCATCTCGGTGTCGCTGCCGCGGCAGCGCCAGGCCTGGTTCAGTGCGGTGCTGGAGGTCGACGGCAAGATTCCACTGGTGCGCTGCGCCGACCGCGCGCGCTACCGCGACATCGCCCGGATCGACCGCCCCGAGGTGCGGGTGATCGAACCGCGCGGCGGCACCAACGAGGCCTTCGCCCGACGCGAACTGCCGCATGCGCAGCTGATCCTGTCCGACGACAACCCGGCCATCTTCCGCGACCTGCGCGAGGGCCGCGCCGACGTCATGATCACCGACGCCTCCGAAGCGCGCTTCCAGCAGCGCCAGGTGCCCGGCCTGTGCGCGGTGGCGCCAAAGCAACCGCTGCAGTACAGCGAAAAGGCGTTCCTGCTGCCGCGCGACGATGTGGCCTGGAAGGCCTACGTCGACCAATGGCTGCACCTGAGCAAGGCCAGCGGCGCCTATGCGCGGGTCGTGGCCGCGTGGCTGGGCGAGGCGGAACCGACGCCGTAGACCTCCCGCCGGCCCACGCACAGCCGCTATGCTGCCGCAGCCGGCGGCGTTCGTCCCGGCACCTGGGGATATCGACAAGGAGAGAGCATGAAACTGCAATGGAAAACGCTCGCGCTGGCGAGCGTGATGTTGCTGGCAACCGGCTGCGCGACCAACAGCGTGGTGCACCAGAGCTACAAGGCGACCACCGCCGAAACCTACTGGTACCAGCTCACCGGCAACGCCGATACCGACGCCGAGAGCCTGGCCATGTTCCGGCGCCAGCTCGACGCGCAGCTGGACGCGGCGCACCTGCACAGCGCGCAGGGCCAGGCCAACGCGCGCAAGATGACCATCGTCATCGACCACTACTACATGCGCAGCAACGGCGCGCGCTTCTGGGCCGGCATCATGGCCGGGCGCGACAAGATCAAGAGCCGGGTCGACATCGCCGACGCCAACGGCAAGACCGCCGCGCAGTTCGACGTGGAATCGACCAACAGCACCGCCTGGGGCACCTCCGAAGGCCTGATCGAGCGCCACGCCGAAGAGATCGTCGAGCGGCTCAAGCAACTGCAGTAGTCTTGCCGCCCGTGCAGGACCGCCCCGGTCCTGCACGGACACCGAGGCGCGCCACCGCGCGGCCTGTAGCGCACCTCGAACAACCTGCTTGCCCTGCAGGAGCGGCTTCAGCCGCGACGGGCTTCACCGGGAACGCCCGGT
The DNA here is from genome assembly GCF_024266585.1 of Xanthomonas sacchari. Classification (NCBI taxonomy): domain Bacteria; kingdom Pseudomonadati; phylum Pseudomonadota; class Gammaproteobacteria; order Lysobacterales; family Lysobacteraceae; genus Xanthomonas; species Xanthomonas sacchari. The sequence continues at coordinate 4,603,820 of NZ_CP100647.1, forward strand.
CGCGGCTGAAGCCGCTCCTTGTATCTGGACATGTCGCCCCTAAACAGGCGTCATGTCTTCCGACTGATCATCGGAGGAGGTGTGGGAGGTCCAGTCGCTCCTAAAGCTTCGAGCTTGCATCGTAGATCGGCTCCGCCCTCCACATGCTGGCCCTTGTGCGTCCGAACGGTATCCAGAGTCCGCCCCCCGGGCGTGAACTCGCATCGACAAGGCAGGACCGGGCTCAGCGCCGATCATGACCCTGACACGATGGAGGAATCGCGTATGTCTCCCGTCATCGGCATCGACGTCGCCAAACGCAGTTTCGATGTGGCCATCGATCTGACCAATGGCAAGCACCGTACCAAGGCCAAGTTGTCCAACGATGCCAAGGGCTTTCAGGCTCTGCAGGCATGGCTGCAGACGCATGCGCAGCCCGATAGCTGGATCGCCATGGAGGCCACCGGCACCTACCACCAGGCGCTGGCCGAGTTCCTCCACGCACGAGGCTATCGGGTGTGTGTGCTCAACCCGGCGCAGACGGCCGCGTACGCACGCAGCCAACTCAGTCGGGTCAAGACCGATCGCAGCGATGCCAAGCTGATCGCCAGTTATGCCCTGCGTCACCGCGAGCAGTTACGCCGTTGGTCCCCTGATCCGCCGGCGCTCAAGCAGCTCAAAGCGCTGGTGCGCCGGCGCCAGGATCTGCAACAGATGCTGCAGATGGAGCGCAACCGGCTGGACGTCGCTCCGGCCCAGGTGAAGGACTCGATCCAGGTCCATCTGGCCGATCTGCAACACCACATCGCCCAGATCGAGCAGGCCATCGATGACCATATCGACCAGGATCCGACCTTGCGTGGGCAGCGCGAGCTGCTGGTGAGCATCCAGGGGATTGCCAACACCAGCGCGGCCTTGATGCTGGCCGAGCTTGGCGATGTGAGGCGCTTGGCCAATGCTTCGGCGGTGACCGCCTTCGCGGGCCTGAATCCGTGCCTGCAGGAGTCGGGCGACCGCAAAGGCCACGTCTGCATCTCGCGCACCGGCTCGCCCCGCCTGCGCGCGGGCCTGTTCATGCCGGCCCTGGTGGCCATGACCCACAACCCGATCATCCGGACGCTGAAACAGCGGCTGAGCGAACGCGGCAAAGCCGGCAAGCAGATCGTGTGCGCGGCCATGCGCAAGCTCCTGCACCTGGCCTACGGGGTTCTCAAATCGGGCACGGCGTTCGATCCGAAAAGGGGACTTGCCTGATAGGGGGTAAGACGGTATCTACGGGACGCATCCCGGAGCGATTCGAGGTGCCCTGCCGTCGAACGAGCAGCACCACGGCCGGCACCGCAGCTACGCAATGCGGCCAACGCAGCGCGCGCAGCGCCGGCGCCGCTCAGCCGGCCAGGCCGAGCTGTTCGGCCAGGTCGCTGCGCGGCGAACGCCCGTACAGCCGGCTGTATTCGCGACTGAACTGCGACGGGCTCTGGTAGCCGACACGGTAGCCGGCCGCGCCCACGTCCATGCGTTCGACCACCATCAGCCGCCGCGCCTCGCGCAGGCGCAACTGCTTCTGGTACTGCAGCGGCGTCATCGCCGCGACGGCGCTGAAATGGTGGTGCAGCGAGGACACGCTCATGTTGACCTGGCGCGCCAGATCCTCGATCCGCAGCGGCTCGGCGTAGTGCTGGCGCAGCCAGGCGATGGCCTTGGCGATGCGGTTGCTGGGGCTGTCCTCCTGCGCGATGCGCAGCAGGTTCGGCCCGCACGGACCCACCAACAGGCGGTACAGGATCTCCTGCTCGATCAGCGGCGCCATCGCCGCGATGTCGGCCGGGCGTTCCAGCAGCCGCAGCATGCGCAGCGTGGCATCCAGCAGGTCCGGGCAAGCGGTGTTGACCGAGACCCCGCGCGGGCGCTCGGCACCGACCTGCGGCGGCAACGGAATCCGCTCGAGCAGTTCGCGCAGCCGGTCCGGCCGGATCGACATGCCCACGCCCAGCAGCGGCTGCTCCGGGCTGGCCTGGGTGATGCGCGAGACCACCGGCAGATCCAGCGTCACCAGCAGATAGGTGCCGACGCCGTAGCGGTATTCCTCGCTGCCCAGGGTCAGGCACTTCTCGCCCTGCAGCATCAGCGCGAAGCACGGCCATTGCGCGGTGTGCATCTTCGGCGACGGCGCGGAGCGGTAGGAACAGAAGAAGCCCTCGATGGCGGTCTCGTGGTCGCCATCGGGAGTGGCCAATCGGGCAACCAGGGCGGCCATCTCCTGGTAACGGTGGGCGAGCGCGGTCATCGGCAAGGGCGCCGTAGCATGCGGAGGAGGAAGGGAAGCTTGCACGATGCTGCGCCGGCACGGACCACGGCGCGACGCGGCTTGCAGGATCGTACAAGAATTCCGTTGGATCGCGCTAACGCGCCCGCGGCGCGCGCCAGCATGCTGTGTCGGCCGGTTCCCATCCCGGCGCCGTCCCGGAACGCCCGCCCCCGCCCGCCTGTTCCGGCCGTACGGCCCTGTCCCTTCCCCCATGCCCGCCGTCGCGCTGCCGCGTCGCCGTCAGCGTGTCATGCGGGCGACGCAGACCGCAGGAGAGACCGATGCATCCCCATACCGAAGCCCTGGAAATCGCCACCTTCCGCCTGCACGACTGCACCTGGCGCACCTTCCTGCGCGCCAACGCCGAGGTCGACGCCTGGCTGCAGCGCCAGCCCGGCTTCCGCTCGCGGCGCATCGCCCGCCGCCGCGACGGCAGCGTGGTCGACATGGTGCTGTGGGACAGCGTCGCGCATGGCACCGCGTCGGCGCGACGGCTGATGCGCGAACTGCAGGGCGCCGCGATCCACGCGCTGATCGATCCGGACACGGTATCGTGGGACATCGCCGCGGTGCAGCACGTCAGCGGCGAGGAGCACGACGGGACGGAGCTCGCAACGGAGGCCGACAGCCTCGCCGCGTGATCCGCGCGATCAGCGCCACCTGCTGCCGCCTGGCATAGCCAGCGGCAAGTCCGAAGGCAGTGGCCTGCGCGGTGCGCGGTTGCCAGTGGCGTGTCGATCGCACTCGCCTGCAACTCCGACAACGCGGGACCGGACACGAAGCGGCAGCGCAACCGTCTGCCCGCCCACAGACACGACAGTCCGAGCGCTGCGGTCCACTCAGACGCCGCCACGCTCGTGCCACGCGAGAAACCGCCCCGTCTGCAGGCCGTACAGCAGGATGTGCAGATAGGCTTCGCGCCTCGGCTCGGCGGCCTGCGCGTCGCGCGGCCAGGTGTCCATCAGGCCCTGCAGCCGTGGCAGGTCGAGCACGCGGCGTGCCAGGGCAGAATCGTGCAGCGCGTGGAGTTGCTGCCGCAGGCTGGCGCGCTGCGCGTTGAGATGCGCGAACCAGTCGCCATGCTGCACGCCGACCTGGCGATTGGCGAAGATCTCCGCAGGTGCGCCGCGCGCGGCGAGCAGGCGGCGCGGCAGCGAGCGGCTGACGCCATCGCGCAGGAACTGATCCAGCGGGAGACTGCCGAAGAACTCGATCACCCGCCGGTCGGCGAGCGGCATGCGCAGATCCACACCGGACAGTGCGCGAAGCACCCCATAGGTCTCCATCGCCGCGGCATCGCTCAAAAACCACTCGCGCCGCACGGCCAGGGAAGGATGGTTCGCGCCGAGACAAAGCCGGTAGCGACGCAGATCCAGAGTGCGGCGCAGATCCAGCTCTCGCGCCCACTGAGGGTTCAACGCGGCGTTGCACCGCCACACGTCGACCGGCAGACGATGCCAGCGGCGCACCACCGCCATCGGCGCGAACGGTCGCAGCACATGGCGCTGCAGCACCTTGCGCACGCTCAACCCTTCGGTGGCCGCCAGCGCCCGCGCTTGCACAAGCAACGCGCGCCACTGGCGTTGCCGCAGCAACTCCGGCAGCCGGGACAAGCCGTCATAGCTGAAGAACGCGTTACCCAACTCTCCGCCGATCAGGACCCGACTGTCGCGCTCCTCCATGAAACGATAGAGCGGAAAGAACCACGCCATGTTCAGCGGCGAGCGCGTCGGCTGGCCACCTTCCTGCAACCAGCGCTCGGCGTCATGTTCGCCCCAGTCCTGGCCATCGTCGCCGATCATGTGCCAGTCGATGCCCGGATGGGGTTCCGCCAGCAGGCGGGCACGCGGCGATTCGTCATAGTAATGGCGTGCGCTCGCCGCTGCGGTCGCTGTCTGCGGAGCACGCGTGAGCGCCAGCAACGGCGCTGCGGTGTGTTGTCGTGCGGCGGAGAGTGCCACCGACGTACTATCGAGGCCACCGGTCAGGCACATGGCGACGCGACCAGGCGCGCGCAGGCCATCGGCGACGGCCAGGTCCAACACGTCGGCAGCGGCGGCCTCGACGTCCTCATCGTTGCGCAGCTGCAGCGTACCGGCCTGCGGCGGCGCCCACCATCGCTGCAGATGAACCCGTTCCGGCGTCACGCTGAGGGCATGCGCCATCGGGACTCGGTCGATGTATCGATAGATGGTGCGGGTCGCCCGCGTTCGATCCATCAGCAGCCGATCGGCCAGCGCCTGCTCATCAAGATCGGAGGGAATCTCCGGCAAGGCCAGCAGCGCCCGCAAGCGGGTGGCAAACGCGATCAGATTGGAACCACGATGCACGAACAACGAGCGGATGCCCACGGGATCGCGGGCCAGCAGCAGCCGGCGCTGGTCGGGCCGATACAAGGCCAGCGCGTAGGATCCGTACACGCGCGGCAACGCGTCGACATCCCAGCGCTGCAGGGCCTCCAGCAACAAGGCGCCATCGGGCGTGGAGGTGCTGCTGGGCTCCCCTAGCGCCGCCACCAGTTCGCCACGCGCAGCCAACACCACATCTGCGGCAAGGACCGCACCGGACGCTCCCACCCACGGCATCGCTTCGAACGCATCCTCCGCTGTGAAGCAATGCTGGCGATGGACAATGGCGATGTCACCGCCATGCCAGACACGCGCCGGGCCGATCCCGCGCGCCTCCAGCGCGCGATCGAGGCGCAGCAGATCCGCGGGGGAAACCGGAGCGCCGTCGAGACGCCAGACCCCCGCAAAATCGCTCACCTCGATCGCCTACACCGGCTTAGGAGCCAGTGCCAGTCCCCGTGCCGTCGTTGCCGGAGAAGGTCTGGTTTGCGGTCTCATCGATGGCAAGAAACGACACCATCGGCGTCGTCCATACCTTGCGCCCGTGCTGCGAGGAGACCTCGGACGGCACTACCTGATCGTTCTCGTACATTGCGCACTCCCTTTTGTTAGCGTCACCTGCGGCTCGCGAACGCGTCGCCTCCCGCACTGCACATAGCGTCAACGACGTACATCCGACGCGCCTGACATCGCACCGCGTTGCGGGCTGTGTCGTTTGTGGATGCTCCCGGCTACGCTTGGAGCAATTCCCACTCAAGCTGGTCGCTTGATTCCATGATCCTACGATCGATGCCGTTGCCAACACCAGCGAATGCGTCCATCGGCCTGCCGCACGCCGCCAGTCGCTGGGATTTTCTAGATACGCATCACATAAAGCAATGATCCCGATTCTTTCCCGCTGGCGAAGCAGGTGGCCCATTGCGCAGATGAAGCTGCTGTATCGCGCCCTGCGCAACCGCGAGGGCCGGCTGTATGCGTGGTTGCGCCTTACCTCGCCCGCGCCCGTGTTCCAGGATTACGGCACGACCGCCATGCATCGCTATCCCACGCTGTTCGCCTTCGTGCAGACCACACTGGGAGCGAATGCAAACCTGCGCCTGTTGTCGTTCGGCTGTGCCAGCGGCGAGGAAGTGCTCACGCTACGCAGTTACTTCCCGGACGCCGCCATCACCGGACTGGACATCCATCCCGACCATATCTCGGCGTGCACCCTCCGGCTTCGGACGCAACCGGATGCCCGGATGCAGTTCCGCTTGGCGGGCACTACGGCCGGTGAGGCCGACGCCTCCTACGATGCGATCTTCTGCCTGGCCGTCCTGAGACGGGGCGATCTGGCCTTCCATACCGGCCAACGCTGCGACCATTTGATTCGCTTCGAGGACGTGCAGGCACAGTTGCTGGACTTCGCCCGCTGCCTGCGCCCTGGCGGCTTGCTGGCGTTGCGCCACGCCAACTTCCGCCTTCGTGATACGGCAGCAGCGCGTTGGTTCGACCCGATCCTTCGCATTCCGACACCGGCGCAAGCGGATACCCCCCTCTTCGGTCCGGACAATCTGCGCCTGCCCGTTCAGTCAGATGACGAAGTGGTATTCCGGCGCCGCGCGCATCCACGCCACTGAGTCGGCGATGGCAGCCGATCCAGTGTTTATCCGCCTTCCAAGACGCACGGTTCCCGGTTAAGGTTCCAAGTCCTTCCACGGATGGTTCGCCATGCCCATCGATCCGAATGCCTTGATCGCACAGGCTCCCGGTTGCCTGGCCGCGGAAATGGGCGAAGAACTGGTCGTCATGAACACCGAACGCGGGCTGTATTTCTCGCTTGACGCGGTAGGCAAGGACATCTGGACGCATCTCGCATCGCCCTGCACGTTCGTCGTGCTGTGCGATCGGCTGTGCGCCGACTACGCGACAACACGATCCAGGATCGAGACCGACGTGGCATCGCTGCTGGAAACGCTGCGCAGTGCCGGCACCATCGAGATCCGCGTCTGAACCGCAGCCGCGAAAACCCGGCGGCGCGGGTCTTGCCGGAACGCCAGCACCACTACCTGCTGTGCGGTTGGCATGTCCGCAGCACCCTGCCCCTTCCGGAGTTGCCGCCCTGGCCGGCATCGGCTGCCGGGCATCACGATGCGGACGTGGTGTTCGAGGACGCGTCGCTCCCCAGCCGGCTCGATTCGGCCGATCCCACCGATACCTGGCTGAGCATCGGAACCGACGGTTCCGTGTTACTGCAGATCCCAGACCTGGTCCGCATCCTCGTGCGCGGCGGACGCTCGATCCAGGTGCAGCGATTGCGCCAGGACGATGAGAGCTGGCGGCTGTTCCTGCTCGGCTCGGCGCTCGGCTACCTGTGCCTGCAACGCGGCCTGTTTCCGCTGCATGCGGCTTGCCTGCGGATCGGCAGCCGCACCGTGGCCATCGCCGGGCACAGCGGCGCCGGCAAGTCCACACTGTCGGCCGCCCTCCTCAGGCGCGGCCATGGCTTGCTCAGCGACGATCTAACGGTCCTCCGCACCGAAGGCCGCATCGAGGTGCTGCCGGCCTTCCCACGCCTGAAACTCTGGCGCGATACGCTCGATTCCCTGCAGATGCCCCACGCCGGGCTCCCGCAGATACGCCCGGGAATGGACAAGTTCGACCTGCGCCCGCAATCCGGATTCGACCCGACTCCCGCGCCGCTGGATGCGATCTTGATCCTGAAGGAGGCACCGGAACCGAGGATGCAGCGGCATTCCCCCGGTGCCGCGCTGCCGTTGCTGCACAGTTACCTGACGCGGCCACAGGCCGCCCGGCGGCTCGGCCTGTGGCCGACGACCTTTGCGCAAGCCGCCGCCATCGCGCGCCAGGTGCCGGTCTGGCACCTGCTGCGCCCACTGCGTTTCGATGCGCTGGACGCCGGCGTCGAATTGATCGAAGCACACCTGGGGACATGAGCCGGCGCGGCATCATCTGGCTGGCGTCCTATCCGAAGTCCGGCAATACCTGGGTGCGCTGCCTGATCTCCAGCCTGCAGACCGGCGCAGCCGAGGTGGCGATCGATACGCTCGGCCGCAGTCTGCCGTACGCGGCCTCGCGCAGTTGGCTCGAGCAATTCGTCGACGTGGACAGCAGCGACCTCGCACCGAGCGAACTTCGTCTTCTGCGCAGCAGCGCCTATCGGCAATGCGCGGCACAGTCGCTGGAGCTGCTCAAAGTGCACGATCGCTACGACGCGACGCTGTTTCCAGCAGACGCGACCCTGGCAACGGTCTACATCGTGCGCGACCCACGGGATATCGCGCCTTCCTGGGCCGACCAGACGAACATCGACGTCGACGCCGCCATCCGCCAGATGTGCGACGCCGGCCTGACCATGAGCCGTGCCGGCCCCTCGTTCCGCACCCAGACGCCGCAATGGTATGGGTCCTGGTCAGGGCATGCCGCCTCATGGCTGCAGCGGGCTCCAGGGCCACGCCTGCTCCTGCACTACGAAGCTCTTCTGGCGCAGCCCATGCGGGAGACGACACGTCTTGCGGAATTCCTGGGTCTGCCCGCCGACCCATCGCATGTGGCACGCGCCGTCGCCGCCTGCCGCTTCGAGACCCTACGCAGCGTGGAGGAACGTCACGGATTCGCCGAGCGTAGCCGCGAGCAGGCACGATTCTTTCGCCAAGGCCGCGCTGGCGCATGGCGGTCCGCGCTCACCACGGAACAGGCACAGCGCCTGGTCGCCGACCACGGCGTGGTCATGGACTGGCTTGGCTATCGCTGAGGGCAGGACGCCAGGCCATATGCCAGGAGATACCGGCATCGGCAAATTTCTGGAAGCCGAGTCGGTGGTACAGCCCGACCGCAGGATTGCCTTTTTTCACCTCGAGCAGCACACGCCGCCCTTCGGCACGCGCCTGGTTCAGCACCGCGCCGATCAGGATCGTTCCGATCCCCTGGCGGCGGTAATCGGATGACAACAGGATGTCCAGCACGCGGAGATCGCCTTCATCGGTCGCCGCCAGATAGAGACGGCCAACCACGCTTTCCTGCTGCGCCAGCACCAGAAACAAGGCATCTGGATGCAGCAGGGCGTAATGGCGGCGTTGTGCCTGGACCTGTTGATCGAGCAATGCGGCCTTTGCCGTATCGTCCCACGGCAGCATCGCGAATTCGGCCCAGCGCTCTTCCCGGAGCAGGGCGCGCAGCGCCGACATGTCCGCCGCGCACTCGGGGCGGATCGCCATGCCCAGCGCCGACAATGGCGCCGGGCAGGCGAAGTGCAGCGACATCACGGCCTGGGCGGATAGATGCCATCCGTGGCGCAGATGCAGTAGCGCACCGTGGTGAACGGTTGACGGTTTTCGTGTGCCTGCACCGATGTGGAGGTAGCGGGGAAAGGCGTCAGCGTATTGGGCGACATCTGGCCGAGCGGCGTTCCCACGGCCGGCGCATACGCCAGATACGTCTGTCTCGGCGTGAGGGTCAGATTCAGCAAGCGCGTCACGTAAGCGGCCGCGCTCGGTGTATTGACGAAGGCCGTCAGGGCGGTGGCCGGCCTGACGAACTGCGTGGAGATGGTGTGCGTGTGTGCCGGCAATTGCGACGAAGAAGTCAACGCAACGGTGTCGGCGCCCTGCAACTGGCCCATGGTGGTGTTGGTCAACCCCGGCCCCTGACCCTGGCCGGTGACCGCGCGGCCGCGCAGATCCGGCAGTCCGAACGTATTCTGCTTGTCGCCCCCGTAGGCAAAGCCGATCACTCCGAACAGCGCCTGATACTGCTGGATGCTGACCGTCTGCCCCATGCACTCGAGCCAGCCATCGGGCGCGAAGTTGTAAGGGAACGCCCGCACTTCGCCGATAAAGCTATTGGACATGTCGAACTCCTTTGCGATGGCCGGTCACGGCCGCTGCGGGTAGAACCCGTTCAGGCAGATCAGATAGTTGAGCGTCTGCGTGGCCATGTGGTTGTCGTGGGGCTGATTGGCGCCGCTCACGTTCACCGCCATCGGTGCCAATGGGTAGACGGAATCGGTCGTCCCCGCGGGCGGGATGAAGTACGCCACTTCCGAGTTCTGAGGTGCGGCAAGCAGATTGCCCACAGGGGTCAGCGCAGACGCCGGTGCGGTCACCGCCTGCAGGGTGTGACCGTGCGCGGGCATTTCCGCCGTTTGCAGCGACACCGTCTCGGTACCGAACTTCTGGCCCAATACGCGCGCCGTCAGTTGCGGCGCCGGCGCGCGTGCCACGCCCTGCCCTTGCGAGACCGCGACACGGCCGCGCAGATCCGGCAGATTGAAGTTGACCCTGCCGTCGCCGCCGTAGGTGGTGCCGATGAGCGAGTACAGCGCCATGTAGGTATTAATCTGCAGCTGGCGTCCGTCGCAGAACGCCCAGCCCTCGGGTTCGTAGTTGCCGGCGAAAAGGATGATCTGACCGGTATAGGCATCCATGGTGTGGTTCCTTTGTGGCCCGCGTCAGGGGCGCTGCGGGTAGATGCCGACCGTGCAGATGCAGAAATTCAGCACCAGCGATGGCTGCATGTTGTTGTGGGCGGCACCGCCACCTTGCTGGCTCACGGAGTCAGCCGCCAGACCGACCAACGTGCCGGTTGGCGCGTACAGATTGTGCGGTGTCGGTGTCTGCGCGAGGAGTTCGTTCCCGTCCAATGCGCCAGTGGTGGCCGCCGTATTGGCCGCGTTGACCAGGTGGGTATGCGGCGGAATCTGCGCCGCGGTCAGCGCCACGCCCTCCAGGCCGCCATAGGTGCCGACCGTGTAGACCACCGTCGGCGTGGTGAGCGGATTGACGCCCTGGCCCACCGGCACGCGGCCGCGCAGGTCCGGCAGATTGAACGTGGTCTTGCCGTCGCCGCCATACTGGTTGCCGAGCAGCGAGGCCAGCGCGACGTTGCTGTTGATCGGCAACGAGCGGCCATCGCATGGCAACCATCCGGCGGGCGCCCAGTCGATCGGAAACAGGCGAATTTCGCCTACAAACGCATCGGTCTCATTCATCGTGCGGCTCCTCAAATGTCAGCACTGGCGCGCGCGTCGTATCCCCGATCGCACGCGTCCCCCCATCCCTCAAGCTGCGCAGAGCGTCGCGCCGCAGGTCGAAGGTATGCTACACAGCGCGCGAGCGACCAATCCATCAGTCAAGGACTGATGCGCGCCGAAAGAATCACGGGGAACAGAGAGGAATCATGTGTGCGCTGAGCCACTTAGCACTTTCCACGGCATGCGCGATGCGGCCTCGTATGCAAATTTTGTCTACGTACGAGTACAAGTCCGCTGCAATGCATGATCGGCCTCCAGTCGTGGCCACGCTTGCCGATCGCGCGCGCAACGCGGCCCTGCTCACGCCGTGACGCGCCCATGCACCGCCTGGTCGCCCGCGTTCGACTACGCACTGCGCGTCCTGCGCTCAGAAACAGCAGCCTGCAGTGCGAGCGCGATCGATCCACGCGCGTTCGCACGCGTGCTTGCGCAGCATCGCCTGGCGCTCGCGCTACCGCCGGCCGACGCACTGGATGGCGCCATGCCGACGCCGCTGCGCGACACGCTCCGCCAACGCCAACGTAGCACCCTCCTGCGCACGCTGCGGCAGACCGCGGCACTGCAGCAGATCGTTCGTGGCCTGGACGATGCCGGACTGCGCCACTGCCTGCTCAAGGGCCAGGGCTACGCCGCCCTGTTCGGCACCCCGCAAAATCGCGAGGCCTGCGATATCGATCTGTTGATCGATGCGGCCGACCGCGACCGCGCCTTGGCGCTGCTGCAAGACCTGGACTATGTGCTGGATCCGGATGCGGCGGGCAGGCTCGAGCGATACACGCGCGACAATCACGCCCTGTCCTTGCGGCATGCCGACAACGGGCTGGTGCTGGAACTGCATCTGCGTCTGGCCAACTGGGCCCGCGAATTCCCGCTGCAACCGGCAGCGCTGTGGGATCACCACACCACCCTCGTCCGCGTGGCCGGGATGCAGGTGACCACGCTGGCGCCGCCGCTGGCGGTGGTCTATGCCGCCTTCCACGGCAACAAGCACAACTGGCACCGCGCCTTCTGGCTGGTGGATCTCGCGCAGGCGCTGCGCAGCCCGTCGCAGGATTGGGCGGCCACCCTGGCGCTGGCACGGCAGCTGGGCGTGGAACGGCAATTGGCCCTGGGCGTCCTGTTGGCCGAGGCCACGCTCGGCGTGCCCTTGCCCGCGGCCTTGCGCGAACAGGCATCGCTGCTGCGCAACGCGCGCTTCGCGGCCGACACTCTGCTGCCGCACCTGGATGCACTCGGCTCCGATCGCGGCGCCGACCTGGCGGCTCGGCTCGGCATGGCGCGCTATACCCTGCGCCTGCTGTCGCTGCAGTCGAACTGGCGCGGCCGCCTGCAGCTGATCCCGTTCCTGCTGGCACCCACCGAGGACGATCGCCTGGCCACGCCCCTGCCGCGAGCGCTGCAGTGGGCCTATCCGGGACTGCGCGCGCTACGCCTGGCCAGGCAACACCTGCGCAAACGTCGCGGCGTGCGGCGCAGCCCGGACTGAGTGCGGCTGTCGCTCAGATCCAGCCGCGTCGGCGGAACCACGCCAGCGGCAGCAGCATGCTCAGCACGATCACGCCCAGCGCCCAGTAGTAGGCGTCGTGCCATTTCAGTTCGGGCATGTGCGCGAAGTTCATGCCCCAGACGCCGACCAGCACCGTTGGCGGGATGCCCACCACCGACGCCACCGCCATCACCTTCATCACGTTGTTCTGGTCGACGTTGATCATGCCCAGCACGCTGTCGAGCAGGAACTCGATGCGGTCGTTCAACTGTTGCTCGAACTCGCTCAGGGTGACCAGATCCTTGTGCAGCAGGCCGATGCGCCTGGCCGCGTCCTCGCCGAACCAGTCCGGCGCGGCGTCGTCCAGGTAGGTGGCCAGGCGCAGCAGGCCGTGGCCGGCGTTGTGCATGCCGCCCAGGCGCCGGCCCATGTCGCCGACGTCGTGCAGCATCCGCTCCAGATGCCGCGACCTGTGCCGCGCATGCGGGCGGTCGAAGGCCACCCGCGTGGTCTCGGTGATCTGCGCCTCCAGCGCTTCCAGGCGATCGGCCAGGCGCCCGACCAGTTGGTCGAGCAGGCGCAGCAGCAGGTCGTCGCTGCTGCGGCAGGGGCTGTGCTGCAGTTGCGCGGCCACCGCGTCCAGCGACCCCATCGGCTGCTCGCGCTGGGTCACCAGCACCCGCGGCGACACCGCGAAGCCGAGCGGCGCGGTCGGGCCGTCCTCGTCCTGGAAGCGCGGCACGTTGAGGAACAGCACCTCGCCCTCCACCCGCACCCGGCTGCTGAACTCGATCTCGCCGATGGCCGCGCGCGTGGGCACCGCGAAGCCCACCTTCTGGTCGACCTCGGCCAGCTCCGCCTCGCTCGGCCGGCATAGGTCCACCCAGCACACCGGCGTATCGGAGGTGCCGCCGAGGCGGTGGATGGTGATCATCGGGACGGGCTCGCGCAGGAAAGGCCGCGAGCATCCGTCAGCGCGCGCAGAGCGTCAACGACCACCGCGCGCACCGGTTCAGGCTAGGGCGTGTCATCAATCCCCGAGCATGCCGCGCCGCGATTGCGCGCGCCTGTGGCAAGGAAGCGCGAGGAAGTGGACGTGCGTCCACGCCCGAGCGATGACGCGGCCACGGGCGCGCGCAATCGCGGCCCTTCGGGTTGGGGCCTGGCAGGCGCGCTGCCAGACCCAACGCGGCATACTCGGGAATTGGTGACCCGCCCTAGGCGCTGCGGCGCTTCAACGCATAGCCCACGCCCAGCAGCAGGAACCACACCGGGCTGGCGAACAGCGCCTGGCGGGTATCGGCCTGCAGGGTCAATAGCACCAGCACGAAGGCGAAGAACGCCAGGCACACGTAGCACATCGCCACCCCGCCGGGCATCTTGAACGCGGAGGCCGCATGCAGCTGCGGGCGCTTGCGTCGATAGGCGATGTAGGCGCACAGGATCAGCGACCAGACGAACATGAACAGCACCGCGGCCAGCGTGGTGACCAGGGTGAAGGCGGTGACCAGGTTCGGGATCAGGTACATCAGCACGGTGCCGCCGAGCAGGCAGGCGCAGGAGAACAGCAGGCCGCGCGCCGGCACCGCCGCACGCGAGAGCCGGGCGAAGCCACGCGGCGCGTGCCGCTCCTCGGCCAGGCCGTAGAGCATGCGGCTGGTGGAAAAGATGCCGCTGTTGGCCGAGGAGGTGGCCGAGGTCAGCACCACGAAGTTGATCAGGCTGGCCGCGGCCGGCACGCCGGCCAGCACGAACAGCTCCACGAACGGGCTCTTGCCCGGCACCACCTCGCGCCACGGCGTCACCGCCATGATCGCGACCAGCGCCAGCACGTAGAACACCAGGATGCGCACCGGGATCGAGTTGATCGCCTTGGGCAGGTTGCGGCGCGGGTCGGCGGTCTCGGCGGCGGTGGTACCGACCAGTTCGATGCCGACGAAGGCGAACACCGCGATCTGGAACCCGGCGAAGAACCCGCCCAACCCCATCGGGAACATGCCGCCGTCGTTCCACAGGTTGGCCAACGAGGCCACGTGCCCGGACGGCGACTGGAAACCCCAGGCGACCAGGCCGGCGCCGGTGAGGATCAGCGCGCAGATCGCGATGATCTTGATCAGCGCGAACCAGAATTCCATTTCGCCGAACAGCTTCACCGTCACCAGGTTCAGCCCCAGCAGCAACAGCACGCACAGCATCGCCGGGATCCAGGGCGCCAGCGTCGGGAACCAGAACTGCGCGTAGGCGGCGATCGCGATCACGTCGGCGATGGCGGTGATGATCCAGCAGAACCAGTAGGTCCAGCCGCAGAAGAACCCGGCCCAGGGCCCCAGCAGGTCGGTGGAGAAGTCGATGAAGGACTTGTACTCCAGGTTCGACAGCAGCAGCTCGCCCATCGCGCGCATCACGAAGAACAGCATCACGCCGATGATCAGGTACACGAACAGGATCGAGGGCCCGGCCAGGCTGATGGTCTTGCCCGAGCCCATGAACAGGCCGGTGCCGATCGCCCCGCCGATCGCGATCAGCTGCAGGTGGCGGTTGGAGAGACTGCGCTGCAGGTGGTCGGGCTGGGCGGACGGATCGGTCATGGGCGCAGGCCATCGCGAGGGATTAGCCTGCAAACATAGAAGATGGCGGCAGCGTGCGCCAGCCGCGCGTGACGCGGGCGGGTCCGCGGCGGCACGGCGCGGCGCGGGCGGCGGTACCGGCGATGTCCTGATCGGCGCGCGTGCGGCGCCCCAGATCGGCCCAGGCGGCGGCACTCACACCAATTTGGTGCGCCGCCACCACCGCGTGACCTTTTCCTCGCGCACCAGGGTGAACAGGCCGGCGCCCAGGATCAGCGCGATGCCCACCGCCATCGGCCAGTCCAGGTGGTCGTGGAACAGCCAGTAGCCGAAGCCGATCGCCCACAGCATCTGGCTGTACTGGGTCGGTGCCACCGCGCTGATCGGCGCCGCCTGCGAGGCGTACATCATGAAGATCGCGGCCAGGCCGGCGAGCAGGCCGTAGCCGGCCAGCAGGATCCACTGCTGCCAGGTCGGCCAGACGAAGGTCGGCAGCATCAGCAGGCCGCCCATCAGCAGCGGGCCGAGCACGCCGGCGCCGTACAGGGTCAGGCGCTTCTCGCCGGGCCCGGCCATGCGCAGGCTGATCACCGACACCGCCCCCACCAGCCCGCAGACGATCGCCGCGACATGGCCCTGGCCCAGGTGCCGGAAGCCCGGCCGCAGCACCACCAGCACCCCGATGAAGCCGACGATCACCGCCAGCCAGCGCCGCCAGCGCACCTCCTCCTTGAGCAACAGCACCGACAGCACGGTGACGAAGATCGGCATCAGGAAGATCAGCGCGAATGCCTCGGCCATCGGCAGCAGGGTGAAGGCGGTGACCGCGGACAGGTTGCCGGCCGCGCCGGTGAACGCGCGCAGCAGCCAGATGCTGGGCCGCTGCGCCACCACCACCTCGCGCCAGCGGTCGCCCGGCTTCTTCAGGAACGGCAGCGCGGACAGCATCAGCAGCGCGCCGAAGAACACCACCTCGTAGGCCGGCAACGACCCCTCCAGCCCCTTCACGAAGGCGTCGCTGATCGAATAGGCGGCATAACAGGCAAAACCGAGCAGCACACCCTTGAGCATCATGAGCCTCTTGCGATCGAACGGCGCCCCATACCGGGCACACGGGAACTAGCGCCCATTATGCGGGGGGAACGGAAGCAGCGACCGCGCGAACCGTCCAAGACCCAACAAATTCTTAAGCAATGCGTTGCTATAAGCCTCAGCGCAACCAAGGGTGCGCCCGCGGTTGCATCCAGGGAGCGGGAGTTGCCTCCGTGTCAGGACGACGCGAACCCAAGACCGCCTCGTCGGCCTCCCTGCTGCCTTGAATCCAATCGCAACGCGTCCGTTGCATGCAGCCAGAGACCGCCCGATGCCATCACTGCCACGTTGTCTGCCTTTCCTCCTTTCGGCAAGCCTGATCGGCTGCCAGCCGTCCGCGCAAACCGCACCGGCCGACCACGCCGCCAACGGCGGCACGGACTCGCCCTCCCCTGCTCCAACAACCGACAAGGCGCCCGCTTCGCCGGCGGCGTCCCTTTCAGGGGAGGCATCCCTGCAACCCTTGCTCAAGCCGGGAGACCAGATCCTCGCCTTCAGACAGCACGACCTGACCGGCAACGGCGGGACCGATGCCGTCGCCATCGTCCGCCACGCCAATGCCGATGCATCAGGCAATATCTGCGAGCTGCTGGTCCTGCAACAGGCGAATGCGGCATGGAGCGTGGCCGACCGTAGCCCGCAAGCGGTCGACTGCCTCTACAACGATGTGGCGCGCAACGCGAAGCGCCTGGACGACAACCTGAGCCTGAAGACGCAGGAAATCGTCTACGTCAACCAGCAGACCCGCAGCAATGTCACCTACACGCTGAAATACGACTCGGCCAAGAAAGCCTGGTATCTGGCGGAAGCGAGCAGCACGGCACCTGCAGAGAATCCGCAGAGCGGCGCGATGGACGTCTTCCGCGGAACCGCCAGTTATCCGGCGGACTTCGCATGGACCCCGATCTCGCAGATCGACCCAGAAAAACTGCAGGACGCCATGGACAAGCACCGCGCCGTCGTCCAGTAATCCGATTCTAAGGAGAGAATCATGCCCCGTTTCAACGAAAGTTCGGCGCTGCTGCTCAAGACTGCGGTCGATTCGGGCATCACCTCGCCGACGGAACTGGCCAACCTGATGGGAAATGCCGCCGTCGAGACCGGTCACTTTCGCCGCATGCACGAGAACCTGGGCTATACCTCGGCCGACAGCGTGATCGCCGCGGTCTCCTCGGCCGATGACCGCTTCACCCGCAAACAGGTGGAGGACGCCGTCGCCAGCCGCGATCCGCAGCGCATTGCCACCGTGATGTACGAAAACCGCGCCGATCTCGGCAATACCGAACCCGGCGACGGCTGGCGGTTTCATGGCCGCGGCTATCTGCAGTACACCGGCCGCGACAACTACGAGCGCTACGGCCAGCGCTTCAATGTGGATCTCGCCAACAACCCGGACCTGGCGGCCGAGCCGCAAACGGCGGCCAATCTAGCGGTGGCCTACTGGCGGGATCGCGTGCCGGAGAACCTGCGCGACAACGCCCGTGCAGCGGGCCGTATCATCAATGGTGGCGACAACGGTGCCAACGAACGCGTGCAGGCCGCGAACCAATGGGCCCAGACCATCACGCCCGAACTAATCGCCGACATCCAGAGCGGCAAAATCTCGCTGCAGCAGTTGGCCAGCATGGGTGGGGATGAGCGCAACCAGCAAACCCGGGCGCTGCAGGAGCAATTGGCTGAACTGGGCTATCGCGGCGCCGACGGCAAGCCGTTGAAGCCGGATGGCGACTTCGGACGCAATACGCGCCATGCCCTGAAAGAGTTCCAGCGCGCGCATGGCCTGGATGATGATGCCGTTGTCGGACGCGACACACGGGCAGCTTTGGCCGAGGCCAAGCGCTCGCCCCTGCTCTCCGAAGCCACGCACGCCGACCATCCGTTCTTCAACGCACTGCGCGAACGCATGCCCGGCGCCACCGACGCGCAAGTCGCGCACACCCTGCAAGCGGCCAAGGCCGAGGGCATCCAGGGCCCGCAGCAACTGCAGACGGTCACGGTGCAGGACAAGGTTGCGTTCGTCGCTGGCACCACGCCAGGATTTCGCGTTCGTGTCGATCTGGACCAAACGCCGACGCTGCAGGAAAGCACTCGCCAGGTGAATGCGCAGAATCAGCAGCGCGACCAAGCATTGCAGCAGCCGGCCCCGCAACAGGAACCTGCCCAGGCACGCGGTGGCATGGCGCATTGAACGAAGCTGCCGCGCTACTCGCGCAGCGCGCGGCACCTAGGTCCCGATGAGATGTGGACCGGAGAGCAAAGCGCTTCTGCCGGATTAGCGCGTTGGGCCGGTGCCACAACCCTGCCGATGCGTTTCGCACTTAGCGACGGCAAATGCGGCGCTCGCCCGTTGCAATCATCCCCTCTCGGCACCGCGTCGGTTACGATGCGCTCCCGCATCCGAGCCCCGTGCCGCGCCCTTGGCGCCGGCAGATCCCACGTGACCCGCTATTCCGGCCCCCTGCTGACCCGTCCGCTCGCCGCCGCGCTGCTCGCCGCGCGCGATGCCGGCACCGCCACCTGGTCCGGCTCGCTCGACCTGGAGCGCAGTCAGGGGCAGGCGCTGCTTGGCACTGAACGTTGGCAGTGGCAGGGGCGCGACTACCCCTATCCGGGCAAGCTCAAGGACCGCACGCTCTACTACTGGGATGGCGAGGATTTCGAAGCGGTGTCGCGCTTCGGCGGCGCGCTGATCAAGCTGGTGCCCACCGAGTGGGGCGCGCCGACCTTCGAGATCGACGGCATCAAGATGCTGCCCAGCGCGCAGCTGTCGCCGTTCGAGGACGCGCGGCGCAAGGTGGCGCTGGTGGAACCGCGCGGCAAGCAGGTGCTCGATACCTGCGGCGGCCTCGGCTATTTCGCCGCCTGCGCGCTGGAGGCCGGCGTGGCGCGGCTGCACTCGTTCGAGAAGAACGCGGATGTGCTGTGGCTGCGCACGCTCAATCCGTGGTCGCCGGATCCGGCCGCCAGCGACGGCCGTCTGCAGCTGACCCATGGCGATGTCGGCGCCGCCATCGGCGGCATCGCCGATGCGTCGATGGATGCGATCCTGCACGACCCGCCACGCTTCGGCATCGCCGGCGAACTCTACGCGCAAACCTTCTACGACCAGCTCGCGCGGGTGCTGCGCCGCGGCGGCCGGCTATTCCACTACACCGGCAGTCCGAACAAGCTCACCAGCGGCCGCGACGTGCCGCGCGAGGTGGCCAAGCGCCTGGAGAAGGCCGGCTTCGCCGCGCAACTGGCGCTGGACGGGGTGCTGGCCACGCGCCGCTGAAGCCACGTCGCGGCCGAAACGTCAGATCGACGCCAGGAAGTGCTCGCGCAACCAGCGATGCGCCGGATCGCGGTGCACGCGCTCGTGCCAGAGCATGGCCATCTCGTAGCCGGGCAGTTCCAGCGGTGGCGCGCATACTTGCAGGCCGGGCTGCCCGCGTGCCAGCCGCTCGGGCAGCATCGCCACCAGGTCGCTACGCTGAAGCGCGGCGACGACGAACAGGAAATGCGGCACCGACAGCACCACGCGGCGCCGCAACCCACGCGCGCGCAGTGCCGCATCGGTGACGCCGCTGAAGCCGCCGCCGTCGGGCGAGACGATGACGTGGTCGAGCGTGCAGAACTGCGCCAGGCTCGGCCGCCGCCGCAATCGCGGATGGCCGGCACGGCCGACCAGGACATAGCGCTCGGCGAACAGCGTACGGCGGTGCAGGCCGGGCGGCGCGTCGGCGACGGTATGCAGGGCCAGGTCGATCTGGCCCTGTTCGGCCTGCTGCGCGATCGCCGGCGGCGCCAGCTGCAGCACCGCCAGCCGGGAGCCCGGCGCCACCCGGCGCAAGGCGGCGATCGCCGGCAGTAGCACGGTCGAGGCGCCGTAGTCGGTGGCCGCCACCTGCCACAGTGTCTGCGCCCGCGCCGGATCGAACGGCGCTTCCGGCGCCACCGCCTGCTGCAGCGCCTGCAAGGCCTCGCGCAGCGGGGCGCGCAGCGCCTCGGCGCGGGCGGTGGGACGCATCCCGCGCGGTCCCGGCAGCAGCAGCGGATCGTCCAGCGCCTCGCGCAGCTTGGCCAGATGCACGCTGACCGAAGGCTGGGACAGATGCAGGCGTGCCGCGGCGCGGGTCACGTTGTGCGTGTCGAGCAACGTGTCCAGCGTCAGCAGCAGGTTCAGGTCCAGGCGTCGCAGATCAACCATCGCAATAGCGGACATTAAGGCAATTCATTTCCACTATAGCGAACGAGGACCTAGCGTGGAGGTCCCCCCTCACCGAGCACCCGCATGAACGTCTTGCTGGTCTACGCCCATCCCGAACCCGCCTCGCTCAACGGCGCCCTCAAGCAGGTGGCGGTGCAACGCCTGCAGGACGCCGGCCACCACGTCCAGGTCTCGGATCTGTACGCAATGGACTGGAAGACCACGGTCGACGCGCAGGACAGCCTGGACGGCGCCGCGGAGGCGCGCTTCGATCCCTCGCGCGACTCCCAGCGCGCCTACGCCAGCGGCCGCCAGCGCGCGGACATCGCCGCCGAGCAGGACAAGCTGCGCTGGGCCGACGCCCTGCTGTTGCAGTTCCCGCTGTGGTGGTTCTCGATGCCGGCCATCCTCAAGGGCTGGGTGGACCGGGTGTATGCCTGCGGCTTCGCCTACGGCGTCGGCGAACACTCCGACACGCACTGGGGCGATCGCTACGGCGAAGGCACGCTGGCCGGCAAGCGCGCGATGCTGATCGTCACCGCCGGCGGCTGGGAATCGCACTACGCGCCGCGCGGCATCAACGGGCCCATCGACGACCTGCTGTTCCCGATCCAGCACGGCATCCTGCACTACCCGGGCTTCGACGTGCTGCCGCCGTTCGTGGTCTACCGCAGCGGACGCATGGATGCGGCGCGTTTCGCGCAGACCAGCGCGGCGCTGGGCGAGCGCCTGGACACCTTGTTCAGTGCTGCGCCGATCGCCTTCCGCAAGCAGAACGGCGGCGACTACGCGATTCCGGCGCTGACCCTGCGGGCCGATCTGGCCCCCGGCCGCAGCGGCGTCGGCATCCATGTCGCCGGTACGGACGCGCAACCAGCCACGACCTCCGAGCGCACCGCGGCGACGCCGGCGACGTAGCGCGGCGGCGACGCCGCACCTGTAGGATGCGGACGATCGCCATCCAGCAGGAGCCGCCTCGCCGATGCCCGCCGCCGTCTTCGTCCGCCTGCTCGCCGTGTGCAGCGCCGCCCTGCTCGGCGCCTGCGCCACGCAGGCGCCGCGCGTGCCCGAGCGCACGCCCAGCGAGGTCAAGGCCGACATCGCCCGGCGCATCCCGGCGACGGTGCCCGACCGCCGCGGCTGGGCCGACGACGTCTATGTGGCCCTGGCCTCGCAGAACCTGGGCACCAGCGCCGACAACATCTGTGCGGTACTGGCGGTGATCGAACAGGAATCGACCTACCAGACCAACCCGCCGGTGCCGGGACTGGGCAAGATCGCACGGGCGGAACTGCAAAAGCGCGCGGCCGCGCTGCATGTGCCGGCGTTCGCGCTGGAGACGGCGCTCAAGCTGCGCGGACCGGATGGCCGCAGCTATGCCGAGCGTCTGGCCGCCGCACGCACCGAACAGGATCTCAGCGCCATCTTCGAGGACATCGCCGGCAGCGTGCCGCTGGGCCAGCGCCTGTTCGGCGATCTCAACCCGGTGCACACCGCCGGGCCGATGCAGGTGAGCATCGCCTTCGCCGAAGCGCATACCGACGGCTACCCGTACCCGCTGCGCGACAGCGTGCGCCACGCGGTGTTCAGCCGCCGCGGCGGCATCTGGTTCGGCACCCGCCACCTGCTCGGCTACCCGAACGAGGCGGCGATGCTGTACCGCTTCGCCGACTTCAATGCCGGCTGGTATGCCAGCCGCAACGCCGCGTTCCAGGCGGCGCTGGCACGCGCAAGCGGCATTGCGCTTGCGCTCGATGGCGATCTGCTGACGCCCGGCGCCGACCTCGACACGCCCGGCGCCACCGAGCACGCCGCGCGCAGCCTGGGCACGCAACTGGGCATGGATGCGCGCAGGATCCGCCGCGAACTGCAGCGTGGCGGCGAGGCGGATTTCGCCGACAGCGCGCTGTATCGCCAGGTGTTCGCGCTGGCCGACCGCGATGCCGGCCGCCCGCTGCCGCGCGCCGTGCTGCCGGGCATCGCCCTGGAAAGCCCGAAGATCACCCGCAAGCTCACCACCGCCTGGTTCGCGCAACGCGTGGCCGAACGCTGGCAGCGCTGCCTGGACAAGTGATGCCGCGGTGATCCGGCGGCCGCGTGCTACGTCGGCTTGCGCAGCGCCATGACCGACCAGCCAAGGGCGACGGCCAGCGCCAGCAACACGAGACTGAGGACACCGTCCCATGCGATCGAGAACCAGTAGTGGCCAGGATCGCTCTGCAGCAGATGGATCCGTGGCGGGCCGATGCGCGATCCACCGATGTACACGCCGCTCAGCAGTGCCTTCGCCAGCAGATACAGCTTCAACACCGCGCTCGCGCCGATGGCAGCGGCCACCAGCAGCAACACCGGCCGTTGCAGACGCGCGACCAGCCGCTGCGCGCGGCTGGGGGGCGGTGCGGGCGGCGGGTGTCGTCGTTGGCGTTTGCCCATGGCTCCTCGCCTGCGCTTGGGGGCTGCATTCTAGAACGGTGGCGAAGAACGCAGCGCGCGATGGAGTACCGACGCAGCGCCTCCGCAGGCGGCGCAGTGCATCATCTGGATCGCGGCGCCTGCGCTATCGCGCCGTGCGCTGCCGTGGCGCGCCGAGCAGACCGATCCGGCGGAACCACAGTTCCAGCGGCACCGTGACCAGCGGCGGCAATGCCGCCAGCAGGCTCAACGCCCACGCCCACCAGGGCCAGCGCAACCGCAGCGCCGCGACCAGGCTGGCCACCACGTACAGCAGGAACGCCACGCCATGCAGGCGGCCGAACAGCCACACGCCCAACTCGGTGGTCTGGGTGCCGTATTTGAGCAGCATGCCGAGCAAGAGGCCGGCCCAGGTCAGGCCTTCGAACACGGCGGCAACGGCGAACAGCCGGCCCACCGGCGACAGCGGAGCAGAAGAAGACAAGGACACGCGCGACTCCAGTAAGGGAACGAGGCCGCGACGCGATGGCGGCGGCGACGCCCGCTGGCGCCTGCATTGTAGAGCGTGTCGTCGCGCTTGGTGCACAGCCGCGACGCGGTCACGTCACATGTGGGCCGCGCACAGCAATCGCACCAATCCGTCATCGCCCCGTCGGCGGTGCGCCGCAGCGCACCGCGGCAGTGCTCAGCGGCGCTGTTCCAGCACCGCCACGTCGTCGGGCGCCAGTTGCACCGTATCGCCGCTCGGCGCCGGTCCCAGCAGCGACCGCATCGCTGCCGGCAGCCGCACGGCGTGCGCGGCGGTGCCGTGGTTGATCAGCAGCACGATGCGACGCGCGCCATCGCTGCGCACGCCCACTTCCACATCCTCCGGCACGTCGGCCAGCGGCGCCTGCACCCCGGCGTCGCGCAACCAGTCGCCGGTGAGGCGATCCAGCGTCGCATCGTCGAACCAGCCGCCGACATAGCTGATGCGGCCCTTGCCGACGCGCCGGGTCAACAGCGCCGGCGCGCCATCCAGCCAGCCATTGGCCGTGCCGTACCGCAGCGGCGCGGTGGTGTCGGCGGCGGTGGCCTGCAACTGCTCGGCCCAGATTCTGGCGCTGCCGTCTGCGCCCGTGCCGACCAGCGGGATCGGCTTGTCCAGCGCATAGAACTGCTCCACGCGACCACCAAGCAACGCCGCCAGCGGACCGGGCTGGCGCTGCGGGTGCAGGCCGTTGTCGATGTTCTTCATGCCGCTGCGCGGCCCCAGCACCAGATGCCCACCGTGTTCGACGTAGGCCTTCAACCGCTGCGCCTGCGCCTCGGTCAGCACGTTCAGCGCCGGCGCCACCACCAGCTTGTAGCGCTCCAGCGGCGCCATCGCCGAGACCACGTCGACCACCTGCGCCTGCTGCCGCAGCGGACGGTAGAAGCTCTTCATCTGCACGACCGGATCGAAGTCGGCGGCGTGCTTCTGGAAACCGATCGCCCAGCGGCTGTCGAAGTCGTTGATCAGCGCCACTTGCGCCTGCGGCATGGTGCCGGCAAGGGCCGGCCCGGCCTTGGCGAACTCCGCACCGACCTGCTGGATCTCCGCATACACCGGCACCGGCTCGCCATCGGCGCCGACCAGGGTGCCGTGGTATTCCTCCTGCCCGTTGGGCGCTGCACGCCACTGCCAGTACGACACCGCATCGGCGCCATGCGCCACCGCCTGCCACGCCATCGCCCGCACCTGGCCCTTGCGCAGCGCCACGTTGGTCGCGCGCCAGTTGACGAAGCCCGGCTGGGTCTCCATCACCCAGTAGTTGCGCTGCTTGTAGCCGCGGGTCAGATCGTGGCGGGCGGCGTTGTCCACCCAGTCGTAGCGTTCGCCGGCGACGTAGTCGTCCCAGGCGGCGATGTCGAGCACGCCGTGCACGGTGTAGGCGTCGAAGCCGGCGAACCAGCCCATGGTGTTGGTGGTGATGAACTGGCGTGGATCGGCATGCGGGCGGATCGCATCGATCTGGTTGCGCGAGTAGTCGGTCCAGGTGTCGCTGACGAAGCGCTTCCACTCCAGCAACAGGGCCGGATTCTCCTCGTCCTCGCGCACCGGGATCTGCGCGAAATCGTTATACGTCTGGCTCCAGTACGCCGTGGCCCAGCGCTGGTTGAGGGCGTCGATACTGCCGTACTTGCGCTGCAGCCAGGCATGGAACTGCGCCTTGGCCTCGGGATCGAACGAAGCCTGCGCGTACTCGTTGTCCAGTTGCCAGCCGACCACATGCGGGTTGTGCCCGTAGCGCTGCGCCATCTGCTCGGCGATGGCGTGGGCGAAACGGCGATAGCGGGCGCTGGCGAAGGAGAACTGCTGGCGGTTGCCGTGCTCGTCGCGCACGCCATCCTGGCTGACCCGCAGGGTGTCCGGATAGGCCTGAGTCAACCAGGCCGGCGGCGCCGCGGTCGGCGTGCCCAGCACTACCACCATCCCATGGCGCGCGGCGGCGGCGATGGCGCGGTCCATCCAGGCGAAGTCGTACTGCCCCTCGCGCGGCTCCATCCGGCTCCAGGCGAATTCGCCGATCCGCACCACGCGCACGTGCGCCGCCTGCATCAGCGCCAGATCGTGCTCCCACTGCGCTTCCGGCCACTGCTCCGGATACCAGGCCACGCCCAGCAGCAGGGGCGCCGCGTCGCGATAGCGGGTGGCCTGCGCCTGTGCCAACGACGGCAGGCAGAGCGCGATCAGCAGGATCGCGGCGAACAGCGCAACGCCGCAGCGTTGCGGAAAACGGAACAGTGGCATGCGCAACATCCTTCGCAACAGGAAATGCCGGCACACCCCCTGCGTGCTGCCGGCGTGTGCATTGTGCGCAGCTTTGTCCTGTGTGCACTTGTGCATCTTGCGGCGTTTGCGCGCGCAACTGCGCACAATCCGCACCCCGCACCTCATCGCGTAACGCAGGATGCGCCAACGCTGCAGCGCGTCATCCAGCAAGGCCCATGCCTCCATGTGGACTGAGGACAGCGTTGCGCTCGCGTTGCGCCACCGGTCTCACTTGGACGCTTTGGACGATCGCGACATTGAAATGGTCACCTGCGCTGGCTAGCGTCACGCCTCCCCCACCCCTGGAGACACCATGAAGACCCCTCGTTTGCTCGGCACCTTGCTCGCCGCGGCCGCCACGCTGTTCTCGGCCGGCGGCGCCTCGGCGCAGACCGTCACCGTCAATCCGTCCGAAGTCCACCAGACCATCCAGGGCTTCGGCGGCATGAACGGCGCCGGCTGGATCGCCGACCTCACCCCGGCCCAGGTCGATCTGGCGTTCGGCAGCGACACGGGGCAGATCGGTCTGTCGATCATGCGCCTGCGCATCGATCCGTCCAGTTCCGGCTGGAGCCAGCAGGTGCCGTCGGCGGTACGCGCCCGCGCGCACGGCGCGGTGCTGCTGGCCACGCCGTGGTCGGCACCGGCCTACATGAAGTCGAACAACAACCTCAACAATGGCGGCAAGCTGCTGCCGCAGTACTACGACGCCTACGCCAAGCACCTGCTGGACTTCACCGCCTACATGGACAGCAAGGGCGCGCCGATCTACGCCCTGTCGCTGCAGAACGAGCCGGACTGGCATCCGGACTACGAGTCGGGCGACTGGAACGGCACCGACTTCCTCAACTTCATCAGCGCGCAGGGCGCGAAGTTCGGCAAGTTCAAGCTGCTCGCCGCCGAGTCGCTGGGCTTCAACCCGGCATTGACCGACCCGGTGCTCAACAGCAGCGCCGCCCAGTACCTGTCGATCATCGGCGGGCACCTGTATGGCGTGCAGCCCAAGGACTACCCGCTGGCGCGCAGCAAGGGCAAGCAGTTGTGGATGACCGAGCACTACACCGACAACACGGATGGCAATGCCTGGCCGTCCGCGCTCGGCGTGGCCAGCGAACTGCACAACAGCATGCTCGCCAACTACAGCGGCTACATCTGGTGGTACATCCGCCGCAGCTACGGGCTGATCGCCGAGAACGGCACGGTGAGCAAGCGTGGTTATGTGATGTCGCAATACGCGCGTTTCGTGCGCCCGGGCTCGGTGCGCATCAGTGCCACCGCCGCGCCGTATAGCGACGTCGCAGTCAGCGCCTACAAGACCCCGAGCGGCAAGCTGGCTCTGGTCGTGGTCAATACCGGCACCCAGCATCGGCAGATCACCGTGCGCGTTCCCGCCGGCAGCGCCACCGCGTTCACCAAGTACAGCACCTCGTCCAGCCTCAACGTCGGCTACGGCGGCAAGTACAGCGTCGCCTCGGGCCAGACCGTGGTCTACGTCGACCCGCAGAGCGTGGCCACGCTGGTCGGCGAGTGACCTGCGTGATGGCGTAAGTAGACCAGATCGACCCGCGGCAGCCGAGTGGTGCCGCGGGTCTGTTTCTTACAGGCTTGCTTCTCGCGTCGGTGCGGTGCCGCGCCTTGCACGGCGGCACCGCGGTACGCCGCCGATACTGGGACTCGCGGTCAGCCCAACTTGGCCAGGAATGCCAGCAAGGCCTTATTGAACTCCTCGGCATGGCTGGTGTTGCAGCCGTGCGGCGCATCCTTCAGCAACACGACGTCGCTGCCGGCGATGGCGCGGTGGGTGCGCTGGCCAGAGCCCTCGTACGGCACCGTGGCGTCGGAATCGCCGTGCAGCACCAGGGTCGGCACGTCGACCTTCTTGAGATCCTCGCGGAAATCGGTGGTGCCGAACGCCTGCATGCAGCCCAGCGCCGCGGTCTGGTCACTCTGCAGGCAGAGCGCGATCGCCTCCTGGCGCTGCGCCTCGCTCACCTTCAGCGTGCCGTGCGCGCTGAAGAAGCCCCGGGTAAAGTCGTCGAAGAAGGTCTCGCGCGAGGCCTTCAGGCCCTGCTCCATCTCCTGCGCCTGTTCCTTGCTCAGCGGCCCTTCCGGGTTGTCGTCGGTCTTGAGCATGTAGGGCGGCACCGCGGAGGCGAACACCACGCCGGCCAGCTTGTCGGTGCCATGCCTCGCCACGTAGCGCGCCACCTCGCCGCCGCCCATCGAGAAGCCCACCAGCACCGCATCGCGCAGCTGCTTGTCCTCGAGGATGCCGGCCAGGTCGTCGGCCAGGGTGTCGTACTCGTAGCCGTCGGCCGGCTTCTCGGAACGGCCGAAGCCGCGGCGGTCGTAGGCGATGACCCGGTAGCCGGCCTGTTGCAGCGGGCCGACCTGGTCCTTCCAGGCCTCGGCCGACAACGGCCAGCCGTGGATCAGGATCACCGGACGACCGGCACCGCCGGTATCTTCGACATGCAGGCGGACGCGCGCGCTGGTTGCAGCCATGGGCAGGACCTCGTGGTAGGGAGTCGCGGCAGCTTCCCTTGCCGCATGTCCTGCCCGCGTGATTGCCATGTGTCGGGTCGTTTAACGCGATGCGAAAGCGCTCAACCGATCCGCGACACGGCGCGCGTCAACTGGGCCAGGGCGTCCCGCGCGATGCTGTGGAATGCCGCGGACATGTGCGCGTCCTCGCTGACGCGCTCCCAGAACTGCACCGCCATGCCGGCCGCCGCGCGCCAGTCGTCGCGCTGATCCGGCGTCGGCAACGGCAGCGCATAGGCGCGCTCCACTACCTCGCCGCTGGCCGCGGGCCGGAACGCCATCGGCAGCATGTCGTAGACGGGGGCCAACGGCAGCGGCAAGGTATCGCCCAGGATCAGGCCAGCGTTACCCAGGTGCATATCGTTATTGCCGATCAATGCACCGAACCAACCGCACACGCGCAGGCGCTGCGCATCCGCGTGACTCAGCCAGCCCTCGCGCTGCAGTTGCGGCGCGAACAGCCACCAGTCGATGCGCCCATGGCCGAAGTAGGCCGCGTCCACTGGTGCCAAGGACACGAAGCCATGCCGCCCCAATGCGGGCGTGCGGTCGAACCGCGTCGACTGCAGGAACACGCGACCGTCGCTTTCGAGCAATTCGCTCTCTGCGGCGGCGATGCCATGCGCACGCAGGATATCGCCGGCCAGATGTTCGCAACGCAACAACTCACTCCAACGCTGCGCGGCCGGGGTCCCGGCGCGCTCGCTGAACTTGACGATGACTGGCGTGTAGCCGCCCTCCGCCTGCAGCGTTGCAGTGAACTTGGGTTGCTCGCCGCCGGCCGACGAACCCACCGCCTCGCCCAGCAAGGCGTGCTCGGCACGCTGCGGATACAGACGACGCCGCTCCGCCTGCGGTATCACGTCAACTGGCTGCAGCGCCGCCTGCTGTGCGCGCTGCAATGCAAACTCGCCCAGCACCAGATCGCCGGGTTGATCGTCGCCATGCCGCAACAGAGCCAGCACCACATCGTCAGGCTGCCAACGCTGCAAATCCTGCGGTGCACCGATGTCCTCGGCCACGCGCCTCGCGAAAGCCCGGCCGAGGAAGCCCTGCGGACGCTGGTCGTCCAGGAACCACGGAAGCCCTGGAAACAGTCCATTGGCGAAGTCGCCATGGATCAGCGCCGGGCACGTGACCTGTGGAACGAACAGGTAGCCATCACCGTGCATGGCGTGCAGATGGCCGAGCGTTTCGGCACGACCGTGCGGATCGATGCGGAACAATGGCCAACGATGACCTGCACGGCCAAGTGACCGGGTGAGCGCATAGCGTGTCGCCCGGGCTTTGCCGATCCGCAGCACCTGCTCGCCAGCGCTGGCTAACAGGCGCGATACCGTCGGCTGACTGATCTCCAGCACTTCGCCGATGCGGGCGGCCGTCACCGCCTTTTCGCTGCGCAAGAGGGCGATAAGATCGCGTAGCCGGTCATCACTCATACCGACATTGAATAGATTTAAGAATATATAGTCAAGCCAGCAAACTGCTGAAGGTACTTGCTTCTGCGGTCAAGGCAAGCGTGTTGGCTCGAATCAAAGTGCAATTCTTGAATAGATAAAGAATTGATTTTCGCATTATCGGCAGCTGGCGCCAGACTGCGATCTGCTCCGCAGATCGCAGTCTGGCGCCAGCTGCCTATAGATGTCAACCCATTGAAATACAAGTAAAAAAGCATCTGTCGGTCAGATGAGCTTGCACACCGAGGACGACAAGCACTGCAGGCCGGTTGCGCCTTAAACCCAGTTGTCGTTGCCGAAGTCGCCGTCGTCCTGGAAGTCCTGGCCGATGTCCTGCTGCGGCGTGTCGTCGTAGTAGTTGTTGTTGGTGATGTTCTCGACCACCGTTTCCTGCGGCGCGCCGCCGCCGAACAGGCCACCGCCATGGTGGCCGCCCAGCAGGCTTTCCACACCCTCGAACAGGAACATGCCGCCGGCCACGCCGGCGGCCGTGGTGGCCGCGGTGCTGAGGAAGCTGGGGCCACCCGCGGCAGCCGGTGCCGGCGCCGCAGCGGCCGCAGCCCCGCCACCGAACCAGCGCTCGCGCCAGCCGGGTGCACTCGTGGCGGCGGGAGGCGCCGGCGGCAACGGCGGCGGCGCCGCATTGAAGCCCTGGCCCAGGAAGCTGGCAGGCGGCGGTGGCGGCGCGGCCTGCTGCAACTGCGCGATCTGTGCCTTGGCGGCCTCCAGCGCGTGCTCCAGCAGCAAGGTGCGCTGCACCAGCAGATACACGGCATCGGGTTGATCGGCCAGGCGCGCATGGATCAGCGCGTCGGCCTGCGGATCTTTGGCCACCCCGCCGGCGCTGCGCAGGCGCGCCAGGAAGTCTTCGAGAAGCTGCTGTTCTTGCGGAGTCATACCCGTACCTGGATGCGATGACCGGCCCAGTGCCGGCACGGCACGGTATGGGCATCGTCGTGGCGGCGCCAAGGGCATGCCCTGTGCGCCAGTGCGCCGGCATTCATCCAGTCGCGGCATTTGGACGCCGCCGAGATGCTGGCGGCGCATGGCGTCCGGCAGATTCGGGCACCTCGCAGCATGACGTTGTAGTCAAGCGGGGGCGGATAACCCAGAGGAACGGCCACAACACGCGGTGAGCACCTGCGGCCGGTATCCGCGCCAGCGACGGGGCGCCCCGAAGCGATGCCGGCCGCGCGACAGGTCGGCTCAGGCGTAGCGATCCGCACCCACCCGTTTGGCCCTACTTCGCCTTGGCCGAGCTGGAGGACGCCGCATCGCGCGGCAGGCGCGCGGCCCACATGTTGTCGACCAGATTCGGATACGGGCGGCCGTTCTCCTCGGCACGCTGTTCCGCCGCCGCCTTCTGCGACGGCGACAACGGCTGGCTGCGCTGACCGCGCGGATTCGGCTTCTTCCACGGAGGCGTCTTGGACGAGGGCATTGGCGTCACGGCAAACGGAGACGGGCCATCGTGATCCCGCCGCGCGTGCGCAAGTAGTGAAGGCCTACCGGTGTCGCCGATAAGCTGCATGCTCTACCTACTCCGAATCCACCCCAGCCAGCGCGAACACCCAACGCGGCACCACGGGTTCGCCGGCATAGAAGGCCTTCGGCTTGTCCTCGGCCATCGCCCAGCGGTGCAGCCAGCTGATCCCCCCAGGGCCGGTGTAGCCCTCGGCATAGGTGTAGGCCGGATCGCGCAGTGCCTCGTCCAGGGAAATGAAAGCGTAGCCGCGGCGGCGGGTGGCCGCGACCAGCTCGGGGAAGGCAGCGGCGTTGAGCGCGTTGGCGTGCATCAGCCACACCTGCGGGATGCGACGGCCGAACAGGGCCTGCGATTCGCGTTCGAAAAAATCCAGCTTGTTGAGCATGTAGGGCACGTAGCCCTTGCGCAGCCGCAGCAGCATGGCATCGCGCGCCGGGCCGGGCGGCTCGTCCAGCACATGCGCGTAGGCAAACGCCCACACCCACTCGCCGCTGTCCACGGTCACCGGCGCAATGCGGTAGCCGTGCGCGGCCAGGAAGGCGTTGACCGCCTCACGGTCGGCGACACTGCGGCCGGTCGCCAAGTACGGATGACGGAACCACTGCAGCGACTGGCCACGCTCGGCGAGCAACGGCCGCAACGTGCGCTCGCCACGCACGACCGCGTCCTCGTACGCCGGCACGCCGACCTGGTGCAGGTTCACGTGGCCATAGGTGTGGTTGCCCAGCGCAAAGCCAGCGTCCAGCCAGTCGCGCAGCATCGCCACACGTTGCGGCTGCACCTGTCCATTCTGCTCGAGCTTGTCCTCGTTGACGAAGCCGACGATGGGCACCTGCGCCTGCCGCAGCGAGGCCATCAACTGCGCATGCAGCGCCGGCAGCTGCGCTGGCGGCGTCTGCTCGATGCGCTGCCACGGCAGGTCGTCGATGGTCACCGCAATGCGGCGGGTATCGTCCTGGGCCTGGGCGAGTGCGGTGATGCACAGCAGGGCCGGCAACAGCAGGCAGCGAAGCAGTTTCATCGAATGCTCCCGAAGTGGAAGCGCCAGTCTATCCGGATGGTCGCCGCCGCCAACATGGCACCATGTGCCGGATGCGAACCCCGCAGTAGCACGACATCAGGAGACGAAGGGATGAGGAAGGCGCTGTGGCTGGTCTGGACGTCCCTGCTGCTGGTAGGGTGCACGAACGTGGCACAAGCACCCGCGGCGGTAGCAGCAGCGAAAGAAGCCGCCACACGGCCAGCGGTGCCTGCAGCGCGCACGGTGGTGACGCAGCTCGGCGGACAGCGCGGCAGCGGTGCGCCTTACGAACTGGCCGGGACCGAGGTGTGGGATGTTCCCGACCCCGCGTCCGGCCGTACCTATCAGGTCTTCGTGGCGCTGCCTGCCGGCTATGCGGACCATCCCGAGCGGCGCTACCCGGTGCTGTACGCCACCGATGCCGACTATGCGTTTCCGGTGGCACGGCAGATCGCGCGGCGCTTGAACGGCGAAGGGCCGGCCATCGAGGACTTCATCCTGATCGGCTTGTCGTATGCGCTCGGTGATGCGCCGATGCCGAGCCGGCGCCGCGACTACACGCCCACCACCGAGACCGGCGATGTTGCGGCCGCCGGTGCCACTCACGGGGGTTCCAGCACCTACATTGCGTACTTGCGCGACCAAGTGCTCCCCTTCGTCGGCCAGCGCTATCGCACCGATGAAGCGCGGCGCCTGTTCCTTGGCCATTCCTACGGCGGCCTGCTCGGCACGCAGATCCTGCTGAGCACGCCGGAGCTGTTCTCCGGCTACATCCTGGGCAGTCCGTCGTACTGGTTCGGCGAGCATGCCATGCGCGCCGAGGAAGCGCGCTTCGCCGCCGGCCATCGCGACCTGCCGGCGCAGGTCTACCTGTACGTCGGCGAGTACGAACAGCGCCGCTACGGCAAGCACTACGACATGGTGACCGACGCGCAGCAGATGGTGCAGACCTTGCGCAGTCGGGGCTATCCGTCATTGCGCCTGCAGCTGGATGTGCTCGCCGATGAGGATCATCTCAGCGTGGCGCCGCGTGGGCTCACCCATGGCTTGAAGTTTCTGCTGGGTGTTCCGCGGCAGTGAGGCGCGGCGCGTACGCCGCTGGCCGGACGGATGCTGTATCTCCACGGATGGTGTTGTCGCGGCTGAAGCCGCTCCTACAGTTGCACCGGCCAGCGTTAAATGTCTCCGAATCCCCGCCTCAGTTGAGCGGCACGTTGTTCGCATAGATTACTGAAGGCGCCGCGTAACAGCCGCTCAATACTTCAGCGCGTCCGCCGTCGGCGCCAGTGGCGCGAAGCGCGCGCCGCTGAAGTCGTGCAGCAACTGGAAGGCCTGCGCGCCCCGCTGCGCCACCTCACGGAAGTCGCTCTTGCGCAGGCGATAGAGCCCGCCCTCGCGCGCAAACACCAGGTCGCCGCCATCCCAGTCGGCCCAGTCGCTGCCTGGCAGATCGACCAGCACGTTGCCATCGCGGTCCAGCACCCGGTGATCCAGGCCATACCACGCATGATTGTCCTGGCCAACTACATGTAACAGCGACTGCAGGCGGCGGCCATTGGCGCCAAGCTTCTCGCGCACGCGCGGACGGCTGAAGCGAAACAATGCGTCGCTGCGCAGCCCGCCACGCTCGCCTACGCCGTCATCGCACAGGCGCCAGCCATCGCGCTCGCGCAGCACGCCGTCGATCGGCTCGTCCTCGCCGCCACCCGAATCTTTGCCGAATGGACGCACCTGCAGATTGTGCGGTAATTGGAAGCCGGTCGGCATCGGGAAAGGATCACATCCGTCGCGCGGCCGATGGTTCAACAACAAGGTCCGCTCGTCCTCGAACATCCCGCCGCCACCCCAGCTGTCGCCCTTGGGCCACAGCGCCAATGCGGTGAAGAACGGCGGCCGCGACAGCGCGGTCCAAGTACCGAAGTCGCCATGCTGCTT
Organism: Xanthomonas sacchari; assembly: GCF_024266585.1. Classification (NCBI taxonomy): domain Bacteria; kingdom Pseudomonadati; phylum Pseudomonadota; class Gammaproteobacteria; order Lysobacterales; family Lysobacteraceae; genus Xanthomonas; species Xanthomonas sacchari. Next base: position 4,637,469 of record NZ_CP100647.1, read on the forward strand.
GGAGGCGAAATACACCAGCAGCCGTCCCGACGGCGACAGATCGCAGCGCCGCTCGTAGATGCGGCCCTTGAACCACTGGCCGTGCACGAAGCTGTCCTCGCGCAGATCCCAGTGGATCAACTGCACCTGCTTGCTCGGCCCGCGGCGGAAGATCACGCCGGTGCGCGCCTCGCGCGCCAGTAGAGCGAACAGGCGGGTCGCCGGCGGGCGCTGCGACACGGGGGACGGAGTGGATTCCATCTGCGAATCTCCTCGCAGGACTCAGCCGTCACAGTGGCAGACCCGCGGCATCGCGACAACCGCCGCCGGCGCACCGCATTCGCGACGCACATGCCACCACCGATGTCCGCAAACGGCGGGCCACCCGAGCCCGCCTCTGCCGCGTCGCGCTACTTGGCGATCACTGACGTTCCCGACGGCACCATGTAGCACGCCTGCGCCTTGGCACAGGCCTCGGCGTTGATCTCGGCGATCTGGCTGGCCAGGTACTGCTCCGGGGTCAGGCCCATGCGGTTGCGGTAGGCGTTGTCCGCATCGGCCTTGGCCACCTGCTCCTGCTCGCGCTGGCGCTCGGCGGTGGTGGCTTCCACCAGGGTCTTGACCCGCTGCTGCTGCGCCGCGGTCAGGTTCATCTGCTGCAGCACGTCGGGATTGGGACGGGCGCGGCCGAGGGTGATGTTCTGGATCTGGATCGGCAGGCCCTGCTCCTTGACCAGGGCACGCACGTTCTCGGTGACCGAGTCGTCGATCTTCCGCGCCGTATCCGGGTCGCTCATCATCCGGGTCATGTCGTAGCGCTTGACCTGATCGCGCACAATCGCCGCGTACTGGCTGGCGACGTTGTTCTTGAACCAGTCCTGGCCGAAGCCCGACAGCAGCCGCGCCGGCGCGGTGATGCGGTATTGGATCTGCGTGGAGAAGTCCAACAGGATGTTGTCGCTGGACGAGAAGTCGTCGAAGGCCACCTGCACCGTCTGCGGCGTGGTGTCCACGTACACCGCCGAGGTCGTCATCCACGTGTAGGTGCGGCCCGGATCGCGCACATCGTCCAGGCGGATGCCGCCCTTGCCGAACAGCAGCGGCTTGTCCACCAGCACCGCCTGCTGCCCTGGATCGGGCGAGACCACGGTACAGCCGCACAGCAAGGCCGCCACGGCGGCGGCCAGCAGGAAATATTTCATCGATGTCCCCCTGAAGGACGGCGCCGCGCGCCGTCGTGTGCGGGGGATGCTAGCGCATCGTCGGGGTGCAAGGCATCTGCCGGCATAAGCAGACCCGACGCTCCTTGACCTACATCAAACGCGAATAGTCGCCAACCTGGTTACAGACCTCTTGGGGCGGATCGCCCAACCTCACAATGCGACGCTTGCGGGCATCGGCCTCCCCCTTCGGAGACACGATGCGGTACAGCAGGTATAAGCGACCTTCGGTTTCCCAAAGGCCGAAGCTCGACAGATCCGAGAACTGGTAGGTTCCGCCATCCGATCGGCGCGCTGTGAAGATGCATTCGGCATAGCTGCCCCAACCACAATTGGCATCCAACGCCTGAAGACCACCCTTTCCGCCCAGGTCAAAATGATAGGCGCGCCCCGCGTCGCCTTCTACCACCGTTGGAGTGATCTGCAGCCCTGGCACGGGCGATCCACGATCCCAGTCGCTGGCTTGCTTACAGAGCGCTTCTCCCGGAGGCTCTTCTGCGCGGGCAGCAGGGAGATTAGCGCATCCGGCCAAGGAGATAGCGATCAGCACGATAAGCGCGACCAGCCACAAGCGCGGCCTGTGTTGATGTTGCTCAACCATCGGTCACTCCTTGAACATGGTCTGCGACTGGTATGCAGGGAAGATAGCAATCGGGCTCGTGGCGCTCCACAGGACATCCCGCTGGAGATGGGTTCGCATGCTATCCAGCTCAGCGAACTCCCGACTTGACGCATAGCCGCGTCGCGCGTTAAAGAGCAGAACGGAAGACAGAATTGGCAAAAGGATATGGCGAAGACGCGTCCGCTGAAGATGACCTGGCTGGCTTGCGCCGCGATCGCCACCCTGTCCACGGCGGCCTGTTCGGCACAACCACCGGCCGATGCCCCGAAGCCGGCAGCGCGCGAGGAACAGCCTGCCGTGGCGGCGCCGCAAGTTGCGCCCGACAGTGCTCCGCCGCCGGGCGAGTACATCACCGACAAGGGATGGGGTCGCCTGCTGATCAAGCAGCAAAACGGAACATTGACCTTCTCCCTGGAAAGCACCACGGGGGAAGACGTGTGCGAGCTGCATGGCGCGATAGAGGGACACACCGGCGTCGCCAAGGGGAACAAGGGCCAACCAACCTGCCAGGTGAAGTTCGCCAGTACGCCGCAGGGCATTGACGTAGCGGCTGCCACGCCCGCCGAATGCAAAACGTTCTGCGGCTACAACGGGGATTTCGAGGCGCCCTACCTGCGGGTCAAGGATGGCTGTGGCCGGGACGAGCTGGACCGCACACGGACGACCTTCCAGCGTCTCTATGATGCGAAAGACTACAAGGCGGCGCTCGCCACCTTGTCGCCAGTCGTGCCGAGTTGCCTGCCGACGCTGGAATGGGAAGACGAAGGCGCCATTCGCAACGATCTGGCCATCACCCAGTACAAGAATGGCCTGTATGCGCAGTGCCTGGCCACACTCGACAAGTATGCCGAGGACGCCGCCAAGGACGACGACGCTGCCGTGGAAGGATGGACGCCAATGCTGGCGGACCGCTACCTGGCCATCGTGCGCGCAGCGAGAACCAACATCGGCCTGTGCCGCAAAGGCGCAACGAAGAAGTAGCCTCCAACGCGAGGGAGTGTCATGGCAGAAGGGAATGAGGGCTCCACGCCGCCGCCGGCGACTACACTGACGGATTCGGAGCTGCGGGCACTGGCCTACTTTGGCGTGGGCATTGGATCAGAAGGAGGCGACAGCGGGAAGAACGTCTCCTATCAACTCTCCTTCGCCGGCAATGTTCGCAATGGGGTGATGACCCCAGTGGGAAACAGCGGCTATTCCATCGGCACCTTGCAGACGGATTTGGGCCAGCATCCCGAGGTAGCTGCGTCTCTGGTGGAGGCGTATCAGACCTGGGCGGGCAGAGCCCATCCGGACTGGGTGCTCACCGAAGCGCAGCAAACCCAAACAGCCAGCGACCTCGGCCGCAACGGGCGCACGATCACGGCCCAGCAAGGTCGGGCCTTGGACGCGACCGTCAAATCGCACCTGGATACCTTCCTCACTTCGGATGCGGGCCTCACCTACGTCCACGAGCGTGACACTGCCCAGGTCAACTTGTTGATGCGGCCCGGTAGCGGGGTCAACCAGCTCCGAGAGACAGCGCTCTACCAAGGCGCGACACTGGACGAGCAGGCCAAACTGGCCACCATCGTGCTGAAGCTGGAGAACCAAGGCGGGGAGCGCTACTACCCAAGGATCATCGACGGCATCAGCAAAGGAACGATCACCAGCGCGGAAGACGCCCAAACCGTCGTCAACGGATTTCTGCCCAATCGTGGTGGGCGAAGCCGAACCGAGCCCGATTACATCGAGACCGGCGCTGCGCACGCCCTTGAAGCAACAGATGTCTTCAACGCCTTGCGCAATGCGGACGCGCGCAGCCCGCTACATCAACCCTGGCAGAACGTATTGGCCAATCCACTGGTCAACCCCACGCAGACAGGGCAGGACGCGGCAAGGCCGAATCTCAACGCGGAATACACGACAGTCAAGAACCTGTTCCTGCAGAAGAGCAATGCCCCTGCGCTGATCGAAGCATTGAACCAGGGCGGAGCCTACGGCTACAACGTCCCTGATCGTCAGGGGCGCCCCCGGCCGCAGTCCACCAGCCTGTATGCCTCCGGCGACGACTTCGTCGTGATGGACGGGAACGGAGCGGGGAAGGCCTACATCGGCGGCGCTTGGAGCGACATGAATCGCGCCGACCTCACGCGCGTCAATAACCACGACGGCACCGTCGATCTGAACATCAGCCGCGGCGGCACTACCGATCGGCTGCTCCACCTGGATCCGAATGCACCGGTCTTGCGTCTGCCACAACCAGTAACCGGCCCGGTCGATCAGACACCACCCACACCTGTGCAGCAGGCACCGCTCCCGGGGACTGGAGAGCGCGGTGGCCAACGACAAGGCGCCATTGAATCCAACCCAACGCCACTATTGCCGACAGACCTGCGCGATCCCGCGCATCCCGGAAACGCTGCATTTCAGCGCACCCTCGGCGAGGTCCACCGCATGGAGGATGGGCAAGGCATTCCGCATGGGCCGCACAGCGAGAAGGTAGCCGCTGCACTGATGGTAGAAGCGGAGCGAAGCAAGCAAGGCATCACCAATGTCGAGATGCGAGCCGATGGCCACGTGCAGGGTGTCGCGCGCTACAACGCCTTCGAATCCGAAAAGCGTGTGAACGTGGATCCGCAAAGCGCTCAGTCGGGAACCATTGAGACCTACACCGCGCAGTGGTCCCAGGCGCGCTCAGCCCATTACGCCAGCAACGCACCAGCAGCGGAGCGAACACCCGAACAAAGCCAGGCATTGGCCCTGCTCCCACCCGAGGATCGGCAGATGTTTGACAAGATCCGCGGCGCGACGCCCGGCCATCTCTCGGACGATGTGGTGGCAAAGGCGTTGTATGCAGCGAAGCACGATGGCATCGCGGACGCGTCCAAGATTGATAGTGTGCACATGCTGGGAGACCGTCTTGTGGTGAACGGGACGACGCCCGGCTTCCGTGGCGTGGTGGATGTTTCACAACCAACGCCGCCGCTGCAGGAAGCCGCGCATCAAACATTGGCACTCAACCAACAACAGGCGATCGCGCAGCAACAGGATGAGACTCAACGGCAGCAGCGGGCGCAGGACACAGCTACCAGAACAGTGTGAGCAACGTACGCTGAGTGCGGCCGCATCGTCGGTAAAGCTCCAATAGCATTGGCGTCCGCCGTAGGCGGCACAGCCGCTGGACCGCCGTGAAAACTTGTTCTTCGTGTCCGCGTTCAAACCGTGGTTCGCATAGTGACGACAACGCGGTTCTGCATGACCGAACAGCTGGATGACACCGCTGACCGACGCACAAACATTTGAATACGTCGCAGGAGTTACAAGCGACCACAGTATGGCGACTCCACTGCCACCTCAGCGAAGGGCTTTCAGGCAGAACTGCTGCATCGCGTTGCCTTCTTGCGATGCTTTGGTCACCGCGCCATTGCGCAAGAACGGCATCAAGTCTCTCGTCACCGAAAGACCCACGGCATTGGATGCCCCGACACTTTCCGAGACACCTTTGACGTGAGGAGCGAGGGCAATCGAAGGTAGATCCCTGCTCCTCACCCATCCCAGTGCCTGCAGTTGCGCACATGCACCCATCGTGTAAGCCAGGCGCTCTTCCTCTTGCATCTCGGACGTCGTGCCGCTGAGGCCACGCAGCAGGTGGAATGTTTCGTGTGCCGTCGTGGAGACGACATTCGCAGCGGCCAGATCACTTTCCTTGTCTAGCGCGAATGCATAGCGCGCGCTTGCGCTGGCCGCCGTTGCGAGCGACGACGTGCGGGCAATGAGTTGCCGGCCTGGACTGATCATATCCACAGTCAACTCCAACTCCACCCCAGGCAATTTCGATGTAGCGACGGCGTATTGGATTGCCGCCAGCACTGCGGCACAGGCGGGCGCAGCGTAGGCGCCCGCATTCTCCTGTCTTCGCAAGGCAACGTGCAGCTGTCCGCTACGGCACTCGTCAATGACAGTGAACTTTTCGGCCGCGCGTTCGCTACCAGGTAACACGCTCACTGTTCTGACGACGAAGACCGGCCCAAGCTTGGTCACCGCCGTGGCGTGCGCGCCCTCTTTGGCAATCAAGTTGGCGGGCGGCACCTGGATAGAGGCGCAGGACGTCAGCAAAGAAAGCGCCATCGCGAGTGCGATGGCGCTTCCACTAGAAGTCCACGCACCGGAGTGCATGACCCATTTTCTTACTGCTGCGAGCACAGGTAAGGCGATGGATAGGTAGTGCACTTTGTGAACTGTGTAGTCGCCGATGCAGTTTGCACACCCTCGTACTTCGACGCAAAGACAACCGTGTTAGGACCTGAGGGAGCAGTGACCACAAAAGGCGTGAGTCGATAGGTCAGCTTGTTGGCAGTCCCACCTTCGGCAGCAGCCCACGCATTGACGGCACCCGGGTCGGAGAGGCGAAGCGAGTTTCCGCTGCGGTACCAGTTGAACATTGCCGAGGACTGCACCGCGCCTGTCTGGGCGTTCGTCAGGATGAGCCTTACCGTTCCGTTCTCGGGATAGCCCACCGTCGATCCGCTGACGTCGATTTCGAACAGGGACGCGTCGGGCACGTCGGCCGCTGCAGCCGCCAACATACGTTGGTAGAGCGGAATAGATTCCTTGCCGCCCCCTCCGCCCCATGTGCCGCCGATCTCTCCCTCTGCGCCACAACCACCTTTCTGCGTACAAGAGGCCTTGACGTTCCAGTGCACGCTGCCGCCACATCCGGCCAAAGCCATTGCAATAGCGAGCACCCCAACTGTTTTCAGATTCGATCGCATATCAACACTCCGTTGTTTGACGCCTTCCTTCTTGGAAAGCCCTCCCATCCCATCACCAGTCTTCACCACAGAAACCGGATTGCATCACAGATTCACATTGTGTGCACTTGCCCATCGGCAGGACCATGCTCTCCGAACGCCATTGTTCCAGGCTCCACGCTAGCTCAGCGGCTCGAGATGCGAGCCGTGGGCAGCACCCTGCTAATACGCGTGCCTCGCTCTAATCTTGTCTAGATCAATGAAAATGAATGAGCGTGCCCGCCGCAGTTGGCGTGACCGATCCCTGGGCATAGACAGCCCGCTCTTCGCGTACGCGGTTGGACAGCGGTTCGCGCAGCGGCGGCTGGCATGCGATGTGTAGCAGTAGTTCATGCACGTCGTTCGCTGCAGTGCAAAGCCTACCGCCCACTTCCGGCAATGGCTTGCCGGCACGCTCGGCGGCATCGCCGGCCGCCACCATCCGGGCGTTGGCCGAGACTGTCTCGCCCAATTGCATGAGCCTGTCGATCTGCTCCTGCGTGATCCGGAACGTGCCGCTGCCGGCGCCCGACACTGCCTGAACGGTGGCATCGGGCCAGGCGCCGCGCATCGTGTCGGTCCATTGGGCGGGATAGGACAGCGCTCCCAGCACAAGATCCACTTGCTCGACCAACAGCGCCAGCTCGCCCATGCGCACCTTAGGTTCGGCGGCGCGCTCCTCGGGGGTAACGACCATCGCCAGAGCACTCTCACGGCCTCGCTGATAGCGGATGTGCCGCGGCATGGCAGTAGCCGTCAGATTTGATGAGGCTTGGATTGAGTCTGAGAAAGCTGGTCCACGCCCTGCGCCTGGCTTAAGCGTTGCGCCTCGTTCAACGACTGCAGTTGCGCCAGCGTCTCTTCCACCGGCCTACGCAACGCATCCTCCGTCCGCATGTGCGCACGCAGGTGCGCGGGGTCGTTCAGCGCGCCCTGGACAACGAACAGGTTCTCGCCTGCGTGCACGTTGCGCGAGTCCTGGCTAAGCACTACATGATCGATACGCGAAAGGCCATTCTCCTTCGCAAGATAGGCCGCGCTCGCCGCTAACTTGGCGCTGTTGCCGTCGTAATCTCGACCCAGGCCTTGCTCGAGCTTCACCACCGCAGATTCTGCCTGTTGCAGCAATGGGTCGCGTGGTAGCTCGGGCCCTGCACCGGCGAGCACCGGTGACGCTCCTCGGGTGCCTGGCACCTCGTTCTCGCTGATGACTTTTTGCCAGAACTTCTGCTCCGGCATCGGGTTGTGATGCTCCTTGTTCAACTCGCTTCCGGGCTTCGGCGCCGGAATGCTGCGGATGTCGTCCTCGTTGTTCAACGGCTTGAGATCGCCTTCGAACCTCTCATCGATGGCGCCATGCCGATCCCGGCGATGCAGCCCCGCATGGTTGAGAGCACCCCACGTGAAATCGATGCAACTGTTCGTCCCGCCGTTGTACTGCATATCGAAGCCATACTTCTTTGGATCCCCACCAAAGTCCCTCAGCTTGTCGTACTGCGCTTTATCGATCTCCATCGTGCGCGAGTAGTAAGGGTCCTTGTAGTCCTTCACATCGTTGTAGAAGACTTTGCCCGGCCCACTATATTCACCATGATGCTTGGGAGCGAAGCCATAGCTATTCTTCGTCGTGCCATCGTCGATTGCATAGTAGACATGCCCCGCAGCCGACGTACCGCCTGACAGAAGCGTTGGCGTCCCAGGCGCAGCCACATACACCGTCACGGTATAACGCTTGTCCGGATTGTCCATGTCCGCTCCCCCTTACTTTCCCTTGGCTGTGTACGCGATCAAGAACTGCGCATGCGCCTCGACAAGCGCCTCGCGATGCCGATCCACGCGCAACTTCAACCGATAGTGTCCCGCCTGTAGCGACGGGCTGAAGGCAAATGCAAGTTCTCTTTCCGGCTTGCTCGGCGAGAACAGACCGGCTTCCTGCATCGTTGTCACATCGGCATCGAAATGGAACAGGCCGGCCGCCGTGCCATCGGCTGGAAGCGGAACAAGCGCGTCCCGCTCCCGGTCGACGCGCTCACTTCGCTGAAGCTCCACCTTCGTAGCACCAGAAGGGTCGATCCGCTCAAGCTGGAGAAACGCCACAATGTCGGCACGCACCAGTCGGTCGGCGAGATCGGCAAGGGCAGTCGCATCCTCACCTGTGATCCTGACCCCGATGAAGACGGGCGGCGTTTCGTCATCGCCTTGTTTCGGCACGTCAAATTCCACCTGGACTTCCGCCGGACCAGTTGAATCCAGGTTGCGTACCAAAGGCACTTCAGTTCGCATATCGCTTCGCTCCTTGACGACGTTCCGTTCCGCAAATTGCGAGGCTCCACCACATCCCGCCAGCAGCCCCACCACCAGCGCCAGCGCCAACGCAGGAATTCGCGCTTGGCTTAGTACACTCTTCACGCGAGCCTCCTTGTAGGGATTCGATGCTGGACGCAATGCACAGGCATGCTCGCACACTCACCTTCAACCGATGATAGACGAGGGAAATACTCCCTTCATTAGCGGATTGGCAAGCACACCCGCGTGGCTCACTCACCGACCATGCTTTCCTACTTCGCCTTGGCGTCCGGCTGGTCAGCCGGTCAGCCGGTCAGCCGGCGCGATTATGCCGTAGCCCGAGCGGACGCTCGCTGCAGCCCTAACCGGCCTAACAGCAGTGGGCCTGCCTTGTCCCACGAAATGCCCCGCCGCGCCAATATAACCAGGATCAATGCAGCCACCCGTCTCCCGCATGCGGCGCCGCAGATTCCAGCGCATAGATCGCCCGCTCTTCGCGAACGCGGTTCGACGCTGGTTCGCGCAGCGGCTGGTGTGCGATCTGCAGCAGCAGTTCATGCACATCGTTCGCCACGGCACAGAGCGTGCTGCCCACTTCCGGCAGCGCCTGGCCGGCACGCTCAGCCGCGTCGCCGGCCGCCACCATCCCGGCATTGGCCGAGACGGTCTCGGCCAGCTGCGTGAGCCTGTCGATCTGCTCCTGCGTGATCCAGAACGTGCCGCTGCCGGCGTCCGTTGCTGCCTGGACAGTGGCATCGAACCAAGCGCCGCGCGTCGTGTCGGTCCGCTGCGCAGGATAGGACAGCGCGTCCAGCACCAGGTCCACTTGCTCGGCCAGCAGCTCCAGGCAGAGCGCCAGTTCGCCCATGCGCACCTTGGGTTCGGCGGCGCGCTCCTCGGCCTGCGTGCGTGGCTGTGCCAGCCGGACCAGGAAGCGCACGTGATCGCGCAGCTTCGTCAGGCGGAACTGGCTGTCCTCCGGCAGGAAATAGCCGGGCATGTCGTCGTCGTCCAAACGGTCGTGCGCCATCGTTGCCTCCTCGTTCCATGAAGGGGTCCGGCCACCACGCATGGCGGACGGGAAGTCGGGAGGTTCGAAACCGCTAACAGACGGCGGGCGTATTTCCCCGAAGGGTGTTGTATTAGCCGCCCTCCCGACGCAGGCATCGCGTCGGCTTGCGCCCGAGCTTCGGGCACAAAAAACCCACCGGTTTGTCGGAGGTGGGTACCGCTGTTAGAGGAGTTTCGACGCTCCTTGAAGAGGAGAGTGCTACTGCACGCCATGGCGTGTCAATAGCGATTTGTAGACCATGCATTGGGCAATCGGATTCCTCTAGCGCGATGTCATTGGCTACGGAATACTTGCTGCAGACAGCCTCAGCTGGACGCTCGAAGGTAGAGACATGGCGAACGCAATGGAAGAAGTGCCCGCAACGCCTGCCAAGCATTCCGAAGACGGTGCGGCAGCCAACGCGCTCAGCTTTCCTTGGCTCGCCGCGGTGATGAGCCACTATTCGCAAGTGACCGAGCAGAACCGCGCTGGCCCAGTGGAGCGGTGGAGTTTCATCATTGGCTTGTTGGGCGCGGGGTTTGGCATGTTGTTCGGCACTGTGCTGGATGGCAAGGCCGGGTTCGTGTGTGCGGCAGCGGGAGTCTCCATCGAACTTATTGGCTTTGCAGTCGCCGCCATTTTGCAAATCAAACGTGAGCTACCGGGCGTTAGACAACCCTACGCGACTCATGCAGAGCAGATGGAGCAGGAGTTTTTCCAGTACCAAGACATCGTCACTGCACTACGCGCATTTCCGCTTGAGCAGCGCCGTCAACGCGAGACCTTCATGCGTGACCGCCGGACGAACATGCATGAACGCCTGGGCCTGTTCACCGGCGGAATGGAGAAGCTCGGCATCATGCCGGTGCTGCTCGCCCTCTATCTGCAGTTCAAGGACTGGCATTGGGGTGACTGGAGCGTCCTGAGCAAGATCACGATCATGCAGAGCGTTCTCGCGTTCTTGCTGCTGTTCGCTTACGCGCTTTCCTGGCACCTGATCCGATTGCGCGTTCGCGTGCAGACATACGAGCAACTGCTTGCTGAAGCGAACCGGCAAGACAATACCGTAAGTGGTTGAGCATGCCTCATCGCGTAAAAAACCACTCCATGAACTCCTCGGCGACATCGGGCGTGAGTTCGAGTACAGCCTCCGCGACCCCGGTCTGCCCCTTCGCAACGGCGACGGCGGCTAGAGCGCAGGCAAGAAACTCCGGGCCCCAGGCGCGAGAGGACGCAGCCGCAACCAAGGAGGGAAGTTGAGCGAGGGAATGCAGGTAGGCGGCCCGAAGATCTTCAGGGATCTCGGTCTGGTTCTTCGCGTGGCAGATCTCGACCCAGGCAGGGAACTGGAAGTACCCGTGATCCGCCTTGTCGGGTGCGCGCGCCAGCGCATGGACGACATGCGGGACGGCGGCGAAGGAGGCCGAGTAAACGTCGCCCTGATGCGCAAGGGCGATCCACAAGGTGAACCACGGCTCCGATCCATCCATGGATGAGGGCAACGTCTCTAGCTTCCCCAACAAGGCGGGGATGTCACCGGCTGATCCATATGCGTGCTGCAGCTCGGACCAGCGCGGACTTTCGAGACTGAGCACAGTGCCTCCTCCGGTAAAAAATTGATTGAGCTGTGAAGGCCAGACAGTAGTAGAGGTGTTTTTTATAGCAGTGTGGGCTCAGGATCATCTTTCAACCTGGCAACATATTCATCTTTAATGGGCAGCAACGGCTCATAAAGTCGATGATATGCATTGCCGATGGCGCCATTAAAAAGACGCAAACTTGGCCTCACATCTTTGCCTCCAGACCTAAGCACATGGCTGGAAGAAATTCCTGGATAAGGGTCTACGTAAACTATCTCTTTCATACCAAGCTGAAACGCCTTTTTTGAACATAACTCACAAGGACTTGCAGTTGTGTAGAGAGTACCTCCTGCAATTCCACTGTTACCATGCTTGGCCAGTTGTAAAAATGCATTCTCTTCTGCGTGTAGAGATCTGGTATGAACTTGGTTCTTTTCGCCAGTAAGTGCGTTATATGCATCCTTGAAGCAAAAAGGACACGGCAGACCTTTCGCAACCTTCATCGCATGAACATTAGCCGAATTCTTCGATATACTTGTTCGAAACTCAGCGTTACTCATCTCGTAGTCACTAAACGCTAGCTCATCATGGCCATTGAGGAGAACCCCAACGTCTCTAAGCAGGCAGGGCACCTGTCCCTTGGGCACATCATTCCAACCAACAGCCTTTATAGAGGATGAGGCATCTGACACGGCAGCTCCAACTTGTCTTGAAATACAGCCACTATTCAACTTTGCCACGAAAGCAAGCTGCATGCAGCGCTCATCCGGAGTTGGGGTTACCAAGCCAGGCCGCAACATTAAGGCCACATAGCGCACAATTTGCCTATTCAATATTGACTTATTCTTTTCAAACTCAGCTGGCTTGCCTGGATTATTTATAAAGATATCTGATTTCTGTATACACTCCTGCAAATTTTGCGACACAAAACTTTCGTACTTATTCAACGATTTTTTGGAATATTCTCGCTTATCAAGTGCATCTACCTCGCGTTTTGGCATACCCAATTCAGTAAGACGAGCGCGGCGATCGTCCTCATCGGAAGTGACCGCTATCGAAAAAAAAGCCGCAAACTGATCTCGTAAATATACAAGTTCAAGCGGATTTCGCACCGCATCTATCACAACGCGTGTGCTAGCAGCACCTCTTCCTCGGCCCCAGGCATTAGCCGCTTTTGCTAATCGCTTCACCCTAGTTATCAGAGAGAATATCTTGTCGGGATTGACAGCACTCGATATAGCCGAGCCGCTTAGCCTTATATTGTCCCCCAGCGACTGAAAGAGCTCAGCATACTTATTTGCCAGCAGCCCTCTCAGCTTGCTTGCCTCAGGGTGGAGGCAATTACAATAGAAATCCCACGCTTGAGCGGACTCTTTTGAATCATGCTCTTCCGTCAATTCCTTAAAACTGGCATATGCAGCTTCAGATCTAAGAAGGTCGTATATGCCCTTAAAATGACCCACTTGGGAATCGAGCTTTGAATTTCTTAAAAATGAATTGACGGCAGCCCACTCCTCTTGAATCAGAAAACTAAGTATCACCGTCGAAACCGAGATGGTTTTAAAAGGAACCCAATGCGCGCCTAAAAAAGTCTTGCATATATCAAATTTTCTAGATTCAGCAGGTGACAAACCTGCATTTGAAGCTGAGATATCTGAATAATCTCTTCCCATCGTTTGCGCAGTCGTAGTGCAGCCACTGCCAGTACGTCCTGTAAGAGCTACAACAAGCAAATCGACTCTTTCGCTATAGGCTCTATCAATTCCGTTGGTAAGATCCCGTGCCATTTCCGCCCCCTAAATCGTCTTGCATAGAGTAGGCTGAATTGCAATCAGCTTTGTAGACGATGTCAGGATCCTGCGCGGCATCGCTAGCGGCATTCTTCGAACCGTTCTACTGACGTGCCCCACTTCCAGCGATGTGACCTTCCCAGCACTCCCAAGCACATCTTGCAGCGGGAATAGCTTACTACTGCACTCTGTAAGTAGCCGCGACTTAACCACCACACCATAGCTGTGGCGCTGCAAATGACGGCGAAGCCATGCGGCACCTTAGGCTTTAATAACCCCAATCGCCCCACTAAGGGTTTGGAATGTAGCGCCGATATAGTCCGTCGGGCAAAACTAATCAGCCAGCAGCTTTTCGCGATATTTAGACCGATAGGCCTCTTTAATGAATGAGAATTCAGCGAGCTGCAATCGCATAGAATCTATCAAACTTCGCGCCAGCTCATACAATGAATGGAACCTAGCTTCCAATTGACCAGATGTACCGTTTGCACCGATAGCTTTTGGATCGGCTCTTCCGTGGGCAACTTGATTCCTTTTCTCTACAACCTCGGTTAATGCAAAAGCCACATCATCGCCAACAATCTGCACGCTTAGGCCTAAATATCCAAGGATATCGATCAAGACATCAGGGCGTACATTCTGTAGCCTATCTGAGAATAACCCTTCATTTATTGGGCACATATCTTCGGACTGGAGGAGGGTTGCAAATTCTCTTCGTTTCGCCCACCCTCCCTTGCCTTGTACAGTCTGGAGGGATCGAAAATAGTTATCAAAAGCCGAAGGCCACATTTCGAATCCAACGTGACAACTAGCCAGTTCAATCTCCGCTAACTTCCTGAGATAAGCCTGTACAGTATCAGTAACTGACTTTTCAAATGCGCCATAGAGGTGCACAAAGAAAAGCCCCCTGAGAATTTTAACTTCATCTGTGTTAACTGGTGGCAGCGAGTCCGACTCCATAGACTTGATTAGGGTCAACAAAGTACGCGCAGATCGGAAACGATCTTCGATAACTTGATCGACCTCTTGACCGAACATCACATTGCGTCCGCAACATAGTCAATTCGGCTATTAAGCATCTTTCTACTATTAGTAGCACCAGTGGAGAACTTCTTTAGCTTCGAGTCAGATACAAGCGGCCTTAACCTAGATACTCGAATAGTTTTCCCTTGCTGAATTGCAACTGCGACACCAATTGCAAGCGCCTCATAGAGAACAGCGGAGGTTGTACTGGACTGGCCACGCTTAATACCTGTCGGAAACGCAGCGGCGAGATACGCCATAGTATCCCTAAACAACTTTTTCTTTGCGCCAGTTATTTTCTTCTCGGAATTTTTCTTCATGTATGAGTTCAAAAAATCTTTAACGCTATGTTCAAATAGATCACGATCATCAAGATAAGCAAAGAAGCGAAGGACATATTCCTCAGCTGTGCCATTGTATTGATCAGAATCTTTAAGCTTCACCACCTTCAGAAAATCACTAGTCTTTGACAGAGACTTTAGATCAATATTGAATTGACCCCTAAATATACAATTTCTAATTTCCTGGTTAGTCAGCAAAACTCCGCCGGTATTCAGGCGTTCAAACAAATCAAAGCGAACACTTAAGTCACTCTTATCATTCAACACCGTAACTCTGATAGGGCGTGTCTGGAACAACAACTGCATGGATTTACTCAGATTCTCATATATGAGCCCATCCAACTCTGAAATCTTCTCCAGCCCACTTATCTTAAGAACATCTTGGCGACCGACACGCGCGGCCACTTCATCCTTCCCCATGAAGTGGGCTATGGTCGATAAACGCTGCACGCCATCCACAATTTCCCATGTGGAGTCCGGATTTGTTGCCATAAAGAGGCTCGGCACCGGAATTCCCAAAAAAATCGACTCGATTAAATTAGATTCTCGCACCTCATCCCATACAAACTGGCGCTGATACTCTGGCGGCACAAATATTGAACCATCCAGAAACATGTCAAATATTTGTTTTACGGTCATGTCATAGCTATCAAAAGAGACGAGACGCCTCTCAGTATCTAGCTGTGCTTGAAGTCGTGTAAGACGTGCGGGCGCGGCCGTAGTCATCATATCTCCATCCTGCAGATAAGCATGAGGCTGATTGCAGCCTCTAATTTAACTAATGTGCCAAGAAGAAGGGCGGCCAACTGGCCGCCCCTGACTTTACCAATCAAACCCCAACCGGATTAGCCTTCTCAGGATCAATCTTGTACTGCTTGATCGCCCTGGCCACATCCTTGCCAGTCATCTTCCCATCCTTCGCCAACGCCGCAATGGCGGCATGCGCGATGTAGTACCGATCGACCTCGAAGAACCGGCGCAGGTTCGCACGCGTATCCGAGCGACCGAAGCCATCGGTGCCCAGCACGGTGTAATGCATCGGCACGAAGGCGCGGATCTGGTCGGCAAAGGCACGCACGTAGTCCGTAGCGGCCACCACCGGCCCCTGGCGCCCTTCCAGCAGCTGGGTGACGAACGGCTTGCGCTGCTCGCCTTCCGGGTGCAGGCGGTTCCAGCGCTCGGCGTCGAAGCCGTCGCGGCGCAGTTCGTTGAAGCTGGGGCAGGACCAGATGTCGGCGGTGACGCCGAAGTCCTTGTCCAGCAGTTCCGCCGCGGCGATGGCTTCGCGCAGGATGGTGCCCGAGCCCAGCAGTTGCACGCGCAGTTCGCCCTTCTTGGGCTTGCCGGCGTCCTTGAGCAGGTACATGCCCTTGATGATGCCGTCTTCCGCGCCCGCCGGCATTTCCGGGTGGGCGTAGTTCTCGTTCATCAGGGTGATGTAGTAGTACTCGTCCACCTGCTCCTGCATCATCCGCTGGATGCCGTACTGCATGACCACGGTGACTTCGTAGCCGAAGGTGGGGTCGTAGCTGCGCACGTTGGGGATGGAGCCGGCGATGACCTGGCTGAAGCCGTCTTCGTGCTGCAGGCCTTCACCGTTGAGGGTGGTGCGGCCGGCGGTGCCGCCGAGCAGGAAGCCGCGGGTGCGCATGTCCGCCGCCTGCCAGGCGATGTCGCCCACGCGCTGGAAGCCGAACATGGAGTAGTAGATGTAGAACGGCAGCATCGGCACGTTGCTGACCGAGTAGCTGGTGCCGGCGGCCAGCCACGAGGAGATCGCGCCCGGCTCGCTGATGCCCTGCTGCAGCACCTGGCCGGACTGGTCTTCGCGGTAGAACATCAGCTGGTCGGCGTCCACCGGCTTGTACTTCTGGCCGAACGGGGCGTAGATGCCGATCTGCCGGAACATGCCTTCCATGCCGAAGGTGCGCGCTTCGTCGGCCACGATCGGCACGATGCGCGGGCCCAGTTCCTTGTCGCGCAGGGCGATGTTGAGGCTCTGCACGAAGGCCATGGTGGTGGAGTAGGTGCGCTCGCCGCTGTCCTTGAGCAGGCGCTCGAACTTGTCCAGGCCCGGGGCCGGGATGGACAGGTCGGCCTTGCGGCGGCGCTGCGGCAGGTAGCCGCCGAGGGAGGCGCGGCGCTCCTGCAGGTACTGCACTTCCGGCGAGTCCGGGCCGGGGTGGTAGAACGGCACCTGCTCGGCGTCGGCCAGCTGCTTGTCGCTGAGCGGGATGTTGAAGCGGTCGCGGAACGCGCGCACGGCGTCGTCGTCCAGCTTCTTGGTCTGGTGGGTGGGGTTCAGCGCCTCGCCGGCCGAGCCCATGCCGTAGCCCTTGACGGTCTTGGCCAGGATCACGGTGGGCATGCCGGTGGTGTTCACCGCCTGGTGGTAGGCGGCGTAGACCTTGTGCGGATCGTGGCCGCCGCGGTTCAGGCGCCAGATGTCGTCGTCGGACAGGCCAGCGACCATGGCCGCGGTCTCCGGGTACTTGCCGAAGAAGTTGGCGCGGGTATAGGCGCCGCCGAAGGCCTTGCAGTTCTGGTACTCGCCGTCGACGGTTTCCATCATCAGCTTCTTCAGGACGCCGTTGGTGTCCTTGGCCAGCAGGGCGTCCCAGTAGCCGCCCCACAGCAGCTTGATGACGTTCCAGCCGCCGCCGCGGAACACGCCTTCCAGCTCCTGGATGATCTTACCGTTGCCGCGCACCGGGCCGTCCAGGCGCTGCAGGTTGCAGTTGACCACGAAGATGAGGTTGTCCAGGCCTTCGCGGCCGGCCAGGGCGATGGCGCCCAGGGTCTCGGGCTCGTCGCTCTCGCCGTCGCCGATGAAGCACCACACCTTGCGGTCGGACTTCTCGATCAGGCCGCGGTGCTCCAGGTACTTCATGAACTGCGCCTGGTAGATGGCGCTGAGCGGGCCCAGGCCCATCGACACGGTGGGGGTCTGCCAGAAGTCCGGCATCAGCCACGGGTGCGGATAGGAGGAGATGCCCTGCCCGTCCACTTCCATGCGGAAGTTGTTGAGCTGGTCTTCGCTGATGCGGCCTTCCAGGAAGGCGCGGGCGTAGATGCCGGGGGAGCTGTGGCCCTGGATGTACAGCAGGTCGCCGGGGTGCTTGTCCGAGGGCGCGCGCCAGAAGTGATTGAAGCCCACGTCGTACAGGGTGGCGCTGGAGGCGAAGGAGGCGATGTGGCCGCCCAGGTCGCCGGGCTTGCGGTTGGCGCGGACCACGGTGGCCATGGCGTTCCAGCGGATGATCGAGCGGATCTTCCACTCGATGGCCGCGTCGCCCGGGCTCTTGGCCTCGTTGGCGGGGGCGATGGTGTTGACGTACTCGGTGGTCGGCGAGAACGGCAGGTAGGCGCCGGAACGACGGGTCAGCTCGACCATGTCCTCCAGCAGCTGATGCGCGCGCTCGGGGCCTGCGACATCGATGACGGCCTTGAGCGATTCGATCCACTCCTGGGTCTCAGTGGGGTTCGGATCGTTCTGCAGCACCTCGTTCAACCAGTTCATAACGCTCCCGTAGGTCGCACGCACGCGCGCGATGGCATGTGTTTTCTCGAAGCCTGCAAGTGTAGCGCAACCGCCTCGCAGGACCTCGTACGCCAGCGTATGGAACGGACTGTCACATTGGCCCGGGACACCCGGCGGGCCGGCCGCCGGCGCCGCTGCGCCGGGTGGCCGCGGCTGCGCTTATGATCGGGAGCCAGGCCCCCGTGGAGCGCCGCCATCGCCCTTGCCCCGTCAGCGCAGGACGCCTCCGCGGTCGCCTGGCGGCACAGCCTGCGCACCCGGCTGCTGCTGTGGGGCAGCCTGCTGCAGGTGGCGCTGCTGCTGGGCCTGGCCCTGCTGTTCTACCTGGGCGCGCGCCAGGTGATGGTGCGCAACGCGCGCGAGGAGGTGGCCGGGCTGACCCAGCAGACCGCGCGCAGCCTGGATGCCACCCTGGGCTCGGTGCAGGTGAGCGGGCGCACCCTGGCCGCCGCCGCGGCCGGGTTGGGCCGGCAGCCGGTCAACCTGCGCAGCCTGCTGCACGCCACGCTGCAGGGCGATCCGGACATCGCCGGGGCCTTGCTGGTGATCGAGCCGGGCGCACTGCAGGGCGACGACCGCGGCTTCGCCTGGCACCTGCGGCGCACCGCCACCGGGATCCTGGAGCAGCCGACCGAGGCGCTGGGCTTCGATGCGCCCAGCATGCCCTGGTACCGGCGCACGCTGGCCGCGCCGGCGCCGTGGTGGTCCGAACCGTACAGCGACGCCAGCGGTAGCGGCGCCTACCTGACCACCTACAACCTGCCGCTGCGCCTGCCCGGCGACGGGCCGCAGGCGCCGGCGATCGGCATGGTCAGCGTGGACGTGCCGCTGCAGCGGCTGCAGGCCACCGTCGCCCAACTGCCGGCCAACAGCGGGCTGCAGCCGATGCTGCTGTCGCCGGACGGGCTGTTCGTGCTGCATCCGGACCCGGCGCTGCGCTTCCGCCGCACCCTGGAGGCGCACGTGGCGCGGGCGCGCCCGGACCTGTCGCCGCTGGCGCAGGCGGCCGACACCCACGCGCCGGTGCGCTTCGAACACACCGCGCCGGACGGCACCCGCTACCTCACGCAGAGCGCGGCGGTGGGCGACACCGGCTGGACTTTCGCGCTGAGCGTGTCCGAGGACTACATCCTGGCCGGGCTCAACCGCATCGTGCTGTGGGGCGCGCTGGCCGGCGCGGCGGCGCTGGCGCTGTGGCTGTGGCTGCTGCACCACTACACGGTGCGCCTGGTGCGGCCGATCGAGGATCTGACCGAGTCGGCGGTGCACCTGAGCCAGGGCGCGTTCGATACGCCACTGCGGCATGTGGAACGCGCCGACGAAGTGGGGGTGATGGCGCGCGCCTTCGACAGCGCGCGCGGCTCGATCAAGCGCCAGCTGGAGGAGATCGCCACGCTGGCGCAGGCGCGGCAGCGCATGCAGAGCGAACTGTCGATCGCCCGCGACATCCAGCAGGCGATGCTGCCGGGCGGGCGCACCTTCGACAGCGCCAACAAGCACCTGGAGACCTATGCGCTGCTGGAGCCGGCGGAGATGGTCGGCGGCGACTTCTACCAGTTCTTCGAGACCGAGCCGGGCCTGCTGTGGTTCGTGGTCGGCGACGTCTCCGACAAGGGCGTGCCGGCGGCGCTGTTCATGACCCGGGCGATGACCGTGCTGGAGATCGCCGCGCGCCGGCATACGCGCCCGGACGCGATCCTGATCGCGGCCTCGCAGCGGCTGGTGGAAGGCAACGAGCCGTGCATGTTCGCCACCGTGCTGTGCGGGCTGATCGACGTGCACAGCGGCGACTACTGGCTGTCCAGCGCCGGCCACGAGGCGCCGCTGCTGCTGCGCGCCGACGGCCGCGCGGAGCTGCTGCCGCTGGAATCGGGCCCGCCGCTGGGGCTGGAGCCGCAGTCGCGCTACCCGGTGGTGCATGGGCGCCTGGCCGCTGGCGCCACCTTGCTCAGCTACACCGACGGCATCACCGAGGCGATGGATGCGCAGGAGCAGGCCTATGGCGAGGCGCGGCTGCTGGCGGCACTGCGGCCCGGCGCCGACGCGCAGGCGCAGTGCGCCGCGGTGCTGGCCGACGTGCAGGCGTTCACCGCGTTGGCACCGCAGTCCGACGACATTACCCTGCTGGCGATCCGGCTGCGCCAGGATCCGGCACGGGAGACGACACGATGATGCTGCGGTGGCAAATGGAACCGGCACTGGACGCGCTGGCGCAGCTGAGCGACAGCGTGGAGGCGGCGTTGCTGCGGCATGGGGTGAGCGGCGAGCAGGTCAGCCGCACCCGGCTGATCGTCGAGGAACTGGCCTGCAACACCCTGGAGCACGGCCACCTGCGCCGCGCACCGCTGCCGGTGGACGTGATCGTGCACCTGCAGCACGACGCGCTGGTGCTGGAATTCCACGACAGCGGGCCGGCCTTCGACCCGCGCACTGCGCCGGTGCCGGACCTGGAAGCGGACATCGCCGAGCGCCCGATCGGCGGCCTCGGCCTGCACCTGGTGCAGCAACTCGCCGATCGCCTGGAGTACCGCCACGACGGCGGCCGCAACGTCGTGCGCATCGTGCTGTTGCAGCCCGCCGATCCATCCCTTCAGGAGTCGCCCGCATGACCACGTTGAGCCTGCAGATCGACCCGGCGCAGGACAAGCGCCAACGCCTCACCCTGAGCGGGCGCCTGGATACTCACACCTACCAGGCCCTGGACGAGGCGCTGGCGCCGCTGCTGGCCACGCCGATCACCACCCTGGTGCTGGACCTGTCGCACCTGGACTACATCAGCAGCGCCGGCATCCGCTCGATCTTCAAGGCGCGCAAGGTGCTGGCCGCGCGCGAGGGCCGGGTGCTGGTGGTCAACCCGCAACCGCAGATCCGCAAGGTGTTCGACGTGGTCAAGGCGGTGCCGTTGAACGAGATCTTCACCTCGGTGCAGGAGCTGGACGACTACCTGGACGAGATGCAGCGGCGGGTGCTGGAGCAGGAACGCGGTGGCTGAGGCGCGTGACGTCCACCGATCAGATCGGCACATCCGCCTTTTTTGCAGGCCCGCCTTTGTCCCCTTTTACGGGATCAGCTGCGCCAGGCACCGTCGGTAACGCCCGTCGCCGCTGACGCCACTCCCACAGGGGTCGCTGCGGCCTGATGCACTGGATGTCGCGCGGTTCCCCACGAAGGGAACATGCGCTTGCTTGGGCGCGGCACCAGCATGGTTGGCTGGACGCGATGCCGCCGCGGCGGTGTGAGCAAGATGGTGATGAGCCCGTCTTGCGTGGGAGTCGCCTGTCATGCAGCCCACAACGCCCGAAGCGGCGTGCGTTCCGATGGTGCAATGCGTCGGGACTGAAGTCCCTCCCACAGTGCACCCGGCGAGCTCGCCGCAAGACCCGCTTTCGCCACAAGCCAACTGTCGTGCAGCCACGACGCCCGAAGCGGCGTGCGTTCCGATGGTGCAATGCGTCGGGACTGAAGTCCCTCCCACAGTGCGCCCGGCGAGCTCGCCGCAAGACCCTCTTTCGACACAAGCCAACTGTCATGCAGCCACGGCGCGCGAAGCGGCGTGTGTTCCGATGGCGCAATGCGTCGGGACTGAAGTCCCTCCCACAGTGCACCCGGCGAGCTCGCCGCAAGACCCTCTTTCGACACAAGCCAACTGCCATGCAGCCACGACGCCCGAAGCGGCATGCATTCCGATGGCGCAATGCGTCGGGACTGAAGTTCCTCCCACAGTGCACCCGGCGAGCTCGCTGCAAGCCCTCTTTCGACACAAGCCAACTGTCATGCAGCCCACAACGCCCGAAGCGGCGTGCGTTCCGATGGCGCAATGCGTCGGGACTGAAGTCCCTCCCACAGTGCACCCGGCGAGCTCGCCGCAAGACCCTCTTTCGACACAAGCGGCCTCAGCCGCGACGGGATTTGCCGTACAGCCCGTTGTGGCGAAGGCCGCTCCTACAGGGATGGGCTGGGCATCCCTTGTGGGAGGGACTTCAGTCCCGACGACGCAGGGTGTCCGTCGACTTTCGGCTTCGCTTGTCGCGGCTGCATGACAGTGGACTCCCACAAGGGCCACCGCTGGCCGACGCGACCTGCGCAACTCCCCCCGCAGAGATCCCACGCGCACCGAACGCACGAGCACGACGCGAACGCGCCCTGCCGTCTTGGCTGAACCAATCCCACAGCGCTCCAACGCCCGCCCTCCCAGACGCTTGCCGACCACCCCACTTCGATATATCGTTTCCGCACCTGATTCGACATATCGAAATGCCACGACCCCATCCCCCCGGCCCGCACCCCGCGCACCGCCTGTTCGAGGAAGATCGGACCGGCCGCGGCCGCAGCGCACGCGGCCCCCGCCCACTCGGCCACGGCGACTTGCGGCTATTGCTGCTGGCGATGATCGAGACCCAGCCGCGCCACGGTTACGAGCTGATCCGCGCGATCGCCGAACTGTTCCATGGCCTGTACACGCCCAGCGCCGGCACGGTCTACCCGACCCTGGCACAGCTGGAAGCGCAGGGCCTGGTACAGGCCGATGCCGACGCCACCCGCAAGCGCTACGCGATCACCGAGGCCGGCCAGGCCTTCGTGCGCACCGAGCGCGCGCAGGTGGACGCGGCGCTGCAGCGCACCCAGCACAGCGCCCGCGCCCTGGTGCGCGCCAATGTGCCGGCGCCGGTGCGCGAGGCGATGCGCCGCATCAAGCACGGCCTGCTGGCACGGCACGGACGCTGGGACCCGGACGAGATCGACCGCGTCGCCGCGCTGTTGAATGCCGCTGCCGACGGTATGGATGGCACTCCCCCCTGATTTCCCTTCCAGCCAGCACGCGGACATCTGCGCTTTCGGCGTCCGCGTCGCCCGCCAACCCTCTCCCCCACTTTCCAGGATTCCCATGGCGACTCACGAACACCGCCTGCTGCGCCACCCGCTGCGCCTGCGTCATCTCCAGGTGCTGCGCACGCAACCCCTGACCCCGCACATGCGCCGCGTCGTCGTCGGCGGCCCCGAGCTGGACGGCTTCGTCAGCGCCGGGCCGGACGACCACGTCAAACTCTTTTTCCCCAATCCCGCCGGCGCGTTCGTGCTGCCGACGATGACCGAGCACGGCCCGGTGTATCCGGCCGACGCGCTGCCCTCGCCCGCCCGCGACTACACCCCGCGCCACTACGACGCCGACGCGCAGGAACTGACCCTGGACTTCGTGCTGCACGGCGACGGCCCGGCCTGCCGCTGGGCGGCGCAGGCCGACCCCGGCGATGCGCTGGTGGTCGGCGGGCCACGCGGCTCGTTCGTGGCTGCCGACGATTTCGATGCCTACGTGCTGATCGGCGACGAGACCGCGCTGCCGGCGATCGGCCGCTGGCTGGAAACCGTGCCGGCCGATGCGCAGGTCGACGCGCTGATCGAGATCCCCGGCTATGCCGACCGACAGACGCTGGATTGCGACGCCGAGTTGCGCGTCACCTGGCTGGAACGCAACGGCGTGGACCCGCGCAGCAGCCAATTGCTGGAAGGCGCCCTGCGCGACTTCGATCCGCCCGATGGCGACGCGTTCTACTGGATCGCCTGCGAATCGGCCCGCGCGCGGATGATGCGCAAGTTCGTCGAAGGCCACCTGGGCGTGCCCAAGGAGTGGATTCGCGCGACCGGGTATTGGAAGGCGGGCGGCGACCAGGACGAGTAGCACGCCGGGGCGACGGCATGCCGCCACGCGGCGAAGTGCGATCGCAGGTTGGGTTGGGCAGCACGCATTTGTGCTGTAGACACGCGACTCATTTGTGACTTTCATCACAATATTTCAGAGGCCTGCATTTTACAAACCCGCCTACCCATCGACGGATCTCGGGAGGCGGCTTGCACATGGACAAGGCATTTCACGCGATCGATCCCCGCGGCATTACGCTGAACCCGGACGGATCGATCAACTTCGCCAACCATCGATTGCGCGCCGCGGCAATCGCTTCAGCGACGGCAGGGGCGATTCGCCCCATGAGCGAAAATGCCGGAACGTGCACCAACTCCGGCACCTGCTCCTCCACGAATTACACCTGCAACAACACAGGCGACTGTTCCAAAGCGTCCAATGTCGGCTCTTGTCGCGCCGGCGGCCAGCCCTCGCCGAACGGTTGAGGCACGCCGATGCTGAGCGAAACCACCATCGCCGAGGCGCTTTCTCCGCGCATCCTGTCTCTCATTCTTTTGCCGACCGAAAAATGCAATTTCCGCTGCACCTATTGCTATGAAGATTTTGCGATAGGCCGCATGCAACCGAGCGTGGTCAGCGGCATCAAGGCATTGATCGCCAATCGCGCCCCCCACCTGGATCGACTCAATATCTCCTGGTTCGGCGGGGAACCCCTCCTGGCGCGCGATGTCGTCCTGGAGATCGGCCAACACGCAAATGCGGTTTGCGCGCAACACGACGTCGCCTTCAGCGCCGGCTTTACCACCAACGGCTATCTGCTGGAGCCCGCCTTGCTCCAACGCTTTACGGAACTCCAGCACCGCGAGTTCCAGATCACGCTGGACGGTGACGCAGAATGGCACGACAAGACGCGAGTCACCGCCAACAAAGGTGCCACGTTCGAGAAAATCTGGTCCAACCTCATCGCCTATCGCTCACTCGCGGCGCGCTTTTCCATCTCGCTGCGGCTGCATCTGCACCAGGACAACATTGAATCCGTGCGGCGCCTCTACGCACGCCTGCATCGCGAGCTGCTCGATGATTCACGGTTCTCGGTTTACTTCCACAAAGTCTCGAACTTGAGCGCCGGCAGCACGATAGGGGAAAAGGTGCTGCCGCGAGACCGCTATCTGGACGCCATCGCCTATATCACCGCCTCCACCGATCTTCCGCCCAAGGACGAGCGCCCGATTTCGGAAGAGCACCTGGATGGGTATATCTGCTATGCGGCAAAACCGAACTCACTGATGATTCGCGCCAACGGGAAGATCGGCAAATGCACGGTCGCGCTCAGCGATGATCGCAACGACCTCGGGCGCCTCCACGCTGACGGCACCATCGACATCGAAAACGACAAGCTGCGTCGTTGGATGAGCGGATTTTCCGACCTCTCCGAGCAAACGCTTGGTTGCCCGCTTTCCACCTTGGCAAGCACCTGAGATGCATCCTAATGCCCATCCGCATAGACCCAGACAAAGTATCGCTAGGCAAGAATGCAGAAGTGCTGTTCGACGGCTCGGAAGCGTCTACCGCCGCTGCGGTCGAAGCACTCGCAACACGGCGCTTCGGCACGCTGGCCACCAACGAAGTCTGCAATGGCACCAACCCGGCGTGCACGAATACAAAGGACTGCTCGTTAGGGAGCAATACCAACTGCACCAACAAAGGTTCCTGTATCACCCCCAACCCGGGCCCAGGCCAGGGCTGACGTGCAACCACCAGGTGGATCGCCATGACAACGCATACGAACGATAGCCGCCGCAACTTCCTCTTCGGCACCGCTGCTACTGCAATCGCCGCGATGATTCCTGCCGCCGCCGCATCTGCCGCGGCAACCGGTGCCAGCGCTCCACAGACCGCGCCCCCCGTCGGCCGCGCCCTCCCCGAGACGCAGACCTTCGCGGTGCAAGTCCTTGGCGACCTGCGCCAGCCATCGACCGACCTGCAACTGATCCCGGGTCAGCTCTCCGAACCGCTGGCGCTCAAGGGCAACGGCACCTACCGGGTGAAGATCAGCACCACGGACATCACCACGCGCTTCGGGCCGATCTATCGGCTGACCCTCGCCGACGCGCAAGGCACGCCACTGGAGGAAATGAACATCGGCAGCGACACCACCGCCACCTTCAGCCGCTACGGCGTACAGGTCTACGCGCTGTCGATCGAACAGGCGATGTAGGTAGTCCACAGCGCGACGCGCAACGCGCGTCCGGAAACGCAAACGCCCGCCGAATGGCGGGCGTTCGCGTTACGTGCGGACGGCAGCGCACGAAGCGCCACCGCAGCGCGCAGACAGGCTTACTTGGCCGCGTTCAAGGTCGCTTCGGTGGTGATGCGGATCTTCACCTCGTCGCTGACGTTGGGCACGTAGGCGCCCAGGCCGAAGTCGCTGCGCTTGATCGTGGTGGTGGCGTCGAAGCCCAGCGCCGGCACCTTCTTCATCGGGTGCGGACCGGCACCGTTGAGGGTCACCGCCAGCACCACCGGCTTGGTCGTGCCCTTGATGGTCAGGTCGCCGGCGACGGTCAGCTTGTTGGCGCCGGCCGAGGTCACCTTGGTGCTCTTGAAGGTGGCGGTCGGGAACTTGGCGGCGTCGAAGAAGTCGGCGCTCTTCAGGTGCTCGTCGAACTTGGCGGTGAAGCTGTTGAGGCCGGACAGCGGCAGGGTCACGTTGACGCTGGACTTGCTCACGTCCTGGGCGTTGTAGACCAGGGTGCCGTCGACGTCGCCGAAGTGCGCGGACGGGTTGGAGAAGCCGAAGTGGCTCCACTGCACCAGCACGTCGGTATGGGCCGGGTCGAGGGTGTAGGTGCCGGACACGCCCTTGGCGGGGGCAGCGGCGGCGGCCGGCGCGGCGAAGGCGCTGGTGGCGGGCTGGGCGACGACGACGGCCAGGGCCATGGCGAGCGGGAGCAGCAGTTTGCGGGTCTTGGTCATGGTGGAACTCCTTGGAGGGGTGATGGGACGAAACTGCGGCAGGCGCGGGCCTGCGGTGGGACAGGGAAGCGAAACGCGCGCGCTCACTCGATGCGCGCGGCCTCGTCGAAACTCAGCCGCGGCAGGCGCGGGAACAGGCCGCTGGGGTCGCCGTAGCCGAGGTTGACCAGGAAGTTGGATTTGATCGCAGTGCCTGCGAAGAACGCGGCATCGACCTTGGCGTTGTCGAACCCGGACATGGGACCGGCATCCAGGCCCAGCGCACGCGCGGCCAGGATCAGGTAGGCCCCCTGCAGCGAGCCGTTGCGGAACGCGCCTTCGCTGCGGCCTTCGCGCGGGCCGTCGAACCAGCTCTTGGCGTCGGTGTGCGGGAACAGGTACGGCAGCTTCTCGTGGAAGTCCTCGTCGTGGGCGACGATCACCGTGACCGGCGCGGCCAGGGTCTTGGCCAGGTTGCCCTCGGACAGCGCCGGCTTGAGCTTTTCCTTGGCCTGCGGCGAGGTGACGAAGACGAAGCGCGCCGGGCTGCCGTTGGCCGCGGTCGGGCCCCACTTCACCAGGTCGTACAGGGCGCGCAGGGTGTCTTCGCCGACCGGCTTGTCCAGGAACGCGTTCTGGGTGCGGGCGGTGCGGAACAACTGGTCGAGGGCGGCGTCGTGCAAGGCGTCGGACATGCGGGGAGTTCCTTGGTCGGGGGAAGCGCCAGGAGACCCGGTGGGGCCGTCCCGATGCAAGGCGGCCAGTGTAGAGTGGCACGATTGCCGCAACACCCGGCCGCGATGCAACGGATTACTACCAAACGTGAAACGATCGGACGCGACCTGGGCGATTAGCGATGGCCGCGCCGGCAACGCCCGCCAGGCCGAAGCGCTGGCCGCCGCGTTGGCGCTTCCGACAACCACACCGATCCAGCCGCAGTTGCTGCAGCCGCACATGCCCTGGCGCTGGCTGGCGCCGCGCTGGCTGCCCGGCGCGCAGCATGCCTACGGCGCCGCCTTCGCCGATTCGCTGCGGCAGCCGCCACAACTTGCCGTGGGCTGCGGCCGCCAGGCGGCACTGGCGACGCGGCTGCTGCGCGCGCGCGGCAGCCAGGTGGTGCAGATCCTGGACCCGCGATTGGATCCGCGGCACTGGGACATGGTGGTGGTGCCGGAACACGACCGCCTGCGCGGCGCCAACGTGCTGACCCTGCTCGGCAGCCTGCATCCGATCGACGATGCCTGGCTGGCCGCCGGGCGCGCGGCATTTCCTGCACTGGGCGCGCTGCCGTCGCCGCGCGTCGGTCTGTTGGTGGGCGGCCCGTCCGGGCTGGCGCCGTGGAGTGACGCGCAGGCGCAGGATGCCTTCGCTGCGCTCGCCGCACAGCTGCGCGCGCACGGCGGCAGCCTCCTCGCCAGCGCCTCGCGGCGCACGCCGCCCGCGGTGGCCACGGCCTTGCGCCGCGCGTTCGCCGGGGTGCCGGGCGTGGTCTGGTGCGGTGAGGACGACGGCGCCAATCCCTACGCCGGCCTGCTCGGCTGGGCCGAACGCCTGGCCTGCACGCCGGATTCGGTGAACCTGCTGTCCGAGGCCTGCGCCACGCGCGTGCCGGTGCAGGTGCTGATGCCGGAGGTGGCGCGCGGCCGCGCCCTGGCGTTCCATCGCGCCTTGCAGGCGCGCGGGCGCTTGCTGCCGGCGGAGGATGCCGGCGGCGCGCACGCCGCCGACATCGAACCGCTGCGCGAAACCGCGCGGGTGGCCGCGTTGATCCGCGACCGCTTGGCGCTGGCCTGATCGGCCGCCGCGCCGGCGTCGCTGCCACGACGCCGACACGGCAAGCGGGCCCAACCCGTCAGGGATTGCTCGGCGAGCGCGGCACGCCGGCCGGCGCCGCATCCAGCGCGCCGATCAGCAGCCGCACCACCGGCGTGCCCAGGCCGACCGTGTAGTTGTACTTGCCCTTGATCGGCTGGCTGTTGTCGACCACGCCGTTGTCGCCGGGGATGCCGCGATGCAGCGCCTCCGGGCCATTGGCGGCCAGGCGGTACAGGTAGTCGTTGAGATTGCCCTGGCGGCCCTGCTTTTCCACCAGCAGCGCGACAGCGCTGGCGAACTCCGGCGCGGCCACGCTGGTGCCGATCACCGCCTCCAGATTGCCCTTGAAGTAGGTGGCCACCGAGCTATCGCCCTCCCGGCACGGCTGCGTCGCGATCCCCGGGCAGCCGCCGACCAGCATGCCGATGTCCGGCAGCGTGCGCATGGAACTGCGCGTCCCGCCGAGCGCACGCAACTGGTAGGCCGGGCGCTGGAACAGGGTGCTGACGCCGCCGCCGGCGCCCCAGTAGCCACCGGCCAGGTTGGCACCGACGCCGTAGTAATCGGCGGTCTCCAGCGGATCGGCGTAGGCGCTTTCGCTCTTGTAGCCCGACTCCAGGCTGCCCTTCTTGTAGGCGGTGAGCAGGTTGCCGCCACCGACCGCGGTCACGTGCGGGCTGGCCGCCGGGTGCTCCACGCCGGCCACGAAGCGGCCGTCCTTGTGGTCGATCGCGTACTGCGTGTCGGCGCAGTCCAGGCCGGCGTTGTCGCCGCTGGAGGCGACGAAGGTGATGCCCTGCGCGTTGCCCTGCTTGAACACCGCATCGTAGGGACGCAGCAGCGGGGTGAAATCCTTGCCGCCGTTGTAGGGCGCGGTGTAGTACAGCTCGCAGACGCCGAACGAGGAGCTGACCACGTCGGCCTGGTTGTCCTGCACGATCTGCCGGTAGCCGGCCAATACCGATGCGTCGCTCAGGTCCGGGATCACGTACAGCAGCACGTGCGCGCCAGGCGCGCCGCCGAGCGCCATCTCCACGTCGAGCGCGGCCTCGCCCGCCGCGGCGTCGTTGCCGTCCTGCAGGCCCGGCGTGGCGCCGGCGACGTAGCGGCGTGCGTACAGGGTCGGGTCGGCGCGGTTGGCGGCGTAGCGGCTGAAGTTTTCGTGGTCGAACATCGCCTTGATGTCCGAATCCAGCACGTCGCTGCTGATCAGGATGGCGATGGTGCTGCCGCTGCCGTCGAGCCGGCGCTGCTGCCCCGCCGCGCCGGTGGTGGCCTGGTAGGACGGATAGCCGTAGGCCTGCTTGAGGTCGTTGTACCAATAGGTGGTGCCGCCGGCGCCGTAGCGATTGGCGGGATTCTTGACGGCCGAGCGCTGCCAGTTGACGTGCATCGGCGGCGCGCCGCGGGTCAGGCCGATCACCGTCGCACCGGTGTCGCGCAGCGCCGCCGGCAGTTGCAGCGGCGCGGCCGCGGCGAGGCGGGCCTGGCTGCCCTGCTGCACCTCGGCGGTCAGCGGTACCGCGAACAAGCGCTCGACGTTGGCCGCGCTCGCGCTGACATGCAGTGTCGCGCCCTCCTCGGCGACGTTCATGTGCGCGGCCTGCAGCGCGGCGCGCACCTTTGCCAGTTGCGCCGGCGCCGGGGCGAAGCGGCGCTGGAATTCGGCTGGCGTCAGCCAGTGGTGGTACTGCGGCGAGAGCGGATCCTGGATGTCGGCCAGCAACGCGTCCAGACCGGCCTGGTCGCGCAACGGCAGGTGCACGTCGAAGCTGACCGGCGCGCTGCGCAGGGCGGCGGTCATCGCCGCGATGGAGGCGTCGGGCGCGGCACTGGCGGTGCCGAGCGCGCACAGCAGGGAAGCGGACAACACGGCAGCCAGCAAGGGCCGACGGCGGATGCGATCAAGCATGGGCGTCTCTCCGGGGGTAGAGCGGGTGGACGAGGCCGCAACGGCCTCGCGGTGGGAAATCGATTGCCCCTTTCTCTTCGGGAGAGGGGCTGGGGTGCGGAGCGCGAAACGCCCGCGTTGGTCCGTTGCTGCGCCGCTGCGCCCGGACCCTCATCCGCCCCTGCGGGGCACTTTCTCCCGAGGGGAGAAGGGAAGTGCGTAGCCCCTCTCCCACCGGGAGAGGGGTTGGGGTGAGGGTGCGAAGCGCGCAACGCACGCGTTGATCCATCGCTGCGCCGCTTCGCCCGACCCTCATCCGCCCCTGTGGGGCACCTTCTCCCGGGGGGAGAAGGGAAGCGCGTAGCCCCTCTCCCACCGGGAGAGGGGTTGGGGTGAGGGTGCGAAGCGCGCAGCGCACGCGTTGATCCATCGATGCGAGCTTCGCCCGCACCCTCATCCACCCCTGCGGGGCACCTTCTCCCGAGGGGAGAAGGGAGGCGCCGGTGCTCCTCTCCTTTCGGAAGAGGGATTGGGGTGAGAGTGCGGGACAAGCAATGCGCGCGCCGAGCCGGCGATGCGCGGATCCAGCGCGGCACGCGGACAGCCATCGGACCGATGCGGGTGCACTGCGCGTCCTGCTCATGTCTGCACGCATCGGCACCTCGTCGGGCTGGGCGAGGCTTGATCATTGAAGAGGAGTGCACCGCAAAACTTTGACGGCCGACGCCCTTTTCGACTTTGTAAACAGCGTGTTTCACCGGGTTTTCGACACATAGGCTTACATGTGTTCGGCGCCCGCCATGCATGGCAATAACCGCCACTCTGTAACGCTTTGATGTCGACGCGCGCGGCGCCGCGCCAGGTCTTGCGCAGTGGCGCGCGATGGTCCGCATGGGGCCATGACGCGCACTGCCGCCGCGACGCGAACGCCACGCTGCAGGACCGCTGCATGACAAACGCAACGCCGGTGACGCCAACCTGCAACGTCGCTGTCGCATCGTGTGCGCACTTCCTTTACGAATCCCCCTTGCGCATGCCTCTCCATTCCCTGCTGAGCACGGCGATCCTCGCCGCCCTATTGTCGCCCTTCGCCGCCACCGCCGCGGAGCCTGCCACCGCCGATGGCGCCGCATCCGACGTGCAGCAACTCGACGCGGTGTCGGTGATCGGCCAGGGCGAGACCCGCCAGGTGCAGCGCATCACCGCCCAGGACGTGGCGGTGCTGCCGCCGGGCACCAGCATCCAGAAGCTGCTCAACCGCATCCCCGGCGTCAACGTGCAGTCCAACGACGCCTTCGGCGCCAACGAGGAATCGCAGACCATCAGCCTGCGCGGCTTCAACGGCACGCGCCTGGGCTACACCCTGGACGGCCTGCCGCTGGGCGACAACGCCTACGGCAACTACAACGGCCTGAATATCAGCCGCGCGCTGATCGCCGAAAACTTCGGCGGCGTGGAACTGGCCTCGGGCATCGGCAGCCTGGGCACCGCCTCCACCAGCAACCTCGGCGGCACGGTGCAGTACTACTCCGACGATCCGTCCACCGAGGTCGGCGTGCGCCTGGCGCAGACCGTGGGCTCGGACAACAACCGCCGCACCTACCTGCGCCTGGATACCGGCGAGCACAACGGCTTCTCCGCGTATTTGTCCGGCGTCTATGCCGACGCCGACATGTGGGCCAAGCCGGAATCGCCGACCCATACCGCGCAGTTCAACGGCAAGGGCGTGTACCAGTTCGAGGGCGGCAAGCTCACCGCCTTCGTCGACACCTCGCGCACCTCGCAGGCCGACTATGCCTACCTGTCCAAGAGCGGCCTGCACCGCGGCCTGGGCTGGGACTGGAACCTGTACGCGCCGGACTGGCAGCGCGCGCTGGCCGCGGCGTACTGCGCGCCGGCCACGTTCGATGCCAGCCGCTGCGGCTACAGCGGCGGCGTGGACAACATCAACGACGCCTACTACCAGAGCCGCGCGCTGCGCAACGACGACCTGTACTACCTGGCCGGCGACTTCCAGCCGTCCGACGCGGTGAGCGTGCACACCCAGGTCTACCACCACGAGAACGAAGGCCAGGGCCACTGGTGGTCGCCGGGCCAGCCCTCCTACCCGGGCACGCCGCAGGCGCTGCCGATCTCGATCCGCAGCACCAACTACACCATCAACCGCACCGGCGGCATCGCCTCGCTGGGCTGGGACATCGGCCCGCACCACCTGGAGGCGGGCGTGTGGTACGAGCGCAACAAGCACCACGTGGAGCGCAACTTCTACTGGATCGACGGCCCGATCGACGACGACGTGTTCCTGAGCAACCCGAACCGCCGGCTGTTCTCGCAGGACTACGTCATCACCACCAAGCAGGCCTACGTGCAGGGCACCTTCAAGCTGCTCGACGAGCGCCTGACCCTGGACATCGGCGCCAAGAGCCCGCACACCACGATGACCGCGCGCGAGACGCCGGGGATCGCGGTGGAGTCGCCGGTGGCCAACGGCGAACTCAAGGCCAGCAAGGCGCTGCTGCCGCAGGCCGGCCTGAGCTACCGCCTGGGCGAGGGCCAGGAAGTGTTCGGCTCCTACGCCGAGAACATCGCCGCGTTCCAGGGCGGCGGCGCCGGCGGCCCGCTGCTGGTGACCCAGGCCTCGTTCGACGCCAGCGTCGGCGCGCTGCAACCGGAGAAGTCCAAGACCTTCGAAGCCGGCTACCGCCTGGTGCGCGACCAGTTCGAAGCCTCGCTGGTCGGCTACGACGTCACCTTCGACAACCGCCTGCTCTCGCTCAACCCCTGCGCGAGCATCCAGCAGGGCACCAGCCCGGCCTGCACCACGCGCTTCTTCAACGTCGGCTCGGTGAGCAGCCGCGGCGGCGAGCTGACCTTCATCTGGAAGCCGAACGCGCACCTGCAGTGGTACAACTCGGCCTCGATCAACCGCTCCACCTACGACGACAACTACGTGCAGAACGGCGCGGTGATCCCCACCGCCGGCAAGTACACCGTGGACACGCCCAAGCGCATGTTCGCCAGCGAGATCAGCTGGACCTGGAACGGCTGGAACGCCAACCTGCGCGGCAAGTACACCGGCCAGCGCTACTACACCTACACCAACGACCAGGGCTTCGGCGGCTACACCGCCTTCGATGCCGGCGCCGGCTACGACTTCGGGGCGGTGTCGTTCCTGCAGGACCTGAAGCTGTCGTTGAACGTCACCAACCTGACCGACAAGCGCTACGCCTCCAACCTCACATCCTTCAGCAACACCGATCCGAGCGGCCGCGCGCAGGCCTTCCACGCCAGTGCGCCGCGGCAGGCGTTCCTGACCCTGGACGCGCGCTTCTGAGCGCGTCCATCCTGTCCGCCCGCCCCCGCACCGGAACGCATGCGATGATCCGATCCACCTCCTGGTTGTTGGGATGCGCGATGGCCGTGTTGGCGACCACCGCGGCGGCCACACCGGCCGCCGCCCCGGGCGAGCACAAGCCGCTGGTGATCGGCCACCGCGGCGCCAGCGCATTGCGCCCCGAGCACACCCTGGCGTCCTACGCCAAGGCCATCGCCGACGGCGCCGATTTCATCGAGCCGGACCTGGTCTCGACCAAGGACGGCGTACTGGTGGCGCGTCACGAGAACGAGATCGGCGGTACCACCGACGTGGCCGCGCATCCGGAGTTCGCCGCGCGCAAGACCGTCAAGCAGATCGACGGGCAGCGTGTGGAAGGCTGGTTCACCGAAGACTTCACCCTGGCCGAACTGAAGACCCTGCGCGCGCGCGAGCGCCTGCCGCAACTGCGCGGCACCGCCTTCGACGGGCAGTTCCAGGTGCCGACCCTGGACGAGATCATCGACTTCACCGCGGCCGAGTCGGCCACGCGCGGGCGCCCGATCGGGCTGATTCCCGAGATCAAGCACGGCACCTACTTCCGCGGGCTCGGCCTGGCGATGGAAGACAAGCTGGTCGCCACCCTCGATGCGCATGCCTACACGCGCAAGGCGCCGGTGGTGATCCAGTCGTTCGAGATCGGCAACCTGGAGTATCTGCACGGCAAGCTGGGAAGCACCCATCCGAACGTGCGCCTGGTGCAGTTGCTGGGCGATCCCAAGGAGCGCCCGGGCGACCAGTTGCGCGACGGCCCGACCTACGCGCAGATGGGCAGCGCGCAGGGCCTGCGCGCGATCGCCAAGTACGCGCAACTGGTCAGCCCGAACCTGCGCGCGATCGTACCGGTGACCGCCGACGGTGCGCTGGCCGTGCCCACGTCCTTCGTCGCCGACGCGCATGCGGCCGGCCTGCAGGTGATTCCGTACACGTTCCGGCCCGAGAACTATTTCCTGCCCAGGCAGTTGCAGGACGGCCGCGGTCCGGCCGCGGTCAACGCCGCCGGCAGCATCACCGAGATGCGCGCGCTGCTCGACGCCGGCATCGATGGCTTCTTCACCGACGACCCGGCCGTGGGCCGTGCCGCGGTGGATCGAACGTCGCCGACGGGGCGGTGAAGCCGGGAGTGGGGAATCGGGATTGGGGAATCGCAACAGCGGTTCCCGTCGTGGGATTCTCCCGTAGGAGCGGCTTTCAGCCGCGACGCGCGGAGGTCGGGGACACCCTGGGCGAAACGGACGCATCGTCGCGTCGGGACTGAAGTCCCTCCCACAGTGCAGCCTCCGACCGTGCCGGTACCGCAAGGGTGGGAGCGGCTTCAGTTGCGATGAAGCCGGGATTGGGGATTGGGGATTAGGGAGTGGGGATTCGCAACAGCGGTCCCGTCGTGGTGGCTTCTGTAGGAGCGGCTTCAGCCGCGACGCATGAAAGTAAGGAACACGCAGTGCGAACCGGATGCATCGTCGGGTCGGGACTGAAGTCCCTCCCACAATGCAGCTTCCGATAGTGCCGGTGCCGCAAGAGTGGGAGCCGCCTCAGCCGCGATGGAGCCGGGAATGCGGATTAGGGGATGGGGATTCGCAAACGCGGTTCCCGTCGCGGGGCTCCCACTGGAGGAGCGGCTTCAGCCGCGACAGGGCGTTTCCGATCGCGCGTGGTCGCGGCTGAAGCCGCTCCTCCGAAGCGCATGTCCGCGCCCCCGGCATTGGTCATGGCGCGACCGGGCCGCGATAATGCGCGCCCCGCCCTGCCCACGATCGCCGTGCCCTCCGTCGCTGCTCCCTCGCCCACTTTCGCCGCGCTGAGCCCGCGCGCGCTGCTGCTGTCCGTGCTGGCGATGGGCGCGGTGGTGCTGCTGTCGAACGTGCTGGTGCAGTTCCCGATCAACGACTGGCTGACCTGGGGTGCCTTCAGCTATCCGGTGGCGTTCCTGGTCAGCAACCTGATCAACCGCCGCTTCGGCCCGCGCGCGGCGCGGCGGGTGGCCTGGTGCGGGTTCGCGCTGGCGGTGCTGCTGTCGATCTGGATCGCCACCCCGCGCATCGCCGCGGCCTCGTGCCTGGCCTTCATCGCCGCGCAGCTGCTGGACATCACCGTGTTCGATCGGCTGCGCCGCGGGCGCTGGTGGCGCGCGCCGATCGTCGCCACCACCTGCAGCGCGACGCTGGACACCACGATCTTCTGGTCTATCGCCTTCGCCGGCTCGGCGCTGCCCTGGCTGAGCTGGGCCGCCGGCGACCTGGCGGTGAAGCTGGGCATCGGCGTGTGCCTGCTGGCGCCGTTCCGCGCGCTGCTGTGGCGGATGGCGCCAACGCGGTAGCAGGGTAAACCCATCGGTACATGCGGCACTCCGCTGCGCCCGTCGCGGCTGACACCGCTCCTACAGTGGCGGCGTCGGCACTGTCGGGAACTGCATTGTGGGAGGGACTTCAGTCCCGACGCGCCGACTCGGTTGCGCTCTTGAGCCTCCGCGCGTCGCGGCTGAGACCGCTCCTACAGTGGCGGTGTCGGCACTGTCAGGAACTGCATTGTGGGAGGGACTTCAGTCCCGACGCGCCGACTCGGTTGCGCTCTTGAGCCTCCGCGCGTCGCGGCTGAAACCGCTCCCACACTGGCGGCGTCGGCACTGTCGGGAACTGCATTGTGGGAGGGACTTCAGTCCCGACGCGCCGACTCGGTTGCGCTCTTGAGCCTCCGCGCGTCGCGGCTGAAACCGCTCCTACAGTGGCGGTGTCGGCACTGTCAGGAACTGCATTGTGGGAGGGACTTCAGTCCCGACGCGCCGACTCGGTTGCGCTCTTGAGCCTTCGCGCGTCGCGGCTGAAGCCGCTCCCACAGTGGCGGCGTCGGCACTGTCAGGAACTGCATTGTGGCAGGGACTTCAGTCCCGACGCGCCGACTCGGTTGCGCTCTTGAGCCTCCGCGCGTCGCGGCTGAAGCCGCTCCCACAGTGGCGGCGTCGGCACTGCCGGGAACTGCATTGTGGGAGGGACTTCAGTCCCGACGCGCGATGTCGACCGCGCTGCAGTGCATAGCGGCATCGCAGCGCATGCCCACTCCTGTGCAGAGCAGCTCCTACAGCTCCTGTCGCTCTCTCGACCCTGGCATCCCGCCGCCCATGCCCATGCGCTGGACAGCACACGCAGCGCCCCCTCCACGCAGCGCTCCCGTCGCGCGTCAGTGCACCGCCTCGTCGCCCGCACGCCCGTCGACGAACACCAGCTCCAGGGCGGCCGCGGACTGGCGAATCGCCGTGCGCGCCGCGGCGATCTCGGCGGTGGGCGCGGTCAGGCGCGGACGCCGGTCCAGCGTGCAGGCCAGGCCGGCCTCCAGCAGCGTGGCGTGGGCGGCATGCAGGCTCGCCGCGATCGGCGACGGCAGCCAGCCGCTGTGCGCCAGCGCGTCGATCAGCGCCGGGGTGTCGCGCGGCGCCAGCAACGCCGGCTGCTGCGCGGCGCCGAGCAGCACGCCGGCCTGCACCAGGAATTCCAGGTCGACCAGGCCGCCGGCGCCCTGCTTGAGGTCGAAGCGTGCGGCATCGCTGCGGTCCAGTTCGGCGCGCATGCGTGCGCGCATCTTGCGCACTTCCTCGCGCAGGGCCGCGGCCTCGCGTGGACGCGCCAGGGTCTGCGCGCGCACCTGCTCGAACTGCTGCAGCAGCGCCGCATCGCCGGCCACGCCGCGCGCGCGCACCAGCGCCTGGTGCTCCCAGGTCCAGGCGCGCTCGCGCTGGTAGTCGCGATAGCTGGCCAGCGACGACACCAGCGCGCCCTTGCCGCCGTCCGGGCGCAGGCGCACGTCGATGTCGTACAGGCGGCCGCCGCCGGTGACCGCGCCGAGCAGGGCGATCACCTTCTGCGCCAGCCGCGCGAACCAGCGCCCGCTCTCCAGCGGCCGCGGCCCGGCCGAGGCCTCCACGCCGGGTGGATGGTCGTACAGGAACACCAGGTCCAGGTCCGAACCGATGCCCAGCTCGACGCCGCCGAGGCTGCCGTAGCCGACGATGGCGAAACTGCCGCCGGGCACCTCGCCGTGCGCGGCGACCAGGTCGGCGCGGGCCAGGCGCAGCACGGTCAGCACCACCGCCTCAGCCAGCTGCGCGAGCTGGCGGGCGCTGGCCAGGGCCGGCTGGCGCCGGTCCAGCGTGGCCAGGGCGATGCGGAAGCTCAGCGACTGGCGCGCTTCGTTGAGGCCGCGCAAGGCCGCTTCCGGATCGTCGCCGGCGGCGGCGACCGCGGCCTCGCACAGCCGCCGCATCGCCGCCAGGTCCGGCAGCGGCCCGGCGACGCGGCTGTCGAGCAGTTCGTCCAGCAGCAACGGGTGCGCCGCCAGCCGTTCGGACAGGAACGCGCTGCGCGCCAGCACGTCGACCAGCCGCGCCAGCGCGCTGGGCTGCTCGTCGAGCAGGGCCAGATAGCTGGCGCGGCGCAGGATCGCCTGCAGCAGGCCGAGCACGCGGTGCAAGGCGGCATCGGCCTGCGCCGAGCGCGCCGCGGCATGCAGCAGCGCCGGCAGCACCCGGTCCAGGCGCGCGCGCGCGGCATCGGACAGGCTGCGTACGCCCAACGACTGCACGAAGCCGCGCAAGGCCTGGTCGGCGCCCTCGGCGTCGGCGAAGCCGGCGGCACGCAGCACCTGCGCCTGGCCGGCGTCGGGCAGCCCGCGCCAATAGTCGGCCAGCGCGTCGGGCGCCAGCACGCGCTCGCGCGGCGCCAGCAGTTCGGCGAACTCGGCGGCGACGCGGTCGCGCTGCACCTGCAGCGCCGCGTGCAACGCCGCCCAGTCGGCATAACCGAGGCAGAAGGCGATGCGCGCGCGATCCAAGGGGTCTTCCGGCAGCGCATGGGTCTGCGCGTCGCGCAGCATCTGCAGGCGGTTCTCCACCTGGCGCAGGAAGCGGTAGGCCTGCGCCAGCGCCGCACCGTCCTCGGCCGCGACCTGGCCGGCGGCGACCAGCGCGCGCAGCGCCGGCAACAGGCGGCGCTCGCGCAAGGCCGCTTCGCGACCGCCGCGGATCAGTTGCAGCGACTGCACCAGGAACTCGATCTCGCGGATGCCGCCGGCGCCGCGCTTGATGTCGTCCAGGCGGTCGTGGCGCGCGACTTCGGCGGTGATCGCCGCCTTCATCTCGCGCAGGCCGTCCAGCGCGGTGTAGTCGAGATAGCGCCGGTACACGAACGGACGCAGCGCCTGCAGCCATTCCTCGCCGGCGGCGATGTCGCCGGCCACCGCGCGCGCCTTCAGCCAGGCGTAGCGCTCCCAGTCGCGGCCCTCGCGCTGGAAATACTGGTCCATGCCGGCGAACGACAACGCCACCCGGCCGGCCGTGCCGAACGGGCGCAGGCGCAGATCCACGCGGTGCACGAAGCCGTCGGCGGTGGTCTCGTCGAGCAGCCGCGCCAGGCGCTGGCCGAGCCGCGCGAAGTATTCCTCGGCGGCCAGCGCGCGTGCGCCGTCGGACTCGCCGCCCTGCGGATAGGCGTAGACCAGGTCCACGTCGGAGGAGAAATTCAGTTCGCCACCGCCGAGCTTGCCCAGGCCGAACACCACCAGCCGCTGCACGCTGCCATCGGCCGCGCGGACCACGCCATGGCGCGTGGCGAACTCGGCTTCCAGCGCCTGCAACGCCAGCGCCAGGCAGTCCTCGGCCAGCTGCGTGCTGCCGGCCAGGGTCGCATCGACATCGTCCAGGCCCAGCACGTCGCGCCACACCAGCCGCGCCGAGGCGGCCGCGCGGTAGCGACGCAACTGCGCCGGCCACGCCGCCGGCTGCGCCGGATCCAGTTGCGGCAGCGGCAACGGCGGCGGGTCCGGCTGCGCCAGGTGCGCGAGCAACGCCGGCTGCCGGCACAGCGTGTCGAGCAGGAAGTCGCTGGCCAGCAACGCGCGCGCCAGCGCGGCGTCGACGCCGGGAGAGGACGGCCACGGCTGCGCGGCCACGGCCTGGCGCAGGCGCGCCAGGCTGCGATCGAGGGTGGGCTGCAGGGCGGCGGGAACGGCGGCGGACGCGTTGGACATCGGGCGATTCTGGCATCTCGGGCGTTCAGGCACATCCAACAGCGCATGCTTTTCGCGGCTCGTCAGAAGCGCCGTTGCGTTGGTGGGAACGGCTTCAGCCGCGACGCGCTGAGGCTCAAGAGCGCAACCGAGTCGGCGCGTCGGGACTGAAGTCCCTCCCACAATGCAGTTCCCGACAGTGCCGACGCCGCCACTGTGGGAGCGGCTTCAGCCGCGACGCCCCGTCGCGGCTGAAGCCGCTTGTGTCGAAAGCGGGTCTTGCGGCGAGCTCGCCGGGTGCACTGTGGGAGGGACTTCAGTCCCGACGCATTGCGCCATCGGAACGCACGCCGCTTCGCGCGCCGTGGCTGCATGACAGTTGGCTCCTACAGGTACCGCTGCCATCGCCATGCAACCTCTCGGCATCGCGGCCCCATTGCGGCTGCGATCCGCCCAAAGCGACACGTCGCCATTGGCCTGCACGCGAAACCACGCGCCAGGCGCGTCCCGGGGCAATGCCCGCTGCGTGCCGGCCGCGCAATTGAGACGTCGCAAACACGACGCCGTACGCGCCGCGCGTTGCCGCACATCGCCGCAATACGCAGCGTTTCACGCCACGTTCGCCGCGTTTCGCGGACCATGCCGCTCGGCCGAATCGGGCGATGGTGTATCATGCGCCCCTCGACGGAGCCTCGCGTGATCCCGCGCCGCCCGCTCCGTCTCTTCGATCTCGCAGCGCCGTGGTGTCGACGCGGCCATCCGGGATCGTGCCCCCGCAGACCAATGCGGCGCCGCTTGCGCCATTCCGTCTTGCTTGCCCTGCCGCGTGCGGGCCGGGGGTCATCACCTCACCGTTTCAGGACAGGAGAAGACATGTCGGAATTCCACGCCCATTTCGGATGGTTCAAGCGCCGCCGCCAGCTGCGGGTGGAAGAGGTCACCGTCGTCGACAAACCGATGCTCAAGCGGGCGGTCGGCGCGGCGGCGCTGGGCAACGCGATGGAATGGTTCGACTTCGGCGTGTACGGCTACCTGGCCGTGACCCTGGGCCATGTGTTCTTCCCGAGCACCAACCCCACCGCGCAGCTGATCGCCACGTTCGCGACCTTCACCGTGGCGTTCCTGGTGCGCCCGCTGGGCGGGCTGGTGTTCGGCCCGTTGGGCGACCGCTACGGCCGGCAGAAAGTGCTGGCCGCGACCATGATCCTGATGGCGCTGGGTACGTTCTCGATCGGCATCATCCCCTCCTACGAGCGCATCGGCATCTGGGCACCGATCCTGCTGCTGGTGGCGCGACTGGTGCAGGGCTTTTCCACCGGTGGCGAGTACGGCGGCGCGGCCACCTTCATCGCCGAGTACTCCACCGACCGCAACCGCGGTTTCATGAGCAGTTGGCTGGAGTTCGGCACGCTGGGCGGCTACATCACCGGCGCCGCCACGGTGACCGCGCTGCACTTCGCGCTGAGCGATGCGCAGATGCTCGACTGGGGCTGGCGCGTGCCGTTCCTGATCGCCGGCCCGCTGGGCCTGCTCGGCCTGTACATGCGCATGAAGCTGGAGGAAACCCCGGCGTTCCAGGCCTATGCCGAGGAAGCGGAAAAGCGCGAGCAGGACGCGCCCGGCCTGGGCGCGCTGTTCCGCATCCACTGGCCGCAGCTGCTCAAGTGCGTGGGCCTGGTGCTGGTGTTCAACGTCACCGACTACATGCTGCTGACCTACATGCCCAGCTACCTCAGCG
Organism: Xanthomonas sacchari; assembly: GCF_024266585.1. Taxonomy (NCBI): domain Bacteria; kingdom Pseudomonadati; phylum Pseudomonadota; class Gammaproteobacteria; order Lysobacterales; family Lysobacteraceae; genus Xanthomonas; species Xanthomonas sacchari. Next base: position 4,679,078 of record NZ_CP100647.1, read on the forward strand.
TCACCATGGGCTATGCAGAGAGCAAGGGCCTGCTGCTGATCATCATCGTGATGCTGGTGATGATGCCGCTCAACGTGGTCGGCGGACTGTTCAGCGATCGCCTGGGCCGCAAGCCGATGGTGATCGGCGCGTGCATCGCGTTGCTGGTGCTGGCGGTGCCGTGCCTGCTGCTGATCGGCACCGGCAGCGATTGGCTGATCTTCCTCGGCCTGATGCTGCTGGGCCTGGCGCTGGTGTGCTTCACCAGCTCGATGCCCTCCACCTTGCCGGCGCTGTTCTACACCCCGGTGCGCTACAGCGCGCTGTCGATCGCCTTCAACGTGTCGGTCTCGTTGTTCGGCGGCACCACGCCGCTGGTCACCGCGTGGCTGGTCGAGCGCACCGGCGATCCGCTGGTGCCGGCCTACTACCTGATGGGTGCGGCGGTGGTGGGTATCGCGACGATGGTCTTCGTGCGTGAAACCGCAGGCCTGCCGCTGCGCGGCTCGCCGCCGGCGGTGGCCAGCGAAGCCGAGGCGCACGCGCTGCTGCACAACGACGAGCCGCTGACCGTGGATCCGACCCGGCCGGAACTTCCGCCGTCGCCGGAAGCGCCGTCGCAGGCCATGCCGACCTGACGCGATCGCGGTCGCCCGCGCTGCCGCGAAACCCGCGCGGCCAGTGCGGTCAGTGCGGTCAGTACGGTCAGTGCGGATGTTCACGGGGCGCGACGCATTCACGCCACTACGGTGAATGATTGGGATCGCCATCCCACAGCACGCCATCGCGCAGCGTCTGCGCCGGCCCGGCACCAGGAAACAGGCAATAAAAAAGCCCGCTTGCAGCGAACTGCCAGCGGGCTTTGCTCCCTCCCCCACGTCGGGATGCAGGGCGATCTTGGGCGCTTTTTTTGGACATTGCACGCTGCACTGCAAAACGATACCGGGCAGTACATTCTGCTTGGTTGGCGGGAGTGGGGAAACGGGAATGGGGAATGGGACAAGCGTGCGATGTGCGCCTTGCGCAAGCCCGCACATTGCGGGCGCCGCGATTGCAGTTGGCCTGCCCTTGCCGACGCACGCACACCGGCGCACGGCACGACGCGTGCGTCGTCGCGTCAGGGCGATGCCGCCGGTGCCGGCGCCTCCGGCAGCCAGGCCGGTTGCCGGTCGTACCACTCGCGCGCGCCGAGCAGATGCCATTGCCGCTGTTCGCCGCGCAAGGCCACCCCCACGCCGAGCACGCCCCAGCGCGCGTACAGATCGCCCTGGGTGCCGGCATCGCCCACCCGCAGGCGCGCGCGTAACGCGATCCGTTCGTTCTCCGCGCTCACGCGATCCAGCCACAGCGCGTCCTTGCGCCAGCGCAACTGGCCGCTGGCCTGCAGTTGTCCGGCGTCGGCGAGCTTCAGCAACCACGCCGGCGCATCGCTGTGCTGCGCGAACACCGCCAGCACCGGGCCGGCGTCGCGCATCTGCATCTGCACCTGCGCATCGGCCTGCACCGGCGCCGCGCCGGCGATGCGTCCTTGCGGAATGCGCAGCGTCGCCCACCAGTCGCCCTGCTTGGGCTGGCTGCCGTAGCGCACGCCCTTCAGGCGCAGGGTGCTGCCGCTGAGGTCGAGGCGCTTGCCCTGCAGTTCGGCACGCCGCAGCCGCGCGTCCAGGTCGAGATCGCCGGCCAGCTCCAGGCCCGCGGTCTGCAGCCGCGCCCGGCGGCCGAGCACGCGCACGCGGCCCTGGCCGACCTGGCCCGACGCGTCCAGTTGCAGGTCGCCGCTGAGCCGGCCGTCGCCGCCGAGCACGCGCACCTGCGACGCCGGCAGGTAGCGGTTGTAGGCGCGCAGGTCGGGCACGCGCGCATCGGCGAAGCGCAGTTGCGCCTGCAGCGAATCGCGCAGCGTGGCCAGCGCGCCGTCGCCCTGCAGCGCCAGTTGCAGGTTCTCGCCTTCGACGAAGCTGGCCTTGGGATCGTCCAGCGGCGCCAGCGCGAAGCGGCGCATGCGCACGTCCAGTTGCGTGCGTGGCTGTTCGGCGCTGCCGACGATGCGGCCGGCCGCCTGCGCCTTGCCGCTCACCCGCACACGCATGATCTCGGCCACCGCCTGCACGTCGGGCACGTCGAGGCGGCTGCCGGGCTGCAGCGCGCCCTGCCGCAGCAGCAGGTCCGCGGCGACGTCGCCGCCGCCGTCGAGCTGGAACCACGGCTTGCGCACCAGCAGGTCGCTGATCCAGTTCAACGATTCGAAATGCCAGCGCCCCTGCACGCGGCCGGAGGTACGCGGCAGCAGCGCTGCCGGGTCGGCAAACGGCACCTGGCGCCCGGCGATGCGCAGGTCGGCATCGAGCATGCTGCCCGGATCGACCTGGCCGGGCAGGCGCGCACGCGCGCGGATGCTGTCGCCCTCCACGTCCAGCAGCAGCGCCAGCACGCCACGGTCGGTGGCGCCGACGCCGGCATGCAGCGGCACCCGCCAGTTGAGCGTGCTGCCGGGCTGCAGCGCGCCGCGCAGCAGGTGCAGATCGGCCTGGATATGGCCCAGCCCGGGTTCGGTACTCAGCTTCGTGGTGTCGCCGGCGGTATCGATGCGCAGCGCCACGCTGCGGCCGTGCACGCGCAGCGCCAGGTCGGTGATGCCCAGCTTGCGCAGCCCCGGCGCCTGCGCGCGGTAGTGGCGCGGGAACGAGAAGCGCGCATCCAGCGTGGCCTGGTCGGCGATCTGGCGTTTGCCGTAGCGCACGCTGGCGTCCTCGAACACGATCTGCGAGCGGAACAGTTGCGACGGACCGCCACGCAGCTGCTTGAGGAAACCGACGGTGCCGTGGCCCTGGCCCTCGATGGCCAGCTCGCCGAAGCGCGCGCGGCGCAGCGTGCCGCTGTGGATCGCGTCGAAACGCAGAGTCCAGCCCTGGTCGCTCGGCGGCGGCGGCGGGATCATCTCCTCGACGCGATCCATCTCGCCGACCACGTTCACCGCTTCCATCCACGGCACGCGCACCTCGCGATGCAGCAGCGGCAGCAGCGCGATGCGCGCGCTGGCGCGGTCGGCGCGCACCTGCCAGACGTTGCGCTGCACATGGCCGCGCATGCGCACGTTCCAGGCGGTGATGAAGCCGGGCAGCACGGTGACTGCCGGCCCGGTGTGCATGCGGAACTTCTCCGGCTTGCGGTTGGTGGCCAGGTCGAACAGCGGCGTGTTGAGGAACACGTTGCCGGCCAGCAGGTACAGCAGGTAGGCGATCAGCAGGCCGCGCAGGAGCAGGCGCCAGCCACGCGGCAGACGCCGGTAGCGTGCGTGGACGGCGGTCAGCGGGCGGGCGGAGAGCGGCACCGCCGCACTATCGCCGCGGCGCGGCGTGGAGCGCGTGAAAGCGGCACACGGGCGCCCGGCCTCGATGCCGTTGTACGGTGTCCGCCCCGGGCAGGCGCACGGCGGATCTGGCACGACAGCACGCGAGCGGCCGCTGGAGCACATCGCGCGCGGCGCGCGTGCCGGCGCGCAGGGGCGGATGGCCGCTCACCTGCGTCGCCGCGCTGCCTGCCGCGCGCGCGCACGTGGCGCAACAGAAATGAAAGTGGGGACACGTCCCAGCGCGGGCCCCGGCCCGATCCGCGATAATTGCCGTCCCCTTCCCACGCCATGGTCGCCGCATGTCCGCCGAACGCATCCTCCATCCCCGCCTGCGCGAACGCATCGTCAGCGCCGAGGCCGCGGCGGCGTTGATCCAGCCCGGCGAGACGGTGGCGATGAGCGGCTTCACCGGCTCCGGCTATCCCAAGGCGGTGCCGATGGCGCTGGCGCAGCGCATCGAGACGGCGCATCTGCAGGGCCAGTCGTTCAAGATCCAGCTGCTGACCGGTGCCTCGACCGCGCCGGAACTGGACGGCGCCCTGGCCAAGGCCGACGGCATCGCCCTGCGCATGCCGTTCCAATCCGACCCGGACGCACGCCAGCGCATCAACGCCGGCAGCCTGGACTACATCGACATCCACCTCAGCCACGTCGCCCAGCACGTGTGGTTCGGCTTCTACGGGCAGATCGACACCGCGGTGGTGGAAGTGGCCGGCATTCGCGAAGACGGCCGCCTGATCCCGTCGACCTCGGTCGGCAACAACAAGACCTGGCTGGACCTGGCGAAGAAGGTGATCATCGAGGTCAACGACTGGCAGCCGGCCGGCATCGACGGCATGCACGACGTGTACTACGGCACCGCGCTGCCGCCGCAGCGCAAACCGATTCCGCTGCTGCACGCCGACGACCGCATCGGCGAACCGTCGCTGCGCTGCGACCCGGACAAGATCGTGGCGGTGGTGCGCACCCACGGCCCCGACCGCAACAGCCCGTTCACCCCGGCCGACGCCACCAGCCAGCGCATCGCCGAACACCTGATCGCGTTCTTCCAGCACGAGGTCGGCAAGGGCCGGCTGCCGCCCAACCTGCTGCCGCTGCAGTCGGGCGTGGGCAACATCCCCAACGCGGTGCTGGCCGGGCTGGCCAGCAGCGGCTTCCGCGACCTCAGCGCGTTCACCGAGGTGATCCAGGACGGCATGCTCGACCTGCTGCGCAGCGGCGTGCTCAAGGTCGCCTCGTGCACCGGCTTCGCGCTGAGCCCGGAGGCCAACGAGGAGTTCAAGCGCAACATCGACTTCTACCGGCAGCGCATCATCCTGCGTACGCAGGAGATCTCCAACCATCCGGAACTGGTACGGCGGCTGGGCTGCATCGGCATGAACGGCATGATCGAGGCCGACCTGTACGGCAACGTCAATTCCACCCACGTGATGGGCAGCCGCATCATGAACGGCATCGGCGGCTCCGGCGACTTCGCCCGCAACGGCTTCCTGTCGATCTTCCTCAGCCCCAGCACCGCCAAGAACGGCAGCATCTCCTCGATCGTGCCGATGGTCAGCCACGTCGACCACACCGAGCACGACGTCTCCATCATCGTCACCGAGCACGGCCTGGCCGACCTGCGCGGCCTGCCGCCGCGGCAGCGCGCGCAGCAGCTGCTGGCGCACTGCGTGGACCCGAGCTACCGCGCACAGCTGCAGGACTATTTCGACCGCGCCCTGCATGCCAGCTACGGCAAGCACACCCCGCACCTGCTGACAGAGGCACTGTCCTGGCACCAGCGCTGGTTGGACACCGGCACGATGCACGCGGGCGGTTGAGCGGCGCCAGCAGCGCGTATGCTGCGCCGATGCTGACCACCCTGGCGGTTTCCTCCTATCGTTCCCTGCGCGAGCTGGTGCTGCCGCTGGCGGGGCTGACCCTGATCACCGGCGCCAACGGCAGCGGCAAGTCCAACGTCTACCGCGCGCTGCGCCTGCTCGCCGACACCGCCCAGGGCGGGGTGATCGCCGCACTGGCCCGAGAGGGCGGCCTGCCGTCGGCGCTGTGGGCCGGCCCGGAGACGCTGAGCCGCGCGGTCAGGCGCGGGGCGCATCCGGTCGAGGGCACGGTACCGCAGCAGGCCGTCGGCCTGAAGCTGGGCTACGCCAGCGACGCATTCGGCTATGCCATCGACCTGGGCCTGCCGACGCCCTCGGCGTCGGCCTTCGGGCTGGATCCGCAGATCAAGCGCGAATGCATCTGGGCCGGTCCCTGGCTACGCCAGTCCAACCTGCTGGTGGACCGCAACGGGCCGGCGGTGCGCCTGCGCACCCAGGACGACGGCTGGACCGATGCCGGCGCCGGCATCGCCAGTTTCGACAGCGTGCTGGCGCAATTCTCCGATCCGCGCGCGGCACCGGAGATGCACGAGGTACGCGAGAACATTCGCCGCTGGCGCTTCTACGACCACTTCCGCACCGATGCCGCGGCACCGGCACGCATGGCGCAGATCGGCACGCACACGCCGGTGCTGAGCAACGACGGCGCCGACCTCGCCGCGGCCCTGCAGACCATCCTGGAGATCGGCGACGCCGACGGCCTGCATGCGGCGGTGGACGATGCCTTCCCCGGCGCACGGCTGACGATCGAGGTGCATGCCGGGCGCTTCGACCTGGCGATGCACCAGCATGGCCTGCTGCGGCCGCTCTCGGCAGCCGAGCTGTCCGATGGCACCTTGCGTTATCTGCTGTGGATCGCCGCCCTGCTGAGCCCGCGCCCGCCGGAACTGCTGGTGCTCAACGAACCGGAAGCGAGCCTGCATCCTGACCTGCTGCCGGCGCTAGCGCGGCTGATCGGCAGCGCCGCACGGCAGTCGCAGATCATCGTGGTCTCGCATGCCAGCCGGCTGATCGCGGCGCTGGAGCAGCAGCCCGATTGCCTGCACCACCTGCTGATCAAGGAGCACGGCCAGACCGACGTCGCCGACCTTCGCGTACTCGATCGGCCGGCGTGGCATTGGCCCAGCCGCTGAGGCGCGGTGTGCATCGGGTGTGTTTGCTGCCGGCAGCGTCATGTCCGGTTTGGTGGTTGTCGCGTCGTTCGAGTCCGTCGCGTCGGGACTGAAGTCCCTCCCACAGGGCGGCCCTCTTGCCTCCAAAATTCGCGCGCATGTGCGGCACCGTTGCAGGGGCGGCGTCGGCCGCGACGGGCTTTACCGCTCACGCCTCTCGCGGCTGAAGACGCTCCTACACCACCGCTGCAGATTCGGCTGGCGCGTGTAGGTTGTCGGCGCCAGGTACGGGGTCGGGCGCGGCCAGGAACGCCAGCTTGCAGCCACGCGGCAAGCGCTTGAGTGCGTATTCGGCGCGCGAGGCGGCGGCGCGGTCGGGGTAGGCGCGGCTGGCCAGCAGCCGTACCGGCGGGTTGGCGCGGGTGTACTTGGCGCCGGCACCGCGCAGGTGCGCCTGGAAGCGCGCCTGCAGGTCCGGGGTAATGCCGGCGTAGTAGCTGCCGTTGCGGCATTCGAGCAGGTACAGGAACCAGGGCGAGTCGGCGGCCATGCAGGCATTATCGACACGGTGGCCGGTTTCACCAGCAGCGGCGTCCGCCCATGCGCGCAGGCGACCTCGGGCATCACCTGTTGGTCAGACCCCGATGTCGGCCAGCGCGGCGCTGGCGGCATCGGCCAGTCGCCGGCCTTCGGCGGTCAGCTTGACCTCACGCGCATGGCGCTGGAACAGCGTGGCGCCGGGCAGGGCCTGGTGCGTTTGGCAGTCGATCGCCGCTATGTCCCAGCCCATCAATTCGCAGCTGTACGTCCCAGCGCGCCGGTTCCGCGCCGTTGCGCTGAACCGGCGACAACAGGCTTTAACGCGCTGCGAACACCTTGCCAGCCGTTGCCACACACCGGCATACCAGGGCCACCGTGCAGGCGGATAACGACATCGCCGGCTCGCAGCCGTCGACACCGAAGCTCTCTCCCTTCGTATTCGGCGGCGCGGCCGGTTTTTTTGCGTGTTCGGCCGCCAGGCGCGGCGTCATGGCCGGCGGCGGCTGGCTGGCGCGGCGCAGTCTCCGCCGTGTGCCTCCCCGCCGGCAGCGTTGCGGCGACCGCCGCGGGCACGCTGGCCAAGTCGCAGCGCCATCGCCCGGACCGGCGCGCCGATGCAGCGCGCGCAACGGGAGTCTCCAGCGAAGCGGCGGCGCCGGCTGCTAGAATCGCCCCCGGATGCAGGAGAGAGGCGCCGATGCCGGCGCCCGCCGAAGGCGCAGGCTCCCATAATCGCTCAGGCCGGTGGCACGACACGCCGCCAACCATGCATCCGGTACGCCGATCTGGAGAGAGGTCTTCAATGACCCGCCGAAGGGGCACGTGGCCCGGCCACCGAACTCTCAGGCAAAAGGACAGCGGGAGCGGCAACGGAAATCCCCACGCCCGCGTGCTCGCGCCCGCGTGCGTGGCGCGTTTCCGTCCCCGCCTGCCGTGTCCGGAGCCTCCCCATGCTGCTCTCTCTGATCTACCTCGTCGCCATTTCCGCCGAAGCCATGACCGGCGCCTTGTCCGCCGGGCGCCGGCGCATGGACCTGTTCGGCGTGGCCATCATCGCCTGCGTCACCGCGCTCGGTGGCGGATCGCTGCGCGATATCGTCCTGGGACACTACCCGCTGGGCTGGGTGAAGCATCCGGAGTACCTGGGCTTCACCATCTGCGCGGCGCTGATCGCGACCTGGGTCGCGCGCTGGATGCATCACTTCCGCCGGACCTTCCTGGTGCTGGACGGGCTGGGCCTGATCGCGTTCACCCTGATCGGCTGCGCGGTGGCGCGCGATGCCGGGCACTCCGCGCCGATCGTGGTGATCGCGGGCATGTTGACCGGCGCCTTCGGCGGCGTGCTGCGCGATGTGCTGTGCAACGAAGTGCCGCTGATCTTCCAGAAAGAACTCTATGCGCTGATCACCCTGTTCACCGGTGCGGCCTGGCTGGGACTGCTACAACTGGGTGTATCGCTCAACGCCGCCACGCTGTGGTGCCTGGGCGGCGGATTCCTATTGCGCCTGCTGGCGATCCACTGCAAATGGGAAATGCCCAAGTTCGTGTACAGCGACGAAGCGCACTGAGCGCGCGCCGCGGCAGTGCGGGGTGTGCGCCCGGACCCGCGGCCCGGGCGCGCGCCGACCTCACGCCGCGTCGCTCAGGCAGCGCGCACGCCGCACCCGCACCGCCTGCGCCAGCCGCTCCAGCACCTGCACCGAGCTGTCCCAGTCGATGCAGCCATCGGTGATGCTCTGGCCGTAGACCAGCGGCTGGCCGGCGACCAGGTCCTGGCGGCCGCCGCGCAGGTGGCTCTCGACCATCGCGCCGACGATGCGGGTCTGCCCGGCCTCGAGCTGACGGGCGATGTCCTCGATCACCTTGGGCTGGTTGTCCGGGTTCTTGCCGCTGTTGGCGTGGCTGGCGTCGACCATCAGCCGCGCCGGCAGGCCGGCCTTCTGCAGCACCTGCGCCGCCGCGGCCACGCTGTCGGCGTCGTAGTTGGGCTGGGTGCCGCCGCGCAGGATCACGTGGCAGTCGGGATTGCCGGCGGTGGCCGCGACCGCGGTCTGCCCGTCCTTGGTCACCGCCAGGAAATGGTGCGGATGCGAGGCCGCGCCGACCGCGTCGACCGCGATCTTGACGTCGCCGCTGGTGCCGTTCTTGAAGCCCACCGGGCACGACAGGCCCGACGCCAGCTCGCGGTGCACCTGGCTCTCGGTGGTGCGCGCGCCGATCGCGCCCCAGGCCACCAGGTCGGCGATGTACTGCGGCGAGATGATGTCGAGGAATTCCACGCCCGCGGGCAGGCCCAGGCGGTTGATGTCGCGCAGCAGGCCGCGCGCCAGGCGCAGGCCCTTGTTGATGTCGAAGCTGCCGTCGAGGTTGGGGTCGTTGATCAGGCCCTTCCAGCCGACCGTGGTGCGCGGCTTCTCGAAGTACACCCGCATCACGATCTCCAGCGCATCGCCGTAGGTCTCGCGCAGCGGACGCAGGCGCTGCGCGTACTCCATCGCCGCGACCGGGTCGTGGATCGAGCAAGGGCCGATCACCACCGCCAGGCGGTCGTCGCGGCCGTGCAGGATCTCGTGCAGCGCCGCGCGCGAGGCGGCGACGGTCTGCGAGGCCTCCTCGTCGCAGGGCAGCAGCGCCAGCAACTGGGAGGGCGGGGTCAGCGGTTCGATCTTGCGGATGCGCAGATCGTCGGTATGCGGGGCCATGGGTGTCTCTCGTGGGGGCTTGGGTGGGGCCAGGGCCGGCGGCATGAAAAAAGCCGCCAGGTTCGCTGGCGGCTTTCGGGATTGCGGCTGAAGTGTCCTTCAGGGTGAACGCGATCCTTCCTCCGCCAGCGGCATCGGAAAACCGTAGTACCAAAAGTAAAAGCTGCGGCAGGAAGCGTTCATGGGACGTAGTGATAACACAGGGTTTGCGGCGGCGCCACAGTTGCATTGGCAACTTGTGGAGCCGGGAATGGGGAATCGGGAATGGGGAATCGGAAAAAGCAGCGCCACCGCTCCGCTTTCGACTCCCCAGTCCCGACTCCCGATTCCCCGCCCCTCAGAAATCCAGCACGTACTCCGCCGCCACCTCGCGCCCGATCGCGTCGTACAGGGTGGTGTTGTAGAACTGGTAGCCGTAGTAGCGCTCCTTGTTGTCGTAGCCGACGGTGTTGAGCACGTTGTTGATGTACAGGTTGACCTTCATCTTCGGCGCGATGCGGTAGCCGGCGGTGAGGTTCCAGTACAGCGCCGGGCCGACGCGGCCGAAGTAGCGGGTGGTGCTCTGGCCGAAGTGGCGGTTGCCGCTGTCGGTGACGCGGCAGGCGTCGGAGGGACTGGGCTGGTAGCCGTCGTCGAAACGGGTGCAGGTGCCCCAGTTCACCGCCTGGGTGGAGCCGAAGCGCTTGGCGTACACGGTCAGGTCCAGCGGGCCACCGTTTTCCCAGTGCAAGCTGCCGCGCAGCTTGCTGCGGATCTTCTGATCGCGCAGGTTCTTGTCGTCGTCGGTGCGGTAGGTCTGCTCGTGGTAGCCGATCAGGTTGTTGTAATCCAGGGCGAAGCTGAAGTTGCCCCAGCGCGCGGTGTTGAGGCGGTACTTCAACGAGGCGTCGACGCCGGACACGTGCATCTGCGCGATGTTGATCGGCCCCTGCTCGATGTCGGTGACGCGGCCGGCGGCATCGCGCGAAACGCGCGAGAGGATGCGCGCGCAGTACTCGGCGCCGCCGGGATTGACCCACACGCCGCCGGCGGTGGTCAGGCCGGTGCGGCAGCCGGCTTCGGCGCTGAGCACCTCGTCGCGGTTGAGGTCCTTGATCATGTCCTGCAGCCGGATCCGGTAGTAGTCGGCGGTCAGCGACAGGCCCTCGGCGATATCCCAGACGAAACCGGCGGTGACCGAGCGGCCGTGCTCCGATTCCAGGTCAGGCGTGCCGCGGCGATTGACCTGCATCAGGTAGAACACGTCGCTGTTCTCGGCGCTGCAGCCGCCGGTGAGGTAGTAACCCTTCTGGATGCAGCGGTACTGGTCGATCACGGTCTGCTCGGTGGAACTGGGTTCGCCGAGCACGTAGTGCATGTCCGGGGCGCGGAAGCTGGTGGCGACGCTGCCGCGCAGCAGCAGCGTGTTCAGCGGCCGCCATTCCAGGCCGGCGCTCCAGGTGGTGTCGCGCTGCGTGCCGATCGCCGCGCCCAGGTCGCTGCCGTAGACGCGGTAGTCGCCGTAGCGGTCGTGGCGCGCGGCCAGGCTGGCATTGAGCGAGGACAGCAGCGGCACGTCGAACTCGATCCCGCCGGAGTAGCGCAGGCGCTCGCCGCCGCCGTAATCGACCACGTCCAGCGGATAGCAGGTGTTGGCGCAGGGATCCGGCGCCAGCCGGTAGCCCTGCTTGGCCACCTCGCCGACCGCGGCGAACTTGATCGGCCCGGCCCAGCCCTGCAGCAGCTCGCCGGTGATGTTGGCGCTGGCCTGGTTGACCCAGGAATCGGCGCGGCTGTGCGCCTTCACCGCCAGGTCGTTGTACTGCGCGCCGGTCAGTGGCTGGTACCAGCGCGACTCGTCGAGATCGTAGATCGGCGTGCCGTCGGCGGTGCTGCCCAGCTGCGGGCCCAGGAAGTAGGCATAGGCCTTTTGCGTGTCCACCGTACGCACGTATTCGTCCACGGTGTAGCGCGCGCGGCCCACCGCCAGCTCCCAGTCGAAGCGATCGGCAAGGCGGCCCTTGAGGCCGGCGCTCAGATCCCAGGACAGTTCCTTGGTGGTGTTGGCCAGGTTCTTCCAGCCGCCGGATTCGAAACGGGTCAACTGGCGGATCGCATACAGGTCGCGGTCGCTGGCGGTGTCGTGGAACGGGCCGAGGTAGACGTAGGGCGGGTCGTAGGTCCAGTAGCCGAGGCTCTTGGTCGTGGACAGCGTGCTCCAGGCCTGCACGCCGTTGTCGAAATCGAAGGTGCCGTACAGGTAGGCCGAGCCGCTGTCGCCGCCGCTGGCGGCCAGCCAGTCGGCGTAGTCGTGGGCCATGCCGCAGTAGCCGCCGAGGTTGCGCACGGTGTCGCTGTTGTAGTCGTAGCTCAGCCGCTGCGCGTCGATGAACTGGCCGCCGAAACGCGCGCAGGTGCCGCTGGGCGGCGCCAGCCGCTGGCTGTTGCCGGCGTCGATCAGGCTCAGCCCGGTGAACGGATTGAAGCCGTACTTGCGCGCCTGCGCGGTCCAGTTGCTGTAGGACTCATCGTCCTGATCGTCCATCTTCGGCCGCTCGCCGACCGACAGCGGATCGCGCCGGGTCCACTGCAGTGCATAGGTCAGGTTCCACTTGTCGCCGCTGCGGCCACCGACCCAGGACAGGTCGACCACGTCGCGCCCGCCGGCGGTGGCGGTGCCGCCGCGCAGGCGCACCTGATTGCCTTCATAGCCCTGCTTGAGGATCACGTTGATGACGCCGGCGACCGCGTCGGAGCCGTAGATCGCCGAGGCGCCGCCGGTGAGGATCTCGATGCGTTCCACCGCCGCGGAAGGGATGTTGGCGTAGTTGGCGAAATTGCTCTCGCCGGCGTAGGGCTGCGGGTAGTCGGCGACGCGATGGCCGTTGACCAGCAGCAGGGTGCGCCCGGGCCCGAGGTCGCGCAGGCTCACCGGCGAAGCGTTGGGCGTGTGCGAGCCGTACTTGGTGTCGGCCTCGACGCTGCCCTGCTGGTTGAGCGTGCTGAGCACGTCGTAGACGGTGAGGAAGCCTTCCTGCTGGATCTGCTGCGCGCTGATCGTCAGCACCGGCTCGGCGCCCTCCACCTCCGAACGCTTGATCCGCGAGCCGGTGACCACGACCTGGCCCAGGTCGGTGGCGGCGGCCTTGGGCGCGGCGGTGTCGGTGTCGGCGTCGGCGTCGGCGTTCTGCGCACGCGCTTCCGGCGCGCCATGCAGCGCCAGCACGATGCCGAACGCGAGGGTGGTGAGTGGGCGAAGTGGCATGCAGTGTCCCCGGCAGCGGATGGAAGCAGCGCCGTGCGAACACGACCTGCGGCGTCCTCTTCGCTGCGCCGCGCCCCTGGCCGTGCCGCGCATGCCGCGGGCACGCGCCACCCTGCGCCGGCCGCGGCGCACAGAAGAAGACGAACATGCGGGCGTGCAGATCCCCCTGGACGCCCGTGTGCCCTAACCTGCATGGCGCTGAAAACGCTGTCAACACGCGGCCGCACCACGCGTGTAGACGATTGCGTGTTGTGCGCGATTCGCCGCGCAGCGCGCCGATTCCCGCCGCATCGCGATCGCAGGCAGTGCCAGCCGCAACTCTGGCGGAGACGCTGCTGGGCAACGATGGGCTGCACGCGCATCGCGATCGCGTGCCCCTCTCCCGTTGGGAGAGAGGTTGGGGTGAGGGTACGGCGCGCAGCGTCTCGCGGTGTTTGGGCGCATGGCGGGACGCCTGCATTCTCATCCCGCCTGTCGGGGGCACTGCCGCCTGCGACGCCTGTGCCGCACCTCGGTCGGAAGATCGCACAAGCCCGGCGCAGGCAGCTTCCAGAATGCAGCTTCGCTGCTTGCCGCAGCTCGGCGACACACGCCGTTGTCCTCGCAGGAGCGGCTTCAGCCGCAACGGGCATTGCCGGTAACGCTTCATCGCGGCTGCAGCCGCTCCTGCGACATCGTTCCCTCGTCTTTGCCGAAGTGCTCTACAGACGCTCGCCAAGCAGGTTCTGCGGGGTCACGGCAAGCGGATGCGCCGCGGCGTTGACCCAGGCGCACGAAGGCGCGGACGAGCGCATCGGCATGCCACCGCGATGACCGCACGCGGTGCGGCCGCCACCGGCGCGCACGCAAAAAAAGAGCCCCGCATCGCTGCGGGGCTCCTTTCGACTGCGTGGAACAGGTCGGCCGTGGCCGGCTGGATCAGAAATCCATGCCGCCCATGCCGCCCATGCCGCCGCCCATGCCGCCCGGGGCGGCCGGCTCTTCCTTCTTCGGGGCCTCGGCCACCATCGCTTCGGTGGTGATCATCAGGCCGGCGATCGAGGCGGCGTTCTGCAGCGCCGAACGGGTCACCTTGGTCGGATCCAGGATGCCGAACTCGACCATGTCGCCGAACTCGCCGTTGGCAGCGTTGTAGCCGAAGTTGCCGCTGCCTTCCTTGACCTTGTTCAGGATCACGGACGGCTCTTCGCCGGCATTGGTGACGATCTCGCGCAGCGGCGCTTCCATCGCGCGCAGCGCGATCTGGATGCCGTGGGTCTGATCTTCATTGGCGCCCTTCAGCTCGCCGATCGCGCTCAGCGCGCGCACCAGCGCCACGCCGCCGCCCGGGACCACGCCTTCTTCCACCGCCGCACGGGTCGCGTGCAGGGCGTCTTCGACGCGCGCCTTCTTTTCCTTCATCTCGATCTCGGTCGAGGCACCGACCTTGATCACCGCCACGCCGCCGGCCAGCTTGGCCACGCGCTCCTGCAGCTTCTCGCGGTCGTAGTCCGAAGAGGTCTCTTCGATCTGCGCCTTGATCTGCTTGATGCGCGACTCGATCGCCGAGGTGTCGCCGGCGCCGTCGATGATGGTGGTGTTCTCCTTGGAGACCTGCACCTTCTTGGCGCGACCCAGGTCCTTGATGGTCGCCTTCTCCAGCGCCAGGCCCACTTCCTCGGAGATCACGGTGCCGCCGGTCAGCACGGCCATGTCTTCCAGCATCGCCTTGCGACGGTCGCCGAAGCCCGGGGCCTTGACCGCCACGACCTTGACGATGCCGCGGATGGTGTTGACCACCAGGGTCGCCAGCGCCTCGCCTTCCACTTCCTCGGCGACGATCAGCAGCGGCTTGCCGGCCTTGGCCACGCCTTCCAGCACCGGCAGCAGGTCACGCACGTTGGAGATCTTCTTGTCGTGCAGCAGCACGAACGGGTCGTCCAGGTCGGCCTGCTGGCTCTGCTGGTTGTTGATGAAGTACGGCGACAGGTAGCCGCGGTCGAACTGCATGCCCTCGACCACGTCCAGCTCGTTCTCCAGGCCCGAGCCTTCCTCGACCGTGATCACGCCTTCCTTGCCGACCTTCTTCATCGCGTCGGCGATGATGTTGCCGATCGACTCGTCGGAGTTGGCGGAGATGGTGCCGACCTGGGCGATGGCCTTGTCGTCGGCGGTGGGCTTGCTGATCTTCTTCAGCTCGGCCACGGCGGCCACGACGGCCTTGTCGATGCCGCGCTTGAGGTCCATCGGGTTCATGCCGGCGGCGACCGCCTTGGAACCTTCGCGGATCAGCGCCTGCGCCAGCACGGTGGCGGTGGTGGTGCCGTCACCGGCGTTGTCGGAGGTCTTGGAGGCGACTTCCTTCACCATCTGCGCGCCCATGTTCTCGAACTTGTCGGCCAGTTCGATTTCCTTGGCGACGGAGACGCCGTCCTTGGTGATGGTCGGGGCGCCGAAGCTCTTCTCGAGCACGACGTTGCGGCCCTTCGGGCCCAGGGTGGCCTTGACGGCATTGGCGAGGATGTTGACGCCGCGCACCATGCGCGAACGGGCGTCTTCACCGAAACGGATATCTTTGGCAGCCATGTTGAGTTACCTCGGGAATAGGGAATGGAGAACAGGGAATAGGCAGATCAAGAGCGGGCGGTCGGGACGGACGGAAATCGCGGGCGACGAAGGCGCCTGACCGATTCCCGATTCACCAATCCCGATTCCCGCGATCGGCGGCGCTGTTAGCCGACGATCGCCAGCACGTCGTCTTCGCGCAGCACCTTGTACTCGACGCCTTCGGCCTTGTAGCTGGAACCGGCGTACTGGCCGTAGATGACCTTGTCGCCGACCTTCAGCGCCGGGGCGCGCACGCTGCCGTTGTCCAGCGGCTTGCCGGCGCCGACGGCCACGACTTCACCCTTGGTGGACTTTTCCTTGGCCGAATCCGGGATCACGATGCCGCCGGCGGAGATTTCGTCGGCTTCGATCGGCTTGACTACGACGCGGTCGTGAAGCGGCTTGATGCTCATTGAGAGAGACCTCTTAAGTGATTGATTGGTCTAGGAAAGGCCGGCGATGTTAGCACTCGCCCATGACGACTGCCAGCAACGCTCGCGAAAAAACCCGGTAAGGCCGGGATGCGCCTGATGTAGTGCCGCGGCGGGCGCTTTCAAGGGCCGGCGGCAAAAAATTTTTGCCTGCGGCGTGCGCGGCGTTCCAAGCAGTGACCGAATCCCGTCACAGTGTCACAGAGTCGGGCTAGGCTGGGCGCGGACCCAGGGGGGGATCCATCACCAAAAGGAGTTGTCGATGAAGCCATCCGCCGTTGCGTTGCCGCTGGCCTGCCTGCTCGCCCTTGCCGGGTCGGCCCAGGCCGCCGTATTCATCAACGAATTGCATTACGACGATGCCACCGCCGCCGGCGACACCGGCGAAGGCGTGGAGATCGTCGCCACCGCCGGGGAGAGCCTGAGCGGCTACCGCGTCTACCTGTACAACGGCAGCAACCCGAGCGCGGCCACCGTCTACGCCAACAGCGCGGTGCCGGCCGGCAACCTGGTCAGTTGCGGCGGGCAGGTGCGCATCGCCACCGTCGGCTATGCCAGCAACGGCATCCAGAACGGGCCCAACGACGGCCTGGCGCTGGTCGACGGCGACGGCAAGGTGGTGCAGTTCCTCAGCTACGAGGGCGCCATCACCGGCAGCGGCGGCCCCGCTGCGGGCATGACCAGCCAGAACCTGCCGGTCAGCGAGAGCAACAGCACCGCGGCCGGCACCTCGCTGCAACTGCGCGGCAACGGCAGCGCCGCGGCCGATTTCAGCTGGGCCGCCAGCGCCGCCAACACCTTCGGCGCCTGCAACAACGGCCAGACCTTCGCCGGCGGCAGCAGCAACGCCGCGCCGACGGTGACCGCCACCACCCCGACCCAGGGCGCCACCGACTTCCCCGCCGCCGGCGACCTGGCGGTGACCTTCAGCGAGGCGGTGAGCCTGGCCAGCGGCGCGTTCGGCCTGAGCTGCCAGCAGTCCGGCAGCGTGGCGCTGAGCTACCCCAGCAGCGGCACCCAGTTCACGCTGTCCACCAACACCGCGCTGAAGGCCGGCGAGAGCTGCACCCTGAGCATCGTCGCCGCGCGCGTGAGCGATGCCGACGGCGCGCATCCGGCGCAGGACCGCAGCGTCGCCTTCAACGTGGCCAGCGGCTCGGGCGGCGGCAGCGGCGCCGGCACCTACTACTCGCACGTCAACACCTCCAGCCCCAGCCAGTTGCGCTGCTCGCTGCACGAGACGATCAAGGGCCACACCGTCTATCCGTACAGCAGCAGTTCCGGCACCGACACCTGGGCCATCCTGGAGATCGCCGACGAGGATCCGAACAACAGCCAGCGGGTCCTCGACGCCTACCGCAACCGCAGCTACGCCAAGGGCAGCGACCGCGCCGGCAGCGGCAGCGGCCTGAAGTACAACCGCGAGCACAGCTGGCCGAACTCGCTGGGCTTCGGCACCGCCACCGGCGACAAGGGCCTGCCCTACGCGCCGTACACCGACACCCACATGCTGTACCTGACCGACGCCACCTGGAACGCCGACCGCGGCAACAAGCCCTACGCCAAGTGCGACAGCAACTGCGGCGAGCGCGCCACCGAGGCCAACGCCGGCTTCGGCGGCGGCAGCGGCCGCTACCCGGGCAATTCCAACTGGGTGCGCACCCCGGACGGCAACAGCGGCACCTTCGAGGTGTGGGACCACCGCAAGGGCGACATGGCGCGTGCGGTGATGTACATGGCGATCCGTTATGAAGGCGGGGTGGATGCCAAGACCGGGCAGTCCGAGCCGGACCTGGAGCTGACCGACGACCGCAGCAAGATCGTCAAGACCTCGTCCTCGCCCGCCTACATGGGCCTGCTGTCGACCCTGATCGCGTGGAGCCAGCAGGATCCGCCGGACGACGCCGAGCGTGCCCGCAACGAGGTGATCTACAGCTTCCAGGGCAACCGCAACCCGTTCATCGACCACCCCGAGTGGGCGACCTCGTCACTGTTCACCTCGGCCAAGCCGGCCAGCTGCCAGTTGGTCAACTGAGCCGTGTTGCCCCGCCCGCTGCGTTTGCAGCGGGCGGGGATTCGGGATGACCAGCCTGCGGCTGTTGAAAGCCGGGATTGGGAATTGGCCGCGAGCGGCCACGGCCGGCGCCGCCAAAGCGGGGCCGGCATCCCTATACTGTCGGCCGCATGTCCGCGCCCGCCCTCCGCTTGCTGCTCAGCACCTGCCCCGATGCGGCCAGCGCCGCGCGGATCGCCCAGGCCTTGGTCGACGAGCGCCTGGCCGCCTGCGTCAGCCGCCTGCCCGGCGTGCAGTCCACCTATCGCTGGCAAGGCACGGTGGAACAGGGCGAGGAAGTGCTGCTGCTGATCAAGACCACCGCCGACCGCCTGCCTGCCCTGCAGCAGCGACTGTGTGCGCTGCACCCCTATGAAGTCCCCGAACTGGTCGAACTCGAGGTCGCCGGCGGCCTGCCGGCCTACCTGCAGTGGGTCCATGCCGAAACCCGTGAGGAACCGTAAACCGATGACCCTGCTGCACCGCCTCGCCGCCCTGTGCCTGCTGGCCGTGGCCGCCTTCCCCGCCCTGGCGATCAGCGAAAAGGACTTGCTGTCGGTGGACCAGGCCTTCGCGCTCAGCGCGCAGGCGCCCGAACGCGGCCGCATCGCGCTGCACTGGGACATCGCCAAGGGCTATTACCTGTATCGGCACCGCATCGCGGTGAAGGTGATCGGCGGCTTCAAGCCCAACCCGACCCTGCAGTTGCCGGCCGGCCACAAGAAGACCGACCCGTACTTCGGCGAAGTGGAGACCTACCGCGACGCACTGAACGCGGTGCAGAGCGGCGTCGCCGATCCCGGTACCAGCCGCGTGCAGCTCGAGGTGCGTTACCAGGGCTGCGCCGATGCCGGCGTGTGCTACCCGCCGCAGAAGCGCCTGCTGGAGGTGACCCTGCCGGCGGCAGCCACTGCCACTGCCAGTGCCGCCGCCGATCCGGCGCCGGCACTGCCACCGCCGGCCGCGACGGGCGGGCTGCCGGGCAGCGGCCCGGGCGCGGGCACCGGCGCCAAGCCGCTGTTCGGTCCCGGCGCCGGTGCCGCCGCGGTGCAGGGCCTGCCGCTGCCGTCGGACCAGGCGTTCCAGTTCGAAGCCATCGTCGGCGACGGCAATACCCTGCTGCTGCGCTTCACCCCGGCGCCGGGCTACTACCTGTATCGCGACCGCACCGCGCTGGCGCTGGAAGGCGCGCCCGGCATCCGCACCGGCATGCCGCGCTGGCCCAAGGGCAGCTCGCACCAGGACGAACACTTCGGCAACGTGGTGGTGTACTTCGACCAGGCCGAAGTCACCGTGCCGCTGCAGCGCCAGCGCGCCGATGCCGCCGCCGCGACCCTGGTGGCGACCTTCCAGGGCTGCCAGACCGACGGCATCTGCTACCCGCCGATGACCCGGCGGGTGAAGCTGGCGCTGCCCAAGGGCACCGTCACCCCGGCCGACCAGGCCGAGGTCAGCCCGTTGCTGGTGACCCCGCTGGACAGCCGCCAGGCCGACGCCAACGACGCGGCCGCCGCCGCGGCCGCCGACGCCCTGCCGGCGATCCCGGACGCCTCGGCGCACAACGCCGCGCGCAGCGCCGCGCCGCCGCCGGCCACGCAGAACCTGCTGTGGATCCTGCTGCTGGCGCTGGGCGGCGGGTTGCTGCTGAACCTGCTGCCGTGCGTGTTGCCGATCCTGTCGCTGAAGGTGCTGGGCCTGGCGCAGAGCGGCGAGAGCCGCGGCCGCGCCCGCAGCCATGCGCTGTGGTACACGCTGGGCGTGCTCGCCTCCTTCGCCGTGATCGGCGGCATCGCCGTGGCCGCGCGCCTGCTGTGGGGCTTCCAGCTGCAACGCCCGGGCTTCGTCGCGGTGCTGGTGTACCTGATGTTCGTGGTCGGGCTGAGCCTGTCGGGCGTGTTCACCCTCAGCGCCAACCTGGGCGGCGTCGGCCAGTCGCTGTCGGCGCGCAGCGGCCCGGTCGGCGACTTCTTCACCGGCGTGCTGGCCTGCGTGGTGTCCAGCGCCTGCATCGGCCCGTTCATGGGCCCGGCGCTGGGCTATGCGCTCACCGCGCCGGCGGCGGCGGCGATGCTGGTGTTCCTGACCCTGGGCCTGGGCCTGGCGCTGCCGTTCCTGCTGATCGGCTTCGTGCCGTCGCTGGCCAGGCGCCTGCCCAAGCCGGGGGCGTGGATGGAGACGCTCAAGCAGGTGCTGGCGTTCCCGATGTACCTGAGCGCGATCTGGCTGCTGTGGGTGCTGGGCAAGCAGCGCGGCGTGGACGCGGTGGCGCTGCTGCTGATCGGCGCCACCCTGCTGGCGCTGGGCCTGTGGTGGTTCGAGCGCGCGCGCTGGCGCGGGCATGCGCTGGGCACCCGCCTGGCCAGCGTGTTGCTGCTGCTGGCGCTGCTGCCGGCCTGGGGCGTGACCCGGCTGCCGCCGCCCAGCGCCAGCGTCGAGCGCAACACCGTGGCCTATTCGCCGCAGATGCTCGACCGCCTGCGCACCGACAACCGCGTGGTGTTCGTCAACATGACCGCCGACTGGTGCGTCACCTGTAAGGCCAACGAGCGCAACGTGTTCGACAGCGATGCGTTCCGCGACACGATCAAGCGGGTCGACGCGGTGTACATGAAGGGCGACTGGACCAACGAGGATCCGCGCATCAGCGCCTTCCTCGCCGAGCACAAGGCGGTGGGCGTGCCGCTGTACGTGGTCTACGGCCCCGGCGCGCCGCCGACGGTGCTGCCGCCGGTGCTGAGCCAGGCCGTGGTCGAGGACGCCCTGCTGCGCGCGGCGCGGTGAACGCCGGCGCCGCGCGCCTGCTGGCGGTCGCCGCGGTGGCGGCGGTGCTGGGCGTGGCGGCGGCGCACTGGTGGGAACGGCGGGCGCCGGGCATGGCCACGGCAGTGCCGGCCACAGCCAGCGGCCGCGACGCGGCGCCGGTCGCCACAGCGCGGCCGGGCGACCCCGCCCCGGCGCTGCGCCTGCCCACGCTCGACGGCGGCCAGCTGACCCTGGCGCAGTTCCGCGGCCGGCCGCTGCTGGTCAACGTGTGGGCCAGCTGGTGCGAGCCCTGCGTGCGCGAGATGCCGGAACTGGACCGGCTGGCCCGCGCCCAGGCCGACGGCGGCGTGCAGGTGCTGGGCATCGCCCTGGACCGCGCCGAGGACGTGCGCGCCTTCCTGCAGCAGGTACCGATCGGCTACCCGATCGCCCTGGAGACCCCGGGTCCGGCCGACGCCAGCGTGCGCCTGGGCGACACCCAGGGCCTGCTGCCGTACAGCGTGCTGATCGACGCCGATGGCCGTATCGTCAAGCAGAAGCTGGGCCCGTTCGCGCCGGGCGAAGTCGAGACGTGGGCCGGCGGCGGCGCCCAGCCGTCGCCGTAGCCGGTGCGCGTCCCGATGCGTGCAGTGTCCTGGAGGAGCGGCTTCAGCCGCGACGGGCCTTCCCGGGAACACCCGTCGCGGCTGACGCCGCTCCTACGCGCGCGCCTTGCAGGATGCTCGGAAGCTCGCCTGCCGTCGCGACGGAATACAGCTCAAGCCCCGCCGCGACCGCCGTCGCTCCCCAACACCGTACCGGATCCGATCGCTAGAACGCCTGTCGCTGGCGCGCGTCGCCCGCACCGTCATCGGCGGTCCGTGCCTGCCCCAGCGTCGCCAGTTCCGCCGCCAGGCGCTGCGCGCCGGCGCGCAGTTCCGGCACCGCGGTGATTTCCCACAGCACGCCGCGCAACAGCGGTCCCAGGCAGTACAACCCGGCGACCGGATGGCCGCTGCCGTCGCGCACCCGCAGGCGCTCGTCCACGCGCAGGCCCAGGCCCAGCGGATCGGCCTGCAGCAGGCCGGCGTCGCGCATCGTGGCGACCAGCGGGTGGCTGGTGCGGGCGACATCGGTGTCCAGCCCGGTGGCGCGGATCAGCACGTCGAAGTCCTCGGTGCGCGCGCTGCTGCTGGCGCGATCGCGGATCACCGCTTCCACCGCGGTCTCGCCCAGCCGTGCGCGCAGCAGGCGCCCGGCGCGGATGCGCAGCTGACCCTGCGCCTGCATCTGCGCCAGCGCGGTCGCCGCGGCCGGCGCCAGCCGATGCCGCGCCGCCTCCCAGTACGGACGCAGGTGGCGCAGGAAGCGCGCGCGCGCCGCCGGCGCCAGGCCTTGCCAGAACGGCTGCAGGTGCGGGCGCAAGGCGTCCACCACGCAGCGCCAGTCTTCCACCACCGTGGTCAGCTGGCGCAGGCTGCGCAGCAGGCCGGCGAGGTCGTGGTTGCGCAGCGCCTGCGCCACGCTCGGCGGCAGCGTCACCGGCGCGCCCGGCACCGCGAGGTGCGCCTGCGGCGGCAGGCCGCGCCGCGACAGGGCGGTGATCGGGCCGCGGTGGCCGCGCCGGCGCAGGGTCAAGGCCACATCGGCCATGGTCAGGCCGGTGCCGACCAGCAACAGCCGCGCCTGCGGCGGCACCTCGTCGAGCACGCCGTCCTGCCACGGCCAGCCGATGTAGCGCCGATGCACCGCCAGGCGCGGGCCGATGCCCGGCAGCGCCGCCGGCGGCAGCGCGCCGATCGCCAGCACCACCACGTCGGCGACCACCGCCTCGCCGTTGGCCAGGAACAAACGGAAGCCGTCGGGATCGCGCTCCACCGCCACCGCCTCCTCGCTCACCCGCGCCACCTCCACCGCCGACGCCGCCAGCGCGTCGTCCAGGTGCTGCTGCAGGTAGCGGCCGTACAGCAGCCGCGGCAGGAACTGCAGGCGTTGCTCGGCATCCAGCTGCAGGGCGTCGGCGAAGCCGCCCGGCGCCTGCGGGTCCACGCCCAGGTCCTTGGCGCGCACGTTCAACAGGTGTTCCGGCCGCGCCGCGCCGTAGGCGATGCCGCGGCCGTAGGTATCGGCCACGCCGACCAGGGTGATGTGGCGGACGGCGCCCTGCCTGGCCAGCGTCGCGGCCAGCACGGTGCCGCAGAATCCTGCGCCGATGATCGCAATTCGCATGGCTCGCCCTCGTGGCCGGTCGGGCGTTCTTTGTGCCCGGGATGCGGGCCGAAGGTGTAAACCGCCGGTTAATGCGTGCGCTCGGCGGCATGGCGATCGGACATCAGCACATGGGCGATGCGCATGAGCGTGTTTGCGCGGGCGCCGATCCGCAGGGCAAGCCGGGAGGCGCCGGTGCGTGACCAGCGCCGCCGCGTTGGACCGGCATGGGGGCGGGTGGTACAGCATCCGCACCTGTCGGCTGCGGCCTGGCCGCGCGCATTGCGGCGGATGCGGTTCGTGTTCTGCACGTCCGCACCAGCACCGATGCCGTCAGGCAACCGCCTTGCGCTCGCATCCGGCGCGTCGCGAGCGCTCCGCGGCATGCTGTCGCGCCCCCGGGCGTCTTCCGGGCAGCACTTAGACCTCGGCGCGAAGGATCGCGCCAGCGTGCCGCCCCAGTCCCTGCGTGCGCCGGCATGGCTGCCGCCGGGGCCGGATCATGCCGCGCTCGCCGCGGTGCCGCTGCGCAATGGCCGCTACGACCTGCCTGCGGCGCTGCGCCTGCAACTCGCGCCGATCCGCACCGTCACGCCCCCCCGCTAGCGCGCCGGCGGACGCTGCACCAGGCCCGGCGCGTCGGCGATGAAGGTGTCGAGCACGCCGTCGGCGACCTTGACCGGGCCGCCGAAGCGGGTCGCGCCGGGAATGGAGGGGATCGCCCCGGCCTGCGCGGCCAGCTGCCCGGCCGCGGCGAACGTGCCTGCCGCCGCCGGGTCGCCGGCCAGCGCCTGGTTCAGCCCGTCCACGCTCAAGCGCAGCGCGCGGCCCCACAGCGCGGTCGCGTCCAGCCAGGGCGCGGCCTCAGCGACGAAGCCGGCGGTGGCGGTGCTGGCGCGGATGCGCTGCGGTGCCGCCGCCAGGGCGTCGGCCGCGCGGCCCAGCGCGGCCAGCGCCGCGGTGCGGGCCGCCGGATCGCCGTCGGCCAGCGCGTCGCGGGCGGCGTCGATCAGCGCCTTGAGCCGCGGCGCCTGCGGCTGCCAGGGCAGATGGCCGAAAGTCGGCGCCAGGTGCTGGGTGTCGAAGAAGGTGAGCAGTGCGTCGGCCACCGGCGCGTCGCCGCCGGCCAGGTCGCGCGCGGCCGCACGCCAGGTGCGCTGCGCGTCGTAGCCGCGGTCGTTCCAGGCGAAGGCCAGCACCCCGGCCACCGCCGGCCGACTGGCCACTTCCTGGTTCATCGGGTTGGCGACGATGCCGCTCAGCTCCGCCGACAGCCCGGCCTGGCGGCGGTCGTACGGCGCCAGCAGCAGGCGCCCGGCGGTTTCGGCGAAGTCGTTGACCGGATAGTTGTCCCACAGCAGCGTCTTGCGCCCGAACGCCTTGGTCGCGTTCTTCGCGTCGCTCACCGAGATCGACGCCGGGACCACATCGGTGCCGGTCCACTGCACCACCACGCGCGGATCCAGCGCCTGTCGCAGCGTCGCCTTGTACGGCGACTCGGTGACGTTGTAGTACTCGGTCGGCACCATGATCAGCGCGCCGTGGCCGGCCGCGGCGATGTCCGCCTGCACCGCATTGAGCAACCGCGCCTGCGCGGTGGCCGCGGCCTGCTCGCCGGCGGGGCCGAACGCGGTGGCGTCGCCGGGGCAGTTCCACTTGGTGTATTCGATGTCGTCGAAGGCGATGTAGAAGCTGCGCACGCCGCGGGCGCGCAGCGCGGCGAACTTGCGCCGGATCGCCTGCAGGTCGGCCGGGTCGCTGTAGCAGATCGACGGCCCCGGCGAGAGCGCATAGACGAAGTTGATGTGCTCGCGATTGGCGACCGCGGCCAGCTTGCCCAGCGCCGCCAGCGTGGCGGCCGGATACGGCGCGCGCCAGCGATCGCGCGCGAACGCGTCGTCCTTGGGGCTGTAGATGAAGGTGTTGGCCTTGAAGCGCGCCAGGAACGCCAGGTGCGCGGCGCGCTCGGCCATGCTCCAGGGTTTGCCGTAGAAACCCTCGATCGTGCCGCGCACCGGCATCGCCGGCGCGTCGGTCACCGCCACCGAGGCGATGCGCCCGTGCGCGACCAGTTGCCGGAAGGTCTGCGCCGCGTGGTACAGGCCGTCGCCGTCGCGACCGGCCAGCACGATCAGCGCGCCGCGGCCGCGCGCCACACTGCCCAGCGCATAGCCTTCCGCGCGCTCGGGCACGTCCAGGTCGACGACGGCCAGCGCATCGCGCACCGGCGCGGCGTCGACGGTGCCCAGCACCACCGCCACCGCCTGCGGGTCGCGCGGCAGCGCGCTGGCGCGGCGGATGCGGGAGACCCCGGCCTGGCGCAACACCGCGCGCACCAGCGCGTCGGTGGCCGGATCGGGCGTGCCGGCCTGCACCAGCACCACCGACGGCCCGAGCGGCAGTTCCGGCCCGAGCAGGCGCAGCGCGGTCGGCGCCGGGTACACCGCCGGCAGCGTGGCCGGCGTCGCCGCCAGCGCGGGCGCGGCGATCGAGCCGGCCAGCAGCGCCAGCGCCAGGATGTAGCGGCCAAGGCCGGAACGGCCACCATGGTCGGTTCGCATGCGCCCACTCCCGATTGGTATTTCAGTGATTTCCAAATGGTATATACCACTTATGGCGGCGGCGCCGCGCGGGCGCCGGCACTGCAATCGTCCCGACCCATGCGGCAGCGAGACTTGCCTGGCCCGCGCACGATGGGCCATCACCGTAGGCCGCGGGCGCTGCGTCCTCCCTGCGGCCGAGGCCCGCCGCGCGCCGCATGACGCCCCGCAGCCCGGCGACATAATCAAACATTTGTTTAAAACACCCGCAACTTCGCCGAACTGGACAGCAATGCCGGCTTCGCGCAGACTGCCGCCCTTTCGGCTGTTTTGTTCCCGATGGCGCGACTGCTGCTGCTGCATGGCCCCAATCTCAACCTGCTCGGCACCCGCGAGCCGGGCGTGTACGGCCATGCCACCATGGCGCAGATCGACGCGGCGCTGCAGGCCCAGGCCAGTGCCGCCGGCCACCAGCTGGAGAGCCTGCAGTCCAACGCCGAACACGTGCTGGTCGACCGGGTGCAGGCCGCGCGCGCCGACGGCACCGCCTTCATCCTGATCAACCCGGCGGCCTTCACCCATACCTCGGTGGCGCTGCGCGACGCGCTGGCGGCGGTGGCGATCCCGTTCATCGAGATCCACCTGTCCAACCCGCACAGCCGCGAGCCGTTCCGCCACCACAGCTATTTCAGCGACCACGCGGTCGGCGTGGTCTGCGGTTTCGGCGCCGACAGCTACCGCTATGCGATGGATGCGGCGCTGACCCGGCTGGGAACTGCCGCATGAGCCGCGCCCGACCGGTGCCGCACACCCCCGTCTGAGTCCCCGGGCCGCGCGCCCGGTCTTTTTCCGAGTCACCTCAAGAGGCCGTTATGGATCTCCGCAAAATCAAGAAACTGATCGACCTGCTGGAAGAATCGAATCTCGCCGAGATCGAGATCAAGGAAGGCGAGGAAAGCGTGCGCCTGGCGCGCACCCCCAAGGGCATGACCGGCAGCGCGCCGCAGTACGTGGCCGCCGCCCCGGTGGCCGCGCCGGCGGCGGCCGCGCCGATGCCGATGAACTCGCCCACCGAAGCCTCCACCGGCGGCAGCGCCAAGCCCGGCAACGCCCTGCCCGAGGGCCACGTGCTGCGCGCGCCGATGGTCGGCACCTTCTACACCTCGCCGGCGCCGGACAAGCCCGCCTTCGTCAGCGTCGGCCAGGCGGTCAAGGCCGGCGAGACCCTGGCGATCATCGAGGCGATGAAGATGTTCAACCCGATCGAAGCCGACGTCTCCGGCACCATCGTCGCGATCCTGGGCGAAAGCGGCCAGCCGGTGGAGTTTGACCAGCCGTTGTTTGTGATTGGCTGAGACGCCGGGAATCGGGAGTGGAGAATGGGGAATCGTCAAAGCGGCCACACGAGCGGCTCGACGTCTGGCGCGACTCCATGGATCTGGTGGGAATGATCTACCGCCTCTCCGAGACGTTTCCGGCGACGGAACGTTTCGGGCTTACGGCGCAGCTGCGCCGCGCAGCGGTCAGCATCCCCGCCAACATCGCCGAAGGCGCGGCACGCCGCTCCACTCCCGAATACCTGCGCTTCCTGTCGATCGCACGTGGCTCGCTGTCCGAGGCAAGCACGCATCTGCAGATCGCGCGCCGGCTCGACTACACCCCCGACATCGCGGCACTCGACGGATTGATCGATACGATCTTCGCCAAACTGACCGCATTGATGAATGTCCTGAGCAAGCGCGGAGATTGACGATGCACGCCGTCCTCCATTCCCGATTCTCCATTCCCAATTCCCGGCCTTCCCATGCTCGATAAAGTCGTCATCGCCAATCGCGGCGAAATCGCGCTGCGCATCCTGCGCGCGTGCCATACGCTCGGCATCCGCACGGTCGCGGTGCATTCCACCGTGGACCGCAACCTCAAGCACGTGGCCATGGCCGACGAGTCGGTGTGCATCGGCCCGGCGCCCTCGTCGGAGAGCTACCTCAACATCCCGGCGCTGATCGCCGCGGCCGAGGTCACCGACGCCCAGGCCATCCATCCCGGCTACGGCTTCCTGTCGGAGAACGCCGACTTCGCCGAGCGCGTGGAGCAGTCCGGCTTCATCTTCATCGGGCCCAAGGCCGACACCATCCGCCTGATGGGCGACAAGGTCGAGGCGATCCGCGCGATGAAGGCCGCCGGCGTGCCGTGCGTGCCCGGCTCGGGCGGCCCGCTGGGCGAGGACATCGTCGCCAACACCAAGATCGCCCGCGAGATCGGCTACCCGGTGATCATCAAGGCCGCCGGCGGCGGCGGCGGCCGCGGCATGCGCGTGGTGCATTCGGAGGCCGCGCTGAAGGCCGCGATCGAGACCACCAAGTCCGAGGCCAAGGCCGCCTTCAGCAACGACCAGGTGTACATGGAGAAGTTCCTGGAGAACCCGCGCCACGTGGAGATCCAGGTGCTGGCCGACGGCCAGGGCGGCGCCATCCACCTGGGCGAGCGCGACTGTTCGATGCAGCGCCGCCACCAGAAGGTGGTGGAGGAAGCGCCGGCGCCGGGCATCACCGAGGAACTGCGCAACGAGATCGGCAAGGTCTGCGTGGACGCGTGCATCCGCATCGGCTACCGCGGCGCCGGCACCTTCGAGTTCCTGTTCGAGAACGGGCGCTTCTACTTCATCGAAATGAACACGCGCATCCAGGTCGAGCACCCGGTCACCGAGCGCATCACCGGCATCGACCTGGTCTGCGAGCAGCTGCGCATCGCCGCCGGGCACAAGCTCAGCATCAAGCAGAAGGACATCGTCCTGCGCGGCCATGCGATCGAGTGCCGCATCAACGCCGAGGATCCGGAAACCTTCATGCCCAACCCGGGCCTGATCACCGGCTTCCACCCGCCCGGCGGCCCCGGCGTGCGCGTGGATACGCACATCTACAGCGGCTACAAGGTACCGCCGAACTACGACTCGATGATCGGCAAGCTGATCGTGCACGGCCCCGACCGCGAGACCGCGATCGCGCGCATGCGGGTGGCGCTGAGCGAAATGGTGGTGGATGGCATCAAGACCAACATCCCGCTGCAGCAGCGGATCATGCGCGACAAGGGCTTCCAGGCCGGCGGCCAGAACATCCACTACCTGGAAAAGCGCCTGGCCGAGCGCAAGAACAAGTCGATCGCGTTGGTTTGAAAGCGGGGAATGGGGAAACGGGAATCGGCAGTGCCGGTTCCCGATGTCCGATGACGAAGGCCCACGACCACGGGGATGCAGCACCTCAGCGACCGCCGGCTGACGCCCGTACTACAGACCTGGCGCACGGCAAGTCGGCGTGCCTGAGTCGCCTAGAGCAAGGAGGAATCGGGAACCGCTGTCGCGATTCCCGATTCCCCACTCCCCATTCCCGGCTATTTCTCCTGCTGCGTCCCCGCCACCGGCTCCGCGCCCAGGCTCGAGGTCGGGCTGACGATCATCACCGTCTCGGTGGAGCCGTCCGGCCAGACGATCTGGAAGGTGCTGCCGGGGGCCAGGGTGGAGAACGGCATGCCGCTGTTGGCGCGGTAGATCGCCGCCACCTGTGCGGCGCCGGCGCGGCGCAGGTCCGGCGCGGCGTGCGCGGTGGTCAGTTCGACCTTGGACAGGCCGCGGTAGCGCTGTTCGGCGGTGTCGATCAGCAACAGGCCCGCCGCCGCCGCCGAGTAGGCGACGAAGGCCAGGACCCAGAACCAGAATTTGGCGCCATGCAGCCATCGCCGGTAATTCATGAGCCTGCTCCCTTGCTGTCCAACAGTCGATTGACCATGTCGTTCATCGTGTCCGTGCCTTGCCGCGGCACCGCGGCGTCGTAAACAAAACTGCTGAAATCCTGGGAGGGATCGCGCGAGCAGATCCCGCCGTTGGCGCAATAGCGGGTCATCAACTCGCTATCCGGGCCGCAATCCAATCCCAGCCTGCAGGCGGCCAACTGCCAGGCCAATTCGGAAAACTGGGTACCGGCCACGCGACCGTCCAGGCCGTCGTCGCCGCTGGCGGCCAGGCCCATCGCCGGCGCCAGCGCCACATAGGCATCCGGATCGCCGGAGGCGCGTACCCGCGCGACCAGGTCGCGCTTGTACTCGGCGCCGGCGTGCAGCGGCTGGCCCAGCGCCAGCAGCGCCGCTTCGGCGGCCAGGTTGCCGCCGCGTGCGGCCTGCACGCGCTGGGCGACGATGGCCTGGCGGGTGAGGCCGTCGCCGGGCACGAACCCGGCGCAGCGGCGGCCGACGCGGGCGCGCGCCTGCACCATCTGCGCCGAGGTCGGCAGGCGTGCATCGGCGATCGCGCGAGTGTCGGCGCCGTAGCCGACCGGGTCCATCGCATAGCCGGCGCAGTAGTCGTAGATGCGGCTGAGCCGCCAGGAGGCCTCGGGGTCGCCATGCGCGGCGGCGATCGACAGCTGCTGCGCGGCGCGGTAGAGGTCGGCCCCCCGTTCGCCGTCGGCCTCCCCGCGCAGGCGCGCAGGCGCCGGCATCGACGCCGCCACCGGCGCAGTCGCCGGCGCGGCGGACGCAGGCGCGGCGCCGACCACCATCGGGACCGCCGGCGCGGCCGGCAGCGATAGCGCCCGATAGGCGACCACGCCCAGCAACAGCGCGGCGGGCGCCAGCAACAGCCAGGTTGGACGGGACACGACGGGCATGCGCGAAAGAGCCGGACAACGGGCAAAGGCGCAGCCGGACCCCCTGTCGCCCGGCCGCTGCGAGCCGGCAGTCTACCCTAGCCCACGGCCGCGGTATGCGCCAACTGCCCCCGCGCGGCACCGGTGCGCGGGCGCGCGGACCGGCGAGACGGACGAACGGCATGGCGCGATGGCCGTCGCGCCGCCCGGTTCGCCCCTCCTTTCCGAGCGGGCAGCGCCTGGCGGTGGTGCCCGCCCTTTCGGCCGGCCGCATCCCGGCCTCGGGTTAGTTCGGCCGCACCTCGCCCAAGGCCGCGGTCCGCGGCGGTCCTGCCGCCGCGCCGGCGCCACCCGCACAGCGATACGGCCGGACACGACGACGGCCACACGCATGGCCGGCTCTCCCCAGGGCGAACGGCCCGCAGCCGCGCGACGCCGCCCACAACCATCGTGGGGTCGCATGCCGAACGCCGCCGGCAAGTCACGGTTCGGTCGCCGCCAGCCCTGGCGCGCGCCCTGCCTCGGGCGCGCCGGCCAGGCGGTCTCCAGCGCGAAGTCCGCCGCCCGTCTAAGATGCGCGCTTCCCTCGTTGCCCCACCGACCGATGCCGTTCCTCGAACTGACCCTGCGCTGCACCGACGCCACCCAGCCCCGCTACGAGACCGCGCTGGAGGACGTCGGCGCGCTGGCGGTGACCCTGCTCGATGCCGACGCCGACACCAGCAACGAACGCGCGATCCTGGAACCGGGCGTGGGCGAGACCCCGCTGTGGGGCACGCTCGTGCTCAGCGCGCTGTTCCCCGAGGAACAGGACGCGCTGGTGCTGCTGGCCGCGCTGGAGGCGTTCGACCCCGGGCTGGACTGGACCCAGGTCACCTTCCGCAAGGTCGACGACCAGGATTGGGAACGGGCCTGGCTGGACCAGTTCCAGCCGATGCGCTTCGGCGCGCGCACCTTCATCGTGCCGTGGAACCACGACCTGCCCGAAGACGCCAGCGGCGCTGACGCCGCGGTGGTGCGCCTGGACCCGGGCCTGGCGTTCGGCTCCGGCACCCACCCGACCACCGCGCTGTGCCTGCGCTGGCTGGACGCGCTGGCCGCCGACGGCGCCCTGGCCCAGGCGCGCGTGCTCGATTTCGGCTGCGGCTCGGGGATCCTGGCGCTGGCCGCGCTGAAGCTGGGCGCCGCCGCCGCGGTGGGCGTGGACAACGACCCGCAGGCACTGCTGGCCAGCCACGACAACGCCGAACGCAACGCGGTCGGCGAACGCCTGGCGGTGTACCTGCCCGCCGACGAACCGGCCGCCACCTATCCGGTGGTGGTGGCCAACATCCTCGCCTCGGCGCTGGACGCGCTTGCGCCGACCCTGGCCGCGCGCGTGGCGCCGGGCGGGCGCATCGCCCTGTCCGGCATCCTGCACGGGCAGGAACAGGAACTGCTGCAGCGCTACGCGCCGTGGTTCACCCGACTGCGCACCGAGCAGGACGGCGACTGGATGCGCATCGACGGCGTGCGCCGCGACTGAAGCGGAGCGCGGCCGCGGCCGGCTTCGCCGGCGCGCGGCGGTCCAGGCCAGCGCGCGGCCCGCGCCGGGGCAGGCAGGGCCAGCGCCATATAGACAGTATCGCTAACATTTCGCCGATGGACAGCGCAGCGAACCACCCGTAGCGGCCGGCGCGGCTATATCTCGCCTCCCTTGCGGAGGTGCGCGTGAACAGCAAGCTGTACGAACGGGTGCGCGAAGCGCGCAAGCTCACCGGCCTGACCCAGGAGGCCCTGGCGCTGGACCTGGGCGTGACCCGCAGCGCGGTGGCGCAGTGGGAAATGGCCGAAGGCACCGCGCCGGCAGTGGAGCACCTGATCGCCCTGGCCCGCCGCAGCGGGCTGAGCTTCGAGTACCTGGCCACCGGCCGCGGCGAGCGCGTGTTCGGCGAACCGATCGCGGTGGACGCCGCCGCCATCGGCGAGCTGCCCAACCACTACCAGTTCACCGACCAGCAACTGCGCCTGCTGGAACGCTTCGAAAGCCTGAGCCCGCGCCAGCGCGCCGGCCTGCTCGACCTGCTCGACACCCGCAAGCCGCAGCGCTGAGCGCCCGCGCGCGCCGTGCTCCGCGGCGCGCCGGGTCCTGGCAACGGCCAGGGTCAACCGGCGGCGCGCTGCAGATCCAGTCGGCGCATGCTTGAATACGGCTCTCGCCGTCGTCGCCCGCGCGCATGCCCGATCGCACCCCGCCCCGTCCCAGCCTCGCCACCTTGCTGCGCCAGCCCGACGCGCCCGCCACGCAGGGCGACGCTGCGGCGCAGCCGGCCGAGGAGGCCGACGCGTCGGCGAGCGCGCCGCCGCTGCCCGAGCTCCCCGCCACAGCGGTCGTCTCGCCGGCGCCTGCGAACGCGGGTCCGCTGGCGGCCAGGGACGACGCCGCGGCGCAGCGCGCCGCGCGCGCGTCCGACGACCTGGACGAGCCGGCGCCGCCCACAGCGGAAGTGGACGCCACACCGGCGCCGGTCCCGGCCGCCGTCGCAGTCGCCACCGCCGCGTCTCCCACGACACCGAGCTTCCTGCACGGCCCGCGCGGACGCCGCCCGGTGCTGCGCGCCGCACCCTGGCAGTGGATCGCGCTGGTCGGGCTGGGCCTGCTGCTGGCGCTGCAAATCCTGATCGCCGATCGCCAGCGCCTGGGCGCCGACCCGCGCTGGCGGCCGTGGGTGGCCGGGGTCTGCCAGGTCCTGGGCTGCCGCGTGCCGGCCTGGCGCGAGCCGGCCGCCTTCACCATGCTCAGCCGCGAGGTGCGGCCGCTGCCCGGCCAGGCCGGCACCCTGCAGGTGCAGGCGACCTTCCGCAACGACGCGCGCTGGGCGCAGGCCTGGCCGCTGCTGCAACTGTCCCTGGCCGATGCCGACGGCCGCACCATCGGCAGCCGCGTGCTGCGCCCGCAGGAGTACCTGGGCCGCACGCGTCCGGATAGCGCCACGCTGGCGCCGGGACAGAGTGCACAGATCGCGTTCCAGGTGCGCGAACCGGCCGCCGAGACCGCGGCATTCAGTTTCGACTTCCACTGAGAACGCTACGTTCGGGCACGGCGCCATGGCAGTGGCGCAGGCCACGCGCTAGACTCGTCCCCCCGCGCCGGCCCTTCTGCCGTCCAGCGCCGCTGTCATCCGGGACCCCTCGAACTTGAACGCCGCCACCACTCGTCCTGACTCCAGTCGCGGCGCGCCGAAGCCGCCACTGCGCGAACACGTGGCGCAATCGGTCCGCCGCTACCTGCGCGACCTCGACGGCTGCGACGCCGACGACGTGTACGAGATCGTGCTGCGCGAGATGGAGATCCCGTTGTTCGTGGAAGTGCTCAACCATTGCGAGGGCAACCAGAGCCGCGCCGCCGCGCTGCTGGGCATCCACCGCGCCACCCTGCGCAAGAAGCTCAAGGAATACGGGCTGGCCTGAGGGGCCGGGATTCGGAATTCGGAATTCGGAATTCGGAATGCGGGATGCGGGATGCGGGATGCGGGATGCGGGATGCGGGATGCGGGATGCGGGATGCGGGATGCGGGATGCGGGATGTTGTCCTGCATGACCTCGCTGTCAAGCGATCCGACACAGCAAGACAGCCCGGCTCGCGAAGACCGCGTAGCGTTGCTGTAGGAGCGGCTTCAGCCGCGACGCGCGAACTCACATCGCGCCGTCGATCCTGCATCGAGCGACAAACCACTCCGAAGAAGAGCCTGTCTCCGAAAGCCGCGGAGTGCCACTGTGGGAGGGGCTTCAGCCCCGACGCGACACGGTCTGAAGCGTCGGGACTGAAGTCCCTCCCACAACATTCCCGGCGCGGCGAGACCGCGGCAAGCGCGAATCGCATCCCCGGGTGTTC
This sequence comes from Xanthomonas sacchari, assembly GCF_024266585.1. Taxonomy (NCBI): domain Bacteria; kingdom Pseudomonadati; phylum Pseudomonadota; class Gammaproteobacteria; order Lysobacterales; family Lysobacteraceae; genus Xanthomonas; species Xanthomonas sacchari. The sequence continues at coordinate 4,712,958 of NZ_CP100647.1, forward strand.
ATCGCAGGCCGCCCCCACGACCACACGCCCGTAGGAGCGGCTTCAGCCGCGACGCGCGAACTCACATCGCGCCGTCGATCCTGCATCGAGCGACAAACCACTCCAAAGAAAAGCCAGTCTCTGAAAGCCGCGAAGCGCCACTGTGGGAGGGGCTTCAGCCCCGACGCGACACGGCTGAAGCGTCGGGACTGAAGTCCCTCCCACAACATTCCCGGCACGGCACGAACGCGGCAAAAGCGCGATTGCAGCACCCAGCCCCCGCCACCAGCGATGCATGTGCGGGAGCAGTGCTTGCCCTGTCGCTGCGCGATCAGCAGCGATGCGCCATCGGTAAAGCCTCGCGGCTAACGCCGCTCCTACGCAAACGCAAATGCGCAGCGCGCGACACACAACAAATCCCAAACCGGACTCCCCCATCCGCGCCCATCACACCCATCCATAGCGGATCAGGTGGAAGAACACCGGCGCGGCGAAGCACACCGAATCCAGCCGGTCGAGCACGCCGCCGTGGCCTTCGATCATATGGCCCCAGTCCTTGATGCCGCGGTCGCGCTTGATCGCCGACATCACCAGGCCGCCGAAGAAGCCCATCAGGTTGGCCACCAGCGCCAGCGCGAACGCCTGCAGCGGCGAAAACGGGGTGATCCACCACAGCGCCGCGCCCAGCAGGCTGGCCGAGAGGATGCCGCCGACAAAGCCTTCCACGGTCTTGGACGGCGACAGCTTCGGCGCGATCAGGTGCCGGCCCAGCAGCTTGCCCCACACGTACTGCAACACGTCCGAGGACTGCACCACGATCACCAGGAACGCGAACAGCAGCAGATTGCGGTCCTCGTAGCCGGGGATGCGCAGGTTCAGCAGCGCCGGCACGTGCGAGATGCAGAACACGCAGATCATCAGCCCCCACTGCACCTTGGCGGTGCGCTCCAGGTAGTGCGTGGTGTCGCCGCCGATGGTCGCCAGGATCGGCAGCACCAGGAACGCGTAGACCGGGATCAGCAGCGTGTACAGGCCGTACCAGTCGCTCCACACCAGCCAGTACTGCCACGGCAGCACCACGTAGAACGCGGCCAGCAGCGCGTAGTAGTCGCCGCGCCGGGTCGGGGTGAGGGTGATGAACTCGCGCAGCGCGAACAGCGACACCAGCGCGAACAGCACGATCACGCCGAGCCGACCGAAGGCGAAGGCCAGCGCCACCACCGCGGCCATCACCCACCAGGCGCGGATCCGCGCCACCAGGTTGTCCAGCACCGCGCTGGGCCGCCCACGCGCGCGCCAGCGCAGGGTCTCGGCGATCAGGGTGGCCACCACCAGCACCGTGGCGATACCGAGGAACAGCCACACCGTCTGTTGCCGCAGCGAGGATTGCTGCAAATGGTCGCTGAGTGCGATCGGATTCATCGGGCCGCCTCCGTCTGCGCCGGCGCCAGCGCCAGCAAGGCCGCGCGTGCGCGGTCCAGGAACGCCTGCTTGTCCTCGCCGGCCTGCAGCCGCAGCGGCTCGCCGAAGGTGGTCGTGCACAACAGCGGCAGCGGCAGCCACATGCCCTTGGGCATCACCCGGTTGAGGTTGTCGATCCACACCGGCACGAACTCCAGTTCCGGACGCTGCCGTGCCAGGTGGTAGATGCCGCTCTTGAACGGCAGCAGGCCGTCCTGGGTATTGCGCGTACCTTCGGGAAACAGGATCAGCGAACCGCCGCCGTCGACCGCCTCGCACAGGCAGTCGATCGGATCGCGGGTGCGCTGCGCGGCCTCGCGCTCGATCAGCACGCCGTTGAACACCGCATGGATCAGGTAGCGGCGCAGCGCGTCGCGCTGCCAGTAGTCGGCCGCCGCCACCGGCCGCACCTCGCGCCGCAGCGGCGCCGGCAGCGACGACCAGATCAGCACGAAATCGCCGTGGCTGGCGTGGTTGCCGAAGTACACGCGGCGTTCGCTGGACGGCATGCAGCCGCGCCACAGCGCACGTGCGCCGGTGAGCAGGCGGATCGCGGCGCTGCAGCCGCGGGCGATCAGGCGGGCGATCATTTCCACTCCAGTTCGCGCACGATGGCGCGCACACGGATCACGATGGTGAGGGCGGCAGCAGCGATCAGCAGCGCCAGCGCCACGGCAAGAAGCATGCGAGCCAGCGCGGCGTGTTGCAGCAACAGCGCAGCGGCCGCCGCCAACGCGGCCAGCGACAGCCAATGCATGCGCTGCACGCGTGCCATCGGTCCCTGCAGCGGTTCGCGCACCGCGCAGGCCAGGCCAAGCATGCGCACGTAGGCGGTGCCCACGCACAGCAAGGCGGCGGCCCAGCCCAGTTCCGCGCCGATGCCCAGCACCGGCTGCAGGCCGTAGCCCACGCCCAGGCACACCGCCACGTCCGACAAGCGGTCCGGCGCCTCGTTGTACACCGCACCGGCACGGCCGATCATCTGCGCCTGCTGCGCCATCAAGCCGTCCAGGCGGTTGCACAGCAGCCGCGCCTGCAGCGCCAGCGCCGCCAGCACCAGCAACGCGGCGGCATTGGCCGGCGGCTCGCGCCAGGCCAGGGCGAACATCAGCGCGGCCAGCACCGCGCACGCCAGGCCGCTCCAGGACACGCCGTTGGGCGTGGCCCCGCGCGCGCGCAACGCCAGCGCCAGCCGCGTACGCCATTGCGCTCGCCGCGCCTGCCAGGTCGAACCGGCCATCAGTCGCCACCTCCACACCCGCCGCAGCCACCACCCCCGCAACTGCTGCCGCCGCCATCGCTGCTGCCGCCACCGCCACCGCAACTGCTGGTCGAAGTGCTACCGCCGCGGCCGTTGAACGACGGCGCACGCAAGGCGTGGTAGTCGGCCCAGGGCGTGGTCATCAGCACGCTGGTGCCGGCCAGGGCCAGCGGCAGCGCCAGGTGCGAACCGGGCGCCAGCGAGGGCGCGGCGACGCCGTCGCGCCAAGCCGCATCGCGATCGGCCAACAGCGCGTCGCCGGCGACGCTGCGCCGCGGCGGCGTGAGCAGGAAGCCGAGCGCCACCACCGTGACCACCACCATCGCCGCCACCAGGAACCCGATCGGGCGCTGCAACTGCAGGCCGATACGCAGCTTCAGCAGGCCCAGAGTCCACAGCGCCAGCAACGGCGCGGCGCCGAACAGGCGCGCGCACAGCGCCTGCCCATGGCCCAGCCACAGCCCTCTGGCGACCAGCGACCGGCGCAGCGGCGCGGCGTCGCGCCGCAATGCGGCCAGCGCCTGCTGCAGCTGCGGCTGCGCACGCACGGTCGCTAGCGCGCGCTGCAGCGCCGGCGGTGCGGCGACGGCTGTGTGCTCCAGTCGCGCGTGGCGGCGCACCTGCGGGTCGGGCTGCAGGCGCACTGCGCCGGCCGCCAGCAGCAGGGCCAGTTGCTGATCGGCGACGCGCTCGCTGCCACCGGCCAGATACGCCAATTCGGTTGCGTCGAGCGGTGCGTCGACCGCCGCGCCGCGCAGTCCGCGCACGATCAGGCGCAGCCGTGCCCCCAGGCTCCAGGCCAGGCCGATGCCGGCCAGGAACAGCAGCAGGAACGGCGGTCCGGGCCAGTGCAGCGGCGAGCGCGGGCCGTTGCCATGCCATAGCACCGCGAACAGCACCACCACGCCCAGCAGCCAACCCCAAAGGGCGATGCCGGCGCGCGCGGGGACAACACGGCGCGTGCCGGCCTGCCGCCGTGCCGGCGTGGTAGGCGCGCCCGCCGGGGCCGGCCAACACGCCACAGGCGGCTCGCCGAAGTGGTGCCAGTAGTGCCCCAGCGTGGCGCGGTATTGCGCCTGGAAGCGCGCAGCATCGGCCGGATCGCCGCGCCCGGGTTGATGGTGCAGGGTGATCCGCAGCACCTGCGGACAGAACCGCTGCCAGTACTCGCGAGTGTCGGTGAGGTGGGTGTGCCAGACCTGGTCGACCAGGGCGCTGGGCGTCACCTCTTCGCCGGCTACACAGGCCAGGAAGCAGAAGCGCCGGTATTCCTCGACCGCGTGCGCGGCCAGCGCCTGCGACACGTTGGCCTCCTTGGCCACGCGGCGCACGAACATCGGCAACGCCGCCTCGTCCTCGCCGAAGCGGTAGGCCTGCAGGCGCTGCCACAGCGCCTGTCGGGCCGCGTCGACTTCCGACCGCAACGTCGATGCAGGTTCATCGGTCATCGCGCCAGCCTCCTATCCAAACCATCCCGTGCACAGCGCCAGCACCAACGCCAGCACCTGCATGGCGAAACAGCCCACCTGCCGCCGCAACACACGGCGCATCCCCTGCCAGCGCGCCAGCCAGTCGCGCGGCGGCGGCAGCGTGTGCAGCAGGCCCAACCGCTGCAGCGCCGCGTCCAGGTCGGCGCCGGCGCGCTGCAGGTCCGGTTCGGCCAGGACCGCCTCGAGCAATGCCACGTCCAGGCCGGCCCGCGCCGCCCAATAACGCTGCAGCAGGCCGGCCAACACGGCGACGCCACAGCAGGCGGCGGCGAGCACTGCGCCACCGCCGGCAAACCATGCGGCCAGCGCCACCGTCACCGCGAGCAGCAGCTGCGACAGCCGATCCAGCGGCGCGCCCTGGCGCAGCACCGCCGCCATCGCGCGCAGTTCCAGCGGCGTGCTCATGCCGGCACCTCCCGCGCCTGCAGCGGCGCCGGCGGTGCGGCGCAGGCGGCGGCGATGGCGGCACGCTGCGCCGGCCCCAGCACGATCCGCTGCGCGCGCGCCCGCAGCAGCCCAAGCGCGTCGTCCAGCGTGGCGGCACGGCCGCTGCGCAGCAGCCAGGTGGCGACCGCGGCCGCGCTGCGCGAATAGCCCAGCGCGCAGCAGGCCAGCACCGGGCCGTGCGCGCGCGCCGCTTCGATCGCGTCGGCGGCCGCACGCAAGGCCGCAGCCGGCGGCGCCACCAGGTCCAGCATCGGCACCACGCGGTCGTGTGCCTGCGCCTGGCGTAACGACAGTTCCGCGCTGACGTCGACTACCGCGGCAAACTGCGCACGCTCGCCGCGGCCGGGCATGCGCCCGAGCCAGACGCCGTCGGCGATCTCGCGCGGCGCCGGGTCGCGCCAGGTCCAGGCGCGCGCGTTGAGCCGGGCGGCGGCCAGGTACGGCGCGTACAGCCAGCGCGCGGCCAGGCTCAGGCGGCCGTCGGCGCGCTTCTGCAGGCCAAGCGGTCCGAGCAGCGCATAGCTGAGCGCGACCAGCAGCAGCGACAGCGCCGGCCACAGCAGCCACCAGCCGGCGCCACCGAGCGCGCGTGCGGCGGCCACGCAGGCCGCGCTGCCGAGCAGGTACAGCGCGGCCAGGCGCCAGCGCCGCGGATCGCGCGCCGGCGCCGCGCCGCGCCACGGCGGGTCGATGCGTTCGGGCCACAGCCACACGCACAACCAGCCGGCGGCCAGGCCGGTGGGCACATCGAGGAAGTGATGCTGGTAGGTGGTCAGCACCGACAGCCCGATCAGCGCGAACCAGCCGTGCAGGGCCAGCCGCGCCAGCCCGTGCAGGTGCCGCGCGTAGCGCACCCACAGCACCACCAGCAGCACGATGTGCAGCGACGGCGCCTGGTTGAACGGCTTGTCGAAACCGAGCAGCACCGCGAACAACCAACCGAACACGCCCTCGGTCGGCGGCCGCTCGAAGCCGAAGCGCAGCGGCCACAGCAGGAAGCAGCCTACCGCCAGCAGCTGCGCGGTGAGCAGGCGCCGCGCATGCGTGTCCAGTTCGGCACGCGTGCGGCAGACGAAGAACGAGGCCACGTAGAACAGGTCGATCGACCAGTACGGGACGATGCTCCACGGCCAGAATGGGATGTGCGTTTCCCAGGCGAACGGCAGCGACGGGACATCGGCGCGGCGTGCGGCCAGGGTGTTGGCCAGGCCGTAGCTGAGGAAGAAGAACGGCCCCAGCAGCGCCAGCCAGGCCAGCGCACGCCACCACGGCCGCGCGGCCGCCGCGCTCATGGCGCGATCCGCTGCGCCAGCGACACGGTGAAGATGCCCCACGCGTCGATGCGCTGCTCCAGCTTGCGGAAGCCGGCCGCGCGCACCAGTTCGTCCATCTCCTGCTGGGTGCGACGGCGCATCACCCAGGCCGCGCCGCCGCGGTGGCTGGTCAGTGCGCGGGCGATGAACTCCAGCTGCGGATGCCAGGGCTGGCCGGTGTAGGCCAGGTAGCCGCCCGGTTCCACTGCCGCGGCCACGCCCTGCAGCGAGCGCAGCACCAGGTCGTTGTCCGGGAACAGTTCGTACAGGCCCGACACCACCGCCAGCGTCGGCCGCGGCTGCAGCGCGGCCAGCGCGTCGCGGTCGAACGCATCGCCGTGCTCGAAGCGGGCGATGTCGGAGGCGCCGAGCGCAGCGATCAACGCCTGACCCTGCTGCACATTCAACGGACTGAAATCGCGCAGCAGGATCGCATCGGCGCGCTGCGTGCCGCCGGCCAGCGCCTCCAGCACGTAGCGGCCGTGGCCGGCGGCGATGTCCAGCGCGCGCACCGGCAGGCCGGCGCCACGCAGCCGCTGCATCGCCAGGCCCAGCAGTTCGTGCAGATGCCGGCGGCGCACGCGGATGCCGCGCCAGCCGATCGCATCCAGGTAGGTGCGGTCGATCATCCGCCCCAATGGGCCGCGCCCGGCGGCCTGGTCGCGGTAGATGTAGTCCAGCGTGCTGCCGGAATCGAAGCCGGTCTGCAGGCCCAGGGCGATACCCTCGGACAGCCGCCCGCCCAGGCGCAGGCCGGCGCGCACGCCGCGCCAGCGCAGGTCCTGCAGGCTGTAGCGCTCCGGCGGCCAGGCCAGGCGCTCGGCTTCCTCGAAGGTCGGCCCGCGCCGGTGCGCCTGACGCAGGCTGGGCAGCGCCGGCGCTTCGGCGAAGCGCGCGCGCACGAAGCGGCGGATCTGCGCCAGCGCCGGCGCGCGGTCGCGCTCGCCCAGGGTGTCGTGGAAGAAACCGGGCAGCAGGTGGCGCTCCTTCACCGGCGAGGACAGGCGCTCGTAGAAGCGGTCCTGCGGCCCGCGGTGCACCACGACATCGCTGCCGGACACCAGCAGTTGCACCGGCACGGTGATCGCCTGCGCATCGCCGACCACGCGGTCGGCCGCCGCGTACAGCCCCAGCAACACCCGCACCGAGATCGGCCGGGTGATCAGCGGATCGGTGCGATAGCTGTCGACCCGCGCCGGGTCGTGGGTCAGCCACTGCGGCTTGACGTAGCTGTTGACGAAAAAGTTGCCGCGCAGCTTCTGCAGCAAGGCCAGCCCGGGCCGCGCGAACGGCACGTACAGCTTGACCTTGAACGCCGGCGAGGCCAGCACCAGCGCGCGCAGCGGCGGCGCGTAGTCGTGCACCCAAGTGCTGGCGATCACCGCGCCCACGCTCTGCGCCACCACCACGATGTCCTGCACGGCGATGCCGTGGACCTCGCCGATGTGCGCGACGAAGCGGTCCAGGTCGCGCACCAGCGCCGGGAAGCCGGGGGCGTCGCCGCGCGCGCCGGGCGAGCGGCCGTTGCCGCGCGCATCCCAGGCGAACAGCGCGCACTCGTCCAGGCCCAGCTCCTCGGCCAGGTGCATCACCCGCCCGGAATGCTCGTGGCCGCGATGCAGCAGCAGCACCGCTCGCGGCGGCGCGGCCGGCGCGGTGGCCGGCCAATGCCGATAGAACAGCCGTGTGCCGTCGAAACTGGCGAATTCGCTTTCGTTGACCTGCCGCATCCGTTGCCGATGTCCTGTCTGCCGTGAATCCCTGTTCCCTGCGTCCGTACCGGCCGCCGCGCTCACCTGCGCGCGGCCACCTCGCGTAGTCCGGCCGCGACCCGCCGCAGCACGGTCGCCACGCACAATAGCGCCACGGCGATGGCGACTCCATTCACCGTCGCCGCCCCGATCCAGCCGCCGGCCAGCAGCAGCCCCAGCAGGCCGACGACGAAGGCGCGGTCGCTCTTGCCCATCGGCCCATCGTAGCGGCGGCTGGCGCCGACCATCAGCCCCAGCACGCCGGCATATTCGGTCAGCGCCGCGGTCAGCGCCATCAGCCACAGCGCGCCGGCGCTGGCGCCGGCCACGCCGAGCAGGCTCAGGTACAGCGCCGCATCGGCGACCACGTCGCACAGTTCGTTGAGGTAGGCGCCCAGCCGCGATTGCTGGCCGAACTCGCGCGCCAGCATCCCGTCGACCGCGTTCAAGGCCATCCGCAGCAGCATCCACAGCGGCAGCAGCGCGTACCACAGCGGCTGCGCCGCGCCTTGCGCGTACACCGCCGCGGCGACCAGCAACGACACCAACGCCGCCACCACCGTCACCTGGTTGGCGGTGACGCCGAGCTGGTGCAGGGCGCGCACGCCGGGCCGCAGCAAGTCCTGGAAACGTCCTTTGAGGGCATAGATCGACACGCGCGTGATCCTGACGGCGAGGGCGGGACGGCGACAGCCTAATGCATCGCCGCAGCGGCGCGCGCGATAGCGCGCGTGCGGCCATGCCCGGCAACCCACTCCGGCCATTGCCAAAGACCGCGCGCGAAGCGGCACGGCCCATGTGCTTGGTCGACACGTCGGAGGCTGCCACCCGGCACCGCCTGCGGCGCGGGACCGCACCTGCGCAAGGGCCACCGACCCCGCGGCACGCCCGGCGGGAACGGACCCAGCACGCGCGATCTGCGTGCCGCGCGCGCGTGCCGGCCGGGCGTCGGCGGGCCTCAGCGCCTACAATGGCGGCCCATTCCGCTGCCCCGCCCTGCCCCATGTCCTCCGATTTCCTGCCCGTGCGTCGGGCGCTGCTGTCCGTTTCCGACAAGACCGGCCTGATCGACCTGGCCCGCGCGCTGGCGGCGCGCAACGTCGAGCTGCTGTCCACCGGCGGCACCGCCAAGGCCCTGCGCGAGGCCGGGCTGGCGGTGAAGGACGTGTCCGAACTGACCGGCTTCCCGGAAATGATGGACGGCCGGGTCAAGACCCTGCACCCGCTGGTGCACGGCGGCCTGCTCGGGCGCGCCGGCACCGACGATGCGGTGATGGCCGAACACGGCATCGCCGCGATCGACCTGCTGGTGTTGAACCTGTATCCGTTCGAGGCGGTCACCGCGAAGGCCGACTGCACGCTCGCCGACGCGGTGGAGAACATCGACATCGGCGGCCCGGCGATGCTGCGTTCGGCAGCCAAGAACTTCGCCCGCGTGGCCGTGGCCACCGACCCGGCCCAGTACGCCGATCTGCTGGCCGAGCTGGAGGCCAACGACGGCCGGCTGTCGGCGGGCAAGCGCTTCGCCCTGGCCGTGGCCGCGTTCAACCGCGTCGCCCAGTACGACGCGGCGATCAGCAACTACCTGTCCGCGGTCACCGCCAGCGACGCCGCGGTGCCGGTGCGCAGTGCGTTCCCGGCGCAGATGAACTCCAGCTTCGTCAAGGTGATGGAACTGCGCTACGGCGAGAACCCGCACCAGCAGGCCGCGTTCTACCGCGACCTCTTCCCCACCCCCGGCACCCTGGCCACCTTCACCCAGTTGCAGGGCAAGGAGCTGTCCTACAACAACATCGCCGACAGCGACGCGGCCTGGGAATGCGTGCGCCAGTTCGACGCGCCGGCCTGCGTCATCGTCAAGCACGCCAACCCGTGCGGCGTGGCGGTCGGCGCCGGCTGCGGCGACGCCTACGAACTGGCCTACGCCACCGACCCGACCAGCGCCTTCGGCGGCATCATCGCCTTCAACCGCACGCTGGACGCGGCCACCGCCAAGGTCATCCTGGACCGCCAGTTCGTCGAGGTGCTGATCGCCCCCGACTACGACGCCGCCGCGCTCGAGTACGCCAAGAAGAAGGCCAACGTGCGCGTGCTGCGCATCCCCGCCGGCGACGGCGTCTACGGGATCGACAGCAAGCGGGTCGGCTCGGGCATCCTGCTGCAGACCAGCGACGCCCACGTGGTGGCGCGCGATGCGCTGAAGGTGGTGACCCGGCTGGCGCCGACCGAGGCGCAGTTCGCCGACCTGCTGTTCGCGTGGAAGGTGGCCAAGTACGTCAAGTCCAACGCCATCGTCTACGCCAAGGACCATCGCACCATCGGCGTGGGCGCCGGGCAGATGAGCCGGGTGTACTCGGCGCGCATCGCCGGCATCAAGGCCACCGACGCCGGCCTGAGCGTGGAAGGCTCGGTGATGGCCTCCGATGCGTTCTTCCCGTTCCGCGACGGCATCGACGCCGCCGCCGCGGCCGGCATCAAGGCGGTGATCCAGCCCGGCGGTTCGATGCGCGACGCCGAGGTCATCGCCGCGGCCGACGAGCACGGCATCGCCATGGTGTTCACCGGCGTGCGCCACTTCCGGCACTAGTAGATACTTTGCGATGCACCGGAGAGAAAACAATGAGCAAGGCTTCCAATATCACGCGGAACGTAGCGCGTATCGAATATCTGAAGATCCAGAACTTTCGGGCGATACGGGAGCTTGAACTGCGGGAGATCACACCGCTCACCGTACTGCTGGGCCCCAATGGCAGCGGAAAATCGACGGTGTTTGACGTGTTCGCGTTTCTGGCCGAATGCTTTGAACTCGGCCTCAGACGGGCTTGGGACAAGCGAGGCCGTGCACGCGAGCTCAAGACCAGGGGAGGTGAAGGCCCGATCATCATCGAGATCAAGTATCGGGAGCCAGGCTATCCGTTGATCACCTACCACCTGGCGGTGGATGAACGCAACAACGCTCCCGTAGTGATCGAAGAATGGCTGCAGTGGCGGCGCAATGAGCGTGGCCGTCCTTTCAGGTTTCTTGACTACAAGGAGGGGGTTGGTAGAGCGACCAGCGGAGAGCGCCCTGACGACCAAGACAAGCGCATCGACACGCCACTGAAAGCCGCGGATCTGCTCGCAGTCAATGCGCTCGGACAATTTGCAGAGCATCCCCGGGTCGCTGCGCTGCGCGACTTCATTACTGGCTGGTACGTTTCCTATCTTTCCGCTGACAGCACTCGAGGTCAACCCGAAGCAGGCCCCCAGGATCGTCTAAGCAGAACGGGTGACAATCTCGCCAATGTCATCCAGTACATGGCCGAACAGCATCCGGCACGTCTCGAGGAGATGTTCGAGACCCTTCGAAAGCGCATCCCTCGGGTTGAGCGGGTTCTAGCCGAAACCATGCCGGACGGGCGATTGTTACTTCAGATCAAGGATGCACCATTCAGCCATCCGGTATTGGCACGGTTCGCCTCTGACGGAACGCTCAAGATGCTTGCGTACCTAGTTCTTCTCTACGATGCCGCTCCCCCACCCTTCATCGGCATCGAAGAGCCGGAAAATTTTTTGCATCCCCGGCTGCTGCCAGAACTGGCGGAAGAATGCAGAAAGGCAAGTACGCGCACCCAATTACTTGTGACCAGCCACTCCCCGTTCTTCATCAACTCACTGCACCCAGAAGAGGTGCGCGTCTTATGGCGCGATGACAATGGGTATACGCAGGCACGTCGTGCCGCCGACCTACCTGGAATTCGTGAGTTCATCAAACACGGCGCGCTTTTGGGCCATCTCTGGATGGAGGGGCAGCTCGGCGTGGGCGACCCATTGATCAATCAGGGTTCTCCGACCAGGCCATTGCCGGAAAAGACCTAATGAATGCAGCTCACTATGAGCTCCTTGTCGAGGAGCCATCCATGGAGAACTTCCTTCACGCATGCCTTCCTCGTCTGCTTGCTAACAGAGCGACCTATGCCGTCCACCCTTTTCAAGGCAAGGATGACCTCATGAAAAAGCTGGAAGGACGCCTTCGCGGGTATGCCGCTTTCATGCCAGAGGATTGGAGGATCGTCGTCCTCGTAGACAGGGATGATGATGATTGCCGCCAGCTCAAGACAAGCCTCGAGCGGATCTGCTCGAAAGCTGGACTAAAGTCAAAAACCGCCAGTAAGCAGCAGTGGCAAGTGGCCACAAGGATTGCCATCGAGGAACTTGAAGCCTGGTACTTCGGAGACTGGCAGGCAGTCAAAGCCGCGTTCCCACGTGTAGCGCCAACGGTGGACAAGCAGCAGACCTACAGGAGCCCGGATGCTGTGCGTGGCGGAACGTGGGAAGCTTTTGAGCGGGTCATGCAGCGCTACGGCTACTTCAACGAAGGCCTTCCAAAGCTGAGTGCAGCTCGTTCGATCGGTGCTCACATCGATCCGACCCGAAGTGTCTCGCCCAGCTTCAAGGCCTTTTGCCAAGCAATCTCCTGCGCCACCCACTGAATCCTCGAATCAACTGGGACCATCTTTAATGAAAATCCTCGTCATCGGCTCCGGCGGCCGCGAACACGCCCTGGCCTGGAAGCTGGCCCAGTCCCCGCGTGTCGACGAAGTGCTGGTGGCGCCCGGCAATGCCGGCACCGCCGGCGAGGCCAAGTGCCGCAACGTGCTGGTCAAGGTGAACGACCTCGACGGGCTGCTGGCGCTGGCCCAGGACGAAGGCGTGGCGCTGACCGTGGTCGGCCCGGAAGTGCCGCTGGTGCTGGGCGTGGTCGACCGCTTCCGCGCCGCCGGACTGCGCATCTTCGGCCCCAGCGCCGCCGCCGCGCAGTTGGAAGGCAGCAAGGCCTACGCCAAGGATTTCCTGCAGCGCCACGGCATTCCCACCGCGTTCTACGCCGTGCATACCGAGGTCGAGGCGGCGTTGGCCTATGTCCGCGACAAGGGCGCGCCGATCGTGGTCAAGGCCGACGGCCTGGCCGCCGGCAAGGGCGTGATCGTGGCGATGTCGCTGGACGAGGCCGAGGCCGCGGTGCGCGACATGCTCTCCGGCAACGCCTTCGGCGACGCCGGCGCGCGCGTGGTGATCGAGGAATTCCTCGACGGCGAGGAAGCCAGCTTCATCTCCATGGTCGACGGCCACAGCGCGCTGCCGATGGCCACCAGCCAGGACCACAAGCGCGTCGGCGACGGCGACACCGGCCCCAACACCGGCGGCATGGGCGCGTACTCGCCGGCGCCGGTGGTCACGCCCGAGGTGCACGCGCGGGTGATGCGCGAGGTGGTCGAGCCGACCGTTCGCGGCATGCGCGCCGACGGCGTGCCGTTCACCGGCTTCCTCTACGCCGGGCTGATGATCGACGCCAGCGGCGCGCCCAAGGTGATCGAGTTCAACGTGCGCTTCGGCGACCCGGAAACGCAGCCGGTGATGCTGCGCCTGCAGTCGGACCTGCTCGACCTGCTCGAGGCCGCGCTCGACGAGCGCCTGCACGCGACGCAGGCGCACTGGGATCCGCGTCCCTCGCTGGGCGTGGTGCTGGCCGCCGCGCCGTATCCGGAGACCCCGGTGACCGGCGAGCCGATCACCGGCCTGGACGCGGTGCCGGCCAACGCCAAGGTGTTCCATGCCGGCACCACGCTGGACGCGCAGGGCCGCGTGCTCAGCGCCGGCGGCCGCGTGCTGTGCGTGGCGGCGCTGGGCGACAGCGTGGCCGCGGCGCAGCGCCATGCGTACGCCGGCGTGGAGCGCATCCACTGGGCCAGCGAATTCCACCGCCACGACATCGGCTGGCGCGCGATCGCGCGCGAGCAGGGGGCATAGGCGGCGCAGGCGTGCGCATCGGCCTTCGCAGTCAGCACTGCGCGCAGTACAACCACGGGGGCACGTGACCCAATGTGGGAGCGGCTTCAGCCGCGACGGGTGAAGTCCAAAGCCGGCGGACAATCTCCCTCGTCGGGACTGAAGTCCCTCCCACAAGGACTCCCTGCCCACTCCTTGTGGAGGCGACTTCGGCCGCGACGAGTGAAACCCCAAGCCGGCTGACACCACCCGTCGTGAAGACTGAAGTCCCTCGCACAAGGACGCCCGACCAACTCCTTGTGGGAGCGGCTTCAGCCGCGACGAGTGAAGTCCAAAGCCAGCGGACAATCTCCCTCGTCGGGACTGAAGTCCCTCCCACAAGGACGCCCGACCAACTCCCTGTGGGAGCGGCTTCAGCCGCGACGAGTGAAGTCCAAAGCCAGCTGACAATCTCCCTCGTCGGGACTGAAGTCCCTCCCACAAGAGCACACCGATCCCACGTGGAAGCACGCACGCGGCCACCATCGCCGCTGCGCTAGCCTGGATCCCCACCGATTCGCGCACGCCCCATGGCTCTCTCCCCTGCCCTCCGCACCCGCTTCCGCGCGCTCGCCGCGCAGACCGACGGCATCGACACCGCGGTCTACGCCGCCTACGGCAAGGATCCGCTCGATCCCATCATCGGCCTCGGCCGCCGCGATGCGCGCATCTGCATCTTCGGCCGCGACCCGGGCCGCAGCGAGGTGGAACACGGCGAACCCTTCGTCGGCAGCGGCGGCCAGCTGGTGCGCAAGGCGCTGTACCGGCACCTGCACGGCGGGACGGAGATGCCCGATTTCGCCGCCGGGCTCGAGGCCGGCCGCGTCGCCTTCTGGCTCAACACCGTGCCGTACAAGCCGCTAGGCAACAAGGCCTGGTCGATGCCGGTGAAGCGGCGCTTCCATCCGCTGATGCGGCGCCTGCTGCTCGAACAGTGGCGCGGCCAGGCCATCCTCACCCTCGGCCGCGAGGCCTTCCTGTGGTTCGGCATCGAGCAGCCGCGCGAGGTGCGCGCGGCGCTGGACGCGTTCTGGGCACGCGAGGACCGCTTCCAGGCGCAGACCGAGGTCGAGCTGCGCAGCGAGGACGGCCGCCGTACTCGCCGCGTGACGCTGTCTCCGCTGCCGCATCCCTCGCCGCTCAACCAGACCTGGTACACGCGCTTCCCGGCGCTGCTGGACGCTCGCCTGCAACACCTGGAAGTCTGAGCGCGCTCGCGTAGACGGGCCCTCCGGAGGGGGATCGCATACAGCGACGGTGCGCTATCGTGTTGCAGTGCCGACCCCCTCGATCGAAACCCGCCTCAGCCGCCTTTGGGCCCACGAAAAGGCCAGCTACGGCCTGCGCGTGTTCATCGCCCTGGCGGTGGCGATGGGCGTGTGCTGGCACCAGCAGCAATTGGAGGCGGTGCCGGCGATCTTCCTGGGCACCATCGCCAGCGCCATCGCCGAGACCGACGACAACTGGCTGGGCCGGATCAAGTCGGTGCTGCTGTCGCTGCTGTGCTTCGCCGCCGCCGCGGCCGCGGTGGTGCTGCTGTTCCCGTACCCGTGGCCGTTCGCGGCCGGCCTGGCGCTGTCCACCTTCGCCCTGACCCTGCTCGGTGCGCTCGGCGAACGCTACGCCTCGATCGCCCAGGCCACCGTGGCGCTGGCGATCTACGCGATGATCGGCCTGGACCACGGCAACCAGGCCGGCCATGTCGGCGGCAGCGCCTGGCACGGCGTGGCCTTGTTGCTGCTCGGCGCCAGCTGGTACGGCGTGCTGTCGGTGCTGTGGACGATACTGTTCGCCAACCGGCCGGTGCGCGAGCGGCTGTCGCGGCTGTACCTGGAGCTGGGCCGCTACCTGCGGCTGAAGGCGGCGCTGTTCGAGCCGGTGCGGCAGAGCGACCTGCACGCGCGGCGGCTGGCGCTGGCCGAGCAGAACGCGCGGGTGGTGGCGGCGCTGAACGCGGCCAAGACCGCGATCATCAGCCGCTTCGGCCGCTCCGGCCGGCCCGGCGTGCAGTCGGGCCTGTACTTCCGCCTGTACTACATGGCGCAGGACTTCCACGAGCGCGCCAGTTCCTCGCACTACCCGTACGAGGCGCTGACCGACGCGTTCTTCCACAGCGACGTGCTGTACCGCTGCCAGCGCCTGCTGGCCCTGCAGGGCAAGGCCTGCGCGGCGCTGGGCGAGGCGATCCGGCTGCGCCAGCCGTTCGACTACGGCGAGCAGACCCAGCAGGCCACCACCGACCTGCGCGAGTCGCTGGATTTCCTGCACGCGCGCGCCGATCCACGGCAGGCGCGGCTGCTCGGCTCGCTGGAATTGCTGGTGACCAACCTGCACAGCATCGAGCGGCGCCTGGCCGAGGCCGCGCAGTCGGACGCCACCAGCGACACCCTCGACACCCGCCTGCGCGACTCCTCGCCGCACACCCTGCGCGAGATGCTGCGGCGCCTCGGCCAGCAGCTCACGCCCGGCTCGGTGCTGTTCCGGCACGGCCTGCGCATGGCGATCGCGCTGGTGGTGGGCTACGCCATCATGCGGTCGATCCACGCCAGCAACGGCTACTGGATCCTGCTGACCACCGCCTTCGTGTGCCGGCCCAACTACGGCGCCACCCGCCTGCGCCTGGCCCAGCGCATCGCCGGCACCCTGATCGGCCTGGGCGCGGCGTGGGCGCTGATGCAACTGTTCCCCAGCACCGAGCTGCAACTGCTGTTCGCCCTGCTCGGCACCCTGGTGTTCTTCGTCACCCGGACCGACCGCTACATGCTCGCCACCGCGGCGATCACGGTGATGGCGCTGTTCTGCTTCAACCTGATCGGCAACGGCTTCATGCTGATCTGGCCGCGCCTGCTCGACACCCTGATCGGCTGCGCGATCGCCGCCGCCGCCTCGTTCCTGATCCTGCCGGACTGGCAGGGCCGGCGCCTCAACCAGGTGCTGGCGATGGTGCTGTCCAGCAGCGCGCGCTACCTGGCGCAGGTGCTGGAACAGTACCGCAGCGGCATGCGCGACGACCTGCCCTACCGCATCGCCCGCCGCGACATGCACAACGCCGACGCCGCGCTGTCGGTGGCGCTGTCGAACATGCTGCGCGAGCCCGGCCGCTATCGCCGCAACCTGGATGCCGGGTTCCGCTTCCTGGCCCTGTCCAACACCTTGCTCGGCTACCTGTCGGCGCTGGGCGCGCACCGCGCCGCGCTGGCCGGCGAGACCGATCCGGACATCGCCCGCGCCGGCGAGTATCTGACCCAGGCGCTGGGCGCGCTGGCCGACGCGCTCAGCGAACGGCGCCCGCTGCCGGCCGCCGACGAGCCGGCCGAGATCGCGCTGGCCGAGGCGCTGGAACGCGAGGACGGCATCGACGAGGCCAAGCGCCGGCTGGTGCGCAACCAGCTCGCGCTGACCCTGCGCCTGCTGCCCAAGCTGCGCGCCGCCGCGCAGGCGGTCAGCGCCGCGCCGGCGCCGCCGGCGTCGGCGCATGCTGCCCCGGCCGCACGCTGATCCCCATCCACAGCAGCGCCGCTACCGCCAGCGCCGCGCCGCCGAGCGCCACCCCGCGCCAGCCGGCGTAGGCATAGGCCGCCGTGCCGAGGCTGGAGCCGACCGCGCCGCCGATGAAGTAGCAGGTGACGTAGGCCGAGGTGATGCGGTTGCGCGCGGCCGGATTCAGTTGGTAGATCACGCTCTGGTTGCCGATGTGCACGCCCTGCACCGCCACGTCCAGCAGCAGCACGCCGGCCAGCAGCAGCCACAGCGAGTGCGGCGCGCCGAGCAGCAGCAGCCACGACAGCAACAGCATCGCCAGGCCGCCCCAGCCGACCCAGTGGCCGGCGCCGCGGTCGGACAGCTTGCCGGAGAGGTTGGCGGCGAACGCGCCGGCCGCGCCGATCAGCCCGAACAGGCCGATGGTCGCGGTGCCGTAGCGGTAGTCCGGGCCGGACAGCAGGAATGCCAGCGTGGTCCAGAACATGCTGAAGCCGGCGAAGATCAGCCCGCCCAGCACCGCCCGCGCGCGCAGCACCGGTTCGTCGCGCAACAGCGCCAGCACCGAGCCGATCAGGTGCGGATAGGACAGCTGCGGATTGCCCGGGTGCCGCGGCAGGCCGCGCCACAGCAGCCCCGACACCAGCAGGATCAGCGCCGCCGCCGCCCAGTACACGGTATGCCAGCCGCCGACCCCGGCCAGCAGGCCGGACACCGTGCGCGCCAGCAGGATGCCCAGCAGCAGGCCGCTCATCACCGTGCCGATGACCCGGCCGCGCTCGTGCGGCGCGGCCAGGGTCGCGGCGAACGGCACCAGGATCTGCGCGGCCACCGAACTCAGGCCGGTGATCAGCGTGCCGACCAGCAGCAGCGCGAAGCTGTGGGCCATCGCACTGACCAGCAGACCGACCGCGCTGAGCGCGTACAGGCCGACGATCAGGCTGCGGCGCTCGAAGCGGTCGCCCAGCGGCACCAGCAACAACAGGCCGGCGGCATAGGCCAGCTGCGCGGTGGTGACCACCGCGCCGGCGTGGCGCACGTCGATGGCGAAGGTCTGCGCCAGCACTTCCAGCAGCGGTTGCGCGTAGTAGTTGCTGGCCACCGCCAGGCCGGTGGCGATGGCCATCAGCAGCACCAGGCCGCGGCGCATCGGCGAATGCGAGGTCGTTTCCATGGACAGGAACCGGATCGAGGAGAGGGAGCGCAGTCTGTGGCGATGGCAGCGATCTTTCCAACGCATTTTTTTCACCACATCCATCTGATTTTGAGATAGCTTGGCGACGGCATCGGGTCGCGCCGGCCATCGCGCCGGATCGCCGCGGCGGTGCCCCGCCACGTGCACACTGGCCATCACACGTCCGGGGGGAACGCGCCACCATGCTCAGCACCGACATCGCCGACGCGCTGCGCCAGCAAGGGTATGCCGTGGTCCGCGGCTTCCTGGCCGAAGGCGACATTCCCGACAGCCTGCTGCGCTTCCTGGAAGGCGCCGAGAAGTTCCACGACGGCGTGATCGGCGACCTGCCGGCGGCGGACATGCGCCGGATCCAGGCGCGCATCGCCGCCACGGTGCCGCCGGTCGCCGCGGCCATGAGCCTGGCGATCGCCCCCGACCGCTTCGGCTACTGCGCCATCCGCATCCGCGAAAGCCATGCCGCGCCGAGCCTGCGCCTGCCGTTCGACCAGCACCGCGATCCGAAGACCGCCCCGGGCGGCGCGCTCAACTGGCACCTGGACCACTTCAGCTACTTCCTGCACGGCGACCACCGCAACTACCTGATCTGCTACATGCCGGTGCTCAAGCCCGACGCCAGCCTGGCCAACGTGGCCATCGTCGCCGACGACGTGGTCGCGCGCCTGGATCCGCACCTGCACCGGCGCATCCAGGGCCGCGGCGCGCTGCGCTTCCGCTGCGTGGAGGCCGACACGCTGGACTGGTTCAAGCTGCGCTTTCCCGGCCAGGCCATCGCCATCGGCGACTGGTATGCGATCGAGGACCTGCACGACGCCAGCCCCGGTTGGAAGATCGGCGTCGACCTGGAGGCGCACAAGGTGGTGCCGCAGCTCGCGGTCGGCGACCTGCTGATCATGCGCGCCGACGTCATCCACCGCACCCACGATGCCGGCTGCGACCGCATTTCGGTGCGCTGCGACGTCCTGCCGGCGCGCGCGCACCGGCTCGATACGCTGCGCGGCCTGCTCGGCATGACCCTGCGCTACCCGTGGATGAGCCGCAAGCGCCGCTACAACATCCGCCTGTGGCTGCGCCAGCAATGGCGCAAGCGGTTGGAGCGGCAAACATGAGTCGCGCACCGCGACCGAGCGCACGGCGCGCCTGCGGCGCACTCCGCGCACCGCCATGCTGACCCTGCGCCAGCTCGAATTCGCCGTCGCCGTCGCCGAGGAAGGCAGCTTCACCGCAGCCGCGCGCCGCTGCCACACCGTGCAGTCGGCGCTGAGCCACCAGATCGCCAAGATCGAACAGGCACTGGGCGCGCGCCTGTTCGAGCGCGGTGCGCGGCGGGTGCGCGCCACCGCCGCCGGCGAGGTGTTCCTGCACAACGCGCGGGCCACCCTGCGCGCGGCCGAGCGCCTGCAGGAGGAGATGGCGCAGACCCTGGGCACGGTGCGCGGCCGCCTGCAGATCGGGCAGATTTCCTCGTTGAACGCGGTGCAGGTACCGGCGGTGCTGCGCCGCTTCCGCGAGGCGCACAGCGCGGTGGACGTGCACCTGCGCACCGGCATGAGCGATGCGCTGCTGCTGGAGCTGGGCGAAGGCCGGCTCGACGTGGCCCTGATCGGCGTCGGCCCGCACGTGGCGCTGCCGCCGCAGCACCTGCTGCTGCACGAGGAACCGCTGGCGCTAATCGCCGCGCCGGGCAACCGCTTCGCCGCGTGCCGCGAGGTCTCCCTGCGCGAGCTGGAGGACGCGCCGATGGCCGGGCTGATCCCCGGCGCCGGCGTGCGCGGCATCATCGACCGCGCCTTCGCCGACGCCGGCCTGCGCCAGCGCCTGCAGTACGAGGTCACCCATGCCGACCTGCAGCGGCAACTGGTGGCCGAGGACCTGGGCCTGGCGGTGGTGCCGCAGACCATGGCCGCGGGCATGCACGGCGTGGCGACGGTGGCGCTGCGCGAGCGCTTCCGCTTCCTGACTTACGCGGTGTGGCGGCCGGACCCGACCCCGGCCGCGCGCGCCTTCATCGCCCTGCTGCGCGCGCAGCACAAATCCCCGCACACCGCGGCGCGCGCCGCCGGAGCGGGCCGCCGCGCGCCGCGCCTGCGCGCGCGGTGAACCTGCTAGGCTGCGCGCGTTCGCAAAGGAGCCTGCATGTCCGCCCACAGCCAGTTCGCCCTGCTGCGGCAACGCCGCTTTCTGCCGTTCTTCGTGGTCCAGGCGCTGGGCGCGTTCAACGACAACGTGTACCGGCAGGCGATCATCGGCCTGCTGTTCTATCTCGGCGTCACCCCCGAACAGCGCACGCTGTACACCAACCTGGCGCCGGCGCTGTTCATCCTGCCGTACTTCCTGTTCTCCTCGCTGGCCGGGCAGATCGCCGAGAAGCTGGAGAAATCGCGGCTGGTGGTCATCACCACCACGATGGAGATCGCGATCATGTCGCTGGCCGCGGTCGGCTTCCTGACCGAGAACATGGCGGTGCTGCTGGTGGCGCTGTTCTGCACCGGCCTGCAGTCGACCCTGTTCGGGCCGGTGAAGTATTCGATCCTGCCGTCGGTGCTCAAGCCGGAGGAACTGACCGGCGGCAACGGCCTGGTCGAGATGGGCACTTCGATCTCGATCCTGTGCGGCATGATCCTGGGCGGGCTGATCTTCCAGATCGCCGGCAGCCACGGACCGGTGGCCGCGGCCACCGCGGTGGTGGCGCTGGCGGTCACCGGCAACCTGGTGGCGCGCTGCATTCCCAAGGTCGATGCCGGCGCGCCCGAGCTGAAGATCAATTGGAACCCGCTGCCCGAATCGCTGGCGATCATGCGCCTGACCCGGCGCCAGCTGGCGGTGCGCAACGCGGTGCTCGGCGTGTCCTGGTTCTGGTTCGTCGGCACCGTGCTCACCGCGCAGTTGCCGACCTACGCCGAACTCAACCTGGGCGGCGCGCAGGACCTGTACATCTTCGCCCTGGCGCTGTTCTCGATCGGCACCGGCACCGGCTCGCTGCTGTGCGAGAAGCTGTCCGGGCGTACCGTGGAAATCGGCCTGGTGCCGCTGGGCGCGTTCGGCATCAGCGCCTTCATGCTCGACCTGTACTTCGCCCGCCCCGGCGCCGCGCCGCACACCGGCCTGGACATCGGCCAGTTCGTGGGCCAGCCCGGCAGCTGGCGGATCATGCTCGACCTGGTCGGCATCGGCCTGTGCACCGGCCTGTTCGTGGTGCCGCTGTTCGCGCTGATCCAGAGCCGCACGCCGAAGGCGGAACTGTCGCGCGTCATCGCCGGGCTCAACATCCAGAACTCGCTGTTCATCGTGCTGGCGGCGATGATCGGCATCGCCCTGCAGATGCAGCAGCTGCACCTGTTCGGTGTGCGCATCCCGATGCCCGGGCTGAGCATCCCGCAGGTATTCCTGGCGCTGGCCATCGCCAATGCGCTGGTGGCGATCTGGATCTTCAGCATCGTCCCCGAATTCCTGATGCGCTTCCTCAGCTGGGTGATGGTGCGCACCCTGTACCGGCTGCGCCTGCACGGGATCGAACGCCATGTGCCCGAGGAGGGCGCGGCGCTGATCGTATGCAACCACGTCAGCTACATGGACGCGCTGGTGCTGGCCGCGGCGATTCCGCGGCCGGTGCGCTTCGTCATGTACTACCGCATCTTCAACATTCCGGTGATGCGCTGGATCTTCCGCACCGCCAAGGCGATCCCGATCGCCGGCGCGCGCGAGGATCCCGAGCTGATGCAGCGCGCGTTCGACGCCATCGACACCGCGCTGGCCGAGGGCGAACTGGTGTGCATCTTCCCCGAGGGCGCGCTGACCAAGGACGGCGAGATCGCCGCGTTCAAGTCCGGCGTGGAGAAGATCCTGGCGCGGCGCGCGGTGCCGGTGGTGCCGATGGCGCTGCGCAACATGTGGACCAGCATGTGGAGCAAGCGCGACTCGCGGCTGCGGCGCATGCGCCTGCCGCGGCGCTTTCGCGCCCACATCGAGGTGATCGCCGATACGCCGGTGGCCGGCGCCCAGGCCAGCGCCGAGACCCTGGAAGCGCAGGTGCGGCGGCTGCGCGGCGATGCCGCCTGAGTGCGCGCAGGTGCCGCGGGCGCGCACTTGGGGTAAATTAGCCTGAGGGGAGACGCCACAAGCGGTGGCGTCCATC
Organism: Xanthomonas sacchari; assembly: GCF_024266585.1. NCBI lineage: Bacteria > Pseudomonadati > Pseudomonadota > Gammaproteobacteria > Lysobacterales > Lysobacteraceae > Xanthomonas > Xanthomonas sacchari. Next base: position 4,735,278 of record NZ_CP100647.1, read on the forward strand.
ACGAAGGACCGCACGCGCAGTGAATCACGTCGCACCACCACCAGCGCCCAACGCGACGGGCGTCTATGTGCCCAACAACCTGGTGTGGGCGATCCTGTCCACGCTGTTCTGCTGCCTGCCGCTAGGCATCGTCTCCATCGTCTACGCCTCGCAGGTGGATGGCCGCCGCGCCGCCGGCGACATCGCCGGTGCGCGCGAAGCCTCGCGCAAGGCCGGCCTGTGGGCAATGTGGTCGGCGTTCGCGCTGCCGGTCCTGATGGCGCTGTGGTTTTTGCTGTTCGGCGGCCTGGCCTTCCTCGGCAGCCTGACCAGCCACTAGCTAGCCTGGCGCCTTTCCCGTTTCACCACCCAACCACGGAGCAACACGGATGAATACCACCGCACCGCAAGTGTCCAGCAACCTCGTCTGGGCGATCCTGGCCACGCTGTTTTGCTGTCTGCCGCTGGGCATCGTGTCCATAGTCTACGCCTCGCAGGTCAACACCAAGCTCGCTGCGGGCGACGTGACCGGCGCGCGCGACTCGGCGGACAAGGCCAAGAAGTGGGCGATCTACTCGGCGATCACGGCCGTGGTGCTGATGGTGCTGTACATGATCTTCCTCTTCGCCCTGGGCGGCCTGGGCATGATGCAGCAGTCGTCCGTGTCCTGAGGACCACGGCCGCCGTCGCCTGCGACGGCGGCCGGTCACACGCGATCGCCTGCCTGCCATGTCCCTGCCGCGCCTGCAGTCCCTGCCCCGCTGGCTGCCGCTGGCCGCACTGAGCGGCGGCGCGGTGGTGGCCACTGTGGTGCTGCGCCGGGTCGATCCCAACGTCCCCGGCAATCCGCTGCCGGGGTGCCCGTTCCGCGCCCTCACCGGCCTGTACTGCCCCGGCTGCGGCAGTACCCGCTGCCTGCACGCGCTGGTGCATCTGGACCTGGCCCACGCCTGGGCCAGCAATCCCCTGCTGGTGGTGGCGCTGCCGCTGCTGGCGATCATGGCGCTCAACGCCGCCGGCCTGCGCCTGCGCCCGCTGGCGCCGCTGCTGAAGATCCTCGCCGACCCGCGGCTGTGGCTGTGGGTGCTGCTCGGCTATGCGCTGCTGCGCAACCTGCCCTGGTTTCCCTTCACCCTGCTCGCGCCGCACTGATCGCCTGCCGCATCCGCACGCGGCAACGACTCGTCTAGACTCACCGACTGTCGCGCGCCACCCTCCAGGAGATTCACCATGAGCACCGTCACCCCCGTCACGCCTCCGCCCGCCCCCGCCTCCGGCGTGCCCGGCCCGATCCCCAACCACCTGGCGTGGGCGATCATCTCCACGGTGCTCGGCTTCTGCCTGTGCTGCCCGGCGCTGATCACCGGCATCGTCGCCATCGTGTTCTCCAGCAAGGTCAACGGCCTGCTCAACCAGGGCGACCTGGAGGGCGCGCGCCGCGCCTCCAACACCGCCAAGACCTGGTGCTGGGTGACCACCGTGCTGGCCATCATCGGCCTGCTGATCAACGTGGTCATGTTCGCCACCGGCGGCATGCAGAGCTACATGGACTACATGCAGCAGATCCAGCACGCGAGCTGATCGGCATGCGCGCCTGGCAGCAGCGGGCGTGCCTGGGCGCCGCCGCCGCACTCGCGGCCGGCGGCGCCACGCTGTTGTACCATTTCGATCCCAATGCCGCGGACAACCCGTTCGCGCCGTGCATGTTCCATGCGCTCACCGGCTATTACTGCCCGGGCTGCGGCATGACCCGCGCCCTGCATGCGCTGGTGCACCTGGACCCGGTCGGCGCCTTCGCGATGAATCCCGGCGCGATGCTCGGCCTGGCGCTGCTGCCGGGCCTGGTCGCCTGGAAGGCCGGCTGGCGCGCGGCCTGGTTCGCACCGGTGATCAACGTGGTGTCGCGGCCGAACTTCTGGCTGGTCGCGCTGCCGGGCTACTGGATCGCGCGCAACCTGCCGTGGTTCCCGTTCACCCTGCTGGCGCCGCACTAGCCGGCCTGCCGCATCCGCCTCGTCGTGTCAGGTAGCAGGCTCGCGCCTTCCCACACGGCTGATGGGCGCCTCTAATCACTGCGGGACGCGTCCTGTAGCAGCGGCTGCAGCCGCGACGGACGTTCCCGGGCAAGCCCGTCGCGGCTGCAGCCGCTCCTACGCGACAATGTCGTGCGGGGAAGAAGTAGGTTACTAGAGGTGCCCCGATCTCGAGAGCGGCCTCAGCTGACCCAACCGGCGATCACCAGCAGCGCCAGCAGCACCAGCCACAGCAGCAGCACCCGCCAGACCTGGCTCATCGCATCGCGCAGTTCGGGCAGGCGCCGCAGCGCCGGCACCACCATGCCCGCGTCGCTGTAGTCGTGCGCTTCGGCATCGAGTTCGCCGCGCACGCTGGCGCAGGCCACCGGCCCGAGGAAGCCGGTGTCCAGCTGCCAACGCGTGCCGCCGGCGGCGCGCCAGGCGCCGAACACCGCCTCGAAATTGCCGACCAGGGCCAGCGAGAAGGTCATCAGGTGCGCGACCGGCCATTCCATTGCCGCCAGCAGCAGGCGCGCGCCGGCGGCGGTCGCCGGCGGCAGCCGCGACGCATACGGACCGACCGCGGCCAGCGCCAGCAGCCGGTAGCCCAGCGCACCGAACGGGCCCAGCAGCAGGAACCAGAACAGCACCGCGAACCAGCGCCGCAGCGCGCTGACCGCCACCGCCTCGACCAGCCCGGCCGGATCGGCGCGCAGCGGCCCGCCGTCGGCCTGCAGCTGCGCCACCGCCAGCTGCCGCGCCGCGGCATCGTCGGCGTCGATGATCGCCTCCACGTCGGCATCCAGGTCGCGCGGCCCCCAACTGAAGGCCAGCACCGCGATCCCGAACAGCAGGACCAGCAGGCCCAGGTGCGGCGCCGCCAGCAGCCACTGCAGCAGGCCGACCAGCAGCAGCGGCGGCAGCAGCGCCAGTGCGATGCCGTAGCGGCCACGCCAGGCGCTGCCCTCGCCGGCGTGCGTGTCCAGCCAGCTCAGCCAGTCGCCGAAGGCGTCGAAGCGGCGCAACGAGGCCACCATGCCGGGCGCGACATGGCCCAACACCAGGGCGACGATCACAGCGACGAGGGTCGTGAACATGCAGGTCCTCCGGGACCGTTCTGAAACGGATGCGCGCGATGCGCCGGCGCGGTCAGGCCGGCGCGCCGTGCCGGTACCAGTCCTCGATCAGGGCGCGGGCGATGGAGATGCGCGGCGGCAGGCGCAGGCCGTGGCCGTCGTCGGCGCTGTCGCCGTGCGCAGCCAGCCGCGCCAGCGCGGCGCCGACCTCCTCGCGCTCGAACCAGCGCGTGTCTTCCAGCTCGCCGTCCACCTGCGGGATGTCCGCCTCCGCCTGCGCGCGGAAGCCGAGCATCAGCGCGCCGGGAAACGGCCACGGCTGCGCGCCGTAGTAGCGGCAGCTGCCGGGCCGCACCCGCACCTGGGTTTCTTCGGCCACCTCGCGCGCCACCGTCTGTTCCAGTGATTCGCCCGGCTCGACGAAGCCGGCGATCACCGAGTAGCGCCGCGCCGGCCAGCTCGCCTGGCGCCCCAGCAGCAGGCGCCGGCCGTCGCTGACCGCGACGATCACCGCCGGATCCACCCGCGGATAGTGCTCGCTGGCGCATTGCGTGCAGACGCCGAGGAAACCGCCGCGCTGCAGCGCGATGGTGCCGCCGCACACGCCGCAGAAGCGGGTACGCGACTGCCAGTGCAGCATCGCGCGGGCGTAGGCGAACAGGCTCGCCTCCAACGCCGGCCACTCGGCGGCGGCGCGGCGCAGGTCGATGCGCTGCGGCGGCGCCGGCGCCTGCGGCAGCGCGTCGGCGGCCAGCGCGAACCAGGCCTGGCCGTGATCCAGGCCAAGGAAGACCGCCCGCTCCGCCAGCGCGCCCAGCGCGGCGCCGCTGGCGATCAACGGGCGTCCGTCGGCGTCGGCATGCGCATGGCCGTCGGCGTCCAGCACCAGCACCTGGGCCTGTTCCCAGGCCCGGCGCAGCGCGGCCGGATCGGTGCGCACGGCATCGGCACGGTCGATCGCGGGACCGGCGAAGGCGAAGGAGTCGGGCGTCGGATCGGACATGCGCCGCAGGGTGCAGGCAAACCGTGCGTCCCGCAAGCCGCAGCGTGTCTACACGCTGAAGCTGCTGCCGCACCCGCAGGTGGTCTTGGCGTTGGGATTGCGGATCACGAACTGCGCCCCGTGCAGGCCCTCGCTGTAGTCCACTTCCGCACCCATCAGGTACTGCAGGCTGAGCGGGTCGACCAGCAGGGTGACCTGGTCGGTCTGCACCGCCAGGTCGTCCTCGGCGCGGTTCTCGTCGAACTCGAAGCCGTACTGGAAGCCGGAACAGCCGCCGCCCTGGATGTAGACGCGCAGCGCCAGCGCGTCGTTGCCTTCCTCGCGGATCAGCTCGCGCACCTTGGCCGCGGCGGCCGCGGTGAAGTTCAACGGCCGCTCCAGCGACTGGTAGTCGGGCGTGGGCGCGGCGCCGGGCAGGGAAACGAGAGTGCTCATGCCAGCAGCATGGGGACGGCGGGCGGCCGAATCAAGCCTCGGCGGTGAGCGCGCGCGGCGGCTCGGCGTCGCCGGCGGCCTGCTCGCGGTGCGCTTCCGGCGGCGCCAGCGCGGCGAGGCTGCCGGCGTGGATCAGGCGCCCGGTCAGCTGCGCGCCGGCGTTCATCTCCACCACCTGGTAGTGCACGTTGCCCTGCACCCGCGCCTTCGGCGCCAGTTCCACCCGCTCGGCGGCGTGCACGTCGCCGATCAGCTGGCCGTTGATGATCACCACCGGCGCGCGCACCTCGCCCTCGATGCTGCCGTGCTCGGACAGGGTCAGCGTGGCCGGCGCGCCGTCCTCGGCCACGACCTTGCCGAGAATGCGCCCTTCCACGTAGAGCCCGCCGCTGAACACCAGGTCGCCACGGATCACCACCTGCGCGCCGATCAGCGTGTCGACCACGGTCTGGCCGCTGCTGCGGCTGTTCTTGTTCCCAAACATAGGCTGATTATTCCCCTTTGCCGTTACCGGCCAATGTCCAATCGAAGGTCTGGCTGACCGGCGTCCCGCCGCCGCTCAGTACCACCCGCACCCGTTGCGGCGTGAAGCCCTTGGGCAGGATCACGCTGCCATCCAGTTGCTGGAAGTAGCGGAACGAGTAGTCCTGCCCGGGCACACCGGTCTTCTGGTGCAGTTCGTCCCAGCCGACGCTGGTCAGCTTGCCGCCGCGCACGCCCTCCACGGTCAGGCGCAGCTGGCCCTGACTGATCGCCCCGCGGTTGAGGTTCTGGGTCAGCACCACGTTGTAGCGCCAGGTGCCGCCGGCCTCGGCGGAGAACTCCACCGAATGCACGCTCAAGCCCTTGCGCTGGCTGGTGGCGCCGACCAGGCGCTCGTAGAACGCCACGTCGGCCCGCAGCCCGGCGATCTCCTCGTCGCGCTCGGCCAGCGAACTCTGCACCTCGTTGTTGGCGGCGCGGCTGATCTGGTCGGAGCGGGCCAGGGTGGCCTGGCGCTGGTTGAGCGTCTCGATCTGGCGCTGCTGCGCCTGCAGGTTGCGTTCGGCATCGCGCAGCTGCGCGCTGACCGCACTGAGCCGCGGCGCGGCCTGGCGGCTGGCCAGCCACCAGGTCAGCGCCAGCGACAACAGCCACAGCCCGGCGAGCAGCAGCCACAGCCCGCGGCCACGACGGGGCGCGGCGCCATTGGGCACGATCTGGAAACGGGGAACGGGTCGGTTCATGCGTGCCACCGCGCCACCGAGGCGGCGCCGGCGTCGATCCTCGCGGGTCGGCTTGCTGGAACGCCCTAGTGTAAGCCACCCTCCTGAGCGGTGCCGGACTGCACGGCATCCCACGCCCCACGCCGCGGGCTGGCCTTCGTGGCGGGCTTGGCCGATAGTGGCCGGCATCCGTGCAGTTGCAGGAGCGCCTGCCATGACCGACGCCCATCTCTTCGTAATCGGCATCCTGCTGGCCTGGCTGGCCGGCATCCGCGTCTACCTGACCGTGTTCGGTGTCGGCCTGGCCGGCCTGCTCGGCTGGCTGGACCTGCCGCCGGCGCTGCAGGCCACGCAGTCGTGGTGGGTGCTCGGCACCTCCGGCGCGCTGGCGCTGGCGGAGTTCTTCGCCGACAAGATCCCCGGCGTGGACTCGGTCTGGGACCTGCTGCAGACCCTGACCCGGATTCCGGCCGGCGCCTTCCTGGCCGCGGCCACGCTCTCGCCCGACGGCCAGCTCGGCGCCGGCGCGCTGGCCACCGGCGCCGGCGTGGCGCTGACCAGCCATGTGCTCAAGGCCGGCACCCGCGCCCTGCTCAACACCTCGCCGGAACCGGCCAGCAACTGGATCGCCTCGCTGGCCGAGGATTCGGTGGTGATCGCCGCGCTGGCCCTGGCCCTGGCGCACCCATGGTTGGCGCTGGCCGTGGTGCTGGCGGCGAGCGTGCTCGGCGCGCTGCTGGTGTGGTGGACCTGGCGCCTGCTGTGGCGCGGCATGCGCCGCCTGCTGGCGCCGGCTCCGACCGCCGCGGCGCAAGGCACGCAGCCTTCGCGAACTTGATCGCATAATTTGGACGCGCACCAGGAACCAGACGCGATGCCCGCCAACGACGCCGCTCCGCTTTCCCATCGCGAGGACCCGCGCGCGCGCCATGTCCGCGCCGAGACCCCGCCGCCGCACTACTGGCGCCGCTGGGTCGGCGACGCGGAGCGCGCGGTGCCCGCCGAGGTCGACTCCGATGACCGCGCGGCCGATCCCGTGCCCGCCGAATCCACGGCAGCCGCCACGCCGCTGGCCAGCACCGACCACGACGACGGCCCGGCCGACGCCAGCGCGGCCGCCTTCGTGGTCGCCGACGCCGGCTCCGATCCTGCCGCGCAGGCCGCGGCCGCGCCCTACCGCGTGCTGATCGTCGAGGACGATCGTGCGCAGGCGCTGTTCGCGCAGAGCGTGCTGCACGGCGCCGGCATGCATGCGCTGGTGCAGATGCAGGCCGAAGGCGTGCAGCAGGCCATCGTCGACTACCGGCCGGACCTGATCCTGATGGACCTGCACATGCCGGGACTGGACGGCATGCGCCTGACCACGCTGATCCGCCAGCAGCCGCAGCACCAGTTGCTGCCGATCGTGTTCCTGTCCGGCGACGCGGATCCGGAACTGGAATACGAAGTGCTCGACAGCGGCGCCGACGATTTCCTGACCAAGCCGATCCGGCCGCGGCACCTGATCGCCGCGGTCTCCAACCGCATCCGCCGCGCCCGCCAGCAGGCGCAGCAGGGCCACGCCGAGGCGGTGCCGCTGAACAATCCCGAGACCGGCCTGCCGACCCGCGCCCATCTGCTGCAGCTGCTGGACACGGCGCTGCGCACGCACCGCCGCGGCAGCCTGTACTTCATCGAGATCGCCAGCGCGCTCGGCCTGCGCGAACGCTACGGCTACGCCGCGTTCGAGCGGCTGATGGCGCAGGCCGGGCGCCGCCTGGCCGGCATCACCGCGTCGCAGCCGCTGGCGCGGCTCAACGACAATAGCTTCCTGCTGCTGGCCGAGGACCGCGATGCCGACGCGCAGCGGCAACGCGCGCAGGGCCTGCGCGACACCCTGTCCGGCCACGCCTTCCCGCTGCGCGAGGACGAGGCGCTGCACCTGCGCTGCGCGATCGGCTATGCCGACTTCGGCCATGGCTTCGAGGATGCCGGCAGCGCCCTGGAAGCGGTCGAACGCACCGCGCTGCAGGCGCGGCTGCAGCCGCAGGGCATCGCCGCCTACGTGCCGCCGCGCGTAGAGGAGGACCTGCAGCGCATCGCGATGCTGGAAGGGCAACTGGAACCGGCCTACCAGCCGATCGTCGCCGTCGCCGGCGGCGACATCGCCCAGTACCAGGTACTGCTGCGCCTGCGCCAGCGCGACGGCAGCCTGCTCTCGGCCGGCCAGGTGCTGCCGGCCGCCGAGGCCATCGGACGCATCGCCGACCTCGACCAGCAGGTGCTGGACCACGCGCTGGGCCTGCTGCATCTGTACCAGCACGCCACCCCGCCGCTGCGCCTGTTCGTCTCGCAGTCCTCGCGCACGCTGGCGCGCACCGCCTTCGCCGAATGGCTGATCGACACCATCGGCCGCCGCGGCGTCACCGGCACCTCGCTGGTGATCGACCTGCGCCTGGACGATGCGTTGGTCCATACCGCCACGCTGCAGCAGTTCTGCGCGCGGCTGATGCCGCTGGGCGTGCAGTTCTGCATCAGCCAGTTCGAACCGGGCGCCGAGGCCGAAGCGCTGCTCGCGCATTTGCCGCTGGGCTATCTGCGCCTGTCGGCGCGCTTCGCCGGCGCGCATGCCGATCCCGATCTGCGCGACCAGTTGCGCGCCACCATCGATCTGGCGCACCGCGCCGGCCTGCTGATCATCGGCCAGCAGATCGAACAGGCGCAGGCGGCGGCCGCGATGTGGATGGGCGGGGTCGACTTCATCCAGGGCAACCTGGTGCAGTCGGTCGGCGACCAGCTGAACTTCGACTTCCAGAACGCGGTGCTCTAGCCATGTCCGTCCGTCGACGCCGGCCCGTTCCGCGGCCGGCGGCGTTCGCCGCGGCACTCGCCGTCGCCGGCACCCTGCTGGCGCTGCCGCCGCTGGCGCTGCTCTTGCCGCCGCCGTGGAACTGGCTGGCGCCGCTGTGCATGGCCGCTGCCGCCGCGCTGGCCACCCTCGCCGGCTGCCGCGCGCGGCAGCAGATCGAACGCCTGGATGCGGCGCTGGCGCGCGCGGCGCTGGCCGAGTCCGAACGCAACGCGCTGCAGCACGACGTGCACGCGCGCGAACGGCTGGAACAGGAGTTGCTGCAGGCCAAGCAGGCCGCCGAGGCCGCGGTACTGGCCAAGGGCGAGTTCCTGGCGACGATGAGCCACGAGATCCGCACCCCGCTCAACGGCATCATCCCGATGCTGGAGCTGATCGGGCGCGGCCCGCTCGGCCTGGACCAGCGCGAGATGCTGCGCGCGGCCAGCACGTCCTCGCTGCAGTTGTTGCGCATCGTCGACGACATCCTCGACTACTCCAAGCTGGAAGCGAACCGGCTGGAGCTGGAGATCACCACCTTCAACCTGCGCGAACTGCTCGACGGCGTGCTGGAGCTGATGCAGCGCGCGGCCGAGGCCAAGGGCCTGCGCATGGCGCTGCAGCTGGACCCGGCGGTACGCCTGCCGGTGCGCGGCGATCCGGTGCGCCTGCGCCAGGTGCTGAGCAACCTGCTCGGCAACGCGGTCAAGTTCACCGCGCGCGGCGGCATCGACCTGAGCGTGCGCCGGCTCGGCGAGACCCCGGCGCAGCACCTGCTGCGCTTCGAAGTACGCGATACCGGCATCGGCATCAGCGCCGAGCGCCAGGAACACCTGTTCCAGGCGTTCACGCAAGCCGACGCTTCCACCACCCGCCTGTACGGCGGCACCGGGCTGGGCCTGACCATCTGCAAGCGCATCGTCGAACTGATGGGCGGCCGCATCGGCCTCGCGTCGCGGCAGGGCCAGGGCGCCACGTTCTGGTTCGAGATCCCGCTGCTGAAGGTGATCGGCGACCTGCGACAGACCCCGGGCGGCCTGCCGCAGCTGCATGCGCTGCTGGTCGGCGCCGACCCGCGCCTGCAGCGGCGCCTGGGCGTGCTGCTGCCGAACTGGGGCGTGCAGATGAGCAAGGTCGATTCGACCCAGGAGGCGCTGGAACGGCTGCGCGGCAGCAGCAACGGCAGCAGCGTGCACCCGACCTACGACCTGGTGATCGGCGACCTGGACGGCCTGCGCCAGAGCGCGCGCGCCCTGCAGCGTGCGGTGGCGCGGCTGCCGGCGCCGCAGACCACGCGGCTGATCTGGCTGTACGGCGAAGCGGACATTCCCGAGGAAATCCGCGCGCATGGCGCGCTGCTCCCGCGGCAGGCCGCCGACATCGACCTGCGCAGCATGCTGGCCTTGGCGCCGGCGACCCCGAGCCTGGCCAGCGAGGCCGCTGGCGACGGCATCGACAACGCGGAGGAGATCTACCACGACGCCTTCGCACTGGACGCCGTGGCTCCCCCCGCGCCGATCCGCACCGCGGACGCGGCGACCGCCGTGGCCGACGTCCCACCGCCGCGCAGCGGCTATCGGCTGCTGCTGGTCGAGGACAATCCGGTCAACCTGATGGTGGCGCGGCGGTTGCTGGAATCGCTCGGCCACCACGCCGACAGCGCCGAGGACGGCGCCGCGGCGCTGGCGCAGCTGCAGCAACAGCCGTACGACCTGGTGATGATGGATTGCCAGATGCCGGTGCTGGACGGCTACGCCGCCACGCGGCAGTGGCGCCAGCGCGAGGCCGAGGCGGCCCGCCCACGCCTGCCGATCGTGGCGATGACCGCCAACGCGATGGCCGGCGACCGCCAGCGCTGCCTCGATGCCGGCATGGACGATTACCTGTCCAAGCCGATCGACCGCGCGCGGCTGGAGGCCTGCCTGCAACGCTGGCTGCCGCCGCAGCCGGCGGCCCTGCCGGCCAGCGCGGCGGTCGCACCCGCGGCGTTCGCGCATCCGGCGGCGGACGCGGCGACGGCCATCGCACACGGACCGACGGTGGACGCGTTCGCCCACGCGGCGCACGTCGAACCGCAGGCCACCCACTACGCCGACCTGCACACTCCGGACGACACCGCAGCCGCCGCGTCGTCCAGCGCCCCCACACCCTCGACCGCCTCGATGCCATCGCCCGATCACGACGCACGCCAAGCCCCACCCGCAGCGCCCGCCCTGGAGCAGAGCGTCGCATCGCCCGGCGCCACCGCGACGTCGACCACGGCGCTCGCCTCGCCAGAGGCAGACGATCTGGAGCCTTCATCGACAGTGCCGGCGCCGGTGTTGGACATCGCGGTGCTGGACGAACTGCGCGAGTTCATCGGCGCGGCCAGCGTGATCCAGATCGTCGAGTTGTTTCTGGCCGATGCGCCGCTGTTGCTCCAGCGCCTGGAGCAGGCCGCGGCCACGGCGCAGACCGACGAGATACGCGAGGCCGCGCACACCCTGAAGTCTTCGGCCGCCAACCTCGGCGCGCTGGCGTTGTCGACGGCGGCCTTGCGCATCGAGTCGGACGTGCGCAGCGGCACCCTGGACCATCCCGTGGTCGCGGTGGCCCTGGTGATCGCCGAGTTCGCGCGCGCGCGCCTGGCGCTGAACGGCTACCGCGCCAGCGTGCGCGATGCCGCCGAACACAGCGCGCCCTGAGGCGTTCTGGGATTCGATGGCGCCACGCCCATGCGTTCGCGGCCCATCCCGCCAAGGACGGCGCTCACCTGGCGCGACGCGCACGACTCCGTTCGCTCGCTTGCCCGCACACGAACCGCTCTTGTTTTCCTTCGGAATCCGCGGCGACCTTTCATTGCCACGCGTCGCGGCTGAAGCCGCTCCTGCACGAACACGGCCAGAGCCGACGCATCGCCTGGCGTGCAGCAACGAACACGCCCTATCGCGGCGCCCGCACAGGCCAGCGCCGCGGTGCCCTGCGCCGACGGTTCAGTCGTCGAGCTTGGTCAGCAGGTAGTTCGGCTCGCCGATGCGCTCGATCAGGTCGAGCTGGGTTTCCAGCCAGTCGATGTGCTCTTCCTCCGACTCCAGGATGTCGGCCAGCAACTGGCGGCTGACGTAGTCCTGGATCGACTCGGCGTAGGCGATGCCGTCGCGCAGGGTGACGGTGCCCTCCCGCTCCAGCGCCAGGTCGCACTCGAGGATTTCCTTCGGGTTCTCGCCGATGCGCAGCTTGCCCAGCGCCTGGAAGTTGGGAAGCCCCTCGAGGAACAGGATGCGGTCCGCCAGCTTGTCGGCGTGCTTCATCTCGTCGATGGATTCCTTGTACTCATGCTCGGCCAGTTCCTTCAGGCCCCAGTTCTTCAGCATCTTGGCGTGCAGGAAGTACTGGTTGATCGCGGTCAGCTCGTTGTAGAGGACCTTGTTGAGGAACTCGATGACTTTGCTGTCGCCCTTCATGGTGTCGCTCGCGTAGATCCGGAAAGCGCAGACTCTAGCGAATCGCGGCGCGGCGTGAAGGAACGCGAATCGTGATCATCCCGCGCCGCAGCGCGGCGGACGGACTCAGGCGGCGCGGGCCAGGCCGCCCAGCACCGGCAACGGCAGTTCGCGGCTCAGCGCGCGCTCCAGCACCTCGCCGGCCATGTCCAGGCAGGAGCCGCAGGTGGCGCCGCAGCCGGTGCGCATCGTCAGCTCGGACACGCTGCGGCAGCCGGCTTCGACGGCTTCGCGGATCTGGCGATCGGTGACCCCATTGCAGATGCAGACGTACACGGCGGGCTTGGCGGCGGACGGCGCGGACTGCGCCTGGCGCCCATTCAAGCCAAAGTGAGAATGGTTGTCAATTCCGCCTGTTAATCATTATTAATCCGCGCCGCCCAGGGCCCGCCACGCTTGCGCGGGCGCTTGCGCGGCCGCTCGTGGCCGGCGGTGTTGCCCGGCAGCCAGGCCTCCTGGGCCAGGGCCGGCATGGCACGGATGCCGGCGCCGGCGATGGTCTGCGCCAGCGGCGCCAGGTGACGCAGCGCCCGCGCGTAGACCCCGCGCTTGAACAGCACGACATGCTCCACCGGGTACCAGAAATCGACCCAGCGCCAGTGGTCGAACTCCGGCGTCTCGGTCAGTTCCAGGTTCAGCTGGCTTTCGTCGCACTGCATCCGCAGCAGGAACCAGACCTGCTTCTGGCCGATGCAGACCTGGCGCTCGTTGCGGCGGATGGCGCGGCTGGGCAGGCGATAGCGCAGCCAACCGGGGGTGGCACCGAGCACTTCCACATGCTCGGGCAACAGCCCGGTTTCTTCGCGCAACTCGCGGTACATGGCCTCCACCGGGGTCTCGTCGGTGTTCATGCCACCTTGCGGGAACTGCCAGCCATCCCGGCGCACGCGGCGTGCCCAGAACACCTGACCATCCGGCCGCATCAGCACGATGCCTACGTTCGGTCGATAGCCGTCCGGATCGATCACGATGCGGACTCCTGAAAAATCTACTGGCTCCGACTCTGCCATGGCTGTGGCCAGGCCACAAGCTGCGCAGAAACCCGTTGACAGGCGCCCGCTTCTCCATAAGAATTGGCGGTTCACCAGGGCTATGTAGCTCAGCCGGTTAGAGCACAGCACTCATAATGCTGGGGTCGGTGGTTCGAGTCCACCCATAGCCACCATGGTGTGTACGCCCAAGGCGTGCGATACTTGCAGTCCACATTGCCCCGTCGCCAAGCGGTAAGGCACCTGACTCTGACTCAGGCATTCGGTGGTTCGAATCCATCCGGGGCAGCCAAACACACAAAAAAGGCCGATCGAAAGATCGGCCTTTTTGTGTGTTTGGCTGCGGGTTCGCGCAGGCGCTACGCGCCTGCGCCCCACACCTCGCTACGCAAGGTGCGGGCCCCGGCCTGCCGCCTCCACATCCCCGCGCCTGTCGGCGCGCCCCCTTGGACTCCAAGGGGGCTATTCCACCAGATGGAATTCGATCCGCCGATGCGGGCGCTGACGGAAAACGAACTCACTCGACCCATGCCGACGGGACACACGCGCGCATGGCTATGAAGACATGGAACTCCGCAGGCATGAATCACTTGCGACGACACCGGGTCTTCAAGGCCAGACGGGTAATCGCCCGAAACCGCGCGCAAATCCATCACACCAACCCGGCGGCGGCGCGCACATGCTTTCGGCAGAAGCCGCAAACCCAGAACGACAAAAGCCCGGCCGAAGCCGGGCTTTTGCTTGGTCCCAGCGGGTTCCCGAGGGAACCCACGCCAGGCGCGATGGATCAGCGCTTGGAGAACTGGGTGGCGCGACGGGCCTTGTGCAGACCGACCTTCTTACGCTCGACTTCGCGGGCGTCGCGGGTCATGAAGCCGGCCTTGCGCAGCTCGGTCTTCAGGGTTTCGTCGTACTCGACCAGCGCACGGGCGATGCCCAGACGGATCGCACCGGCCTGGCCGGTGGTGCCGCCGCCGGTGGCGGTGACCACGATGTCGAAGCTCTCGGTGTTCTTGGTCAGCTCCAGCGGCTGGCGCACGATCATGCGCGCGGTCTCGCGGCCGAAGAACTCGTCCAGCGGACGGCCGTTGACGGAGATGTTGCCGGTGCCCTTGCGCAGGAACACGCGGGCAGTGGAGGACTTGCGGCGGCCAGTGCCGTAGTTTTGCGAAATCGCCATGATTAGATATCCAGAACCTGCGGCTGCTGAGCGGCGTGCGGATGCTCCGCACCGGAATAGACCTTGAGCTTGCGGTACATCGCGCGGCCCAGCGGACCCTTGGGCAGCATGCCCTTGACCGCGATCTCGATCACGCGCTCCGGGTGGCGCTCCAGCGCCTGCTCCAGGCTCTCGGTCTTCAGGTTGCCGATGTAGCCGGTGAAGCGGTGGTACTTCTTGTCCTTGAGCTTGTTGCCGGTGACGACGATCTTCTCGGCGTTGATCACCACCAGGTAATCGCCGGTATCGACGTGCGGGGTGTAGACCGGCTTGTGCTTGCCGCGCAGGCGGCGGGCCAGTTCGGTGGAAAGCCGGCCCAGCGTTTTGCCGGCGGCGTCGACGAGATACCAGTCGCGCTGGACGGTCTCGGACTTAGCAGTGAAGGTGCTCATTATAAGACTCGGTTGGTCGGGCGGATTCCTGCAGCGAACGGCCGGAACTTTGCCACGCGTTGTGAATTGCAAAAACGCAAGAGGCGAAATTCTACGTGGCCCGGCCGCGGCGCGCAAGTCCACCCATGGCGGGCGGCCACGGGACAGGCGGCGCGCTTGGCAGTGCGCCGGCCGGGGGCGAAAATCCAGGTCCCCACCGCTTCCGGGCTTCCCCATGACCGCCAGCCGCCAGCACTCCCCGCTCGATCGCGCCCTGGTCGAGGCCCAGCGCGCGCTGGAGACCGTGTTCGGCGATCCGCCGGCGCAGCGCCCCTATCCCGCCGCGGCCACCGCCGACGTGGTCCTGGCGCCGGACGAACGCCGCCATGCCGCCGGCCTGATGCGCATTAACCACGTCGGCGAGGTCTGCGCGCAGGGCCTGTACTTCGGCCAGGCCGCGGTCGCGCGCGATCCAGCCACCCGTGCGCACCTGCTGGAGGCGGCGCAGGAAGAGACCGACCACCTGGCCTGGTGCGCGGCGCGGCTGCGCGAGCTGGACAGCCGCCCCAGCCTGTTCAATCCGCTGTGGTACGCCGGCAGCTACGCGATCGGCACCCTGGCCGGGCTGCGCGGCGACGGCTGGAACCTGGGCTTCGTGGTCGAGACCGAGCGCCAGGTCGAGGCGCACCTGGACGAGCACCTGCAGACCCTGCCGCCGGCGGACCTGCGCAGCCGCGACGTGCTGACGGTGATGAAGGCCGACGAGGCCCGCCACGCCGAGCATGCCGAGCAGGCCGGCGCGCGGCGCCTGCCGCCGCCGATCCCCACGGTGATGGCCGCCGCCTCGCGGCTGATGAAGGCCGTCGCCTATCGGCTGTAGCCGCCCGCCGGTCGGGCCGCGACCGCCGCGGCTGGCATTCCGCGCCCGATCGCGTTAAAGTGAACGAACGCTGACTGATTCCACGTCACGCACGCCGTTCGAGCCCTGGCACTTTCCCCGGTGCCGTCCGCTCTCCGAAGTACCCGCGCCGAGTCACGCCCGCGTGCGCTCTGCCTGCCGATCGCCATGCCCGCATCCTCACTCCATTCACCGTCGCCCCGCACCCGCTGGTTGTCGCGCCTGCTGTTCGCGACCCTGTTCGCGCTCGGCGGCGGCGCCCTGCTACTGCACCTGCTCGGCGACTATCGCCAGGCCAGCGCGATCCTGCGCGACCACTCGGTGGCGACCGTGCCGGTGATCGCCGACGGCGCCTTCGGCATGCAGACCCAGCCGCTGGTGCGCTACCGCTTCCACTACGTGTTCGAGAGCAAGGGCCGCCTGCACAGCGGCGCCTTCGAGGCCAGCGGCGCCGAGGCCGCGCCGCTGCTGCTGGATGGGGCCACGATCGAGATCGCCTACGCCAACACCGACCCCTCGCGCTTCGGGCGGCTGGACCAGTTGCAGCACGCCGGCAACCTCGGCAGCGTGTTCACCCGCGCGGTGATCGCGCTGTCGATCGCCGCCCTGCTGGCGGTGGTGGCGCACCGGCTGCTGATCGGCCGGGTGCTGACCCGGCGCCGCATCGCTGCCGCCTGAGCCGCACGCGTCTGGCGCATCGCGCTCAGTGGCCGACCAGCTTCAGGCCAATCACCCCGACCACGATCAGGCCGATGCAGGCCAGCCGCGCCGGCGAGGCGCTGTCGCCGAACAGGACGATGCCCAGCACCGCCGTGCCCAGCGCGCCGATCCCGGTCCAGATCGCATAGGCGGTGCCCAGCGGGATGTGCTTGAGCGCCTGGGTCAGCAGCCACAGGCTGAGGCCGGCGCCGGCCAGGGTGGCCACGGTCGGCCACGGCCGGGTGAAGCCCTCGCTGTACTTCAAGCCGAGGGCGAAGCCGATCTCGAACAGGCCGGCGAGCAACAAGTAGATCCAGGGCATTGTCTTTCTCCGTAGACAAATCCAAACGAAAACGGCCCGATGTCTGCACATCGGGCCGCCGTCGGCAGGGTCGCAGCGCACGCTGCGGGCGGGCCGTCCCGCCGTTGCGGAACGCTTACTCGGACAGGTTGCGCCCGTGGAACAGTTCCTCGATCTCGCGCTTGAGCAGCGCCTCGATGCGCATGCGCTCCTTGAACGAGAGGTTCTTGGCCTTCTCCTCGAACAGGTACTGGTCCAGGTCGAAGTCCTTCAGGTGCATCTTGGTGTGGAAGATGTTCTCCTGGTAGACGTTGACGTCGAACATCTCGTAGCGCGACTTGACGTTCTTGGCCAGGAAGTTCTGGATCGAATTGATCTTGTGGTCGATGTAGTGCTTCTTGCCCTTCACGTCGCGGGTGAAGCCGCGCACGCGGTAATCCATGATCACGATGTCCGATTCCAGGCTCTCGATCAGGTAATTGAGGGCCTTCAGCGGCGAAATGACCCCGCAGGTGGCGACGTCGATATCGGCGCGGAACGTGGCGATACCGTGCTGCGGATGGGTTTCCGGGTAGGTATGGACGGTGATGTGGCTCTTGTCCATGTGCGCGACCACGGCGTCGGAGATGATCTCCTTGCCGGCGGCCTTCTTGTCGATGACCGGCTCCTCGGAGATCAGGATCGTCACCGAGGCGCCCTGCGGATCGTAGTCCTGGCGCGCGATGTTGAGGATGTTGGCGCCGATGATCTCGGCCACATCGGTGAGGATCTGGGTCAGGCGGTCGGCGTCGTACTGCTCGTCGATGTATTCGATGTAGCGCTGGCGCTCCTCTTCGGAAATCGCATAGCAGACGTCGTAGATGTTGAAGCTCAACGCCTTGGTGAGGTTGTTGAAACCTTGCAGCCTCAGGCGAGGCAACGGCTTGACCACGGCGTGGATCCTCTGGAAGTGGGTAGGGAAAGACACTCAATTATGAGCCAAATGGCTCCGCTGCGAAACGTGGCGTCCGTCTCTTGTTTGCCGCCGCGAACGCGTCCCGTTAAGCTTCAGGAATTACGTAGTAGCGAAGCCGCCATGAGCCCCGGAAACACATCCACTGCAGCACCTGTGCGCATCGCTCCAAGTCCTCTGACGTTGGACACCGCCACCATCGACCGCTTCCTGGCCCACAGCCACCGTCGCCGCTATCCGGCGCGGACGGACGTGTTCAGACCAGGCGATCCTGCCGGCACCCTGTACTACGTGGTCAGCGGCTCGGTCAGCATCATCGCCGAGGAAGATGACGACCGCGAGTTGGTGCTGGGCTACTTTGGCAGCGGCGAGTTCGTGGGCGAGATGGGCCTGTTCATCGAATCCGACCAGCGCGAGGTGATCCTGCGCACCCGCACGCCCTGCGAGCTGGCCGAGATCAGCTACGAGCGCCTGCACCAGTTGTTCCTGGGCTCGCTCTCGTCCGATGCGCCGCGGGTGCTGTACGCGATCGGCGTGCAGCTGTCCAAGCGCCTGCTGGACACCTCGCGCAAGGCCAGCCGCCTGGCGTTTCTGGACGTCACCGACCGCATCGTGCGCACCCTGCACGACCTGGCGCAGGAGCCGGAGGCGATGAGCCACCCGCAGGGCATGCAGTTGCGCGTGTCGCGCCAGGAGCTGGCGCGGCTGGTCGGCTGCTCGCGCGAGATGGCCGGGCGGGTGCTGAAGAAGCTGCAGGTCGACGGCATCCTGCATGCCCGCGGCAAGACCGTGGTGCTGTACGGCGCGCGCTGACCGCCATGAGGCGCTAGGCCCGGCGCGATGGTGCTGAGCGAGACCTTCTACTGGTTCGTGCTGGTCGGTCTGGCGGCGCAACTGGTGGACGGCGCGCTGGGCATGGCCTTCGGCCTGGTCTCCTCGTCGGTCCTGCTGAGCCTGGGCCTGCCGCCGGCGGTGGTCAGCGCCAGCGTGCACAGCGCCGAGGTGTTCACCACCGGCGCCTCCGGGCTGTCGCACCTGGCCCTGGGCAACGTCGACAAGCGGCTGTTCCTGCGCCTGGCGCTGCCGGGCATGGTCGGCGGCATCGCCGGCGCCTACGTGCTGACGCAGTTGCCGGGCGAGCTGATCCGCCCCTTCGTCTATCTGTACCTGCTCGCCCTGGCGGTGCTGATCCTGCTGCGCGCGGCCGGCCGCGCGCTGCCGCGCCGCGAGGTGCGGCGGGTGCCGCTGCTGGGCTTCGTCGCCGGCCTGCTGGACGCCAGCGGCGGCGGCGGCTGGGGACCGGTGGCGACTTCGACCCTGCTCGCCCAAGGCGGCCAGGCCCGCACCACCATCGGCACGGTCAACGCCGCCGAGTTCCTGGTGACGCTGTCGATCTCGCTGACCTTCCTGCTGACGATGGGCCTGCAGCACCTGGACATCGTGCTCGGCCTGCTGGTCGGCGGCATGCTCGCCGCGCCGCTGGCGGCGCTGCTGGTCAAGCGCGTGCGCGAGCGCTGGGTGCTGGTGGCGGTCGGCCTGCTGGTGCTGGGCATCAGTCTGTATCAGGTGGGCGGGGCGCTGTATCGGTGGCTGGGCTGACGGTGGGGAGTCGGGAGTCGGGATTGGGGATGCGCGACAGCCGGGTTCCGGGCGCCTGAGGCATCTGCTCCGATAGCCCGACCTGCGGTCAGGCCGCGTTCGCTTTTCCCGGGATGGGCCGCGCGATGATCGCGGCCGGGACGCCGCCGCCGATGGCCGCACGTCTCGCCCCGCCCCTGCCCCGCGAGACCGCCATGCACCGCGCCCTTCCGTTCCTGCTGGCCATGCTGTGCCTGGCGCTGCCGGCGCCGCCCGCGCAGGCCGACGACGCCTTCGCCCGGTTCGGGCGCGGGGTCAACATCCTCGGCTACGACCCGCTGTGGAACGACCCGGCGAAGGCGCGCTTCCGCCCGCCGCTGTACCGCACGATCCGCGACGGCGGCTTCCGCACGGTGCGGGTCAACCTGCAGGCCTTTGCGCACATGGACGCGGCCAACCGGCTCGACCCGACCTGGCTGAAGACGCTGGACACGGTGGTCGACCAGGCCACCGCGGCGGGCCTGAACGTGATCCTGGACGAACACGACTTCCACCCCTGCGCCGCCGATGCGGCGGTGTGCCGGAGCAAGCTGCTGGCGTTCTGGAGCCAGGTCGCCCCGCGCTACCGCCACGCGCCGCCTTCGGTGCTGTTCGAGATCCTCAACGAGCCCAACGGCCAGATGACCAGCGCGGTGTGGAACGACCTGCTGCGCGATGCGCTGCAGATCATCCGCCGCGACAACCCGACCCGCACGGTGGTGGTCGGCCCGGCCAGCAGCAATGCCTTCACCGCGCTCGACAGCCTGCGCCTGCCCGACGACGATGCGCACCTGCTGGTCACCGTGCACTACTACAACCCGTTCCGCTTCACCCACCAGGGCGCGTCGTGGGCGCCGGCGGACATCCGCGACCACACCGGCGTGCACTGGGGCAGCGCGGCCGACCGGGTCAAGCTGTACGGCGAGTTCGACCGCATCGCGGCCTGGGCATCGGCGCACCACCGGCAGGTGCTGCTGGGCGAGTTCGGCGCCTACGAACGGGCGCCGCCGGCCGATCGCCTGGCCTGGACGGTGGCGGTGGTCAACGCCGCCGAGAAGCGCCATTTCGCCTGGGCCTACTGGGAGTTCGAGGGCAGCTTCGGCACCTACGACATCGACCGCGGCCAATGGGTCGCGCCGCTGCACCACGCGCTGGTGGGCAGCGACAGCGCCTACGCCAGGTCCGGTAGCTGATCGCAGCGGGCAACCAGCCGCACCCGTGCGCCTGTCGATGGCGAAGGGCCGCGGCAGGCGCCGCGCCGACTGTCGCAGCGTGCGCTACCGGGCGCCGACCTCGCCGGCGCGGTCGCGGCAGCCCCAGTTGAGGATCGGCGTGCCGGACGGCAGCACGCGGCGGAACATCGCCACCGCGCTGTGCTTGGGATTGACCACCACCGGCGCGGCCGCGGCCTGCAGCAGCGGCAGATCGGCGGTGCTGTCGGAATAGGCCATGGCGATCTCGCCGTAGCCCAGTTCGCGCAGCATGCGCATCTTTTCCTCGTTGTGGCAGTGGCGCGTGGCGGTGACCGCGCCCAGGCGCGGGCCGATCAGGCTGCCGACCACCGGCACGTCCTGGTGCGCGACGAAGCCGAGGATGGCGCGCGCCAGTTCCGGCGGCGCGCCGGTGGCGACCACCACGCGATCGCCGGCCGCGCGGTGCCGGGCGAACACCTCCAGCGCCTGCGGCAGCAGCCGCTGGCGGATCTGCGCCTGATGCTGCAGCACGTACTGGTCGATGATGCGGTTGAACTCGCGCGCACGGCGCAGGCCGAAGCTGGCGATCCAGACGTAGCCGGAGATGCCGGTGCGCCGGGTCGGCAGCATCGCCACCAGCGGTCCCAGCAACGGGGTGGCCAGCACCGCGGCGGCCAGGCGCAGCGGATTGCGCTTGATCAGCCAGGCGAACAGGTGGCTGCCGGAATCGCCGTCGTACAGGGTATGGTCGAAATCGAACACGACCAGCGGCGCGTCGGCGCGCGGCAGTGGGTACGGGCTGGCGTCCTGCCCGCTCATGCCGCGAAGAACAGCTGCCGCAGGGCCTCGCCCGGCTCCTCGGCGCGCATGAACGCCTCGCCGACCAGGAACGCGTGGACGCCGGCGCCGCGCATCAGCGCCACGTCGTCCGGGCCGAGGATGCCGCTTTCGGTGACCAGCAGGCGGTCGCGCGGCACCGCGTCCTGCATCGACAAGGTGGTCTGCAGCGACACCTCGAAGGTGCGCAGGTTGCGGTTGTTGATGCCGATCAGCGGCGCCGGCACCTGCAGCGCGCGCTCCAGTTCGTCGATGTCGTGCACTTCCACCAGCACGTCCATGCCCAGTTGCAGCGCCAGCGACGACAGCTCGGCCAGTTGCAGGTCGTCCAGCGCGGCCACGATCAGCAGGATGCAGTCGGCGCCGAGCGTGCGCGCCTCGTAGACCTGGTACGGATCGATGGTGAAATCCTTGCGCAGCACCGGCAGGGTGCAGGCGTCGCGCGCCTGCTGCAGATAGCGGTCGTGGCCCTGGAAGAAATCCTCGTCGGTCAGCACCGACAGGCAGGCGGCGCCGCCGAATTCGTAGCTGACCGCGATGTCGGCCGGATGGAAGTCCGGCCGGATCACGCCCTTGGAGGGGCTGGCCTTCTTGACCTCGGCGATCACCGCCGGGTCGCCGTTGGCGATGGCCGCCTGCAACGCGCGGGCGAACCCGCGGGTGGGCGGCATGGCCTCCGCGCGGGCGGCCAGCTCGGCCAGCGGCACGCGCGCGCTGCGCGCGGCGATCTCGTCGGCCTTGCGCGCGAGGATGGTGCGGAGAATGTCGCTGCTCATGCGGTTGGGATCCTGGGGGATGGCCGGATTATCGGCGATGCGGGGTAAAGAAGGGATCGGGACCCGGGACCCGGGACCCGGGACCCGGGACCCGCAACAGCCTATGCGGTCAGGGAAGGAGTGCAACCGACGGCTCGTGCGGGCGGACACGACTGGCGCATGCCGTCCAGTTGCGCCTACCGGGCCCCGACAAGCTGCTGCGTACACGCCACATACGCCTCCAGCTTCGCCCGGGCGCGGCCGTCGGCGATGGCCGCGCGCGCCAGGGCGATGCCGGCGCCGATATCGTCGGCCAGGCCGGCCACGTACAGCGCCGCGCCGGCGTTGAAGGCGACGATGTCCAGGGCCGGGCCGGGCACGTTGTCGAGCACGGCGCGTAGCATCGCCATCGACTCGGCGGCGTCGGCGACCTTGAGGTTGCGGCTGGCCGACATGGCGATGCCGAAATCCTCCGGGTGCACCTCGTACTCGCGGACCTGGCCGTCGCGCAGTTCGCCGACCAGGGTACCGGCGCCGAGCGAGAGCTCATCCATATCGTCGCGCCCCCACACCACCAGCGCGCGCTCGGCGCCCAGTTCCTGCAGCACGCGCGCCTGGATGCCGACCAGGTCGGGATGGAACACGCCCATCAGGATGTTCGGCGCGCCGGCCGGATTGGTCAGCGGGCCGAGGATGTTGAAGATGGTGCGCACGCCCATCTCGCGCCGCACCGGCGCCACCACTTTCATCGCCGGATGGTGCACCGGCGCGAACATGAAGCCGATGCCGGTGGCCTCCAGCGCCTGCGCCACCTGCTCGGGCTGCAGCTCGATCGCCGCGCCCAGCGCCTCCAGCGCGTCGGCACTGCCGGACTTGGAGGAGACGCTGCGGTTGCCGTGCTTGGCGACCTTGGCGCCGGCCGCCGCCGCGACGAACATCGCGCAGGTGGAGATGTTGAAGGTATGCGAGCCGTCGCCGCCGGTGCCGACGATGTCGACCATGTGGGTGCGGTCGGCGACCGGCACGGTGCGCGAGAACTCGCGCATCACCACCGCCGCGCCGGCGATCTCGCCGACCGTCTCCTTCTTGACCCGCAGGCCGGTGAGGATGGCCGCGGTCATCATCGGCGAGACCTCGCCGCGCATGATCTGCCGCATCAGCCCGACCATCTCGTCGTGGAAGATCTCGCGATGCTCGATGGTGCGTTGCAAGGCTTGCTGGGGGGTGATGGTCATGAGGGAAGGATCTGCTCGTAGGCTGGAATGGGAAGCGACGTGCCTGACGCGCTCAGCGCCTCTGCGTCGGCCGCGGCATGCGCAGGCGTCCTTGCGCCAGCACCTCGAAGTAGTCGGCCGGGCCGCCGGCGCGCAGCAGGGTGGCGACCGCGGCCGGGTCGTAGATCCCGTCCTGCAGCGCGTGCTCGGCGATGTGCACGCCGACCACCTCGCCCAGCACCAGCCAGGTCTGGATCGGCTCGCCGCGCGCGCTTTGCAGCGGCAGCAGCTGGCTGAGCCGGCACTCGAAGCTCACCGGGCTGGCGGCCACCCGCGGTGCGCCGATCAGGCGCGAGGGCGCCGGCGTGAGACCGGCCAGGACGAACTCGTCGACCTCCGGCGCCACCGCCGCGGAACTGGCATTCATCGCCTCGGCCAGCGGCCGCGTGGCCAGGTTCCAGGTGAACTCGCCCGTGGCCTCGATGTTGCGCACGCTGTCCTTCCAGCCGATGCTGGCGAAGCCGACGATCGGCGGGACGTAGTTGAAGGCGTTGAAGAAGCTGTAGGGCGCCAGGTTGGCGACGCCGTCGGCGCTGCGCGAGCCGATCCAGCCGATCGGCCGCGGCCCGACGATGGCGTTGAACGGATCGTGCGGCAGGCCGTGGCCGTTGGCCGGCTCGTAGAAGTGGAAGGCGTCGGTGCGATCGTGCATTGGCAGGGTCCGGCGGTGACGGAAGGCGGGCGGCGCCGGCGCGGCGCGCTCAGCGCTCCAGGAAGTTCTTCAGCAAGGCGTGGCCGTGCTCGGTGAGGATGGACTCCGGGTGGAACTGCACGCCCTCGACCGGGAACTGGCGATGGCGCAGGCCCATGATCTCCTCCACCGTGCCGTCGTCGTGTTCGGTCCAGGCGGTCACTTCCAGGCAATCGGGCAGCGTGGTCTTCTCCACCACCAGCGAGTGGTAGCGGGTGGCCTCGTAGCGGTCCGGCAGGCCGGCGAACACGCCGCGGCCCTCGTGGCGGATGCGCGAGGTCTTGCCGTGCATGATGGTGCCGGCGCGCACCACCTGCCCGCCGTAGACCTGGCCGATGCTCTGGTGGCCCAGGCACACACCCAGGATCGGCGTGCGCTGGCCCAACCGCTCGATCAATTGCAGCGACACCCCGGCCTCGTTCGGCGTGCACGGCCCCGGCGAGATGACGATGCGCTCGGGCGCCAGGCGCTCGATCTCGTCCACGCTGAGCGCGTCGTTGCGCACCACCTTGACCTCGGCGCCGAGCGCCTGCAGGTACTGCACGAGGTTGTAGGTAAAGCTGTCGTAGTTATCCAGCATCAGCAGCATGGCGAAGGACTCATTGCGCGATCAGGAAGACCGCATAGACGTTTTCGGAAAGGGCGAGGGTGCCGGCTTCGAGGGATTCGGCGGCGGACGGCGGCATCGGGAGTGGCGTAGGCGGGGATTTCCCGCTGAAGAGATCTTGGCGACGCGATTCCGATGGCCAATGGCCAGCCTGGATGCCATAAGCGAAGTCCGGCGCCACTTCCGAAATGGTGTAAAGGCCACCCAGACGCACGCCGTAGGCGTTTGCCAGCGCTTGCGCCGACGCTCGGGTCTGTTCGGCAGCTTGGCGCTTGAGCTCGGCACGCAGCGCGACTTCGCCGCTATAGTGCGGTGCGAGGCCGGACACTTGCAGTTCTTCGCTGGTCCTGAGCGTGCCGAGCAAGCCACGCACATCGTCCAGCGTTCCGAAATCAGCAGACAAAGTTCGCTGCACGCGGGTCCCGCTGAAGATTTGCTTGTCGTCTTCGTAGCGCTGCTCTGGCTCGATCGACAGCGTCGTCGCCTGCACGCTATCGGCGAGCGCGTGCTGTTGCTTGAACGCAAGCAGCACGTTCGCCGCATTGGTCTGCACACGCTTGCGCGCCGCATCTGGATCGGCATCCACTGCGCTCAGCGTGATCTTGACCCCGAAGCGGTCCGGCACCACCTCGCGCTGCGCCTCACCCTTTACCAACAAGTGCGGCTGCGACGGCAGACTGTTGACCTGCGCGCTGGCGAACGCCGGCAAGGCCAGCACGGCGGCAAAGGCCCAGGCAACGAGCGTACGGCTTTTCATCTTCCTCTCCTTGGTTAGATATCAGCCGGCCGCACGCTGCGTGCCGGACCGGGTCAGCGCAGCGAAATCCGCGATCAACGCATCGACCGCCGCGTCCTGGGTGGCCCACGAGGTGACGAAGCGGATCACCCAACGGCCGTCGCCCAGCCGTTGCCAGCGCTCGAAGTCGTAGCGCTGCGCCAGCGTCTCGACCGCGGCGGCGGGCAGGATCACGAACAGCTGGTTGGTCGGCGAATCCGAGGCGAACTGCGCGCCGGCCGCGGCCAGCCCGTCGCGCAACCGCACGGCCATGCGGTTGGCGTGCGCGGCCAGTTGGTAGAACAGGCCGTCCTCGAACAGCGCGGCGAACTGGGTGCCCAGCACCATGCCCTTGGCCAGCAGCGCCCCGCGCTGCTTGAGCAGGTAGCGGAAATCCGCTTGCAAGGCCGGGTTGAGGATCACCAGCGCCTCGCCGAGCAGCGCGCCGTTCTTGGTGCCGCCGATGTAGAACGCATCGGTCAGCGCGGCGATGTCGGCCATGCGCAGGTCGTTGCCTTCGGCGGTGAGTGCGCTGCCGATGCGCGCGCCGTCCAGGAACAGCAGCAGGCCGTGCGCGTCGCAGAACGTGCGCAGCGCCTGCAGTTCGTGCCTGCGATACAGCGTGCCGACCTCGGTGGTGTTGGACACGTAGACCAGCCGCGGCTGCACCATGTGCTCGTTGCCGTGCTCGGCCAGCAGCGGCGCGATCCGCTCCGGGGTGAGCCGGCCATCGGCCGCCTCCACAGTGAGCACCTTGTGCCCGGTGGCCTCGATCGCGCCGGTCTCGTGGGTGGCGATATGGCCGGAGGTGGCGGCGATCACCGCCTGGTGCGGGCGCAGGAACGCGGCGATGGCGGTGAGGTTGGTCTGGGTGCCGCCGACCAGCAGGTGCACGTCGGCGTCGGCGCAGCCGATCTCGGCACGGATCAGTTCCGCGGCGCGTGCGCTGTGCCGGTCCAGGCCGTAACCGGCGTTCTGCTCGGTGCTGGCGGCGGCCAGCGCGGCCAGCAGGCGCGGATGCGCGCCTTCGCTGTAGTCGTTGCGGAAGCCGATCCGCGGCGCGACGGCGCTCACAGCCCCTTCGCCGCTTCGGCGACCGCGCGGAACAGCGCGCGGCCCTTGTTCATCGTCTCGTCCCATTCGGTCTGCGGATCGGAGTCGTAGACGATGCCGGCGCCGGCCTGTACGTGCAGGCGGCCGTGCTTGATCACCGCGGTGCGGATGGCGATGGCGGTATCGGCGTCGCCGTGCCAGCCGAGGTAGCCGATGCTGCCGGCGTAGACGTTGCGCTTGATCGGCTCCAGCTCGCGGATGACTTCCAGCGCGCGGATCTTCGGCGCGCCGCTGACGGTGCCGGCAGGGAAGGTGGCGCGCAGCACGTCGGCATAGCTGAGCCCGGGCAACAGGGTGCCGGTGACTTCGCTGACGATGTGCATGACGTGGCTGTAGCGCTCGATCACGAAGCGCTCGCCGACGGCGACGCTGCCGGCCTGCGAGACGCGGCCGGCATCGTTGCGGCCCAGATCGATCAGCATCAGGTGCTCGGCACGCTCCTTCGGATCGGCGAGCAGTTCCGCCTCCAGCGCCTGATCCTCTTCCGGCGTCTTGCCGCGCGGGCGGGTGCCGGCGATCGGGCGCACGGTGACCTGGCCGTTCTCCAGCCGCACCAGGATTTCCGGCGAGGAGCCGACCACCTGGGTGTCGCCGACGTCGAGGAAATACATGTACGGCGACGGGTTCAGCGCACGCAGCGCGCGGTACACGTCCACCGGGCGCGCATTGAACGGCACGCTCAGGCGCTGGCTCAGCACCACCTGGAAGATGTCGCCGGCGCGGATGTAGTCCTTGGATGTTTCCACCGCGGCGATGAAGCCCTCGCGGGTGAAGCCGGAGACGAAGTCGCTCTCGTCGAGCACGTCGCGCGCCAGCGGCGCGGGGTAGCCGGCGCCGGGCTGGCGCAGCGTGGTGGTCAGCGCATCCAGGCGCGCCTGCGCGCGCTCCCAGGCGTCGGCCTCGGCCGGGTCGGCATGCACGATCAGGTACAGGCGGCCCTTGAGGTTGTCGAACACCGCCACTTCCTCGGACAGCATCAGCAGGATGTCCGGGGTGTCCAGTTCGTCGCGGGCGACGCCGCCGGCCAGGCGCGGCTCGATGTAGCCGATGCATTCGAAGCCGAACCAGCCGACCAGGCCGCCGGTGAAGCCGGGCACGCCCGCCAGCTTGGGCACCACGTGCTGGGCGCGCAGCGCCTCGACTTCGGCGAAGGGATCGGCGACCTCGCGGCGCTCGATCAGCGCGCCATGGTCGCGCACCTCCAGGGTGTGCCCGCGGAAGGTGTACACGCGGCGCACCGGCAGGCCGATGATCGAGTAGCGACCGAAGCGTTCGCCGCCTTCGACCGATTCGAACAGATAGGTATGCGGGGCGTCGGCGAGCTTGAGGTAGACCGACAGCGGCGTGTCCAGGTCGGACAGCACTTCGCGGACGACGGGGATGCGGGTGTGACCTTCAGCGGCGTAGCGCTGGAACTGCTCGCGGGTAATCAAGACGGCTTTCCTTCCGGGACTCGGTGACAGGGCGGACGACGGCTGCAGGCCACCATCGCCACGCACGGCGAGCGGAAGTGAAGGAACGCGGGGTCGTCAGGCTGGACACGGCGGCTACTTTACCGCAACTGCGGCGACTGGCAACGGTTGCAGACGCCACCATTTGATCCGGGTCAGGAACGCGGCGAGCGTGTCGCGTCGGGACTGAAGTCCCTCCCACAGGGGAGCGGTCGCCTTCGGGCGTAGCGCGGAACCCGAGCTGCGCGCTCCGGACCTCGCACGCGCATGCGCGATCGAGCCGGCTCGTCGCCACATCGTCACACCGTCGTAGGACCCCGGCGAGCGTGTCGCGTCGGGACTGAAGTCCCTCCCACAGGGGCGCGGTCGCCTTCGGGCGTAGCACGGAACCCGAGCTGCGCGCTCCGGACCTCGCACGCGCATGCGCGATCGAGCCGGGTCGGCGCCACATCGTCACACCGTCGTAGGAACCCGGTGAGCGTGTCGCGTCGGGACTGAAGTCCCTCCCACATGGGAGCAGTCGCCCTCGGGCGTAGCGCGGAACCCGAGCTGCGCGCTCCGGACCTCGCACGCGCATTCGCGATCGAGCCGGGTCGGCGTCACATCGTCACACCGTCGTAGGAACCCGGCGAGCGTGTCGCGTCGGGACTGAAGTCCCTCCCACAGGGGAGCGGTCGCCTTCGGGCGTAGCGCGGAACCCGAGCTGCGCGCTCCGGACCTCGCACGCGCATTCGCGATCGAGTCAGGTCATCGCCACATCGTCACCCCGCGCAGGAGCGGCTTCCGCCGCGACCGGGCCTTCCCGGTAACGCCCGTCGCGGCGGAAGCCGCTCCTACGACGGCAGACAGATGGTGTTCGCTGCCGGTCGCCTAGCGCCGCCGCGCCTGCAGCAACGGCGACTCCGGCGGCAGATGCATGCGCAGGCGGCCGGGCACGCAGTCGATGCGGAAGTGGCGCGAGGTTTCCGGCTCGCCGTCCAGGTTCAGGGTCAGCGGCTGCGCCGCCTCGATCCGCAGCCACGGCAGGCGCGCGCGCACCGCCACCCGCTCCAGCGCGGCCTGCTTGCCGGCGGTGACCAGGGTGCCCAGGGTCGCGGCGACCTCGCCGGTCAGCTCCGGCACCAGGGTCAGGTCGAGCAGGCCGTCGTCGAGCAGCGCGTCCGGGCACAGCACCTGGCCGCCGCCGGCCTGGCGGCCGTTGCCCAGGCCGAGCGCGATGAAGTCGCCTTCCCAGGAAAAGTCCGGCCCCGCGAAGCGCGCCCGGATCGGATCGATCCGGCCCAGCCGGCTCATGCCGGTGACCAGGTAGGCCAACCCGCCCAGCATCTTCTTCAGGCCTTCGTCGGTCTCCACCGTGACCTGGGTGCCGAAGCCGCCGCTGGCGACATTGGCGCACCAGTGCGGACCGTGCTCGGCCTCGATGCGCAGCAGGTCGATCGGCAGCGCCGGCGTGTGCGCGATCAGCTCCAGCGCCTGCAGCGGCGGCAGCGGAATGCCGGTGGCGGTGGCGAAGTCGTTGGCCGTGCCCAGCGCCACCAGGCCCAGGGCCGGCAGCGCCGCGGCCGGCTCCTGGCGATGCGCCAGCGCGCTGGCGACCTCGCTCAGGGTGCCGTCGCCGCCGGCGGCGACGATGCAGGCGGCCGCGTCGGCCACCGCCTCGGCCACGTAGCGTTCGGCATCGCCCTGCTCCCAGGTGACCCGCACCTGCAGCGGCACGCCGCGCGCCCGCATGGCCATGACCGCCTCGCGCAACGCCTCGTCGCCGGCCGACTTGCCGTTGAGGATCAGACGCCAATGCGCTGCAGCCATGCGAACCATCCCGGGGTGAGGCGCCCACGCTAACGGGCGCGGCATGCGCGATGCGTGAATCCGGCCGCGGGCGTTGTCATACGCACGTCACCGAGCGTCCGGAACATGGAAGGCCATAGCAAGGAAGACGGATGGAGGCAGGATCAGCCTCCGATTGATCTCCCAGGGGCCGCACCGGCGACGGTGCGGTTCTTTCTTTTTAGCCGCCCCGCCGGCGCCGCTCAGCCGCCGGCCGCGAACCTGGCCAGCGCTTCGCCCTGCAGCCGGTACACGGTCCACTCGTCCTGCGCGCGGGCGCCGACCGCTTCGTAGAAGTCGATCGCCGGCTGGTTCCAGTCCAGCACCGACCATTCGAAGCGACCGCAGCCCTCGGCCACCGCCTGCCGCGCCAGATGCTGCAGCAGCGCCTTGCCGGCGCCGACGCCGCGGTGCGCCGGGTCCACGTACAGGTCTTCCAGGTACAGGCCGTTGCGGCCCAGCCAGGTGGAGTAGTTGTAGAAGTACACCGCGTAGCCGACCGGCTGGCCGTCGGCCTCGCAGATCAGCGCACGCGCGCGGGCGTCGGCGCCGAACAGGCTGGCGCGCAGGCCGGCCTCGTCGGTCTGCACCGCGTCCTCGGCGCGCTCGTAGCGCGCCAGGTCGCGGATCAGGCGCAGGATCAGCGCCGCGTCGTCGGCCACCGCCGGGCGGATGTGCAGGGCCGCCATCTCAGCGCGCCGCCACCGCCGCGCGCATGCGCGCGATCACCTCGGCGTAGTCCGGCGCATTGAAGATGGCCGAGCCGGCGACGAAGGTGTCGGCGCCGGCGGCGGCGATCGCGGCGATGTTGTCCGGCTTGACCCCGCCGTCGATCTCCAGCCGGATCGGCTTGCCGCTGGCGTCGATGCGGGCGCGGATCGCGCGCAGCTTGTCCAGCGCCGAAGAAATGAAGGCCTGGCCGCCGAAGCCCGGGTTGACCGACATCACCAGCACCAGGTCCAGGTCGTCCAGCACCCAGTCCAGGATGTCCACCGGGGTGGCCGGGTTGAGCACCAGGCCGGCCTTGCAACCGTGCGACTTGATCAGCTGGATGCTGCGGTGCACGTGGCGGCTGGCCTCGGGATGGAAGCTGATGATGCTGGCGCCGGCCTCGGCGAAGTCCGGGATCAGCCGGTCCACCGGCTCGACCATCAGGTGCACGTCGATCGGCGCGGTGACGCCGTGCTTGCGCAGCGCCTGGCAGACCATCGGGCCGATGGTCAGGTTCGGCACGTAATGGTTGTCCATCACGTCGAAGTGGATCCAGTCGGCGCCGGCGCGCAACACGGCATCCACTTCCTCGCCGAGGCGGGCGAAATCGGCGGACAGGATGGACGGGGAGATGAGGTAGTCGGACATGGCGGGATCTCAGCGCTTGCGCAGGGTGCGGATACGGTCGTAGGCGGTGTTGAGCTGGCTGGCCTTCTTCTCGGCGCGGGCGCGCAACTCGGGGCTGGCGCTGGCGACCTTGTCGGGGTGGTACTGGGACATCAGCCGGCGGTAGGCCAGTTCGATCTCGGCGTCGGTGGCGTCGCGGGTCAGGCCCAGCTCCCGGTACGGATCCTCGCGCTGGGCCAGCTTGAACCAGTCCGCGTCGAAGGCATGCCCGATCACCAGTCCGATCAGCGCGCCCAGCACCGGCGTGGGCCGCAGCAGCAGGGCCCCGGCGATGGCGCCGAGCAGTTTTCCGTACCAGGGCATGGGCAAGAGCGGGCGCGGCGTCAGGGCCGGCCATTTTACGGCACAGTGGGGCATTCCGGCCGTACACTACGCGGCCCGCCGTCCGCCGCGGGCCCGCCGGGTCCCGGGACGGTCGCCATTGCGAAGTCCGTAGGAGTGCCTGTGTCCACCACGCTGTTGCAATCCGATCTGCCTGGCCTGCCCTTGCGCCACCGCGGCAAAGTCCGCGACGTGTTCGACCTCCCCCGCGAGCGCCTGCCGGCCGACGCGCCGCCCGGCGACTACCTGCTGATGGTCGCCACCGACCGCCTGTCCGCCTTCGACGTGGTACTGCCCGACCCGATCCCCGGCAAGGGCGAGATGCTGTGCCAGGTCTCCAACTTCTGGTTCAAGAAGACCGAACACCTGATGCCCAACCACCTCACCGGCATCGACGTGGCCGCGGTGCTGCCCGAGGGCGTGGACAAGGCGCTGTACGCCAAGCGCGCGGTGGTGACCCGCAAGCTCAAGCCGGTGCCGGTGGAAGCCATCGCCCGCGGCTACCTGATCGGCAGCGGCTGGAAGGACTACCAGCGCACCGGCAAGGTCAGCGGCATCGAATTGCCCGACGGCCTGCGCCAGGCCGAGAAACTGGCCGAACCGATCTTCACCCCCTCGACCAAGGCCGCCGTCGGCGACCACGACGAGAACATCGACTTCGACGCCATGGTCAAGACCGTGGGCGCCGAACTGGCCGAGCGCGTGCGCGACGCCACCCTGCGCATCTACCGCTTCGCCGCCGACTTCGCCGCCGAGCGCGGCATCCTGCTGGCCGACACCAAGTTCGAGTTCGGCACCGACGCCGACGGCCGCCTGTACATCATGGACGAGATGCTGACCCCGGACTCCTCGCGCTACTGGCCGGCCGACCAGTACGACGTCGGGACCAGCCCGCCGAGCTACGACAAGCAGTTCGTGCGCGACTACCTGGAGACGCTTGACTGGGGCAAGACCGCGCCCGGCCCGCGCCTGCCGCAGGACGTGATCGACCGCACCCGCGCCAAGTACGCCGAGGCGCTGCAGCGGCTGGCGGGGATTTCGGTCGACTGAGTGTGGTGCCCTGCGCCGGGTGGCCGGCGCGGGGAGATGATCGCCCACGGCGGCCACCTTGCGGTCCCGCCCCGCACCTTCAGCCGCGCCGTCACCCGATCGCCCCGGCCGACTAGACTGTCGGCATCCGCGCGAGCGCGGGTTCGTCCGACCCGATCAGGAGGATCCGTTGGCCAGTTCGCCCCCGCTTTTTACGGCCCTCGCACTTTGCATGGCGCTGGCCGCCTGCACACCCCAGCAGGCCGACGTCGCACCCGCCGCAGACCCCGTCGCTGCGGCCCCTGCTCGCGCGGCGCCTCCGGACAAGGCCACATCTGCTCGCACGTCCGCCGAACCACAGACTGCTCGCCAGGAGGACGGCGTTGCCGCCCTGGCCGCGTCCTTGCACCTGCGTTGTGACACGGCGTCCAAGGGCAGCGGCTGCGTGGCAGGCAACATGGATGCTGGCGATTTCTACGATGTCGAGGTGTCTCCAAGCTGCAGCGCAGACGGCAACTTCGCAGGCGTGGCCGAACGCGACGCCGTACTTCTGGATGCATTGCCGGTGACCGGCAGCAAGGCGCAGGTGGCCGCCAGGCTGTCGGATGGGCAATTCGTCTGCATCCTCGCCACTGCGCGCGCAGGCCAACACGTCGCGTACTACTACGTGGTCGCCCTCCCCCCTGCGAGCGTCGGCGCATGCC
The DNA here is from genome assembly GCF_024266585.1 of Xanthomonas sacchari. NCBI lineage: Bacteria > Pseudomonadati > Pseudomonadota > Gammaproteobacteria > Lysobacterales > Lysobacteraceae > Xanthomonas > Xanthomonas sacchari. The sequence continues at coordinate 4,768,321 of NZ_CP100647.1, forward strand.
GGGGCAAGCCGATCTGCGATCAGTATGGTGAGCGTCCGATCGACTTCGTGGCGCAGCGCAAGCAGGGCCGACATTGCATCCTTACAGGCGATGCACGTCCTGAGGGCGACTGTGCGCAGGGATGGATCGAACCGCAAACGCTGGATGTCTTCTCGAACGGGCTGTAATCCGTCGCGAGACCAAACTCGTCAAGCAATGCAAGGCGTTCGGCGAAAGTCCGCGCGTCGCGTACGGTCCTGGCACACTGGACGCTCGTGGATACTGCGCAAGTGCCCCGCCTGGTTTCACGACGCAGTGATCCTGCTGAATTAGTCTCACTCGCCCGAAGGGCGATCGCCTACCCGACCCGATCAGGAGGACCCCTTGGCGACTGCACGCCACATTCTGATGTCCCTGGCACTGGCGGCGGCCCTGGTCGCGTGCAAGGCGCAACCGGCCGGCTCCACGGTCGCTGCGGCGACGGCCGCGCCCTCGCGGACCGCGCCCGCCGCAGCCGCCCCGCGCTGCCAGGATGCCGATTTCGATGGCTTCCTCACGCGTTTCAGCGCCGATATCGCGGTCCAGGAAAAGGCCACTGCCGATCCGTTGACGATGATCCACATCGACCCGGACGCGCAGCCGGAACCTGCGCCGGTCACCCGCAACGTGCCGCTGGCCGAGGTGGAGTGGCCGGTGATCCCGAATCTGGAGGCGGCCCGCAAGGGCGGACGCGAGGTCGTGGTGACGCGGATCGCCGAAGGCCGACAGGTCATGGTGCGCACCCCCGATACCGGCGACCAGCAGGTCTACCAGTTCGCGCAGAAGCCGTGCTGGACGCTGGTGAAAGTGGACGATCAGACGTTGTAGCCGAGCCTGCAGGCGACGCCGCATGGAGGCTTCTTCGCTAGCGCACCGCCATCCCGGACATCGCGCGACAAACGCTCGCCTTCCATCCGACCCTCGCGCCCGGTAGCGGCCCAGGCGTCCTGTCTCTGTCCACATCGCCGGGTGGGAATTGAACCTAGCAGAGGAAATGCACGTGCATTTCCTGAAACTCGCAGCGAAAGGGCGCCTCTCGTAGCCTGCATCCGGCACTATAGAACCGGATGCAAGCCGCTCCCACAGGACACGTCCCGAAGTCTTTAGAAGAGGTGCCCGAAAGGCCGCTCCGCTGGCGGGGACCGCCTGCGTGCTGCGCTGGGTGAGGACCTGCACGGTATCGGCACGACCGGCGAACGGGAAAGGCGTCCGTGCTGCACGCAACGGCCGTCCACTCCGCCGAATCGCCGCGGAAGCCCGCACCACCGCGATGGCCGCACTCCCGCCGCACAGTGTCTCCGCATCGCATCGACGATGGCGCTATGCTGAGCCGGTTCCTGGGAGGGAAGATGGATACCACCGCCTACGCGCGCCCGATCGACCGCTATTTCGCCAGTTATTCCGACGATCACCGCAATGTCGCCAACCAGCGCATTCATGTGGTCGCGGTGCCGGCGATCCTGTGGTCGGTGGTGGCGCTGCTGTGGTGCATCCCGGTCGGCGGCAGCTGGTTCCAGAGCGGGCTGTGGGCGGCGCTGGGCATGTTCGCGGCGTGGATGTACTACAACCGCCTGTCGCGCCCGCTGGGTTACGGCATGCTGGCGGCGTTCTTCTTCTGCGGCTGCCTGTGCCGGCTGCTGGAAGCGCACCTGGGCCTGCAGGGGCTGCTGTGGCTGGCGATCGGCGTGTTCGTGGTGGCCTGGATCGCGCAGTTCATCGGGCACGCGCTGGAAGGCCACCGGCCGAGCTTTCTCACCGACCTGACCTATCTGCTGATCGGCCCGGCCTGGGTGCTGGCCAAGCTGTACCGGCGCATGCACTGGCGCTACTGAGCGCGGCCGGCCACACGGCTGCCAAGCCGCCAAGCGGACACGAGCGCTACGCGGAATCTTCCCCTCCCTCGTCCATCAAGGTCCCTGCGCGCCATTGCACCCGGCTGGCGCGCGCGACGCGGCGTCAGCCCTGCTGCGTCGCGTCCCCGGCCTCCAGGCCCAACATCGCCGCATCCGGCGCGAAGGCGCGCGGCGCGTAGCCGAAATCCTGCCGGGCCGGCTGCAGATCGAACGCCAAGTCCTCGCGCATGCGCTGCAGCGCCGCCCGGTTCATGCCGTGCAGGCGGCCGCAGGCGTGGGCCAGGGCCAGCGCCGATGCGAACAGCGCGTGCGGCAGCGTCAGCAGCCGCGCCGGCGGCCGCAGCACGGCCAGCACCCGTCGCACCATGTCGCGGTAGCTGAGCGCCTCGCCGCCACCGAGGGCGTAGCTGCGCCCGTGCGTGGCCGGATGCGCGAGCACCGCCAGTGCCGCATCGGCCAGGTCCTGCACGTGCACCGGCTGGCGCAGGCCGCTGGCGCTGCGCGGCAGCACGAACCAGCCGGTACGCCGCGCCAGCGCCGCGATCGCGCTGAGGGTGCGGTCGCGGCCGGCGCCGTAGACCAGGGTCGGCCGCAACACCGTCGCCGCCGCGCCGCGCTCGGCGGCGACCGAGAACACGGTGGCCTCCGCCTCGCGCAGGCGCCGGGCGACGTCGCGTTCGGCGGCATCCAGCGAGTCGCGCTTGACCTCCAGGCTGGTGGAGCCGAAGGCGACCACGCGCGCTGCGGCGACCGGCGCGCGCCGGTACCAGTCGGCGAAGGCATCCAGCGGGCCGCAACTGAACACCACGTCGGCGGCCACCGGCGGCGCCTGCAGCGCGCTGAGTTCGCCGGCATGCCAGTGCAGGCCGGGTCGCGGCGCGCGCGCCTCCCGCGAGTAGGCATGCACCTCCCACCCGGCGGCCAGCAAGCCATGCAGCAGGCGCTCGCCGATCTGGCCGCTGCCGCCGAACACCAGCGCGATGCGCGGCGACACAACGGATGGAGGGGCAGCGGATGCAGCGGCAGGCGAATCGGTCATCGGCACAGGATAGTGCGTGCGCCGCCGTTTGCGGCCGGGTCCACGCGGGATCGGCCTGCGCACGGCCGGCCACGGCCAGTGGAGGCGGGCAAGGCAAGGCGATGCGCGGCGCCGGCATCCGCAGCCGCCGACGATCGACCATGCGCACCGGGGACCTCGCCCATGCCACACGCAGCCTTGTCCACATCGAGGACGAGGCGCATCTGCGCACCAGCGCGCGCCCGCACAGGGTGATGAGGGCGCCAAACGCAGGCGCACGCCACGCCGCGCCGACGTTCGCCATCTCCCCTCCCACGCGCACTCGCAAGCGCATCACCCGCCCGCCGCTACGCTGTCGCCATGACCGTGCACGCCTCTCGTTTCCGCGCCGGCCACCGCCGTGACGCGCCTGTTACACTCGGGCTCCTGCTCGCGAATCTCGTATTCCCTGCATGATTCCCGCCCTCGACATCCTGCTGGCCTTGCCGTTCCTGATGGCGGCGGCCGTGGTGGCCCTGCGCCACCGCTCGCGCGCCACCCTGGCCTGGGCGGCGGCGCTGGCGCCGTTGGCGGGATTGGCGGTGTTGGGCGCGCTGACGCCGACGGTGCTCGAAGGCGGCATCGTCCGCGCCGACCACGCCTGGCTGCCGCAGATCGGCCTGCAGTTCTCGCTGCGCCTGGACGGGCTGGCCTGGATGTTCGCCGGCCTGGTGCTGGCGATCGGCGCGCTGGTGGTGATGTACGCGCACTACTACCTGAGTCCGCGCGAGAACGCCGCGCGCTTCTATGCCTATCTGCTGCTGTTCATGGGCGCGATGCTGGGCATGGTGATCGCCGGCAACCTGTTGCTGCTGATGGTGTTCTGGGAGCTGACCAGCATCAGTTCGTTCCTGCTGATCGGCTTCTGGTCGCACCGCCAGGATGCGCGCGACGGCGCGCGCATGGCGCTGGTGATCACCGGCGGCGGCGGCCTGGCGCTGCTTGGCGGCGTGCTGCTGCTGGGGCGCATCGTCGGCAGCTACCAGCTCGACGCGGTGCTCGCCGCCGGCGACGCGATCCGCGCCAGTGCGCTGTATCCCTGGGCGCTGGGGCTGATCCTGCTCGGCATCTTCACCAAGAGCGCGCAGTTCCCGTTCCATTTCTGGCTGCCGCACGCGATGGCCGCACCCACCCCGGTGTCGGCCTACCTGCACTCGGCGACGATGGTGAAGGCCGGCGTGTTCCTGCTGGCGCGGCTGCATCCGGCGCTGGCCGGCAGCGACCTGTTCTTCTACACGGTCAGCGGCATCGGTGCGATCACCCTGCTCACCGGCGCCTGGTTCGCGATCTTCCAGCACGACCTCAAGGGCCTGCTGGCGTATTCGACGATCTCGCACCTGGGCCTGATCACCATGCTGTTCGGGCTGTCCACGCCGATGGCGGTGGTGGCCGGGGTGTTCCACATCCTCAACCACGCGGTGTTCAAGGCCTCGCTGTTCATGGCCGCCGGCATCATCGACCACGAGACCCATACCCGCGACATGCGCCGGCTCGGCAACCTGCGCCGCTGGATGCCGGTGACCAGCGCGCTGGCGATCACCGCCTCGCTGTCGATGGCCGGCATCCCGCTGCTCAACGGCTTCCTGTCCAAGGAGATGTTCTTCGCCGAGGCGCTGGGCGCCGACGGCCCGGCGGCGATGCGGATCTTCACCGCCACCTCGGCGTTGCTGGCCGGCGTGTTCGGCGTGGCCTACAGCCTGCGCTTCGTCTACGAGACGTTCTTCGGCAAAGGCCCGCGCGACCTGCAGACGATGCCGCACGAGCCGCCGCGCTGGATGAAGATTCCGGTGGAGATCCTGGTACTGGTGTGCGTGGCGGTCGGCATCGTGCCGGCGCTGACCGTGGCGCCGGTGCTGCGCAGCGCCGCCGGCGCGATCCTCGGTAACGCCCTGCCCGACTACAGCCTGGCCATCTGGCATGGCTGGAACGCGCCGCTGGCGATGAGCATCGCTGGCGTGGTCGGCGGCGTGGCGCTGTATTTCGGCCTGCGCCGGCTGACCGCGCTGTACACCGAAGTGCGGCGGTCGCTGGGCAAGCGCGTGTTCCACTGGCATGTGCAGACCCTGTTCGGCGTGGCCACGCGCTTCACCCGCGCGCTCACCAACGGCAGCCTGCAGCGCAGCCTGCGCTGGCTGGTGCTGGCCGCGGTGGTGGTGGTGGCCGCGCCGCTGCTGCAGGCGCCGCCGCTGTGGCAGCAGTGGCCGGCGCCGCAGGGCATGCCGCTGCTGGGCTGGGGCCTGTGGCTGCTGATCCTCAGTTGCGCGTTGTCCACGCTGTTCCTGTACCGGCAGCGGCTGCTGGCGGTGCTGGTGCTGGGCGGCAGCGGGCTGGGCGTGAGCCTGGTGTTCGTGTTCCTGTCGGCGCCGGACCTGGCGCTGACCCAGTTGCTGGTGGAAATGGTCACCCTGGTGCTGATGCTGCTGGGCATGAACTACCTGCCCAAGGCCTCGCCGCCGGAACCGCGGCGCTGGCGCCGCTGGCGCGATGCGACGCTGGCGATCGTCGCCGGTGGCGGCATGGCGCTGCTGGCGTATTCGGTGATGACCCGGCCGGCGACGACGATGGCCGGCGAGCTGCTGCAGCGCGCGCTGCCGGAGGCCTACGGCCGCAACGTGGTCAACGTGATCCTGGTGGACTTCCGCGGCTTCGATACCTTCGGCGAGATCACCGTGTTCGGCATCGCCGCGCTGGTGGTGCACGCGCTGCTGCGGCGCGCGCGGATGGCGCCGGAGAAGGTGATGCCGGGGCCGCCGATCAAGCTGCCGGTGCCGGCCGACCTGGCGCAGCTGATGTTCCCGCTGACCCTGACCGTGTCGATCTTCCTGTTCCTGCGCGGGCACAACGCGCCCGGCGGCGGCTTCATCGCCGGGCTGGTGCTGGCGGTGCCGCTGCTGATGCAGTACGTGATCCAGGGTGCGGCCTCGGTGGAGTCGCGCTTCGGCTTCGACTACATCCGCTGCATCGGCCTGGGCCTGCTGCTGGCCACGTTCGGCGGCATGACCTCGATGCTGTTCGGGGTGCCGTTCCTGACCAGCGGCCATCTCGACCTGGAACTGCCGCTGATCGGCAGCGTGCCGCTGGCCAGCGCGCTGGGCTTCGATACCGGCGTGTACCTGGTGGTGTTCGGCGGCACCATGCTGACCCTGTCGATGATGGGCACGATCAAGCCCTCGCGCACCCGCGACTCGCAGCGCGGGCAGATCGACCCGACGCGGCGTTCGGCCATCACCGGGGAGATGCCCTGATGGAACTGGCACTGGCGAGCGCGATCGGGGTGCTGACCGCGGTGGGCGTGTACCTGCTGCTGCGCGCGCGCAGCTTCGACGTGATCCTGGGCATGACCGTGCTGTCCTACGCCACCAACCTGCTGATCTTCGCCGGCGGCCGGCTGGTGCAGGGCAAGGCGCCGGTGCTGCGCGACGGCATCGCCCCGACCCTGGCCGAGCACGCCGACCCGCTGCCGCAGGCGCTGGTGCTGACCGCGATCGTGATTGCCTTCGCGATGACCGCAGTGAGCATCGTGCTGGCGATGCGCAGCCGCGGCGACAACCACAGCGACCACGTCGATGCGCGCCCGGACCCGGGCGACGGCGAAGGCGAGGCGCCATGACCCATCTGCTGATCCTGCCGATCCTGATCCCGCTGCTCGGCGCGGCGCTGTCGCTGTTCGTCGAGCACCGCCGCTACGGCCGCCAGGTGCGCCGCGCGGTGGCCTGGACCGCGATGGCGGTGCTGGCCGCGGTGGTGCTGGCGCTGTGCGTGCAGGTGAACGACGGCCAGGTCCACGTCTACCTGCTCGGCGACTGGCCCTCGCGGCTGGGCATCGTGCTGATGGCCGACCGCCTGTCGGCGTGGATGCTGGCCACCACCACCCTGCTCGCCGGCGCCTGCCTGCTGCACGCCTGCGCCGGCTGGGACCGGCGTGCGCCGCATTTCCATGCGCTGTTCCAGTTCCAGCTGGTCGGCCTCAACGGCGCGTTCCTGACCGGCGACGTGTTCAACCTGTTCGTGTTCTTCGAGGTGATGCTGATCGCCTCCTACGGCCTGTTGCTCAGCGGCGGGCGCGGCCTGCGCCTGCGCGTGGGCTTCCACTACGTGGTGTTCAACGTCACCTCCTCCACCGTGTTCCTGATCGCGCTGGGCCTGCTGTACGGGTTGCTCGGCTCGCTGAACATGGCCGAGCTGTCGCAGCGCGTGGCGCAGGCGCCGCCGCAGAACGTGCCACTGATCAAGGCCGCGTTCGGCTTGTTGCTGCTGGTGTTCTGCGCCAAGGCCGCGCTGCTGCCGCTGTACCTGTGGCTGCCGGAGACCTATGCGCGCGCGCCGGCGGCGGTGGCGGCGCTGTTCGTGATCATGACCAAGGTCGGCCTGTACGCGGTGCTGCGGGTGAGCACGCTGATCCTCGGCAGCCAGGCGCAGGCGCTGGACGGCTACGGCCGCGACTGGCTGTTGTGGCTGGGCCTGGCGACGCTGCTGCTGGCCGCGCTGGGGGTGCTGGCGGCGGTGCGCCTGCGGGTGCTGATCGGCTACCTGGTGATCGTGTCGGCGGCGACGCTGTTCGTGGCCTTCGCGCTGGACGCGCCGGGCACGCTCGGCGCCGGGCTGTACTACCTGGCGCACAGCAGCTTCGTCGCCGCGGCGCTGTTCCTGATCGCCGACCTGATCCGGCGCCGCCGCGGCGGCGCCAGCGACCGCAAGGAGATCATCGCGCCACTGCCGGGCAAGACCGTGCCCGGCGTGCTGTTCCTGATCGCGGCGATCTCGGTGGCCGGGCTGCCGCCGCTGTCCGGCTTCCTGGCCAAGGTGGCGATCCTCAGCGCGACGCCGGCCGGGCTGACCGCACCGGTGTGGGCGGCGGTGCTGCTCAGCAGCCTGATGGTGATCATGGGCCTGACCCGCGGCGGCGTGCGCCTGTTCTGGCGCGTGCCCGGCGACCAGGACACGGCCGAGGACGGCACCGTGGAGGTGACGCGCCCGGCGCCGCGCAAGGCGCCGGCGCGGCCGCTGGAAACCGCCGCCACCGTGCTGCTGCTCGGCTACGGCGTGGCGATGACCGTGGCCGCCGGGCCGCTGCTGCGCTACAGCGAGGCCGCCGCCGCGCAACTGCTGCGCCCGGCCGACTACACCACCCAACTGCGCGCCACCGCGCCGATCCTGCGGGAGCCCTGACATGTCCGCCCGTCCCTGGTCGCGCCGCCTGTTCCCGTCCTGGCCGCTGAGCCTGACCGTCATCGCGTTCTGGCTGCTGATGAGCGACAGCTTCAGTCTCGGCCAGTTGCTGCTGGGCGCGGTGCTGGGCGTGGCGGTGCCGCTGTTCGCCGCGCGCCTGGACCGCGAGTTCGCGCGCATCGGCTCGCTGCGCTCGGTGCCGAAGATGCTGTGCGTGGCGGCGTGGGACATCGTGCGCTCCAACGTGGTGGTGGCGCTGCAGGTGCTGGGGCCGGAGAAACGGATCCACCCCGGCTTCATCTGGGTGCCGCTGGACATCGCCAACATCCACGGCATCGCCGCGCTGACCAGCATGATCACCCTGACCCCGGGCACGGTGTCGGCGGCGCTGTCGGACGACCGCAAGTACCTGCTGGTGCACGTGCTGCACCTGGACGACGCCGAGACCGTGATCCGGCAGATCAAGACGCGCTACGAGGCGCCGTTGATGGAGATCTTCCCATGACCAGCCACATGTTCATCGAGACCACGATCGTCGTGTGCATGCACGTGGTGGCGCTGGCGATGCTGCTGGCGCTGTGGCGGCTGCTGCGCGGGCCGACCGTGCCCGACCGCATCCTGGCGCTGGACACGCTGTCGGTGACCGCGATCGCCGAACTGATGCTGTTCGGCATGTACCTCGATTCGCCGGTGTACTTCGAGGCGGCGCTGATCATCGCCATGCTCGGTTTCGGCAGCACCGTGGTGCTGAGCAAGTTCGTGCTGCGCCGGGACATCGTCGAATGATCGGCGTGCTGCAGGTCGGGCTGTCGCTGCTGCTGATCGTCGGCTGCTTCTTCATCCTGATCGGCGCGCTGGGGCTGGTGAAGCTGTCGGACTTCTTCAAGCGCCTGCACGCGCCGACCAAGGCCAGCACCCTGGGCGTGGGCTGCGTGCTGCTGGCTTCGGTCGGCTACCACCTGTTCCTGGGCCAGGATCCGCAGCCGCGCGAATTGCTGATCACCGCGTTCCTGTTCATCACCGCGCCGATCAGCGCGCACATGATGGCCAAGGCGGCGCTGTCGCTGATGCTGGAACAACGCCCGCAGGTGCCCGGCAGCGACCACGCCGACCAGGAAGGCCTGCCGCCGCCGGAGCAACCGGAGGAGCGCTGAGCGCCAGCTTTCCGCAGGAGCGGCTTCAGCCGCTCCTACGACCGAGACCAGCCGCTTTTTCGAATCCCCAATCCCGAATCCCGAATCCCAGCCACTCAAGCCACCAACGCCAGCTCCAGCCCCACCCACGCCAGGAACGCCACCAGCAGCACCGCCCCTTCGCCGCGGCTCAACCGCATGTCCCCGCGCAGCATCGGGTACAGCACCACCGCCAGCGCGATCGCCGCCGGCAGTTCCAGGCGCACGAACGAGGCCGGCAACGGCAGCGGCCGCAGCGCCGCCATGCCGCCGATCACCACCAGCAGGTTGAACAGGCTCGAGCCCAGCACGTGGCCGACCACCATGTCGCCCTGGCCACGGCGGGCGGCGGCCACCGCGGCGGCCGCTTCCGGTAGCGCGGTGCCGATCGCCACCGGCAGCAGGCCCACCAGCAGCGGCGACAGGCCCCAGGCCGCGCCCAGCCGTGGCGCGTGTTCCACCACCAGGTAGGCGCCGGCGTTCAACAGCACGAGGGCGATCAGCAGGCGCAGCAGGTTCAGCGCCAACCCGGTGCGGGTCACCGCGTAGCCGGACACGCCGAGCTGGCGCGCGGCCGGCTCGTGACGCGCGCGCAGCAGCAGGAACGCGACCACGCCGACGAAGGCCAGCAGCAGCACCATGCCTTCGACGCGCGAGATCGCGCCATCCAGGCCGAAGCCGATCAGCGCCAGCGTCGCCAGGGTCAGCACTACCAGCAGCGGCGGCAGCAGGCGCGTGCGCAGCAGCAACGGCGCCGCCAGCGCGGCCAGGCCCAGGGTCAGGCCGAGATTGGCCAGGTTGCTGCCGACCGCGTTGCCCAGCGCCAGGTCCTGCGCGCCGGTCGCGTAGGCGCGCGCATTGACCGCCAGTTCCGGCAGCGAGGTGCCGAAGGCCACCAGCAGCAGCCCGGCCACGAACGGCGAGGCGCCGCAACGCTGCGCCAGGCCGGAGGCCGCCTTCACGATCGAGTCCCCGCCCAGCGCCAGCAACGCCAGCCCCAACACCACCCAACCGATCACACCTGCCATCGCCGATGTCCCTGCCCGCCAAATGCGGCGATTCTATGCGTAGCGCCGATGACGCCGCCGTGGTGATGCCCGCCCGCCATGGCCCGCTGCGGTGGCCGGCCGCGCGCGGGCCGACACCACTGCACTGCGTTCATGCCCGAACGTGTCTGCTAGCGCCTGCCACGCGCCAGACCGTGTTCCTCCCGCCGCCGCCACAGGAGCCGCCCCATGTCCCGACCCGATCCCACGCCGCCGCGCCGGCGGCCCTGGCTGCCGCTGGCCGGCATCGCCGCGATCGCCGCCGTGCTCGCCGCCGCCTTCGCCTGGAGCGCCGGCTGGCTGGGCGGCCCGCAACGGCTGACCGCGCAGCGCATGACCGACGCCATCGAAGCCGGCGGTCCGCCGCATCCGGGCTTCCGCCGCGCGCACAGCAAGGGCGTGTGCGTCAGCGGCCATTTCGAGGGCAACGGCCAGGGCAGCGCGCTGTCCTCGGCGCGGGTGTTCGCGCAGGCCTCGGTGCCGGTGCTGGGCCGCCTGTCGATCGGCGGCGGCGACCCGCACGGCGCCGACGGCGCCGCCCGCGTGCGCAGCATGGCGCTGCAGTTGCGCAGCGACGATGGCCAGGAATGGCGCACGGCGATGAACAGCTTCCCGTTCTTCGTGGTCGCCAGCCCCGAGGGCTTCATGGCGCAGACGCTGGCCGCGCGGCCGGATCCGGCCACCGGCAAACCGGACCCGGCGAAGATGGCCGCGTTCCTGCAGCGCTACCCGGAAGCGAAGAAGTTCCAGGAGTGGGCCAAGACCGCGCCATGGTCGGACAGCTGGGCCAACACCCAGTACAACGGCGTCAACGCGTTCCGCTTCACCGCCGCCGACGGCAGCACGCATGCGGTGCGCTGGTCGATGCGCCCGCAGACCCCGTTCGCGCCGCTGTCGGCCGAGCAGCGCGCCAAGGCCGACGCCGATTTCCTCAGCGAGGACCTGCAGGCGCGGCTGGCGCGCGGCCCGCTGCGCTGGGACCTGGTGCTGACCGTGGCCGCGCCCGGCGACCCGGTCGACGACCCGTCGCAGCCGTGGCCGCAGGATCGGCGCCAGGTGGTCGCCGGCACCCTGGTGCTGGACCATGCCGAACCGCAGGCCACCGGCCCCTGCCGCGACCTCAACTACGATCCGCTGATCCTGCCGCACGGCATCGCCGGCTCCGACGACCCGATCCTGGCCGCGCGCTCGGCGGTGTACTCGCAGTCCTTCAACCGCCGCGAGCACGAGATCGCCCGCGGCCAGGCGCCCGACGCCACCGGCACGCCGCACGGAAGTGCGCAATGAACCGCAACGACCGCTCCGCGCACTTCAACCTGCTCGCACGCGTGCTGCACTGGCTGATGGCGGCGATGATCCTGACCATGCTGTTCGTCGGCGTGGGCATGGTCGCCTCGGTGTCGCAGCGGCCCTGGCTGCTGGACCTGCACCGCCCGCTGGGCATCGCGATCCTGCTGCTGGTGCTGGTGCGCCTGGGCAACCGCCTGCGGCACCGGCCGCCGCCGCTGCCGGCCGACCTGCCGCGCTGGCAGCAGGCCGCCGCGCACGCCTCGCACTGGCTGCTGTACGCGCTGATGCTGGCGATGCCGCTGCTGGGCTGGTCGATGCTCTCGGCCGGCGGCTACCCGATCGTGCTGTGGCCCGGCCTGCAGTTGCCGCCGATCGCCCCGCACAGCCCGGTGCTGTACGCCTGGCTGCGCAGCGCGCACGGCTGGCTGGCCTACCTGCTGTTCGCCACGGTGCTGGCGCACCTGTGCGCGGCCCTGTTCCACGCCTGGGTGCGCCGCGACGGCGTGTTCTCGAGCATGGCACGCGGCCCCGCGGCGGACGCGCGCCGCGAGCAGGCGTAGTCCCGCAGCGACGCGTCGGCGCGGCACGCACGGGCGCCACGCGCGCTGGCCCCGCCACGCGCACATCCGCCGGGCGGTGTCGCCCCGCATCCGGGCCGCGCCAGGGCGTTTGTGTCGGTGCCGCCATGGCCGCGGCCCCGCGCCGCCGTTACACTGGGCGGCGGACGGGCGCGCTCGTCCGTCCCCGTTCTTCCGCGCAGCGTCTGCTCCCCAGGGAATCCGGCGCCGCGACCGCGCCAGCCAGCGCCGTTGTTCCGCAGCCCGCCACGCCGGCTGCCGGTCCCGCGCGCCAAGCCAGCTCACCATCCGATCGTCGTCCGGCGCTGCGTCAGCGCCGGCGATGGCCATGCCTGCTGCCTTGGAGTCCGCGATGCACCGTGTTGCCCCCACCTGCCGTTTCCCGCGCCGTTCGGCCCTGGCCGTGGCCTGCCTGCTGGCCGCGCTGCCGGCGTTCGCCGCGACAGCGGCCACGGCCGCGGCCGACAGCGTCGACGACACCGAGCGCGACGTCACCACTCTCGACAAGATCAGCGTCAAGGGCGAGCGCGCCGAAGGCTACAGCGTGCGCAAGACCAGCGCCGGCACCCGCTTCGAGCTGGCGCCGCGGGAGATTCCGCAGTCGGTGAGCATCATCAGCCACCAGCGCATCGAAGATCAGGGCCTGGACGACATCATCGACGTGCTGGAGAACACCACCGGCGTGTCCAGCACGCGTTCGGACAGCGAACGCTTCGAGTTCTACGCACGCGGCTTCTACATCGACAACTACCAGTTCGACGGCATCCCCACCACGATGGTGCAGAACTGGAGCTACGGCGATTCGGCGCTGGACCTGGCCCTGTACGACCGCGTGGAAGTGGTGCGCGGCGCCACCGGCCTGCTGACCGGCGCCGGCAACCCGTCGGCCTCGGTCAACCTGATCCGCAAGCACGCCGACAGCGCCGAGCTGACCGGCAGCGTCACGGTCAGCGCCGGCAGTTGGGGCCGCACCCGCTCCACGGTCGACGTCACCACCCCGCTCAACGCCAGCGGCACGGTGCGCGCCCGGGTGATCGGCAGCTACCTGGACACCGATTCGTACGTGCAGCGCTACAGCCAGCGCAAGTGGCTGGGTTATGCGGTGATCGATGCCGACCTGACCCCGGACACGCAGCTGAGCGTGGGCTACGACTACCAGAACAAGCACTCCGGCGGGGTCACCTGGGGCGGCTTCCCGCTGTGGTATGCCGACGGCAGCCGCACCGACTACCCGCGCTGGTTCAACCCGGCGGCGGACTGGACGTTCTGGGACACCACCAGCAAGCGCGCCTTCGCCACCCTGCAGCATGCCTTCGGCAATGGCTGGCAGCTCAAGCTCAACGCCACCCACGACCAGACCGACGTCACCGACAAGCTGTTCTACCCGTACTACACGATCTACGGCTTCGACCGGCAGACCGGCGCCGGCGTGGTGCCGTACTCGGGTTACTACATCACCGGGCGCAAGGTCGACGGCCTGGACGCCTACGCCGAAGGCCCGTTCCAGCTGGGCGGGCGCGAACACGAACTGATGGCCGGCGTCAGCTACAACCGCCGCCGCTACGTGAACACCGGCGCCTTCGACTTCCCCGGGCCGCTGCCCAGCTACCTGAACTGGACCGGCGCGTATCCGGAGCCGGCCTGGTCGCCGATCAGCGAGTTCAGCCGCGGCACCGTCACCCAGAAGGCCGGCTATGCGGCGCTGCGGCTGTCGCTGGCCGATCCGCTGAAGCTGATCCTGGGCGCGCGCTACACCGACTGGAAGGTGGACGGCAGCGAGAGCGGGGTGGGCTACGTGCTGCACCAGGAGAAGACCACGCCCTATGCCGGCCTGGTGTACACGCTCGACGACGTCTGGTCGGTCTACGCCAGCTACACCGACATCTTCCAGCCGCAGACCGCGCGCACCGCCAGCGGCACCTACCTGGACCCGGTGATCGGCAAGAGCTACGAGGCCGGGGTCAAGGGCGCCTGGTTCGACGACCGCCTCAACGCCGCGCTGTCGGTGTTCCGCATCGACCAGGACAACGTCGCCCAGGCCACCGCCGGCTTCGTGCAGGGCACCACCGAGACCGCCTACGTCGCCGCGCAAGGCACGGTCAGCCGCGGCGTGGAGTTCGAGCTCAACGGCGAGCTGGCGCCGGGCTGGAACGCCACCTTCGGCGCCTCGCGCTACGTCGCCAAGGACGCCGCCGGCGCGGACATCAACAGCCAGCTGCCACAGACCACGCTCAAGCTCTACAGCAGCTACACCCCGCGCAGCCTCAGCGAGCTGACCTTCGGCGGCGGCGTCAACTGGCAGAACCGCATCTACTATGTCGATGCCACCTACGGCCGCTTCGAACAGAGCGGCTACGCGCTGGTCAGCGCCTTCGCCCGCTACCGCCTGTCGCCGGCGTTCTCGGTGCAGCTCAACCTCAACAACCTGCTGGACAAGCGCTACTACGCGCAGATCTACGGCTACGGCGCCTGGGGCGAGCCGCGCAACGGCACGCTGAGCTTCAGCTGGTCGTTCTGAGCAGGCGCTCCGCGCCCGGGCGCATGCCGCGAGCGCGGCGCGGCATGCGCGACGACGGAGATGACCCGGCCTAGGCCCCGGCCACGCGCAGCGGCACGTCGCCGGCGGCGGCGACCCGGTTGCGGCCGCCGCGTTTGCCGCGGTACAGCGCCGCATCGGCGCAGCGCAACAGGTCCTCGGTGCTGCGGCCGTGGTCCGGATAGGCGGCCACGCCGATCGACACGGTCACCGCCGGCAGCGCCTGCCCCTGGTGCTGCACCTGCAGCGCCGCCACCGCGGCGCGGATCTGTTCGGCGCGGCGCCGCGCCACGTCGGCGGCGGCGCCAGGCAGGATCACCGTGAACTCCTCGCCGCCGTAGCGGCAGGCGATGTCTTCCGGCCGCACCAGTCCGGCCAGCGACTGCCCGAACGCCGTCAGCAAGGCATCGCCGGCGGCATGGCCGAAGCGGTCGTTGAGCATCTTGAAGTGGTCCAGGTCCAGCATCATCAGCGCCAGCGGCTGGTCGCGGCGCTCGCAACGCGCCAGTTCGCGCAGCAGCGATTCCTCCAGGTAGCGGCGGTTGTACAGCCCGGTCAACGGATCGCGGATCGACTGCGTGCGCAGGCGCTGGCGCAACTGCAGGTTGTGCAGCGCCATCGCCAGCTGTTCGGCCACCACCTCGACCAGGTGCAGGCGTTCGAGCACGGTCGGGTCGCGACTGGAGAGGTGGATCAGGCCCAACGGCTCGTCCTGCACCAGCATCGGCACGCAGGTGCCGTGCCGCGCCGCGCCGGCGGCATGCGCGCAGGCCGGCGCCTCGCCGGGCCGCTGCACCTGGGTGACGCGGCGGCGCAGGCCTTCGCAGCCGCTCAGCGACAGCGACGGCACGCACACCGCCTCCTCGCCCCAGTGCGCCACGCAGACCGCCTGTTCGCCGGCCGCGTCGGTGCAGTACACGCTGCAGCCGGTATCGCCGAGCAAGCGTTCCAGCGCCTGCCGCGCGACCTCCACCGCCTCGTCCTGCTGCACGCAGCTCTGCAGTCCGCGGCTGCAACGGTTGAGCGTCCGCAGGTCCTGCTCGGTGCGCTGCATCTGCTGCACCGTGCCCACCAGCAGCGCATTGGCCTGGTGGCCGCGCTGCTCGGCCTGGCTGCGGCGGCCGATCTCCCGGCGCAGCAGCAGGTACAGGCACAGGGTCAGCGCGCAGACCGCGGGAATGCCGACCACGGCCAGCCTGCGCAGCAGGTCGGCGTTGGCGGCGGTGGCGCGGGCGCTGCTGGCCAGCGCCGCGCGCTCGCTGCGCACCATGGTGTCGGTGTTGCGCCGGATCGCCTGCGACATCTCGCGGCCGCGGCGCGCGCGCTCGGGGTCCGGCGTGAGCGTGCCCGCCCCCTTGCCCTGGAAGCGGGCCACCGCGCGCGCGCTGTCGCGCATGCGCGTCTGGATCTGGACCTGGACCTCCTGCAGCCGCCGCTGCTGGGCAGGATTGCCCTGCAGCAGCGCGGCCAGGTGCTGCAGCCGCGGCGGCAGCGCGCGCTGGCAGGCCTGGAAGTCGGCCAGGTGCTCGCGGCTGTCCAGCAGCAGGACGCCGCGCAGGGAGGCATCGCAGTCGGCGAGGTTGAGCTGCAGGCCGTTGATCTCGGCGATGACCTGGTGGCTGCGCTGCACCGCGGTGGCGGCGGCGAGGAAGCGCTCGCTGCCCACCAGCACGCCGCCACTGATGCCCAGCAGCAGCAGCAAGGCCAGCGGCACGCCATAGCGGTTGATCGTGGTGGAGGGCATGGCGTCGACGTGTGGGAGGGAAGAAGACCGTGCGCGCCACCAACTGCGCTGCGCAGTCAAGCGCAGGAGACCTTGCAAGTTCCGGACCGAACGGCGCGCCGGTTCACAGCCAGCCCTTCTGCCGCGCCAGCCGCGCCGCCTCGATGCGGTTGCCGACGCCCAGCTTGCCGATCGCTTCGGACAGGTAATTGCGCACCGTGCCCGACGACAGCCCCAACTGCGCGGCGATGTCGCCGGCCGAGGCGCCCTCGCCGGCCAGGCGCAGCACCTGGCGCTCGCGGTCGTTGAGCGGGTCGGCCTCGGACCAGGCCTCCAGCGCCAGTTCCGGATCGATCGCGCGGCCGCCGCGGTGCACCTGGCGGATCGCCTCGATCAGCCGCTGCGGCGGCGCGTCCTTGAGCAGGTAGCCGCCGACCCCGGCGTCCAGCGCGCGCCGCAGGAAGCCGGGGCGGGCGAAGGTGGTGACGATGATGACGCGCACCGGCAACTGCTGGCGCTGGATACGCTGGGCCAGTTCCAGGCCGCTGAGGCCGGGCATCTCGATGTCGGTGACCAGCAGGTCCGGCGCATGCGCCTGCAGCGCGCGCCAGGCGGCCTCGCCGTCGGCCGCGCTGGCGACCACGTCCAGATCCGCTTCCAGGCCCAGCAGTGCGCCCAGCGCCCCGCGCACCATCGCCTGGTCCTCCGCCAGCACTAAACGAATCACGGCGCCCCCCGGTCCTTTGGGCACATTGTAGTGCCCGGCCCGCGCCCGCGCTCAGCCGAGCGCGGCGTCCCGGTCCGCCGGGGCCGGCACCCGCGCCGCCGGGGCGGCCTCCGGCATCGCCGCCTCGACCCGCGGCAGCGGCGCGGCGGCGACCAGGCAGGTGCCCAGGCCGCGCTCGGAGGCGATGCGCAGGCTGCCGCCCACCGCCTCCAGCCGCTCGCGCATGCTGCTCAGCCCGGTGCCCGGCTGCAGCGCCCCGCCGCGGCCGTCGTCGCGCAGCTCCAGCAGCGCCTGGCCGCGCTCGCACCACAGCCGCAGCTGCGCGTTGCGGGCACGCGCGTGGCGCTGGATGTTGGTGGCGGCCTCGCGCAGCACCAGCGCGAACACCGTCTCCAGCTGCGGGCACGGCGGCAACGCCTCGACCTGATAACGGAAGGTGACCCCCGACGATTCCAGCAGCAGCTTGGCCGCGGCGATCTCCGCCGCCAGTTGCGCGGCGCGGATGCCGCTGACCGCGCGCCGCACCTGGCTCAGCGCCTCGCGCGCAACCTGCCCCACCTCCTCCATCTCGCGCTGCGCCGCGGCGGCGTCGTGGGCGAGCAGGCGCGTGGCCAGGTCCGACTTCAGCGCCACCAGCGACAGGGTGTGGCCGAGCAGGTCGTGCAGGTCGCGGCCGATGCGCTCGCGCTCGGCCACCGCCGCCAGGCGCCGCACTTCCTCGTGGCTCAGGCGCAACCGCGCCTCGCCGCGCACACGACGCTCGAAACTGATGTTCATCAGCCCCACCGACAGGCCGACCACCACCGCGCTGACCATGTACAGCGGCGACCAGCCGCGCATCGTCCAGGCCAATGCGAACGAGGCCAGCACCAGCAGCATCGCCGCCACCGCCCGCACCGGCTCGAAGCAGAACGCCAGGAACGCGCAGGCATAGATGATGTAGCACTGCGCACCCGGGTTGTACGGCAGCACCACGAACGCCAGCGCCGTCATGCCGGCCACGCACCACGGCAGGTAGCGCCGGTGGCGGTAGTAGGCCACGTAGTACAAGGCCAGGAACATCAGATAGCTGGCCAGCGTCGGCGGGAACCAGTTGCGGAAGTAGTACGGTTCGTACAGCGGGGTGACGAACAGCCAGATCGACCACACCAGCGACAGCCACACGAACCAGTGGGTGCTGGGCTTGGCGGAGGTCCAGCCGATGCGGCGGGCGATCAGCGAGTCGGGCGAGGCGTGCAACAAGGCAATCACGTCGGGCTCCCAGGGCGGCACGGCCGCCGCGGCGCATAGCTTAGCGAAGGCGGCGGCGCGCGGAACCGCGCGGCGGCGCCGGGATCGGCACGGTACGCCATCAGCCGCGCCGCAGGCGCCGCTGCGCCAGTGCGTAGCACACCACCGTCACCGCCAGCAGCGCGGCGACATGGCCGGCGGCGCTGCCGTGTCCGTCGCCCTGCCCGACCACGCGCAGCGCAAGCTGACCGAGGTGGTAGGACGGCCACAGCGGCGCCAGCGTGGTCAGCCATGCCGGCAGCAGTTGCAACGGAATCCACAGCCCGGACAGGAACGCCATCGGCAGGTAGATCAGGTTGACCAGCGCCGGCGCACCGCTGCCGCCGGCATAGGCGCCCAGCGCCAGCCCGATCGCGCAGAACGGCAGCGTGCCCAGCACGTCCACCAGCAGCAGCCAGAGCCGCTGGCCCGGGGCCAGCGCGACCCCGCCGAGCAACGCCGCCAGCGCCTGCAGCAGCACCCCGATCGCCAGCGCGAACGCCATCGCCAGGGCGGTCCGCGC
The DNA here is from genome assembly GCF_024266585.1 of Xanthomonas sacchari. Lineage (NCBI taxonomy): Bacteria > Pseudomonadati > Pseudomonadota > Gammaproteobacteria > Lysobacterales > Lysobacteraceae > Xanthomonas > Xanthomonas sacchari. The sequence continues at coordinate 4,787,282 of NZ_CP100647.1, forward strand.
CAGCAGCAGCGCCAGCGGCGGCACCGGCATCGCCCGCTTGAGCGCCAGCAGGCCGCGCTCGCGGTCCAGGGCCAGGCCGACGCCGAACCCGAACAGCGCCGGCGCCATCACCCCGAACACGCTGTAGCTGGCCATCAGGTACACCGCCGCGTCGTGGCGCCCATGATTGAGCAGCACGCCGAACAACAGGTAGAACAGCGGCGGAAACAGCAGCGTGGGCAAGGCGAACGACGGCGTGCGCAGCCAGCGCAGCACCTCGTAGCGGATCTCGCGCAGCAGCAGCGCGAGCTGGTCGCGCAACGACCAGGCGGCCGCCGGCGAGGCAACGGAAAGATCGATCGGGTTCATGCGGCCTCCGCACGGGTGATGGCGAGAAAGGCATCGGCCAGGCCGGCGCGGCGGACTTCCAGCGCCGTCAGCGCCGGATCGCTGGCGAGCAGGCGCGCCACCACCGGCTCGGCCGGCTCGGCGACCACCTCCAGCACGCCGTCGCGGCTGTCGGCGCGGCGCACCTGCGGCCACTGCGCCACCTGCGCCGCCGGCAGCGCGCTGCGGCAGCGGATCGTGCATTGCTCGAAGCGCGCGCGCAGTTCGGCGACGCCGCCCTCGGCGATCAGCGTGCCGCGCTGCAGCACCGCCACCCGGTCGGCCAGCGCCTCGGCCTCTTCCAGATAGTGCGTGGTCAGCAGCACCGCGCAGCCGTCGGCGACCAGTTCGCGGATCCCGCGCCACAGGCCCTGCCGCGCCTCGATGTCCAGGCCGGTGCTGGGCTCGTCCAGGAACAGCGCCCGCGGCCGCCCGCAGATCGCCATCGCGAACTGCACGCGTCGCTGCTGGCCGCCGGACAGTTGGCCGTAGCGGCGCGCCATCAACCCGTCCAGACCGGCCAGCGCCACGCAGTCGGCGACGCTGCGCGGCTGCGGGTAGTAGCCGCGCGCCTGCAACAGCAGTTCGCCCACGCGCAGCGTCTCCGGCAGCCCGGCGGTCTGCAGCATCGCCCCGGCCTGGCGGCGCGCCGCCAGCGACCGCGGATCCTGCCCGCACAGGCGCGCGCTGCCGGCGTCGGGCGTCTGCAGCCCGAGCAGCAGGCCCACCGCGGTGCTCTTGCCGGCGCCGTTGGCGCCCAGCAGCGCCAGCACCTGGCCGCGGCGCAACTGCAGGTCGACGCCGTCGAGCGCGACCAGCGCGCCGTAGCGCTTGTGGACGCCGCTGAGCTGCGCCAGCGGCAACGCATCGTGATCGTGCATGGGACATTCCGGTGGTGGCGGGGAGTGCCTAGGCTGCGCCGCAGCGCGGCCATCGCCCAGTGCGGCGCGTCAACTGCAGCGGATGACATCTGTCACTGGCAGCCCCCGCACGATTGCCGCATGCTGCGGTCCACGCCGAGGGGCGGCGTTCTCCCGCTACAGCGCATCGCAGAAAGTGACTTCCGGCCATGCCCACCGCGACCGGGTACTCGCACACTGCAGCGCGCCGACCGTTTCGTTCAAGGACACGATGAGTACTTCCTCCGACCTGCTCAAGGAACTCCGTATCGACCGCAAGGCGCCGCCGAGCGAGCCGCCGTCGCGGCGCGGGCTGTGGATCGCCGTGGTGCTGCTGGTGCTGCTCGCCCTGGGCGCCGGCGCCTGGCTGCTGTTCGGCCGCAGCAAGCCGCTGGAGGTGCGCACCGCCGCGGTGGTGGCGATCGCCCCCGGCAGCAGCAGCGCCTCGGTGCTGGACGCCAGCGGTTATGTGGTGGCGCGGCGCATGGCCACGGTCTCGGCCAAGATCACCGGCAAGGTCCGCGAGGTGCGCATCGAGGAAGGCATGCGCGTCGAGCAGGGCCAGGTGATGGCGACGCTGGACCCGATCGATGCCAACGCGCAGCGGGTGCTGTCGGCCTCGCAACTGGAGGCGGCGCGCAGCCTGGTCGCCAACATGCAGGCGCAGGTGCGCCAGGCCGACGCCGATGCGCAGCGGCTGCAGACCCTGGTCGGCCAGCAACTGGTCTCGCGTTCGCAGTACGAGCAGGCGGTGGCGCAGCGCGACGCGCTGCGCGCGCAGCTGCAGAACGCGCAGCGCAACGTGGCGGTGGCCGGCAACCAGCTGTCGATCTCCGACCTCAACGTCGACAACACCATCGTGCGCGCGCCGTTCTCCGGCGTGGTCACCGCCAAGGCGGCGCAGCCGGGCGAGATCGTCTCACCGCTGTCGGCCGGCGGCGGTTTCACCCGCACCGGCATCGGCACCATCGTCGACATGGATTCGCTGGAGATCGAGGTTGAGGTGGGCGAGTCCTACATCGGCCGGGTCAAGCCGGGCATGCCGGTGGAAGCGGTGCTCAACGCGTATCCGGACTGGAAGATCCCGGCCGAGGTGATCGCGATCATTCCCTCCGCCGATCGCGGCAAGGCGACGGTGAAGGTGCGGGTGGCGCTGAAACAGAAGGACGCGCGGATCGTGCCGGAGATGGGGGTGCGGGTCAGTTTCCTGGAGGCGCCGCAGCCGCAGGCGCAGAACACGCCGCAGGGCGTGCGGGTGCCGGGCGCGGCGATCGTCAAGCGCGACGGCCAGGACGTGGCGTTCGCGGTGCAGGAGGACAACACGGTGGCGCAGCGCGCGCTGAAGACCGGCATCGCCCTGGGCGACGACCGCCAGGTGCTGTCCGGCCTGGCTGCGGGCGACACGGTGGTGCTGGATCCGCCGGAGACCTTGCATGCGGGCATGCAGGTGAAGACGGCGGAGGCGGCCGCGCAGTAGCGCGACGCACGATGGGTGCTGCGCATTGCGCCGGTGTTTCCACGTCGCACTTGCCGGTAGTCGGTTTTTCCAGCTGCGCCCCCACCGTAGCCACATTGCTCTAGCTCTAGCTCTAGTTGCAGTTGCAGTTGCAGTTGTTATTCCAGTGTTTGTGCTTCTGCTTCAGCGGCTTCCTCGGTTCAGTAGCCATGAGGAACGAATTCCCGAAGGGCGCTGTTGCCTCTGCTTTTTGCAGTTGCTTTTGCTTTTGCTTTTGCAGTTGCAGTTGCTGTTGCTGTTGCTCTACCGGGTTCCCTTCCGCAGCGGCGGATGGACCGGGGAAAAACCCGAAGGGCGGCGCACATGGATGTGCGCCGTTCGCGGCAGGGGCAGGATGCCCCTTCCGCGAATCCCCGGTGCATCCGCGGACCCGGAGCGCGCAGCGCGGAGGGCGCAAGGCAGGGCGCGCTTTCTTTTGGTTACTTTTCTTTGCGCGAGCAAAGAAAAGTAACTCGCCCGTTAGGGCGAAAGCCTTTGCTGTTGCTTGAAGTTTGCGTGTCAGACGAGAAGGTCTGTAGGAGCGGCTTCAGCCGCGCCCCACATGATCGGTAATGCATGTCGCGGCTGAAGCCGCTCCTACGATCTAGCGATCGCCACCGCAACAGCAAGAGCAAGAGCAAGAGCAAAGCTTTCGCCTGACGGCGAGTTACTTTTCTTTGCTTGTGCAAAGAAAAGTAACCAAAAGAAAGCACACCCTGCCTACGCGCCCTCCGCGCTACGCGCTCCGGGTCCGCGTCCAGCACGGGGATCCGCGGAAGGGGCATCCTGCCCCTGCCGCGGACGGCGCACATCCATGTGCGCCGCCCCTTCGGGGTTTTTCCCCGCACTGGCCGCCGCTTCGGAAGGGAACCCAGTAAATCAAAAGCAAGAACAACCGCAACGGCAGAAGCAACAGCAACAGCAACAACTGCACCGAAACTGCACCACATCCGCAACGGTAATCCCCTCGCCGCCAGCGGCGACACATCGCCTCCACCTCGTCCACCGCCAGGAACACCACCATGTCCACCCTCGTCACCCTGCGCAACGTCACCAAGACCTACCAGCGCGGCCCCGAGAAAGTCCAGGTCCTGCATGGCATCGACCTGGACATCGCCCGCGGCGACTTCGTCGCCCTGATGGGCCCGTCCGGTTCCGGCAAGACCACTCTGCTCAACCTGATCGGCGGCCTGGACTCGCCCAGCGGCGGCGAGATCGAGATCGAAGGCCAGCGCATCGACCGCATGAGCGGCGGCCAGCTCGCCACCTGGCGCAGCCACCACGTCGGCTTCGTGTTCCAGTTCTACAACCTGATGCCGATGCTCACCGCGCAGAAGAACGTCGAACTGCCGCTGCTGCTGACCTCGCTCGGCGCCGCCCAGCGCAAGCGCAATGCCGAAATCGCCCTGACCCTGGTCGGCCTGGCCGACCGCCGCAATCACAAGCCCAGCGAACTGTCCGGCGGCCAGCAGCAGCGCGTGGCCATCGCCCGCGCCATCGTCTCCGACCCCACCTTCCTGATCTGCGACGAACCCACCGGCGACCTGGACCGGCGCTCGGCCGAGGACGTGCTGGGCCTGCTGCAGGAACTCAACCGCAGCCACGGCAAGACCATCGTCATGGTCACCCACGATCCCAAGGCCGCCGAGTACGCCACCCACACCGTGCACCTGGACAAGGGCGAGCTGGCCGACGCGCCGGCCGCGCACTGAGCGAGGCGATGCCATGAAGTATTTCTCGTTGATCTGGGCACAACTGTTCCGCAGCAAGACACGGACGCTGCTGACCCTGTTCTCGGTGATCGTCGCGTTCCTGCTGTTCGGCCTGCTCGACTCGGTGCGCGTGGCGTTCACCGCCGGCGGCTCGGTGGAAGGCGTCAACCGCCTGGTCGTGGCCTCGCGCCTGTCGATCACCCAGTCCCTGCCGGTGCGCCTGGAAGCGCAGATCCGCAACGTGCCCGGCGTGCGCGACGTGACCTATGCGATGTGGTTCGGCGGCATCTACAAGGACCCCAAGGACTTCTTCCCCAACTTCTCGGTCGCGCCGAACTTCTTCGACCTGTACAGCGAATACGTGGTGCCGCCGGAACAGCTCAAGGCGTTCCGCGAAACCCGCACCGGTGCGGCGGTGGGCGAGGCCTTGGCGAAGAAGAACGGCTGGAAGGTCGGCGACGTGATCCCGCTGCAGGCCACCATCTTCCCGCGTGGCGGCAGCAACGACTGGCCGCTGGAGCTGAAGGCGATCTTCCGCGCCAAGGACCGCGCCAACGTGCAGGCCGAGAACCAGTTGATGATGAACTGGAAGTACTTCGACGAGAGCAACGACTACATCAAGGGCCGGGTCAGCTGGTACACGGTGCGGCTGGACAACCCCGAGCATGCTTCGCGCGTGGCGCAGGCGATCGATGCGCTGTCGGCCAACTCCGACCACGAGACCAAGTCGCAGACCGAGTCGGCGTTCCAGCAGGCGTTCGTGAAGCAGTTCGCCGACATCGGCCTGATCGTCACCTCGATCATGGGCGCGGTGTTCTTCACCCTGGTGCTGCTGACCGGCAACACCATGGCGCAGGCGGTGCGCGAGCGCATCCCCGAGCTGGCCACGCTCAAGACCCTGGGCTTCCAGGACCGCACGGTGCTGACCCTGGTGATCGTGGAGTCGGTGCTGCTGATCGTGCTCGGCGGCCTGCTCGGCATGGCGCTGGCGTCGGTGGCGATCCCGGTGCTGGCCAGCGCCAGCCGCGGTGCGCTGCCGGTGCATGCGGTGCCGATGCAGACCTGGCTGATCGGCATCGCGCTGATGCTGGTCATCGGCCTGGTGGTCGGCCTGCTGCCGGCGCTGCGCGCGCAGCGGCTGAAGATCGTCGACGCCCTGGCCGGGCGCTGAGCCCGCCGCTTCTCTCCAGAACATCACGGCCACGGACGGCGACGCAGACCCGAGGAACAACGCAATGAAGATGCAATGGTTATGGAATGTCCTGGCGATCGCGGCGCTCGCGCTGTGCCTGGGCGTGTGGATCGCCCTGCCCTGGTTCCTGGTGCTGGCGCTGGTGGCGGTGATCGTCGTGCTGCTGCTGGTCACCCGCAGCGGCCGGCTGTCGCTGGCGGCCGCGCGCATCGGCATCGCCAGCCTGCCGCAGCGCTGGGGGGCCAGTTCGGTGATCGTGGTCGGCATCGCCGGCGTGGTCGGCGTGCTGGTGGCCATGCTGGCGATGGGCCAGGGCTTCCAGGCCACCCTGGACAGCACCGGCGACGACACCACCGCCATCGTCCTGCGCGGCGGCTCGCAGGCCGAGACCAACTCGGTCATCACCCGCGACCAGGTGCCGCTGATCGCCAGCCTGGCCGGCGTGGCGCGCGGCGCCGACAACCGCCCGCTGGTCTCGCCGGAACTGTCGCAGGTGGTGAACCTGCAGTCCAAGTCCGACGGCAGCGACGTCAACGCGCAGTTCCGCGGCGTCGGCGAGCAGGGCTGGGCGGTGCACGACAAGGTCAGGCTCGTGGAGGGCCGGCGCTTCAAACCCGGCCTGCGCGAGATCGTGGTCGGCAAGGGCGCGCAGTCGCAGTTCCGCGGCCTGCAGCTCGGCCAGACCCTGACCCTGGGCAACCAGGCCTGGACCGTGGTCGGCGTGTTCGCCAGCGGCGATGCCCACGACTCGGAGCTGTGGACCGACACCCAGACCCTGGCCACCACCTACAACCGCAGCGCCTACCAGTCGATCAGCGTGCGGACCCAGGGCCAGGACGGCTACCGCCAGTTCAAGGCGGCGATGGACGCCGACCCGCGGCTGAAGTTGGACGTGTTCACCACCCGCGAGTACTACCGCAAGCAGGGCGGCAACCTCAGCAAGGTGCTGGAGGTCCTCGGCACCTTCATCGGCACCATCATGGCGATCGGCGCGGTGTTCGGCGCGCTCAACACCATGTACGCCGCGGTCGCCACCCGCGCCCGCGAGATCGCCACGATGCGCGCGCTGGGGTTCCGCGGGCTGCCGGTGGTGGTGGCGGTGATGCTGGAGACCATGCTGCTGGCGCTGCTCGGCGGGGTGCTGGGCGGGCTGATCGCCTGGGCCATCTTCAACGGCTACAGCGTCTCCACCCTGGGCAGCAACTTCAGCCAGGTGGTGTTCCAGTTCAAGGTCTCCCCGCCGCTGCTGTGGACCGGGCTGAAGTGGGCGCTGGGCATCGGCCTGGTCGGCGGCCTGTTCCCGGCGCTGCGCGCGGCGCGGCTGCCGATCACCACCGCCCTGCGCGCGCTGTAGCACCGGCGCCACGGTGCCGGGCCGGAACCACCGGCCCGGCCCAATGGCCGCTGACGCGTCATCGTTTCGTCATCGAAACGCGGTAGAACGGCCGCCGCCGAGGCGCTAGCCTGCGCGGCCATTTGGTTCAACGCCGCCCCGTCCATGTCCTCGCGCCTGCGCCTGTTGCTCGTCCTCTGCGCCAGCCTGTGGCTGAGCGGCTGCTCCTCCACCTCGCTCAGCGACCGCCTGGTCGCGCCGGGCGGCGTGTCGCCGCTGATGGACGAGGAACGCATCCAGAGCCTGCTGGCGACCCTGCCCAACCGCAGCGGCCACGTGGTGGTGCCGGGCGGCATCCCGATCTTCTGGCGCGCCATCGACCCGGGCGACTACCACATGCGCTACCGCTACGAGCACGCCGGCCGCGACGCCAGCGGCCGCGAGCATGCCGACTTCGCCATGGAGGTGGCGACCCCGGCGCCGGCCACGCGTGTCGCCCCGCGCGGCACCGTGGTGCTGCTGCACGGCTGGATGATGGACGGCGACTCGCTGCTGCCGTGGTCGCTGGACCTGGCCCAGGCCGGCTACCGCAGCATCAGCATCGACCTGCGCAACCACGGCCGTTCCGGCGGCGGCCCGGCCGGCTACGGCACCCGCGAGTCCGACGACGTGGTCGCGGTGATCCGCGCGCTGCGCGCCAGCGGCGAGGTGCAGGGCCCGGTATACCTGTTCGGCGTGTCCTACGGCGCGGCCACCGCGCTGTTCGCCGCGCAGAAGCTCGGCGACCAGGTCGACGGCGTGGTCGCGATGGAATCCTTCGCCAACGCCGGCCGCGGCATCCGCGACATGATCCCGCACATGCTCGCCAGCCACCCGCGCGGCTGGATGGCCAGCGCGGCGATGGACCTGGCGCGCTGGCGCTACGGCGGGCAGAACCTGGACGCGGTGATCGCCAGCGCCAACCAGCGCCTGGCGCTGAACCTGGACCAGGTCGACGTCACCGCCGCCGCGCGCGCCGCGCCGGCCTGCGTGCTGTTGCTGCACGGCAGCGCCGACCAGCACATCCCGGTGGCGCATGGCCGCCTGCTGGCGCTGGACGCGCCGCGCGCGCACTACTTGGAGATGCCCGGCGAAAACCACCTGAGCCTGCCGATGCGGCTGGACCTGCTGGGGCCGACCGTGGAGGACTGGTTCGCCGACCTGCAGTCGCCGAGCCACGGCGGCCGCTGCCCGCAGCCGCTGCCACCGCGTGCGGATCCCGATCTGCAACTGACCGGTGGGCCGGCGGCGAGCGGTAGCCGCGGCTGAGCCGGGATGACCAGCCATTCGGCTGTGGAAAGCCGGGAGTCGGGATTGGGGATTCGTAACGGCGGACTGCGCTGCTGCTTTTACCAATCCCGAATTCCTAATCCCTAATCCCTAATCCCCGCTCGCCGCCACACGCCCGACCGCCACAAGCTCTCACCGGCGAACAGCAACAACCCGATCCAGATCGCGGCAAAGCCGATGGCCTTGCCGGCATCGAACGGCTCGCGGAAGAACCACACGCCCAGCAGCAGTTGCAGGCTCGGCGCGATGTACTGCAGCAGGCCCACCAGCGACAGCGGGATGCGCCGCACGCCGTATGCGAAGCCGATCAGCGGCACCGCGGTCACCACGCCGCCGAACGCCAGCAGCAGATCGTTGCGCCAGCCCCAGCCGCCGGTAAAGCCGCCGCCGTGGCCGGCCTCGCCCCACAGCACGAAGCCCAGCGCCGGCAGGAACAGGTACAGGCTCTCCACGCCAAGCCCGGCCACCGCATCCACCTGCACCAGCTTGCGCAGCAGGCCGTACAGCCCGAACGAGCCGGCCAGGCCCAGCGCGATCCACGGCAGCGTGCCGGCATCGACCGTCAGCCAGGCCACGCCGAGCGCAGCGCAGGCCACCGCCAGCCATTGCAGCGGACGCAGCCGCTCGCGCAGCACCAGCACGCCCAGCAGCACGTTGACCAGCGGATTGATGAAGTAGCCCAGGCTGGTCTCGATCACGTGGCCGGCATTGACCGCCCAGATGTACAGGCCCCAGTTGAAGGCGATCGCCACACTGCTCAGCGCCAGCGTGGCCAGCGCGCGCGGCTGCGCGGCGATGCGCCGCCACCACTGCAGGCGCGCGCTGTACACCAGCCAGGCCACCACCAGCAGCGTGCTCCAGATGATGCGGTGGGCGATGATGTGCGGCGACGGCACCGCCTGCAGCAGGTGCCAGTACACCGGCACCACGCCCCACAGCGCGAAGGTCGCCGCGGTGATCCACAGGCCGCGCCGCGCGTCCTGCCCGGCGGCCGCGGTCATCGCCGGGTCCTCGCCAAGGTGATCACCACCACGCCGGCCAGGATCACTGCCATCGCACCGAAATCGCTGGCGCTGAAGCGTTCGCTGCCGAGCCAACTGCCCAGCGCCACCGCGATCACCGGATTGACGTAGGCATAGCTGCCGGCCAGCGCCGGGCGCACGTTCTGCAGCAGCCACACGTAGGCGGTGAAGGCGACGATCGAGCCGAACACGCACAGGTAGGCCACCGCCAGCATCCCCTGCGCGCTCGGCAGGGCGTGCAGGCGTTCGCCGCTGAGCAGGCCGATCGCCACCAGCATGGCGCCGCCACACAGCATCTGCCCGGCCGCGGCCATGAACGGCATCGGCAGGTCGCGCCCGCGCGACCACACCGAGCCGAATGCCCAGCCGATCGGCGCGATCAACAGCAGCACCAGGCCCAGCGGGCTGGCAGTGAGGCTACTGCCGGCATTGAGCCACACCACCCCGGCGAAGCCAACCACGATGCCCAGCCATTCGCCGCGGCTGGCGTGGTGGCCGCGCAGCGTGCCGAACAGCGCCATCCACAGCGGCACCGAGGCCACCGCCACCGCCGCCAGCCCCGAGGACACCTGGCGCTCGGCCAGCACCACCAGGCCGTTGCCGCAGACCAGCATCAGCGCGCCGAGCATGGCCAGCGGCCGCCACTGCGCGCGCGTGGGCGCGGCCACGCCGCGCCAGCGCAGCACCGCGTACAGCACGCTGCCGGCGATCACGAAGCGGGTGCCCGACACCACGCTCAGCGGCGGCGCACCGCCTTCCAGGGCGAAGCGGATCGCCAGATAGGTCGAACCCCAGACCACATAGACCAGGAACAGAGCGAGAACGACGAAGCCGCCGCGCGCAGGCGCGGCAGCGACAGGAGCGGAAGGCATCGGGCGGTCCCAGAGACAGCGGGGGGCGGCTATTCTAGAGCACCTGCTCTGCGCGCACGCCGGATCACCCGCGCGTTCTCGCCGCCGCGGCGCGCAGGTCACTCGTCGAGAAAGGAGTCGCGTATGGCATCACACCGCACCTGGCTCGCGCTGCCCTTGCTGGCCGCGCTCAGCAGCAACAGCGCAGCACGCCCGCCGGCTGCCCCCTGGGACTTGAACGGACACCAGTTGCTGGAAGCCCCGCTGGACGGCTCCCTGGCGGCCGACCTGGGCCCGCAGCAACCGCAGGAACTGCGGGTCATGGTGTCCTCGCGCACGGCGGCGGCATACATGCTCGGCATCGCGGCCGGCAGCGAGGGCACGCGATGGTGCCGACCGGCCGGCCAGTCCGGCCCACCAGATATCCAGGCACTGGTCGCCGATCTCGCCGCGCTGCCCGACGCACGCCTGGACGCGCGCGCCAGCGACCTGGTCGTGCAGGCCTTGGCCAAACGGTATCCCTGCAAAGCCACCACGCCGCGCCGTCCGTCGCGCTGAGGCGCCCGACTGCCTGCGGGGTCGCGTCGGCGCGGCGAGACCGTGATTCGCCACAGCTGGCACGATAACCGTAGTGGGTGCCGGCAGGTCATTCACCGTGGCAGCACAGCCGGCCGCCACCCGCCGCAGCGGCGCCCGGCGTTCCACCCGCACCACCAGGCCGGTGTTGCAGGCCAGTACGAGCGCGCCGCGTCGCGTCAGTGGCCGCCCTGTGCGCGGCCGTCCCGCGCTGCGCTCCCGCGGAGGAAACGCGATCGGTCTCGCGCAAGGACTGTGCTGCTCAATGCAGTTCCGGCACTGACGTCTTCGCCGATCAATGGACGTCCATGCCGACGCGGCTGGCACCTGCTCCGGCGCTTCGCGGTCACCCGAAATACCTAAGAGACGGTTCAGCCGCACGGGCGTATCTGTACGCACATACACCTGCTCGCCGAGCACCGCCATGGCCATCGATACCGCACTGTCGCCGCTGGGCACCGTCACTCCGTATGGGGCCTCGCCGTATGGTTTTTCCAGCCCCGGCGCCTCCAGCGACGCGGCCCAGGCCGGCAATCCGGTCGTCAGCAGCAACGACCCGGCCGCCGTGCAGCAGGCCGTGGAACTGTCCGGCGACGCCTCGGTGATCTTCGGCCTCGGCGGCCTCGCGGGGACCATCCCGGCCGACATGGGCCTGACCTACAACGCAGCCGGGCTGTTCAACAGCATCGTCAGCGCGGGCCCGAGCGACGCGCGTTCGACCACGACCACCGGCACCTCCGGGTCCAGCACCGATCCCTCGACGTCGACCAGCGGCACCGGCACCGCGACCTCGACGACCACCTCGCCGTATCCCACCCTCGACCAGGCCACCCAGACGTACGACCAGGGCCTGCTCGGGACCATCAGCGCGCCGCCGTCGATGCCCGGCTTGTACAACGCCAATGGTGTCTTCAGCAGCCAGGGCCTGACCCCGCAGCTGTCGTCCCTGCTGCAGTCCAACCCCAGCCTCAGCGGCACGGTGACCGGCGACCTGCTCAATCAGGGCATCGTCGGCGGATTGATCGATACCACTGCCTGAGCGCTGAGCGGCGGCCGCCCTGCAGCGCCAGCGTGCGTCTGACCGGTCAGTGGCCCTTCTCGTCACGACTCGCCCGACAGCGCATCGTCCCCCCGTAGGAGCGGCGTCAGCCGCAACAGGCGTGACCGGTAACGCCCGTCGCGGCTGAAGCCGCTCCTACGGATGACCCTGCAGCACTATTGGGAAGTCCCTTCTGCCGCGACACCCAGCACAACCGTGCGCGTCGGCGGCCATCGCCAACAGGCGCCAGCACTGCGCAACCGACTTGCCGTGGTGGCCAGCGTGCCTCAGACCCGGCATCGTCTTCCTGCAAAATCGCTCAGCCCGGCATCGCCGGGCCACGGCCTTCAGAGGCGTCGCACGCCGCCGGCAATGCATGCCGCTCCAGTGCGTCGGCGTCGCCGCCCGTCTCGCCAGCCAGTGCATCGTTGGCCGCCTGTGCCGCATCTCCCATGAACAGGGAAGCGGACAGCAGCAACATGCGCATCGGGTTCACGGTCACGACCTGGCAACAAGCGGGCCGCACAGTGTAGAGAATGGCGTCGCGCCGAGACAGCGCGGCGACGTTTTCGCGTGCGCGAGGCGAGGTGCCGTTCAGCGCACGGGGCGGTCCAGCCAGCAGGCCAGGCCCTGCGCGTTGAGCTCGATGTCCATGTGCAGCACGCGCTCCACGCCGGCATCGTCCAGCCGACAGCCATGCAGCCGCGCGCGCTCCAGATACAACGCGGTCAGCGCCGCGACCAGGCAACGATGGCGGTCGGAGCGGCCGTCGCAGCCGCGCGCGATCGCCACCATCGCCTCCAGTTGCTCCTGCAATTCGGCCGCCAGCGTGTCGGCGCCCTCCACCGGACCGTAGTGGGTGAGATACAGCGTCTGCGGCGCGTAGCCGAGCATGCGCTGGATCGACGCCTGCATCGCCCCCGGTTCGAACTGCACCGGCGATGAGGTCGGGATCGCGAACGCGCCGCGCGCGCTGTCCAGTTCGCGGTAGGACAGGCCGAAGGTGTCGCCGCTGAACCAGCTGCGGCTGCGCGCGTCCCACACGCACAGGTGATGGCGGGCGTGGCCCGGAGTGTCGATGCACAGCAGCTCGCGCGCGCCCAGCGACACGCGATGGCCGTCCTCGGCCACCACCACGCGCGCGGCCGGCACCGGCACGATGCGGCCGTAGCTGCGTGCCATCTCCGCCTCGCCGTACACCGCGGTGGCGCCGGCGATCAGCCGCGCCGGATCGATCATGTGCGGGGCACCGCGCGGATGCACCAGCAGCCGCGCATTCGGCAAGTGCTGCAGCAGCGCGCCGGCGCCGCCGGCGTGGTCCAGGTGCACGTGGGTGAGGATCAACCAGTCCACCTCGCCCGGCGCCAGGCCGGCGTTCGCCACTGCGTCCAACAGCACCGGCACGGCGTGGCTGGTGCCGCAGTCGACGAAGGCGCCGCGCCCGTTCTCCACGATCAGGTAGGCGGCATCGAACTGCGCGCGCTGGAAGCCGGTATCGACAAGATGGATGCTGGAGTCGCGTGGCATGGCGCAGAAGCGTGGCTGGGCGAGGCTCCATTCTAGGCGGTATGGAGGGCGCCGCCAGTCCCGGGCGGCAAGGGCCGGATGAGGACGAATGCCGGAACCGCCGCAGACCGTGACAGCCCAGTGTGGGAGGGACTTCAGTCCCGACTGCATGCGACCAGCAAACACGCGCGCTTCGGATGTCGCAATGGAACGCGTCGTTTGTCTGTAGGAGCGGCTTCAGCCGCGACGCTTCAACGCCAAAGCGTCGCAGCTGAAGCCGCTCCTACGACGGACCACCGTGCGAGCGCTCAGCCCGCCTCGCGCAACCGCGCCAGCGCCGCCAGCACCGTCTCGGCCGATGCTTCCAGGGTCACCGGCGCCGCCTGCAGCGCCTCGGCCTGCGCGGCCCGCTTGAGCGCGGCGATGGTCTGCCCGGCATCGCGCGGCGAGGCGAAGCCGCCGCTCTGCAGCAGCAGCGTGCCTTCGCCATCGAGCAGCTTGAAATAGAACTGGCCGTCGGCCTCGCGGTACTGCTTGAAGCTCGGCAGCGCCGGCTTGGCCGTCGTCGCTGCGGCAGCGTCGCCGGCCTGCGCCGCCAGGTCGCGCAGGCCCACCGCGTGCCGCAGCTCGGCCAGGAACGGGATCGCATAGCGTTCGCGCAGGCGCTGCGCGTTGTCGCGCAGGATCGCCTCGATATCCTGCGGGCGCGCCATCAGCGCCTCGTAGCGCCCCCGCATCGGCGCGATCTCGGCATCGATGCGCTCGAACAACTGCTGCTTGGCCTCGCCCCAGCCGATGCCGGCGGCGAACGCCTGCGCGAACGCGGCGGTCTCCTCGGCGCTGGCGAAGGCCTGGTACAGCTGGAACAGCGCCGAGCCTTCGGTCTCCTTCGGCTCGCCGGGCGCGCGCGAATCGGTGACGATGGCGAACACCCGCTTCTTCAACTCCTCGCGCGGAGCGAACAGCGGAATGGTGTTGTCGTAGCTCTTGCTCATCTTGCGCCCGTCCAATCCGGGCAACGTCGCCACCTGCTCGTCGATCAGCGCGTCGGGCAGGACGAAGTGCTCGCGGCCGTAGACGTGGTTGAAGCGCTGCGCGAAATCGCGCGCCATCTCAATGTGCTGGATCTGGTCGCGGCCCACCGGCACCTGCTGCGCCTTGAACAGCAGGATGTCGGCGGCCATCAGCACCGGATACATGAACAATCCGGCGGTGACCCCGGCATCGTCGTCCTCGCCCTCGGCGCGGTTCTTGTCCACCGCCGCCTTGTAGGCGTGCGCCCGGTTGAGGATGCCCTTGCCGGCGACGCAGGTCAGGAACCAGGTCAGCTCGTTGGTCTCCGGCACGTCCGACTGACGGTAGAACCACACCTGCGCCGGGTCCAGGCCCGCCGCCAGCCACGTCGCCGCGATCTCCAGGGTCGAGCGCTGGGTGCGCGCCGGGTCCTGCGCCTTGATCAGGCTGTGCAGGTCCGCCAGGAAGAAGAAACTCTCGATGCCGGGGCGCCGGCTGGCCTGTAGCGCGGGGCGAATGGCGCCGACGTAGTTGCCCAGGTGCGGCGTGCCGGAGGTGGTGATGCCGGTGAGAACGCGGGTGGTCATGCGGAAGGGACAGTCTGGGGGAAACCCGGCGAGTTTACCCGCTGCGCGCCAACCCCGTTCCGGCGCGTGGGTCGTTCAATCCAGCGTCCCCGTCCTGGAGTCCCCGCGATGCATGCTCTTGCTACGTTCCTGCCCCGCCGTTGCCTCGCCGTACTCGCCTTCGCCCTGCTGTGCATCGGCGGGCTGTGCGGCTTCCGTCCATGGTCTGCGCCGCCCGCCTCGGCGCCGGCGGTGCAGTTGCAGGTGATCGATCGCGATGCCGACGATGCGCCGCTGCCCGCGCACGCCTGGCGCGGCGAGCGCTGGATCGCCGCCACGCCCGGCCATCGCTATGCGCTGCGCCTGACCAACCTGACCGGCGCACGGGTGCTGGTGGTGCTGTCGGTGGACGGTGTCAACGCAGTCAGCGGCCAGACCGCGGCCAGCGACCAGCGCGGCTATGTGCTGGCGCCGTGGCAACGTACCGAGATCGCCGGCTGGCGCAAATCGTCCGAGGACGTGGCGCAGTTCGTGTTCACCGACCTGGACGACAGCTATGCCGCACGCACCGGGCGCCCGCGCAACGTCGGCGTGATCGGCATGGCGGTATTCGACGAGGCGCGGGCGTGGCCCGATGTCGCCCTGGGCGAGGCGAGCGTCGACGCCGCGCGTGCGGCCGCCGCGACCGCACGCGCGGCCACGCCGGGCGCCCCGCCCGCGGAGGCGATGCCTGCACCGGCAGCGGCCGCCGGCACCCCGGAGCGCAGCGCAGCCGCGTCGCTCGCCGCGGCACCGGCGGCCGACGCGCGGGCGTATGCACGCGAGGGCAACCCCGCTGCACACGTGCGGCAACGTCTGGGCACCGGCCACGGCGCGCGCGAATGGTCGCCCTCGCGCGTGACCGACTTCCAGCGCGCCAGCGACGTGCCGATGCAGCGGACCCAGCTGCGCTACGACAGCCGCGCGCGGCTGATCGCACGCGGCGTGCTGCCGCGCGACCTGCCGCCGCCGCGTGTGGCGGTCGCACCGAATGCCTTCCCCGGCGACTACGTGTCCGACCCGCCGGCGCGCTGAGCCAGCACACGCGCAAAAACGCACGGGCCGCAATGCGGCCCGTGTCGGCGACGCTGGCGCGGTGCGCGCCTCAGTCGCGGTATTCCTTGTCCAGGCTGTCGCGGAAGGCATGCACTTCCTTCTCGGCGCGGTCGCGCGCCCAGCCATAGCGCTCCTGCAGCTTGCCGGCCAGGTACTGGGTGTTGCCCTCGGCGACGTCGAAATCGTCGTCGGTGAGGTCGCCCCACTGCGCCTTGATCTTACCCTTGAGCTGGGTCCACTTGCCGGCAATGATGTCTTTGTTCATGGCATCTCTCGTGATGTGTGTGCGGCGCCGTACGCCGCCCACGCAGCTTCGCGCAGCCAGCGTCGCGGACCGATCAATGCAGCGTCAGGGAGGCATGAGCATCGTGAACCGTTACGCCGCGGCCGGCGGCCGCGCAAAAAAAAACGGGCCGGCAAGCCGACCCGTTTTCCTCACCGAGACGAGGCTCAGTTCTTGGCGGCGTCTTCGACCTTCTCGCCCGCCTTCTGCACGTCCTTGCCGGCACCGGCAACGGTGTTGCAACCGGCCAGCAGGCCCACCGAGAACATCGCCAGCAGCATCCACGCAAACGTACGCTTCATAGGTTCACTCCTTCATGATCATGGAACGCGGCCACGTGGACCGCGCGAAACATTCGGCTCGGTCTTTCGCCAGGCGATCGACCGCGGCGATCAGCACTTGCCCGCGCTGCAATCCTTCGCCGTGTCTTCCACCTTCTCGCCGGCCTTCTGCATGTCCTTGCCGGCGCCGGCGACGGTGTTGCAGCCGGTCAGCACGCCAGCGCAGAACAGGGTCAGCATCAACAGGGTGGTCAGTCGCTTCATCGTGGTCGTCCTCGGCAATCGCAGGTGGTCGGGGTGGGCGGCGATAGGCGTCGCCGCGCTACCGTCTGGCGGTGAATCTGCCGTTACGGCTGTGGATTTCACGTGAATGAACCCGCACCCCATTCAGGCTGGCACGATCGCCGATCAGTCCCGCATCAGCGTCGACTTGCCGAACAGGCTTTCCACCAGGTCCACGGCCAGTTCCGCGGTCAGGTTGCGGTGGTCCAGCACCGGATTCAGCTCCACGATGTCCAGCGAGGCCATGCGCCCGCTGTCGGCGATCATCTCCATCACCAGTTGCGCCTCGCGGTAGTTGGGGCCGCCCGGCACGGTGGTGCCGACGCCCGGGGCGATGCTGGGGTCGAGGAAGTCGACGTCGAAGCTGACGTGCAGATGGGTGTCGGCATCCAGTCCGTCCAGCGCCGCCTCCATGGTCCGCTTCATGCCCATCTCGTCGATGTAGCGCATGTCGTACACGTCGACGCGGTGCTGCTTGATCAGCCGCTTCTCGTCCGGATCGACCGAACGGATGCCGATCTGCCGCACCTGCTCCGGGCGCAACGCCGGCGCGCTGCCGCCCAGCTCGGTCAGCGCCTTCGGCCCCAGCCCGCACAGGCAGGCCACCGGCATGCCATGCACATTGCCCGACGGGGTGACCTCGCTGGTGTTGAAGTCCGAGTGCGCATCCAGCCACAGCACCCGCAGCTTGCGGCCCTGCTCACGGCAATGCCGCGCCACCGCGGTGATCGAACCGATGCCCAGGCAGTGGTCGCCGCCGAGCACGATCGGCATGCGGCCGTCGCGCAGCTCGGCGTAGCTGGCCTCCATCAGCGCGCGGTTCCAGGCCACCACCTCGGCCAGGTGGCGGTAGCCGTCGACCGGCGCCTGCCAGGGATTGCGCGGGCCGTCGATGTTGCCGACGTCGCGCACCTCCACGCCGCGATTGGCCAGCGCCTCGTGCAGGCCGGCGATGCGCAGCGCCTCCGGTCCCATGCGCGCGCCGCGATGACCCGCACCGATGTCGGTGGGAACGCCGATCAGGGACACCGGCAAAAAGGACGACCTCATGCGCATACGCTCCAGCGAAAAGTGGGCGCCAGTCTAACGACTCCGGCACGACACGACCCGCCGCGTCGCAGCAGGCGACAGGCGCGCGCAGGCGCGGGTGTGTTGGATGCAGCGTCGGCGAAAGGTGGACGCCGATGGGTGTGCTGATGCGAGAAACCAGGGACCGCGTCTGCAGAAACCACACTCCAATGCAGACGCCAACAACGCGAGCATCCAAGGGCTTGGGCCGCCGTATCGCGCGCCGCGTCGCGCGGTCCTTTCCGGAGGGCTGCGCAGGCCTGCCTGAATCTTGTGGCGAAGGCCGCGCACTGGAGGCCTGCAATCGCCTGCACACGGCATGCGGTTGGACGTCGACGGCGGCGGCTGGCTAAGCTGCGCCGCCGCCAGTGGAGATCGCCTTGAAAAAGCCCTTGATCGTCACCTTGGAGGCCGCGTTCGCCGGACTGACGTTCCTTCCCTGGTTCGCGTGGGCGCACAACAGCCTGAACCCAAGACTGGTCCTGCACGCGGACCACGTGGAGTATCGCGTGCTGCGCACGCGCACCCGTCCCTACCGCGAGATCGCCAGGGTGGACTACCGAAAGGCATGGGGAACCGAGAACGTGGTACTGGAGTTCCAGCGGGCGAAGACGACCTTCATCGCCAACACCGGGCTGCTCCGGCGAACACGAGAGGCCATCGCCGTGTTGCACCGGCACGGTTGGGCGCGAACGCCATCGTTTCCCGGACGTGTTTCCCTCGGATCTGCCGCGGTCGCTGCGGCTTGCGAATCATGGGCTTGGCATCGCGCCACCCACCGATGGAATGTCGGGCGGTTGACTTCAGTTGTTTAATTTAATTACACTAAATTCACTATCCCGGCAGCAGTTCACACAGGACATTAGAGATATGGGAAAGAAGAAGTCCACTGAAAGCCTGATTGCGGAAGCAGTTGCCAAGCTCGCGCAGGCTCAAGAGCAGATCCGCTCTGACGTGAATCGTCACGAGAAGATACTTGCAGTTCAGTCACTGCAGATCGATACGCTAGAACGGAATGTGATGGAACTGCGGAACGCGGCCATCGCTGCGGAGTTGCGCCTTGGCACTCCCAACAAGGATGTGGCGGCAAAGTACGGTCTGTCTGCTGGGCGAATCTCTCAGATCAAGAGAGACCAATAGTCGACTGAGGCGGGGAACTGAAGGCCGTAGGGCTTTCAGCTCCCTCGGTTGACGCTGCCATGCTCGCGCCGCCCCTCGTACTCCTGCGACATGCGCTCCCAGGTCTCGGCGTCCAGGCGCGGCACCGGGCCGATGCAGGTCATCTCGCTGCGTCGGGCCAGGGCGTCGCGCCCGCCCATCGCCTGGACCGCATCGGGCGGCGACCGACGATCCACTCCTGGCCGAGGTAATGGCCGTCGCCCATACACCAGTCGATGAACTCCTGTCGGCCTTCGCCATCGGTGGCAAAGTGGCAGGCCATCATCAGGTCGCGCCAGCGATCGTGCTGCTTTTCGCCGAAGTCGCACGGGTCGAGTTGCGCCAGGGTCTCGGCCAGCTGTTCAGGCGTCAGCTCGCCCGCGCCGATCGCCTGCTTCTTGGCGCGATCCGCCCTGCGCGCCTCAGCTTCGGTCCGACGCGGATGTACTTCGGGCCACCGCCGCGGCAGCGATACCACGCCAACGTGGCGCGCTTCAGCCGCAGGAGCGCGGCGGCTTCCTCAGGCTTGACCATCGCCTCGTCGGGAAGCGCGTGCAGTTCGGCCAGCTCTTCGGGGTTGAGCTTCTTGGGTTCGGGGTAGTCACAGGCGTGCTCCATCTCCAAGTTCCCATGGAGGCGGAATGCCGCCGGGGGACTGGGCCTGCTGTGCGTCGCAGAGATGGACTGCTCAGTTCGTCACTCTGGGCTGGCCTCGGCTGTTCTTGCCACCGAAAGCACTTCTGATCGCCATAGCCATTGCCGGCGATCCCGGACGGCCCGCGCGCTGATACCAGCACTTCGTCCAAGCTCCCCGGTGAGTCCGTGTCGCCCGATTCGGTCCGGGCTGCTCGGCATCAAGTCGCACGATCCGGGACGCGATACGGGCTGCCTGGCGAGCCTGTGCAGTCTTAATCGCTGCGACGCAGCAAGAGCAGACTTTTGACTTCGGACCTCCCGTCCCTGAATATCCATTCAGGAATGCCAACACACGGGGAAATGGATAATGCCAGCAGACCAAACCACCAAGACGGTCTACTACCTACGCGCCAGACGCGACGACCAGCCTTTTGACCTTCAGTCGATCGCAAAAAAGGCGCGAAGGAAAAAGAGCACCTGCGATGCAACCGAGATCGAGCTCGGCGGCGGAGACGTGGTGCGGATTCAGCACTTCAGCAATTCTAATGGGCGTACGCTGATGCACCTCACGCGATATGTTCCTGGCGTGCAGGCATCAACGCTCCAGCCCAAGGCGACTACCGCCGAAGATGACGAAGGCGCCCAGCCGCCTCCGAGAGGCAAAGAATTCAAGGACGGAGACTGCTTCCTGCTACTGAAAGAACACCATGTCCTTTATTGCGGGCACGGTATCAGCAAGAGCAAAGCGTCGCTGTACTTGTCCCAGCTTTTCAGGGAAGCAGAGCTTCATGATGAGTCCAGCGGCTTCGATCTGGTTCCTGCGAGCAACTTGGACAAGTTGCAACTGATCCAGGATCACGGCGTCAAGTCCATCCAACTGGCCGTGAGCGCCTTCGACCTGAGCTTGCCGAAGGCGCGCCGTACAAGTTGGATAGCAAAGTCTCTCGGTTCTCTCGGCGATGAGCTTGGCGCGCTAGTAAGCAAGGACCAGTCGCTGACCAAACAGAAGGCGCTGGAGGACCTCATCGTGAATGTTGAGGTCAAGCTGGACGGCAACACCCGTGCGATCCAGAGCTCTAAGGACTTTATCGAGGATCTCGCGGAGACGGTACTTGATGACGACACCGAGACACCCGTAAGCGAGTTCACGATCATCACCCAGAAGAACGAACGCATCACTTCCGGGGAAATCCGACTTCAGACGGGCGTGAAGGTGGAAACGAAGGACAATTCCGTCAGTCACACCAGCGTATGGGGTGAGATGGGAATCTACTTTGACCAGATAACGCAGGGGAACCTGCTGGAGCAATGACGTGCGTCCCCTCGAAGTTGACTGGAGCCGAATCGGGCTGTTCGCCGCGATCACCGCCGTTTCGGCGGTGATCGGTTGGTATGGGCAGCCATTCGTCCACGGTAACGACGAAGCCCGCGGCGTCATCGTCAACGTATTCTCGATCCTGGCTGGCTTTCTCATCACAGTGATGACCCTTCTGGGCGAGCCCGGCCTATATCGAGGGCGCACGTGGCGTTCGGACGCCGTCAAGCGGAG
Organism: Xanthomonas sacchari; assembly: GCF_024266585.1. Taxonomy (NCBI): domain Bacteria; kingdom Pseudomonadati; phylum Pseudomonadota; class Gammaproteobacteria; order Lysobacterales; family Lysobacteraceae; genus Xanthomonas; species Xanthomonas sacchari. The sequence continues at coordinate 4,808,534 of NZ_CP100647.1, forward strand.
CAACGTTTACCAGCGGCTCGTACGCCATAAGTGGCTCTTTATCTCCTACTTGATTGTGCTTGCGTTGGTCTTTCTGACGACCATCGTGGCCAAACGCGAGCCGGACGGACGACTGGTCACCTGCTTGGAAGCGCTTTATCTCGGCTTCGCTGCCTTCGCATTCATGTACTCACTGATGCTTCCAAGCCGATTGCTGAATCTCCAGCTAGCGCGCTTCGACGAACTCGTGGAATCAAGGCGTAACGGTCAGAAGTCCGAATGATGATTCGGGAGGCGCAAGGCGCCTCCCGTTTAGTGGAGGTGCTACAGGCAAGCGCCAACCCATGCGTCCGCCACATTGTCCCGCCCCTCAAGGATGACGCTCTTTCCACCCGACACGAAGCGCCGGAAGCCTGTGTACCCTCCTAACTCGTTCTTGGCGTTGACCCAGCCACAGGCGACCACGCCGAACTCCTCGGTGTAGTTGGCACGCACGTCCCGGAACTGCGCGGCGTCCGGGTCCTTCAGCTCGTCCCTCACCGCGCGCTCGGCAGCCACGACCGTCTCGGCGCCGAACCACTTCTCCTGCTGCACCTTCTTCTCCGCGGCTGTTATGGGGCGCTCCGGCTCGGGCTTCGTTGCCTCGGGCTGCTGGGCCAGCTTCTGCTGCACCCCGGCTACTACTGCGGGCGCGGCGGCGGCGACAGCGGGCTCGCTGCGCGGCACTAGCTTCGACCCGACCCAGGCCAGGACCACCAGGACGACCAGAAAAACCCCTATCCGCTTCATGCACTCCCCCCCACGCAAACCTTCGTATCCAAGTGCGAGCGCGGGGAGAGGCGCATCGACGCCGTGGAACTGGTCGAGTTCGCCGAGGCGCTCGGCGTGCCGCCGCTCGGGCTGCTGGGCGAGTACCTGGAACAGCGTGCGGCCAGGCTGCAGCCGAAGTCCAGAAAGAGCAGCGCAAAGCGGCGCTAACTAGGAGAGATGGTGCCGCTTGTCCGAATCGAACGGACGACCTACTGATTACAAATCAGTTGCTCTACCGACTGAGCTAAAGCGGCGATGTCGTACTTCTCTTGCTCAAACCGTGTCCGGCTTGCCCCGCAGTCTACGCGCTGACGAGCCTAAAGCCTTGCCGCGCTTAGCCTTCCAGCCGGTCACCACAACAACCGCGTCCGAGTTACAAGACAGTTGCTCTACCGACTGAGCTAAAGCGGCAAGATCGACGACGCCCGCGGGTGGGCCCGGGGCAGTCTAACCTGCTGGCGCGGGCCTCGACACGCCTGCCGGCGCGGCCTGCGCACCGGCAGGCGCGGCATTCTAGCGCAGCGTGGCGCAGTCCACGCTGCGCTGGTGCGCGGCGCCGAGCTGGCGGCGCAGGGCAGCGGCCTGCGCCGCGGAGTCGGCGCGCAGGTCCAGCCACCAGCGCGACTGGCCGCTGCCGCCGTTGGGGATCAGGTCGGCGTTGAAGCCGGCACGGGCCAGTTCCGCGCGGCGGCGCTCGGCTCCCTCGCGGCTGCGGTACTGGCCCAGGGCGATGGCATTGCCGGTCTCGCCCTGGCGCAGTGGGTAGTAGTCGTGGATGCCGGCGGCGACGATGCGCTCGGTGGCCTGCTTGAGGCCGTCCTCGCCGCCGATGGTCGGCAAGATCACGCGGAAGCTGGCGGCATTGCTGTCGGCGGCCTCGCGCAGCCGCGGACGCGGCGTTCCCGGCGCCAGCGCGGCGACGGCCGCCTGGGCGGCGTCGCGGTCCGCGTACGGTCCCAGGCTCAGGCACACCGCGGTGCCGGCGGCGGGCTTGGCCGCAGGCTCGGCCTGGGCCTCGGTTGGCGCGGGCGCAGGGGCGGCCGGCAGTGCGGGTTCGGTTGCCGGCGCGGCGGTCGTGGTGGCGGCCGGCGCGCTGGCCGATGCCGGGGCGGACCCGGCCGCATCGGCGGCGACGGCACTGTCCTGCGCCGCGACAGGCGCGGCCGGCGGCGGCGTTGGCGCAGCGGCCGCTGCCGGCGCCTCGTTGACCAGTTGCAGCGTCACCACCCCGGCCGGCACCGCCGGCATCGGCACCGACGGCGAGGTCGGCGGCTGCATCGCCCACCACACCGCGACGCCGAGGTTGAGGATGGTCAGGACGACGAGCAGGGCGCGAACGAGCATGGCCGGATTCTAGTGCGTGCGATGCGCCTTGGGAGAGCCAGTGGCCTTCGCGCGGGCGCAGCGTCCGCGCGGACGCGCCGCATCACGGCGGCCATCGTCGCCCCCTCAGGCACCACCGGCCGCGGCATGCGCCTGCGCCCACAGCGCCAGTCCGTCCAGGACCAGCGCGGGGCGCTGCTCGGCTGGCGGCAGCGCGTGCAGCAGCGGCGGCACGCCGCCGCCATGCAGCAGCAGGCGCGGTCGCCGTCCCAGCAAGGCCTCGCCCTGCTGCAGGCTGCGTTCGATCAGCGCCACCGCGGCACCGTCGCAGCCGGAGGCCAGCGCGTCGGCGGTGTCGGCGGCGAACTCGTGGTAAGCGCCGCCCTCGGCCGGCAGCTGCGCCGCCTTCTGCTGCAGGGCCTGGCGCATGACCGTTGGCGACGGCGCGATGCGGCCACCGTGGTGCAGGCCGTCGCGGTCGAGCAGGTCCACGGTCAGCGCCGTACCCACCCCCACCACCAGCACGTCGCCGCCGCCATGCGCGGCGAGCAGGGCCAAGAAGCGGTCCACGCCGAACGCCTGCGGTCGCGCATAGGCGATGCGCACGCCGGCGCACGCCGCTTCGGTGCGCGCCACCTGCACCTGCGCGAAGCGGTTGCGCAGCGCCTCCAGCACGGTCGCGGTCAGGGCCGGCGCGGCGACGCTGGCGACGTAGGCGGTGCCGCCCTGCGGCAGCGCCGCGACCGCCGCCGCGTCCATGGCCTCGGCGCCATGCGGCCAGGCCTGCACCGCACCGACCTGGCCGTTCTCCAGCGCGGCGAACTTGAAGCGCGAATTGCCCAGGTCGAACAGCCAGTCGCTCATGCCGCCCTCACGCTGACGTCGCCCGCATGCACGGGCTGCTCGCCATCGGCGAACGCCACCCGCAGCGCACCGTCCTCGGCCAGGCCCAGGGCCGTGCCTTCGCGCACCTGGCCGCCATCGTCGATGCGCACGGCGCGTCCGGCCAGCAGATCCAGCGCGGCGTAGCGCGGCAGGAACGGCGCCAGCCCTTCCGCGTCGAACAGCGCCAGCGCCGGCAGCAGGTGCGACAGCACCGCCGCGGCGATCGTGTTGCGCGACACGGGGCCAGCGGCCAGCCGCGTCAGGTCGGTCCACGGCTGGCCGATGTCCGCGGCACTGGCCGCCGGCATCGCCACGTTCAGGCCCAGGCCGATCACCGCCCGCGCCGGCCCGGCGAACTCGCCGCCGCCTTCCACCAGCAGGCCGCCCAGCTTGCGCCCGTCGGCCAGCAGGTCGTTGGGCCACTTCAGCCCGACCGTGGCGAATCCGGCCGCACGCAGGGCTTCGGCCACGGCCACGCCGGCCGCCAGGCTCAGGCCGCCCAGCCGGCCCAGCCCGCCCTGGAAGCTGCGCGCCACCGACAGGTACAGGTGCGCCGCCAGCGGCGAGGCCCAGACCCGGCCGCGGCGGCCGCGGCCGCCGGTCTGGCGCTCGGCCAGCAGGACCTCGCTGCCCTGCGCGGGCGCCGGGCGCTGTAGCAGGGTGGTATTGCTGGAGACCAGGCTCCAGGCGATCTCCAGCCCGGCCAGTTCGGCGCGCGCCGGCGCATTCAGCCCGGCCCGGATCGCCGCGGCGTCGAGCAGTTCCAGCGGCCGCGCCAGGCCATAGCCCTCGCCGGCCCGGCCCTCGATCTCCACCCCGGCCGCGCGCAGCGCCTGAATGCGCTTCCACACCGCCGCCCGGGTCAGCCCGCAGGCACGCGCCAGGGCATCGCCGGACAGGGGGCCCTTGCTGAGCCTGGCCAACAGTTCGCGCTCGTCCAACGCCGGTTCCATCGCCTCGTTTCGCCCCTGGGCGCGCCGCGGCACGCCCTCGTAAACCGAAAAGTATGCGGCAACCTCCCCCGGGCGCCCAGCGCCTGGCCCTGCAGCCGGCGAAAACCGCGTTAGAATCGGGATTCACCGCCGCTCGCCCTGGATGCCGACGATGCGCCGTTCCCTGTCCTGCCTGCTCCTGTTGCTGCTGCCGCTGGCTGCCGCCCACGCGTCCAACGTGCTGGCGGAGAAGCCGCACACCGACTGCGCCTACGGCGACGCGGCCGATGTCGACGGCACCCCGACGCGGCCGCCCGCGACGCTGCATGCGCCCGCCTCCACCGGCAAGCCCGCCACGACCACCACTGGCGGCGGCAGCGACAGCGACCTGGTGCCGCGCATGCGCATGCCCAAGTGGCACAGCTTCCTGCCGGGGATGTTCCGCTGATCCCACGCTGGTTGCGCTGGCTGTGGCCGACGCCCGCCGCCATCGATGACGCGACCTGGCATGCCGTGCGCGCCGGCTGCGCCTGGGTCGCCGCCCTGGATGCGCCGCGCGAACAGCGCTTGCGCGCACTGGCTAACGAGTTCCTGCACCGCAAGACCATCTCGCCGCTGGGCGGCCTGCAATTGGATGCCCGCCGGTGCGCCCTGCTCGCCGCACTGTGCTGTCTGCCGCTGCTGGAATACGGCGTTGGCGGCATGAGCGGCTGGTCGCAACTGCTGGTCTACCCGGATGCGTTCCGCGTGCAGCGCAGCCATGTCGATGCGGCCGGCGTCCTGCATGAGTGGGAAGACGAACTGATCGGCGAGTCGTGGGGCAGTGGCCCGTTGATCCTGTCCTGGGCCGACGTACAGGCCGACCTGGACGATCCGCATGCCGGCTACTGCGTGGCGGTGCACGAGATGGCGCACAAGCTCGACGCGCTCGACGGCGTCCTCGACGGCACGCCGCTGCTGCCGCGCGAATGGCAGCGGCAATGGGCCGCCGATTTCCAGCGCAGCTACGACGCCTTCTGCGCGCGCGTGGACCGCGGCCGCGCCAGCGAGGTCGACGCCTACGCCGCCGAGGCACCGGAGGAATTCTTCGCCGTGGTCAGCGAGTACCACTTCTCCGCGCCGGATCGCCTGCAGCGCGAGATGCCCGAGGTGGCTGCGCATCTGGCGCGGTTCTATGGGCCCTCGCCGTTCTCTGCGGCCTGAACCGCGAACGCATCTCGAGCCATCGCTTCCGTTGCACGGAACGGTTGCCGCCGCGATGAACGCGACAAAGCACGCGGTACGCGGAGCCGAGCGTGGAACGCGTCGGGACTGAAGTCCCTCCCACAGTGCACTCGCCATGCAGGCCGCGCGCGCCTGTGGGAGCGGCTTCCGGACGCATCCAACACTCCGCATCCGCCGCTATCGAGCCGGATGCAGGTTGCCGCGCAGGAGCGGCTTCAGCCGCGACGGGGCATTCCCGGCAAAGCCCGCCGCGGCTAAAGCCGCTCCTACGGGACATTTCCCACATGGGTGCCCTTCGTCGCGACGAACGAAGTCTGGAATTGCGACCGGTCCTGGCAGGGTTGGCTGAAACGCGCGCCGTGCGCCGGCTCGGCGCGCGTCCATCGCGAGAGCGACTTCAGCCACGAAGAAGCCTCCCGCTGCCGCAGCGAACGACGTGGCAGCCAGGAGGAACGCCTCACACCAACTTCAAATCCCGCGCATGCGCCTGCGGGAACACCTTCTGCAGTTGCGTCGGCGACAGGCCCCACATGCGCCCGAGCAGGCCGGCGAACATGTCGCGGTAGTTGGTCAGCACCGGGTAGTCGCGGTCCTGGAACAGCTTGTCCTTGCTCACCGCCACCTGCTCGCCGGCGATGCGGCCGCCATTGACCCCGCCGCCCAGCACCCAGTACGTGGTGCCATGGCCGTGGTCGGTACCCTTGTCGCCGTTCTCGCGGAAGGTGCGGCCGAACTCGGACAGCACCACCACCACGGTGTTGCGCCACTCCGGTCCCAGCGCCTCGGCATAGGCCGACAGCCCCTCGGACAGGTTGGCCAGGTTGTTGGCCAGCGCGCCGTCGGTGCTGCCCTGGTTGACGTGCGTGTCCCAGCCGCCGACATCGACGAAGCCGAGCCGGTAGCGCTCGCGCATCAGCGTAGCGATGCGGCGGGTCTCGTCGGCGAAGGTGCGCGCACTGGCGGCGCCGCGGTTGGCCTGCTGCATCTCGTCGCGCAACGCCTGCGAGACCTGCTGGCGCAGTGCCAGGCCGTCGTGCGCGGCGCTGGCCAACTGCGTGTCGTGGTACATGCCGGCGAGGATGTCGGCCTGGCGCTGGTCGAAGGCCGGGGTCGGATTGCGCTTGAGCGAGAGATTGGGAATGTCGCCGCCGCCCTGGAAGCTCAGCGGCAGCGAATCGGTGAAGGCGATCGACGGCGTGCCGGTGGCCACCTGCGACAGCCGCGCCAGGAAACCGGTGCGGTAGTCGCTGCGCTGCCCGGCAGGCTGCCCGGCCTCGATGCTGTCCTGGGTTTCGAAGTGGCTGCGCGACAGGTCGTCGGTGCCGGCGAAGGGCACGAACGCCAGTTGCTTGTCGCTCCACAACGGCAGCAGCGTGTCGCGCAGCCGCGGGTTCAGGCCCCACTGCGTGTCCAGCGCGATGGCGCTGTTGGGATTGGCCGGATCCGGCTTGGCGATCGCCAGGCTCGGCCGCGAGGCGTAGTAGAAATCGCTCGCGTACGGGACCAGCAGGTTGTTGCAGTCGTAGCCGCCGCGCAGGAACACCACCAACAAACGCGGCGACGGTGCCGGTGCGGCGAACAGGCGCCCGGCAAACGGCAGGCTGGCCGCGGCGGCGGCGGAGGCGAGCAGGAAGCGGCGACGGTGCATGACGGATCTCCGTGCGGCGAAGGCCGCGATCAGCGGTAATTGAAGTCGGGGGAGGCCAGCAGGTAGCCGTTCCACTCCTGCTGCGAGCGCGCCTGCGCCAACGCCTGGCGCGTGGCATCGCTCAGTTGCGGCGCGATCGCCTGGTAGTACAGCGGCGTGCTCAGTTGCGGAAAACCGCCGCGCTGCTGCCCGTCGACGGTGAACAGCTGGGTGTTGCCGTTGCCGATCGCGCGCGCGATCTCGAAGCGCTGCGCCATCTGCCCCGAACTGTTCCAGGCACTGGACTGCAGCGACCAGCCATCCGGGGTGATCCGCCCGAAGCTCGGCTCGCCCATCTGGTTCAACCAGCCCAGCAGCGGCTGCGGATTGACGATGGTCTGCCCGTCGTAGGCCAGGCGCAGCGCCGAGACCAGGAAGCGGTACGGGTCCTTGAACTTGTGCGGCGCGCCGGCGGCCATCTCCGGCGCGGTGAACATCACCTGCAGCACCGCAGCGATGTCGCCATCGCTACGCTGGAACGTGCGCGCCATCTTCTCCACCAGCGCCGGCGGCGGCTCGTCGGCGACGAAGTAGTCGGCCAGCTGCTGCGATATGAAGTGCGCACACGCCGGCTGGCGCACGATCAGCTGCACCGCGCGCTCGACCTCGTCGAAACCGCCGCCGACGATGCGCTGGCCGAGCAGGGTCTTGTCGCCGGGCTCGTGCCGGGCGGGATTGAACTCGAACGCGCCGCGGCGCAGGTACTGCGCCTGCAGTGCCGGCGGCAACTTCGGCGGGCCGTCGCGGTCGACCGGCGCGATGCCGACGCCGGTGAGGATCAGCGCCAGTTGCTGCACGTCCTTCTGCGTGTAGCCGGCATTGACGCCGAGGGTATGCAGCTCCATCAGCTCGCGCGCGTAGTTCTCGTTGACCTTGCCCTTGGCGTTCTGCGCGTTGTCCAGGTACTCCAGCATCGCCGGGCTCTGCAGCGTCGCCATCACCAGGTCGGAGAACTTGCCCAGCGCATGCGGGCGGATCGCATTGTCGGCGTAGTCGGCCACGGTCCAGTGCACGCGGCCCTTGTCGGCGAACACGCTGAAATGGTTGAGCCAGAACCACACCATCTGCTCGCGCAGCTGGTCCGGCGCGTAGATCGCGCGCAGCAGCTGCGCCTGGCGCGCCTGGTTCAGCAGCAGATCGCCGCGCTGCTGCGCGGCCTTCTTCGCCGCGACCTTGGCGTCGCCGTCGGGCATCGCCTTGATCGCCTGCTGCGCGGCGGCCTGCTGCTTGAGCAACTCCTGCACCGGCGTGTGCAGCGCCTCGTAGCCATCCAGTTGTGCGCGCACCGGCGCCGGCAGGTCGGCGTCGCCGACGTCGTCGGCCTGCAGCTGCTCGCGCAGGAAGCGCTTGCGGCCGTCGCGCTGGAACTGCGCCACGCTGGCGCTGTCCAGGCCGATGGTCATCGACTGCAACCAGCGGGCGTCGTCGCGCTTGATCACCTTGTCGGTGGCGGCGATGGCGGCGACGGTGAACAGCACCAGCAGCAACGACAGCAGCAGCCGCTGGGTGTTGCGCCACACACGCCGGCCGTGCACGCGCAGGCGTGCGGCGGCAGGACGATGCCGGGATTCGGACATGCGACGCTCCTGACGAGAAATCGGCGTGAAGACGGGCGCAGTATCGCCAGCTGGGCGCCTGCCGCGTTAAGCCACTGTCGGAAAGGCGGCTGACATTTGCACGGGATTCACCTGGGGCGGTGGCCCGGGGGCGGGCCAGCGCTGGCCCGCCATGCGGCGTGACGCCGGTCGCAGACCGGCACGGGGGCGCTGCTGCGCCTACAGCCCCGGCGGCAGGGTGACCAGGAAGCGCGCCCCGCCCAGTTCCTCGGAGCGGCTGACCTGCAGTTCGCCGCGGTAGCCCTTGACCAGGTCCTGCACGATCGCCAGGCCGATGCCGTGGCCATGCACGCGCTCGTCGCCGCGCACGCCGCGCTGCAGGATATGCGCCACTTCCTCCGGGGCAATGCCGGGACCGTCGTCTTCCACCGCGATGATCAGGCCGGCACGGCGGCTGCCGGCGGCCGGTTCCGGCCGCACGCTCAGCAGCACCCGCCGGCGCGCCCACTTGAACGCGTTCTCCAGCAGGTTGCCGAGCAGTTCCTGCAGGTCGCCGGGCTCGCCGTGGAAGCGCGCGCTGGGCTCGATGTCGAACTCGCACAGCACGCCCTTGGCCGCGTAGACCTTCTCCAGGCCGCGCACGATCTCCTCGGCATTGGGTTCGATCGGCAGCGGCGCGGCGAACAGCTTGTGGCCGCTGGAGGCGGCGCGCGCCAGCTGGTAGGACACCAGGTTGTTCATGCGCCGCAGCTGCACGTCCAGCTCTTCGCGCAGCTCCGGTCCCTGCGCGCCGCTGTCGAGCTGGGTACGCAGCACCGCCAGCGGCGTCTTCAGGCTGTGCGCCAGGTCGGCCAGGGTGTTGCGCTGGCGCTCCAGGTTCTCGCGCTCGCTCTCGATGAAGGCATTGATGCTGTCGGTCAGCGGTTCCAGCTCGCGCGGATGGCGATCGCCCATGCGCAGGGCTTCGCCGCGCTGCACCTTGGTCAGTTCGTTGATCACCCGCCGCAGCGGGCGCAGGCTCCATTGCAGGATGAAGGCCTGCAGCACCAGCAGGATCAGGCCGGCGCCACCGAGGTTGAACCACACCCGGCCGCGGAACACGCGCAGCTGCGCGCCCAGCGCGCGGGTGTCCTCCATGATGTAGATGGTGACCGGGGTTTCCTTGTCGCGGCGCACGTAGGCCAGGCCGATGCCGTAGCGGTAGACCTCGCCCTGGCTGCCGTCGATCTGGGTTATCGGCCAGGGGCCGTCGAAGGTTTCCTGGCGCGGTTCGAGCATGCCGCCCGTGGGCAGCAGCGGACCCTCGCTGGACATCGAGACCCAACGTTCGTTGGGCAGCACGATCTGCGCGTACAGGCCGCTGCCCGGCCGGTCGAAGTGTGGATCCGGCGGCGGCTTGTCGTAGTTGATGTACAGCGAGCCGTCGCGCGCCACGTCGACGTTGTTGGCGTAGGCGGTGGCGTAGCTCTTCAGGCGCTCGCGCAGGTTGCTCAGCGCGGTGTCGGCGAAGGCCTGGTCCAGCGCGTAGCCAGCCGCGGCCAGGAACGCCAGCAGGCTCAGGCTGGCGGCAAGCAGCTGGCGGGCCTGCAGCGAACGCGGGCGCCAGCGCTTGTACCACCTGGGTCGTGCCGCCACGCGGTCGCTTCCTCGGTGTGCTCGCCGGCGCCTGCGATCAGCCTTCGGTGCGCGGAATCGCGAACCGGTAGCCGCGGCCGCGCACGGTCTCGATCGGCTTCAACTCGCCGTCCGGGTCCAGCTTCTTGCGCAGGCGGCCGATGAACACCTCCAGCACATTGGAATCGCGGTCGAAATCCTGCTGGTAGATGTGCTCGGTCAGGTCGGCCTTGGAGACCAGTTCGCCGGCATGCATCATCAGGTACTCGAGCACCTTGTACTCGTAGCTGGTCAGGTCGACGTTGCTGCCGCTGACGCTGACGGTCTGCGCCGCCAGGTCCAGCGCGACCGGGCCGCATTCCAGGGTCGGCTTGCTCCAGCCGGCGGCGCGGCGCAGCAGCGCGTTGACGCGCGCCAGCAGCTCTTCGACATGGAACGGCTTGACCAGGTAGTCGTCGGCGCCCTGCTTGAGGCCTTCGACCTTGTCCTGCCAGCTGGAACGCGCGGTGAGGATCAGCACCGGAAACTTCTTGCCTTCGTCGCGCAGCGCCTTGATCAGCTCCATGCCCGACATCTTCGGCAGGCCCAGATCGATGATGCCCACGTCGAAGGGCACTTCGCGGCCCATGTACAGGCCTTCCTCGCCGTCCTGCGCCGCATCCACCGCAAAGCCTTCGCGCTTCAGGCGAGCGGCCAGGGTCTCTCGCAGCGGAGCTTCGTCTTCGACCAGAAGGATACGCATGAACTCTCCCTAGTAACTTACAGGTGGCCGGTGGCCGGGGCGGTGTGTGGAACCTGAACCGAACTATCCGGACTCACGGGTGATCGTCGCGTGGTGGCTCGGGGGGCTCGCCCGACCGCGGCGCCCGCGGCGGCGCCGCACGGCCAGGCTGCGGATCGTCCATATAGCGTACCCGCCCGCGACCATCCATATACTTGACGCGGTTGATGTCGCGCCCGTCGAACGGCACGCGCTCGGCGCCGAGGATCTGCCCACCGGTGGACCGCTGCACGCGGCGCACCGCGTCGGACAGCGAGCTGCCGACATAGTCGCGGCTGCGACCCGCGTCGCGCTCCGGCGGCGCCATCGCACCCGGCATGGGTGGTTGCTGCGCACGGCCATGCCCAGCCGCGACCGACGCCAGCGCGAGCGCGAAGACAGCGGCGAAGCGGTAGTGGCGGGAAGCGGAAGAGGTCACGACGGGCATCCTAACGGACTGATCGGAAACGTTCAAAACTTGTGAAGCGCGACACCTCGTGGAAACGAAGACAACCTCGAGAAATCGAGGCAAATTCTTGATTTTTCGGGGTGAATCCGGTCTGAACTTTTCCGGGCGATGCCGGCGGCATTCAGTGAAATGAACCTGCGGGAGGCCGATGCAAGGGCCGCGCCAGGCGCTCGGAGAGGCCCTTCGGCAGGCGCTTCGCGGCGTCTCCCCAGGCACAGAGACTAGCCGTGAGCGCCTGAACGGAATCCCTGAACGGCACGCGGAAGACACAGGCGGCGATCGAGGCACCACGCCTTACAGTGCCGCCCGCGCTGTAAGGCTGGCGGTTCATCGGGCGGGGCGAGGCGCCCGCCATCCTCCGGTCGAACCGCGCCGGATCAGGCCGCCGCGCGCGCCGCCCCGTCGGTGACCGCCAGCGCCCGCTCCAGCAGCGCCCAATCCGCGCCCGGCCGATGCGCGCCTTCGCTGAGCACCTGGCGGAAGGCGCGGCCGCCGGGCTGGCCGTGGAACAGGCCCAGCAGGTGCCGGGTGATGTGCTTGAGCGCCAGCCCCTCGGCCAGGCGCGCCTCGACGTAGGGACGCAGCGCGCGCAGCAGCTCCGCGCGCGGGCGCGGCGCGGCGCCGGTCAGGGCCGCGTCCAGCCGGTGCAGGACGTAGGGGTCGTGGTAGGCAGCACGGCCCAGCATCACCCCGTCCAGCGCCTGCAACTGCACCTGCGCCATCTCCACCTCGGCCAGGCCGCCGTTGAGCACCACCTGCAGCTGCGGCCGCTCGCGCTTGAGCCGGTGCGCCCAGTCGTAGCGCAGCGGCGGCACCTCGCGGTTCTCCTTGGGCGACAGGCCCTGCAGCCAGGCGTTGCGCGCATGCACCACGAACAACCCGCAGCCGGCGGCGGCGACCTGGTCGACGAAGGCCAGGAACACCGCGTAGTCGTCGTCCTGGTCCACGCCCAGCCGGCACTTCACCGTCACCGGGATGTCCACTGCCGCGACCATCGCCGCCACGCACTCGGCGACCAGCCCCGGCTCGCGCATCAGGCAGGCACCGAAGCGCCCGGCCTGCACCCGGTCGGACGGGCAACCGCAATTCAGATTGATCTCGTCGTAGCCCCAGTCCTGGCCGATCCGCGCCGCCTGCGCCAGCAGCGCCGGCTCGCTACCGCCGAGCTGCAGCGCCAGCGGATGCTCGGACGCATCGAAATCCAGCAGCCGCGCGCGATCGCCCAGCACCACCGCATTGGCGTGCACCATCTCGGTGTACAGCCGCGCCGACGGCGCCAGCAGCCGGTGGAATACCCTGCAATGCCGGTCAGTCCAGTCCATCATGGGCGCAACGGACAGGCGCAGCGAAGCGGCGTAGCGCGCGGGGAGATCGGAGGTTGGGCGCTGAAGCGTCATCGCACGTCGTACCGGCGTTGCCGGCCATGCGCCGCAACGCCAAGTCTTGGCTTAGGGATCAATAGCTTACACGTTCGCGCTGATCGTTGCCGGGACCTGCCGGGAAAACGCACCTGGCGCTTGACCCGCCGCCGCATCCAGCCTATCGTGCGCTCGCCGAAGGTATTCATCGCTTCATTCGGATGAAGGGATGGACTTAAACGGGAATCCGGTGACGGCCGGCGCCGCAAGCGCCTGCCCATTCCGGAGCTGCCCCGCAGCGGTGAATGGAAACGACCTCCGTCAATGGCACTGGGCCGGCGCATGCCGGCCTGGGAAGCGACGGACAGTAGGTGCGCAGCCGGCACGGTGCGCGTGTCCATCAGCCCGAATACCGGCCCCGGCCGGAGGACCGTGCGTCCTCCGATTCGACCTGGCGCCTCCGCGGGGAGGCGGCCGGACCGCGACCCGGCCTTGCGCCGCGCCGCGTCGTCCGCCTGCCCGCGCGGTACCGGTTCGCCCGCGGGGGCGAAGGTCGCTGGCGTGGCGGGCGGTCCGTGCGAACGGGGCGCGCGGCGCGCGGTTCCTTCGTTCCTCAATGCCCTTGAACGCAATGAGGAAACGCAACATGACGATCGTGACCAACCTGGGCTTCCCGCGCATCGGTGCGCGGCGCGAGCTCAAACAGGCGCTGGAACGCTACTGGCGCCGCGACATCGACAGCGCGCAACTGCAGGACACCGCACGCGAGCTGCGCCAGCGCCACTGGCAACTGCAACGCGAGGCCGGGGTGGACGTGCCGCCCAGCAACGACTTCAGCCTGTACGACGCGATGCTCGACACCGCGTTCCTGTTCGATGCCATTCCGCAACGTTACCGCGCGCTGGCCGATGCCGATCCGCTGGCCGGCTACTTCGCGATGGCGCGCGGCACGCAGGAACACGGCCTGGACCTGCACGCGCTGGAAATGACCAAGTGGTTCGACACCAACTACCACTACCTGGTGCCGGAACTGGCGCGGCGCCAGCACTTCCGCCTGCGCGGCGACAAGCCGGTGGTGGAGTTCCTGGAAGCCAAGGCGCAGGGCATCCAGACCCGGCCGGTGCTGATCGGGCCGGTGACCTTCCTGGCGCTGTCCAAGACCGTGGACGGCAGCGATCGCTGGGCGCTGCTGGACAGCCTGCTGCCGGTGTACGCCGAGCTGCTGCAACGTCTGCATGCGGCCGGCGCTGGCTGGGTACAGCTCGACGAACCGGCGCTGGTGCTGGACCTGGACGACACCGCGCGCGAGGCCTATCGCCGCGCCTACGCCTTCCTGGCACAGGCGCCGCGGCCGAAGGTGCTGCTGACCAGCTACTTCGGCGAACTGGGCGACAACCTGGAGCTGGCGATGGCGCTGCCGGTGGACGGCGTGCACGTGGACTTGGTGCGCGGCGTGGCGCAACTGGATGCGGTGCTGCAGGCCCTGCCGGCCGGGCGCGTGCTTTCGGCCGGCCTGGTCAACGGCCGCAACGTGTGGCGTACGCCGCTGGACAACGCGCTGACCCTGGCCCGCTACGCCGCCGGCCATGTCGGCCGCGAGCGGCTGTGGCTGGCGCCGTCATGCTCGCTGCTGCACGTGCCGGTGGATCTGCAGCAGGAGACCAAGCTGGACCGCGAACTGGTCGGCTGGCTGGCCTTCGCCAAGCAGAAGCTGCAGGAACTGCGCACCCTGGCCGATGCGCTGGACGACCAGCCGCAGGCGCAGGCTGGGCTGGACGCGGCGCGCGATGCGCTGGCCAGCCGTCGCGCCTCCACCCGCGTGCACCGCGCCGAGGTGGCGCGGCGGGTCGACGCGCTGACCGACGACGCCGGCCGCCGACAGTCGCCGTATGCGCAGCGCCGCCAGGCGCAACAGGCGGCGCTGCGGCTGCCGCTGTATCCGACCACCACGATCGGCTCGTTCCCGCAGACCGAGCAGGTGCGGCAGGCGCGCGCGCAGCACAAGGCCGGCAAGCTCGACGATGCCGCCTACGACGCGTTCCTGGCCGCCGAGACCGAGCGCTGCGTGCGAGCACAGGAGCAACTGGGCCTGGACGTGCTGGTGCACGGCGAGTTCGAGCGCAACGACATGGTCGAGTACTTCGGCGAGCAGCTCGATGGCTTCGCCTTCACCCGGCACGGCTGGGTGCAGAGCTACGGCTCGCGCTGCGTCAAGCCGCCGATCATCTACGGCGACGTGCAGCGCCCGGCGCCGATGACGCTGCGCTGGACCCAGTACGCGCAGTCGCTGACCGAGCGGCCGATGAAGGGCATGCTGACCGGGCCGGTGACGGTGCTGCAGTGGTCGTTCGTGCGCGACGACCAGGAACGCGCGCAGACCTGCCGGCAGATCGCGCTGGCGCTGCGCGACGAGGTGCGCGACCTGGAGGCGGCCGGCATCGGCGTGATCCAGATCGACGAGCCGGCGATCCGCGAAGGCCTGCCGCTGCGCCGCGCCGACTGGCAGGCGTACCTGGACTGGGCGGTGCAGTGCTTCCGCATCGCCGCGGCCGGGGTGCGCGATGCGACGCAGATCCACACCCACATGTGCTACTCGGAGTTCAACGACATCATCGAGGCGGTGGCGGCGATGGATGCGGACGTGATCTCGATCGAGACCTCGCGCTCGCGCATGGAACTGCTCGATGCGTTCGTGCGCTTCCGCTACCCGAACGCGATCGGGCCGGGCGTGTACGACATCCACTCGCCGCGCGTGCCGAGCACGCAGGAGATGGTGGAGTTGCTGGAGAAGGCGCGCGCGGTGCTGGATCCGCAGCAACTGTGGGTCAACCCGGATTGCGGGCTGAAGACCCGCGGCTGGGCGGAAACGCGCAGCGCCTTGGAAGCGATGGTCGCCGCGGCGCGGCAATTGCGCACGCAGCAGGCGCAGGCCGCGTGACCCGGTGATGCCCGGCGCCACGTGCGCCGGGCATCATCGCGCTCCAGGCATGTCTGGCATCCCAGTTCGGCGCGCATTGCTGCATTGCGTCTTTGTCCGGCAATGTGCGCTGGCTATAACCGCAGGCGAACGCGTGGCGAGGGGGCGCTGCGTCCTCGCCGACGTGCTGCCGGCGGCGCACCGCGCCGCGGTTTCCGGCATACGCGTGGGCTTCTCAGCACTGCCAGGGAGAGCGCGTCATGCCGAAGCTGTCGAAACTGTCCGCCGTCTGCGTCCTGTCTCTCGTCGTCCCCGCCGCCGCGCTGCACGCGGCCGAACTGATCCCCAAACAACTGGCCGGTCCGCCGGAGGAGTTCGCGCAGATGCGCGCGCCCGCGCCGGCGGAAGCGGCGATCCTGTCCAAGAGCGCGCTGCTGCCGGTGGAGTTCTCCGCCGCGCGCAGCGGCGGCCCGGCGCAATGGCAGACCACGCTGCCGGTGGAGAACGGCAAGCTGCGCTTCGTGGTCTTGTCCGGCGAACACGATTGGCAGCCGCGCCTGAGCGCGCCGGCCACGGCCAGCGCACGCGCAGGCACCGCCGCCGCGATGTCGATGCTCGCGCCCAGCGCCAAGGCCACCCAGTTGGGCGCCGGCGCCGCCGCACTGCCGGCCCGCGAATACCGCGTGGACAGCGCCGCTAACGGCGACTGGACCCTGACCCTGCAGGCCGACGGCAGCAGCACGGCGCAGCGCGGCTATGTGCTGATGGAAGGCGACCCGCGCACGCAGCTGGCGTCCTATCCCAGCGACCGCGCGCAACTGCAGCGCGGCCAGCGCATCGGCCTGACCGCCCTGCTCGGCGGCATCGATGCGCAGGGCAACGTGAGCCTGGCGCGCAGCGCCGGCAGCGGCCGCATCGACACCGCGCAGCTGCGGGTGATCGCGCCGGACGGCTCGATCCGCCAGTGGCCGATGGCCGACGACGGCCGTCACGGCGACGGCGCCGCGGGCGACGGCGTGTATGCCGGCGACTTCCCGGCGACCGTCACCGGGACCTACATCGCGCAGGTGGTGGTGCACGGCCACGACGCCGGCGGCCAGGCCTTCGTGCGCACCAGCGAGCACGTGCTGCCGGTGCTGGACACCACCTTGCGCATCAATGCCGATGCGGTCGCCGCCAGCGCCCAGCCCGGCACCCGCCTGACCCTGCCGATCCCGGTGCGCATCGGCGGCGGCCAGGCGCCGGCGCACTATCGCGTGCTCGGCGAACTGTGGGGCACCGGTCGCGACGGCAGCGCGGTGCCGGTGGCCTGGCTCGGCGGCATGCTCGCGCCGCAGGACGGGCGCCTGCCGCTGAGCGTGGACGAACGCTGGATCGTCCGCGCCGGCGCACGCGCGCCGTTCACCCTGCGCAACCTGCGCGTGGAGGATCCGGACAACTTCGTGCCGCTGGCCACGCGCGCGACGCTGCCGCTGACCCTGCCGGCGCTGCGCCGCAGCAGCGTGGCGCGTAGCAGCGGTACGATCGACGAGAGCATGCGCATGGGCGAGCGCCCCGCGCAGCTGAGCGCGGCCACCGACATGCAAGCGCAGGCCACCGGCAAGCGCCTGGTGCTGGTGCACGGCTATTGCTCGGGCGGGGTGTGGCCGGTGGCGCAGTTCAGCAACGCCTCCGCGTTCCTGGACGTCAACCAGAACCGCAGCAACGACCAGTTCGCGCAACGCCTGGCGCAGTTCGGCAGCCAATGGAACTCGTTCGGCACGGTGGCGCACAGCCAAGGCGGCATGGCCGCGCTGCATCTGTACGTCTACTACTGGAGCGGCCTGGACAATGCCAGCGGCGGGCGGGTGATGCAGTCGGTGGGCACGCCCTATCAGGGCACCAACCTGGCCGGCATCCTGGCCGCGGTGGGCTCGTGGTTCGGCGTGGGCTGCGGCACCAACAACGACCTGACCTACGACGGCGCCAAGGCCTGGCTGGCCGGCATCCCCAACTCGGCGCGGGCGCTGGTGAACTACTACACCACCTCCTTCGCCAAGACCAACTGGTACACCAACGACTACTGCAATGCAGCCTCGGACCTGGTGCTGAGCGACCCGGAGGACGGCACCGTGGAGCAGGTCAACGGCCAGCTGCCCGGCGGCGTCAACCGCGGCCACACCACCGGCCAGTGCCACACCACCGGCATGCGCGACCCGGCGCAGTACCTGGACGCCAGCCGCAACGCGACGATGAACGCCAACGCGGCGCGTTGAAGGGTCGGGATTGGGGATTGGGGATTGGCAAGAGCGGCGCCGCGGGTTGGCGTTGCTCTTGCCATTCTGGGATGCAACGCTTTTCCGGACGGCCATCCGTCCGGTCACTGTCGAACGAAGCGGCAATCGACGCGGACAGTGTCGGGCAGGCTGTGCGAATCAGGAGTTCAACGGAGCAAAGCGCGTCGCTGTTGCTATTGCTGTTGCCATTCCCGATTCCCGTTTCCCCACTCCCGGCCTCACCGAAACACCACCGTCCGATGCCCGTTGAGCAGGATGCGATGCTCGACATGGCGGCGCACGGCGCGGGCCAGCACCTGCGATTCGGTGTCGCTGCCCAGGCGCACCAGATCGCGCGGGGTCATGGCGTGGTCCACGCGGGCCACGTCCTGTTCGATGATCGGGCCTTCGTCCAGGTCGCCGGTGACGTAGTGCGCGGTGGCGCCGATGATCTTGACCCCGCGCGCGTGCGCCTGGTGGTACGGCTGCGCGCCCTTGAAGCTGGGCAGGAAGCTGTGGTGGATGTTGATCGCGCGCCCGGCCAGCGCCGCGCACAGCGTCGGCGACAGGATCTGCATGTAGCGGGCCAGCACCACCAGGTCGATGCGCTCGCGCTCGACCAGCGCCAGCAGCTGCGCTTCCTGTTCGGCGCGGTTGGCGGCACTCACCGGCAGGTGGTGGAACGGCACGCCGTAGGAGCCGGCCAGCCCGGCGAAATCGGCATGGTTGGAAGCCACCGCGGCGATGTCCACCCGCAACTGCCGGCTGTGCGCGCGGAACAGCAGGTCGTTGAGGCAGTGGCCCTGCTTGCTGACCAGCACCAGCAGGCGCGCGCGGCGGCGCGCGTCGTGCAGTTGCCAGTCCATCGCGTAGTCGGCGGCCAGCGGCGCCAGCTGCGCCTGCACCGCTGCGGCGGTGTCGGTGGCCGGCGCATCGAAATGCACGCGCAGGAAGAAACGGCCGCTTTCCTCGTCGCCGAACTGCTGCGCATCGAGGATGTTGCAGCCGTGCTCGAACAGCAGGCCGCTGACGCGGAAGACGATGCCGGTACGGTCCGGGCAGGACAGGGTCAGGATGTAGTCGGGGCGCATCCGCCGATGATAGGGGAAAGGGCGGGATTGGGGATTGGGGATTGGGGATTCGGGATTCGGGATTCGGGATTCGGGATTCGGAAGAGTCCACCACGGAGACCTGGGGCAGCTGTCGTGCAGCCATGACGGGACAGAGCTGGCGGGCATTCGACCTTGGAAGGCGTCGGGACTGAAGTCCCTCCCACAGTGCAGTCCCCCAGCCGCGCTGGAGCCGCCGTGTCGTAGCGGCTCCAAGGCACCGCCAATAACTTAAAGAAGTGTCCTATAGGAGCGGCTTCAGCCGCGACGGGAGCGAGAGGGGCTAGGCATCCCGCCGGCGCTGGCTTCTCCCTTCTCCCGCCGGGAGAAGATGCCCCGAAGGGGCGGATGAGGGTCGAGCGAAGCCTCGCGCGGTCAAAACATCACGTGCGCTGCGCGTCCGTACCCTCACCCCAACCCCTCTCCCCGAGAGAGAGGGACTAGCCATCCCACCGGCACTGGTTTTTTCCTTCTCCCGCCGGGAGAAGGTGCCCCGAAGGGGCGGATGAGGGTCGGGCGAAGCCTCGCGCGGTCAAAACATCGCGTGCGCTGCGCGTCCGTACCCTCACCCCAACCCCTCTCCCGGAGGGAGAGGGGCTCGGCCATCCTCGCACTGCAACCCGGTCGCGGCCGACACCGCGCCTGGGACATTGCTCACTCGCCTGCCCTCACTCCGGGCGCAGGCGCAGCGCCAGGCGGCGGTTGACCTTCTCCAGGCGCGCCAGCGAGTCCTCCACCGACATCCCGACCGCTTCGTGAGTGGTGATGTGCGCGCGCAGATGCGCCGGATCGTCCAGGTCGCCGCGCACCAGGAACACGTTCTCGCCATCCTCCACGTCGCCGATCTCGCGGCTGAGCACCACGTGGTCGACCTGGTCGAACCCGTATTCCTTGGCCAGCGGCAGCAGCCGCGCCACCATGCGCTCGCTGATCGCGTCCGGGGCGCGGCCGCAGGCGGCATCCAGCGCGTGCACGCCCTCGCGGATCTGCGCGTACAGCAGGTGGTCGGGATGGTCCGGATGATCGGGCCCGGGCACGGCCTCGCGCACCACCGCGCGCGGCGGCTGGATCGGCGCTCTGTCGTCGGGATCGGACGAAGTCGGACTCATGGCATCCTCCTGTGATGCGCCAGCAAATCGCCGCACCTTAGCGGCAAGCGCACGCCAGGCTCAAGCAGGCACGCAGTGTGCCGCAGGCGCCGCCAAGGTCCGCTGAAGATCCGTCGGCGCCGCTCAGGCCTGGCCGGCGCGGCGCGCGGCGACCTTGGCCAGCGCCGCCCAGTCCAGGTCGCCGTCGCCATGCGCGATCGCCTCGATGAAGGCATCGCGCAGCACCGCCGCCAGCGGCATCGGCACGTGCCGGGTCTCGCCGGCGTTCAGCGCCAGGCGCACGTCCTTCAGGCCCAGCACGGCCTTGAAGCCGGCCGGGCTGTAGCGCTGTTCGGCGATCATGCCGCCGTAGGTCTGGTAGGCCGGCGCGGCGAACACGGTGCTGGTGAGCATGTCGAGGAAATCGGCCGCCTCCACGCCATGCCCGCGCACCAGCGCCGATGCCTCGGCCATGGTGCCGATGGCGCTGGCCAGGCACAGGTTGGCGGCAAGCTTGACCGCGTTGGCCTGTTCCGGCGCGGCGCCGAAGTACCAGGTCTTGCGCCCGATGACATCGAGCAAGGGCTGCACCCGCGCCAGCGCCGCGGCATCGCCGGCGGCGAGCAGGTTGAGCTGGCCGGCCGCGGCCACCTCCACCCGCCCCAGCACCGGCAGCGCCAGGTAGGCGACGCCGCGCTCGGCATGCAGCGCATGCAGTTCGCGCGCCAGCGCCACCGAGATGGTGGCCATGTTGACGTGCACGCTGCCGGCGGTGAGCGCGTCCAGTGCGCCGCGATCGAGCAGGGTCTCGCGCACCGCGGTGTCGTCGGCCAGCATCGAGAACAGCACCGGCCCGCGCACCGCATCGGCCGGTTGCGCGGCCAGCTGCGCGCCGGCCTCGAGCAGGGGCTGCGCCGCCGCCGCGCTGCGATTCCACACCGTCAATGCGTGACCGGCACGCAGCAGGTTGAGCGCGATCGGCTGGCCCATCGTGCCCAGGCCGAGAAATCCAATCGTCGTCATTGCAGGCTCCCTGAAGGAATCGAAATGGAGGCCGCCACCGGCACGCGCAACGCGCCGGTCAGGCGTCGAACACGCCGCGCGCCGCATGCGGCTCGCAACGCAGGTATTGCGGCGACGGGCGCAACCGCGCGCCCAGCGCGGCGGCCGCATGCCACGGCCAGCGCGGATCGTAGAGGATGCCGCGGGCCAGCGCGATGGCGTCGGCGCGGTCCTCGGCGAGGATGGCCTCGGCCTGTTGCGGCTCGGTGATCAGGCCCACCGCGATCACCGGCATGCGCACCGCGCGGTGCAGCGCCTCGGCCAGCGGCACCTGGTAACCGGGCGCCACCGGAATACGCTGGCGGCGGTCCAGGCCGCCGCTGGACACGTGCAGGTAATCGCAGCCCTGCGCCTGCAGGGCCTGCGCCAGCGCCTGGCTCTGCGCCAGGTCCCAGCCGCCGTCGACCCAGTCGGTGGCGGAGATGCGTACGCCCACCGCGATGGTCGGCGCCACCGCGGCGCGCACCGCCGCATGCACCCGCAGCAGCAGGCGCATGCGGTTCTCCAGGCTGCCGCCATAGGCATCCTCGCGCTGGTTGCTCAGCGGCGACAGGAACTGGTGCAGCAGGTAACCGTGTGCGGCGTGCAGTTCGATCAGCGCGAAGCCGAGGCGTTCGGCACGCCGCGCCGACGCCACGAACGCCTCGACGATGGCGTCGATGCCGGCCAGGTCCAGCGCCTGCGGCGGCACGCCGTCCTGATCGAACGCCAGCGCCGATGGCGCCACGGTCTGCCAGCCGTTCGGCTGGTCGGGCGCGATCGCGCCGTCGCCCTCCCAGGGCTTGCGCGTGGATGCCTTGCGTCCGGCGTGCGCGAGCTGGATGCCCAACGGCATCGGCGACCAGCGCCGCACCGCGCGCAACACCGTGTCCAGCGCCGCTTCGGTGGCGTCGTCCCACAGCCCCAGGTCGGCGTAGCTGATGCGCCCACGCGGCTCGACCGCCGTCGCTTCCAGGATCAGCAGGCCGGCGCCGGACTGCGCCAGTTGGCCCAGATGCTGGGTGTGCCAATCGCTGGCGCGGCCGTCCTCGGCCGAGTACTGGCACATCGGCGCGATCACGATGCGGTTGGACAACGACAGCGGCCCCAGTGCGAGGGGCGAGAACAAATGCGTCACGATACGGATCCAGGGAAACGCCGCGCACGGCGCGGGAGGCGACCATTGCACTCCTGCCGCGCAGCGCGATCAACCACTGCCGGTGGATCAGTTCGTGCCGGGATTCGGAACGCGCGCCGTCGCCGGCAGCAGGAAGTCCAGCGCCTGCGCGCACGGCTGCGCCACCTTCAGTTGCAGCAGGTCGTCGCCGCGGGTCCGGCCCAGATTGATCGCGGCGATCGGCAGCCTGGCCTTGGCCGCGGCCTGCACGAAGCGGAAGCCGGAATAGACCATCAGCGACGAGCCGACCACCAGCACCGCATCGGCGCGCTGCAGATGCGCGAAGGCGCTGGCCACGCGCTCGCGCGGCACGTTTTCGCCGAAGAACACCACGTCCGGTTTCAGCACGCCGCCGCAGTGCGCGCAGGGCGGCACCACGAAGCTGGCGAAGTCCACGCCGTCCAGGTCGGCATCGCCGTCCGGCGCCGGCGCGGCCTGCAGCGTCGCCCACTGCGGGTTGTGCCGCAGCAGATGCTGCTGGAACGTCTCGCGCGGCAGGCGCCGCTCGCAGCCCATGCAGCGCACCACGTCCAGGCGCCCGTGCAGGTCGATGGTGGCGCGGCTGCCGGCGGCCTGGTGCAGGCCGTCCACGTTCTGGGTCAGCAGCAGTTCGACCTGGCCGCGCGCTTCCAGCTGCGCCAGCGCGGCGTGGGTGGCGTTGGGCCGGGCATGGCCGAAGCGCGGCCAGCCGAGCAGGCTGCGCGCCCAATAGCGCTGCCGCGTCGCCAGCTCGCCCATGAAGGCCTGGTAGGTCACCGGCTGCGCACGCTTCCAGTCGCCGGCGGCGTCGCGGTAGTCGGGAATGCCCGAGTCGGTGCTGCAGCCGGCACCGGTCAGCACGAACAGGCGCCGATGGCGGTCGACGAACGCCTGCAGCGCGCCAAGCGCCGCCGGCACGGACGCGGCGTGATCGAGCAACTGCGGCATGGTGCGACTCCCGTCGGCGTTGGCGGCGCGCACAACGACGGCAGCGCCCTCCTGTATGTAGGGCGTGCAGCCCGGCAACGCAAGGCCCGGCAACGCCCGCCTGTGAACCGCATCCAGGGCGGCGCCGTTGGAGGATGAGGCCGTGCCCGAACCGCACGCCGTCAAGCGATCGCGGCGCCCACCATCACAACGGGTTGGCGACCTCGATCAGGTTGCCGTCCGGATCGCGGAAATACAGCGACAGGATCGGCCCGCGGGCGCCGGTGCGTTGCACCGGCCCGCTCTCGATCGGCACGGCGGCGGCGCGCAGTTCCTCGGCCACCTGCGCCAGCGGCGTGGCGGTGAGAAAGCACAGATCGGCCGAGCCCGGCGTGGGCGTGCGCGCCTTGGGGTCGAACTCGTGGCCGTGCCGGTGCAGGTTGATCTTCTGCTCGCCGAACGCCAGCGCCTTGCGGCCTTCGCCGAAGGTCACCACGCGCATGCCCAGCACCTGCGCATAGAACACGCAGCTGGCCTCGATGTCGGCGACGGTGAGGACCAGATGGTCGAGGTGGTCGATCTGCATCTGAGAACTCCCGTTGGGTGACGGCGGCGCGGTTCACTCGCCGCGCGGCGGATGCGGCCCGAAACGGCCGTAGGGGCGGCTGTCGTCGGCGCCGCGGCGCAGCACCTGCACGGCGACCAGGCCGATGCCCAGCAGCACCAGGCAGCAGGCGACCAGGGCGTTCCAGCCACCGTGCTGCCAGGCCGCACCGCTGAGCGAGCCGATCAGGCTGGCACCGGCGTAGTAGGCCAGCAGGTACAGCGAGGCGGCGTGGCTCTTGTGCTGGCCGCCCAGGCGCCCGACCCAGGCGCTGGCCGCCGAGTGCGCGACGAAGAAGCCGATGGTCAGCAGCACGATGCCGGCGATGACCGGCACCAGCGCATGCGACAGGGTCAGCGCCACGCCCAGCGCGGCGGTGACGATGCCCGCCAGCACCACCGGCCCGCGGCCGAAGCGGTCCGAGGCGGCGCCGGCGACCGACGAGGACACGATGCCGAACACATACGCGCTGAAGATCATGCCGAGCTGGCTCTGGCTCAGCCCGAACTCCGGCCCGCCCAGGCGGAAGCCGGCGTAGTTGTAGACGCTGACGAACACGCCCATCGCCAGGAACGGGATCGCGAACAGCCACGGCAGATGGCGATCGCGCAGATGCCCGCCCCAGGCGCGCAGGTGGAAGCGCAGGTTCACCCCCTGGCGGCGCACGAAGTGCCGCGACGGCGGCAGCAGCCACACGAAGCCGACCGCGACCAGCAGATCGACCATGCTCAGCGTGGCCAGCGCGATGCGCCAGTCGAAGTGGTCGGTGAGCATGCTCATGCCGATGCGGCCGATCATGCCGCCGAACGCATTGCCGGCCACGTACAGCCCGGTCGCCGCGCCGAGCCGGTTCGCCGGCAGCTCTTCGGCCAGGTACACCATCGCCACTGCCGGCACGCCGCCCAGGGCGATGCCGGACAGCGCGCGCACCGCCACCAGCGCGCCCCAGTGCGGCAGGCAGGCCGCCAGCAGGTTGAGCAGCGCCGCCAGCGCGATCGATACGAACATCAGCCCACGCCGGCCCAGCGTTTCCGACACCGCACCGGCGCAGAAGATCGCGATCGCCAGGCCGCCGGTGGCCAGCGACAGCGGCAGCGAGCTGGCCGCGGCGCTGAGTCCGAACTCGCGCGCGAACTCGGGCAGCAGCGGCTGCACGCTGTACAGCAGCGAGAAGGTGGCGAAACCGGCCAGGAACAGCGCCAGGCGGATGCGCAGCAGCAACGCATCGTCCACGGCGGGCAGCGGCGGGCATTGGCTGGAGGCGTTCACGGTGTGGGTCGCGGCGGGAAATGGAGGGCCAGTATTCGCCTGCCGGACCCTCGCGTCCAATATATGATCACCCCATTCTCCATATTCTTTGGATATGACATGGAACTGCGCCATCTGCGCTACTTCCTGGCCGTGGCCGAGGCCGGGCACTTCACCCGCGCCGCCGCGCAGCTGGGCATCCAGCAACCGCCGCTGAGCCAGCAGATCCGCGCGCTGGAAGAGGAACTGGGCACGCCGCTGTTCGTGCGCACGCCGCGCGGCGCCGACCTCACCGATGCCGGCCGCGCGTTCCGCAACGAGGCGCGGCGCGTGCTCGCCGACCTGGAGCGCGCCGGCGACGCCGCGCGCCGTGCCGCACGCGGCGAAAGCGGCGTACTGCGGCTGGGCTTCACCGCCTCGGCCGCGTTCAACCCGATCGTGCCGACCCTGGTGCGCGGCTTCCGCCGCGGCTGGCCGGCGGTGACGCTGGCGCTGGAGGAGACCAATACCGCCGGCCTGCTCGCCGCGCTGCTGCAGGGCCGGCTGGATGCGGCCTTCATCCGCTACAGCGTGGCTACGCCATCGGAACTGCAATTGCTCAAGTTGCCCGACGAGCCGATGAAGATCGCGGTGCCGGTGGCGCACCGCCTGGCCAAGCGGCGCCGCGCGCCGCTGTCGGCGCTGGCCGGCGAACCGTTCATCCTGTTCCCGCGCAGCTTCGGCACCAGCCTGTACGACGAGATCCTCGATACCTGCCGCCAGGCCGGCTTCGAACTGAAGATCGAACAGGAAGCGCCGCAGATGTCCTCCATCGTCAACCTGGTCGCCGCCGAATTGGGCGTGTCGGTGGTGCCCGCCTCGACCGCGCAGGTGCAGCTGCCCGGCGTGCGCTACCTGGACATCGAAGGCCGCGTGCCGATGGCGCGGCTGGCGCTGGCCGCGCTGCCGGCCACCGCGCAGGCGATGCCGATCGTGCGCCATTTGTGGCAGCTGGCGCAGGGACATGCAGCGGGCGGGCGCGGCACTCCCCCGACAGGATTGCCCGATCCGAAGACCGCAGGAACGGCTTCGGCCGCGACAGGCGCCAGCGGGAAAGCGCGGCGCGGCTGACGCCGGTCCTACGCCACGTGCGCCTGCGCGCAACGGATCACAACGTACGCACCTCCCATCCCGCCGCATCGCCCAGCACCTGGCCTGGGCGCACACCGTCCACGACCACCTGCACACCGCGCGCGAACGGCAACTGCCGCTGCTGCGGAAACCAGCGTCGCTGCGCGTCCACCGCGATCAGCAAACCGGTGTGGTCGCCGAGCGCGGCGAATTCGGCGGACGGCGGCTGCAGTGGACGCAATCCGAAATCCCGCTGCGCGGCCGCGACCACGGCCGGCACCTGCGCGCTGGGCAGGCCGACCTCGCTGATGCACAACACCTCGCGCGCCGAGAACGCGCCCTGCGGCGCCGGCTGCGCCGGCAGCGGTGCGCGTGCGATCAGTTCCAGCACCGCGCCATCCGGGCCGGCGAAATACACCGACTGCGACTGCCATGCGCCACCGAGCGCGAACCGCGTGGTTCCCTGCGCGTCGGACAGGAACGCGGCCCGCTGCGACAGCCAATCGCAGGCCGCCTCGAACCGGGCGGGCAACACGTTGAAGGCCAGGTGCGCGCTCCCGACGTCGGTCCCGCGGGTCAGCTGCAACACGCTCCAGCCGATCCGCACCTGCTCGGATGCGACGGGCAACTGCAGCACCTCGCCATAGAAGGCCAGACCGGCAGCGGGATCGGTACAAGGCAAATGGACATGGGTGATGCGCATCGCAGGCTCCTTGGCGGCGGAGCGCCTATTGCACGACCTCAACTGCGGTTGAGGTCAAGCGCACGCGACCTGTCCGCGCCTGCAGCAGGATGCTTGCGGCGGCGCGTCGTGCCCGGGATGCGATGCAGTCTGGCGCCGCGCGGATGCGCGGCGATCCAGCAAGAGCGATTGCAGGAGCGGCTTCAGCCGCGACCAGGACGTTGCCTGGGATACCCAGTCGCGGCTGAAGCCGCTCCTACGAGAAACAGCGCGCGCTCACCCCAGGTGCGTGCGCACCGCTTCGTCGATCTTGGCCGGCGGCACGAAGCCGGGGACGCGCGCCACTTCCTCGCCCTGGCGGAACAGCATCAGGGTCGGGGTCTGGCGCAGGCCCTGGGCACGGAAGAAGTCCTCGCCCACGTCTTCCATCTTCACCTTGAGCAGGGTCACGCCCTGCGCGCTCTCGCCCTCGGCGAAGCGCTCCAGCGACTTGTCGAGCATGCGGCAGCCCGGGCAGTTGTCCTTGTTGAAATCGGCCAGCACGCGCGGGTGCGCGGCGAGCGCATCGGCGAACTGTTCGGCGCTGGAGACGGTGATGGTGGTAAGCATGGAACGGAACCTTGTCTGATGTCGGAGGAAGCACGGCGTGCGATGGCGACGCCGGTGATGCCAGGAAAACGGATGGACGACGGCGTCAGCCGCTGCCATGCAGCGGCAACACCCTCGAAGCGAACCCGCCCGCAGCGGCGGACGGGGGCGCGGCAGCGGCGCCCGGCACGGCGCCTGCCGACGACGCGCGTGCCGCGCGCAAGGCCAGCACGCGTGCGCACCAATCGTCGATCGCGGCACTGTCGCGGTCGCCATGCGGCATCTGCTCGATCTCCAGCACCGGATAGGCGCTGTCGAAGAACCGCGCGATGCGTTTGACCGCACCGCAGTAGTACTCCAGTCCCCACTGCGTCTCGCCGGTGCCGAACACCGCCACCTCGATCGTCTTGCCGGTCGCCTCGACCAGCTCGGCGATGTAGCGCTTCATCTCCGACGGCGTGCGCCCGGCGTTGTCGGTCCAGCTGCCGAGCAGGTGCAGATCGAACTCCGCCGCGCGCCCTGCATCGCCGAGCGCGTCCTGCAGCGTCTGCAGGTCGGTGTGGATCCAGGTGACCTCGTGCCCCGCCGCCTCGCACTGCGCATGCACGCGGCGGGCGACGTCGCGCGTGTTGCCGCTGAGCGAAGCGTAGGCGAGCAAGATTTTCATGAGGCGGGGATTCGGGATTGGGGATTCGTCAGAGCGCGGAGACTTGCCTTTACCAATCCCCATTCCCGATTCCCCAATCCCGGCTCTTCAGAGATCGTCGAAGCCGTTGTCCGAGTTGGTCTTCTTGTAGCTGGCGTTGCGCATCTCGAAGAAGTCGGTCTTGGTCTCGGTGAAGTTGTCGGCGTAGGCCTTGATCCACGGCATCACGTTGTCGCTGGCGCCGCTGTACAGCTTCTCGATGCCGAGCATGCCGGACATCTTGTTGGCGCGGTACTTCACGTACTGGATCATCTCGTCCACGTCAATGCCCTCGATGCCGTCGAGCACTTCCGAGGACCACTCGGTCTCCAGGCG
Source organism: Xanthomonas sacchari (assembly GCF_024266585.1). Classification (NCBI taxonomy): domain Bacteria; kingdom Pseudomonadati; phylum Pseudomonadota; class Gammaproteobacteria; order Lysobacterales; family Lysobacteraceae; genus Xanthomonas; species Xanthomonas sacchari. The sequence goes on from NZ_CP100647.1 coordinate 4,836,877, forward strand.
GATCGCATGCTCGAAGGCCTGGTGCACGTAGTCGGTCAGCTCGTTGGTCTGCAGCTCGGCGTTCTCGCCGATGATGGCGCGGATCAGTTCGCTGATGAACTTGGTATGGGCCAGCTCGTCGCGGTTGATGAAGCTGATGATCTTGCCGGTGCCGGTCATGCGGTTCTGCCGCACCAGGTTGTAGAAGTAGGCGAAGCCGGAATAGAAGTTGATGCCTTCCAGGATCGAGGACTGGATCAGCGAGCGCAGCAGGGTCTCGGCGGTCTTCTCGCGCATGAAGTCGTCGTAGGCCTGCATGATCGGCTGGTTGCGCGCGATGATGGTCGGGTGCGTACGGGCGATCTCGAACACGCGGTTCTGGTCGGCCAGGCCGGCGATCGAGGCCAGCACGTACGAGTAGCTCTCGTTGTGGATCACTTCCTGCTGGCCGATGATCGCGGCGTTGGCGTGCGCGGCCGGGTCGGTGATGTATTCGGCGACGTTGTAGATGAAGCGCGTCTGCGGCGAATCCAGCGTGGCCAGCAGGCCGATGATCGAGTCGTAGGCGTTCTTCTCGCGCGCCGATAGCTCCCCGTACTGCTTGGCATCGCCCTTCATGTCCACTTCGTCGGGGATCCAGAAGTTGGTCGACAGCTCCTTGTACGCCCGGTAGAAGGACGGGTACGGGATGTCGTTCCAGTTGAGGATGCCGCTGGTGGTGCCGTTGATGATGCCGGTGGACCGGTTGGGGTGCAGTGGTTCGAGGATCTTGATGCGGTCGAGCGCGATGGCCATGGAAGTTGCTTCGTGAAGTCGGGTGAACGGCGCCGGCGGTCGGCGCGGGAATGCGGAACGCGCGCGGCAGGACCGGCCTGCCGCGCGACGCTGGACTCAGGCGCCAGCGATCAGCTCGAGCACCACTCGCACTCGCTGATGTCGATGTCGTTGGAACGCACGTAGTAGGTGGTCTTCAGGCCTTCCTTCCACGCGGTCATGTGCAGGTCCAGCAGGGTGCTGGCGCGGATGCCGCTGGGCACGTAGAAGTTGAAGCTGATCGACTGGTCGACGTGGCGCTGGCGGCGCGCGTTCTGGCGCACGCTGGCGAACTGGTCGACCCGGTAGGCGCCCTTCTCGTAGTACGGGTAGGTGTCCACGGTCAGCCCCGGCGCCACCACCGGGCGACGGAAGTCCTTTTTCTCTTCGTAGTAGAACGCGCTGTAGATCGGGTCGATCGAGGCGGTGGAACCGGCGATCTGCGCGGTGCTCATGTTCGGCGCCACCGCCACCATCCAGGCGTTGCGCACGCCGTGCACGCCGACCTGCGCGGCCAGTTCCTGCCACTCCGCGCTGGTATAGCCGCGCTTGCTGAAGTACTCGCCGTTCTGCCAGTCGCTGCCCTTGAACACCTTGTAGGCGCCCTTCTCCTTGGCCAGCGCCAGGCTCGCCTGGATGGTCAGGTAGTTGATGCGCTCGTACAGCGTGTCGCTGTACTCCTCGGCCGCCGGCGAGTTCCAGTCGATGCCCTTCTGCGCCAGCAGGTGGTGCCAGCCGAAGGTGCCCAGGCCGATCGCGCGGTACTTCTGGTTGGTGATGGTGGCCTGCGGCACCGGCAGCTCGTTGAGGTCGATGACGTTGTCGAGCATGCGCACCTGGATGCGGATCAGCCGCTCCAGGATGTCCGGCGACAGCAGGTCCGGCTGCGCGGTGACCGCGCGGCCCAGGTTCACCGAGGACAGGTTGCACACGACGAAGTCGCCGGCCTGCTTGGTGGTGACGATCTGGTCGCCGCTGATCATCTCCTGGATGACCCGCGTCGGGCTCATGTTCTGCAGGATCTCGGTGCACAGGTTGCTGGAATAGACCATGCCCTGGTGCTTGTTCGGGTTCATGCGATTGACTTCGTCGCGATAGAACATGAACGGGTTGCCGGTCTCCAGCTGGCTGACCATGATCCGCTTGAACATGTCGATGGCCTTGACCACCTTGCGACCGATGCGCTCGTCGGCCACCACTTCCTCGTAGCGCGCGCGGAAGCTGCCTTCGCCGCGCTTCTCGTCGAAGAAGTCCTGCAGGTACCAGCCCTTGACCTCCTTCACTTCGTGCGGGTCGAACAGGTACCACTCGCCGCGGCGCTCCACCGCTTCCATGAAGATGTCCGGCACGCACACCGCGGTAAACACGTCGTGCGCGCGCAGGCGCTGGTCGCCGTTGTTCAGGCGCAGGTCCAGGAACGCCTCGATGTCGCGGTGCCAGATGTCCAGGTACACGGCGATGGCGCCCTTGCGCTGGCCGAGCTGGTCCACCGACACGGCGGTGTTGTTGAGCTGCTTGATCCACGGCACCACGCCGCCGCTGGAGTTCTTGACCCCGCGGATCGCCGAGCCGGAGGAGCGCACGTAGCCCAGGTAGGCGCCGACGCCGCCGCCGTGCTTGGACACGCGCGCCACGTCGGTGTTGGAGTCGTAGATGCCCTGCAGGCTGTCGTCGACGGTGTCGATGAAGCAGCTCGACAGCTGCCCGCCGATCTTGCCGGCATTGGCCAGGGTCGGGGTGGCCACGGTCATGTACAGGTTGGACAGCGCCCAGTAGGCCTCGCCGACCAGCTGCATGCGCCGCTCGCGCGGCTTCTCGTCCTGCATCAGGTACAGGGCGATGGTCAGCCAGCGCTCCTGCGGCAGTTCGTAGACCTTGCGCGAGTTGTCGGTGGCCAGGTAGCGGGTGGCCAGAAGGTACAGGCCGTTGTAGGCGAACAGCTTGTCGCGCTCCGGGTCGATCATGCGGCCGGCTTCGGCCAGTTCGTCCTTGGAGTAGTTCTTGAGGATGTCGATCGAGTACACGCCGCGGTCGGCCAGGCTTTCCTGCAGGCCGACGTAGGAGCCGTACTTCTCGCCGGCATCGTAGAAGCGGTTCTTGCTGGCGCGCTTGTACAGGCGGTCCAGGTACAGGCGCGCGGCGAAGTACTCCCACTCCGGCGTGGCGATGTCCACGCGCGACTCGGCCTCGCGGATCAGGTAGTCGACCATGTCGTCGGCCGACAGGCTTTCCTTCTTCTCGATGAAGGCGAAGGCCTTGCGCTCGTAGTCGCTCACGTCCAGCTGCGGGAACTCGGCGTGGATCCGGTCCAGGGTGCGCTGCAGGCGCGAGCGGTCGAAGGCCATGCGGCGGTTGCCGCCGTCCTTGACGATCCAGGTCACGGCGCGCTGGTCGTTGCTCGGCTCGCTGCTGGCCGGCTCCGGCTGGGCGGTGGCGGCAGCGGTCGTGGGGTCGACGACGGCGTCCACGGACGCGGTGGCCGGCAGGCTGTGGGTCTGGCTCATGAAGGTCTCCAAGCGTGGTGCACGCGGCCGCCCGACCCTCGCAGGCAGCGGTCCGACCGGATCGGCGGGTGGCGGCGGTGTCGCGAAGACTGCAACGGCGCAGGCGGCGGGCCTGCGGGCGGTCGTCGCTGCACCGACCCTCTCCCCCCGGAGATCACACGGTCGGCGCCGCGCGGTGTGCTTCGCGCGGCTGTCGGCAGGTCTTCGGGCTGATGGGCGGCGGCCGCGTGGCCGGTTCCTAGCCCGTCGCTTCCCAAGGCGGGCGCCTCAGTGCGGATGACGGGTTCGTTCCCAATTACCGCTGCGGGGCAGCGCCGGAATTGGCGTTGCCACGCCGCACCGGCTTCCCTTTTGATCCCGCGGCTTGGGGCCGCCGGAACCGACCACCCCAAGATAGTGTGGTCGCTCGACGACGTCAACGCTAAATATGGGTGGAATTACGAAAACCTAAGCCTGGCAACGGTTTGCCGATGGCGGCGGGTTCCGGCCCGCCGCGGAGGGCCCGTTCGCGGCCGTGACGGGTCTGTGAAGCCGGCGGCGGACGCGGGCGTATGTCCTGGAACCGCCCCGCCGCCGCGCCCTCGCCTACGGCCGGCACGGCACCACGGTGCCGCTCGCGTCGGTGCAGGTGCCGGTGTGGACGATGCTGCCGCCCTGCACGCTGGTGCTGCCCTGGTAGCTGCCCTGCGCGCCGTCGACGCTGCTCTGGCGGCTGCCGCTGCGCGTGCCGTCGGCGGCCCGGGTCAGGCTGCCGCTGCTGCTGGCGCTGGCGCCGTCGGCGCGCTGGACGCTGGCACTGCCCTGGCGGCTGAGGCTGCCATCGGCATCGCGGTCCGTACTGCCCTGGCGCGTGGCGCTGCCGCCGGCGGCGGTGGTGCGGGTGGCGGCACTGCCCGCGCTGGCGTTGCCCTGGCCGTCGGCCTGCCACTGCCGGGCCCGCTGCGTGCTGCCGTGGGCGCCGCTGGCGCTGGCCTGCACGGCGGCGTGGCGGGCGCCATCGGCGCCGCCGGCGGTGCGCGTGCGGGTGTGCTCGCGCGCCTGGGCGACAGGGACGGCCAGGACGCCGGCGGCCAGCGCCAGCAGCAACGGGGAGATGCGACGGGACAGCGACATGGCGGACTCCGGTGACGGCAGCGGCGTGCTGCCGGATGCCACCGTAGCCACGACGCGGGCGCCGCGGGCGCCGCATCGGCCAGCGGATGTTGCCGCAGGCCGCGGCGGAAACATCCGCTTACAGATGCGCCGCGGCCGCCGTTGCCGCAAGGTGGCGGCGCAGCCGATAGTGACGGCCATGCACGATGCCGCGCCCGCTCCCCGCCTGCTGCTGGTCGACGACGACGACCGCCTGCGCGCCCTGCTGTGCCGCTACCTGGAGAGCCAGGGCTTCGCGGTCAAGGCGGCGGCCGACGGCGTGCAACTGCAGCAGGCGCTGGCGCGCGGCCACTACGACCTGGTGGTGCTGGACCTGATGCTGCCCGGCGAGACCGGCCTGGAGATCTGCCGGCGCCTGCGCGGCCAGGGCGACACCACCCCGATCGTGATGCTGACCGCCAAGGGCGACGAGATCGACCGCATCGTCGGCCTGGAGATCGGCGCCGACGATTACCTGCCCAAGCCGGTCAACCCGCGCGAGCTGCTGGCGCGGATCCGCGCGGTGCTGCGCCGCACCCGCCCGGGCGGCGCCGGCGCGCCGCAGCCGGAGGGCGGCGAGATCGGCTTCGGCCGCTTCCGCCTGCACCTGGGACGGCGCGAACTGCGCCGCGATGGCGAACCGCTGAAGCTGACCACCGCCGAGTTCGCGGTGCTGTCGGTGCTGCTGCGGCATCCGCAGCAGCCGCTCAGCCGCGACCGCCTGTCCAGCCTGGCCCACGGCCGCGAACACGAGCCGCTGGGCCGCAGCATCGACGTGATCGTCGCGCGGCTGCGCAAGCTGCTGGAGGACGACGTGCGCCTGCCGCGGCTGATCCAGACCGTGTGGGGCGTGGGCTACGTGTACGTGCCGCCGGAGCCGCAGGCATGAGCGGCGCCGCCCCTGGCGCCTGCGGCTGGCCGCGCAGCCTGTTCGGGCAGCTGGCGCTGGTGATCGCGCTGGTGCTGGCCGGCGCCGGCCTGCTGGCGCTGCTGCTCGGCCGCGAACTGGCGCTGCGACCAGCGGCGCAGCAGCAACTGCGCGTGCTGCACGGCTTGGCCAATGTCGCCGAGGCGCTGCAGCGCTCGCCGGACGCCGCGGCGCTGGCGCCGGCGTTGCGCGAGGCCGGGCTGCAACTGCGCACCGCGCCGCCCTCGGCCAGTGCCGCCGGCCCGCTGGTCGACGCCGTGCAGCGCCGCGCGGCCGACCAGCTCGGCCCCGGACGCGCGTTGCGGCGCGACGCCGACGGCACCCTGTGGCTGCAGTTGGCCACGCCCACGCCGCTGTGGATCGCATTCTCCAGCCAGCCGCACGGACACGGCCTGCGCCGATTCTCGGTGGCGCTGCTGGCCGGCTGCACGCTGCTGGTCTGGCTGGCCGCCGCCCTGGCCGCGCGGCGCCTGGTGCGCCCGCTGCGGCAGTTGGCGCAGGCCGCGCCGCACCTGGTGCGCGGCGAGCAGGCCGCGCCGATCGCCACCGGCGGCCCGCGCGAAGTCGCGGCGCTGGCGCAGGCGCTGACCGAGGCCAGCGCCGACGTGCGCCATGCCGCGGCCGAGCGTGTGCTGCTGCTGGCCGGCATCTCCCACGACCTGCGCACCCCGCTGACCCGGCTGCAATACGCGCTGGCGCTGCTGCCGCAGGTGGAGCCGGACCTGCGCGAAGGCATGGAACGCGACATCGGCGAGATCGACGCGATCCTGGCGCAGTTCATCGCCTACGCCCGCGACGGCCGCGACGAACCGGCCGTGGCGCTGGACCTGGCCGACCTCTGCCGGCAGGCGCTGGGCGCGGCGCAGCCCGGCTGGGAGCAGCTGCTGCCTGCGCAGGCGCCGCTGTACGGGCGGCCGCTGGCGCTGCAGCGCGCGCTCGGCAACCTCATCGGCAATGCCGAGCGGCACGGCGCCGCGCCGTTCCAGTTGCGCCTGCACGGCGACGGCGGCGATGGCTGGCGCATCGAGGTGCGCGACCACGGCCCCGGCCTGGACCCGGCGCTGGCCGCGCGCGCGCCGCAGCCGTTCGTGCACGGCGGCCACGGCGGCAGCGGACTGGGCCTGGCGATCGTCGAGCGGGTCGCGCGCCAGCATCGCGGCCAGTTGCTGCTGCAGCCCATCGTTCCGCACGGCCTGTGCGCCAGCCTGCACCTGCGCCCGGCATGACCCCGGCGCGTGCCGGCGCCCACACGGGCCGGCCGCGCCACGACCGCCTTCGTCGTCCTTCATGGAGTGATCCGCCCATGCGCCTGTCGCGTCCCTCGCCCGCCCGTTGCCTGCTCGCCCTGGCGCTGCTGCTGCCGGGGTTATCCGCCGCCCCCGGCCACGCCCAGGACGGGCGCCTGCGCGCACGCCTGCTGCAGCGCCTGGCCCAGCGCGAAGGCGCCGACACCGCGCGTGCACCGTTGCCCGCCGGCGCGCAGGTGCTGCGCGACGTCGCCTACGGGCAGGACCCGGCGCAGCGCATGGACGTGTACCTGCCGGCCGGCGCGCGCCAGGCCCCGCTGATCGTGATGGTGCACGGCGGCGGCTGGGCCGACGGCGACAAGGACAACCCCGGCGTGGCCGCCAACAAGGCCGCGCACTGGCTGCCGCAGGGCCGTGCGCTGGTGTCGGTGAACTACCGCCTGCTGCCGCAGGCCACGCCGCTGCAGCAGGCGCAGGACGTGGCGCGCGCGGTGGCGCGGATCCAGCAGCTGGCGCCGCAGTGGGGCGCCGACCCGGCGCAGCTGGTGTTGATGGGCCACTCGGCCGGCGCGCACCTGGTGTCCCTGCTGGACCTGTCGCCGGACCTGCTGGCGCAGGCCGGGGCGCGTCGGCCGCTGGGCACGGTGGCGCTGGACAGCGCGGCGATGGACGTGGAGCAGGTGATGCAGGGCCGGCACCTGCCGTTGTACGACCGCGCCTTCGGCAGCGCACGCAGCGACTGGATCGCCGCCTCGCCGTACCACGTCATGGGCAACAGCGCGCCGCCGCTGCTGGCGGTGTGCTCCAGCCGCCGCGCCGATGCCTGCGCGCAGGCGCGCCGCCTGGCCGCCAAGGCCAACGCACGCGGCATCCGCGTCGAAGTGCTGCCGCAGGATGCCAGCCACGCCGAGATCAACCGCGAGCTGGGCCTGCCCTCGGCCTACACCGCGGCGGTGGACGCGTTCCTGCACACGCTGCGCTGAGCGCCGTGCGCAGCTTCCGCGGCCGGCAACGCGCTCAGGCCACCAGGCACTGCTGCAGCAGCAACGGCAGCGCCACCGCCGCGCTGTCGCGCCAGTGCAGGTCGGCGCGCGCCGACAGCGCACTGGGTTCGGGATTGATCTCGACCACGCAGGCGCCGCGCTCCTTGGCCTGCAGCGGCAGGCCGGCCGCCGGATGGACCAGGCCGGAACTGCCGATCACCAGCACCAGATCGGCGGCGTCCGCCGCGGTCTGCGCCCGCGCCCACTCCGCCGCCGGCAGCGCCTCGCCGAACCACACCACGCCCGGGCGCACCGTGCCGCCGCAGGCCGCGCACACCGGCGGTGCCAGGCGCTGGCTCGGCATGTGCACGTCCACCGGCGGCAGCAGCCCGCGCCAGGGCTGGCCGCAGTCGCTGCAACGCAGCGCCGACAGGCGGCCATGCACGTGCGCGGCGACCTCGCTGCCGGCGCGCTGGTGCAGGTCGTCCACGTTCTGGGTCACCAGCGTGGTGTGGCGGATCTCGGCCAGGCGCGCCAGCGCCAGATGCCCGGCGTGCGGCTGCGCCTGCGCCACGATCGCCATGCGCCAGCGGTACCAGCCCCAGACCAGGGCCGGATCGGCGCGCCAGGCGTCCTCGGTGGCCAGCTGTTCCGGATCGAAACGCGCCCACAGGCTGTCGTCCTGGCCACGGAAGGTCGGTACCCCGCTCTCGGCGGACATGCCGGCACCGGTCAGCACCAGCAGGCGGCGCGCGCCCTGGAGAAAGGCGGCAACGGTCTCGGCGTTGTAGGCGGAACTGAGCATGGCGTGCTCGATTTGATGAAGCGCACACTATTGCATTGACGCAAGGCGTCCTCAATGTGCGCGGCAACACACGGCGCCTGCAACGCGAACGGGCGGCCAGTGGCCGCCCGTCGCTTACCGCCAGGGACCGACGCACGCGCCGGCCCGGACATCCCGCTGGCTCAGTCGAGCACGACCAGCTTGACGTCGATGTTGCCGCGGGTGGCGTTGGAGTACGGGCACACCTGGTGCGCCTTCTCCACCAGCGATTCCAGCGTCGCACGCTCCAGGCCCGGCACGGCGATGCGCAGTTCCACGGCGATGCCGAAGCCGCCCGGGATCTGGCCGATGCCGACATGGCCTTCGATGCTCGGCTCGGCCGGCAGCTTGACCTTCTCCTGCCCGGCGACGAACTTCAGCGCGCCGATGAAGCAGGCCGAGTAGCCGGCCGCGAACAGCTGCTCCGGGTTGGTGCCGTCGCCGCCGGCGCCGCCCAGCTCGCGCGGGGTCGACAGCTTGACGTCCAGCGCCTTGTCCGGGGTGGCGGCGCGGCCGTCGCGGCCCCCGGTGGCAGTGGCAACGGCGGTGTAGACGATGGTGGTCGGTGAAGCCATGGTGGTTCTCCTTACAGGGCGGCGCCGCGGCGCCAGGGGTAGAGGGGATTGCGGGATCGGGGGTGGGAATCGCTCAGGCCGCGGCCAGCAACTTGCCGCGGACCTCTTCCAGGTCGTGCTTGAGCCGGGTCAGTTGCTGCAGATCGCAGGTGACCGCGCACAGCACGCCTTCCGGCACCGCCTGCGCGCGCGCGCGCAGGGCCTGGCCATCGGCGGTCAGCGCGATCAGCACGCGGCGCTCGTCCTCGGCGGCGCGGCTGCGGGTCAGCAGGCCGGCCGCCTCCAGGCGCTTGAGCAACGGGGTCAGCGTGGCCGAATCCAGGAACAGGCGCTCGCCGATGTCCGAGACGCTGCGCTGGTCCTGCTCCCACAGCACCAGCATCACCAGGTACTGCGGATAGGTCAGGCCGAGGTCGCGCAGCAGCGCACGGTAGAGCTTGTGCATCGCCAGGTTGGCCGAATACAGCGCGAAGCACAGCTGGGTGTCCAGCTTGAGCAGGGCGGTGGCGTCGGCGGGAGAGGTGCGGTCCATGGACGCCACATTACATAGCGCGCTATTTAATAGCAAGCGATATTTATACCTGCGCTAACTCCCGGCTGAAGCGGGCGCCGCGTCCTGCCACCCGCGGCCACCGGCGCAGGACTACGCTGCCGCGCATCCCCGAGGAGCTTCCGCATGCGCGCATCGTTCCTGCTGCTGGCCGCGCTCGGCGCCGCGCCGTCCGCCGCGCTGCCGAAGGCCGCGCCCAACACCCTGCCCCACGGTCCGGTGCTGGTCGGTGCCGGCGCCGACGCACTGGCCCGCGAAACCCGCCGCCAGTGCCCCGGCGTGCCGACCGAGCGCTTGACCCCGGCCGACCTGCTCGCTGCCGAGGAGCGCTTTCGCGACGGCTTGGCCGCGGCGCAGCGCCAGGCCATGGACCGGCAGTTGCCGCAGGACGGTGCGTCCGGCCCGGCCCGCTGCGCACGCAGCGAAGGCGGCGCCAGTTGCCCGGCCGCCGCCTATCTGGAGGAAATCGCAGGCGCGGGCCTGATGCCGCGCTTCGTCGCCGGGCTGTGCCGGCCCGGCGCGGTGCGCTGAGCGCGCGTGGCCGCTGCCGCGCTCAGACCCGGTGCGCGGCCGCCAGGTACTCGGCGCTCTGCATCTCGATCAGCCGCGAGGCGGTGCGCTCGAAGGCCCCGGCCAAGCGCTCGCCGGTGTACAGCAACGGCGGCGGATCCTGCGCGGTGCAGACCAGGTTGACGTGGCGGTCGTACAGCTCGTCGATCAGGTTGACGAAGCGCCGCGCCGCATCCTCGTTCATGCGATCGAAGTGCGGGATGCCGCCGAGCAGCACGGTGGTGAACTCGTGCGCGATCTCGATGTAGTCGCTGGGACCGCGCGGGCCTTCGCACAGGGCGGCGAAATCGAACCAGACGATGCTCTTGCCGCGCGCGCGCACCGGGATCTTGCGCCCTTCCAGTTCGATGTTGCCGCGGCGCGCCTCGGCATTGCCGGTCAACGCGCTCCAGCGCTCGCCCAGCCAGGCGTCGCTGTCCTCGGCCAGCGGCGCGCGGTACACCGGCGAGCGGGTCAGCGCGCGCATGCGGTAGTCCTCGGTCCCCTCGGCGTACAGCTCCACGCAATAGGTCTGCAGCAAGCCGATCGCCGGCAGGAAGCTCTCGCGCTGCAGGCCGTTGAGGTACAGGTTCTGCGGCGCGGTGTTGGAGGTGGTGACCAGGGTCACGCCCTCGGCGAACAAGCGCTCGAGCAGGCGCGACAGCAGCATCGCATCGCCGATGTCGGTGACGAAGAACTCGTCCAGCACCAGCACGCGCAGCCGGCTGCGCCACTCCTGCGCGATCTTCGCCAGCGGATCGCTCTGCCCGGCGTGCTCGCGCAGGCGCTCGTGCACGCCGCGCATGAAGCGGTGGAAATGGGTGCGGTACTTCCGCGTGATCGGCAGGCCGTCGTAGAACAGATCGACCAGGAAGGTCTTGCCGCGGCCGACCCCGCCCCAGAAATACAGGCCGCGCACCGGCTCGGGCTTCTTCCAGAACGCCGACAGGCGGTCCAGCCAGCCCTCCTGGTCCCCGTCCACGATCGCGGTGTGGATGCGGTCCAGTTCGGCCAGCGCCGCGTGCTGGGCCGGATCGTCGCGCCAGTCGCCGCGCGCCACGCCTTCGGCGTAGCGCTGCGACGGCAATGCCGCCGCGCTCACGCCTGTGCCGCCGGCAGCCAGGCCTTGACCGCGTGCTGCAGGGCGCCGCGCAGGTCGATCAGCTTGCGATGGAAGAAATGGCTGGTGTCGGGCATGCGCACCAGTTGCGGCTGCGCCTGCAGGGTCTCCAGCCAGTCGTACACGGCCTGCGGGTCGACGATCTCGTCGGCCTCGCCCTGGATCACCAGCCACTGCGGCGGCGGCGCCATGTCGGAAAAATCCCAGCGCCCGGCCGGCGGCGCGATCGAGATCAGTACCTGCGGCTGCAGCGCGGCGCTGGCGCGCAGCGAGACGTAGGCGCCGAAGCTGAAACCGGCCAGCCACAGCGCGTCGTGCGGACGCTGCGCGCGCACCCAGGCGGCCACCGCGGCCAGGTCCTGCTGCTCGCCGTCGCCGTGGTCGAAGCTGCCGGCGGAGGCGCCGACGCTGCGGAAGTTGAAGCGCACCACGCGCACGCCCAGTTCGCGCAGCGCACGCGCGACCATCGTCACCACCTTGTTATGCATGCTGCCGCCTTCGGTGGACAGCGGATGGCAGACGATGGCGGTGACCGGCAGCGCGGCGACGTCGGCGTCGGGCAGATCGACCGCGGCCTCGATCGGGCCGGCGGGGCCTTGCAGCGTCAGCGCGCCGGAAGCGGTGGGGAAAGCGGGAGAGGTCATGCGGTCATAATACCGGGGCTGGGTCGCGGCCACATGCCGATGCGGTGCACGCAGCGTTCTTTTTCTCCCGATCCGGATCCTGCGTGTGGTCTTCGTCCTGCTGAGTGTGGTGTGCAGCGTGCTGGTCTCGGCGCTGCTGAAGCTGGCGCCGCAACGGCGCATCGACCTGGCCCAGGCGGTGACCTGGAACTACCTGGCGGCGCTGCTGCTGTGCGCCGCCCTGCTGCACCCGCCGCTGGCCGCGCTGAAGAACGCGCATACGCCGTGGGCGGCGCTGCTGGCCCTGGGCGTGCTGCTGCCGAGCATCTTCCTGGTGCTGGGCCGCGCGGTCGCCAGCGCCGGCATCGTGCGCACCGACGCGGCGCAGCGGCTGTCGCTGCTGCTGTCGCTGGCGGCGGCCTTCCTCTGGTTCGGCGAACGCGCCAACGGCGTCAAGCTGGCCGGCCTGGCGCTGGGCCTGCTGGCGATCGCCGGCATCGTGCAGCGGCCGGACACGACGCCGCGCAGCGCCGCCCGCACCGCGCCATGGCTGTTGCTGGTGTGGGTCGGCTTCGCCGCGATCGACGTACTGCTCAAGCGCATCGCCCAGGCCGGCACCCCGTTCGCCGCCTCGCTGCTGGTGGCCTTCGCCCTGGCCCTCGTGCTGCTGCTGGGCGTGCAGCTGTGGCGACACCTGCGCGGCAGCGCCGCGCTGGCCTGGCGCAACCTCGGCGCCGGCCTGCTGCTGGGCACGCTCAACTTCGGCAATATCCTGTTCTACGTGCGCGCGCACCAGGCGCTGCCGGACAGCCCGGCCAGCGTGTTCGCGGCAATGAACCTGGGCGTGATCGGCCTGGGCACCGTGCTCGGCATCGCCGTATTCGGCGAGCAGACCAACCGCTGGAACCGCCTGGGCCTGCTGCTGGCGGTGCCGGCGATCGTCCTGATCGCGCTGGGCGCGCGCGGCTAACCTGCAGCGCGCGCCTGCGCGTCCCAGGTCCGACTCCCGAATTCCAGGCCGCTCAACGCCTATCCGCTCTGGACACTGCTCACCGCGAATCGTCGGCCCTGGCGCTGGCAACCAACCCTCAGCGCCCGCAGCCCGCTCCTACGATTCCCCACTCCCGATTCCCGATTCCCGGCCCCTCAACGCCTCCACACCGGAAACGGATCCTCCAACCCCTGCCACGCCACCGGCCCCTGCCGCAGCTCGGTATCGTCGAGCAGGCAGGCATCGAGTTCGGCGCGCACCCGCGCCTCGTCCAGGCCGACGCCGATCACCGCCAGTTCCTGGCGGCGGTCGCCCCACAGCGGATGCCACATCGCGCGCAACGCCGCGTACTCGCGCGCATCGCCGACCTCCTCGGCCTGCGGCGGCGGCGCGTTCCAGCACGCGGTCTGCTGGCGCTGCCAGCCCAGCTCGGTGTACGGCAGCGGTGACGGCGGCAATACCAGCGGCGTCTCCAGCAGGCCGCGGTCCACGCGCTCGCGTGCCGCGTACCAGAACCCGGCCGCCTGGGTCTGGGTGGCGGCGCCGACGATGGACAGTTCGCCGACCCAGTCCATGCGGCTGGCCAGCCAGAAGAAGCCCTTGCTGCGGATCACGTCGCGCAGGCCGCGCTGCGCCAGCCGCGCGAAGCGCAGCGGATGGAACGGCCGGCGCGCCCGATAGACGAAGCTTTCGATGCCGAACTGCTCGGTCTCCGGCGCGTGCTCGCCGCGCAACGCCTGCATCCAGCCCGGCGCCAGCTGCGCGCGCACGAAGTCGAAGCGGCCGGTGTCCAGCACCAGGTCCAGCGGCACCTCGCCGCGGCTGGCCTCGACGATGCGCGCGTCGCGGTTGAGCGCGCGCAGCACCGCGCGGGTACGGTCGAGGGTGGCCGCATCGGCCAGGTCGGCCTTGCTGACGACGATCACGTCGGCGAACTCGATCTGTTCCACCAGCAAGTTGACCAATCCGCGGTCGTCGTCGTCCCCGGCCTGCAGGCCGCGGTCGGCCAGGCGCTCGGCCGAGCCGAAGTCGCGCAGGAAGCTGACGCCGTCGACCACGGTGAGCATGGTATCCAGGCGCGCGACGTCGGCCAGGCCGCGGCCGTCGGCATCGCGCACGGCGAAGGTCGCCGCCACCGGCATCGGCTCGGAGATGCCGGTGGATTCGATCAGCAGGTAGTCGTAGCGCCCGCTCTCGGCCAGGCGCTGCACTTCCTGACGCAGGTCGTCGCGCAGGGTGCAGCAGATGCAGCCGTTGCTGAACTCCACCAGGGTCTCTTCGGTGCGGCTGAGCGCGGCGCCGCCGTCGCGGATCAGCGCCGCGTCGATGTTGACCTCGCTCATGTCGTTGACGATCACCGCCACCCGGCGGCCGTCGCGGTTGTGCAGCACGCGGTTGAGCAGGGTGGTCTTGCCGGCGCCAAGGAAGCCGGACAGGACGGTGACGGGAAGACGGCGATCGGAAACGGCGGACGTGGACATGGCGGGCATCGGCGCGGAGGCGTGGCGGGCAAGAAGTGTTACTATATAACACTTGCTGCTTTGGAGTGGACGTCCATGAAATCCCTGCCGCAATCCTTCTTCGATGCTTCGGCGATGGTGTTGTCCGGGCTGTGCCTGCTGCACTGCCTGGCGTTGCCGTTGCTGGCGGCGGCGCTGCCGCTGTTCGGCGTCTGGGCCGAGGCCGAATGGGTGCACGTGCTGTTCGTGGCGATCGCCGCGCCGTTGGCGGGGCTGGCGTTGTGGCGCGGGCACCAGCGCGACGCGCTGCCCTGGCCGCTGTGGACGCTGGCGGCGCTGGGCCTGCTCGGTCTGCTGGCCGGCGCCTTCGGCATTCCCGACGAGGCCAGCGAAACCGCAATGACGGTGAGCGGCAGCCTGGCCTTGGCCAGTGCGCACCTGTGGAACTGGCGCCGGCACCGGCAGCGTTGCCGGCACTAACAGGCAGGCGGGCGGCAGGCGGCATAGCGCACGGTTACTGGAGGCGGCAATCGGGTCGAGGCGCAGTGTTGTTGTTGCGGCTTTGGCTTTGGCTGTTGCCGTTGCTGTTGCCATTGCTGTTGCCGTTGTTTTGCTGTTGTTTTGCTTTTGATTTACCGGGTTCCCTTCCGCAGCGGCGGATGGACCGGGGAAAAACCCGAAGGGCGGCGCACATGGATGTGCGCCGTTCGCGGCAGGGGCAGGATGCCCCTTCCGCGAATCCCCGGTGCATCCGCGGACCCGGAGCGCGCAGCGCGGAGCGCGCAGCGCGGAGGGCGCAGCGCGGAGGGCGCAAGGCAGGGCGCGCTTTCTTTTGGTTACTTTTCTTTGCGCGAGCAAAGAAAAGTAACTCGCCCGTTAGGGCGAAAGCCTTTGCTGTTGCTTGAATTTTGCGTGTCAGACGAGAAGGTCTGTAGGAGCGGCTTCAGCCGCGACATGCATTACCGATCATGTGGGTCGCGGCTGAAGCCGCTCCTACGATCTAGCGATCGCCACCGCAAGAGCAAGAGCAAAGCTTTCGCCTGACGGCGAGTTACTTTTCTTTGCTTGTGCAAAGAAAAGTAACCAAAAGAAAGCACACCCTGCCTACGCGCCCTCCGCGCTAACGCGCTCCGGGTCCGCGTCCAGCCCGGGGATCCGCGGAAGGGGCATCCTGCCCCTGCCGCGGACGGCGCACATCCCTGTGCGCCGCCCCTTCGGGGTTTTTCCCCGCGCTGGCCGCCGCTTCGGAAGGGAACCCGGTAAGTCAAAAGCCAGAACAACGGCAACGGCAACAACAACAACTACCACAACCAAAGCAATAACAACCGCAACCGCAACCGCAACCGCAACCGCAACAGTCGATGCTGTCGTTCTATCGGGCAAAAGCTCGGCATCTACCGGCTTCGGTCGGCACCAAGGCAACACGCGCGGCAACGCCACAAGGGACATAAGCAGTCCTCAAGAGCCGTTGGTGACATGCAAGGCGGGACGCGCAGCACGTGCCGTCTGAAACACAGCACTATTACGCATGACGGCAGTCGTGCGCTTCGCGCATGACATCAGTTACGGCGGTACGCCCCGTACATCGAGGCTGGGAAAGGAAAGCGACAACCAGCTTTCCCGATTCCCCATTCCCATTTCCCCATTCCCGGCCTACAGATCAAACCCCAGCAGCAACGGATCGTGGTCCGAACTGCGCCACGGACCAGGCAGATCGCGCTCGCGGTAGCCGTCGCTGTCGGGCAGGTCGGCGTTGACGTGCCATTCGGCGGCGCCGCGCAACCGCGAAGCCAGCGCCGGGCTCAGCAAGGCGTGGTCCAGCCGGCCGCTAAGGCCGCGATAGACGAAGCTGTAGGGTTGCGCGACATGCGCCTCGCGCAGCGCGTCGCGCCAGCCGGCATCGCCCAGCAGGCGCAGCGGATCTTCCATCGCGTAGGCGTTGAAGTCGCCCAGCAACACGCTGGCCGCGCTGCCGGTGCCGGTGGGGTCGCTGCGCAACCACGCGTCCACGCGGCGCGCCGACTCGGTGCGGGTCGCGTTCCAGCAGCCCTGGCCGTCGCCACGGTCGGCGTCGGCGCCGCTGGCTTCGCCACAGCCCTTGGACTTGAAGTGATTGGCCACCACCACGAACGGCACACCGTTGCCGCGGCGGAACGCCTGCGCCAACGGCACCCGGCTGTGCTCGGCGAACGGCCCGCCTTCCAGCACCGCCGGCTTGCCCACCGGGCTGACCCGCGAGGCACGGTAGATCAGCCCGACCCGGATCGGGTTGTCGCCGGGGCCACGCCCGGCATCGACGAAGCGCCAGTCGCCGCCACCGGCGTTGAGCGCATCGACCAGACTGGCGATCGCCGAGGTCGGCCCGTAGCCGTCGTTCTCCAGCTCCATCAACGCGGCGACATCGGCCTGCAGCGGGCGGATCGTCGCCACCAGCTTGCGCAGCTGCGCCTGGAACTCGGCGGGCGTGCGCGCACCGCGCAAGGTCGGGAAACCGCCGCCGCGGCCGTCGCCGTTGAAGAAATTCTCCAGATTGAACGCGGCGATGCGCACGCTGCCGTCGACCTGCGGCGGCGCCGGCTCCGGCGGCGGGGTCAGCTGCAACGCAGCGGTCGGGTACAGCCGCGCGGTGCCATCGATCACCCCACCGACGATGCCCTCCACGTCCTGCACCGTGCTGCCCGCGCGCGGCGGCGCAGTGGCACTGCCCAGATAATCCGGGAGTTTTGCAGTTGCCGTTGCCGTTGCCGAAGTCGGAGTCGGAGTCGATGCACCGAGCGTGCCCAGCCGCAGCCCGCGCCGCGCGTTGTCGGCCACGACCGCCGCCAACTCGGCGCTGCCGGGCGCGGCCACTTCGCTGGGCTGCCACAGGCGCCCGCCAAAGGCCACGCCCAGTTCGCCGGTCTTGCCCAGCGCGTCGTTGTCGACCACGGTCAGCGGCGCGGCGATGCGCACGCGTATGCCGGCCAGCGCCGACCAGTCGGCCGGTGCGGCGTCGAGCACCTGCAACGGCAAGGGCTGCGCGCGCGCCAGCAGCGTATGCCCCTGCTCCAGCACGCTGCGCCCGACGAACGCGGTGCCGGCCTTGGCCGGCGCCGCGGCCTGCGGCGCCAGCTCGCCCCACACCCGCACGCGGTCGCCCGGCGTCAGGCTGCGCTCGGCATCGCCGCGCACCAGCAGCGCGTCGGCGGTGAGCGGATCGTCGTCGCCGGCGTCCTGCACCAGGTAGCCGCTGCCGCCGGCCTCCACCCGCGCGGTGACCACGCCCTCGAACACCACACCCTGCGCCTGCGGACCCGGGCGCAACTGCCCGATCGGCAGCAGCGTCGGCGGCGTCAGCGCCTGCGCGGCGGGGGCTGCGACCAGCAGCAACAACGACAACAACGATGGCGGCGGCATGCGCATGCGATCACTCTCCTTGTTTTGCGCCGGCACGCGACGGGCGCGGAAACGACTGCGCCGCCCGAAGGCGGCGCAATGGCGTGCGGGAGGCGCAAGGTTACTTCAGGTTGGCCAGCATCCAGTCCACGGTGGCGTGGATCTGCTCCTCGGTCAGGCCGGGATTGCCGCCCTTGGGCGGCATGATGCCGCCGTCGGGGCCGGTATAGCCCTCGATGGCGTGCTTGTAGAGCGTCTCCTTGCCCTGCGCGATGCGCGCATCCCAATGCGCGTGGTCCAGCGTCGGCGCCTTGCCCACGCCGGTGGTGTGGCAGGCGGTGCACAGGTTGTTGAAGATGGTCTTGCCGTCGGTGGTGCCGCCGTAGGCCGCCTGCGCCGAGGCCTTGGCCAGTGCCGCCGCCTGCGCGGCGGCCTGCGCCGCGGCGCCGGTGCTGCCGGCGTAGACCGCGCCCACCGGCGCGATGCGCTCCTCGGTGCGCTTTTGCGCGATCGGCGAGACCTCCGGCGGGATGGCCCGCTGCAGGTAGTGCGCGAACACGATCAGGCCGAGGGTGATCAGCACCAGCAGGCCGATCACCATCGAGAAGCGCTTGAGAAATTCGAGGTCGTAATTCCGCACATCACACCCCTTTGGCACGTGGTAATCCGGACCACCGCTACGCGGCCGAGTATAGCCAGCGTTTGCGCCGCGCGGCACGCCGGAACCGCACGGAATCGCAGGCGATGCGTGCTGCATCGCAGCAGTTCGACACATGCGCTACGGCGGTCGACACGCTCAGGCACTGCCCACCGCGCGCAGGCAGAACCCGCACACCGCCTCGACCAGGCGCTCGCTGTCGCGTGGGCCGTCGCGGCTGGGCGCGGTGGGGCCGACCAGGGCCTCGGTGTAGGCGCCGACCAGGCACGCGGCCGCCGCATCCAGGTCCTGCGCGGGGAACTCGCCCGCGGCCACGCCGTCGGCGAGGATGCCCTTGAACACGTCGCCGAGCAGGCGCCGGCAGCGGATGCGCTCGGCGTCGACCTCCGGCTCCACCGGCTCGGCGATGAAGGCGTAGGCCAGCCCGGGGCCGGCCAGGGCGCGGCGCACGAACGAGGCGATGGCCTCGCGCAGGCGCTGCGCCGCCGGCGCCGGCGCGGCGGCGATGCCGCGCAGGATGGTCAGCTCGTGCTCCACCGCCGCGGTCAGCACCTCCACGAACAGCTCGGCCTTGGACGGGAAATGCCGGTAGATCAGCCCGGTGGAAACGCCGGCCTCGGCCGCC
This sequence comes from Xanthomonas sacchari, assembly GCF_024266585.1. Lineage (NCBI taxonomy): Bacteria > Pseudomonadati > Pseudomonadota > Gammaproteobacteria > Lysobacterales > Lysobacteraceae > Xanthomonas > Xanthomonas sacchari. Next base: position 4,855,811 of record NZ_CP100647.1, read on the forward strand.
ACCGCGGTCACCGGGGCGCCACGGAAGCCGTCGGCGGCGATCAGCCGACGCGCCGCCAGCAGGATCCGCTGGCGGTTGCCGGCGAGGCGTTCTTCCATCAGGGCGGAGCGTTTGTAGGCCATGGCTGATTCTATGTTCAATTAATGAATTTCTGTTCACTTCTTTGCCGTTCCCGGCTACGCTGGGCGCTCTTGCCCGGCGCGGGTCCGATTCTAGGCGCCGCCGGCCATCCGCCATCCCCGGAGTTGCCGCCATGCTGATGCCGTCGTTGAATTTCGAGTTGGGCGAGGAGGTCGACCTGCTGCGCGACAGCGTCGCCGCCTTCGCCGCGCGCGAGATCGCGCCGCTGGCCGAGCAGGCCGACCGCGACAACGCCTTTCCCGCGCCGCTGTGGCGCAAGCTCGGCGAGCAGGGCCTGCTCGGCCTCACCGTCGAAGAGGAGTACGGCGGCAGCGCGATGGGCTACCTGGCGCACGTGGTGGCGATGGAGGAGATCTCGCGCGCCTGCGGCGCGATCGGCCTGTCGTACGGCGCGCACTCGAACCTGTGCGTGAACCAGCTGCGCAAGAACGCCAGCCCGGCGCAGAAGGCGCGCTACCTGCCCAGGCTGTGCAGCGGCGAGCACGTCGGCGCGCTGGCGATGAGCGAACCCGGCGCCGGTTCGGACGTGGTGTCGATGAAGCTGCGCGCCGAGGCGCGCGGCGACCGCTACGTGCTCAACGGCAATAAGATGTGGATCACCAACGGCCCCGACGCCGACGTGCTGGTGGTCTATGCCAAGACCGACCCGAGCGGCGGCGCGCGCGGCATCACCGCGTTCGTGGTCGAGAAGGGCATGCCCGGCTTCAGCACCGCGCAGAAGCTGGACAAGCTCGGCATGCGCGGCTCCAACACCTGCGAACTGGTGTTCCAGGACTGCGAGGTGCCGGCGGAGAACGTGCTGGGCGAGATCGGCGGCGGCGTGCGCGTGCTGATGTCCGGCCTGGACTACGAGCGTGTGGTGCTGTCCGGCGGGCCGCTGGGGTTGATGGCCGCGGCGCTGGACGTGGTGCTGCCGTATGTGCACGAACGCCGCCAGTTCGGCGAACCGATCGGCAGCTTCCAGCTGATGCAGGGCAAGCTGGCGGACATGTACGTGGGCCTGAATGCCTGCCGCGCCTACGTGTACGCGGTGGCGCGCGCCTGCGACGCCGGCCGCACCACCCGCCAGGACGCCGCCGGCGCGATCCTCTACGCCGCCGAGAAGGCGACCTGGCTGACCGGCCAGGCGATCCAGGTGCTGGGCGGCAACGGCTACATCAACGACTACCCGACCGGGCGCCTGTGGCGCGACGCCAAGCTCTACGAGATCGGCGCGGGCACCTCGGAGATCCGCCGCATGTTGATCGGCCGCGAGCTGTTCGAGCGGACCAAGTGATGCGCGGCGAAAGAGGTATCGGCCGACAGGCCGTTCCGGCGCCATCGCGTCGGGGCTGAAGCCCCTCCCACAGTCGCCGTCCACCTTTCCCTCCTTCCCCCCACGGCCCAGCCATGAGCGCGATCCAGACCCAGTTGCAATCCGGCAGCGACGCCTTCGCCGCCAATGCCGCCGCGCTGCGCGCGGTGGTCGACGACCTGCACGCCACCCAGGCGCGCATCGCCCTGGGCGGCAGCGACGCCGCCCGCGCCAAGCACCAGGCGCGCGGCAAGCTGCTGGTGCGCGAACGCATCGACGCCCTGCTCGACCCGGGCAGCGCGTTCCTGGAGATCGCGCCGCTGGCCGCGCTGGGCCTGTACGACGACGAGGTGCCGTGCGCCGGCGTGGTCGCCGGCATCGGCCGCGTGTCCGGGGTGGAATGCGTGATCGTCGCCAACGACGCCACGGTCAAGGGCGGCACCTATTACCCGATCACGGTGAAGAAGCACCTGCGCGCGCAGGAGATCGCCCAGCAGAACCGCCTGCCGTGCCTCTACCTGGTCGATTCCGGCGGCGCGTTCCTGCCGCTGCAGGACGAGGTATTCCCCGACCGCGACCACTTCGGCCGGATCTTCTACAACCAGGCCAACCTGTCGGCGCAGGGCATCGCCCAGATCGCCTGCGTGATGGGCTCGTGCACCGCCGGCGGCGCCTACGTGCCGGCGATGAGCGACGAGACGGTGATCGTGCGCGAGCAGGGCACCATCTTCCTCGGCGGCCCGCCGCTGGTGAAGGCCGCCACCGGCGAGGACGTCAGCGCCGAGGAGCTGGGCGGCGCCGACGTGCACACGCGCATCTCCGGCGTGGCCGACCACTTCGCCGACAACGACCTGCAGGCGCTGGCGCGGGTGCGCGCGATCGTCGCCCAGCTCAACTGGCGCAAGCCGGCCCCGGCGCTGGCGCTGCGCGCGCCGGAGCCGCCGCTGTATCCGGCCGAGGAGCTGTACGGGGTGATCCCGGCCGACCCGCGCAAGCCGTTCGACGTACGCGAGGTGATCGCGCGGGTGGTGGACGGCTCGCGCCTGGACGAATTCAAGGCGCGCTACGGCAGCACGCTGGTCACCGGCTTCGCGCACATTCATGGCTATCCGGTCGGCATCGTCGCCAACAACGGCATCCTGTTCTCCGAGTCGGCGCTGAAGGGCGCGCACTTCATCGAGCTGTGCGCGCAGCGCGGCATTCCGCTGGTGTTCCTGCAGAACATCACCGGCTTCATGGTCGGCCGCAAGTACGAGCACGGCGGCATCGCCAAGGACGGCGCCAAGCTGGTGATGGCGGTGGCCTGCGCCAAGGTGCCCAAGTTGACGGTGGTGATCGGCGGTTCGTTCGGCGCCGGCAACTACGGCATGTGCGGGCGGGCGTATTCGCCGAACTTCCTGTGGATGTGGCCGAACGCGCGCATCGGGGTGATGGGCGGCGAGCAGGCGGCGAGCGTGCTGGCGACGGTGCGCCGCGACGGCATCGCGGCCAAGGGCGGGCAGTGGTCGGACGCCGAGGAGGCGGCGTTCAAGGCGCCGATCCGCGATCAGTTCGAGCGCCAGGGGCATCCGTACTACGCCAGTGCGCGGTTGTGGGACGACGGGGTGATCGATCCGGCGCAGACGCGGCGGGTGTTGGGGCTGGGCCTGTCGGCGGCGTTGAACGCGCCGGCGGAGCCGAGCCGGTTCGGGGTGTTCCGGATGTGAGCGGGCGTATAGGCTCGCGGTGGCAGGCGCGCGTGTGCCGGGATCGGCGGTGGCCACGCAGGTGGTCGCAAGCGATGTGTGGGGCAGCGTGCCCGGCAGTGGCCCATTTGATCGGCTCTGCGGCGGCGGCCGACGCGACGGCCTTCGCTTTTGCTCCCGCTTTTGCTCCCGCTTTTGCTCCCGCTTTTGCTCCCGCGGTTGCTCCCGCGGTTGCTCTTGCTTTGCCTTTGACTTACCGGGTCCCCTCGGCGCGGCAGCCGCGGCGGGGAAAAACCCGAAGGGCGGCGCACATGGATGTGCGCCGTTCGCGGCAGGGGCAGGATGCCCCTTCCGCGAATCCCCGTCGTGGCTGCGCACCCGGAGCGCGTAGCGCGGAGGGCGCGCTGCGGGGTGTGCTTTCTTTTGGTTACTTTTCTTTGCACAAGCAAAGAAAAGTAACTCGCCGCAAGGCGAAAGCTTTGCTCTTGCACTTGCTCTTGCACTTGCTGCTGCTGCTGCTGCTGCTGCGGCGGCGGCGGCCGCTGGATCATAGGACCGGCTTCAGCCGCGACTGGCATTACCGATCATGTGGGTCGCGGCTAAAGCCGCTCCTACAGACCTTCTCGCCCGACACGCAAACATCGAGCAACAGCAAGAGCTTTCGCCCTTGCGGGCGAGTTACTTTTCTTTGCTCGCGCAAAGAAAAGGTAACCAAAAGAAGCGCTTTACCACAGCCGAAGGCTGGTCAAGCGCGCCCTGCCTCGCGCCCTCCGCGCTGCGCGCTCCGGGTCCGCGTCCAGCCCGGGGATCCGCGGAAGGGGCATCCTGCCCCTGCCGCGGACGGCGCACATCCCTGTGCGCCGCCCCTTCGGGGTTTTTCCCCGAGCTGGCCGCCGCTTCGTAAGGGAACCCAGTAAATCAAAAGCAAACGCAACAGCAAAAGCAGAGCTACAGCAACGCCAACGCCAACGCCAACGCCAACAACTACAGATGCAGACGCAACGGCCACAGCTACGGCTCAACCAACGCGCGCGTCTCACGCAACGCTTCGCTCAGCACCCGCAGCACCCCTGACCTAATTTCCAGGCACCCGACCATGGCCACCCCCGACCTGCCGACCTTCGACAAGATCCTCATCGCCAATCGCGGCGAGATCGCCTGCCGGGTGATCGCCACCTGCCGCCGGCTCGGCATCGCCACCGTGGCCGTGTACTCCGATGCGGACCGCGACGCCCGCCACGTGCGCCTGGCCGACGAAGCCGTGCACATCGGCGCCGCCCCGGCGCGCGAAAGCTACCTGCGCGGCGAACGCATCCTCGACGCCGCACAACGCAGCGGCGCACAGGCCATCCATCCCGGCTACGGCTTCCTGTCCGAGAACGCCGAATTCGCCGAAGCCTGCGCCGCCCACGGGCTGGTGTTCATCGGGCCGCCGCCAGCGGCGATCCGTGCCATGGGCGACAAGAGCGCGGCCAAGGCGCTGATGCAGGCGGCCGGGGTACCGCTGACGCCCGGCTACCATGGCGAGCGCCAGGACCCGGACTTCCTGCGCGAACAGGCCGCGGCCATCGGCTACCCGGTGCTGATCAAGGCCAGCGCCGGCGGCGGTGGCAAGGGCATGCGCCGGGTCGATCGCGACGAAGAGTTCGCCGCCGCGCTCGCCGCCTGCCAGCGCGAGGCGCAGGCCGCGTTCGGCAATGCGCACGTGCTGGTGGAGAAGTACGTGCTGCGGCCGCGGCACATCGAGATCCAGGTGTTCGGCGACATGCATGGCGAACTGGTCTACCTGTTCGAGCGCGACTGCTCGGTGCAACGCCGCCACCAGAAGGTGCTGGAGGAAGCGCCCGCGCCGGGCATGGCCCCGGCGCGGCGTGCGGCGATGGGCCAGGCCGCGGTGGAGGCCGCGCGCGCGGTCGGCTATGTCGGCGCCGGCACCGTGGAGTTCATCGTCGCGCCCGATGGCGCGTTCTACTTCATGGAAATGAACACCCGCCTGCAGGTGGAACACCCGGTCACCGAGTGCATCACCGGCACCGACCTGGTCGAGTGGCAGTTGCGCGTGGCCGCCGGGCAGCCGCTGCCGCAGCGCCAGCACGAACTGGCGATCCGCGGCCACGCAGTGGAAGCACGGCTGTACGCCGAAGACCCGGCGCGTGGCTTCCTGCCCTCGATCGGCACGCTGCAACACCTGCGCCTGCCCGCCGCCGATGCGCATACCCGCGTCGATGCCGGCGTCGAGCAGGGCGACGTGATCGGCCCGCACTACGATCCGATGATCGCCAAGCTGATCGTCTGGGACGTGACCCGCGAGCGCGCGCTGCGGCGCATGCAGGCGGCGCTGGCGGCGTGCCAGGTGGTCGGGGTGTCGACCAATGCCGCGTTCCTGCAGCGCCTGGTCGGCACCACCGCGTTCGCGCAGGCGGACCTGGACACCGCGCTGATCGAGCGCGAGCACGCCGCCCTGTTCGACACCCCCGCTCCCACCACCGATGCGCTGTGGAGCCTGGCCGCGCTGGCCTGGCAACTGCACGAACGCGACGCGCCCGCGCAGCCGACCGATCCGCACTCGCCGTGGGACCTGCGCGACGGCTGGCGGCTGGGCGCGCCGGCGCCGCGTACGCTGACCTTGCGGCACGGCGACACGCAACGCACGCTGCACCTGGCCGCGCACGCGGGCGGCTGGCGGATCCACGCCGCGCAGGCGCAGGACGCGCTCGAGGCGAGCGGCCAGTGGCACGACGGGCGCCTGTGCGCGTTTCTCGGCACGCAGCGGGTGCAGGCCGATGCGGTGTTCGCCGGCGCGCAGCTGCACCTATTCGTCGACGGCCAGGGCTATCTGTTCGAACGCCACGACCCGGTCGCCGAGGCCGACCAGCCGGCGGTGGAGAGCGGCGGCCTGACCGCGCCGATGCCCGGGCGCATCGTCGCCCTGCTGGTCGCACCCGGCACCCAGGTGAGTCGCGGCACGCCGCTGCTGGTGCTGGAGGCGATGAAGATGGAGCACACCCTGCAGGCGCCGGCCGACGGCACCGTGCACGGCTTCCGCGTGCGCGAGGGCGAGCTGGTCGGCGACGGCGTGGCGCTGCTGGATTTCGAAGCGGTCTGAGCCCCGCGTGCCGTGCCGCGGTCGCCAAGGCCGCGGCGAGGCGTCACACTCGGCACTGGTCCATCGTCCTGCCTGCGCCATGAAACTCACTGCCCACGTTCTCGACGGCCATACGCTCGACGTACGCCCGGCACCGCGCGAGCGGCCGTGGATGGACCGCACCGCCGAGCGCTACGCCTACCGCTGCCTGCCGCTGGACATCGCCAATGCGCACGGCTGGGAGCTGCTGTGCCAGACCGCGTTCGAGGCCGAATGGAACGGCGGCAACGCGCTCGACGACCTGCGCGTGCAGCCGGCGCCGGGGACGCACGCGCCGGCGGTCAGCCATTTCGGCTACGGCGTGCTCACCTTCCACGTGCCCTGCCTGTTCCGTACCGAGGCGGGCGTGGACCTGTACGTCACCGCGCCGGTGAACCGGCCCAAGGACGGCATCGCCGGGCTCACCGGGCTGATCGAGACCGATTGGAGCCCGTACACCTTCACCATGAACTGGCAGTTCACCCGGCCCGGCCGGGTGCGGTTCGAGGCCGGCGAGCCGTTCTGCCACTTCTTCCCGGTGCAGCGACGGGTGCTGGCCGAGACCGAGCCGCGCTGGCAACCGCTGTCGCAGACGCCGGAACTGGAGCGCGAACACCACGCGTGGATGCGCAGCCGCGGGCAATTCCTGCACGACCTGGACCAGCCCGACTCCGACGCCAGCCGCGAAGGCTGGCAGCGCAGCTACTTCCGCGGGCCGGCGCCGGGGCAGTGCCCGGCCGGCGTGGAACATCGGGTCAAGTTGCGGCTGGCGCCGTTCACCCGCGACGAAGACGGCTGAACGCGCGTCGACGCATTGCCGAGGTGGGGCATCGACCTTGCCAGTGACCGGCTGACGTGGCGCATGCGGCTGCGCGCCAAGACAGACATCGACACCGGCCCGCCACGCCGCATCGGTGTTCGGTGGAGCGTCAACGGGCATGCGGCCATTTGGCCGGCCGGCCTGCCCGGATGTCATCGAGGTACTCGGACTGCGCGACGCCTTCATTCACCCAGCGGCCGGTATCGGCGGCCAGCGCTGCATGGGCATAGGCAAGCGCGCCTTGCGGATCGGCGAATGTGGCTACCGGCGCTTCAGGCCCGTCTGCTTCCTGATACGGGACGTGGTACAAATCCAGAGCGTGCTCGCTGCCGATATCCCCGACATCGTGCCCCCATCGCTGTATCGCTCCTGCGCACGAGGTGACGATGCATGCCTTGCCCCGGCCACCGCGGCCAAGGAACCGCTCCACCGACTTTCCACGACGCAACGCCGCGGGAATATCGATCGCTGCAAGAGACCGCACGATGGACTGACGCCTGGGCTGAGCCGCATTGGCAAGGAGGGCGGATTGCGTGAGCGAAACACGCCCTAATGACACCACTGCCGTTCGCACGGCACGCCGTCGTGGTTGCCGTCCATCTGTACACCTGGGCAGTGCTGCAGGAAGTACACCGCTTCGGCGCAGGAGGTCATCTGCGCGCAATGCGTGCGGCCATCGCACTGGAACGCGGGTGCCGTCGCGGGCGTGGCCCGTGCAGTGGGCGTTGGCGAAGTGGTCGATGGTGGCGCTGTACGAGTGACCTGCGGTGCCGCCAGGAAGCGCAGCGCCGCGTAGGCGGCGATCGCGAGCGCCAGCACCAGCACGCCGAGCCAGAGGCCGCGCCATGCGCGCGGTGCGGCCACCGCACGCGCCGGCGCTGCCGCTGCGCGGCCAGGCCGCATCACCCGCACCGCGCGCAGCCGTCCCTGCGTGTCGTGCTCCAGGTCGAAGGAGATCAGCTCGCCGACCCGCGGGGGCACGCCGTCGGCGGGAAACGCCGCGCGCTGCACCTCGGCTTCGGTCTCGCGATGCGCCAGGCGCACCAGGCCGCAGCCGCGCTCCTGGTTCCACTGAATCAAGGTTCCGTGCGTGCGCATGGCGTCACCGCAAGAAAGTGCATCGCCGCGGTGGATGCCGCCGTGCCTGGCGCGTCCACCGTCCCCACCGCGCCTGCCCGCTCCCGGCAAGCGCAGCCCCGGCAGGCAGCATGCCACGGCCGGGGCGTCCGTGCCGGCCGGGGACCCCGGCCGCATGCGAGGTCGGCGCACCGCGATGGCCTGCCGCCCGTTCGCCGCCGCGGCCCCGCGGGCGCAACTGTCTACCACCGGCTGCGCGGCGCTCGCTAGAGTTCGACGCGTCGAGCAACGCCGACGCCCGCGACTGCGCGGGGCCGGCGATCGACGCGCAACCCGGCATCGCGGCCGCCGCACGGCGCCGCCCCGCAGCATTCGTCCCCCGATGCTGCCTGCCGGGTCCGCGCCTTTCCCCCCACGCTCGGCGCGCACGCTCGTCCATTGCGGTTGCCTCCATGCGGGGCAGGCGAACGAACTGGCCATGCCGGGCGATCCGCAAGGCGTCGACGGACGGATCTAAAGACGCTGCGCGAGAACGTCGACAGCGCGGCGCCCCCTTCAGTGTTGCGTCACCGGCAGCACCACATCCATCAGCGTGGCGTCGTCCGGATCCGGGGTGGCCTTGAAACCGAGTTGCTGGCACATCGCCAGCATGGTGCGGTTCTCGCGCAGCACCTGGCCTTCGACCACCTTGAGGCCCAGCCAGCCGGCGTACTCGATCATGATCCGCATCAGCTGCCAGCCGATGCCGTGGCCCTTGAGGTCGGAGCGGATCAGGATGCCGTACTCGCCGCGGTCGTAGTCGGCATCGGCATGCAGGCGCACCGCGCCGAGCATGTCGCCGCTGCGCGGTTCGATCGCCACCAGCGCGATCGAGCGCGCGTAGTCGAGCTGGGTCAGGCGCGCGATGAACTCGTGGCTGAAATGCTTGACCGCCTGGAAGAAGCGCAGCCGCAGGTCCTCGTCGGTGACGCGGGCGAAGAAGCTGCGGAACAGCGCGTCGTCCTCCGGCCGCACCGGACGCACCAGCGCGGCGCTGCCGTCGTTGAGCACGATGCGCCGCTCCCACTCCTTGGGATACGGGAAGATCGCGAAGCGCGGATGGCCGCGGCCCTTGTGCAGGCGCCGCGACGGCGCCACCGCCACCCGCGCGTCGACCGCGATCACCCCGTCGCGGTCGGCCAGCAACGGATTGATGTCCAGTTCGCGGATCTCCGGCAAATCGGCGGCCAGTTGCGCCAGCTTGACCAGCACCATCGCCACCGCGCGCTCGTCGGCGGCCGGCACGTCGCGGTAGGCCTTGAGGATGCGGCTGACGCGGGTGCGGCCGATCAGTTCGTGGGCCAGGCGCAGGTCCAGCGGCGGCAGCGCCAGCGCCTTGTCGTCGATCACCTCCACCGCGGTGCCGCCGCGGCCGAACACGATCACCGGACCGAAGGTCGGATCGTCGGCGATGCCGGCGATCAGCTCGCGCGCCTTGGGCCGCAGCAGCGAGGGCTGCACCAGCACGCCGTCGATGCGCGCCTGCGGACGCGCGGCGCGCGCGCGGGCGAGGATGCCCTCGGCCGCATCGCGCACCGCCTCCACGCTGACCAGGTTGAGGCGCACGCCGTCCACGTCGGACTTGTGCGGGATGTCGGCCGAGTGGATCTTCACCGCCACCGCCGAGCCCTGCGCCAGCATCGGCGCGGCCACCTGCGCCGCGGCCTCGGCATCGGCGGCGTGCGCCACCGGCGCGGTGGGAATGCCGTAGGCGGCCAGCAACCGCGTGGCCGCCAGCGGATCCAGCCAGGTCTGCCCGGCGGCCAGCGCGGCGTCGACGATGCCGCGCGCGGCGGCGGCGTCGAAGGCGAAATCGTCGGGCAGGCTCGGCGGGGTTTCCATCAGCGCCGCCTGCGCCTCGCGGTAGCGCACCAGGTGCATGAAGCCGCGCACCGCGTCGGCCTCGGTGGCGTAGGTCGGAATGCGCGCGGCGTTGAGCGTGGCGATGGCGCTCTCGTCGTTGCCCAGCCACACCGCGAACACCGGCTTGTCGCGGTGGTGGCGCGGGCGCTGGCCGAGGATGCGGGTCAACGCCTGCGCCGCATCGGCGGAGGAGGTGAACGCGGTGGGCACATTGACCACCAGCACCGCGTCGTTCTCCGGATCGTCCAGCAGCGCGCCGGCGGCGGCGGCGTAGCGCTCGCCATCGGCGTCCACCACGATGTCCACCGGATTGCGGTGCGACCACTCCTGCGGCAGCGCCGCGTCCAGCCGCTGCTGGATGGGCGCCGACAGCGCGGCCAGGGTGCCGCCGAGGTCGGCCAGCGTATCCACCGCCAGGCGGCCGACGCCGCCGCCGTTGCTGAGAATGGCCAGGCGCCGACCCGGGAAGGTGCTGAGCCGGCCCAGCGTCTCCGCCGCGGCGAACAGTTCGTCCAGCGCGCGCACCCGCAGCAGGCCGGCGCGGGCGAACGCGGCACCGTAGACCGCGTCGGAGCTGGCCAGCGCCTGCACGTGGGTGTCGGCGTTGGGATCGATGCGCAGCTGCCGGCCCGACTTCACCACCACCACCGGTTTGGCGCGCGCGGCGGCGCGGGCGGCGGACATGAACTTGCGCGCGTCGCGGATGTGCTCGACGTAGAGCAGGATCGCGCGGGTGCGGTAGTCGGTGGCGAAGTAGTCGAGCAGGTCGGCGAAGTCCACGTCCAGCGCATCGCCGAGCGAGACCACGGCGGAGAACCCGACCGCGCGCGCCACGCCCCACTCCACCAGCGCCGCGGCGATGGCGCTGGATTCGGAGATCAGCGCCAGGTCGCCCGGCTGCGGGCAGTGCGCGGCGATGCTGGCGTTGAGCCGCGCATGCGGGGCGATCACGCCCAGGCAGTGCGGGCCGAGGATGCGCAGGCCCTTGGCGCGCGCGGCGCTTTCCACCCGCGCCGCGGCCGACCCCGGCCCGCTGCCGAGCCCGGCGGTGAGGATGATCGCCGCGGCCACGCCGCGCCGCGCGGCGATCGACACGATGCGCGGCAACATCCGCGCCGGCGCGGTAATCACCACCAGGTCCGGCACCCACGGCAGGTCGGTGAGGCGGCGCACGGTGGGGACGCCGTCGATCTCGCGGTAGCGCGGGCTGACCCAGCCGATCTGCCCGGGAAACCCCGCCGCACGCAGGCTGCGCACCACCGCGCGCCCGGCCGAGCGCTCGCGCGGGCTGCCACCGACGATGGCGACCGAGGCGGGGCGGAACACGGACTGCAGGTGATAGGTGCTCATGGCGACGGCAAGGACCAGTGAATGCGCTAACGGTACACGGCTGGCCGCGGCGCGGGGATGATCCGGGTCGAGGGATGCGCTGGTGCAGGACGTGCCGCGCGTTCGGCGACGGGCTGCACTGTCGCGAGTCCGGCATCCGCGCGTCGGGGCTGAAGCCCCTCCCACAAGGGCTTGATCGGCCGCTTGGTGCTCGCAGCTCGCCCGCGTTGCTGGAATCCGGAACGACGCGGGCCACGGCAGGCTTGCCCTTGTGGGAGCGACTTCAGTCGCGACGCAACCAAGCCAGGCCAGGCCAGGCAACAGGGCGCACACGGCACTCTACCCCGGGCGATTCCCCCTCCTCCACAGGATGCCCGCAGGACCGCCCCACCCACCCCGACCCAAGGATTCGCGACGCAGCGGGCACCCGCATATGCGCGCGTCAGCAGACGGTCGCCTTGGCGGCCGCATAATGCGGCGATGGAGACGACTCGTGCATAGCGGCGGCCTGGAACTGGCGCTGGTCCTGCTGCTGGCCGCGGTGATCGCGGTGCCGGTGTTCAAGCGGCTGGGCCTGGGCGCGGTGCTGGCCTACCTGGCTGCGGGCGTGGTGCTGGGGCCGGACGGGCTGGGCTTCGTGCAGGACACCGAGCGCATCCTCAACGCCGCCGAGATCGGCGTGGTGATGCTGCTGTTCCTGATCGGCCTGGAACTGTCGCCGGCGCGGCTGAAGCTGATGCGGCGCGCAGTGTTCGGCGCCGGCAGCGCGCAGGTGGCGCTGACCGCGCTGCCGCTGGGCGCGCTGGCGCTGTGCATGGGCCTGAACTGGAAGAGCGCGCTGGTGATCGGCCTGGCGCTGGCGCTGTCCTCCACCGCGGTGGGGCTGCAGTTGCTGGCCGAACGCAAGGCGCTCAACAGCGACTACGGCCGGCTCGGCTTCGGCATCCTGCTGTTCCAGGACCTGATCGCGATCCCGCTGCTGGCCGCGGTGCCGCTGCTCGGCGGCGCCAAGAACGACACGCTGACCTGGTCGGAAGTGGGCCAGGCGCTGGGCGCGCTGGCCCTGGTGGTGCTGTGCGGGCGCTTCGTGCTGCGCCACCTGTTCCGCACGGTGGCGCGCACACGCATGCCCGAGGTGTTCACCGCCAGCGCGCTGCTGGTGGTGCTGGGCAACGCCTGGTTCCTGCAGAAGGCCGGGCTGAGCCCCAGCCTGGGCGCGTTCCTGGCCGGCGTGCTGCTGGCCGATTCGGAGTTCCGCCATGAGCTGGAAGCGCAGATCGAGCCGTTCCAGGGCCTGCTGCTGGGGGTGTTCTTCATCGCCGTGGGCATGGGCATCGACCTGGACCGCATCGTCGCCGAGCCGTGGCTGATCGCCGGCGCCGTGGCCACGCTGCTGCTGGTCAAGTTCACGCTGCTGGCCGGCATCGGCCGCGTGCTGCGCCTGCCCTGGCGCAGCGCGCTGCTGTTGGGCAGCCTGCTGTGGCTGGGCGGCGAGTTCGCCTTCGTGGTGTTCACCGAGGCGCAGCGCGTGCGCCTGCTCGACGACGCCACCCACGACCGCCTGGTCGCGGTGGTCGGCGTGTCGATGGCGCTGACGCCACTGCTGCTGATCGGCATGCAGCGCCTGCTCGGCGGCAGCGAGGCCGGCAAGGGCAAGCGCCCGCCGCCGCCGGACGCGCAGTACGACGCCGTGGACGCACAGCGCGCGCAGGTGCTGATCGCCGGCATGGGCCGCTTCGGCCAGATCGTGGCGCGCCTGCTGACCGCGCAGCGCATCCCGTTCGTGGCGCTGGAACACAATCCGGACAGGGTGGAGGACCTGCGCCGCTTCGGCAACCAGCTCTACTACGGCGACCCCAGCCGACCGGACCTGCTGCGTGCGGCCGGCAGCGATGACATCCGCATCTTCGTGGTGGCGATGGACGACCCGGAGACCAACATCAAGACCACGCGGCTGATCCGCCGGCTCTACCCCACCGCCAAGGTGCTGGCGCGCGCGCGCAACCGCCAGCATGCCTGGCGGCTGATGGACCTGGGCGCCGAACCGTTCCGCGAGGTGTTCGCCTCCAGCCTGGAACTGAGCGAGCAGGTGCTGCTCGGCCTCGGCCTGGACGCGGCCACCGCCCACGACCGCATCGCCCGCTTCCGCGAGCACGACATGCAGCTGCTGCGCGCCCAGCACCTGGTCTACGACGACGAGGCCGCGGTGGTGCAGACCGCCCGCGCGGCGCGCGCCGACCTGACCAAACTGTTCGAAGCCGACGTCAACGATCCCTCGGTTGGGCCGACGGATGCGCCAGGCACGGGACCACAGCGCAGTTGATGCCGGGGGCTTGGGTGTGGCTGTGGCCACATGGCCAGTGGTATTGCAGGCGTGCGCTGCGATGTACGCACGCGACGGGAACGCGCTGGGAGGTGGATGCATCGCCAAGGTGCGGCGTGGCGCGGGGGCCGTCCAGCATGGTCGCGTCGCGGCTGAAGCCGCTCCGACAGGTGCGTTCGATAGCGTCCGCCGAGGTGAAGGATTACTGGCTGTGACGACGAGGGCGACGAACCCCTGGCAATGCACATGTCCGATCCGCCAAGACCAATGCACTCGTTGCCCGGCTCGTTGAAGCCCGTTTTCATCACGCGCGCGTTCGGCGCCCGCGCCCTGTCCGCCACCCGCCAACCTTCAATGTGGGAGGGGCTTCAGCCCCGACTGCAGTATCCCGCCGTCGTCGCTGCCCGCTCCTCGTCATGGAGGCTTCCCCGTGCGCTGACGCTGAGTCGCGTCGCGGCTGAAGCCGCTCCCACAGGTGCGGCCGATAGCGTCCGCCACGGCGACCGATTGCTGCGCTGTGACGACGGGGGCGACGGGCGACTGAGCCCGACGATGCATGCCCGATCCGCCAAGACCACGTTCGGCGCCCGCGCCCTGTCCGCCGCCTGCCGACCTTCCCGTGTGGGAGGGGGCTTCAGCCCCGACTGCACCATCCAACCGCGGTCCCTGCTTCCCGTTTCGCCGCAGAGCACTGCCGCGGGCGCCGGCGCTCAGGCAGGCGCTCGGACACGCCCCCTCATCGTGCGCGCGACGGACGCCGGGCACGGCTGCCCGCGGCAGGCTGCGTCGCCTTCTTTGCGGCGCGCTTGACCGCTTTCTTCGCGGCGTTCTTGGCGACCTTCTTCACCGCAGGCGTCTTCGTCGCTGGCGACGAGGCGGCCTTGCGCCTGGTCGACTTGCGCGGCGCGGTGGAATCCGAGGGATTGGCCGCCTTTGCCACGCTGCGCTTGGGCGCCGGGGTCACCGGCTGGGTCTCGGTGGGGGTGGGCGATTCCGGCGGACGCCGCGGTGGTGGCCGGCGGCCGGGGGTCAGGGTACGCCAGGTGTGGCCGCCGTTGAGCGCCAGCAGCGCGTCGGCGGCGGCTGGGCCGGCGCTGCCGGCCGGGTACTGCGGGGTTTCGTCGGCCGAGGTCTGCCAGGCATCGAGGATGGGCTGCACGATGGTCCAGGCCGCCTCGACCATCGTCGCATCCTGGAACAGCCCGGCCTCGCCGTGCATGCAGTCCTGCAGCAGGCGCTCGTAGCCCACCGTGTATTCCTTGGGGAACCAGTCGCGGTAGCGGAAATCCATGCGCACCGGTGCCAGGCTGACCCGCGCGCCCGGGCGCTTGACGTCGAACTGCAGCGAGATGCCCTCGTCGGGCTGGATGTGCAGCACCAGCCAGTCCGGGCCGTAGCCGCCGATCTCGGCGCTGCGCAGCGGCGCCAGCGGCGCCGGCTTGAAGCGGATCGCGATCTCGGTGGTGCGCTCGCGCAGGCGCTTGCCGGTGCGCAGGTAGAACGGCACGCCGGCCCAGCGCCAGGTGTCGACCTGCAGCTTCATCGCCACATAGGTCTCGGTGTTGGAATCCGGCGGCACCGTGTCTTCCTCGCGGTAGCCGGGCACCGCGTTGCGGCCGATCGCACCGGCCGCGTACTGGCCGCGGACCACGTCGGCCGGGCTCAGCGGCCGCACCGCCTCGATCACCTCGGCGCGCCGGCGCAGCATCGACGCCGGGGTGAACGCGGCCGGTGGCTCCATCGCGATCATCGCCAGCAACTGGAACAAGTGATTGGGCACCATGTCGCGCAGGCAGCCGGTGGGATCGTAGAAGCCGCCGCGGCCCTCCACGCCGATCGTCTCGGCCGCGGTGATCTGCACGTGGTCGATGCGGTCGCGGTTCCACACCGGCTCGAACAGACCGTTGGCGAAGCGGAACGCGAGGATGTTCTGCACCGTTTCCTTGCCCAGGAAATGGTCGATGCGGAACACCTGGTCCTCGCCGAGCACGCGGCCGACGATGGCGTTGAGCTCGCGCGCGCTCTGCAGGTCGTGGCCGAACGGCTTCTCCACGATCACCCGGCGCCAGCCGCCGCCGATGCCCTGCCGCACCAGCCCTGCCGCGCCCAGCCGTTCGATCACCGGGCCAAAGAAGCGCGCGGCGGTCGCCATATAGAACAGCACGTTGCCGCCTGTACGATACTGCGCGCCGATCTTCTCCAGCATGCCGCCGAGCGTCTGGTAGGTGGCGGTGTCGTCGAATTCCGCCTGCAGGTAGTACAGGCGCGAGCGCAACCAATCCCATACCTCCTCATCCAGGCCGTCGGCCTTGAACTCGGCGTCGCGGTCGGCGAGCAGGCCACGCATGCTGTCGCCGAGCGAGCGCCGCCAGCCGGCCTCGCTGATCTGGCCGTGGTCCACGCCGATCACCGCGAACTGCTCTGGCAACGCGCCGCTGTGGCGCAGGTTGTACAGCGCGGGCAGCACCAGTCGCCGGGTCAGGTCGCCACGCGCACCGAACACCACGATCAGGCATGGCGGGGTGGTCTGCGGGGTCCGGGTCGCATCGCTCATGGGAGGGTTTCCTGTTTACCGATCAAGCCGTGCAGGCGCAACGCCGCGTGGACCAGTGCCACGTGCGAGTAGCCCTGCGGAAAATTGCCGAGCATGCGGCCGCTGCGCGGATCGTATTCCTCGGCCAGCAGGCCGACGTCGTTGCACAGGCCCAGCAGGTGCTCGAACAGCGCGCGCGCCTGCTCGTTACGGCCGAGCAACACGTAGTTCTCCACCAGCCAGAAGCTGCACGCGACGAACGTGCCCTCGCCGGCCGGCAGGCCGTCGCCGCTGTCCTCGTCGGCGCGGTAACGCTCGACCAGGCCATTGATGCTCAGGCGCTGGGCGATCGCATCGACCGTGGCCGCCACGCGCGGATCGTCAGGCGGCACAAAGCCCACCAGCGGGATCAGCAGGGTCGCCGCATCCAGGCGGTCGCTGCCATAGCTCTGCACGAAATAGCCGTCCGCGTGCACGCCCTGCGCCAGCACCTGTTCGCGGATCTCGTCGGCCACCGCGCGCCAGTGCGCGCGTTGCGCAGCATCGGCGTCGGTGACGCCGTCGCGGGCGCCGCAGTCGAACGCCAACCAAGCCATTACCTTGGAGTGCACGAAATGGCGGCGATGGTCACGGATCTCCCAGATGCCCTCGTCCGGCTCGCGCCAGCGCTGCTCCAGCACCTCCAGCAACTGCCGCGCCAGCGAGCGGCCGTGCACCGCGCTGGTCATGCCTTCACGGTGGCCGTGATGGAACGCGGCGATCACCTCGCCATACACGTCGAGCTGGAACTGACCGACCGCGGCATTGCCGATGCGCACCGGTGCGGCGCCTTCGTAGCCTGGCAGCCACTCCACCTCCCATTCGGACATGCGCCGCTCGCCGCCGATGCCGTACAGCGCCTGCAACTGGTCCGGCGAACCGGCCACGGTGCGCTGCAGCCAGGCATGGAAGGCCGCGGCCTCATCGTCGTAGCCGGCGGCGCGCAGGGCGTTGAGGGTGAACACCGCATCGCGCAGCCAGCAGAAACGATAGTCCCAGTTGCGCTCGCCACCCAGGCGTTCGGGCAGCGAAGCGGTCGGCGCGGCGACGATGGCGCCGGTCGGCAGGTAGCTCAGGCCTTTCAGCACCACCAGCGAGCGTCGTACCGCCTCGGTCCACGGGCCGGCATGCAGGCAGCGGTGCGACCAGCCGTGCCAGAACGCCTCGGTCTGCGCCAGCGCCTGTTCGGGCGCCAGCAACGGCGGCAGCTCCAGGTGCGAGGCGCCGTGGCTGAGCACGAACCAGGTGCTTTCGCCGGCCTCCAGCGCGAACTCGGCCTCGGTGGCGAAGCCGTGGCCGTGCATGGCCTGCGGGCTGCGCAGCGCGATCTGGTCCGGCCCGGCCACCGCCTGCAGGCCGCCGTCGATCTGCGACACCCAGGGGATGGTGCGTCCGTAGTTGAAGCGCAACTGCAATTGCATGCGCAGCGGCACCCGGCCGTGCAGGCCGCGCACGATCCGCACTACGTGGCTGTGCAGCACATCGTCGTGGCTGGCGACCATGAAGTCGAGCAGCGCCACCGTGCCGGTCTCGGTCTCGAAGCGCGTCTCCAGCACCAGGCTGCCGTCGCGATAGGCGCGGGTACTGGTGTAGGCGCCCTGCGGGGCGATCGCCCAGCGGCCATGGTCGGGTTCGCCGAGCAGGGCGGCGAACAGGGCATCGGAATCGAACCGTGGCAAACACAGCCAGTCGATCGAACCGTGGCGGTCCACCAGCGCCGCACTGCGGCAGTTGCCCAGCATGGCGTAGTCTTCGATTCGCGAGGCCATCGTGGGGGCCGAGACGGAGGAGCCTCGAGTCTGCCAGCGCCGGTGTTTGCGTTGCGTAATCGCCGCGAGGTGCCGTTCAGGCGCGCGCAAGCCGGCGGCTGCGGCTACACTGCGCCTGCGCATGACTTCCGATCCCGCTGCCGCCGCCCTGCGCACCCTGGTCCTGGAGGACGATCCGACACTGCGCGACCGCATCCTGGTGCCGGGCCTGCGCCGCTTCGGCTTCGTCGCCGACGGCTGCGGCACCGGCGCGGAACTGCAGCAGCGGGTGCAGCGCGACGGTGCCGAGATCGTGGTGCTGGATGTCGGCCTGCCCGACACCGACGGCTTCACCCTGGCCGGCGTGCTGCGCCAGCAGTACCCGGACCTCGGCATCGTCATGCTGACCAGCCTGGGCCAGACCGAGGACCGCATCCGCGGCCTGACCGGCGGCGCCGACGCCTATCTGTCCAAGCCGGTGGAAATCGACCTGCTGGCCGCGACCCTGCACAGCCTGGCCCGACGCGTCAGCGGGCGGCCGCCGGCGGCGCCGGCACGCGGGCGCTGGCAGGTGAGCGAAGACGGCTGGTGCCTGCTGTCACCGTCCGGCGCCGCCGCCGCGCTGACCGGCAGCGAACGCCGCCTGTGCCTGCGCCTGCTCGAACAACCGGGCCTGCTGGTGGCGCGCGAGGCGTTGATCGCCGCGCTCACCGACCGCGTCTACGACTTCGACGCGCACCGCCTGGATTCGATGGTGCACCGCCTGCGCAGCAAGGTGCAGCGCCGCTGCGGCGAACCGTTGCCGCTGGCCGCCGTGCACGGCCAGGGCTACATCTTCGATCCCGCCGGCTGACGCGCCCCGCGCCGGCGCGCGCCGCGTGGCGCGGGCCGTCGAGGCCGCCCAGTCCTACGCCGGCGCCGACACAGACGCCGGCACCGCATCGGCACGCGGCAGCACGATGCGGAAGCGCGTGCCCACGCCCACCGTGCTGTGCACCTGGATCCGGCCGCCGGCGCGCACCACCAGGTCGCGCACCACCGCCAGGCCCAGGCCGGTGCCGCTGTCGGCCGGCTTGGTGCTGTAGAACGGCTCGAACACCTGTGCGGCCACCTCCGCCGGCATGCCGTGGCCGTCGTCGGCGACCTCGATGACGGTGCCATCGTCCGCGCTGGACACGGCGATGTCGAAATGGCCGCGGTCGGCGATCGCGTCGCGGCTGTTGGAGGCCAGGTTCAGCAGCATCAGGTCGAACTGGCTGCGCTCGAAGCGGATCGGCGCCGGCGTTGCCGGGAGCGTGCAGCGCAGCACGATCCGCGCTTCCAGCAATTGCCGCAGCATCGGCTGCAGGGCCTCCACCGCCGTTGCCGCGTCGAAGCGCTCGACATGCTCGGCATCGCGGCGGCTGAAGCGCAGCAGCCGGCGCACGATGGTCATGCCGCGTTCGGCCGATTCCTCCACCGCCGCCAGGCTGTCCTCCAGTTGCGCGATGCGCTGCGCGTCGCTGGCGAGGTCGTCGTCGTGGCGCGCGGCGGCGAAGCCGGACATCACCGCCAGGATGTTGTTGAAGTCGTGGGCCAGGCCGCTGGCCATGCGCTCGGTGATCTCGCGTTTCTGCGCATGGATCAACTGGGTCTGCGCGCGTTCGCGCTCGTGCATTTCCTGCTGCAGGCGCTGGCCGCGCGCGTTGGACTCGCGCAGGCTCTCGCGCAACGCCTCGGTGGTGCGATCCAGCAGCAGCGCCACCAGCAGGTAACTGAACAACACCGGCAGTACGTTGAAGAAGGCCTGGGCGGGCGCGTCGGCGCGGTCCAGCAGCGCATCGTGGCCGACGCCGACGCCGAGCATCAGCAGCAGCGCCGCGAACGTCACCCACAGCGCGCGACGCCCGAGCACCAGGCCGGCCAGGATCAGCACCAGCATCTGCGCCAGTTGGTCCGGCAATTGCCGCTGGAACCCGTGGATGGCGGCGTTGACCAACAACGAACCGAGCAACGCCCCGAGCAACAGGCGCACGCCACTGCGCAAGGCGCCATGGCGCACGCGCACGAAACCGATCGCCGCGCACACCCCGATCAGCAGGCTCATGCTCAACGAGATGATCAGCCCGGGCTGCACCGGTTGCCCGCGCAGCTGCGGCCACGCCAGCAGCAGCGCAATCACGATGGTGATGGGAATGGTCACCGCCAGGAACAGCAGCAGCAGTTGGATCACGCGCGCATTGCGCCGGTCCACCTCGTCCATCAACGGCGCGCGGCCCAGCCAGTTCCAGAAGGACTTCGCCATGCCGCCGTGCTCCATTCCCGTTCAGTGAGAATCCGATGCTGATCGTGCGAGAACTTGCGGGTGACAAGCCGGTGACGGCGGGCCTAAGTTCGCATGACGGAACGCGCCAGGGGACGACGGCGCGGCTCCCAGACCACTCCTGACCGAGGCGGAGGCGCACGCGCGCCGCCGACGTCATCTTCTGCCCTGCCGTTTTTCAGCCCGAGATCGCCATGAACGAATGCACTTCCCTGCACGGTGCCACCGCCCGTCATCCGATGCCCCGCGCCTACAGCACCCTGGCCCTGGCCTGCGCGCTGTGCCTGGCCTCGACGGCCATGGCGCAGACGTCCACCGCGACGGCGCCGGCCGGCTCGACTCACACCGGTACCGACGCCACGGCCAGCGACACCAGCGCGACCCCCGCCGCGACCACCTACGATCCCAGTGTCTACTTCAAGGCCACCGGCAGCGCCGACAGCAACGCCGGCGCCGAGGCCGATGGCGACGAAGCGCTGGCCGCCGGCGAGGCCGCCTCGGCGGTGGGCACCGGCACCATCGCGATCGGCGGCGGTGCGGTCAGCTATGCCAACCACGCCCTGGCGGTCGGCCACAACAGCCTGGCCACCGAGATCTCCACCACCGCCGTCGGCGGCATGCTCGATGTGGATTACGCCTATCTGTCCGGCGGCGTGACGATCCTGCAGCAGACCTCCGCCACCGGCATGGCCGCGACCGCGCTGGGCGCCGGCGCCCAGGCCAGCGGCAAGTTCAACGTGGCCGCCGGCGCCGGCGCGATCGCCAGCGACCGCTCCAGCGTCGCCGTCGGCGGCATCGTCGACGTGGGCGAAGACGGCTTCAGCTCGGAAGGCATGCAGTTGCAGGCCACCCAGGCCACCGGTCCGCTGTCCACCGCGCTGGGCGGCGGCGCGCTGGCCACCGCCTACAACGCGACCGCGGTCGGCGCACTGGCCGAGGCCAGTTCGCAGCGGACTGTGGCCGTCGGCTCCACCGCGGTCGCCAACCAGTACGCCGCCGTCGCCGTCGGCGCACAGAGCCAGGCCACCGCCGAATGGGCCACCGCCTTCGGCAACGGTGCACGCGCCTGGGGCGCCCACAGCGTGGCCATCGGCCCCAGCGCGTTCGCACAGAGCGACGACGGCACGGCGGTCGGCCCGGCCGCGCTCGCCCTCGGCGTCGGCGCCACCGCGCTCGGCAACGGCGCCTGGGCCGGAGGCACCCGCAGCCTGGCCCTGGGCGGGGCGATGGTGTGGAACGGCGAATTCTTCCGTGACACCCCGGTGCTGTTCTACGACAGCATCGCCATGGGCACCGGCGCGGACGTGTTCGGCGACCAGTCGATCGCGATCGGCCCCGGCGCCCGCGTCGGCAACTCGCAGTTCGTCAACGGCCAAACGACCATCACCAACCACAGCGTGGCGCTGGGCGCCGGCTCGGTCAACGAGCGCGACAACACCGTGTCCATCGGCGCGACGGGCAGCGAGCGCCAGCTCACCAACCTGGCCGCCGGCACCCTGGACACCGATGCGGTCAACCTGGCGCAGCTGCGCAACGTCGCCGCCGCGTTCGGCGCCGGCAGCGTGGTCGACGCCAACGGCACCCTGATCGGTGGCAACTACCTGGTACAGGGCAACCACTACACCGACCTGGGCTCGGCGATGGGCGCGCTCGACACCGCGTTGACCGGCTTCGGCAACCGCCTCAACACGCTCGGCGGTTCCGGCGGGATCAGCGTCGGCGGCGGCGACGGTGTATCCATTGCGCCGAGCACCGGTGCCGGCACCAATGCCGTGGCCGTGGGCTCCGGCGCCACCGCCAACGGCAACAACGGCCTGGCGATGGGCGCGCAGGCGCTGGCCTATGGCCCCAACGACACCGCCATCGGCGGCAATGCCCAGGTCAACGCCGACGGCAGCACCGCGGTCGGCGCCAACGCCCGCATCGCTGCGGTGGCGACCAATGCGGTGGCGCTGGGCGAAAGCGCCAGCGCGTCGGCGGCCTCGGCCACTGCGCTCGGCCAGGGCGCCTCGGCCAGTGCCGCCAACTCGGTGGCGCTGGGCCAGGGTTCGGTCGCCGACCGCGCCAACACGGTGTCGGTGGGCAGCGCCGGCAACGAGCGCCAGGTCGCCAACGTCGCCGCCGGCAGCGCCGACACCGATGCGGTCAACGTGGCGCAGCTGCGTGCCGGCAACAGCGCCACCCTGAGCAGCGCCACCGCCTACACCAATACCCGCATCACCGCACTGGACGACAGCTTCAACCAGTTGCGCACCGACACCGAACACCGCCTCGACGGCATGGACCGGCGCATGGACAAGCTGGGCGCGATGAGCGCGGCGATGCTCAACATGGCAGTCAACGCCGCCGGCACGCAGAGCCCGCGCGGGCGCGTGTCGGTCGGCGCCGGCTTCCAGGGCGGCCAGCAGGCGTTGTCGGTCGGCTACGCCCGCAAGCTCGGCGCGCGCGCCTCGTTCAGCCTGGGCGGCGCCTTCAGCAGCGGCGAGTCCTCGGCCGGCATCGGCGTGGGCATTGACCTGTGATGCAACGCGGCGCCGCACGCGCCGCCGTTTTCTTTCTTCTCACTTCTCTTTCCAGGATCCGCAGATGATGTCTTCCAATCCGCTCGCAGCTGCCCTCGCCGCCCTCCTGTTCGCCGGCGCCGCGCAGGCCGCGACTCCCACCATCGGCCTGGGCGGCGTGCAGGGCCCGGTGCCGCAATCGGCCAACCCCGGCGACCTGGGCCAGCGCTTCATCGTCAAGACCCGCGACGGCGGCGCCCAGGCGCGCAGCCTGCTCGCCACCACCCTGAGCAGCGCGGTGGCGCGCAGCGGCATGCAGCGCGCGCAGATCAGCGGCAATGGTCTGACGTTGCGCAGCGCGGTCAGCGCCAAGGTGCTGCGCGACATGGCGGTGCCGGGCTGGCACGTGGTGCAGACCTCGCGCCACCTCAGCGACAGCGAGCGTACCGCCTTCATCAACGAACTCAAGGCCGACCCGTCGGTGGTGTCGGTGCAGGTCGACCGCCTGTACCGACGCCTGGACGAGGCCAGCGTGCGGGTGCCGGCGGCCATCGCGGCCGCCGCCTCCACCACCCCCAACGATCCGGCCTACGCCAAGCTGCAGTGGAATTTCCACGACCCGGTCGGCGGGGTCAACGCCGAGCAGGGCTGGACCCGCTCCACCGGCAAGGGCGTGGTGGTGGCGGTGGTCGATACCGGCGTGGTCAAGGACAACCCGGACCTGGCCGCCAACGTGCTGCCCGGCTACGACATGATCACCGACCATCGCGTCTCGCGCCGCGACGCCGACGGCCGCGTGGCCGGCGGCTACGACCTGGGCGACTGGGTCGAGGCCGACTACTGCAATGCGCTGGGCGGGTCCGGCAACGCCGCCGAGCCGAGCTCGTGGCACGGCAGCCATGTCTCCGGCACCATCGCCCAGGTCACCAACAACAACCTGGCCACCGCCGGCCTGGCCTACGACGCCAAGATCGTGCCGGTGCGCGTGCTCGGCTCCTGCGGCGGCTTCGGCAGCGACATCGCCGACGGCATGCTGTGGGCCGCGGGCCTGCCGGTGGCCGGCCTGCCGACCAATCCGAATCCGGCCGAGGTGATCAACATGAGCCTGGGCAGCGGCGGCCCGGACACCTGCCCGCAGATCTACCAGGACGCGATCGACCAGATCAACGCCAAGGGCACGATCATCGTGGTCGCCGCCGGCAACTCCAACGCCAACGCCGGCACCTACACCATGTCGTCCTGCAACGGCGTCATCAGCGTCGGCGCCTCGCGGGTCAACGGCGGCCGCGCCAGCTACTCCAACTACGGCACGCGCGTGGACATCGCCGCGCCGGGCGGCGGCGGCGACGTCGACGGCAATCCGAACGGCTACATCTTCCAGGTGATCAACGGCGGCACGCAGAGCCCGACCGGCGACTGGCAGATCGGCGGCATGGCCGGCACCTCGATGGCCTCCCCGCACGTGGCCGCGGCGGTGGCGATGGTGCAGAGCGTGGCCAAGACCCCGCTCAGCTGGACCGGCATGCGCGACCTGCTGCGCGCCAGCGCACGGCCGTTCCCGGTGGCGATCGCCACCACCACGCCGATCGGCGCCGGCATCCTGGACGTGGACATGCTGCTGCAGATGGCCACCACCCCGCAGTGCGATCCGTCGGACAGCAGTTGCGTGCCGCCGACCAAGACCCTGGTCAACAAGGTGGAGATGCGCGGCATCGGCAGCCAGGGCGGCGACGCGCTGTACAGCTTCCAGGCCACGGCCGGCACGGTGGTCAGCTTCATGACCTTCGGCGGCACCGGCAACGTGGCGATGTACGTGTCCGCGGGCAAGACGCCGACCAGCAGCAGCTACGACGCGCGCTCCACCCGTGCCGGCACCACGCAGACGGTGCGCCTCACTCCATCCAGCACCACGACCTACTACGTGCGGCTGAGCGGCAGCTACAGCGGCCTGACCGTGGTGGCGCGGCAGTAACCGCGCCTGCGCAGCGCAGCGCCGTCATGGCGCTGCGCCCGATCGGCTCGGCGTCAGTGGCGCGCAAATCCACCCGCCCCGCGTCGCCGTGGCCGCACGCGAGACCGCGCGCGATCGCTAAGAGCGTGCAACGTGACGCGCCGCGCCGAGGCCGTCGCGGCAGGCACCGGACCAGACGTGGCCGCCACCCGCAGCCGTCGCGTCCGGTTATTGCGTGGTCCAGGAGGGGAACCTCTCCAGCGACACTTCGCTGACGACGCAAAACCCATTGCTATCGACGTTGTCGCCGATCACCGGCCCCACATGCACGTTGCGGTTGTTCGCCAGCGCGGTGAGCAGCGTGGCCTGGATTTCCTTGAAAAAGGCATTGTCCCGTTTCAGGATCAGCACGGTTTTCCCGTTGCAGGTCGTGCCGGACGGCAAGGCGACGCCGACGCTCTGGAAGAAGCCACTGGCCACCGAGGTGATCGGGCCGTAGTAGCCGGTGGAGCCATTGAGTTCCGTGGCGAACGCCGGAGAGGTCGCCAGTACCGCCAGCCACAGCGCCTTGCATTTCATCAAGTCGATTCCCTGGAAAGATGGAGGCTCCATTCCGAATGCCGACGTCCTGGGCATCGCCCGGCGCGCGAAGTCGGTGTGGGTTCGGCGACGATGATGCCGCATCGGGATGCCGCGCGGCCAGCGCTGGCGCGGCCGCGGACCGCCCCCTGCGGGTCCGCCTCTCGGCGGCGACGGCGACGCTCCGCGGCACGATCGCGGGTGCGCGCGGCGACCACCGCGCGCATGCCGGGCCGCTCCCCGTCAGCGGCTCTCGCGCAGGAACCGGGCCATCGACGACACCCCCGGCAGCGCCGGCTGGAACTGCCCGGCGACGTCGACGAAGCCGCGCATCACCGCGATCTCGCGCGGGGTGCGGTTCAAGGTATCGCGCAGTTCCGGATCGGCGCCGGCGCGCAGCAGGCGCTGCACCAGCAGCGGCAGGCCGTGCAGCGCGGCCAGGTGCAACGGGCCGAAGCCGCGCGGATCCTGCACTTCCAGGCTGACCTCCTCGTCGAGCAGGCGCTCGACGCCGGCCAGCACCACCGGCTCCTCGCAGGCCGTGCCCGGTTCGGCGCGCGCGCCCAGCAGCAACAGCAGCGGCGTCACCCCGCCGGCGGAAGCGCGGTCGGCCTCGGCGCCGGCCAGCAGCAAGGTGTCCAGCAGCGCCAACAGGCGCGTCTTGTCGCGCGCGGTGAAGCCGTACAGCGCCGCGCAGTGCAGCGGCGCCAGTTGCTGGGCATCGCCGGCATGCACGTCGGCACCGGCCGCCAGCAGCCGCGCGGCGATGTCCGGCAGGCCCAGCGCGCAGGCCAGCATCAGCACGGTGACCCCGCCCGGCAGGCGGTGTTCGATCTGCGCGCCGGCCTGCAGCAGTGCCGCGACGATCTCGGTCTGGCGCATGCTCACCGCCGCCGACAGCGGCGTGGCGCCGCTGGCCGCGGCGTGCTGCAGGTCGGCGCCGCGCGACAGCAGCAGCTTCACCGCCGCGGCATGGCCGCCGCCGGCGGCGCGCAGCAGCGCGGTGCAGCCCTGCGCGTCCACCGCATCCACCGGCAGGCCCAGGTCGATCAGGCGGCGGATCGCCTCGGCGTCGCCGACCATTGCCGCGGCCGGCACGTCGGCCTCGCGCAGCGGGCGCCGCGGCAGCGGCCAGGTGCGCCAGTCCAGCCAGTCGGCCAGGTCGCGGCGGCCGCTGGCCAGGGCCACGCCCAGCGGGGTCTGGCCGTCGGCGGCGCGCGCGTCCGGCGAGGCGCCCTGCTGGATCAGCAGTTTCAGCGAGGCCTCGCGGCCCAGCGCGGCGGCCAGGTGCAGCGCGGTCATGCCATGGCTGTCGCGCGCCTCGCGGTCGGCGCCGCGCTCGAGCAACTGCAGTTGCAGGCGCAGCCAGCCCAGCCGCACCGCCAGCGACAGCGGCGGATCGCCGGCCGGCGATGGCGCGAACGGATCGGCGCCGCGCTCGAGCAGTTCCAGGGCGAACTGTTCCAGCGCGCGCGAGGCGTGATCGTGCTGGGCGCAGGCGGCGAGCAGCCGGGTCAGGCCGCCGCGGCCGGCCGGCGACACGCCATGGCGCAGCATCGCCTGCAGGCTGGGCACCGCCTCCACGCCGCGCGAGAGCAGCGCGAACATCGGGGTGTCGCCGCAGGCGTCGAGCACCTCCGGCGCGGCGCCGTGCGCCAGCAGCCAGTCCACCGCCTGCGCGTTCAACGCCAGCGAGGCATCGTGCAGCAGCGCGCCCAGTTCCTCGGCCGCGCACAGCCGCGCCAGCGCGGCCAGGCCCTCGCGCGGCTGGCCCAGTTGCAGGCCCTCGCGCAGCAGTTCCAGCGGCGGCCGGTCGGGCAGGCCGGCGGGGCCGGTCTCGCCCTGGCCGTCGCTGACCGCGGCCGGCAGCGGATAGTCCGGGTCCAGCGCGGACACGATCGCCCAGCGCCCGGCCTCGGCGGCCAGGTCGACGGCGCGGCGGCCGCTGTGGTCCGGCTGCGCCGGCGCCACGCCCAGCTCCAGCAGGCGCCGGATCAGGCCGGGGGCGACGTGGTCGGCGGTGCAGGCCAGCAGGATCGCGTTGCGGCCGTCGGCGTCGACCGCGGCCAGGTCCGGCTTGTGCGGCAGCAGCCGTTCCAGCACCGCCACGCGGCCGTGGCGGGCGGCTTCCAGCCACGGCGTGCGGCCCAGCGCGTCGCGCGCTTCCAGGTTGGCGCCGGCGCCGAGCAGGGCCTGCACGATCTCCACGTGGCCGGCCTGCGCCGCCTCGTGCAGCGCGCTGCGGCGCTGGCGATCGCGCGCGTCGACCCGCGCCTTGTGCTTGAGCAGCAACTGCACGCCGGCCGGATCGTCTTCCTCGGTGCCGGCCGCGGCCAGCAGCACCGGGCTGGCCTCGGCGGGCTCCGGCTTGGCCCCGCGCTCGAGCAGGAACTTGGCCATGCGCCAGTTGCCGACCTGGCAGGCCACCGCCAGCGGGGTCAGGCCGTCGCGGCTGGCCGCATCCAGTTCGGCGGCGGCGTCGCGCAGCAGCGCGGCCACGCCGGGGTCGGAACTGCGCGCGGCGTGGTGCAGCGGGGTATTGCCGTCGCCGTCGCTGGCGCGCGGGTCGGCGCCGTTGGCGAGCAGGGTCATCACCGCTTCCGGGCGGCCATGCCAGCTGTCGCGGGTGGCGGCCAGCAGCGGGGTCATGCCCAGGTGCGGACGATTGACGTCGACCCCGCGCACGATGAGTTCGCGCAACAGGCGCAGGTCCGGCAGCACCGCCGCCAGCACCGGCAGGCTGCGCTGGTCGCGCCACTCGGCGGCGGGCAGCGCATGCGGATCGGCGCCGGCCTGCAGCAGCTGCAGCGCACGATCCACGCGGCCGCCACGGGCCGCCTCGTACAGCGCCGCATGCAGTTCGTCCTGCGCCGGCGCCGGCTCGTCCGCGTGCGGCGCGGCGCTGAGTTCGGCGAACAGGTCGGCGGAGGACACCGGCGGGGTCAGCGGCTGCGGCGGCGCCACCCGTTGCAGGCCGGCATGCAGCAACGGCGACAGCAGCGCGTAGGCCAAGGCCAGCGGCCAGCGCGCGGCGTCGGCGAGCAGCCCCGGCCAGGCCAGCACCACGCCGAGCCCGGCCAGCACCAGCACCAGCGCCGCCACCGCCAGCCCGCGCCAGGCCTGCACGTCCTGCTGCGCCAGCGCGTGCCAGCGCGCGCCCAACGCGCCGCCCTGGCAATCGCTGGCGTGCCACAGCGGCCAGGTCCGCCACAGCCCGAGCAGCGCGGCGCTGGCGGCCACGCTCAGCGCCAATGCGGCGGCCAGGCTGCCGCTGTCGTGCAGCGCCGCCAGCGGCCAGGCCACCAGCACCGCGACCAGCGCCATGCCGCCGGCCCACAGCACCAGCAGCGGCGCCACCGCGCCGACCAGCTCGCGCGCCGCGCGCGGACGCGGCCGGCTGCCGCGCTGCCAGGACAGCGCCAGCGCGAACGCCGGTTGCGCCAGCCAGGCGCCCAGCGCCGCGGCCAGCGGGCCGAATCCGGCGGCCAGCGCCAGCACCGCGCCGAGCGCGGCGGCGAGCATCGGCGCACGCGCGCGGAGAAAGGAGTCAGTCATCGTGTCGATCGGTGGTGCCGGGCAGAGACGGCGGCAATTGCAGATGGAAGCCGCAGCCGGCGAGGTTGGCGCGCACCGCGGCCGGATCGGCGCGGGCCAGCGTGCGTTCGGCGGTCAACGCCACCTCGAGCACGAACGCCAGCGGCTGCAGCGACGCCAGCAACGCCGGCGGCAAACGGCCGAAGTCGTCGCGGGCGGCGAGATACAGATAGGTGTCCGGCTTGCGTTGGCTTTTGTAGACGTAGGCTTGCATGCCCGTGGCGTGCGCCTGGCGTGGAAAGGCAAGCGATTGTGGAGGAAATGCGCCAGCGGCGAAAGCGCACGCCGGCCCTGCGCTGAACGGATCCAGGGCAAGCGCGCCATTCACGTTGGCGTTGCGGGTGTTTCACGGCATGACCGAATGCGTCGATATACTGCGGCAATTGCCCTTGTATGGAATACCGCGTGACCGAAGCGTCCTCGTCGCCCCGCATGGCCCCGGTGGCCATCCGTGCCTACACCGCGACCAACGCGCTCGGCAGCGGACTGCAGGCCCAGGCCACGGCGCTGCGCGAGGGCCGCAGCGGCCTGCGCCGCAACGATTTCGGTCCGCAACCGCTGCAATGCTGGATCGGCCGGGTGGACGCGCTGGAAACCGCCGCGCTGCCGCCGGCGCTGGCCGCGTGGGAATGCCGCAACAACCGCCTGGCCTGGCTGGCGCTGCAGCAGGACGGCATGGCCGACGCCGTGGCCGCCGCGGCGCAACGGCATGGCGCCGACCGGGTGGCGGTGGTGATGGGCACCTCCACCTCCAGCATCGGCGCCAGCGAGGAGGGCTACACCCGGCTCGATCATGACGCGGACGGCCCGCGCCTGCCCGCCGATCTGGACCGCCCGATCGTGCACACCCCGCATTCGCTGGGCGATTTCGTGCGCGCGGCCACCGGCCTGCGCGGCCCGTGCATCACCGTCGCCACCGCCTGCTCGTCCAGCGCCAAGGTGTTCGCCCAGGCGGCGCGGCTGATCGCCGCCGGCGTGGTCGATGCGGCGCTGGTCGGCGGCGTGGACACGCTGTGCGGCAGCGTGCTGTTCGGCTTCAACTCGCTGCAGGTGGTGTCGCCGGAACCGTGCCGGCCGTTCGACGCGCGCCGGGTCGGGCTGTCGCTGGGCGAGGCCGGCGGCTACGCGCTGCTGGAACGCGCCGATGCCGCCGATGCGCCGCCGGCGCAGGCGCTGCTGTGCGGGTACGGCGAGTCCAGCGATGCGCACCACATGTCCGCGCCGCATCCGCAAGGCCTGGGCGCCGGCCTGGCGATGCGCGGCGCACTGCAGCGCGCCGGCGTCGACCCGGCCGAGGTCGGCTATCTGAACCTGCACGGCACCGCGACCCCGGCCAACGACAGCGTCGAGGCCGCCGCGGTGGCGGCGTTGTTCCCGCCCACCCTGCACGCCAGTTCGACCAAGGCCTGGACCGGGCACACGCTCGGCGCCGCCGGCATCGTCGAGTCGGTGTTCGCGCTGCTGGCGCTGCGCGACGGCCTGCTGCCCGGCACCCTCAACAGCGAACTGCCCGATCCCGCCTGCGGCCCGCAGATCCGTTTCGCCACCGCCCATGCACAGGTCCGCTACGCGATGAACAACTCCTTCGGCTTCGGCGGCAACAACTGCTCGCTGCTGTTCGGCCGCGCATGAGCACGCCCATGCTGCGCGCGACGATCGAAGGCATCGGCTTCTGGGCGCCCGGGCTGCCCTCGTGGACCGTGGCGCAGGCGTTCGCCCGCGGCGAGAGCGCACTGCTGGAGACGCCGGCACGGCCCTCGCCGCAACTGCTGGCGCCGAACGAACGCCGCCGCGCGCCGGACACGGTGGCGGTGTCGCTGGACGCGGCGCTGGCCGCCTGCCAGGACGCCGGCCGCGACCCGGCCACGCTGCCGTCGGTGTTCACCTCCACCCACGGCGACCTGGCGATCACCGACTACATGTGCACCACCCTGGCCAGCGAACCGCTGTCGGTCTCGCCGACCAAGTTCCACAACTCGGTGCACAACGCCGCCGCCGGCTACTGGACCATCGGCGCCGGCGCCACCGCCGCGGCGACCGCGATCAGCGCGCACCACGGCAGCTTCGCGCAGGGCCTGCTGGAAGCGCTGTCGCAACTGGCCGCGGGCGAAGACGCGGTGCTGCTGGTCGGCTACGACAGCCGCTCGGTCGGCGCGCTGGGCCGCATCGCGCGCAGCGAAGGCCTGCTCGGCGGTGCGCTGGTGCTGAGCGCGGGCGCACGCGACGGCAAGCCGCAACTCCAGGTGCAACTGCGCGACGGCAACGCGCCGGTCGGCGATGGCGCGCTGGCGCAGCATGCCGCGGGCAACGCGATGGCGCCGATGCTGCCGCTGTTCGACGCACTGGCGCTGGGCGGCGGCTGCGTGCTCGACGCAGGCGGCGGCCGCTGCCTGCAAGTGGAGTTGCGCGCATGAGCCGCACGCCGCTGACCGCCGCCGACGCCGCGATCCTGATTCCGGCCCTGAACGAACGGCTGCGCATCCGCGAGGTGGTCAGCGCCGCGCTGGCGCACTGCCCGCGGGTGATCGTGGTCGACGACGGTTCCGACGACGGCACCAGCGATTGCATCGCCGACCTGCCGGTGACCGTGCTGCGCCACCCGCAGCGCCGCGGCAAGGGCGCCGCGCTGCGCAGCGGCTTCGCCGAGGCGCAGCGCCAGGGCGCGCGCGCGGTGATGACCATGGACGGCGACGGCCAGCACAGCGCCGCCGACTTCCCGCGGCTGCTGGCCGCGGCCAACCGCCATCCCGGCTGCGTGATCGTCGGCGCGCGCCTGCGCAAGCGCGCCAGCCAGCCGCCGATCCGCCGCATCGGCAACGATTTCGGCGACTGGGGCATCGCCTGGGGCTGCGGCTTCCGCCTGGTCGACAGCCAGAGCGGCCAGCGCCTGTACCCGCAGTCGGTCTATACCCTGCCCGACGTGCCCGGCGAAGGCTTCGTGTTCGAGGCGCAGCTGCTGATCTCGGCGGCGCGCCAGGCCGGCGCACGGGTGGTGGCGGTGCCGATCGAGACCCGCTATGCCAACCAGACCCCCGGTAGCTTCCGCAAGAGCCACTTCCGCCTGGTGCGCGATCTGTGGAAGATCACCTCGCACGTGATCGTGCAGGTGTGGACCTACGGGCACGTGGTGCGCGAGTACCGGCGCACCCGCGCCAACCCGGTGCTGATCGACGACGCCGACGGCACCCTCGACCCGGCGCCCCTGGCCGTCGGCAAGGAAAAGACGACATGAACGCAGCGCAGGCGGATGTGGCGATTCTGGGCGGCGGACTGGCCGGACTGACCCTGGCGCTGCAGTTGCGCCAGCGCGACCCGCAGCTGCGCATCCGCGTGCTGGAACGGCGCGCGCACCCGGTGCGCGAAGCCGCGTTCAAGGTCGGCGAATCCTCGGTGGAGATCGGCGCGCACTATTTTTCCGAGGTGCTGGGCCTGCGCGAGCACCTGGATGCCGAGCAGATCCGCAAGTTCGGCTTCCGCTTCTTCTTCTCCGACGGGCGCACGGACATCGACCAGTGCACCGAGCTGGGGGTGAGCCAGTTGCTGCCCACCCCGTCGTGGCAGATCGACCGCGGCCGCTTCGAGAACTTTCTCGGCGAACGCGCGCGCGCCCTCGGCGTGGAGTTCCTCGACGGCAGCACGGTGCGCGGCGTCGACCTGGCCGAGGACGCCGGCGACCACTGCGTGCGCTACAGCCGCGACGGCGCCGACGCCCGCCTGCAGGCGCGCTGGGTGATCGACGCCAGCGGCCGCGCCGGCCTGCTCAAGCGCAAGCTCGGCCTGGCGCAGGACAACGCGCACCAGGCCAACGCGGTGTGGTGGCGGGTGGACGGGCTGGTCGATCCCAACGGCTGGTCGCAGGACAGCGCCTGGCTGCAGCGCTGCACGCCGCCGGACCGCTGGCGCTCGACCAACCACATGTGCGGCCCCGGCTACTGGTTCTGGCTGATCCCGCTGTCCTCCGGCGCGCATTCGCTGGGCATCGTCTGCGATGCCGCCCTGCATCCGCTGGAGACCATGAACACCCACGCCAAGGCGATGGACTGGCTGCGCACGCACCAGCCGCAGGTGGCCAGCACGCTGGAGCGCAGCGAGCACACGGTGCAGGACTTCCTGTTCCTGCGCGACTTCTCCTACGGCTGCAAGCAGGTGTTCTCGGCGCAGCGCTGGGCGCTGACCGGCGAGGCCGGGGTGTTCCTGGACCCGTTCTACTCGCCGGGCAGCGACTTCATCGCCATCAGCAACACCTACATCTGCGAACTGATCGGCCGCGAGCGCG